>NZ_JAOWEE010000053.1:0-1167439 GCF_030334295.1 Citrobacter sp. Cf088
TCGAACCGCCGACCCCCTCCTTGTAAGGGAGGTGCTCTCCCAGCTGAGCTAATCACCCCCGCTGTGTGGAGTCGCATTATAGGGAGAGTTGAAAATGAGTCAACGCATTTTCTAAAGAATTTGTTCGTTCGTCGTAAATTTAAACAAAACGATCGCAAATCAATCCATGCAGCATGATTTGTATACGAAAATGGCAAAGCGTGATGTTCCAACCTGAACAACATTGAGGAATCAGACCACAGTGATAGAATACGAGCCTGATAATCTTCCCAGGATTTGCCGGTTGTCGGCATCTTTATAAACGTAAGGCCATTTCATGAAAATCAAAACTCGCTTCGCGCCAAGCCCGACAGGTTACCTGCACGTCGGTGGTGCGCGTACTGCTCTATATTCCTGGCTTTTTGCACGTAACCATGACGGTGAGTTTGTGCTGCGTATTGAAGACACCGATCTCGAACGCTCCACTCCGGAAGCTATTGAAGCCATTATGGATGGCATGAACTGGCTGAATCTGGAATGGGATGAAGGCCCGTACTTCCAGACCAAACGTTTTGATCGCTACAACGCCGTGATTGATGAGATGCTCGAAGCCGGTACCGCGTATAAATGCTACTGCTCCAAAGAGCGTCTGGACGCGCTGCGTGAAGAGCAGATGGCAAACGGTGAGAAACCTCGTTACGACGGTCGCTGCCGCCACGGTCATGAACATCATGCTGCTGATGAACCATGTGTGGTGCGTTTTGCCAACCCGCAGGATGGATCCGTTATTTTTGATGACCAGATCCGTGGGCCGATCGAATTCAGCAACCAGGAGTTGGACGATCTGATCATCCGCCGTACCGACGGTTCCCCGACCTACAACTTCTGTGTGGTGGTCGACGACTGGGATATGGAAATCACTCACGTTATTCGTGGTGAAGACCATATCAACAACACTCCGCGTCAGATAAACATCCTGAAAGCGCTGAATGCGCCGGTACCGGTTTATGCACACGTGTCGATGATCAACGGCGACGATGGTAAAAAACTTTCTAAACGTCACGGTGCGGTCAGCGTTATGCAGTATCGCGACGACGGTTACCTTCCGGAAGCGCTGCTGAACTATCTGGTGCGTCTGGGCTGGTCCAGCGGCGATCAGGAAATCTTCACCCGTGAAGAGATGATCAAACTGTTCTCCCTTGGTGCGGTGAGCAAGTCTGCCAGTGCGTTCAACACCGAAAAACTGCAGTGGCTGAACCATCACTACATTAATGCGCTGGCACCGGAATATGTGGCAACGCATCTGCAATGGCACATTGAGCAGGAAAATATCGATACTCGCGTCGGCCCGCAGCTGTCTGAGCTGGTTAAACTGCTGGGTGAGCGCTGCAAAACGCTGAAAGAGATGGCGCAGAGCTGCCGTTACTTCTACGAAGATTTTGCTGAGTTCGACGCGGACGCCGCAAAGAAACACCTGCGTCCGGTAGCACGTCAGCCGCTGGAAGTGGTTCGCGATAAACTGGCTGCTATCAGCGAGTGGACGGCAGAAAACGTGCACCACGCGATTCAGGCGACCGCTGATGAGCTGGAAGTGGGTATGGGTAAAGTTGGGATGCCGCTGCGCGTAGCCGTAACCGGTGCGGGTCAGTCTCCGGCGTTAGACGTCACAGTGCATGCGATTGGTAAATCCCGCAGCATTGAGCGTATTAATAAAGCGCTGGCGTTTATTGCTGAGCGTGAAAGCCAGCAGTAAGATCGGTTGAGCGATGAAACAACGGCAGGAGCGCATCCTGCCGTTTTTTTTGCCTGTTATTCAGACTCATCAATTCCCAGACGGGTAAGGAAAGTGCGAATACCTTCGCGAGAAATATACATTGCCAGCTTTTCTTGTTCCGTTGGGGACATGTTGTCCAGTGCGCTAATTATTTGGCGACAGGCGTGGCTACGCACCACGTGGTTGTATTCTGCCAACGGTTCCTCTGCCTGATAAATTTCAGGGACTTTACGAAAAGCCGGAATATTGAGCAGAAACGTGCGGACGCTGGAGTCGATATGAATCAGCCTTGCACGACCCCCTTTAACGCCGGGAAACTTTTCGGTGGTCCAGTTTTGTTCTCTGATCCAACGATTGACGGTTTGTTTGGCAACTCCGAGACAGTCCGCCAGTTCTTCGGTCGTCATTTTGCTGCGTAATTTTTTCATATTATTTGTTGTCGCGGATCCCTAAGCGTTGTAATAAACCCGTAATGCCTTCACGCAGGATCAGTGACGTAAACATTTTTTGTTCTGACGGAGTCATCTCTTTGGCGAGCCTAATCAGTAGAGCTTCGATAGAGGTATCGCCTGATAACGATAAATTATCTGATAAACCTTCGGCTGAACGCTCAGCACTGCGAATGTATTCACGAACTTGTTCGGTGACGTGAACCAGACGCGCTTTACCGCCCTGTACGCCTGGTTTTGGTGATGTAGCCCAACCCTCCTTGCGCACCCATTTATTGATGGTCTGTCGGCTGTATCCGGTCAGATTAGCAAGTTCTTCTGGCGTCATCCGTTCCTTGAACATAACGATTCCCTGAATAGTCGTGGGGTTAATTAGTGGCTCATTTTATAGCACCATTTTAGTAGAAACCGTGACGCGTTTAACTACTGAATGCGAGTTGTTACGCAATGTTCTTCATTTGATTGCTTTTTCAGCGATTGAATTCTATGAGTTAATTTTGCCGTTGACACACGCGAAGGGAATTCATATGATGCCGCCCGTCAACTCGACAAGCTTTACGTAATGGGGCTATAGCTCAGCTGGGAGAGCGCTTGCATGGCATGCAAGAGGTCAGCGGTTCGATCCCGCTTAGCTCCACCAAATTTTATCCCAACGAATTTGGTATATACGTAAAAGCATCGTGGGGCTATAGCTCAGCTGGGAGAGCGCTTGCATGGCATGCAAGAGGTCAGCGGTTCGATCCCGCTTAGCTCCACCAAAATTTAAACCCTCGCTGAAAAGCGGGGGTTTTTTGTTTCTGCATCCTGTCGATTCTTACCGATATCTCTCTGCTCTGCTAAATAGTAGGCATAAAAAAGCCGGGGAAATTCCCCGGCCTCATCACTACGATGTTGTCTTACGCTTACAGCACCAGTGCTGCGATAGATGCAGACAGTACGCTCACCAGCGTAGAGCCGTACACCAGCTTCAGACCAAAGCGGGAAACTACGTTACCTTGCTCTTCGTTCAGACCTTTAATCGCACCGGCGATAATACCGATAGAAGAGAAGTTAGCGAAGGAGACCAGGAACACAGAGATGATGCCTTCAGCGCGCGGAGAGAGCGTAGAGGCGATTTTCTGCAGGTCCATCATCGCAACGAATTCGTTGGAAACCAGTTTTGTCGCCATGATACTGCCCACCTGCAGCGCTTCGCTGGACGGTACACCCATTACCCATGCAACCGGGTAGAAGATGTAACCCAGGATGCCCTGGAAGGAGATGCTGTAGCCAAACCAGCCGGTCACGGTGGCAAACAGGGCGTTCAGGGCAGCGATTAACGCGATGAAACCAATCAGCATCGCCGCAACGATAATTGCCACTTTGAAACCCGCCAGGATGTATTCACCCAGCATTTCGAAGAAGCTCTGACCTTCATGCAGGTTAGACATCTGGATATTTTCTTCGCTGGCATCAACGCGGTAAGGGTTGATCAGCGACAGCACGATAAAGGTGCTGAACATGTTCAGTACCAACGCCGCAACAACGTACTTCGGCTCCAGCATGGTCATGTACGCGCCGACGATAGACATGGAAACGGTAGACATCGCCGTTGCAGCCATGGTGTACATACGGTTGCGAGACATTTTGCCGAGAATATCTTTATAGGCGATAAAGTTCTCGGACTGACCCAGGATCAGAGAGCTGACGGCGTTGAAGGATTCCAGCTTGCCCATACCGTTCACTTTGGAAAGCAGGTAACCAATTGCGCGGATGATAACTGGCAGCACACGGATATGCTGAAGGATACCGATCAGGGCGGAGATAAAGACGATAGGGCACAGCACTTTCAGGAAGAAAAATGCCAGGCCTTGATCATTCATGCTGCCGAAGACGAAGTTCGTCCCCTCGTTGGCAAAACCGAGCAGTTTTTCGAACATTTCGGAGAAGCCTTTTACGAAGCCCAAGCCGACGTTGGAGTTCAGGAAGAACCACGCCAGTAACACTTCAATAACAAGCAGTTGAATAACATAACGAATGCGAATCTTTTTACGGTCACTGCTTACCAGCAGCGCAAGGATCGCAACAACGGCCAATGCCAATACAAAATGAAGGACGCGGTCCATATTTGCTCCAAATATGAGGCAGGTTTAGTTTTCGTGCACATTCTATGTAACAACTATAAAGAAAACGAGATCAAACACACACTATAATAAGGACCTGTGACGAGATTCAAAATTAGTGATCGGTGATACACTTCCGTTATGCTTAGTATCGAAGTGAAAAGTTATGTCATTGTGCTAATCTATAACAATAATTAAACATCTTACCGTTTTTCCCAGAATCCTTATCGATCCATAGACAAACACTATCAGAGAAATCAACTTCACCCATCAAAATGAATTTGATAATCATTCTCAATAGGCGTAGCTTGAAACATAGCAAAGGCTATGTTTCTGAGGCACTAAAATGACTAACGATCGCGTTGAGAGTAGCAGTGGACGGGCAGCGCGCAAGTTGAAGCTCGCATTAATGGGACCTGCGTTCATCGCGGCGATCGGCTATATCGATCCGGGCAACTTCGCCACCAACATCCAGGCAGGGGCCAGCTTTGGCTATAAACTGTTGTGGGTGGTGGTCTGGGCAAACCTGATGGCGATGCTGATCCAGGTGCTATCGGCAAAGCTTGGCATTGCCACGGGTAAAAATCTGGCGGAGCAAATTCGCGATCACTATCCTCGTCCGGTGGTGTGGTTCTACTGGGTGCAGGCCGAAATTATCGCCATGGCGACAGACCTTGCTGAATTCATTGGTGCCGCGATTGGCTTTAAGTTGATCCTCGGCGTGTCGTTATTGCAGGGTGCCGTGCTCACCGGTATCGCGACTTTTTTGATTCTGATGTTGCAGCGCCGCGGGCAAAAACCGCTGGAAAAAGTGATTGGCGGCTTGCTGCTGTTTGTGGCTGCGGCTTACATTGTGGAATTGATCTTTTCCCAGCCGAACTTCGCGCAACTTAGCAAGGGGATGGTTATCCCGAGCCTACCTAATTCCGAAGCGGTGTTCCTCGCCGCTGGCGTGCTCGGTGCGACTATCATGCCGCATGTCATTTATCTGCACTCTTCCTTAACCCAGCATCTGCACGGCGGAACACGTCAACAGCGCTATGCGGCCACGAAATGGGATGTGGCTATCGCCATGACGATTGCCGGATTTGTCAATCTGGCGATGATGGCGACGGCTGCCGCTGCATTTCATTTTAGCGGGCATACCGGTATTGCCGATCTCGATCAAGCGTATCTGACCCTTGAACCGCTGTTGAGTCACGCTGCGGCGACAGTGTTCGGTTTAAGCCTGGTGGCTGCGGGACTTTCCTCTACCGTGGTCGGTACGCTGGCGGGGCAGGTGGTGATGCAAGGGTTTATCCGTTTTCACATTCCGCTTTGGGTTCGCCGTACGGTCACCATGATGCCATCCTTTATTGTGATTCTGATGGGATTAGATCCAACGCGTATTCTGGTGATGAGCCAGGTGTTGCTCAGTTTTGGTATTGCACTGGCGCTGGTGCCGCTGTTGATTTTCACCAGCAACAGTCAGCTGATGGGCGATTTGGTGAATACCCGATGGGTAAAACAGGTAGGCTGGGTGATTGTTGTGCTGGTGGTGACGCTCAATATCTGGCTGTTGGTAGGAACTGCACTCGGTTTGTAAAAACAAAAGGGCCCACAGGCCCTTTTGTTACATTAATGGTGGTGTCCGTGACCACGCCCGCGACCGCGGTGGTCGTCACGGTCATTCCAGCCTTCACGGTAGCCGCGCTCATAAGCTTTGCGTTTATCCCAGCCCCGATGATAGCCATTGTCATGACGCCACCAGCGATTTTTACGCCACTCATAGTTATTGTGCCAGTAATCCCGGTCGCGCCAGCGGCCGCCATCCCAGTAGTTACCGTAGTTATCGCGATCGCCAATTTGCAATTTTATTGATGGCAGCAGGGTGATTTCGCCAGCGTTCGCGGCCAGCGGTGTAAAAGCCAATAAGATTGCCGCCAGAATCAGTGACCTGAACATGTTTTCTCTCCTTCACGATCGAGCCGTAGCCGGCCTGTTAACGTAATATTACGGGGCAGTAAAGCCCCGTTTCATCGCCTTAACTCTTAAATCGTAAGTGAGAGCACTTTTTGTTAATAAATGTGTCTTTATTTCAATCAACTCAGGATAGCATCAATCTCCGCGCACTCTTCAGACGTAAAGTGACGGTTTGCCAGCATGCCGACAGCGTCTTCAATCTGCGCCGTTTTACTCGCGCCAATCAGCACTGACGTGACTTTGTCATCCCGTAACACCCATGCCAGCGCCATCTGGGAAAGCTTTTGCCTGCGTCGTTCTGCCAGCGCATTCAGCGCCCGCACCTTCTCCAGTTTCTCTGGCGTAATTTGATCCGGGTTCAGGAAACGGCTGCCGCTTGCCGCACGAGAATCCGCAGGAATGCCGTTCAGGTAGCGGTCGGTTAACTGCCCGCCTGCCAGCGGTGAAAAGGCGATACTGCCGACGCCTTTTTCCTGTAACAACGACAGCAGACCGCCTTCGACCCAACGTTCAAACATGGAATATTTGGGCTGGTGAATAAGGCATGGCGTACCTAAATCGTCGAGTATTTCAATCGCCTGCCTGGCAAGATCTGCCGGATAGTTAGACAACCCGACGTACAGGGCTTTGCCCTGACGGACGATGTGATCCAGTGCGCGCATGGTTTCTTTGAGCGGTGTTTCAGGGTCGGGGCGATGGTGGTAGAAAATATCGACATACTCCAGTCCCAGGCGCTTCAGGCTTTGATCGAGACTGGCAATCAGATATTTGCGTGAACCCCAGTCACCGTAGGGACCTTCCCACATGGTGTAGCCCGCTTTAGTGGAGATAATAAGCTCATCTCGCCACGGTAAAAAATCTTCCTGCAGGATCCGACCAAAATTCCGTTCTGCCGAACCCGGCGGTGGACCATAGTTATTTGCCAGATCAAAATGGTTGATCCCCAGATCGAATGCGCGCTGTAATAATGCCCGACTGTTTTCGATCTGTGTGGTATCGCCAAAATTGTGCCACAAACCCAGCGAGACAATCGGCAGTTTAAGGCCGCTCTGACCGCAGCGGCGGTACTCCATTGTCTGATAACGATTTTCATCTGCGTGATAAACCATGTCCCCCCCTTCCACAATGCGTGTGTCTTTCAGTGTATACGGTTACACCGTCTATTCTTCAATGAATTTTTACCGCCAAAACTGTAAATCCTGCTTTCCACCCCTTCACAGCGACTTTCCTGGACAGTCATCACAGTTCTTCGATACTCAACATGAGGTTACCGTCAGAAGGATAGCTGTCATGCAAACCCCGTATTCCGTTGCTGATTATCTGCTGGACAGGCTGGCAGGCTGTGGCGTCGGCCATCTCTTTGGTGTGCCAGGCGATTATAATTTGCAGTTTCTTGACCACGTGATTGAACATCCCAACGTATGTTGGGTCGGGTGTGCGAACGAGTTGAATGCGGCTTATGCGGCAGATGGCTATGCACGGGTCTCTGGGGTAGGGGCGCTGCTCACCACGTTTGGTGTGGGCGAGTTAAGTGCGATTAACGGTATTGCAGGAAGTTATGCGGAATATGTTCCTGTTTTGCATATTGTTGGCGCGCCCTGTCGCGGTGCACAGCGTCGTGGGGAGTTGATGCATCACACGCTGGGCGATGGTGACTTTCAACATTTTTACCGTATGCAGCAGGCGGTGACGACGGCGAGCGCGGTACTGGATGAACAAAACGCCTGTTATGAAATTGACCGCGTGTTGCGAGCAATGCTCATCGAACGCAGGCCGGGCTATCTGATGTTACCTGCTGATGTGGCAAAACAGCCCGCCACACCACCGAATGACATCCTGATTGTTCCTCTGAGCGAGCCGGAGAGCAGTGTGGCAGAAGCGTTTCGCTACCATGCCCGTGAACGATTGCTGGACAGCCCGCGCGTCGCGCTGCTCGCGGACTTTCTCGCGCTACGTTTTAGTCTGCAGCCGGTTTTACAGCGCTGGATGGCGGAAACGCCGATGGCCCACGCTACGTTGTTGATGGGCAAAGGGCTGTTCGATGAACGTCATCCGGCGTTTGTTGGCACGTACAGTGCCGGAGCCAGTAGCGATTATGTTCGTCTGGCTATCGAAGATGCTGACACGATATTTTGTGTCGGCACACAATTTGTCGACACCCTGACCGCCGGGTTTACGCAACAGCTACCGCAGGAGCGCACCATTGATGTTCAGCCACATGCCTCACGGATTGGAACCAGCTGGTTTAACATCCCGATGGAGCAGGCGGTCACCACATTGCGGGAGCTGTGTCTGGAAATGTCGTTTTCACTGCCGCCAGAACGTCCGCCAGTTGCGCGCATTCAGGTTGAGAAGGGGCCTCTGACGCAGGAAAACTTCTGGCATACGGTGCAGCAGTATCTGGCGCCTAATGATATTATCCTCGTCGATCAGGGAACCGCCGCCTTTGGCGCGGCTGCGCTCTCATTACCTTGCGGGGCGGAAGTACTGGTTCAACCGTTGTGGGGATCTATTGGCTACGCGCTACCGGCGGCATTCGGCGCGCAAACGGCCTGTCCGGACCGTCGGGTGATCCTGATTATTGGCGATGGCGCGGCGCAGCTCACCATTCAGGAGCTGGGCTCCATGCTCAGAGACGGGCAATCACCCGTTATTTTACTCCTCAACAATGACGGCTATACCGTGGAGCGGGCCATACACGGGGCAAATCAGCGCTATAACGATATCGCCGCCTGGAGTTGGACGTTGGTGCCGCAGGCGTTTAGTCGTGAATGTCAGGCGGAATGCTGGCGGGTGACGCAGGCGGTACAGCTGGAGGAAGTTTTGGCCAGGCTGTCCCATCCGCAACGATTATCGTTAATTGAGGTGGTGCTACCGAAAGCCGATCTTCCTGAATTATTGCGCACGGTGACCCGTGCGCTGGAATCTCGCAACAGCGGATAGCTATTTATCAGGGCGCTCAGCGACCATCAACGGCTTGCCTGCCAGCAGCAGCCAGGCGGGCAGCATGACGATGCACAGCAGCGGCAGCAGGGTGGTATCTGGTACCACCACTGCTGCCATAAACAGGCTCAGCCAGGCGTCGCGGGTGACGACCAGCACCAGCCCGAGGATAGAGCAAGAAACCGTGATGGCAGCCGGCACCGCTTCAACATGGGCGTGCAGCATCAGACCCAAGGCGACACCAACGAATACCGCCGGGAAGATTCGCCCTCCGCGAAAACCACTCGCTGCCGCAACTACTAACGCCGCCAGCTTAATTACGGCGAGCATGAAATAATCCGATGTCCCCAGCGTTTGGCTAAACGCCATCTGCTGCATTTCGTCCAGTCCCTTAAACAAGGTAAGCGGCCCGCCGATAACACCCAAAATTCCAAGGATAAAACCGCCTGCCCCGAGGATCAGTACCGGGTGTTTTAATCTATGCATTAAATGGTGCAAACGTGGCAGACACCAGACGGCTACCATTCCGGCAGCAATAGCGATGGCGGCAACAACCGCGCCGCTGAGGATATCGATCAAGTGCATCTGCGTGTAGTGCGCGATGGGCAGTGAAAAATGGGGGTGAAAAAACAGGCTGGTGGTTAGCGAACCCGCGGCCGCGGCCATTAACGGCGCGAACAGGCGATCCCACAAGGGCACATCGTTTGAGCTATTCAGCGTTTGCGAAAATATCAGCGCAGCGGCAACGGGGGTGCCAAATAGCGCGCCGATGGTGCCGGCAGAGGCGAGAATGGTCCAGTCCAGTTTCGCAATGCGGGGAAACATGCGGCTACCAAGTGCCACTGCCAGAGCGATATTTACGGTCATGATGGGGTGTTCCGGACCCAGACTGACGCCACCCGCGAGGCCAAGGATTAGCGCTGCCAGCAGGCCCGGTATTGCTGACGTTGGCACCGGCATACCAATTAACGGTTCACAGGCCGGATCCGGACCTGCGTGACCATGGCTGTAACGGATAACTAACCCGACCATGATCCCCGTGAGCGTCAGCATACCGATAATCCAGACCGGAGAGTCCTGGGCTATACCGATGCTAACAGGCAGACGTTCCCACAAAAACTGCTGTAAAACGGAAGCCACTTTCATCACAACGATCAACACCAGGCTGGACGCTATGCCAATGATTAGCGCTGGGGTTGATAGCAAGAGCATCGTTCTGGCTCGCGGATGGAGCATTTTCTATTCCTTAAAACAGAGTCATAGACATAGTTTGCACAGCATGCCTGACGGCATCGCTGCAAATGGTGCTGAAACGATAAAGTAATTGTGTGATCTGGATCGATTTTCCACGGGCATCAGCCTTCAGACCGTTGTTGTTATGTCCCCATGAATTTACAGTGTGGCAAAGATTTAATCTGACTTTAGCGGAGCAGTGGAAGAATGACAAAATATGCTTTAGTAGGGGATGTTGGCGGCACCAACGCGCGTCTTGCTCTGTGCGATATTGCCAGCGGCGAGATTTCGCAGGCAAAAACCTATTCCGGGCTTGATTACCCCAGTCTGGAAGCCGTGGTGCGCGTGTACCTGGATGAGCATAGCGTCAGCGTCGAAGATGGCTGCATTGCCATTGCCTGTCCGATTACTGGCGACTGGGTGGCAATGACCAACCATACCTGGGCATTCTCTATTGCTGAGATGAAAAAAAATCTGGGCTTTAGCCATCTGGAAATCATCAATGATTTCACCGCCGTGTCGATGGCGATCCCGATGCTGAAAAAAGAGCATTTGATCCAGTTTGGTGGCGCGGAACCTGTTGAAGGTAAACCGATAGCCGTCTATGGCGCAGGAACCGGGCTCGGCGTGGCGCATCTGGTGCACGTGGACAAACGCTGGGTGAGCCTGCCCGGTGAAGGCGGTCATGTAGATTTTGCGCCTAACAGCGAAGAAGAAGGAATTATCCTTGAAGTCCTGCGCGCCGAAATTGGCCATGTTTCCGCAGAACGCGTGCTGTCCGGTCCGGGGCTGGTGAATCTGTATCGCGCCATCGTCAAATCAGACGGGCGGTTGCCGGAAAATCTGCAGCCGAAGGATATCACCGCACGGGCGCTGGAAGATTCCTGCATTGACTGTCGTCGGGCGCTGTCGCTGTTCTGCGTCATTATGGGGCGTTTTGGTGGCGATCTGGCGTTAACCCTTGGGACGTTTGGCGGTGTGTACATCGCCGGTGGTATCGTACCGCGCTTCCTCGACTTCTTTAAGGCTTCAGGCTTCCGCGGTGGTTTTGAAGATAAAGGCCGTTTTAAAGCCTACGTGCAGGATATTCCGGTGTACCTGATTGTGCACGATAATCCTGGACTACTTGGCGCAGGTGCGCATTTGCGTCAGACGCTGGGCCATATTCTTTAATTCTTCAATCAGAAATCTGCAAAACCGCGTAAATCACGCGGTTTTTTTATGCCTGCCGCCCACCTTTCCGACCTTCGTCACACTTCCTGATTGCTGGATTATTTGTCCAGTAAAAGCATTATTTGTCTGATAACGGTTGTTACTTTCCTCGGACCATAATTTCACTCGTTAACTATTACGAGGAAATGATTATGAGTAAAAAATTAATTGCCGTCTGCGCGTGCCCAATGGGGCTGGCCCACACCTTTATGGCAGCTCAGGCGCTGGAAGAAGCCGCGGTTGAAGCCGGTTATGAAGTGAAAATCGAAACCCAGGGTGCTGACGGAATACAAAATCGCCTGACGGCGCAGGATATTGCTGAGGCGACGTTAATCATCCATTCAGTTGCCGTAACTCCAGAAGATAACGAGCGTTTTGAGTCGCGTGATGTCTACGAAATTACGCTACAGGACGCGATAAAAAATGCTGCCGGCATCATTAAAGAGATCGAAGAGATGGTTGCCGCTGAACAACAATAATCATCGACAGGGAATTACGTATGGCCATTAAAAAACGCAGTGCAACCGTTGTGCCTGGCGCATCTGGTGCGGCAGCGGCAATAAAAAATCCACCGGCCTCCCGCAATAGCTTCTGGGGCGAACTTCCGCAACATGTGATGTCGGGTATTTCACGCATGGTGCCGACGTTAATTATGGGCGGGGTAATTCTCGCCTTCTCGCAACTGATCGCCTATAGCTGGCTCGATATTCCTGCTGACACTGGCATCATGGATGCGCTGAACAGCGGAAAATTTACCGGTTTTAATCTCTCATTACTGAAGTTTGCCTGGCTGACGCAATCTTTTGGCGGCGTGCTGTTTGGTTTTGCTATTCCGATGTTTGCCGCGTTCGTTGCCAACTCCATCGGCGGCAAGCTGGCGTTTCCGGCGGGGTTCATCGGCGGGCTGATGTCTACTCAGCCGACACAAATACTGAATTTTGACCCATCAACGCTGCAATGGGTAACCAGTGCTCCGGTTCCGTCAACCTTTATTGGTGCGCTGATTATCTCGATTGTCGCCGGGTATCTGGTGAAGTGGATGAACCAAAAAATCCAGCTGCCTGATTTCCTGCTGGCATTCAAAACCACCTTTTTACTGCCCATTCTCTCCGCCATTTTCGTCATGCTGGCGATGTATTACGTGATAACGCCGTTTGGCGGCTGGATTAACGGCGGGATCCGTACTTTGCTGACGGCGGCTGGCGAGAAAGGCACGCTGATGTACGCGATGGGGATTTCCGCGGCAACGGCGATTGACCTCGGCGGCCCGATTAATAAAGCCGCAGGTTTTGTCGCCTTCAGCTTTACCACCGATCACGTTCTGCCGGTCACCGCGCGCTCTATTGCGATTGTCATTCCGCCGATTGGCCTCGGGCTGGCCACGCTTATTGACCGTCGCTTAACCGGCAAGCGCCTGTTCAGCGCACAGCTTTACCCGCAGGGGAAAACGGCAATGTTCCTCGCATTTATGGGCATCAGCGAAGGGGCGATCCCGTTTGCTCTGGAAAGTCCCATCACCGCAATTCCTTCTTATATGGTTGGCGCCATTGTTGGGTCGACGGCTGCCGTCTGGCTGGGGGCCGTGCAGTGGTTCCCGGAATCCGCTATCTGGGCGTGGCCGCTGGTAACTAACCTCGGCGTCTATATGGCGGGGATCCTGTTAGGTGCGGTGATTACGGCGCTGATGGTGGTGTTCCTTCGCCATCTGATGTATCGCAAAGGCAAGTTGCTGATTGAAAGCCTCTGATTAAAAGGATTGTAACTATGAGCTTACTTGCTTCACTGCGCGACTGGTTAACTGCGCAACAACTCGACGCGATGCTGTTGTCATCACGGCAGAACAAACAGCCGCATATGGGGATCTCCAGCAGTTCAGGGTTTGTGTTTATCAGCCATGAAAGTGCGCATATCCTGGTTGATGCCCGTTACTACACCGATATTGCCACGCGTACTCAGGGCTATCAGATCCATCGGCTCGATGGAACGCAGACGCTGTTTTCGCAGGTGAATCACATTATTGCGCACGAAAAGCTGCAGACGGTGGGATTCGAAGGTGAGCAAGTAAGCTGGGAAACGGCGAACGCGTGGTCGGACAAACTGCGCGCCCGACTGGTGAGCGCCGTACCGGATGTGCTCCGGCAGGTGAAAACGGCGCAGGAAATAGCCTGCATCCGCGAAGCCTGCCGGATAGCTGACCTCAGCGCGGAACATATACGACGCTTTATTCAACCCGGTCTCAGTGAGGGCGAAATTGCCGCTGAACTGGAGTGGTTTATGCGCACGCTCGGCGCAGATAAAGCTTCTTTTGACACCATTGTCGCCAGCGGCTGGCGCGGCGCGCTGCCACACGGCAAAGCCAGCGACAAACGTGTTGAGGCGGGTGAGTTCATCACGCTGGATTTTGGCGCGCTGTATCAGGGTTATTGTTCGGATATGACGCGAACCTTTCGCATCCCCGATGCGAACCAGCCAGCGGAAGAAAGCACGCTGTTTGTCGTGTACCAGATTGTCCTTGCGGCGCAGCGTGCCGCGGTGGCGGCAATTCGACCAGGTGCGCGATGCAATGAGGTAGACGCCGCAGCCAGGCGGGTCATTACCCAGGCGGGCTATGGTGATGCGTTTGGTCACAACACCGGACATGCTATCGGCATTGAAGTGCATGAAAACCCACGTTTTTCCCCCGATGACACAACACCTCTGGTTGCTGGCATGCTGCTTACCGTTGAGCCGGGTATTTATCTGCCGGGGCAGGGGGGGGTGCGTATTGAAGATGTCGTGCTGGTTACGCCTGACGGCGGCGAGGTGCTCTATACCATGGCGAAAACATTGCTACACACGGGGGAGGCGTAATGGATTTATCGTTACTAAAGGCGCTGAGCGAGGCGGACGCGATCGCCTCATCAGAACAGGAAGTGCGGCAGATCCTGCTTGAGGAGGCGGATCGTCTTAATAAAGAGGTGCGCTTCGATGGTCTGGGATCGGTGCTGATCCGTCTCAATGAATCAACCGGTCCGAAGGTGATGATCTGCGCGCATATGGATGAAGTGGGATTTATCGTGCGTAGTATTTCCAGCGAAGGGGCGATCGATGTATTGCCGGTGGGAAATGTGCGTATGGCGGCCAGACAACTGCAGCCGGTGCGGATCACCACCCGTGAAGAGAGTAAAATTCCCGGTCTGCTCGACGGAGAGCGCTGCGGTAATGAGGTCAATACGCTGCGAGTAGATATTGGCGCGCGATCTTATGATGAGGTACTCCAGGCCGGCGTACGCCCCGGCGATCGCGTCACATTCGACACAACCTTTCAGGTCTTGCCGCACCAGCGAATCATGGGCAAAGCCTTTGATGACCGTCTTGGATGTTATTTGCTGGTGGCGCTACTGCGTGAATGGCATAACGCCATACTTCCTTGCGAGGTCTGGCTGGTGGCCAGTTCCAGTGAAGAAGTGGGACTGCGCGGAGGACAAACGGCTGCACGCGTTGTCGCACCGGATGTGGCATTTGTGCTGGATACCGCCTGCTGGGCCAAAAACTTTGATTACAGTGTGGCCAACCATCGGCAGCTCGGTAAAGGCCCGATGCTGGTGTTAAGCGATAAATCGCTGATTGCACCGCCAAAGCTGACGGCGTGGGTTGAAAGCGTGGCCGCTGACGCGGGTATTTCCCTGCAGCTCGATATGTTCAGTAACGGCGGCACCGACGGCGGGGCGGTGCACGTAAGCGGCACAGGGATCCCGACGGTTGTCATGGGACCCGCCACACGGTATGGACATTGCGCGGCGTCGATTGCCGACTGCCGGGACATCATCCAGACGCAGCAGCTGTTGTCGGCTCTTATTTCACATCTTACGTGCGAAACCGTGGCTCACCTGACGGATTTCAGGTGCTGATTTCGCGCTAATCAGGAGTTGTTATGCTAACGATTCAATTTCTTTGCCCGTTACCCAATGGTCTGCATGCGCGTCCGGCGTGGGAGCTGAAAGAACAGTGCTGCCAGTGGCAAAGTGAGGTGATATTTATTAATCATCGCCAGAATGCGAGGGCGGATGCGAAAAGCTCGCTGGCGCTGATAGGTACCGGAACGCTGTTTAACGACAATTGCAGCCTGACCATTACTGGTCGCGATGAAGAACAGGCCCGGCGAGCGCTGGAGGAGTACCTGCAGCACCGGTTTATTGACAGCGATAGCGTTCAGCCGACCCCGGCGGAACTGGCGGCGCACCCGTTGCCGCGTTCGCTGATTCGCCTCAACCCGGACCTGCTGTACGGCAGCGTACTGGCAGGTGGCGTGGGAGCAGGTACGCTCACGCTTTGGCAGAGTGATAACCTGGAAAGTTATCGTGCGATTGCGGCGAGTGCGGAAGACAATACCCGGCTGGAGCATAGTCTGGCGACGCTTGCCGAACAGCTCAATCAGCAGCTGCGCGAGCGCGACGGCGAGAGTAAAACCATCCTTAGCGCGCATCTGTCTCTGATTCAGGATGACGAGTTTGCCGGGAATATTCGCCGCTTAATGCTGGAGCAACATCTGGGGCTAGGGGCGGCAATTGTTGCCAATATGGAGCTGGTGTGCGACAAGCTGTTGGCCTCCGGTAGTGATTACCTGCGCGAACGCGTCAGTGATATCCGTGATATCAGCGAACAGTTGCTGCACATCACCTGGCCTGAAAGACGACCGCGTAATGCGCTGGTGCTGAATAAACCGACGATTCTGGTTGCTGAGGATTTGACGCCCAGCCAGTTTTTAAGCCTCGATTTGCAGCATCTGTCTGGCATGATCCTGGAGAAAACGGGGCGCACTTCACATACCTTGATCCTTGCCCGTGCGTCAGCTATTCCGGTACTTAGCGGCTTGCCGCTAGCGGCCATTAACCGGTATTCCGGGCAGCATGCGATACTGGATGCCCGATGTGGGGTATTAGCCATCAATCCAGACGATGCCGTTCGCGGCTATTACGCGATTGCGCAGAAGCTGGCCGATGAATGCCAGCGGCGGCAGGCGCTTGATGCCGCCCAGCCTGCGTTGACCAAAGATAATCAGCGTATTGACGTTGCAGCGAATATCGGTACCGCGCTGGAAGCGCCGGGAGCGTTTGCCAATGGTGCGGAAGGGATTGGGCTGTTTCGTACTGAAATGCTGTTTATGGACCGCGACAGCGCACCTGATGAGCAAGAACAGTTTGAAGCCTACCAGCAGGTCTTACTGGCCGCGGGCGACAAGCCGGTTATCTTTCGCACCATGGATATCGGCGGCGATAAGAACATCCGCTATCTTAATATTCCGCAGGAAGAGAATCCGTTCCTGGGCTATCGCGCGGTGCGGATTTATCCGGAGTTTGCCGGGCTTTTTCGCACTCAATTGCGCGCGATTTTACGGGCGGCGACCTTCGGCAATGCGCAACTGATGATCCCGATGGTGCACAGCCTCGACCAGATTTTATGGGTAAAAAGCGAACTGCAAAAAGCGTTGGTGGCACTGAAAGCGGATGGCTTACGTCATGCTCCGACAATCTCATTGGGGATTATGGTTGAAGTCCCTTCGGTGTGTTACATCATCGACCATTTCTGTGATGAGGTGGATTTCTTCAGTATTGGCTCAAATGACATGACCCAGTATTTGTACGCCGTTGATCGCAATAACCCGCGCGTTTCGCCACTGTACAACCCGATTACGCCGTCGTTCCTGCGCATGTTACAGCAGATTGTTCGCGTGGCGCACGAACGCGGTAAATGGGTGGGTATTTGCGGCGAACTGGGCGGTGAAGGACGTTATTTACCGCTGCTTCTGGGCCTCGGGCTGGATGAGCTGAGCATGAGCAGCCCACGTATTCCGGCGGTAAAAAGCCAGCTTCGTCAACTGGACGGCCGGGCATGTCGTGAGCTCGCCATGCAGGCCTGCGAATGCCGTAGCGCTCAGGAGATAGAAGATCTGCTAAACCAGTTTGCACCGCAGAAAGATGTGCGTCCGCTGCTGGCGCTGGAGAACATCTTTGTCGGCGAATCTCTGAGTAACAAAGAGCAGGTGATCCAGTTCCTGTGCGGCAATCTTAGCGTTAATGGACGGACTGAACATCCGTTTGAACTGGAAGAGGATGTCTGGCAGCGTGAAGAGATCGTCACCACCGCCGTCGGCTTCGGCGTGGCTATTCCGCACACGAAATCCCAGTGGATCCGCCATTCCAGCATCAGCATTGCCCGGCTTCAGCAGCCCGTTGACTGGCAGTCTGAGATGGGTGATGTGGAACTGGTGATCATGCTGACGCTGGGTGCCGATGAAGGCATAAACCACGTGAAGGTCTTTTCGCAGCTGGCGCGCAAGCTGGTGAACAAGCAGTTCCGCCAGTCGTTGTTTGCCGCTGAAAATGCTGAGAGCATTCTTGCGCTGCTGGAGGCAGAACTGACGCTTTAAGTTTGACAGCAAGAGTGGATAAGAGGGTCAGAAAGGGAAATTATCAATCAGAGAACGGTAGTTTCCCGGCCCTCAACAACGTCATCTCTTGTTTGCAGAGCAGAACTACCGCCTGGCGACCTTTAACACGGCGGGAGGTCAGGGCTCTTTTCACGGTCCGACGATCCGCACCTGATTCCAGCATCTGAAAACACATCAGGGAGAGTACACGTCTGTTCTTCATCGTATATTCACTTTATTGAGTAAGCCTGCAGGGTTTAGCTAAAGGCCGTTATTTTACAACGATCCTGGCTGAGATTACGAATCGTACAATAAATGACCGCTGCTGATATAATTTAAGAGCGGCCATGCGCGTAATCAACCTAAGGAGGTGCGCAATGGACAAAGCAGAAGTGAAGTCATTTGGTCTTCCAGACGAAGTTCGTGAGTTCCCTCACGGGCGACTGGAGCTTCTCGATGTGGGAGGTGCAATTGTCGGCCGTGCGGTCCTGGAACCAGGCTGGCGGTGGTCTACGTCAGTTCAACCTATCGCTGGAACGAAGAGTTGCGAAGCCCCTCATTTTCAGTACCACGTTTCCGGTGTGCTGCGGATAAAAATGGATGATGGCAGCGAATTTGATTGTAAGCCCGGTGAGCTGTCGCGCATTCCTCCAGGCCATGATGCCTGGGTGGTTGGCGATGAATCCGTGGTGATTGTTGATTTCCAAGGAATGGTCAATTGGGCTAAACACACAGACATCGGCTGTAACGACTCACCATAAAGCAAAGATGCGGCGGCCTTGGCAGGTGTTGACATAATCAACGCGCTGACTGAAAACGCGCGCCGTACTCTCCCGGCGTCAGGCCAAACTGACGCCGGAACAGGCGGCAGAAATAATCACTGTCATGGTATCCACACCGCTGTGCGACTTCGCTAATCGACAGATGGTATTTCTGCAAGATAATGCGCGCCTTCGCCATTCTTACCCACCGCAGATACTCGACGAACCCCATAGTGCCGTGCTGGGCAAAAACTTTTGACAGGTGATTGGGTGTGATATTAAAAAACTGCGCCACGCTTTCGCGAGTCAGCGGCTGGGCATAGTTATCTTGTATCCAATTACACATACTATGATAGAGAAATTCAGCGCGTGGGCGCTCAGTGTCTGGGCGGGTATTCACCACGCTACGACACAGATGCAGCAGACTAAGCACCAACGGCTGAATGATATCCTGGGCCTGAGGAGAGCGGCTTAAATGCGTTAATGCGGTGAGCATCGCCTCGCCTTCGCCGCGCTGTGGATGGGGTAACTCAATACGGCGTACCGGACGAAGCAGCGATGCGGTTCGATTATCGTAAAAAGAGAGTCCCAGCCATGCCGGAGAAAAAACCAGGCTCAGCAGCATCACGGGTTTGTCGCCGCCGGGCAGATTGGCCGCTTTCGCCGGGATAAACAGCATGTCGCCTTCTGCCAGGTTATGCTGCTGTTTTTGCAGTTGGTTGCTGTATTCCCCACGTAGCACGATATCAAGGCGCGGAAGATCAATACATAAACTGCCGGTCGGTAACGTGGCGGGCTGGGTTGCGAACCACACGTGCCCCAGACGCTGTGGGTTTAACACCAGGCCACTGAACAGATCGGCGAAAAACTGTTGGTCTGCGGGAAGGCCTGGCTCTTTCATCGCTCTTTCTCTGCGCTATAAGTGCATTAACTGTCTGAACTCTTTCACTTTACTCCGACTAACCGGGATTTCAAATTCCAGATCTTTTAAGCGCAAAATATAGGTATTGTTAAACCAGGGTTCGATCTCGCGGATTTTATTCAGATTCACGCAGAACGAGCGGTGGCAGCGGAAGAAATGCGAAGCCGGCAGTTTGCTGCAAAATTCGGTGATGTTCATCGGCATCACGTACGATTCGCGCCGGGTGTAGACAAACGTCATCTTTTCATGGGCTTCTGCGTAGTAGATGTCGTTGATCGGGGTCACGATGATCCGCTCATCTTTGATCAGGTTGATCGTATCGTTTTCGCGGGCCACCGGACTGGCGAGCGAAGTTCCCGTTTGCTGCTGTTGCCAGGCGGCTTCCAGCTTTTGCAGCATGCTGACAATGCGTGATTCCTGGTACGGCTTCAGAATGTAGTCAAAAGCTTCCAGTTCGAAGGCTTCAACGGCGTGTTCTTTCCACGCGGTAATAAACACAATAAAGGGTTTATGCGCGAACTGGCTGATATTTTGTGCCAGCAATACGCCGTCCAGCGAGGGAATATTAATATCCAGAAAAATGGCGTCAACGCGGTTGTGCTGGAGATATTTCAGCACGTCCAGACCATCGTCAAACGTGCCGACAATCTCCATCTGGCTGTGCTCTTTTATCAGCCAGCTCAGTTCCTGTTGGGCCAGGAATTCATCTTCAACAATGATGACTTTCACGACTTCACTCCTGGTTAAAGCAACAATGTGGCCGGTGCGGCTGCGGGCGAATGCTGATTCGGTACATAAAAGGCAATCTCAGTGCCGGGCTCCAGACGGCGGATATGTAATCCCTCACCGTAGAGCAGCTTAACGCGATGGTGCACATTCAATAGACCAATTTTATTGCCCGGCATTTCATTGGATTCGACCCGTTCAATCACTTTTGGATCGATACCGTGGCCCGTATCCCGCACGGCTATCCGTACCCGGTTACCACACTCCGCCACGCTGATGGTGACCACACCTTTCCCTTTGCAGGGCTGAATCCCATGGACGATAGCGTTTTCTACCAGCGGCTGAATCAGCAGGCTGGGAATATAACAGCTTACCTCTTCATCGATATCATAAATAACCGTTAGTTTGTCGCCAAAACGCGCTTGTTCGATGGCGATGTAATCCTTGATTTGATACAGCTCTTTTTTGATATCGATCTGCTCATCGTCTTTTAATTCGATATTGTAGCGAAGATAACGCGACAAATTAAAAATGAGCTGGCGTGCGGTGTCTGGGTTAAGTCGTACCGAGGATGAAATCGCGTTCAGGGCGTTAAACAGGAAATGAGGATTTATTTTACTTTGTAGTGCGCGTAGCTCTGCCTTATTTGCCATTTCGCGTAGCTGTTCCGCCCGGGAAACTTCAAGCTGAGTCGAGATAATTTGCGACAGACCAATAGCCATTTCCTGCAGCGAGGAGGTTATCTGGTGGGCGTGACAGTAGTAGATTTTTAGCGTACCGGTGACAACACCTTTCTCCCACAGCGGGATCACCAGCATGGAGTGTATTTCCGGTGTGCGATGCGCTTCATCATTGTTTTTAATGATGATTTTTCCGTAATTGATCGCCTGCTGCGTGGTAGGACTGACGAAATCATCGTTATCACGGTAGTTAAGTTCCCCCACGCCAACGTAGGCCAGAACGTGCTTGGTATTGGTAATTGCGACGGCGTCCGCATGGATGTCATGGCGAATAATTTCGCATACCTGGCGGAGCGACTCGCTGTTAACCTGCCGAAAAAGCGGCAAGGTTTTGTTGGCAATATCCAGCGCCAGCTTAGCCTGCTTCGCAGCGCTGGCCTCTTTCTCGCCCTCCACGCTTTGCACCAGCATGACGATAAAGCCAATGCAGACGCTGCCCAGGATCATTGGGATACCGATTTTTGAGACAATATCCAGTCCCAGTGCGATAGAGGGGGCCCAGACGACGACGAGGATCATCGTCAGGGATTCGCACAGCATTCCGCCTAAAATGCCCGCTCGCCAGTGCTGCGCTTTAGGGATCTTACGGTTGATCCACCCGGCAATACAGCCTGCCAGAATACTGGTGATAAAACAGGGCAGGGCGGTGACGCCGCCGATGTCGATCAGATAGCGGTGGGTACCCGCGATGAGGCCCGTAATGATACCGACCCACGGGCCAAACAGAATCCCCCCTGACATGACCGCGATAATACGCACGTTAACCAGTGAGCCTTCAACCGGTACGCCGGACCAGGTACTGAACAGGGCAAACATTGAGAAAATCGCGGTAACGGCGAGCAGCTCTTTTGGGGAGTGGGCTGATTTGTGCAACAGTTCGCGGAACAGGCGGATACGAATCAGGAAAAACAGACAGAACAGCATCAGTGCTGCCCGGTCAAATACCGCCAGCAGCATATTGAATATTTCGTGCACGGGTGACTCTTGCGCAAGGGTTAAACCTCTATGATAGGTAACCTGGGCCAGGATGACCAGCACCCACGCAGCCTGTGCCTAATGAGGAAAAACCATAATATTAAAAGGGGATTGTTGCATGATTGTTGTATTTACAATACCTGTCCTGTCAGCGCTGCATTCAAGGTAATGTATTTAACAACAAAATGTTAAATGATGGTAATTTTAAGCGGGTTGTGAAAATGAATATTTCCTCATTTTACTATGTTGTTCCTCTTTTTTGTCAGGAAAAAATATTTTGTTTTGCCTCTCGACAGAAGGAAATTATTCAGGCTATTTTCTAAACGTGCCACCATCGTGGCAGCGTCGCTCGGACGGTCCGGGCGCTAACGTTAATCTGAGGATATTATGGCTGACTCCCGCCCTGAACGTCGCTTTACGCGTATTGATCGCCTTCCCCCGTACGTTTTTAACATCACGGCTGAACTGAAGATGGCTGCGCGTCGGCGCGGCGAAGATATTATCGACTTCAGCATGGGGAACCCGGATGGGGCCACGCCTCCTCACATTGTTGAAAAACTGTGTACCGTGGCGCAGCGCCCGGATACGCACGGTTATTCCACTTCTCGCGGTATTCCGCGTCTGCGTCGGGCGATTTCCCGCTGGTACCAGGAACGCTATGACGTTGAGATCGATCCTGAATCCGAAGCCATTGTGACCATCGGTTCCAAAGAGGGACTTGCGCACCTGATGCTGGCAACGCTCGATCACGGTGATACGGTCCTCGTACCCAACCCAAGTTATCCCATCCATATTTATGGCGCGGTGATTGCCGGCGCGCAGGTACGATCTGTGCCGCTGGTCGAAGGCGTCGATTTCTTTAATGAGCTGGAGCGCGCGATTCGCGAAAGCTATCCGAAACCGAAGATGATGATCTTAGGTTTCCCGTCGAACCCGACGGCACAATGCGTCGAGCTGGAGTTCTTCGAAAAAGTTGTGGCTCTGGCTAAACGCTATGACGTGCTGGTGGTTCACGACCTGGCCTACGCTGATATTGTTTATGACGGCTGGAAAGCGCCATCGATTATGCAGGTACCGGGCGCTCGCGATGTCGCAGTTGAATTTTTCACTCTGTCGAAAAGCTACAACATGGCGGGCTGGCGTATCGGTTTTATGGTGGGCAATAAAACGCTAGTGAACGCGCTGGCGCGAATTAAGAGCTATCACGATTACGGAACCTTTACACCGTTACAGGTTGCGGCCATCGCCGCGCTGGAAGGCGATCAGCAGTGCGTGCGAGATATTGCAGAGCAGTATAAACGTCGTCGTGATGTGCTGGTCAAAGGGCTGCATGAAGCTGGCTGGATGGTCGAGGTGCCAAAAGCCTCGATGTACGTTTGGGCGAAAATTCCAGAGCAATATGCCGGGATGGGGTCACTTGAGTTTGCCAAGAAACTGCTGAATGAAGCGAAGGTATGCGTTTCGCCGGGGATTGGGTTTGGTGATTATGGTGATACGCATGTGCGTTTTGCGTTGATTGAAAACCGTGACCGTACCCGCCAGGCTATTCGCGGTATCAAAGCAATGTTCCGTGCAGATGGCCTGTTACCGACCAGTGCAAAATCGACTTCTGAAAGTACCGACTGACCGAATGTTCCCCCAAAACGCAAACAGGAGCCTGATGGCTCCTGTTTTTTGCTGCGTCTTTTAATTTAGATCATCAGGGCGAAAGTACCGGCCCAAACGATGACCATAAAAGAAATGCCCATAAAGAAATATTTCACTTTTCATCTCTCCGCATACCTTGGGTATGTCTAAATGAACATATGCTTACCTGACAGAGAGCTGATGCACGCATAAACGAAATGGAGAATTCCCCTCGTTTACTTGGCTGCATCACCTCAGAATTCTGAGCTTTAATGCTCCAGACGGCGCTAATGTACGCCTAAAAATGAGGTGAGACAAGAGGCATTTTTTTATTTAATTTTAATAACTTACAAGTGTCGTGATTCGGCGACAGTTTAATTTCTTTCGGTAATAAATTGCTATTGAGCGACGGAATGCTTACTCGGATAGTTCTCATATCGCCATGATGTTAATGCGGTTAATTTTTCGCGGAATTTAATAATGAAAAGGTTAAAAATGACCAGGTTAATGATGTTAGCACTCGCTCTTACGCCGTTGACGTCGATGGCGGCCTCGCCGCTGGCGTTCAATTTCAGCTGCGCAAGTATTGGTGGTGTGAATAGTGATGGTAAAGGCAATGTCTGGATTGATGGCGGGAAGGCGACGGTGAAGGCTTTCAATGAAAACTATTGGGAGGCGACAAGTGGTAAAAATACCGTTTCTATCTCCCGCAAAGATGACGGAAATCCGGACGTATCCTGGACTGGACCTAATCGTAAGCACGGGGTTTGCCTGCCGGAGGACAATATTGATTACTCTCCAGCGAAAAAATCGACCAACGCTGGTCCGTCTTACTCCTGCTCTGCTGTTCAAAAGGGAAGTGCGGAAGATATTATTTGCCAGAGCCCATCGCTCTCTGCAATGGATCTGAAATTGAACGAAATTTTTAAACAGGCACTGGCTAAATCGAAGAATGATCCGATGTTAAAAGCAGAGCAGCGCGGTTGGATCAAAGGACGCAACGAGTGCTGGAAGGAGAAGGATGATGAGCCAGCCTGCATTGCCCGAAGCTATAGCGAACGAATGACTGAACTCCACAATAAATGGGGCGTGAAGTAATTCAGCCGTAGAAAAAAAGAAAGGCCTTGCGGCCTTTCTTTTCAGATATATAACGAGGCTTCACCCATCGGGCGCGTTTTGAAGCGACGGTGGATCCAGAGATACTGCTCGGGGGCGCGCATGATCTCTTTTTCGATAATTTTATTCATATAGGCCGCTGCCTGGCACTCATCAGACGGGTAACCTTCCATTTCAGGCGTGATGAACAGGCGATAACCAGAGTTATCTGCTTTTCTCACCATGGTTACGGTCAGCATCGCTGCACCAGACAAACGCGACAGCACGTAGGTACCGTTGGTGGTTGCCACATCTTTGACGGCAAAGAAGGGGGCAAACGAGCTTCCTTTACGACCGTAGTCCTGATCGGGGGCAAACCATACGGCTTCTCCTTTTTTCAGAGCACCGACAATACCACGCAGATTATTTCTGCCGATCATCGCCTTGTTGGAGCGCATACGACCACGGGTTTGGATCCACTCCATCAACTTATTGTTGTGCGGGCGATAGGTCGCCATCATTGGCTGACAAAGCCCCATTACTCGGCCACCCAACTCAAGCGACATAAAGTGTACGCCGACAACCATCACGCCACGATTTTGCAACTGGGCGCGCTTCAGGTTGTCCAGTCCTTCTACATCAAACCATTTACGCACTCGACGGTCCGGCCAGAACCAGGCCATACCTGTTTCAAGTAGCCCCATGCCGAGTGAACGGAAATTCTCATCGACCAGTTTCTCTCTTTCTTCCTGCGACAAATTTGGGAAACAGAGTTCGAGATTTTTACGTGCAATAGATTCACGGCGTTTTAAAAATGGACGAGCCAGCGTTCCTGTACGGGTACCAAGAAAACACAATACGGGATAGGGAAGCTGTACCAGTAACCAGAGCACTCCAACACCAAACCACGTGAGCCAGTAGCGCGGATGCAAAAACGCGCGTGAAAATTTACATTGGGGGAACATAAGCACCTGTTGTTGATACGAAATAGATGTATCGCGAAGATTCTTTGTCTTTCGCTTTACACTCTGTACTGATCGTTAGGCCGCCATGAACGACATTGGTTCCTGTAAAGAGTGTAAAACTGAGTCAGGACAAAACCACGAGGGGGCATGAATGATCGGACGCACAATGTACACCCGAAAATTAATGTCAGCCAGAAATAATTACTCAAGATTCGTAAATGTTTTTAAGGCGATTAAGAACAAAAATTAACCTATATATAATCCGTTGTTTTTATGCAGATTAAATAAATGTCTGCCCGAGAGAGTAATAGTATGCAGGTGAAGGATTTTTGTAACTAAGATGTTGCTGAAATTGCACGAGGATAGGAATTGTCTTAGAATATAAAGTTAAGGGAGTGTAAGGACTTACGTTAAGTTTACGGCAAACAGGAGGTATCGCTATGCTCTATTTCTGGATCTTTCTCGCTCTGAGCATTTTGTGCGTCAGTTGCTATATCTGGCAGGTTATGGGCGCTGCGGCGTCAATCAGCGCTTTTCTCGGCATGGCCATCCTTACGGCATTAATTTACTTTTTTACTATGCGATTGACCAATGGTAACGAAATGGTAACCGGGTTATTCCTGTTTCTTGCTCCTGCTTGCGGTTTGATTATTCGCTTTATGGTGGGTTACGGTAAGCAATAATTTGGAATGTTACGTTTAGCAATAAATTATCACGTTGAGCTTTTTGTTATTTATCTGAGTTATTGAAGTGCCAGCATCGCTGGCACTTTTTTGTGAGAGCGAAATGAATTACCGGGCATCCGCCAACTGGAGTGAGGCTTCCTCTTGCTGAGCATTTTTTCGCTGTTGTTCGAGCTCCAGCGCGCCACGATGAGAGAGGTAGCAAAACAGGATGCAGCAGACAATTCCACCCATCAACAGATAGAATCCGCCATGCCATCCCATTTTGTCGACCATTACGCCAAACAGGCTGGTTCCCAGCGACGCGCCAAAAATGTAGCTCATAAATCCGCGTAAACCTACCGCTGACCCCACAGCGAAGCTGGGGACGATTTCCATCGTCTGAACAGAAGCGAGGAACTGTGGAACATAGATCAGGCAACCCACAATGGCGGCAAAAATAGTGACCATCAGCAGGGATTCACTTTTCCAGTAGCCGATCAAACAGACGAAAATCAGCGCCATACAAATCATGGCCAGCGGCATGCGACGGCCTTTAAACAGTTTATCGGTAAGCCAACCCGCCAGTAATGTGGAAGGGATTGCCGCCCATTCAAAAAACAGAAAAGCGATGCTCATTTGCTCTTTCGAAAAATGTTTTTCGGTTAACAGATAAATAGGCAACCAGCTAATCATGCCAAAACGCACCATATAGACGAAGACATCTACCAGTGAAACATACCAGGCATTCTTATTACGCAGCACATAAGTGCAGAAGATCTGGAAGGCATTCATATTTTCTGGCGCCTGGACAGCGTGTCGGGAATTTAATACGACTTTTTCTTCCGGCATCATTTGTTCCAGAGCCGGTAAGCCTTCCTGGCGCGGTGAACCTTTCCCCAGCATTAGCACAATAAAAGCGAACAGGACGGCCACACCGGCCGGAACAATATAGCTGGCACTTTGCCAGTGCTCGCTCCCCAAAATGGCAAAGGCGGCACCCACGATCGGGGCAACAATACCACCGCCAACATTGTGAGAGATATTCCAGAATGCGCCAACGCGCCCACGTTCTTTACGTGGAAACCAGTTGGCAATGGTAATAAATGAAGGGCCAACGCCCATACCCTGGAATAAACCGTTGAAAACGACCAGAGCGGCAAAAATCCAGAATCCGGTACTGAATCCTAAACCGACGTTTACAATGGCGCACAGAATCAGGCCGCATGCCATAAAGACCTTAGGGCTGGCCTTGTCTGCCAGGCTGCTCATAATGCCTTTACTGATCCCATAAGCAATAAGCATGCAGCTGCTGAGTAGACCAATTTGTGTGGCACTGAGATCCAGATGTTCCTTCAGGTACGGTGTTGAGAGCGTGAAGTTATTGCGCACAATATAGTACGCAAGATAGCCAAGAAATACGCTGAGTAATGCCTGAATGCGGTATCGGCCATACGTTTCCTGGACTTTCTCCGCCGGGACTTTATTTGCCGCTGGCTCTGTTTTAAATATTGATAACATATCATCACCTAAATTTATATTGATGTGAATATCAGGATTTTTCGCAGTGAAGAGTGAAATAGGCGGCAGAGAAACTCAAGTTGATGAAATGAGTCACTATTGACACAATTTGTGGATTGCGTGGCTGATTTTGACTCTTTTTAAATAATGGATTTTCAATTCTATTCTTTTACGGACGTTTTTATCATCGGCGTGTGCGGATATTAACAAATTCAGGCTGCGTTTTCGGGTATTCTT
Source organism: Citrobacter sp. Cf088 (assembly GCF_030334295.1). NCBI lineage: Bacteria > Pseudomonadati > Pseudomonadota > Gammaproteobacteria > Enterobacterales > Enterobacteriaceae > Citrobacter > Citrobacter sp. Cf088. Next base: position 28,294 of record NZ_JAOWEE010000053.1, read on the forward strand.
TACCGATGCCGTCACTTTCCGTTTGGTTATTCTACGAATAACCTTATTCTTCCCTCTGGCAGTGATAAACGGGTAAGTTTTGTCTCAATATTATTTTTTGCACATGTTGGTATTTATGAACGGGATCACAAACAGACTTTTGGGCCGGGGGCGTTGTTGGGCGATCTTGCTCTGTTTTATGTCGCTGTCGGTGAGTTATCTGGCGCAGGGTAAAGAGCTGGTAATGGCGACAACCTTTTCACCGGGGGCAACGGCCTGGATTATTCAGCGTTGGCAGACGGAACCGGGGTCGGTGATGATTCGCACATTAAACCGGACCAGCAGTTCACTGGAACAACTGCTTGATACTGCCAATGCGGAGAACGTCGATTTGATTTTGACCTCGTCGCCCATGCTGTTGCAGCATCTTCAGGAGCATCAGAAGCTGGCGCCCTTCGATAATGTGCTGCCGGAAAGCCAGCGGCTGGTGCCGGACTCGATTCGTTCTACCTCCGTGGCTGTTGCGATATCTGGTTTTGGCCTATTGATTAACCGTTCTGCGCTGGCGGCGCGTCATTTGTCGCCTCCTGCTGACTGGGGGGATTTAACGCATCCTAAATATCAGAACGCTTTGTTAATGAGTAGCCCGTCGCGTTCCGATACCAACCATCTGATGGTTGAGTCGTTGCTACAGCAAAAAGGGTGGGAAGAGGGCTGGGCGACATTACTGGCGAGTGCTGGAAATCTGGTGACGATTTCATCACGCAGTTTTGGCGTAGCCGACAAAATTAAGAGCGGCCTTGGCGTTGCGGGGCCGGTCATTGATAATTATGCCAACTTGTTGCTTAACGATCCTCACCTGGCGTTTACCTATTTTCCACGCTCGGCGGTATCGCCAACCTATGTTGCTGTTCTCAATAACAGCCAGCATCCCAATGAAGCGCGTCGTTTTATCCGCTATTTGTTAAGCCCGGAGGGACAGCGGATCCTTGCGGATGCGAATACGGGGAAATACCCGGTAACGCAGCTCGCATCTGATAATCCCCGCGCTGCTCAGCAGGCCATTTTAATGAACCAGCCTGCGCTTAATTATCGGCTGATCCTTAAGCGGCAACAGTTGGTGCAGCGGATGTTTGATACCGCAATCAGTTTTCGTCTTGCGCAACTAAAGGATGCATGGCGGGCGCTATACAGTGCGGAAGCTCGCCTGAAACGCCCGCTACCCGAAATCAGAGCCTTACTGACCAGCGTTCCGATAGATGCCAAAAGTAGTGAAGATGAAGCCTGGCTTGCGCAGTTTGATAATAAAAGCGTTGCCGAACAGCAGATGATGGAGTGGCAGCTCTGGTTTCTTAAAAATCAGCGTCAGGCGATATCAAAACTGGAAGAATTAAAATGAAAGGTGGATCGATACTGCACCGTCTGCGTCAGCTCAGCATCAGCAGCAGTCTGCGAGGAGCCTTTCTGACGGGCGCATTACTGACGTTGAGCGTAAGCTGCGTCAGTTTGTACTCCTGGCATGAGCAGAGCTCGCAGATACGCTATTCGCTTGATGATTACTTCCCGCGCGTGCATTCCGCTTTTTTGATTGAAGGGAATCTCAACCTGGTTGTGGACCAGCTTAATGAATTCCTGCTGGCTCCCAATACGACGGTAAGGCTGCAACTGCGCAATCAGATAATCTCGCATCTGGATAAAATCGAAGTGCTGAGCAGGGGGTTGCAACCAGCAGAACAGCAGCAGCTGGCGGTGATTTTGCAAGACAGCCGGGCGCTGATGGCAGAACTGGACCGGGTGCTCTACAACATGTTCCTTGTACGCGAAAAAGTGAGCGAACTTTCCGCGCGCATTGATTGGCTACATGATGATTTTACTACTGAGCTGAATTCACTGGTGCAGGATTTTACCTGGCAGCAGGGGACGTTGCTGGATCAAATCGAGGCCAAAAATGGTGATGCGGCGCTGTATCTCAAACGTGCCCGAGAGGTGCAAAACGAGCAGCAGCAGGTTTACACCCTGGCAAGAAGTGAAAACCAGATCGTTGATGATTTACGCGACAGGCTTAATGAACTGAAATCGGGTAGCGACGACGGAATGCTGGTGGAGAATCACATCCGCTACCTGGAAAATCTGAAGAAAACGGCGGATGAAAATATCCGTACCCTTGATGACTGGCCCAGCACTATCACACTGCGACAAACTATCGATGAGCTGCTGGAAATCGGGATGATGAAAAATAAAATGCCCGATACCATGCGCGATTATGTCGCCGCGCAAAAAGCGCTCGTTGATGCCAGCCATGCCAGAGAGGCCACACTTGGGCGCTTTCGAACACTGCTTGAAGCGCAACTGGGGAGTAGCCATCAGCAAATGCAGACGTTTAACCAACGGCTGGAACAAATTGTTCGTGTCAGCGGTGGACTTATCCTGCTGGCGACGCTGCTGGCGCTACTTCTCGCCTGGGGGCTTAATCACTACTTCATTCGTTCGCGTCTGGTGAAACGTTTTACTGCGCTCAACCAGGCCGTGGTGCAAATTGGTCTTGGCAGAACGGATGCCACTATCCCGGTATATGGACGCGATGAACTGGGGCGTATCGCAGGCTTGCTGCGCCATACTCTGGGCCAGTTGAGCGCGCAAAAAAATCAGCTGGAGCAGGAAGTGACTGAGCGCAAAGAGATTGAATCCGATCTTCGCGCAACGCAGGATGAGCTGATCCAAACCGCAAAACTGGCGGTGGTCGGCCAGACTATGACCACGCTGGCGCACGAGATTAATCAACCGCTGAATGCGCTGTCGATGTACCTGTTTACGGCGGGCAGGGCAATTGAACAGGGGCAATCCGCTCAGGCCAGAAGCACATTAACCAAAGCGGAGGGACTGATTACTCGCATTGATGCCATTATCCGTTCGCTGCGTCAATTTGCGCGCCGGGCCGAGCCAGGTACGCCTCTGCATCCGGTCGATCTCCGACAAACGTTCAATGCTGCCTGGGAACTGTTGTCCATGCGGCATATGCCACAGCAGGGTACGCTGACGCTCCCAGACCGGAGCGTGTGGGTGGCTGGTGATGAAGTGCGTATTCAGCAGGTGCTGGTAAACGTCCTGGCAAATGCGCTGGATGCCTGTCCGGTAGCGGCGAAAATAGATGTTCACTGGCAGGCCGAAGGCAGCCGGTTGTGCGTATTTATCAGCGATAACGGCCCCGGTTGGCCTGGGGCATTATTACCATCACTGTTAAAACCGTTTACCACCAGTAAGGATGTTGGCCTCGGTATTGGCTTATCGATTTGTGTATCGTTAATGATGCAAATGAACGGCGAACTGCGCCTGGCGTCAACCCCGGGGCGCAATGCCTGCGTCGTTCTGCAATTTAATCTGACGGATGTAAACGATGTTGAGTGATGAATATTCTGTTCTGCTTATTGATGATGATGCCGATGTTCTCGACGCTTACACTCTGTTGCTTGAACAGGAGGGATATCATGTATTCGCATGCAGTAACCCTTTTGATGCCCGAAATTGGTTGCAGGCCGACTGGCCAGGGATTGTCCTGAGCGATGTGTGTATGCCTGGCTGTAATGGAATCGACCTGATGACGTTGTTTCATCAGGATGACAATCAGCTTCCGATCCTGTTGATCACCGGGCATGGAGATGTTCCGATGGCGGTGGACGCGGTGAAGAAAGGGGCGTGGAACTTTCTGCAAAAACCGGTTGATCCTGGCAAACTGCTGGTGTTGGTAGAGGATGCGTTGCGTCAGAGAAAATCTGTTATTGCACGTCGTCACTATTGCCAGCAAAAGCTACAAGTTGAACTGGTCGGCTACAGTGACTGGGTTAATCAGTATCGCCAGCGTTTACGGCAACTGGCGGAAACGGATATTGCCGTCTGGTTTTATGGCGAGCCGGGAACCGGGCGTATGACCGGGGCCCGTTATTTACATCAACTTGGGCGCAGCGCTGAAGGCGCGTTTATTCGCGGTGAACTGACGCCCGGGAACTCGGAACAACTCAATGACCTTATTGCCCAGGCGCAAGGGGGAACGCTGGTTCTGAGCCATATTGAGTGCCTGACGCGTGAACAGCAACACCAGCTGGTGCATTTGCAAAGCCAGGAGCGACGTCCGTTTCGCTTAATTGGCATTGGCGCCACTTCGTTGGTGGAACTGGCGGCAACCAACCAGATTGTGGCCGAACTCTATTACTGTTTTGCGATGACGCAAATTGGTTGCCAGCCGTTGTCTCAGCGCCCGGATGATATTGAACCGCTGTTTCGCCATTATCTGCAGAAAGCCTGTCTGCGTCTGAACCATCCTGTGCCTGAGGTTGACGGGGAATTACTAAAAGGTATGCGGCGTCGCGTGTGGTTAAGCAATGTTCGGGAACTGGCCAATGCCGCCGAGCTTTTTGCCGTTGGGCTATTGCCACTGGCTGAAACCGCGAATCCGCAACTGCATTTGCCTCAACCGACACCGCTCGATCGTCGGGTCGACGAGTACGAGCGGCAGATCATTACTGAAGCGCTAAATATCCATCAGGGGCGTATTAATGAAGTCGCGGAGTATTTACAAATCCCGCGTAAAAAACTCTATTTACGCATGAGAAAATACGGACTGAGCAAAGAACACTATAAGTTTTAGCAGGTGGAATGTGGGGATGAAGAGACGTTGACAGTATTTCGGTGGCGGCGTGAGCGTTCACCGAAATACATAACGGATATCTGGTTTTTTCTTACCACATCAAATCATCAGGGATGACAAAATCAGCATACGGATCGTCTTCGTCCTTCGCTTCCTGGCTCAGCTCGCAATTTAATACAATATAGCTTGCGTCGCGCTGGGCAATCTTGTCGGCGACGACTGCCGGAATGATGGCGTATTCGCTCTCGCTACCACTTTCAGCCGTCAGACGGGCAATAGCCAGGCGGCCCTTGATCAACTGAGACTGAGTCACCTTATCAACATAGACTTTTTTGATCAGATTATTGTCAGTAAAGTTGTAACCAATATCGCCACGGGTAATGGTGATTTTATTCATTTCAATTAGTTGCTTGATCTGCGCTTTATACTCTTTAGACAACGTGGCCTGCTTCTGTTGTTCGCTGAGTTGTTTATCACGCTCGATCTGCGCTTTTTTATTCTCTTCAACCGCTTCTCTGGCTTCACGAGCCTGAACGCGCGATTTTTTCGCCGTTCTCTGCACTTTCGCCATTTTTTTGCTGCTGACCAGACCCGCTTTAAGCATCTGTTCTTGTAGGGTAAGTTTTGTCATTGTCGCTTCTAATCCAAAAAATCGTTGTAAGGATTATAACCTTAACGTTCGGCGGGACGCCATAATGATGGCCGCAGTCACGGTTGTTATCTCGACTGCTATCACTGTCCTGAGTCTCTCTCCCTTGCTGAATCAGTTGATGATTACCTGATTTTTTTAATAAAAAATAATATGCCGAATAAGTTAATAAAATGGAGCATAGGTTTGCAGATTCACATTAGTCAGCGTTTTATTCTGATTGAAGTAATTAAATAGAGTTATTCTGGTAAATATTTAATCTAAAAAACAAACAGTTGCCCATTGCTCAAATTTAAAGAGCCGCTTCTTTACGCCGATAACCATAATGAAAATATGGACAATGGAGGGAAGTGGCATGTGGTGGGTTTATCGAATGCCGATGAAAATGAAGTTAATAATCGCGCTACAACCACTATTACTGGCGTTGTGTTGGTTTGCAGGTTCAGGAATATTGACGCGCATTGAGACAGAACGGCAGATGGAGAATATTGCCCAACTGACAGCGCTCGCACGCAGTGCCGGAAATGTGGTGCATGAACTGCAAAAAGAACGGGGAATGAGTGTCGGATTTCTGGGGGCTGCAGGGACTACGTTTAAAGATGAGTTAAACGCACAGCGGGCTTTGACCGATCGCGAGATCGAGGTATTCGTGCGCTCGTTGTCCGATACTGCATTACCGGAAGGGGATGTTGCTACCTCTGTCGCTGCGTTTAAGAAAAACATTCTTTCGCTCGCCACCATCCGGGAAAATGTCACGCAGTTGGGGCTTCCAGCCGCAGATGTGGTTAAGTTTTACACCAACGTCATTGCTGATGTGCTGAGTTTTGTCGGCAAGTTGGGGCAGCTGACGGATTCTGGCGAAATGGCAAACGCATTCGCCGCCTACTACAATCTGCTGAATTTGAAAGAACAAGCGGGTATTGAACGGGCACTGTTATCAAATATCTTTTCCTCCGGTCATTTCGCCGACGGACAGTTACATCAGCTCAGTGATGTCGTCAGTAAACAGAACGTCTGGCTGGCACAATCGTTGCGCCTGAGCTCGCCGGAACAGGCGGCCATGTTGAAAAATCGCTTACAATCTGCAGAAGCGTCAAAAGCCCTCTCATTTCGTGAAACCGCGTTTAATCATGTCGAGAACGGTGGATTTGGTGTCGATCCTACTACCTGGTTCAAAGTACAAACCCAGCGTATTGAAGTGATGCGGCAGATAGAAAATGTGACGGCAAATCTTCTGTTGGCGAATGCAGAAAAACTCGCGCAGGATGCACGAAAAAACTGGCAAATATATATGGTCGTCAGCTTGTTAGCGCTACTGGCATCATTGACCTTCGCTGGAGCCATCGCAATCAATATGCATCGCCAATTCAGCGACACGCTGCGCAAGATTGCGGGGATGAATGGCGATCTGACTCAACGTCTGGCGACGCCGGGTAAAGATGAGCTTTCCTCACTTAATCGTGCCTATAACACGATGCTGGAAAGTATTCAGCATATCGTACAGGAGATTAAACAAGGTGCCGTGGTTTTGTCCGATGCCAGCAGCAGTATTACGGTGGGAAATCAGGATTTGGCTCAACGTACAGATGAACAGGCTGCATCAATAGTACAAGCCGTGGCCAGTATGGAGCAGCTATCAACTGCGATTACGCAAACAGCGGATAATGCCCGCGAAGCGGAGCATCTGACAATCAGGCTGGAAAAAGAGGTCCGACAGGCCAGTAACGTTGCCTCTGCGGCGAACCAGAGTATGGGGGATATTCGCGCTTCCAGTGAGAAAATATCGAATATTGTGACCTCAATTGATGATATCTCGTTTCAGACTAACTTACTGGCGCTGAATGCGGCAGTGGAAGCTGCGCGGGCAGGAGAGATGGGCAGGGGGTTTGCGGTTGTGGCCAGTGAAGTGCGGAATCTTTCACAGCGTTGCGCCAAAGAAGCTAACCAGATCCGCGAGCTGGTTGCGCAGAATATGGTTAAAATTAGTGAGGGCGTTGAGCGGGTCACGGCGTCTGCTACCGCGCTGGAAGCGGCAGCGGACAATACCACCAGTATGAAGCAATATATTGCGGATATCGCGCGTGTGGCGACGGAACAGTCGCAAGGGGTAACCCAGATAAACCAAGCTCTGCGACCGATGGAGCAGGTTACGCAGCAAAATGCGGCGCTGGTTTCTCAGGCCGCGAGCGACAGCCAGCGGCTGGACAATCTGTCGGTCACCATGAAGGGGCTGGTCAATCGTTTTGTTGTCTGACATGACGCCGCTGTACCGATCCGGTAAACGCGCCGGATCGGTCAGTTGTCGTCATCTTAGTGTGATGGTATGAAGCAAATATTGGGCGGGTTAAGAAAAGATTCCTGACATAGCAATCTTGTCGCTGGTAAAGTGAACAACCGATACCGAGATGTGGCCAGAAGGGAATTCCGTGTGACTGAACGTATTGATTATGAGACTGAAAAATACAGCTTTACTGAGGCGACTGAGAGTTCCCGCCTTACCGGCCAGTGGGCTGATGTTATTACTGAATGTCGCGAATTGAAGGCGGGACCGCAAGAGCGTCTGCGTATTGCTTTATTGAATGTGGATTACGTGACCAGTTTTGAGTTGCCTTTCCGCCTGTTATTACTCCGTACCCCGCAACTGATTGCCAGCGTGCGTGAAGAGCTGCAGCTTAGTCAGAAAAACGTCATCTTTAACGGCAAACGCTTTGGTTGTGTTTACAGCCTGAAAGCGAGTCTCGGTGGGATACCGGATGAATTTCAGTACCGCCTGTCGCATCGAATCCGGCGCATTAGCCCTGCAGGTTCAAGCGAAGCGCCATATCAGCAGATTGCTAAAACAGTAAAAGCACCACGCGAACGTCTGAAGCTGGCACTTGAATCGGGCCTTGATGTCACTGCTCTGGACGGGCTTTTCTGGTTTGGCAGCCAGCGTATTGCCGCTGATGTGTTGAGGCTGAGAAAAGCAGGGATGCGGATAGCTACAGAGCAGACAATGGTGTCCGACAATCTTACTGCAACAGTGAGGAATGTGCCGTTCTACCGCCTGGCCCAGTGATGAACTGGCTGGTAATTGATTGGATTTAAAAAGGATGCATTAATATCAGAGTGTCCCTGCAGGAATCGAATTATCGTTTAATTCATTGATATAAAGATATTTATCTTGTATTGGGTTTCTCAGTACCATCACAGATACCATCAAGTGATGGTGACTGATCCAATTCTGGGTATCACGGGAAGAGAACCTGGGAAAGTAACAGGCATTGAATTTGCACCCTGCCTTTTTATGAGCGGGTCATCCCATCGGTTGGGTTTGTGGGCTGTTACAATGGCTGTTTCGAGCAATTAAAGATGGCAGAGGGATATGGTGAGTCTTGATTGGCTGGACCAAATGACAGTGTGCTTGAAAGAGGCCCGGCAGGTCCGTGAAAGCATCAGCAAAAATGATGCGATTGAGTTTAATGTCTTTCGGTATATCACTGCCGACGAAAATGGCCTTTCACGCATCATGGCGGATTTACTCAATGTGCGCGATGTTCATGGTCAGCAAACACTCTTTCTAAGTAGTTTTCTGGAATTGGTTGGAAGAGGCGCATGGGATGCAACATCTTGCAGGTTTGTACAGTGTGAGCAGCAAACCGATGCACTGGGCACTAAACGTCGAATTGATATCGTAGTGCAGGGAGAGCGATGGACACTTGGGATAGAGAACAAACCCAGTGCCGCCGATCAACCTAATCAGGTTCTGGATTATCTGCATGAGCTAAGGAAGCGCCGCAGCGTACTAAACGATACGCTGCTGATTTACCTGACTCCCGAAGGGAGCAGACCAAGTATTTTTAGTATTGATGAGCACCAATGTGATGCCGCTATTCAGTCTGGTGAGCTTGTCCTCCTGTCTTACCAAAGTATTGTTGCGTGGCTTGATGGGCTGTGTAAAAACGATGAGATACCTAATCGTTTGCGAGTCTTTTTATTCGATTTACAGCGTTTTATTGCGGTGAATGTGCTGAATTGTAGGGAGGGGAAGGTTGTGGATGTGTTGTTAGACAAAATCTTTAATGACGAATCCACACTGGATACGACGTTAAGTTTATTAAGCCTGCAAAATAGCATTTATCAAACCCTGACTAAAAAAGCGACTGCTGATTTAATACCACCCATCGGTTGGGAAGTCTGTCGAAAGTTATACCCAGAGTTCGGAATAGGGCTGCGTCCTCCTGGCGCTGTTGGCTGGCATTTCTGCATTGAACCAGCCAGAGGGTATTACCAGGATTGGATTTACGGTATTAAGCTTGATAACGCATCAAATAATAATGAGTCAGGTTTTGCGGCAGCCGAATGCCTGAAAGCCGATTTCCCTGTAGGGACTAAATCGAGTTTGTGGTGGCCATGGTATAGACGATTTAATGGGTACATATCTCATGACCTTGATCCCATCGAATACAGTGATTGGTTAGCGCATAACCGGGCCTGGCTTGAAATGAACAACGGTGAGTTTTCTAGGCGTTGTGTTGACTTGTTTGTGCGGTTACATGAGTCAATCAAAAGCAGAAGCCTTGCTAACGAATAAGGGTTTTCACAGCGTTGGCTCAAAACATCGTTTCAGGTCATTACCTGACGTAGTAATCTGTGTAAAATCAGACCTAACCCAATATCGTTGAGAGCTCTGCTATGGCTGGCGTAAACAAAACGCATCTGACTGAAACGGATATCATCACCAAGTTCATCCTACCTGCGATCAAAGACGCAGGCTGGAACGTGATGACGCAGATACGCCAGGAGGTAAAACTCCGTGATGGCAAAGTAGTTGTACGCGGCAAACTGGCGGCGCGCCTGACGGTGAAATCAGCCGATATTGTGCTTTACCACAAACCGGGATTACCGCTTGCCGTTATAGAAGCAAAAGCCAATAAGCATGAGATAGGCAAAGGGATGCAGCAAGGGCTGGATTACGCGCGCTTGCTTGATGTGCCGTTTGTTTTTGCCTCCAACGGTGATGGCTTTATCTTTCACGATAAAACCAACCCTGTTCAGCTTGAATCTGAAATCAAGCTGGAAGATTTCCCAGGCCCTGAGCAGCTTTGGGATAAATACTGCGCCTGGAAAGGTTTTACTACTGAACAAATGCCCGTCATCAGCCAGGATTACTACGATGACAACTCAGGAAAATCCCCGCGTTACTATCAGCTACAGGCCATCAATAAAACCATAGAAGCCGTATCTGCCGGGCAAAAGCGCGTGTTGCTGGTGATGGCGACCGGAACCGGGAAAACCTACACCGCCTTTCAGATTATCTGGCGTTTATGGAAAGCCAAAAACAAGAAACGCATTCTATTCCTCGCTGACCGCAATATCCTGGTTGATCAGACCAAAACTAACGATTTCCAACCTTTCGGCAGCGCGATGACAAAAATCACCGGGCGCACCATCGACCCGGCATATGAAATCCAGTTGGCGCTGTATCAGGCCATTACCGGGCCAGAAGAACATCAGAAAGCGTTTAAACAAGTCGCGCCCGATTTCTTTGACCTGATTGTTATCGACGAATGCCACCGTGGCAGCGCGTCGGAAGACAGCGCCTGGCGTGAAATCCTCGAATACTTCAGCAGTGCCACCCAGATTGGCCTCACCGCCACGCCGAAAGAAACCGAAGAAGTCTCCAGTACCGACTACTTTGGTGAACCGGTCTATACCTATTCCCTGAAAGAAGGCATCGAAGATGGCTTCCTCGCCCCTTACAAAGTGGTGCGTGTGGATATCGACGTGGATTTACAAGGCTGGCGTCCGACCAAAGGGCAGGTGGATAAACACGGCGAATTGATTGAAGACCGTATTTATAACCAGAAAGATTTCGACCGCACCATGGTCATTGATGAGCGCACCCTGCTGGTGGCGCAAACCATCACCGACTATTTAAAACGCACCAACCCGATGGATAAAACCATCGTTTTTTGTAACGACATCGACCATGCCGACAGAATGCGCCGGGCGCTGGTCAACCTGAACCCGGAACAGGTGAAGAAGAACGAAAAGTATGTGATGAAAATCACCGGCGATGACGAGATCGGCAAAGGGCAACTGGATAACTTCATCAATCCTAAAAAGCCTTACCCGGTAATTGCAACCACGTCTGAACTGATGAGCACGGGCGTCGATGCCCAAACCTGCAAGCTGGTGGTACTGGATCAAAACATTCAGTCGATGACCAAATTTAAGCAAATCATCGGGCGCGGAACGCGTATCAACGAAAAACACGGCAAGCTGTGGTTCACCATTCTTGATTTCAAAAAAGCGACCGAACTGTTTGCCGATGAACGTTTTGATGGCGTTCCGGAAAAAGTGATTCGTACCACGGCAGAAGAGATTACTGATCCGGACTCTGATTTTGACGAGCAACTGGAAGACGACACGGCAGAGAGCGAATTGCCTGACGTGTTTACTGGGATGGAAGAAACACCTGCAACGTATGACCCGACATCAGGCGATGGAACTGGCGCTTTCGAAGAAGACGACGAAAACAAAATCCGCAAATTCCACGTTAACGGCGTTGCGGTCAAAGTGCTGGCGAAACGCGTTCAGTATTACGATGCCGACGGCAAATTGGTCACGGAATCCTTCCAGGATTACACCCGCAAAACGTTGCTAAAAGATAAAGACTACGCATCACTTGATGACTTCACCCGTAAATGGCAATCTGCCGACCGCAAGCAGGTGATCATCGAAGAGTTGCAACAGTTAGGCGTGCTTTGGGATGTGTTAGCCGAAGAGGTGGGTAAAGATCTCGACCCGTTCGATTTGCTTTGCCATGTGGTTTATGGCCAGCCGCCGCTCACGCGCCAGGAACGTGCCAACAACGTGCGTAAGCGTAACTACTTCACCAAATATTCCGCGCCTGCGCAGAACGTGTTAAACACACTTCTGGATAAATACGCTGACGAAGGCGTGCAGGAAATCGAAGATATTCAGGTGTTGAAGCTCAAACCGTTCGACACGCTGGGTCGCCCGCTGGAAATTATCAAAAGCAGCTTTGGTAACAAGCAGGCTTACGAAGAGGCAGTGAACGAACTGGAAAACGAAATCTACCAGTTGCCACCACGCTCCGCCTGATAACCCAACCAACACTCTCATCCGGTTTTGACTTATTCCCTCGCCCCTTTAGGGAGAGGGCAAGGGTGAGGGGATTTTTTAATAAAAACGGAAAGAAAACATGTCGATCAGCTCAGTCATAAAATCCCTCCAGGACATCATGCGCAAAGACGCAGGCGTGGACGGCGATGCCCAACGCTTAGGCCAGCTCTCCTGGCTGCTGTTCCTGAAAATTTTTGACACTCAGGAAGAGGAGCTGGAACTGGAGCAGGATGATTACCAGTTGCCGATCCCTAAACGCTACCTATGGCGCACCTGGGCGGCAAACAGCGAAGGGATGACCGGCGACGAACTGCTGGAGTTCGTTAACGACGATCTCTTCCCAACCCTGAAAAGCATGATTGCGCCAATCGATAAAAACCCACGCGGTTTTGTGGTGAAACAAGCGTTTAGCGATGCCTATAACTACATGAAAAATGGCACGCTGCTGCGCCAGGTGATCAACAAACTTAACGAAATCGACTTTAGCAGCAGCTCTGAGCGCCATCTGTTTGGTGACATCTACGAACAAATCCTGCGTGACTTGCAAAATGCGGGCAATGCGGGCGAGTTCTATACCCCGCGTGCGGTGACGCGCTTTATGGTCAACCGCATTGACCCGAAACTGGGCGAGTCGATTATGGACCCGGCCTGCGGTACGGGCGGTTTCCTGGCGTGTTCATTCGACCATGTGAAAGAGCACTACGTTAAAACCACAGAAGACCATAAAACGCTGCAAAAACAGATTTTCGGCGTCGAGAAAAAACAGCTCCCACACCTGCTGTGTACTACTAACATGCTGCTGCATGGCATTGAAGTACCAGTACAAATCCGCCACGACAACACGCTTAACAAACCGCTTTCTTCCTGGGATGAGCAGCTTGATGTGATTGTTACCAACCCACCGTTTGGCGGCACCGAAGAAGACGGCATCGAGAAAAACTTCCCGGCAGAAATGCAGACCCGCGAAACCGCCGACCTGTTCCTGCAAATGATTATTGAAGTGCTGGCCGATAAAGGCCGTGCGGCAGTGGTATTGCCAGACGGCACGCTATTTGGCGAAGGCGTGAAAACCAAAATCAAAAAACTGCTGACTGAAGAGTGCAACCTGCACACCATCGTGCGTCTGCCAAACGGTGTGTTTAACCCGTACACCGGCATCAAAACCAATATTCTGTTCTTCACCAAAGGCCAGCCAACCAAAGACATCTGGTTCTATGAGCATCCGTACCCGGATGGCGTAAAGAACTACAGCAAAACCAAACCGATGAAGTTTGAAGAGTTCCAGACCGAGATCGACTGGTGGGGCAGTGAAGCCGACGGCTTTGCCAGCCGCGAAGAGAACAACCAGGCGTGGAAAGTCAGCATCGACGACATCATCGCCCGGAACTTTAACCTCGACATCAAAAACCCGTACCAGGGCGAAACCATCAGCCACGACCCGGACGAACTGTTGGCGCAGTATCAGACGCAACAGGCGGAAATCAGCGAACTGCGCAACCAACTGCGCGATATTCTCGGCGCGGCACTGGCAGGCAAAGGGGCAAACTGATGGCTGTTGAACAACTGATCACCCAACATATCGATACCTGGACTTCCGCTCTGAAAACCCGCTCAACCGCCGGGCGTGGCAGCAATGGTAAAATCGACTTGTACGGCATTAAGAAACTGCGCGAGCTGATCTTAGAACTGGCAGTGCGCGGCAAACTGGTACCGCAAGATCCGAATGATGAACCGGCGTCTGAGTTGTTAAAGCGTATTGCTGCTGAAAAAGCTGAACTTGTTAAGCAGGGGAAGATTAAAAAGCAGAAGTCGCTGCCGGAGATTAGCGAAGAGGAGAAGCCTTTCGAATTGCCGAGTGGGTGGGAGTGGGTGCGGTTAGCTGAGGCTTGTTATTTGGAAATGGGGCAAAGTCCTTCATCATCACATTACAATCAATCAAAAGTTGGCTTACCTTTCTTCCAAGGGAAAGCTGATTTTGGAGATGTTTTCCCTACGGCTCGATATTGGTGTACGTTGCCTACGAAATTATCAGAGAAAAATGACATATTATTATCTGTTAGGGCTCCTGTAGGTCCGACAAATTTATCTCCATATCAATGCTGTATCGGGCGTGGATTAGCTGCAATACGTTGCCTCAATGAATTTTCCCATTATTATTTATTATTTGTTTTCCGCGCACTTCAATCTAGGCTTGAACAATTAGCAACAGGTACAACATTTTCAGCTGTATCAAAAAGTGATATAGAGCCATTTTTAATACCAGTACCATCAAGTAATGAGCAGTTGAGAATTGTTGTAAAGGTCAATGATCTTATGTCCCTTTGCGATCAACTGGAACAGCAATCTCTGACCAGTCTGGATACGCATTCTCAGCTTGTTGAAACGCTACTGGCAACGCTGACCGCTAGCCAAAATGCCGAAGAACTCGCCGAAAATTGGGCGCGAATCAGCCAGCATTTCGACACGCTATTTACCACCGAAGCGAGTATCGACGCGCTTAAGCAAACCATTCTGCAACTGGCGGTAATGGGTAAACTGGTGCCGCAAGACCCGAATGATGAACCCGCCTCTGAACTGCTTAAACGTATTGAGCAGGAAAAAGCGCAACTGGTGAAAGAAGGCAAAATTAAAAAACAAAAACCGTTGCCGAAAGTGAGTGATGAAGAAAAGCCGTTTGAGTTACCGGTGGGG
This sequence comes from Citrobacter sp. Cf088, assembly GCF_030334295.1. Classification (NCBI taxonomy): domain Bacteria; kingdom Pseudomonadati; phylum Pseudomonadota; class Gammaproteobacteria; order Enterobacterales; family Enterobacteriaceae; genus Citrobacter; species Citrobacter sp. Cf088. Next base: position 43,386 of record NZ_JAOWEE010000053.1, read on the forward strand.
TGGGTGTGGTGTCAGTTTGATCATATTGCTAAAAATGAAGCAAATGCACTTAAGGCAGGTCCTTTTGGCTCAGCATTGAAAAAATCAATGTATGTTCCAACGGGTTATAAGATCTATGGTCAAGAGCAGGTTATTTCTGGTGATGAAAATCTTGGGGACTATTATGTTGACCGAGAAAAATATGAGTCACTCATTTCATGCAAGGTCCAGCCTGGAGATATGCTTATTAGCTTGGTAGGTACTATAGGGAAAGTACTCGTCTTATCAAATAAATGCCAAGAGGGAATAATTAATCCTCGATTGGTAAAAATAAGCTTATTTAAAGATGTTTGTAGGAACTACATTCAAGCTGTTTTAGCAAGTAAATTAATTCAAGATGAATTGTTCCACGAGAGTCATGGCTCAACAATGCATGTTCTGAATTTAGGCTTACTTAAAAAACTGATATTTCCTTTGCCTCCAATGAGTGAGCAATTTCGCATTATTGATAAAATAAATGCATTGGATTTACTATGTGAACACCTCAAGTCCCGCCTGCAATCCGCCCAACAAACCAAACTTCACCTGGCGGACGCCCTCACTGACGATGCCTTGAGCTAAGGACAGACAATGCCGGTTCGTCATGCTATCTGGCGGGTGGGGGAGAATCCTCAGCCGCTAACCATCAGCAAACTCGCCAGCGAGCAACTGTTGGAGAAGATGATCTTAAACGATCCCACCATTCTTTCTGACCAGTGGATGATTATCGGCCATCAGGAAAATACGCTCGATAAAGGGCGTATCGATCTGCTGGCTATCGCGCCGGATGCCTCGCTGATCCTGATTGAGCTGAAGCGTGATCGCACACCGCGTGAAGTGGTCGCGCAGGCGCTGGATTACGCCTCCTGGGTGGATGACTTAACCGCCGATCGTCTGTCGCAGATTTATGAGAAATTCTCCGGTGGTGGCAATTTGGGTGAGGCGTTCAAACAACGCTTCAATACTGAACTGGAAGAAGAGTCCATCAACCAGTCGCATCAAATTATCATTGTTGCAGCGGAACTGGACCCGTCCACCGAACGCATCGTCGATTACCTCAGTAAGAACGGCATCTCGATTAACGTTCTGTTCTTCAAAGTTTTCCAACACGGTGATGAGCAGTTCTTAAGTCGCGCCTGGCTTCTCGACCCAAGCGAAACGCAAACTAATGCCGCACAGGCCACTGCCATAAATGCCAACGCAAAAGAACCCTGGAACGGTGAGTACTATGTTTCGTTTGGTGACCCGCAGAGCCGCAACTGGGAAGAGGCTCGTCGCTACGGGTTTATCAGTGCTGGTGGCGGAAGCTGGTACAGCCAGACCTTAAAACAGCTTCAGCCGGGTGACCGAATTTGGGCAAAAATCCCGGCCAAGGGTTATGTCGGTGTCGGCATAGTGCAGAGTGCCGTTGAGCCTGCCAGTAGCTTCACCATCAACACTGATGACGGCGAAGAGCTGGCTATGGATATGCTTAAACATGGCGAACTGTACCGCCAAAATGCTGATGACCCTGACAAATCAGAGTATTTTGTCCCTGTGAAGTGGCTGGAAACCCGCAGCGAACAAGAAGCGGTTAATGAGATTGGCTTCTTTGGCAATCAGAATACGGTATGCAAACCGACCACACCAAAATGGCGGCACACAGTCGATAAGCTAAAGCGTATTTTTTTACGCTGGGACACTGAACGGGCAGAATAAGAGAGGCTGGAATGATGTCTGTTAGCGATAAAGTATTGAAACTCGCCTTCCAGGGCGAATGGAATACGCTTTTACCTATTCTTCGTGATTATCCTGATCTGGTAAATCACCCCAGTGAACCTAAAGGTTATACCCCGCTGCATCAGGCTGCATGGCATGGGGCTAATTTGTCGGTTATTGGAGAACTGTTAACTCTTGGCGCTGACCGAAGTGCGACAACAAATGCTAAGCGGCACACTGCTTATGATATCGTCGTTGAAAGGCATAAACGGTCTGATCTGCAATTTCTTCTGTTCCCGCAAAAATTGACCATCGCACAAATTTTCAGAAAAGTGGTTTCCACTGAGCGGCAATTGTTCACTGATTATGATGGCAACCAAATTTTGGTCGATAAAATGATTGCGGCTTGCGGTGTTGAGCAATGTCCTGATGACCTTAACGAACTGGATACCAGGCTAAATCACCTCTTTTTTGCGTTGATGGGGAAAGCGATATCAACGGCTGATACCATTCACTTTGAAGTAGCTGAAGGTTTTACATTTACGGTAGAAGCTGAGTTTTTCAGACTGAAATTTTTCCCGCTGGTACATCAAGCAGCGGCAAAAAAGATTAGCTTTCCGGAACGTGAGTGGGCCGTTGTATCAGACTTGTTTGAACCTGCTCCGACGCAATGGGGATTGAGAGGGAGTTTGTTCTTGTGGCTGGAGATGCGACAAGCCTTATGTCAGGTTTGTATCCCGGAAGATAAAGATGAGTTAGCGAATATTATTTCGGCAGCATTTCAGTCACTGACGGGGAAGTCGTTAATCAATCGGGTGGGCGGCAACGACTTTTACGTCGAGCGATTCAGTCGTGGTGGCGGATCTTCGGGTTATGTTGCTTCCCTGTTTTGGCTCAATGAGTTCATCCCACAATTGCAACAGCGGTTAACTTGGCTGCAAACTGTTTGGTCGATTTCTCCACGTTCCTTATGATGCTTTTTTTAGTAATCATTGGGCGTTGTTTTGCTATTTTTCACGGGATTATTTCATCGCTTCAAATTTGATGTGATCGCTTAATTTGTTTTAAACAGCTCAGGGGGAAATATGACTACAGCAGAATTAGGGCAGTTAATGGTATTGCAGAAACTCACGAGCCTTGGTGCCAGTAATGCCATCGTCCAGAAAGAGGGCAACAGGTCATCCATCACATTTGATGCCCCAAACGGTAAAACGTATAAAGTTACCACCAGAGCGAAAACGTCAGGGACCTGGCAAACCTCAACAAACTATGCTGCCCAGTGTACCCTTGATAAAAATGATAATGAGTTTTGGGTATTTATAGATCTTGGTCGAGAACCGAATACTTTCTATGTCACGCCGCTATCGTGGATCAGGAATGATATTTATACGGCATTTATGGGTTATCTGGAGAAACACGGTGGGCACCGTGCGCAAAATGATGAGTCGACTCATCATGCTATTTCAGCAAAACGCATTGCTAATTGGAAAGATGCGTGGGGGTTGATGGGGCTTAGTCTATAAAATTTTGCTGAGCGTTCGCGTATTGAGGGCATCGATACCCGTAACTCACCTGCGCGGCGTCTGCCAGTTGTGGTACTTATCTGTAGCTGAATCAGGATGTTTACACCTCCTGTGAATTTTTTTGCAGCATGTATATCCCTACTTGCCCTACCAAACTGAACAAACCCAGTAATAACGCTAGTTTCAGACTTGTAGGCTAATATTTTCATGACCCTACATAACCCTACCAAATGCCGAAAGCCTACCACACGGAGTAAATTACTTAGTAGGGGTATATGAGGATAAGTAGGGATAAATATAGATATATCTACCATGCCTAAAACCTTGTGATTGCTGGCTTAATCTTCATTTTGGTAGAGTGGTAGGGATAAGTCCTGTCGTAAAATTCTCACTCATTTTCATGAGGTGGAGATACACCAAAAGCGCGGGGGATAAATTCCTCTGCCAGTCCTGTAAATCCCACGTTGGTTTGTGCTCTGCCATTAATACTTCGCGTCTGGTAGGTGGCTCGATATTCTCTGGCGGCTGATTTGATAGCGCGTGAGAATTTATTAACAGAAAGCGGCTTGCCCAGCCCGTGATATTCAATAAAAGCCAGATAAAGGTGATACAGATATTTACGAGGTTCTGGCTGGCCTGTCCATGTGCCGCCACCCATCATCAACCCTTTAGGCTCATTCATGAAATACAGTGCAGCACACATATCGATTACCGGATCAGTACCACGCTTCACATCCAGTGCCTCCAGTGAATCACGCTGCTCGATGAGTAATCTCTTTGCACTGTTCTGGTCAGTAAATGCTTTTAGCAGGTGACGAATAATGATAGGGATTTCACGGCGGATCTTCGCGGTTAAGTCCGGGTCTTTATCGGCATCTGACACCGTGTGGTTGAATGGGAATATAACGCGCCTGCGGGCAATGCCTCCGTTACGCTCTGTGAAGGTCATAGGTTCGTTATTGGTTGCCAGTACTACGGCATTTAAAACGGCTGTAAACTGCTTCTCATATTTACCGTCAATCTCTACCGGGTCACCACCTGTAATGGCCTTAATCCCGGCTCCTTCACCCACGTAGCGTGTCTGGTCTGGCATAATAATCAGACTTTTTCCGACAAACTGCGCACGCCCTCGGGCGAGATCTAACGTGCTCATGCTTCCGCTAGCGGTGTTGTGTTCGCCCGCCAGAGCAGTAGCGATGCTGCTGAATACTGATTTTCCGCTGCCACCTTCCCCCGTAATCTCAATGAATAGCTGCCAGTCGTGCCGTTTCGCCAGTACCATAAACAACGCCGCTTTTATCCGATCAGCTTTCTGGCTGTCGTTTGCGGTAGCATGGGTCAGCCAGCGACTAAAGTTCGGTGCGTGAGTCGTGAGATTCTCACTGGGCACCGGTGGGGTATAGATGATCCCGTTGTGATTCATTAACCAGTTTTCCGGACCGTGATTGCGGAATGTCTGTCGAATCAGGTCATAAACACCATTCTCGAACCCAATCAAATCACCGCGCTGATCACCAATAACTGCAAGCTGTAGTTTCATTGTCGCTACGACGGATTTAATCCCCTTTTCAGTGTAATGGGCTTTGTGTTCTTCAAAAATTGACACCATGACGCGCTCAAGCTCACTATCTGCTAGCTTTTCCCATATCCCTGCCATGTAGCAATAAACAGTCCCGCTGTTAGGATTGACGGCCAGTATTTCCCAACGTCCGGCGAGAAGTTTTGCCTTCTGGCTGACCGCCATCTGCGAAATATCGCCGCTGTCAGTTTTACGGCGCGGGTTATTGCCTTCAATAGGTTTGAGTTCAGCTGTCACGTCTTCCTCCAGTGATTGATACATCGAATCGGTAAATGCTGCGGTAGCGGCTTTCAGTTTTTTTTGCTGGTGGTAGTCGTTCCAGTCGGTCTTTTCCTCCGTCGGAGGTAAAGCAATCCAGCCCGCCACGGACAGAGCTGCTTTCTCAGCGGCTATCTTCCCGATGTTCGGCTGGCTGTCGTCGTGATAGTCGTTATCGGCGGCGATGATAATTTGCAGTATTGGGTGGCTCCGGCGCATGGCTTCTGCCACGGGTAATAGATTCCCGGCGTCAATAGCGCACACCGTCAATGCGTCAGGGCGCATCAGATGGACAGAAAGGGCTGTTGCTAGCCCTTCGGCAATAATCACTTCCTGCGATTGCTCTGGTGTGTTTACGATGTGATATGCCCCACGCTTTGCCGACCCCGACACAAGGCGTTTTTCTCCTTGTGGAGTGATGGTCTGTGCTGCCACAACAGCCCCAGATTCATCCACCAGCGGCAGGAGGATTGAACCATCGGTCAGTATGGGGAAAGTGAACCCACCCAGTCCTTTTGATCGCAGATAATCAGATTCACCCTGCACAGCTTGCTGGTGTATTCCGGTATACAGACGGACAAACATATCTCGGCGCTGTTTTGCGTCCTCTACGGCTTGTTTCTGGCATTCCTGTTTGCGCTGCTGCTGTTCGGCTCCCAGCCGCTTCCGTCTCAGGCTGGCTGTCGTCGGGTCTGTTTCCGTTGCCTGGTAATCAATACCCAGTACATCAGCCGCAAGGCGTGCGGCCAGTGTGGTGTCGCAGTTGTTTACTTTCTGGATCAGGTCTAAACCATCTCCTGCGCCACACTGACCGCAAATATGCGAACCACGTCCGTTATCGTCGAATCGAAAGCGATCTTTGCCACCGCAAGCAGGGCATGAGGTGTGCTTACGCGGTGAATCAGGGACATCGATATTGAGGCCTGCCAGTACGAAAGGCCATTGCCCAGCAGCGATACGAGTCACTTCGTGGATAAGGTCGATATTACGCATCGGATGCTCCTTTGTTGTGTTTGATAATTAGGGCATCACTATTTTTAGCGTGAGTTTGGTCGCTGGCAGTTAAGCCAGAATTTTTTAATTTCATGGTTTTACTCCGGGGGGTTAGTTGTGTTTCTTAGCTTCCAGCCAGGAACGGATCTCTGCTGCATCGTAGACAGTGACACGTTCAGAGAGGCGAATAGATTTTGGAAAATCAGGCTTGCTTGTTTCCCAACGCCAAAGGGTGACGGTACTGACTTTTAAAAAGTCAGCAGTAGCTCGTGGGCGAGCGTGTCCGGAGTGAGGATATGGTTGTGTAATCATAGGTTCCTACCTGTCATGTTATGTAGCTTGTGTAATCGACAGGTAGATGATGGCAAGATTAATGCGCGTGTATCAGTGGCAGCATTTTGTTTTTATTGTGGAATAAATTATCACCACATTAGTTTTTCCCTGAAATGGCTATTCTAAGACATTGTTTTACCTTATCTATTCCAAGCTCAATCTTAGCTTTAGGATTGTTTTTTTCAGAGATGATTTTTTCTGCCCAAGCCTCAATAGTCAAGTCGCCACGCTTACCTTTGCAAGCCGATGGATCATGTTTTAACCAGTAAATCGCCGCTTGATAGACCGCCTCTCTCTTCGCTGCAGAGGCTTCGACATTCCCATGTTCTTTGATGGAGTCTTCCGACTCTGGACGATACACTCCGCCATTTATGTAGCTAGGAATTAATTTCCCACGATAGCGGCCAATTTGCTCAATATGCTTTCTGGTGATAAATAAATCCGAAGGAGTAATTATAAAAATAATAGGTGCTGGTCCAATAGGATTACCTAATTCAGTAAAGTTATCATACAGTTCAGACCAAACAGGTTGTACTCGGATTGAGTCTGCTGTTAATTCTTCATCTGCTGCTTTTAACTGTAAGTTTAATGCAGTAACTTGTGCTTTTTTTGATGATTGTAATACTGAAAATAAATTATCATGTGGGTTTGATATCAGACCCCATAAACCAAAAATATGACATATTGGGGAAGGAAATGAACTTTCAATGCAGTATTCCTGCTCAATATTACCATCATTGCCAATTTTTATTGGATCAGGGATTAATTGTAATAAACTAAGTTGCTTGTAATTATTTATTATGTATTTGTTTAAAATGCCAGAATCAATCTTTTCTTTAATCCAGCTATTAGGATTATTTCGATACTTAGTATTGAGTTCAAAAGATTTTATTGATGCTCTAAATCCATTGAATTTTAAGCATAATTCGATAGCCCCAATTTCAGCCCAATGAAGTAAGTCATCCACTTTGCAATCGAGTAATTTGGCTGCACGGTGAAGATCACAATATTCTAGTGCCGGTAGATTATTTATCTCCCAAATGCTGGCTTCTTCATGATTCTTTAGAGGAACAGGTACTTTTTTAGTCATCACGTCACCTATACGTTCACCTGATCAACACTGAGGTGGGCAGCAGGTGTCATTGCTTTTCGCCTGGCCGGGCTAGCCCCAGTTTTATTCATTAGCTACCAACTACCCGCAATTTCTTCATGTCGTATGGTGCAACATGTTTATCAGAGTTTGCTTCAAGATAGTCTGACCACCATTGCATCATTCGGCGGCGTTCCTGCATGTGCTGCGCCAGATGAATATAAGCCGCCCGTACTTCGTTACGTTCCTGATGGCTCATTTGTCGTTCTACTGCATCCCTTGACCATAATCCTGATTCGGTTAAAGCTGAACAGGCCATTGCCCGGAAACCATGTAGACAAACGTCAGCCTGAGTATCATAGCCCATAGTACGGAGCGCTTTGTTAACCGTATTCTCGCTCATAGGTTTATAAGGATTGCTATCACCAGGAAAAATCAGCGTGTATTCACCGCTAATGAATTTGATCGACTTCAATACGTCCATCGCCTGCGATGATAGCGGCACAAAATGCGCACTGCCCATTTTAGCCCCACGTTCAGAGAATTTTACACCTGCAATTTCTTCTCGCTGGCCAGGGATTGTCCACATTGCAGTTTCAAAATTTATCTCGTCCCAGCGAGCGTGACGAAGTTCGCTCGAACGGACAAATGTATGAAGTGAAAGTAACACTGCGAGTCTGGTGAGTGGTCTGCCGGTATACGTTTCAGTTTTAGCTATCAATTCAGGTAGACGATCCAGGGCAAGGGCAGGGCGGTGTTTAATTTTGGGACTCGTTAAAGCGCCTTTCAGATCATGGGCTGGATTGTACTCGACAACTCCACGTTGGACCGCATAGCGGAAAACGCTACTCATCGTTGTCTTAACTCTCCCCGTCGTAGCACCGATGCCTTGTTCGTTCATGCTGATAAGCAAAGGCAATAGATCCCGTGTTTTTAAGCTGTCGATGGGTTTGCTACCGATTAGAGGAAATATGTGGTTTTCCATTTCCCTCAAAATTTTATTACGGGTGATCTCTTTCCACTCTGGATGGCCCATAGATCCACGATGCCACTCGCGAGCGATAGTTTCAAATGACGGTGAAGTTGCCTCATTGCTTTCAGCTTTTTTTAGCTCGCGTGGATCTTTGCCATCGGCCAGCACTTGCCTGGCTTCATCTCGGCGTTTACGAGCTGTTGCAAGCGGCACATCTGGATAAACACCTAACGCTAATGTCGCCTGCTTCCCAGCAAAGCGATAATTCATACGCCAGTATTTACCTCCTGTCTTTTTGATCAATAGGTACAAGCTGCCACCATCGGATAACTTGTAATCGGTATTCTGTGGTTTGGCATTCTCGATCTGTTTGGGTGAAAGCTCGTTTATAGCCATAAGTGGCACCCCTTGAGAGGTAATTGATGGTATCTGGATATCGAACTGGTGAGTACCATCACTTATACCATCATGATGCTGTAATGTCATGAAGAGATATGAGAGCTATTTAAAGCTTAAGTTTGCTGAGAGGCTTGGTGTTGCTGGTTTTTTGAAGTGAGCTGAAGTGATGTGAAATGACTTAATGGTGTCCCCTGCAGGAATCGAACCTGCAACTAGCCCTTAGGAGGGGCTCGTTATATCCATTTAACTAAGGGGACATATATCTAACTGATTTTCAAGCATTCAGCTTGAGTCGCATGTTATCCTATCATTCCCCGTATCATCAAGCATTTCATTCCTTTTATTTCCTATCCTTTCTCATTCTTCCGCTTAGAAAATCACTTCGTTCACTTGCCATTGCGTACAGATTGAGTACAGAATGCTGAAATTCAGTGTGTACAGGATACAGAGCCGTGGCCCTCAGTGATACCAAACTTCGCAGCATCAATGCTAAGCCCTACAACGGCGCACCCGAAGTGACAGATGGTGACGGTCTAAGTGTACGCATAACCCCGACAGGAACGATTACGTTTCAACATCGCTACCGTTGGAACGGTAAGCCAGTGCGCCTTACTATAGGGCGCTATCCGGCAATGCCTCTGAAAGATGCTCGTGTCATCGTGGGTGAGATGCGCGAATTGTACCTCAAGGGACTAAACCCTAAAAATTATTTTGCTAAAGAAGATGGTGAGCTAACACTTAAAGAGTGTCTGGATCAGTGGTGGAGCAAGTATGTTGAAACGCTGAAACCAAATACGCAAACGTTGTACAAGTCTGTTGTGTACAACACCATGTACACAGAATTCCCGGATGCACCGGTTGTAAATATTCCTGTTTCAGCCTGGGTAAGGTTCTTCGACAAGCAGGAAAAGAAAAACGGAAAAAAGGCCAGAGTGCTGCTTCTCCAGCTCCGATCTGTAATGAACTGGTGTATAAGCCGACAGTTGATCGCTTCATGCGAAGTCTTGAAGCTCAGTGTTAAGAACATAGGAAAGAAACCTGATGTTGGTAGCCGGGTTCTCACCTATACCGAGTTGGCAAAAATATGGTTAGCGCTGGAAAACAACAAGATCGTTACCTCTAACAAGGTACTTCATCAGCTTCTGTTGCTTTGGGGGGCAAGGTTGTCGGAACTTCGCCTTGCTACCGCCAGCGAGTTCAATATGGATGATTTGATTTGGACAACTCCATCAGAGCACTCCAAGATGGGAAATGTGATTCGCAGGCCTGTTTTCGACCAAGTAAATCCATTCGTGGAAAGGCTGCTTAATTCAGGTAACGATGTTCTCTTCCCCGGGCAGGAACTGGACAAGGCCATAGATCGTTCGTCAGCAAATCTCTACATGAAAAAGTTAAGGGATAAAATTGATATACCAGAATGGCGAACGCACGACTTCAGGCGGTCGTTGGTAACCAATTTGTCAGGAGAAGGGGTTATGCCCCATGTCACCGAAAAGATGCTGGGGCATGAACTGGGAGGGGTGATGGCGGTTTATAACAAACACGATTGGCTGGTGGAGCAGAAAGAGGCATATGAGTTGTATGCAGACAAAATCTTCTGGCATATTAAGCAAATATGTTAATTTTTTAGCTGTATGTTAGTGTATATTTTTAGAACGAAAATGTTTAGAGTCAACAGAAGTCATATTTATTTCTTAAATAGGAATTGTTATTATGAAAAATAAAAGAAATGTAACGGATGAAGGCGAAGTAGTTGATAAGTTGGTAGTTAAATATGATGGTGAAGCTCTAAAGAATCATAAGATAGACCTTGATGTTTTAACTGAATCTCTTAACGGATTAAATAATTTACTTAAAGAGGTCAACTTAATTGTCAATGGTACCAGTGAGAACCTCAATGTTGATGTTGAGCCATTTCGCGAAGGGTCATTTGAATATTTAATTGATGTAATACAAAACCCAACACAATATTTAGATATTTTAAGCATCATAGGAATAGGAGGAACTGGCGTAGTCGCAGCTGGAAGTACTTTAATTGAAATAATCCGTTCTATTAGTGGGCGGCAAATTCAAAAAATAGCTTTAACAGCAGATGGCGATTGCAAAATTATTCTTGAAGATGGGCAAGAGATTGTCGCTCCGTCGTACTTTAGGCCATTACTGTCATCACCTAGTATACGGAAGGCGTTATCTAAAATAATACACAACCCATTACAAAAAGAGGGGTATGAAACATTCAAAATTTCTAACTCTCAAGGTAAGGACTTTGTGGTAGTTAACGAAAAAGAAGCTGAGCCGTTTAGATATCGCAGAGTTCCTGTGGAACAGTCATATTCTGAACAAAAATTCGACGATGTACCAATTACCTTCCTTACTATTCACAAGGACAAAAATACCGGATGGCGCGCGAATTATGAAGACGAAACTGTAACAGTTACAATAGAAGATGAAGACTTCTTGCAACGGGTTCGTACAGGCCGAGAATCAAGGATTTTTAGCGATGTTTACTACGTTGACCTGCTTGTTCGGGAAAACTTGAATTCTCTGGACAAAACCTACATAGTTGATAGAGTGAACGAACTTTTATAACCAAGTTAAATTAGGGGGGGATCATGACAGCTTTTGCTTTCTGGCTGGCCTTTTTCAGCGTCCTCCCCGTGCTATACTGGGCCTTCAAGATTCTCTTTGATCGTATACGCTACATGTGCACTCCACAGCATAGGTTGTTGTTAGAATACGTTGATGATGAGGGTGTTAGCCATGAACAGTTTGTTGATGTTTCAACTGATGATGAGTTCTATGAAGTAGCTATGGCTGCAATCCGTGACGGAAAAGCAGTCAAAGGAGGTGCAGGTGACTGAAAAATCAACACCTGAAAGTTACGAAAAAGTACCTCTTATTTCGAATGCTGTTGCTAGTGGCTTGACTGGGGCTGTTACCTTAGTTGTAGCATCTTGGGATGGTCATTTATCGTTTATAGATTCAGATTTATCATCGCTTAAGTCATGGATATTACTTGCACTCCCATGCTTGGCAATGTTTTTGTCTCATTGGATTAAAACGCTTGGGTTCAAATGGTCACTAGGCAGTGTAAATAGACAATTATTAAGTATTAATAAAAGAAAAGAAAAACTCCTTAGAAAAAATATTGAAAAGTATAAAGACATTATCTCTAAAGAGAAGATTGCCGATTTCTGTAAGCAACTTGAACAGGTGTTACAAGATCGCCACGATATTATAAGCAATACCTACACTCAAAAATTAAAAGAACGTAATGAAACTCTTGAAGAGTACAATTCACACAGAGCAACTCAAGCGAACGACAACCCAGAGTTGCAAAAAATGCTTGAAGATCAAACTAATACATAGTTGATGTGAACTGTACTAACTTAGCTAGATTTATTAATTCCCCCATCTTCTAACCAACGCGTTACGGCCTTACGACTGTAGCGTGTTGGATATGTCAAAACAGGCATAGGGAAACCATGGTCTTTACGTAAACGCCATACCGCGGTTTTCTTTTTTCCAAGCAGGTTAAATACTTCCTGTTCTTCCATAAAATCGGTAGTAGTCATGAGCACCTCATCAAAAATTACCGTTAAAAATACATGTTCCACATCCGCCGCGAGCGCCTTCAGTACAGGTATCGCAGCGCTCTACTTTTTTCGTTCTGTCTCTGGCTGATGATCAGATTTAATGTGCAAACGCGGCTCACCATCTTTCGGCTCAGGCCATTCGCGCTGTTTGTTAACCGCCAACTTCTCTACCATCGCTAGGGTAATCTGCTCATCACTGATACCGGCACGACGTTGCGCATCCCATAACAGGAATTGCATGTCAGCCCATTCGCTAAGGTCGCCAGGTTCAGCAGCGGCCTCGAGCGCTTCTTTGGAAAGGTGCTTCAGCGGACCAACTGGACCGACATCGCCGAAAGTAGCCAGTGACCATGCTGCATGTTCACGGCGTACTTGTTCACGGACTATCGACTCCAGAACCCCGTCAATCACCTTCACAGCATCAGCCATTGCGTAGCCGAGATTACCGCCGTCGCTTTGTGCTGCTGCTTTGCTGAGTGTTTCGCGTATCTGGTGCAGGCGATCGAGTGATACATGACCGTGCGCCGGGTGGTTAGTTGTCATGGGTTAGTCCGTCCAGTAAGTAAGTTCTTCCGCCAGGCGGTCATCTGCTTCGGCTTGGTTAGGAATATCAGCATCGGTTTCTATGCTGGCTCCTGCAAAATCACGAGCGCAGGCTTTGCGGTGTTTACGATTGCCCATGCCCCATTCTGGATTTTTAAGCTCTTTATTCCATGCCCGCAGCATGAGTTTCATCGGTGATTTCGTCATGGGTTAGTCTCCTTAATCCCATTGCAAAACTGATGCGAAATATGCACCGCGACACGGCGTGTCACGAGGATGATGCCAGCCCGAATACCCATCCTGACCACCAATTGGGCTAACTTTGTACCAGCACTGGTAATAGCGGGCGCTACTTGCAAAATCAGCCGCACCATCCGGGTCGATTACATCTTGTGACACCGAAGCCTGAATTATTTCCGCTTCCGTATAATCGCCGCGCATAACAATAAATCGCGCATCGTCCGAGCAAAGATAATCACATGAGCCGTCATGTTTACCTTTGGTGGTAGGTTTGATTAATTTATCCATCTCATTCCCCCTTCACGCCAATGCCAGCGGCGGTCAGAGCTTTGTTGTAGTTGTTTTGGCAGTCGATATAACCTTTCGCGTAATCCTCAGAACCGCCATAGTGGACAATCTGGAAGTCATCGAATTGCTTTACTGCAACCGTCCGCGCCTCCAGTTCTGCTATGCGCTGCCGAGCAGACTGATAAGCATCGATAACCACGTCCAACAATTGCCCGTCACACAGCAGTTTGCTAAGTTCAGGCTTCCACGCTACGCAGTCATCATCCGGGTCCTGCATGTTGTAGACGTAAGTATCAAAGGCACCCATAAAGCGCCCGAATCCACCTTTGTCGTCTACAAGCACTTGCCAGGCGCGGAGAAGAAACAGTTTTTGGTTACGGTCTAAATCCGTTCGGGATAGTTCATCAGCGATAATGCTGCTTTCACTACCGTGCCAGCGAGCGTCATTGCGTTGTGCCGCATGAAACAACTTCCAGAAATACTCGGTTTCTTTCTGGTCAGGACGGCATTGCTTAATTGTATGCACTGTCATGCTGCGCACTCCTGTTTGTTAAGTGCTGTCATTGGGCGGCCTCTTCGAATAAAACCTCACCCTCAATGCCACCAATCTGATAAACGATCGAACCGTCTTCCCGATATTCCATCGGCGCTGCACTCCAGCCTTCGCCGTTAGGCGCATCGTCATCGCCTACCAGAACGAACCCACCACTAACAACACTGGCAGGATACATTTCTCCCTCAGTCCAGTAGCCCTCAGTGTCTTTGAGGCATTTGATAAAAAGCTGATTGCTCATAGCGCGGCTCCTTTGCGAAGTTGGGCGACTAATTCAATCCACTGCGGAGCCAGAGTTTCTTCTGCCTTTGCCCGGCTACTGGCCGGTCCGTTGAGCTTCACGCTGTAATGGTCATACGGGCATCTGATACCACCCCAAACCCAGCCAAGATGATTGGGTTTCAGCGAGTACTCGGGCATATTTCCGCACGTAGGGCATCTTGGTAAATCAGACTGCTTCACGGCGACACTCCATCAGTAGTTGATTGAATTGAATTAGCATTGCGTTACCACACCCATAAGGGAGATCGTTAACGCGGTAAGTAGGGACACCGTTGCACATCCCTGATTTCACAACGCGACCAGTGGTATAAAGCTGGGATATTGCGCCTGATACAGCGGGTGTCTTCTTGTTCAGCCCTCTGGCGATGTCACCGCTGGTGGTGTTTGGATGAGCCTGGATGTATTCAAAAACCGTCATCGCGCCGCCTCCCGCCTCGCCGTCTTATTGGCTCGAAGCATTTCTTTAGAGCGACCTGAGATCACAGTCTTCATCAGGAAGAATCCGCAACGCTCGGCAATAACACCCTGCGTACACATCAGCACCGTATCAACGACGCGAACATGACGACGAAACTCAAAAACTGTGCTGGTGATGATGATGTTTGCCGCCGCGCCCTTATCCTGGTATTCGATATTCATGAAATCACCCTCGCTATCAGTCGTGCCGTGGCGATGAAGCAATAGAACCCTGCGGTTAAACCGATTCCGGACAGAGAAGAAAAGAGCAGGGTCCACATCACCAGTTCAGGAATTTTTTTCATGAGGTCACCCCATCAGCCTCGTGACGAAATTCGCGAAGAATTGAGGTTATTTCAGCCTGCATTGCTGGTGGCACTTCAATGGTCAGCGCTTCGCCAGAGTCCTTTGCACATGAAGAAATAAGCTCCAGGAACTTCCTGGCTTTTCCTGCATTAAACTGAGGACTGGCAATGCTTTTAGTGATTTTTTTCTTACCTGCGGCTTCTGCTTTCTTCATCAGCCGGGAGGCTTCTCGGTCTGCGTACACACCATGCTCGCGGGAGATACCGATCGCGATGGCATAATTCATAGAACCATCACGCACGAGCTTTTTGATATACGGGGTACATTCGTGAAGTTGAAGGTGTTGCAGAATATCAGACTCAGAACGTTTAACTTTTGCCGCTATTTCTGAAGGACTCCAGCCCTGATTCTGAAGGCGATGATATGC
Source organism: Citrobacter sp. Cf088 (assembly GCF_030334295.1). Lineage (NCBI taxonomy): Bacteria > Pseudomonadati > Pseudomonadota > Gammaproteobacteria > Enterobacterales > Enterobacteriaceae > Citrobacter > Citrobacter sp. Cf088. Next base: position 58,941 of record NZ_JAOWEE010000053.1, read on the forward strand.
CGCGCCACGTTCAAGCGGAGTAAGCGCCAATCCTTGCGAACTGGTTACCATGAATGCGATCTTGTCGGCTTCACTACCTACGAAATCTTTGCATTCCAGGCGCACAATGTCGTGGCCCATTTCGATAGCTGCCAACGCACCATGATAACGGTGATGGCCATCGATAACCTTCACACCACGCTCGGTAACTTCCACGGCCAGCGGCGGGATGTATTCACCGGCAATAAACGCATCGCGGAATTCTTCAACATGCGCCCGATTAAGTTCACGAACATTGTAGCCTTCTTCGGCGTAAATTTTATCCAGCGGAACATTGTAGGTTTTGCGGGTAGTTAACCCGGCGTCTTTATCATTATAGAGCTGGCCTAAACTGGGCATGGTTACTCCTTCATGTAGTGGGAGAGTGCTTTGCTATGCGCCCGCAGGGCAGGCGCATAAAACAACACACGGTGGGATTAAACAGAGCCTTCGTAGATAGGGAGGTCTTCGCCGAGTTGACTTTCCATATCGGTGACGATTTCCTGGAATGCGTGCTCAACAAACTTTCTTCGGTTCGATCAGCTCATACCAGAGGACCAGTTGACCATCACGCAGACGGTAGCGGATACGTGCATCGACCTGGTAAGGAGAGCCGTTGTGGAATGGTGAAATTGCCAGGCTGATTTTTTCCGGCATTTTGGTATTACCAGAACCTGATTTTTCATCGCTGAACTGGAACTGGCAGGTACCATCAGAAAGGCGTTTAACAGACTTAAACTCAGATTTGCGAGTCTCCTGGAATGCCAGAACCATTTCGAGTAGTTCAGTACCGGACGGGCCCTGGTATGAATCACTAACCGGCGCAACATTCTGAATATTGTTTTCCAGGAATTCAGCGAAGTTGATCTGGTCCATTTTGCTGCCATCGTTGGCAGTCCATGATTTCCATTCGTCGGAGAACGGGCAGTCATAAACAGCTTTGTGTGCAGCCCAGCTCGGATTGTCTGCGTTCTGGTGGAAATCCAGCACGGCGACAATGCGTGTTTTGGTTTTATCCGCAAAAACTACAGTACGTTCATCACGGAATCGCTGGATGTAAGCGATCAGAGAACCCGGAGAAATCAGGTTAGCGCTCTGACGAATACGCGACGGAGCCAGTTGCAGACTTTCGAGGGATTTGACTTCGAAACCGTCTGGAACAACGACAGAGGGGATGTCCGTTTCAGTCTTCAGAGTTGCAGAGACCAGATCACGGATATCGAGCACGGCAGAGCCTTCAATTTGAGACATTGAATATTTCCTTATCAGATTGGAATAGTTGGTTCGGTGGGTATTACTGGGCCAGCTTGATAGGTGCTGTTTGTGGTGCAGGTTCGATAACCTTTAAATCAAGCTGTGTCTGCGCAGGATCGTCACGCAGTAGATCGCCATCGGCGGTTGCAAACATGATGGTATCAGCGCGGTCAAGTTCAGGAATGGTACGGGAGACCTTTGGAGTTACCTTCATGGTGTTTTCATCACGGGTATTCAGCATGGCGCAATTGAGCGTCAGCGTAACCGCACCTTTCTTGCCAGTCTCACGGACTGCTTTAATCACTTCGGCCAGCGCTTCGGTCAGTTCAGCATCCAGTGTGCCTTTATTGATATAAGCCAGTTGCTGGCTGAATGGTGTGGTGTTCTTTGTTTCTGACATAGTTATCTCCAGTTATAAACGAGGATCGCCTTTTTGAGTGAGTAACCTGCATAACCAGCTACGCCGCCAGAAATTAGCGATTGTTTTTGGATTACGAACAGCCTGCACACCACGAGTGACGCGCATCAGGTCGCCGTAGTAAAAATTAACGTTACGGAAGGTCATATAAGTCACCATATGATTAGGTATCCGGCAGGAGTTGAGCCCGCGCTGGGTAGGGAGTCCCAGCCGACACCGGAAGCGGACACATTGAATAAAAAGGGCGGCTATCTGTCAGAACATTATCTTCATCCTCCGGTTAGTTGGTTGAAGACCAGATAACCGCCAAGGCACAGCAACTATTAGAAATTAGTGATTAGCTCACTTTGGTGGTGTGGTGGCCGGTGCTTATCTTCGGCTTGTCTCGGTGGACTGCAATTCACCACACCCCAAAGGGAACTATGTTTAGCTAATGAGACGCCTGTCTTTTCACCACTTCAGGCTCGGTGGTATCTTGGTTTCTCTCACACAGCCAAGAAGGATCAAAGAATGAAGCGTGTAATTGGGATTACATTCACTGACAGCGAAATTAAAGGAAGCAAGGTAATGAATGGGTTCGTTTACGATACTAATATTCGAGGTGAAACAGACCCATATTCAGTGCAGGAACATGTTCGCTGGCTGATAAAGAAAGAGGATATGGAAAACCTGTACGCGCAACTTCAAATTATGCTGAAAAAAACTAGCTAATTTGTCCAAGTGCCTTGCGGGCTTCAATAACGCCTGGCGCGTCATCAGAAATAAATCCAACGACTTTTCCACTTTTCAATGCAGTGCTGTACATATCAGCCAGCGCTGCGTTTTCCGCATCCTTCGCAGCATCGCCTGTAGGCTTCTCCAGCAGGTAAATCAGCACCGAAACATCACGCGAGGTTCTCTCATCTACGTCAGGATGAGTTGCTGCCTGTTTATGTGTGGAATATTCCAGGGCAGCATCAGAGGTCAGGCTTAAAATAAGCTTATCAACAGTGTCCAATTCACGCTGAAGGAATTCTTTACTGGCGCGGGCAGATTTTAATTGCTCTATAGATTTTGCCTTTTGCTGTATCCACTCATACATATCTTCCTCTGAATAGTCTCCGGCACATACAGAAGGTTGTTTTTTCAACATAATCATCTCCGTAATCGTTACTTACTACTGGTGGATTCAGCCCAACCCCCTCATACAGAAGGGGCTGGAATAAATCATTTTGCGCTTGCAAACTTCCCCTGCCAGTGTTGCCCATTCACGCACGAATGATTACGTGGCTAACCCTCTCACCGACCGGATCGCACCCGGTGATACGTCGCATTTACGCGCAGGGGTCTAAACAGGTTTGGTGTGCTGTTCCGACTTTGCTGATTGTTAAAGAGCGTTGCCTGTCTTTTCACCACATCAGGCTCGGTGGTATCCTTCTAAGCCCCTACAACATCGAAGGAATTGCACATGACAAGATCAGATGTCATATTGCGCTGCTTACTGAACTCTGGTTGCAGCCTTACCGAAGAAGACATTAAGGAGCGCATTAAGCTTGTTTTCGCCGAGGCATATCCGAGAGAAAAATACCCAAAATGGGATATGGAAATTAACGACGAAACCGGAAAGCAAATAATCAAAACCGTTGGTCGCGCCTCACAGATCAGGGTTGATTTGTTCATCCGAGACTTGTGGGATATTCACTGAGCCGATAAAACTAAACCCGTGCCCATTGATAGTGCGGCCACTTTTATTTGCTTCTCGTTCGAGGCTCTCCCTATCACTCAGGAGGGCTTTGATAACTCCTTCCAGGAACAACAGATAGTCTGCTGCTACGGCAGTCTCAGTGTTGAGCAGCGCCAACGGAGCGCCATTCACCAAAAACTCAAACCTTTTTCCTGAGTCACTCATCTGAAATCTCCCAAAGTGCGGTATTGCTTCAGCTAACTCCGTTTGCAATGGTGATTGGTTTCGGTTTGTTCGCTGATGATGATTTGAATATACCCGTGAGTAATTTTTGTGTAAATACCTAAAGGTATATTTTTATTTACTTACATGGCAATTGATTGCTTTTAATTGGAATTTATTTATTTCGGAGATGCGTGATATGCTCAGAAAAGCAACAGAGAGGGCCTGATATGGAACGTGATGAGCTGGAAGAAGACCGTGCGGCATTCATCGCTGGCGAAATTGGCGGTGCAGTTGTCGAGTTGATAATCAACGGTGTGGTGATAAGTCGAGATGCGATTGTAGATAGCCTAGAGGCTAAGCGTCGCGCTGTGGGTAATGTGATCCACAAAGGTGTTTTACGGGATGCCGCTGCTATGGTGAGAAAAGGACAATAAAAACCCGGCGCTGGGGCCGGGTTAAATTTTGTTTTTTAGAAATTGCTCAGTCTGTTTCAACTTCCGACATCTAAAATTACAGTTTATTGTAAGCTATTGATTCATGTAGTAATGCTTTCCCCATTATGTACAATTGATCTTGGTTTTCTTCAGTTACGTACCAGTCTTTGTACACCGGGTTATCTGATAAAACTGCAAGCTGCAAACCCTGCATCTGTAAGCGCTTCACATGGAAGTGCTGTCCGAATACGAACGCATAAACACCATCTACCTTGAAGTTTCTTACCGAAACATCAAAAAACAACCTGTCTCCAGACTGTATAGTTGGGCACATGCTGTCGCCATCGACAGTCATCACTTTTACATCTTCCTGAGAACGATTTCCGAAAAGTGAACGAGCGTGCTCGGTGGTGAATTCAATGGCGTGTAGAACCTCAACAAATTCAGAGAGCATAAAACATCCAGGACCAGCACTCACAGTAAGGTCGAGAACTTCTACACGATAATTGTCGACTTTGTGAGTGGGTACATCAACATCCATTTTTGAAGTTGGACCAAGACCATCCATCCATCCCCGGCTGATTTTCAAAGCATCCTCAATCTGCCTAGCAGCCTGCTCCCCAATATTCCGCTTATTAGGTTTACCAACAGGGTAAAGCATCCGAGAAACAACAGTCGGATCAAGTCCTGCCTTTTCAGCAAACTCTCTTTGGGTCTTAAAGCGAGTTACCAACTCCTGAAGTTTGAGGCGTCGTAACTCGAAGATGTCAGGCGTTTCAGTTTTCATGATTTCATCTTACTTAAATTTACTTTGAGGTAAATGACTCCTGGGTATTGACTTGTGTTTACTTAAAGGTATATTTTCTTTCCAAGCACAGGAGGCGTGATGGAAACGTTAAGAAATTACCTAAACGCTTTGTCGCTCGAAAAACAGAGAGAGTTTGCATCACGATGTGAAACCTCTCTTGAGTACTTGCGTAAAGCCATAAGCAAAAAACAAAAGTTGGGAGCTGCTCTATCTGTTTCTATCGAAACGCATTCTGGCGGCTCAGTTAGCAGGAAAAACCTCCACCCAGATGATTGGGAAAAGATTTGGCCTGAACTTGATCATAAAAAAACCGCAGCATGAAAGTAACCACAGCATTAAGAGGTGAGTCGTGGGTAATCAACCTGAGTGGAAAGTTGAAAAACAGCCAGCATGGCTGGTGGCCGCGATAAGAAGAACTATCGCCGATTTACCTGGTGGCTATGAAGAAGCTGCAGAAATTCTTGGTGTGTACAAGTCTGATGACGTAACACCTGCAACCGATCCTCTGCATAACCGACTTCGTACTACTGGCGATCAAATCTTCCCATTGGGATGGGCGATGGTCTTGCAGGCGGCTGGTGGATCAAACCATATCGCAAATGCCGTTGCCAGGAACTCAAACGGTCTGTTTGTGCCGCTGGCAGATGTTGATGATGTTGATAACGCCGACATCAATCAGCGCCTGATGGAATCCATCGAGTGGATCGGCAGGCACTCTCAGTACATCCGTAAAGCTACAGCAGACGGAGTCATCGACGCCGCTGAACGCGCTCAGATTGAAGAGAACAGCTATCAGGTTATGACCAAATGGCAGGAACACCTGACGCTGTTATTCCGGGTCTTCTGTGCCCCAGATGAGGTTTCCAGACCTCCAGACTAATCAGTCTATGCCCGGCTCACAAACGTGACGCAGGAGGGCTTATGTATCAGGACGAATATTTTCACGTGACTATGCCCACGGTTTTTTCTCGTGAGGACGCCCCGTGGATTAAACAGCAGTTAGCAACACTCCCGGCAGGTATGCGGGAAAAAATCGCGATGGCGTATGCGCAGGCGTACCAGGAGACGTTCGACGCAGAACCGGTGTCTTTCCGGCAGCAGAACGCAGCGCGACGAACGGCAAACCGCCGATTGCGAGAGTTTTGCACGAGATATACCCCAGCGGTCATGGGATATACCTCGCTCCCACCCAGGGTATGAATTTTTGATACTGGGTTGGGGGAAAGGGGGCGGTGTTGGGTTTTAGCCCGAAGGGCTGGAACAGCTTTACCAGAAGAGATCGATCTAACAGATAGATCACTGTATGGGGTTAAAACGTCGTTTGGGAATCCAGACGTTTAGCCATCCAAAAGGAGATAAAATGATTTATTCAGCCGCTAACGAAAAATGGGCCCCTGTTCCAGTTGAGCTTTATTCAAAAGCTTATGAAGTCAGCAATCTTGGCCGTGTTCGCAGCATTCCGCGCCTGGCTAACTCTGAATATTTTATTCGTCACATTCACGGCGGTTTTCTCAAAGGCCGCATGCGTAAAGACGGTACTAAAACGGTTACGTTGTCCGTTCAGCGTCAGCGCGAGAAGTTTGTCATTGCCGATCTGGTTGCTAAAGCTTTCGGGGAGGTATCAACCAATGCTTAACATCCAGCCTCGCGAGAAACAGATCGTCGCGCTCAACATGCTGCGCGGTGCATGGAAGCAGAATAATTCGTTCATGCTCTATGCCCCGGTTGGTTTCGGCAAAACAGCTATTGCCGCGCTGATCACTGATGGCTTTGTCAGCCGCGAAATGCGCGTAATGTTCGTGGCCCCGTATACGGTACTGCTTGACCAGACCGCCACCCGATTCATGGAATATGGTCTTCCTGGCGAAGAGATCAGTTATGTCTGGCGTGATCACCCGTCATATAACCCGACAGCGCTTATTCAGATTGCCAGCGCCGATACACTCATTCGCCGTGAATTCCCTGACAACATCGACCTGCTGATTGTTGACGAAGCCCACCTGAAGCGCAAAAAGTTGCTGGAGGTTATCGATAACCTGACCCGCAACACGAAAACGAAGGTGGTCGGTCTTTCCGGTACGCCTTTCGCCAAGTTCCTGGGCAACTACTATCAGCGTCTGATTAAGCCAACAACGATGAAGGAACTGATCTCAATTGGTGCACTGAGTAAATACGAATTTTACGCGCCATCACACCCCGATCTCTCTGAGGTGGAAACGTCGTACGTTGCAGGTTATGGCAGCGACTACAAGGAAGGCCAGCTCAGTAAGGTTATGAGTGAAGCCAAACTGGTTGGCGACATCGTGAAAAACTGGCTGGAGAACGGGCAGGATCGCCCAACAATCTGTTTCTGCGTTGATGTGGCCCATGCGAACTATGTCACGATGGAGTTTTCCCGCGCCGGGGTTACCGTTGAAGTCATGACGGCAAGCACCCCCCATGATGAACGTCAGTTGACTATTCGTCGCTTCGAGCAGGGCATTACCAAAATCATCATCAACGTTGGTGTACTGGTAGCCGGGTTCGACAGTGATGTTCGGTGCATCATCTTTGCCCGACCGACTAAAAGTGAAATTCGCTGGATTCAGACGCTCGGGCGTGGATTACGCGCGGCCCCTGGCAAAGATCACTGCCTCATCTTCGACCACAGCGGCACAGTCAACAAGCTGGGTTATCCAGATGACATTGAATACGACTATCTACCTTCGTCATCTGACGGCATGGAAGAAGCGCCGCAGCGTGTTACCAAAACCGACGAGCCGGAGAAGTTGCCGAAAGAGTGCAGCCAGTGCCATTACGTGAAACCTGCCGGAATTTATATCTGCCCGAAATGTGGGTTTAAACCGCTGGCCGGGGAAGACGTTGAAACAGACAAATCCCGTGGACTGACAAAGGTCAGCAAAGCGGAAGTTAAATATACCCCAGAGCAGAAGCAATCATGGTGGTCTCAGATTCTTTTCTATCAGCGCACCCGCGCAGCACAGGGACGCCCTGTCAGTGACGGATGGTGTGCGCATACCTATCGCCAAAAATTCGGTGTATGGCCGAGAGGGTTACATCACACCCCGCAGCAAATCACACCTGAAGTGACGAATTTCATCAAATCAAAACTGATCGCCTTCGCGAAGCGTAAAGAGAAACAAGGGGAAGCCGCATGAATACTAAACAAGCCGCAATTGGTCGCTGGGCTGAGATATACAAACACTACGGCCTTCCTGGAATTACCGGGAAAAACCATCTTAAAGGGGAATGTCCTCTGTGTGGTCGTAAGGGGAAATTCCGCTGTGACAATAAAAACGGTACCGGGTCATACATCTGCGTGTGTGGCTCAGGCGATGGCTGGGCGCTGCTGACAGCAAAAACAGGAAAAGAATTTAAGGTTCTTGCCTCAGAGATAGACAGGCTGATCGGCAATGAATACACCTCAGACCGTACCAGTGTAAACCCGGTACGCACATCGCTGGCGCAGCAGCGTGAGAAGGTAAGCCGTAAATTTGCAAAGCTCATCCCTCTGCGTGGGAGCAGTGCAGACAGTTACCTGAAGGGGAGAGGGCTTAACACCCTTCCAGCCGAAAGCGTCAGATTCTGCGACAAACAGCCGGTAGACGGTAAAAACCTCCAGGCTATTTACGCGCTGGCGACGGACGATAAAGGCGAGCTTTGCTACCTGCACCGCACTCTGCTTGACGGGGACAAGAAAGCGCAAACAGGCGGCGCAGCCAAGAAGATGATGAAGCTGCAGGAAGATAGTTACCTGGAGTTTGCTAAATCAGTTGCTATCCGCATGTTTCCAGTATCCTCCACGCTGGGTATTGCTGAAGGTATCGAAACCGCTCTGGCCTGCCATCAGATAACCAAGTGTCATACCTGGGCAACGATGAACACCGCTTTCATGAAGAAGTTCCGCGTTCCTGTCGGGGTAAAGAACCTGATTATTTTTGCTGATGCTGACTCTAACGCAGCCGGGCATGCTGCCGCATTTGAATGTGCTGCTGCCAACCTGCATGCGAAGAACGATCTGGAGACTGTATCCGTCCGCTGGCCTGCGCAGGGTGACTTTAACGATCTGCTGCTAAATGGCTCCGAGGTATTCGAATGGGTATTCCACAGGGGGATGAAGCAGTGAAGAAGCCAGCCAGACAAAAGCTAAAGGTGTACAAGCCCAAGGTATGCGCTCAGTGCGGAAAGACATTCACCCCAGATCGTAATCTGCAGAAAGTGTGCTGCCCTCGCTGTGCGATTGACTACAACCGTTCGCTGAAAGCCAGGAAGGCGGAAGCAGAGAGAAAGGTCAGCCTGAAGATTCGTAAGAAGGCACTCCAGCCTCGTGGGTACTTTGTCAGTAAGGCCCAAACGGCGTTTAACGCTTTTATCCGCGAACGCGATGAGGGTAAGCCTTGCCCGTCTTGCGGCACATATCATCCTCCGATGATTTTCGGCGGCCAGTGGGATTGTGGTCACTTCCTCAGTGTTGGATCACGTCCTGAACTGCGTTTTGAAGAGAAGAACGCCTATCGCCAGTGCAAAGCCTGCAACGGTGGCGCTGGGCGTTTTACCGCTAAAAACAAGACGGTACACGAGCGTTACAGAGCAACACTAATCGAATGGTTTGGTCCTGAGCTGGTGGAATGGCTGGAAGGGCCACACGAGGCGAAGCACTACTCACGAGAAGAGCTTGAAGATATTGCGGCTACCTACCGACGTAAAACCCGCGAACTGAAAAAGCAGAGGGCAGCATGACATACGACCTTATCTACTGTGATCCACCGTGGGAATACGGCAACAGAATCAGCAACGGTGCGGCCTGTAATCATTACAGCACGATAAGCATGGAAGAACTTAAACGCCTTCCCGTCTGGTCACTGGCTGCTGAAAACGCTGTGCTGGCGATGTGGTACACCGGGACCCATAACCGCGAGGCTGTAGAACTGGCTGAATCATGGGGATTCCGTGTCAGAACGATGAAAGGCTTTACGTGGGTGAAGCTGAACCAGAACGCTGCTGATCGCTTCAATAAGGCATTGAGCGCTGGAGAGCTGGTGGACTTCAACGATCTGCTTGAAATGCTGGACCGTGAAACCCGCATGAACGGTGGCAACCATACCCGCAGTAATACAGAGGATGTGCTGATTGCTACCAGGGGAACGGGCTTACAACGCGCCAGCGCAGCAGTAAAACAGGTGGTGCATACCTGCCTTGGGGAACACAGCGCAAAGCCGTGGGAAGTAAGGAACCGACTGGAACAATTATACGGTGATGTGAAAAGAATCGAAATATTCGCTCGGGAAGAGTGGAACGGATGGGACCGCTGGGGAAACGAATGCAACAACAGTATTGAAATGATTACTGGTCAGATAAAAGAGGTGAACCATGCAGCGTAATATCCAAATGGTAATGGAGCGCTGGGGCGCTTGGGCAGCAAACAACAGTGAAGACGTTACATGGGCTCATATTGCGGCTGGCTTTAAAGGACTCATACCAGCAAAGACCAAATCCCGCGTTCAGTGCTGTGATGATGACGCGATGGTTATCTGTGGCTGTATGGCCCGACTGAACAAAGGCAATAGTGAGCTTCATGATTTGCTGGTGGACTATTACCTGTTCGGAATGACATTCATGTCGCTGGCAAAAAAGCATAATTGCTCTGATGGTCATATAGGAAAAAAACTACAAAAGGGAGAAGGAATAATTGAAGGAATGCTGATGATGCTTGAAGTGAAACTTGAAATGGATGTCGAGGTGTCATTTATTCCTGAAGGAAAAATTGTTGCGGCTGCATAAAAATAGTTTACGTACGTAAAAATATGAATAAGCTGTTAAGAGTGGTCACTTAGACGCGAACTTAAATATTTCAGAACCTCGCCAATCGGCGGGGTTTTTTCATTTCAGGTCCAGGCTAAAAACTGCAGATTAACCGTGACCGCATGAGCTTGCGGCCTGAACCCTTTCCCCTCGTTTCTGAGAGGATTCACAGTAATTGAGGGGGACAGATGTCCGAACCAATAACCGGCACAGGCTTAGCTGGTGGCGCTTTAACTGGGGCGAGTGTTTACGGACTGTTAACCGGAACGGATTATGGCGTTGTGTTCGGTGCATTTGCTGGTTCTGTTTTCTACATAGCATCAGCTGCTGATTTGAGCACTTCACGCCGATTGGCATATTTCATCGTGTCATATATTGCCGGAATGCTCTGCGCTGGGTTAGTTGGGGCTAAATTGTCAGCTCTTACGGGATATAGCGATAAACCGCTGGATGCCATCGGTGCCGTAATCGTTTCTGCTTTAGCCGTCAAAATCCTGACGTTCCTGAACAATCAGGATATCGGCTCGCTGGTGGCGCTGATAACGCGCCGGGGAGGTTCAGGTGGTACTAAATGACCCATCGGCAACAATCAACGCGCTGCTTTGCGCTGGGGTAGTGCTAACCCTGATGTTTTACCGTCGCGGTGATTCCCGACATCGACCATGGATATCTCGCTTAGCGTGGCTGCTTACTGTCATCTACAGCGCCGTTCCGTTGGCGTATCTGTGTGGCATCTACCCTTATTCATCGTGGGCCACTATCGGGGCCAACATTATTTTCCTGTCCGTGCTGGTCGCCGTCAGAGGCAATGTGGCACGTCTGGTAGATCATCTGAGGCAATAATGAACCAATCACAATTTATGCAGGCGGCTGGTATCAGCGCCGGACTTTCTGCACGCTGGTTTCCGCACATTGATGCTGCAATGAAAGAGTTTGGAATCACAGCAGTTAACGATCAGGCCATGTTCATTGCACAAGTTGGGCATGAATCCAATGGCTTTACCTCGCTGGTAGAGAACTTTAACTACTCGGTTGAAGGGCTGAAGAAAACCTTCGGTAAGCGCCTGACGACGTATCAGTGCGAAATGTTGGGGCGTGTCGATGGTAAACAGGTCGCTCACCAGCCACAAATAGCCAATCTGGTTTATGGTGACCGCATGGGGAATAACAGTCAGGGTGATGGCTGGAAATATCGCGGTCGTGGCCTGCTGCAAATCACTGGTCGTGAGAACTACACCAAATGCGGTACGGCGCTGAAGCTTGACCTTGTGAGCACTCCGGAACTATTGACGCAAGAGCGACACGCGGCCCGTTCGGCGGCATGGTACTTCACGTTACGCGGTTGTCTCCTCTATTCGGGGGATGTGGAACGCGTCACGCAGATTATTAACGGCGGGCAGAACGGCATTAAAGACCGCCGTGAACGTTACGCCAAAGCTAAAGCCGCACTGGTGTGAGGTCACTATGGGACTTGAAATGATTATCGGCCTGATTGTTGCCGCGCTGGCAGCAATTGCAGGTGCCTTTGGTCTGGGTAAATCTCGCGGTACCAGTATCGCAGAAACAAAAGCGGACCAGCAACGCACTGAAGAGCGTGCAGCAGCTACAGAAGCGGTAGCCGAACGCCGGGTAGAAACAACAAAAGGAGCCAGGGATGTACAGCAGACTGTTAGTCATCTTCCTGATGACGATGTTGATCGCGAGTTGCGCGAAAAATTTACCCGCAAAACCTGAAGTAACGGACACGGCCTGTGACTGGGTGAGCATCATCTACCTCACTGAGCACGATATTGCCGTGCTGGATAAGCAGACGAAGCGGGACATTCTGGCGCACAACAAATCAGTGCAGGCTAACTGCATGAAGGAGCCAGGTCGTGAACGTAGAGAACCTAAGTAACGCGAATTGCATCTATAACGAAATGAAAGAGCTACAGCGACAGAAAGGCATGCTGGAAAGCGGTGCCGGGCTTGGTGTAACAATCCAGTCTACCTATCAGGATAATGCCTTTCTTGAGGCTATTCGCCCACATGCAGTGGCTGAACTTGATCGCCGTATAGAGGAAAAGAAAGCCGTGCTGGTTAGTTTTGGCATCTCATTCACTTAAGGAAGCCTGTGGAGGTCATATGCGTCTCACTGTATTAGATGACGATCCCGGCAGGAAGATTAATCTCGTTGTAGAGCGATACGCTGTTTTTCTCGATGGTATTGAGGTTAAGCATGTCTTCACTGCTGACGATGAGAAGGGCGAAGTAATCGCAGCCGTTCCTGATGAGCGTGGTTATATGACGACAGAGAATGGTGAAGTGAAGCGGCATACGCTTTACGGTTCCGTGAGGATTGAACCATGCCAGCGTTAATCCCTCGCGCATGTCGCAAGAGAGGTTGTCCCGGTACGACTACTGACCGTTCAGGCTACTGTGAGCAGCATCGCAATGAGGGCTGGCAACAGCACCAGCAGGGTAAGAGTCGCCATGAGCGTGGCTACGGTAGTAAGTGGGATATCAAACGAGCCCGTATCCTGAAGCGTGACAACCATCTGTGTCAGAACTGCCTGCGTACTGGACGCGCTGTCGCGGCCACAACCGTTGACCATATCAAGGCTAAGGCTCATGGGGGTACCGATGATGATTCGAACCTTGAAAGCCTGTGCTGGCCTTGCCACCGCTCGAAAACAGGGCGTGAACGCTTCAAATGATAATGATTACCATCAACGGATGTGGAGGGGAGGGGGAGGTCAAATCCCTGTAACCGGGCGCCCAAAGGACCGCCGCCTAGCCTTTCTTCACATCGCCGCAGGTTAGAAAACTTTTTTTGGGGTCCCCCAGCCGATGATTAATAGGAGTTTTCGATTATGTCAGGACCGCCGAAAACCCCTACCCATCTGCGTTTGGTGAGGGGTAACCCTTCCAAACGACCAATCAACAAAAACGAGCCGCAGCCACCTAAAGGGGTCCCCCCAGTTCCCAAGCATTTCGACAAGCAGGGGAAGTACTGGTTTAAGCGGATGGCCGAAGAACTTGATGCCATTGGCGTCATATCTCAGCTGGATGCCAGGGCTCTGGAGTTGCTGGTAGAGGCATATACGGAATACCGCCATCATTGTGAAACGCTGGATCGGGAAGGTTATACCTATGCGGTATACAGCGATGATGATGCTGATGAAGGGAAAGAGCGTGAAATACGCATGATCAAGCCGCATCCGGCAGCCATGATGAAAGCTGATGCCTGGAAGCGACTTCGCGCGATGTTAGCGGAGTTTGGTATGACTCCTTCCAGCAGGTCTAAGGTCAGTAAAGACAAACCAGACGATGATGATCTGTTAAGTCAATTTCTAAATTCGAGGGACTGATGGCAAAAGTTACTGATGGCATACGTTACGCCGAACGCGTCGTTGCCGGGGAGGTTATTGCCTGTGAATTTGTCCGTCTTTCCTGTCAGCGATTTCTGGATGATCTGAAGCACGGTGAAGAACGTGGCATCTATTTCAGCGAGCCCCGCGCACAGCACATCCTCAATTTCTATAAATTCGTGCCTCATGTTAAAGGAGCACTGGCAGGCCAGCCGATTGAGTTGATGGGCTGGCATGTTTTCATTCTGATCAACATCTTCGGTTTTGTTATACCTCTGGTAAATGAAGAAACAGGCGAAGTTGTGCTGCGTAATGATGGCAGCGGTCGTCCGGTGATGGTCCGCAGGTTTCGTACGGCATATAACGAAGTTGCCCGTAAAAATGCTAAATCGACATTATCCTCTGGCGTTGGTCTTTATATGGCAGGTGCCGATGGTGAGGGCGGGGCAGAGGTTTATTCCGCAGCGACAACGCGGGATCAGGCTCGCATCGTTTTTGAAGATGCGAAAAACATGGTTAAAAAAGCGAAACCCACACTGGGGCGACTGTTTGAATTCAACAAACTGGCGATCTACCAGGAGCAGACAGCATCCAAGTTTGAACCGCTATCTTCTGATGCCAACAATCTTGATGGTCTCAACATCCATTGTGGCATCGTCGACGAACTTCATGCGCATAAAACCCGTGATGTCTGGGACGTTCTGGAGACTGCAACCGGCGCACGATTGCAGTCTCTTCTGTTTGGCATAACGACAGCCGGGTTTAACAAAGAAGGGATTTGTTACGAGCTGCGCGATTATGCCATTAAGGTGCTGCGTGGCTATAACAGCGAAGTGGAAGGCGCGGTGAAGGATGACACCTTTTTCGCCATCATCTTCACCCTGGATAAAGATGATGATCCGTTTGATGAAACGGTGTGGCAAAAGGCTAACCCCGGACTCGGAATCTGTAAGCGCTGGGATGACCTTCGCCGTCTGGCTAAGAAGGCCAAAGAACAAGTTTCCGCCAGGGTTAACTTTTTCACCAAACACATGAATATCTGGGTGACCGCTGAGTCAGCCTGGATGGACATGATCAAGTGGGAAAAATGTGAGTTTATAGCCCCCCGTCATGAGCTGAAAACCTACCCGATGTGGGCTGGCGTGGATCTGGCCCACAAGATTGATATTTGCGCAGCAGTAAAACTCTGGCGGGCAGACAACGGTCACGCGCATGCAGACTTTAAATTCTGGTTACCCGAAGGGCGGCTGGAAAAATGTTCCGCTCAAATGGCGCAGATGTATCGCAAATGGGCTGAGCTTGGGAAGCTGGAACTGACCGATGGTGATGTTATCGATCATGCGCAGATTAAAGCTGATTTTCTGGAATGGATTAGTGGCGAAAACCTGAAGGAAACCGGATTCGACCCGTGGAGCGCAACGCAGTTTAGCCTGGCTCTGGCAGAAGAGGGCGTGCCGCTGGTGGAGGTTCCGCAGACGGTCAGAAACTTTTCTGAGTCAATGAAAGAGGTTGAATCGCTGGTTTACGGCGGGCGTTTTCATCACAGCAATCATCCTGTAATGAACTGGATGATGTCTAATGTCACCGTCAAACCTGACAAAAACGACAATATCTTTCCGAACAAATCCACGCCAGAAGCGAAAATAGACGGGCCTGCCGCCTTGTTTACCGCAATGAGCCGCATGCTTGTAAACGGCGGCGAACAACAGGACAGCCTCTCTGACCATCTGGAAAGTTACGGCGTCCGTTCATTATAAAGAGGCAGTTATGATCCTGATGATTCTCGCCCCGCTGATCGGGGTGATGGGCGCTATTTTGCTTTCGTTTGGTGTATGGATGATTTATCCGCCAGGAGGTTTAATCAGTGCCGGTATGCTTTGCCTTATCTGGTCATGGCTGGTTTCCCGCACGCTTTCGCTGGCCGGGAAAACATTGCGAGGAGGGACTGACTGATGTTTTTCCCCGGAATGTTCAAAAAAAGTGATGCCCCTGTCACTACTGCGGCAGAACTCGCTGAAGCAGTGGGAATGACTTACGACACCTATACAGGGAAAAGGGTAAGCAGCCAGAAAGCCATGCGGCTTACAGCGGTTTTCGGTTGCATCCGTGTTCTTGCTGAGTCGATGGGCATGCTGCCCTGTAACCTGTACAAGATAACCGGAAACAGTAAACAAAAAGCGACTTCCGAAAGGCTGCATAAATTACTGACGATGAAGCCAAATGATTACATGACCCCCCAGGAGTTCTGGGAACTGGTCATTGTCTGTCTTTGTCTTCGCGGTAATTTTTACGCCTACAAAGTTAAAGCGCTTGGCGAGGTGGTGGAGCTTCTTCCCATTGACCCTGGGTGTGTTGAACCAAAGCTTAACAGCCAGTGGCAACCGGTTTACCAGGTAACATTCCCCGATGGCTCAACAGACGTGCTTGGGCAGGATGATATCTGGCATGTCAGAACGCTTACCTTTGACGGGCTGGTGGGGCTGAACCCTATAGCCTATGCAAGAGAAGCAATATCTCTGGGAATGGCAACAGAGGAACATGGGGCGCGGTTGTTCTCAAATGGCGCGGTTACCTCCGGCGTACTCCGCACTGAGCAAACGCTCACTGACGCTGCTTACGCAAGGCTGAAAAAGGATTTTGAGGACCGTCACCTCGGGCTGAGCAACGCGCACCGACCAATGATTCTCGAAATGGGACTGGACTGGAAGTCGATGGCGCTCAATGCGGAAGACAGTCAGTTCCTTGAGACCAGGAAATTCCAGCTGGAGGAAATATGCCGCCTGTTCCGTGTGCCGATGCACATGGTGCAGAACACTGACCGCTCGACGTTTAACAATATTGAAAACCTCGGCATGGGGTTTATCAATTATTCACTCGTTCCGTATATGACCCGCATTGAGCAGCGAATCAACATCGGGCTGGTGAAGGAATCAAAGCAGGGTGTGTACTACGCAAAATTCAATGCCGGCGCATTGCTGCGCGGGGATATGAAGTCGCGATTTGAGGCGTATTCAACAGGCATTAACTGGGGTATTTACTCACCAAATGACTGCCGGGAACTTGAAGAACTTAACCCACGCGCAGGCGGAGATATTTACCTTACGCCAATGAACATGACGACGAAACCGTCAGACAGCAGCAAGAACAAAACAACCGAGGAACAACATAATGCCGATGACTAAACAGCGGCTGGATATTCCGCTACAGCTAAAGTCTGTCAGCGACAGCGGGGAGTTTGAAGGCTATGGCTCTGTTTTTGGCGTAAAGGACAGCTACGATGATGTTGTTGTGCCAGGCGCTTTTTCGGCCTCCCTTCAGGCATGGAAAGAAAAGAATGCTCTCCCTGCATTACTCTGGCAGCACCGTATGGATGAACCCATCGGTATTTACACCGAGATGAAAGAGGATGAGGTTGGCCTTTATGTTAAAGGCCGGTTACTCATTGATGACGATCCCCTTTCGAAACGCGCACACGCCCACATGAAGGCCGGTTCTTTAACCGGCCTTTCTATTGGTTACATGCTGAAAGACTGGGAATACGACCGTGTTAAGGGCGTGTTCCTTCTCAAAGAGATCGACCTGTGGGAAGTCAGTCTCGTCACGTTTCCGTCGAACGATGAAGCGCGTGTAAGTGATGTCAAAAGCGCATTTTCCCGCGGAGAAATCCCTTCTCAAAAAAGTATTGAACGAGTCCTGCGCGATGTTGGGCTCTCACGCACCCAGGCTAAAGCATTCATGGCCGGGGGTTATAGCTCACTTTCACAGCGTGATGTTGATGAAGTGAGTACCGCACTGGATGCACTTAAAAACATCAAATTTTAATCAGGAGTTAATTATGTCAGTTGACGTTAAAGACGTAGAGCAGGTCGCGCAGGAACTGCAGGCGAAGTTTGATGCGTTCAAAGAAAAGAACGATAAGCGCCTGGAAGCAGTTGAACAGGAAAAGGGCAAGTTAGCGGGGGAGGTTGAAACCTTAAACGGCAAGTTGTCTGAACTGGATGAGCTTAAATCTGCGCTGGAAGAGGAACTGAAGCAGGTTAAACGTCCAGCCGGTGGTCCTCAGAGCAAAGCCGCAAGCGAACATAAAACCGCTTTCATTGGCTTTATGCGTAAGGGTAAAGATGACGGGCTGCGCGAACTTGAACGCAAAGCTCTGCAGGTCGGTGTGGATGAAGATGGTGGCTATGCCGTGCCGGAAGAACTGGATCGAACGATCCTTAATCTTCTGAAAGATGAAGTGGTGATGCGCCAGGAGGCGACAACCATCACAGTCGGCGGCGCTAACTATAAAAAACTGGTTAATCTCGGCGGTACGGCTTCCGGCTGGGTTGGTGAAACTGATGCCCGCCCTGAGACTGCTGCATCTAAACTCGGTCAGATTGAACCGTTCATGGGTGAAATCTACGGAAACCCTCAGGCAACCCAAACGATGCTGGATGATGCCTTCTTCAATGTAGAGGACTGGATCAACAGCGAACTGGCGGTTGAGTTCTCCGAACAGGAAGAAATCGCTTTCACCAGCGGCAACGGTACGAAAAAACCGAAAGGCTTTCTGGCCTATGCCTCTTCTCTGGATGACGATAAAACCCGTGCTTTTGGCACCCTGCAGCACATTCTTTCCGGTGCGGCGGCGGGTGTGACGGCCGATGCGATTATCAAGCTGGTCTACACCCTGCGCAAGGTGCACCGCAACGGCGCTAAGTTCATGATGAACAACAACAGTCTGTTTGCGGTTCGCATTCTGAAGGACTCAGAGGGTAACTATCTCTGGCGTCCGGGCCTTGAGCTGGGCCAGCCTTCCTCTCTGGCGGGTTATGGCGTTGCTGAGAATGAGCAAATGCCGGATATCGCTGCTGATGCGAAAGCCATTGCGTTCGGTAACTTTAAACGCGGCTATACCATCGTTGATCGCATTGGTACCCGCATCCTCCGCGACCCGTACACCAACAAACCATTCGTTGGTTTCTACACCACCAAACGTACTGGCGGAATGCTGGCCGATTCTCAGGCCATCAAACTGCTGCAGATCGGTGCTGGCGCATAATCTGATGGGGCTTCGGCCCCATTCTTATGGAGGTCATGATGCTGCTGAAAAAAGACCTGAAATGGTCACCTGATGGCATTCAGGTCAGAAACATTCCTGCTGGTGAATATGAGGCTGGCACACTTCCTGACCGTGCTCTTGAGGTTGCTTCTCAGATGGGGATTCTCGACGGCACTGAACAGCCTGAAATTGAAACACCAGTTAAGCCTAAAACCAGCAATAAGCGGGGTGAGGGAAAATGAAGCCCTCTGTAAAAGAGCTTCGTTACCAGTGCCGTATCGACAGCGATGATGACACAGAAGATGTGATGTTAACGCTCTACCTCAACGCCTCTCTGAAGCATGCGGAAAAAATGACTAATTGCCGTCTTTATGATAACGCTGTTCCAGACGACGATCCTGATGGACTGGTGATAGAAGATGATATCAAACTGGCCCTGATGCTCCTGGTGTCGCACTGGTATGAAAACAGGGAACCTGTGAGCGGCGACAGCGTTAATACTATCCCGTTCGGCGTCAAATCAATTTTTGAACAGCACCGCAAAGTACCAGGCACGTAGGAGGTGATATGCAGGCAGGACGATTACGGCACAGGGTCACCATTCAGAACTTCACAACCTCCAGAACGCCTTCCGGCCAGCCGGTTGAAAAATGGGAAGATGGGAAAACCATCTCTGCTGAAGTGAAAGGAAGAAGCGGGCGGGAAATGATGGCATCTGGTGCTGAGCATGCTGAAGCAACAATAAGGGTATGGGTGAGATTTAAAAGCGGATCGAGTATTTATGCTACCTCCAGGTTGAAGGTGCTCTCTGGTCCATATAAGGGCCAAACGTTGAATGTGGTAGGGCCGCCCATACCTGACCCTAAAGGGACCCAGCTTGAAATTCTTTGCAAACAGGGGACCGAAAAATGATTGAGACGAGCCTCGATTTTTCTGGGTTAAATGACATAGCAAAAGACCTGGAGGCGCTTAGCCGCGCTGAAAACAACAAGGTTCTGCGTGATGCCACGCGCGCCGGCGCCGAAGTGCTTAAGGAAGAAGTGATCGCCCGTGCACCGGTGCGCACCGGGAAACTGAAAAAAAACGTGGTGGTGGTGACCCAAAAAAGCCGTCGCCGCGGGGAAATTTCTTCCGGCGTCCATATTCGTGGCGTTAACCCGCGCACCGGCAACAGCGATAACACGATGAAGGCGAATAACCCGAGAAACGCCTTTTACTGGCGATTCGTAGAAATGGGCACCGCGAACATGCCTGCACATCCGTTTGTGCGACCCGCTTACGATACGCGCGAGGAAGAGGCCGCCAGCGTCGCCATTGCCAGGATGAGTCAGGCTATTGATGAGGTATTGAGCAAGTGAATGAAGATAATATCTACGCCTTGCTTTCTCCCCTGGCAGAAGGACGGGTATATCCCTATGTTGCGCCATTAGGTAGTGACGGGAAACCGTCGGTCACTCCACCCTGGATTATCTTTTCCATCGTCGATGATGTTTCCGCTGACGTGATGTGTGGCCAGGCAGAGAGCAGGGTTTCCGTTCAGGTCGATGTGTATGCCACAACGATCACTGAATCACGATCTCT
Organism: Citrobacter sp. Cf088; assembly: GCF_030334295.1. NCBI lineage: Bacteria > Pseudomonadati > Pseudomonadota > Gammaproteobacteria > Enterobacterales > Enterobacteriaceae > Citrobacter > Citrobacter sp. Cf088. Next base: position 79,538 of record NZ_JAOWEE010000053.1, read on the forward strand.
GAGAGATTTGGCGCTTGCTTCGCTTAAGTCGTTAAACCCTACAGAGGTGGTAAAAATCCCCGGATACGAGCCATATTATCGGCTATACCGTGCCACCCTGGATTTTAAAGTTACACCTTGATAAATCATTCACCCAACGAACCCGCTTAATGGCGGGTTTTCTTTTACCAGGAGACAGCTATGTCTGCACTTTATGAAAAATCGCAGCTGACGAAGATCCTTATTTCCTCTGCGCCAGCCACCAAAGAAACGATGGATACCGCAACCTTCCTCGATCTGAGTTGCACCATCAAAGAAATTCAGTTCACTGGTGGCCAGAAGCAGGATATCGACGTAACCACGCTTTGCTCTACCGAGCAGGAGAACATCAACGGCCTGCCTTCTCCGTCAGAAATCTCTCTGTCCGGCAACTTCTACAAAAACCCGGCGCAGGACGCCTTGCGTGAAGCGTATGACAACGATACGACCTACGCTTTCCAGGTTATCTTCCCGTCCGGCAAGGGCTTTAAGTTCCTGGCTGAAATCCGCCAGCACACCTGGTCTTCCGGTACCAACGGCGTAGTTGCGGCAACGTTCTCCCTGCGCCTGAAAGGTAAGCCTGAAAACATCGAGTCTGGCTCCTGAGAGGTCGCATGAAGAATATTAAAAATCTCGCCCTGGCTAAGATGTCGGGATTTCGTCATAAGACGGTCGCCGTTCCTGAGTGGGAGGGCGTCAAAGTGGTTCTGCGTGAGCCGTCAGGTGAAGCCTGGCTGCGCTGGCAGGAGGTGGTGAAAGCGGGTACTGATGATGAAAATGTGTCGGTATCGGAAAAGGCACACCGTAATCTTTGCGCTGACGTGGTGCTCTTCATTGACGTTCTGTGTGACACCGATAAGCAGCCGGTATTCAGCGTAGACGAAGAAGAGCAGGTGCGTGAAATCTACGGCCCCGTCCATTCACGCCTGCTCAAACAGGCGCTTGACCTGATCAACAATGCGGACGAAGCGCGGGAAAAGTCTCAACCCCCGGCGTAAAGTTTCTGATGTCGCTTGCGCTCCGGATGGGGCGCACGCTCTCAGAGCTTCGGCAGAATATGACGGCAAGCGAGCTTCTGATGTGGATTGAGTACGACAGGCAAAGTCCGGTTGGCGATATCCGTGGTGACATTCAGGCAGCCCAGCTCGTCTCTGCCATCTACGGCTCGCAGGGGGCAAAAGTACCGCTGGACGATGCGATCCTGCGCTGGGGTGGTGATGAGCAATCAGCACCGAAGGACCCGTTTGCAGGGCTTGAGGCTGCTCTTACAGCTGCGACACAATAATTGCTTCACATGTCATCAATGTGGCGATACGCTCTTTCCTTAAGAAAAGGAGGCGTTATGGAACCACTGGTAGTAGTGTTTGGAATATTCGGCTGGTTGATAAATCTAATTGTGATTTTTTATTTAATACGGTTTAGCACAAGGGCAAATGAACAAGTTGAAGCCCTTAAAGAGATAAATAAAAAACAAGATGCGCAAATAGATTTATTAATACAAGTCGCTCACAAAAGAAAAGACAGTTTATAACTCACGACCCGCTATCAAGCGGGTTTTTTTTATGGGTGAAAATATGGCTACGTTGCGCGAACTGATCATCAAAATATCTGCAAACTCTCAGTCATTTCAGTCTGAAATTTCTCGTGCTTCAAGAATGGGGAATGACTATTACCGGGTAATGCAGACTGGAGGACGCCAAGCGGCCGCAGCTTCGCGTGAAACTCAGCGTGCCTTAGCTGAGGTAACTAGTCAAATAAACACCGCGAAGGCCTCAGCGCTGGGAATGGCAGGTGCATTTGCTGGAACATTTGCGACTGGTCATCTTATATCGCTGGCCGATGAATGGAGCTCTGTTAATGCCAGGCTAAAGCAGGCTTCCCAATCGTCTGATGATTTCACGGAGTCTCAGCGGGCGCTGATGGATATTAGCCAACGAACCGGAACCGCCTTCTCTGATAATGCGAGTCTTTTTGCGCGTTCCGCCGCATCAATGCGTGAATACGGATACAGTTCGCAGCAAGTTCTGGATGTAACCGAGGCCATTTCTACTGGACTAAAGCTATCCGGCGCCAGCACGGCAGAGGCAAGTTCTGTTATCACCCAGTTTAGTCAGGCATTAGCTCAGGGCGTTCTGCGGGGCGAGGAATTCAACTCTGTTAACGAAAACGGTGATCGAGTTATCCGTGCGCTGGCCGCTGGGATGGGTGTAGCTCGTAAAGATCTGAAGGCAATGGCCGATCAGGGGATGCTAACCGCAGATAAAGTTGTCCCGGCCCTGATAAGTCAACTTGGCACTATGCGTGGTGAATTTGAGGCAATGCCGCAGACCGTTTCTGCTGCCACGACGAAAGTCGAAAATGCTTTCATGGCATGGGTAGGTGGAGCTAATGAAGCTACTGGTGCGACAAGTGCTCTTGTTGCTGTATTGAATACAGTTTCTGACAATATCGACACTGTGGCTACGGCTGCCGGAGCTTTGGCTGCAATAGGTGGAGCTCGCTATCTTGGAGGGATGTTTGGCGATCTTGGGAACCAAACGGCGCAATTAATAGATGCCAGAAAGAACGAAATTGCGCTCGCATCTGCAAGGGCTGAATCTGCTACCCAATCACAACGAAAGGCGGCAGCAGATGCGATTGCTGCCGAGCGTGCTTATCAGCTCTCGCTATCCGAGTTGGAACTTGCAAAAAACACAAATGCAGAAGCGACAGCTACACAAAATTCTATTGCCAAACGGCGTGAAATGATAGCCGCCAATTCCACTCTCGTTCAGTCAAATAAAGCAGTATCAGCGTCGCAAGAAGCACTCAACCGATCAACATCGGTAATGAATTTATTCAAGTCTGGCGCTACGGGGCTTTTGTCGTTAGTTGGTGGTTTGCCAGGAATTTTAATGTTGGGTGCTGGGGCGTGGTACACGATGTATCAACGCCAAGAACAAGCCAGGGAATCTGCAATCCAATATGCGGACACAATCGAGCAGGTACGAGATAATCTGAAATCAATGTCTCAGACGCAGATATCCGCCAACCTTGGACAGGCGAATATTTCACTGGATGCTCAAAATAGTGCGATTGAACAGCAGAAGCAGAAAGTTGCTGAATTATCCAATCAACTTTATAACGCAAAATTAGCAGCCAATTCTGCTTCAGATGGAACATGGCTGTATAACGATGCGGTTGAGAAATCAGCAGAGTTTGCTTCAGAACTTGCGGTTGAAGAAGGCCGACTTGAGCAAATGCTCAATAAAAGAAAGCAAACACAACAGTTAATAAACGACATAACTGATCAGGCTATAAATAAAACAGTAGAAATGGCTGGCGCCGTAAGTTCTCTTACAGAGATGTATGACCGTCTGAACAAGGTTTCCAGACAGTCTACAGCAGTGTCCCCACCAAAATATGCAGGGCCTGTACTTCCTGCACTTGATAATAAGCAGCAGCAAGCTATAGACAAGGCGCAGCGACAGCTTGAGTTGTCCGGTCTTAAGGGATTGGACAAAACCCGCAAGCAGGCGGAATTCGATGCATCTGACCTTAATCTCCCTGCTGGTTGGCGTGAGAAGTATGTCAGCATGGAAGTTGAGTCAGCCAGGCAGTTGCAAGCTATTCGTGACTCAAGCCGCCATAAGGGCGGGAAATCCGAGGCGGAAAAAACAGCTGATGCCTATGACAAGCTGATCAAACAGCAAAAAGAGCAGATTGCCCTGCAAGGCCAGAATACTGAACTGGCGAAGGTTAAATACCAGGTCAGCCAGGGCGAGCTTGCTTCTCTGACAGAAGCCCAGAAAAAGACGTTATTGCAGAATGCTGCGCTGATTGACCAGGTTAAATTACGTGAGCAACTGCGAAATTACGAAGCCAACCTCGCCGACAGTAACGCCAGCGCCCGAGCAGCTAATGAAGGGCAACTGCTGGGTTACGGGCAGGGTACCAGGTTCCGTGAAAGACTTCAGGAGCAGTTCAATCTGCGTAAGGAGTTCGAGCAGAAGAATACCGATCTTCTCCGCCAGCGTCAGGCTGGTGAAATCGATGAGACGTTCTATCAGCAGGGACTGGCACTTAATAAGCGCTATCTCGATGAGCGCCTGCGCGACCAGGAGGGATATTACGCAGCTTCTGATGCGCAGCGTGACGACTGGATGACGGGACTGTCTGAGGGTTATGCGAACTGGGTGGATGAAGCTACTGATTATTCTTCCATGGCCGCTGACGGCATGAAGCAGGCTATGGGCGGCGCGGTCACCACGATCACCGACATGCTCAATGGCAACGTTGATAGCTGGAAGGACTGGGGCGTCAGCGTACTGAAGATTATCCAGAACGTCCTGGTGAATATGGCTGTTGCTAATGGCGTTAGCTCAATTGGTTCACTGTTCAGTTTTGGTGCCTCGTCAGCCGCTACCGCCAGCAGCGGTACCGCTATTCAGAATGCTGGCGCGAACTTTACCTTTAATGCGAAGGGTAATGTTTACGACTCTCCGTCCCTGAGCGCTTACAGCAATGGCGTTTTTCAGACGCCTCAGCTGTTTGCTTTTGCCAAAGGTGCAGGGGTTTTTGCCGAAGCTGGTCCGGAAGCCATTATGCCGCTTACGCGCGCCGCTGATGGTTCGCTTGGCGTTCGGGCTGTTGGCACTCCTCAGGTCTCCGGTGGTATGCCTTCAGTTAACTTCGGCGATATCAATATTCAGGGCGGATCATCCCAGGCGGCCAGTCAGGGTACTGCTGGAGCAGCAGGCAGGCAGCTTAAGGATGCCATCACTGGCGTCATTAACGAACAGGCCAGCATGCCGGGCTCGCCTCTGTGGCGATTAATCAAGGGAGTTTAACCATGACAGTAGAAACCTTCAGCTGGTGCCCAAAGGTTGCCTCTCAGGTTGATACAAATTTTCGTACCCGAAAGGCACAGTTTGGCGATGGCTATACGCAGGTGGCAGGGGATGGTATCAACCCGGTAACATCTCAATGGAGCGTGAGTTTTACCGGCGATGAGGCTTACATTCAGGCCATTAAAAACTTTCTCAACAGACATGCCGGGTGGAAATCATTTATCTGGAAGTCGCCGCTTGAGCCATCAGGCTTATGGCGCGCGGAATCCTTTCAGATATCTACACACGGCAACAAAAAATACACCCTCAGCAGCACATTCACACAGGCATACCACCCATGAGTATTTCATCTGATGTCCAGAAACTGGAGCCGGGTAAGCGCGTCCGCCTGATCGAGGTGGACGGCTCAGCTTTCGGTGCAGGTATTCTTCGCTTTCACAACGAGACAATCCCGCATACCGAGGCGGAAATCATCGCCGCAGGCGGCGACGAGTCAAAACTTGAGCCGAAGTCGGTGTGGTGGCAGGGGCAGGAGTATGGCGCGTGGCCGTATGAACTGACCGGCATATCTGTCAGCAGTGACGGCCAGTGTTCACGACCGTCTCTCACCGTTGCAAACATCAGCGGCACGATTGGCGCGCTGTGCCGAATATTTCAGGGGATGGCTAAAGCAAAGGTGATCATCCATGACACCTTCGCACACTATCTGGACGCCAGAAACTTCCCTGATGGGAACCCGACTGCGAATCCCAACGAGGAGCGCAAACAGGTTTATTACATCGACCGTAAATCAGGATCAGACGATGAAACTGTAGAATTTGAGCTTTCCAGTCCAGCCGATCTGCGCGGGCAACTCATTCCGACCCGGCAAATTCAGCCAATGTGCACGTGGTGCATGCGTGGCTGGTACAAAACCGGGAACGGCTGCACCTACGCCGGGCAAAACGGCTGGTTCGATAAAGACGGCAATCGGGTGGACGATCCTTCACAGGATGTTTGCTCCGGATTGCTGTCAACGGGCTGTAAACCTCGCTTCGGAGAGAATGAACAGCTGGATTATGGCGGGTTCCCCGGCGCTTCACTTCTGAGAGGATAATCATGCGCGACAAAACAGTTAGCGCCATTCTGGCGCATGCCGCCGCATCCTTCCCCGAGGAGTGCTGTGGCGTGGTTATTCAGAAGGGGCGGGTGGAGAAATACATCCCCTGCAAAAATAATGCTGAGTCGCCGACTGAGCAATTTGAACTCAATCCTGAGGATTATGCGGCCGCCGAAGAGCAGGGAACTGTGGTGGCGATCGTCCACAGTCACCCCGGCGACGGGGCAACAACCCAGCCGAGTGAACTCGACATGCTGATGTGTGATGCCACGGAACTGCCCTGGATTATTGCATCGTGGCCTGAGGGCGACATTCGCACCGTCATGCCTCGCGGAGACCGTCCCCTCACAGGGCGCCAGTTTGTACTCGGGCATGCAGACTGCTGGTCTCTCATTATGGACTATTTCCGCATCGAACACGGCATTGAACTGCCCAACTACAGCGTAGATCGGCACTGGTGGGAGCAGGGTGAAAACCTCTATATGGACAACTGGCAGGAATGCGGTTTCCGTGAGTACGACGGTCCAGCTCAGCCCGGTGACATGGTTATCATGCAGGTACAGTCCACCGTCCCGAACCATGCCGGGATTTTGCTTGATGGCAACATGCTACTGCATCACATGTATGGCCAGCTAAGCCAGCGTATTCCCTACGGTGGTTATTACCGTGACCGTACCATCAAAATTCTGCGTTATAAGGATTTGATGTAATGGAAAGAAAAACCGTTATCAAACTCAGCGGCTCAATGGCTCAGCGATTTGGCAGGACGCATCGCCGCGCACTAACGTCTGCCAGCGAAGTGTTCAGGGCGCTTTCTAACACCATTGATGGCTTTGATGCTTACCTGCGCGAGACCAGAGCGAAAGGGCTGGATTTTGTCATCTTCCGAAACCAAATAAACATAGGAAAGGAAGAGTTTGATCTTCTTGGACCTGGCGATGAACTTCGCATTATCCCTGTAATACGCGGCAGTAAAAGGGCTGGCCTCTTTCAAATTGTTACTGCCGCCGCAATTGCGGCTTTTACCTGGTGGAACCCAATAGGATGGGCAGCAGGTACACAAATGGCGCTATATGCCGCAGCTGGTTCTATGGCTGTGGGTGGTGTAGTGCAAATGCTTTCCCCTCAGGTTGCTGGTCTGAGGATGCGACAGGACCCAGATAATAAGCCTTCCTATGCGTTTGGCGGACCCGTCAATACTACGGCATCCGGTAACCCCGTTCCTTTGCTTTACGGACAGAGGGAAATAGGCGGTGCGATTATCTCAGCCGGGATTTATGCAGAAGATCAGCAATAAACCAAACCACGTACTATAAGCCACCTGACGGTGGCTTTTTTTATGGACGCGATATGACGACGACAATCATCAAAGGCCGCGGTAAAGGTGGCAGCAATCAGACCAGAACGCCCGTGGAAGCACCGGACAGCATTCAGTCCATTGCGAGGGCAAAGGTGCTGATTGCTCTTGGAGAGGGTGAGTTCGCTGGCGGACTTGATGGTAAAAACATTTTTCTTGGTGACTCATCTTCATATACGCCCCTTCAGAACGCCAACGGAAGTTATAACTTCAATAATGTAAAATATGAGTTCCGTTCCGGTACTCAGGACCAGGACTACATTCAGGGCTTCCCCGGCATTGAAAACGAGATTCAGGTTTCATACGAGCTGAAACAGGCCGTGCCGTACGTTCGCGCGGTATCCAACACGCAGCTCTCTGCGCTGCGAATTCGCCTGGGATGGCCAACTCTTTTACTCCAGAAAAACAACGGCGATAAAGTCGGCACCCGCGTTGAGTATGCTATCGATCTGTCGGTCGATGGTGGGCCGTATGAAACGGTGATTAACGGTGCTGTTGATGACAAAACCACGTCGCTTTATGAGCGCAGCCACCGCGTCAATCTTCCAAAAGCCTCGACTGGATGGCAGTTGCGGGTTCGCAGAATCACGCCGGATTCCACGAGCGTGAATGTCGTGGACATCATGCGCGTTGTGGCCGTTACTGAAATTATTGACGCCAAACTTCGCTACGTTAACACAGCTCTGCTGTATGTAGAGTTTGACGCAAAGCAGTTCCCCAATGGCATTCCTCAGGTTGTGTGCAATCCGAAAGGGCGAATCATCCGTGTACCTGACACGTATGATCCTGAAACCCGTACTTACTCTGGTACATGGGAGGGCGTATTTAAATGGGCATGGACGGATAATCCAGCCTGGATATATTACGACATCATCCTGAACGAGCGCTTCGGGCTGGGTCAAAGAATCGATGCGACTCAGATAGACAAATGGGAACTTTATCGCATCGCCCAGTATTGCGATCAACTGGTACCAGACGGCAAGGGCGGCAGCGGGACGGAGCCTCGTTTTCGTTGCAACGTTTATATCCAGGACCGTAATGACGCCTGGACCGTACTTCGTGATCTGGCGGGTATATTTCGCGGCATGACGTACTGGGGCGACAATAAGATGTATGTCCTGGCCGATATGCCCCGGGATGTGTGGCACATCTACAACCACGCCAGCGTTGTTGAAGGAAAATTTACCTTTGCGGACCCGAGTGAAACCACCCGAAACACTGCCGCGCTGGTGAACTGGTCAGACCCTGCCAACCACTACAAAGATACGCCTGAGCCTGTTTACGATAGCGATCTGGCCATGCGCTTCGATTATCGTCAGCTCGAAATGACTGCGATCGGCTGCACCAGGCAGTCAGAGGCAAACCGGCGGGGGCGCTGGGCGCTGCTTACCAACGGTATCGGCGAGGTGGTGACCTTCAGCACAGGCATGGACGTCCCCCCTGTTGGTGAGGTGATCGGCGTGGCTGCTAACGAGCTGGCCGGAAGAACTATCGGCGGCAGGGTGAGTGCGGTTAACGGCCGCAACATAACCCTCGATCGCGCTGCTGATGTGAAAGCCGGTAACAGGCTGTTTTTGAATCTTCCGTCAGGCACAGCTCAGGCCAGAACCGTCCAGGCCGTTAACGGAAACACAGTCACTGTCACCACACCCTACAGCGAAACGCCGGAGGCTGAATGTAACTGGGGTGTGGACTCTGACGATCTGTTTATAGCGCTTTTCCGTGTTACGGGAACGCGGGACAACAACGACGGTACTTTCGAGGTCACCGGGACGACTTACAACCCTGATATCTATTCCGCTGTTGATACCGGCGCAAGACTGGACGAGCGGCCAGTCAGTGTCATTCCACCGGGGGTTCAGGCTCCCCCAGGAAATATTGTCGTAGACAGTTACTCTACGGTTAACCAGAACATTGCGATTACCACTATGCGCGTTGCCTGGGATTCTGTTCAGGGTGCAGTTGCTTACGAGGCGGAATGGCGGCGTGACAGCGGCAACTGGATTAGTGTGCCCCGAACGTCTTCTCTCGGCTTTGAAGTGCAGGGTATCTACTCGGGTCGCTATCTGGTCCGTGTCATGGCGGTGAACGCCAGCGACGTTTCATCAGTATGGGCGACATCATCAGAAGTAAATCTTACGGGTAAAGTGGGAAATCCGCCGAAACCTGTCGGCTTTGCGACAACGCCGATCAACTGGGGGATTCGCCTGAACTGGGGATTCCCGGCTAATACCGGGGACACGCTGAAAACGGAAATTCAGTACACCGCGAACAGTGATTTCTCTAATCCTCTTTTGCTGTCGGATGTGCCTTATCCGTCTGCCGAATACACCCAACTGGGTTTAAAAGCGGGACAGGAGTTCTGGTACCGTGCGCAACTGGTAGACAGAACGGGTAATGAATCAGGCTGGACCGGCTGGGTTCGCGGTGTATCTAACGCAAACGCTGACGATTACCTGGGCGATATTGCTGATGATTTCCTGACGTCTGCCGACGGCGACCGCCTTACAAGCGACATTGATACCAATCTGGAAGCTGCGTTGCAGAATGCGCTGGCCAATCATGGAACGGTAGAGCATCAGTGGGCGCAGTACGGCGAAGTGCGCGCGGATATTCTGGTGGTCAAAACGACTATTGCAGATGTTAATAAGGCCATGGCTGAAATGTCCACGCAGGTGCAGGCGCAGTTCAATGATGTGACGGCCGCGCTGGAAGATAAGCTCACCGCCGTGGTTGATGCGACCGGGGCATCTGCAATTTACACCCTCAAAACCGGGGTTCGAATAAACGGTGTGATGTATAACGCCGGGATGTCGATCGCGGTGCTGGCAGAAGCGGGTAAGCCGGTAGTCACCCGCGTCGGGTTTAACGCCAATCAGTTCGTCCTGATGAGCGGTGGCGGTGACACGCAGTATTCACCATTTGCTGTAATCAACGGTCAGGTATTTATCAGCGATGCGTTTATTCAGGATGGCAGCATAGATAACGCCAAGATTGGGCAGTACATACAGTCGAATGTTTATACACCTGGCTCGGTAGGATGGCATATCAATAAAAATGGAAATAGTGAATTCAATAATGTAACAGTCAGAGGTACTGTATATGCAAGTGATGGAGAGTTTACAGGAAAAGTAAGGGCTAAAAGTTTTATCGGAGATATTATAAATGCAAATGTATTCAACGATATTAAGGAAGAAACAAAACAGAGTAGCGGCTCTGTAGCGTTAATTGGCTCAATATCCCGGAACTACTATTTCACAGATAGCGCAACTGACTCGCTATCAAAAACGGTTATATTTGATATTATCCTGCTATCAGGCATGGTGTCGGGTAGTGGTTCATATATTGATGTAACTATAAATATTAATGGCACAAAAAAGACAACCCGCATAAGTGATGGCGGTACTGTACCAGTAAGGTTTTCAGTAAAAGGAGTTACAACTCCGAATGTAACCGTTGAATTAACATTAACATATTATATTCCTGCAGGGGCAATCAGAACCATTACATACGGTGTCTCTTCCCCAATGATTAGCATTGTCAGAGGAAGTGGTAGTTTTAGAGAGTAAATTTTCGAAATCATTAAACCTCGCTTCGGCGGGGTTTTTTTATGCACGTTCAGGAGATTCTATGTCCGCAGGAAAAATTACACTCACCAATAAATCTGCCGTTGTAAGCGGTAACGGTACGTCATTCACCACAGAGCTGGCGGGCGGAGATTTTATAGTTGTTACTGTCGGCGGCATTCCCTATACACTCCCGGTAAAATCCGTGGAAAGCGGCGCAGCACTGACACTGGTCAGTAACTTTACCGGACCTACTCAGGCCGGTGCAGCCTGGTCAGCTGTTCCGCGGGTAGCTCTGAACATGGTAACTGCGGCCCTGGTAACTCAGAGCGCCGAAGCTCTGCGCGGGCTGAACTACGACAAACAGAACTGGCAGCAGATATTTAGTAACCCCGCAACCGCAACAGTTAAGTTGCCCGATGGCAGTTCCTTCACTGGCCCGTCATGGAAATATCTGTCTGACAATATGGCGACCAAGAGCGGCGGGGCCGTTCCTGTGAACCAGGGCGGTACCGGTTCGACAACCGCATCAGGCGCTCGCACAAACCTCGATTTAGGAGACAGTGCCACGATGAGCGTTGGAACAGTTGCAGGAACGGTGGCCGCAGGCGATGATTCGCGGTTTGGTACCGTCAACAATAAAACAGGTGGGACGATCACCAGCAAAGTAACGATAAACGGTAAGTTAGTCACTAACGGAGGAACCCCCGGGACGTATGAAACCGCGCTCGCCAGTCCTGGGTACAAACAACCGCCAGTTAACGATTCCTCTGCGACAAGCGCGGTTTTCGGAAATTCTTTCGAATATAACAATGGTGGTGGATTTGCGTTAACTACGGGGTTTGGCGCGGTAGGTAATGGCACTAGTGCATGGCCTTCAACAGTTCTGATGCAGGCTGCAAATAACGGTGCTTATGGTGCCAGAACCTGGACGTTCTCGATGTCTACCGGGGATTTAATTTGTAACGGCTCCGGGAGCCAGGGGGGGTCGTATATTTTTACAAAAGCTGCAATGTCTGCCAGAGAGCTTAAGAATGACATCAAGTACAACGATGGTTTACAGTCCTATGAAAACGTCAAAAAATTCTTGCCCTGTACTTTCATCTATAAGGATGACAAGAAAGGTCGTACCCGCCGGGGGGTAATCGCCCAGGACATCCGTGAGATTGATGAGGAGTATGTGAAGGAGGTGCCGAACCGCTTAGACGGAACAAGCTTACTGGCTCTTGATACCAATGTACTTCTGCTCGATACGATGCTGGCGCTTAACTACGTCATTAAGCAACTTGAAAATACGCAGAAAGAATTAACGGGGCTAAAAAATAGCTTTGTGCAGTCATGATATGGATGCCGCAACCACACCGTATGCAAGAGCATGATTGCGGCCGACTGGAGAACGTTCGATAGTGCGAGTATTGAATGATTGCCAGTCACGGCGGATTGTACTTAAGTAATATGACGGTTCAAGGCGTTTAATCTGAAATACGAAATAAAAACCCGGCGCAGAGGCCGGGTCGATTAAATAGATGCTTTTGCAAAATCGATTATAGACTTTTCATCATTGTGTCTAAAGTGTGCAAGGTTGTTACGGTCAAACGTTCTCCGAATCTCATCCATAGCTTTCGCTTCAGAGGTACTCGGATTTTTATGACCATCAATAGTAAAAAGAACATTGGCTAGATTCAGCAATTTCTCATCAGCAGCTCGCTTAACTCTTGATACCCATGAGTCGCAGTGTTCCATCATCTTACCTGGTTCCTGCTGGACGAACGCTAGTGGCTTGATAGCACAAAGTACTTCATCTTCCTGCTTGGCAACGAACGGCATTGAAAACCTGATCAAATCCCCGCCGAATGTTTCCTTACGGAAAATATTTTGCAGTTCTGCATAAGAATTCAGCCGTCCTTTTAGCTCTCTGGTAAGAATCTCTTCTCTACGCTCTTTGTTATAATCTGTATGGTTTACAAATTTTGCATACAGCCTTTGTAGCTCTTGCTCTGGGTTTTCAGCCAGAACTACGCGTGTTGAGCTGAAGTGAAAAATTGACTCCCTTTTAGCCGTCAAATAGCTGAAGAAATTGGCGACATCATCGGCCGTTTTAACGTTTTTTGTCTGCTCTTGAGCAAAGGCCAGCTCCCTGGCAACAGCATCTTTAGCCAAGGGAAAGATAGTGTCATCTTTGAAGAAAGACGTAACCCTGGCGTCATTACTTTGAGTTAGTCGGAAGAGGAATATGTGTTTTTGAGGTGCGCAGACGACTACGCCGATGTTTGCAAACTCTTCAGTTTCAGCAAACGGCGCATATCTTACAATGCTGTATAGACATGGCGTAGTCATTTGATTTTACTCCAAAATACATCTGTTTCGTTACGATTCAATAGCTTTTCAATTCGAGAAAAACACTCTTCTCGTTCTTCTTGAGTCTCTGGCAACCATTCATCAGGGATGATCTCTACGCATAAAGGTAGGATTTCCTTAGTGCGGATTAGTTCATCTTCAGAGAGTGGTCTGTCGACAATATCAAACCACCACTTACGGTGCCGCGGTGCATAGACATGATAGTCAAAAGCTTCCTCATCATCATTTTGGTCGAAGGCGAGATTATGATCAATCAGGTAATATCTATTGTTACGGTAATCAAAAATAATATTCACATTACCACCCTGCGGTGACAGGGTACGATCTGAGTTATTTATCCATCTATCAAAGAGATAGATTTTCTTTTGGTCTTGTTCGTCAACGTTAGTGTGGGCTTGGGTAAAAGTTATAGGGGCTACGCCCGGGATAAATTTTGTTGCAAACGCATAACCCTCGTTTAAGGCATTTCGCCATTCAGGCACATACTGAGTTAAAGCCCGGTCTACATATGCCGTACCAAAATCAGGCAATGAGAGACCCAGTTCCAAACCAATGTGTGCTGATACCCATTCTGCAATAAGTTGTACCCGAGGAACGCTAGGCATGCCCTTTACAACATAAAGCTCACCATCGTCACATTTGCAGAGAAATGGCTCAGTTGCACAGTCAGGTATTCGCCTGATAATTTCGATTACACGCAATGGTTCAATGGGCATGGAGTTGACGAATTTCCTTTTCTTTTCACATTTTTATAATGGATATTAGTCGAAATTCCTCACCCGGGTAACCTGGATTTTTATCAGGGTTTTTGAGCGCTTAGTCTTCAGTTAGCCACATATCCGCCTCTTCAAACATTTCCTGAACAGCTCGGCTTATCTGTTCCTTCTCGTGCTTGCTGGCGTCAGTGTTGATCGCCGGCAGTGTCATCATCGGTTTAACCCGGACATCAGCATCGGGGAAGATCCGGTGAACCCTCTTAGTCAACTCGCCCAGAATGATATCTTTTGCACCGGGCAGACCATCAAAATTCCTTTTGTCATAAACGAGTTCCACGAACATTGCTCATTGCTCCTTTACTGGATGTATATACAGTATTTATACTGTGTTTTTATCCGGTATTCAAGAGAAGGGCGTAAACATGGGCTTTCCTTCACCTGCGGCAGATTATGTTGAAACACGAATCTCCCTCGATCAGCAGTTAATCAGCCAGCCAGCTGCGACTTATTTCATGCGGGCATCGCGTTCACATTTCAGGGAAGGGATAATCCAGGGAGCGTTGCTTGTTGTGGATGCGTCACTTACTGCCTGCGATGGTTCACTGCTGATATGTGCAATCGACGGGGAATTCAGGATCAAGCGATATCGGACTCATCCTCAGCCCCACCTGGTTAATCTGGATAACGGGAGAAGGGAAGCGCTGCCAGCAGATGATGATGGTTACAGTTCTGCGCCCGCTATATTCGGAGTGATCACGTACATCATTAATGATGCCAGAAACGCGGAGTTTGATGACTGCCCGGTGATGTAACGATTTTGATGAGCCAAGGAATGGCCTCAAAAACATGTGTACATAAATGAGTACATAATAATTATGTTAATTGCAGATAAACTTATATTTTATAGTTGGTTACGATTTTGTATAACTGTATCCATTTAACTAAGGGGACGAAGCGGCACGAGTATAGCGTTTTTTACTCACAACGGTAAGTCTCAGGCCGCCCGACTGCTCAAACAGTCACCATTCAGGCCTGTTTTTTCTGGTTTTTCTGCGTTTGCTCATCACGCTTTGCTTGTAACCGGGCTTCTTCCTTGCGTTTGTTGCTCATATCATTGCGGATCTGCGCATGGCTCATCAGCGCGAAAATAAACGTTCCGCCACAGATATTCCCGGCGAGCGTTGGTAGCGCAAAGGGCCAGAAAAAATCACTCCAGTGCAGCGTGCCATTAAAGACCAGATAGAGAATTTCCACGGAGCCAACGACGATATGCGTGGTATCGCCTAACGCAATCAGCCAGGTCATCAGAATAATGACCACAATTTTTGCCGCCCCGGCAGCGGGGAACATCCACACCATCGTGGCAATTAACCAGCCAGAAATGATGGCGTTGGAAAACATCTCCACAGGAGTGTTTTTCATCACATCCATGCCAATTTTGACGAAAGCATCGCGGGTCTCTTCATCAAAAATCGGCATATGTTCAAACGCCCATGCTGCAACCCCGGTGCCAATAATATTACCCAGCAGTACCACGCTCCACAGGCGCATCAACAGGCTAAAATTGCCGAGGGTAGGGTTTTGCATCACCGGCAGTACGGCGGTGACGGTATTTTCGGTAAAGAGTTGTTGGCGGGCCATAATGACAATAATAAAGCCGAAGGTATAACCGAGGTTCTCGAGTAAAAATCCCCCTGGCACACCTTCCAGCTGTACGTGAAAAATCCCTTTAGCCAGTAGCGAGGCGCCCATCGACAGTCCTGCTGCGATGGCTGACCACAGCAGGGCCATTGCGTCGCGCTCCATCTCTTTCTCCCCATCCTGGCGAATATGTTCATGGATCGCCATGGCGCGGGAGGGGAGTCTGTCCTCATCAAGCTCTATCTTTTTCCCTGTTAGTTTTTCATCGCTTTCCACTTCGAGTTCGTCGCTGTGTCGATCAATCTTATCTTTCTTGATGTCATTCATGGCCGAATCCTGAATAAGCACGTATTGCTAAAGCGTAGCGGCTTTTGTCTGAAAATCAGCGGGAGAAAGTCTGAGATAGCAAAAATGGTAACGTTTGTTTTTATCGGGTTAGTTAGAATAGAACCGCCGCGGAGTGCGTATTACCAGGCTATGATCAAATCAGTAAGACAGGGTATATAGACATCATTTGACGTGCTGTTACAATCGCTCACATCTAAACAGGCGGATACGTCATCGTTCCGTCATGGATGGCAATCAGCGATAGCCATAAAACACAGGGAGATACTTATGAAGCTTCGCCTGTCGGCGCTTGCGCTGGGAACCACACTTTTGGTGGGGTGTGCGAGCTCCGGTACTGAGCAGCAGGGGCGTTCGGACCCATTTGAAGGGTTCAACCGTACCATGTACAACTTCAACTTTAACGTGTTGGATCCCTATGTTGTTCGACCGGTAGCAGTGGCCTGGCGTGATTATGTTCCGCAGCCGGCGCGTAATGGTTTAAGCAACTTTACGGGGAACCTTGAAGAACCGGCCGTCATGGTCAACTATTTCCTGCAAGGCGATCCTTATCAGGGGATGGTGCACTTTACCCGTTTTTTCCTGAATACCCTGTTAGGTATGGGCGGCTTTATCGATGTGGCAGGTATGGCTAATCCGAAGTTGCAGCGCGTTGAACCACACCGCTTTGGCAGTACGTTAGGCCACTATGACGTGGGTTACGGGCCGTATATGCAGCTTCCGTTCTACGGTAGTTTCACACTGCGTGATGACGGCGGCGATATGGTCGATACCCTGTATCCGGTACTGTCCTGGCTGACCTGGCCGTTGTCGATAGGCAAATGGACGGTTGAAGGGATTGAAACTCGCGCGCAATTGCTCGACTCTGACGGTCTGCTGCGTCAGTCTTCCGATCCTTACATTATGGTGCGTGAAGCTTACTTCCAGCGCCATGACTTTATTGCGAACGGTGGGAAACTCAAACCAGAAGAAAACCCGAACGCGAAAGACATTCAGGACGATTTAAAAGAGATCGATTCTGAGTAAGGAATTGGGCAAATAAAAAGGTGAGCTAAAAAGCTCACCTTTTTTACGTATGAAGAAAATCAGAATGCGTAGTTCAAGTTCATACCGTACAACCAGGCTTTCCCTTCAGATTCAAAGGAGTATGGGCCTTCTTCGAACTTCACTTTCTGACCGTGCATATAAGAGATGCCAACATCCAACGAGGCATCCTTATTAAAGGCGTAGGTTGTGCCCGCGCTCAGCCAGAAGCGGTCCTGATCCGGAATAGAGATGGAACGACGGTTTGCCGGAACCGGGCTATCATCAAAGGCGATACCGGTACGGAACGTCCAGGTATCATCATAGTAATAAGTAGTACCGAGCGCGATGCGATAGGAGTCTTTGAAGCCTTCTTCTTTATAGAACAAGGTTTGGCCGTTGTTGCCTTTTGCTTTCAGCTCCTGGAACTGACTCCAGCTGGTATAAGCCATGCTGTAGTGAACCGCCCACTGTGGTGCAACGCGGTTATAACCTGAAAACTCCCACATTTCCGGCAGGTTCAGATCAAGTGAACCATCGATCGTACTGCCGTTGGTTCCTGCTGGCAGGCTGGCGAACACTGGACGCAACTGCGCAGGAATACGATCCATTGATGGCAGATTGCTGCGGTAATCACCGTTGAAGTCAATTTTTACTTCAGAACGGTAGGTGAAACCGTAGCGGTTATCTTTGTCTACTTCATAAAGAAGACCAGCATTCCAACCGAAGCCCCATTCGTCACCTTTCAAGCGCGCAATCTGTGTATCTGCCGGATATTGCGCAGCCAGTGATGGAGGAATTCTACCCCCGGAGCCTGCAACGATCTGCTGTGGTAAATCGCCTGCATAGCGTTCAAGCTTCGCTTTGGCATAGATGGCGTTTAAACCGAGACCGAAGCTAAAATGATTGTTCAGGCGATAAGCACCGCTCAGGTTTAGATTGAGCGTTTCCAAATCGGTTTTTCCGCCCATCGAGCCTGCTGTGTAATTATTGTTAAACTCCGTAGCCAGGCCGTAGTTAGAGGTGACTGAGGCCCCCCAACCAAACTGATCGTTAATCGGAGCAACAAAATGCACGTTCGGTATCCAGGCTGTTGGGGCGATATTATCCTGGCTGGCGTCATTGCCAATACGCGAGCGACCGGAAATATCTACATCCGGGTCAACGAAAATTGCACCCGCAGAAAAAGTAGGGCGATCGAACATCATAATCAGTGCCGGGTTACGACTGGCGTTTCCTGCATCATCTGCAATTGCGCCTTCACCCGAATATGCCCGGCCAAGGCCAGAGGAAGAAAATTCGTTTAACTGAAAGCCTGCAGACCAGGCCTGTGTGGAGATAATTGCCACTGCGACTGCGAGAGCAGACTTTGTAAACAGGGTTTTCTGGCTCATGACCATAACCTCATAGATTTATTTTTATACAAACAATGTTACATACCGTAACAGGAGCGCGAAGTGTAGGGTCTGAGGTACGACTTAGAAATCAGACCAGTGGCGTGAGTATAGGTCGGACCAGCTGGAATGTTGCAAGTATGTTTATAAATATTTTCAAATTTGATCAGAGAAACGCGATCCAGCTGGCAAAATTGCGGAGGTGCGCACTCACCTGTTTGGGCGATTTTTGTTTTAGATCATTTTTAAGTGTGATTTCGGTCACTTATCGCATTTCGTACAATTAACGACTGGAGAGGCGAATAATGGGAGCGTAAAATATCCCTATCGTTTATCTGGCACCTCAGGTGCGAATACAGAGGAAATCTACAATGAGTAAATGCAGTGCTGATGAAACCCCGGTTTGCTGCTGTATGGATGTTGGCACCATCATGGACAACTCCGATTGCACCGCGTCCTACAGCCGTGTGTTCGCGAATCGCGCAGAGGCAGAAGAAACACTGGCCGCTCTGACTGAAAAGGCACGTGGCGTGGAATCTGAGCCTTGCCAAATCACTTCGACCTTTACTGAAGTGTCAGAAGGTGTGCGTCTGGATATCGACTTTGTTTTTGCCTGTGAAGCTGAAACGCTGATTTTCCAGCTGGGCCTGCGTTAATCCCCTCTGCAAAAGCCCTTGCTATCTGATAGCAAGGGCTTTTTCGTAACTGTCAGTGATTATTCACTGTGTCTTAGCTCCCACTTTCTTTTCTCCCCGCTTGGCTAAATGTAAAAAATTGGTTAAGACTATGATCAGGTCAGACCACTTATTTTATTTTTTTACAGGGGAGTGTTATGAGTCAGGCTTTACCGCTGGTTACCCGCCAGGGCGACCGTATTGCCATTGTAAGTGGATTGCGTACGCCATTTGCTCGTCAGGCTACCGCGTTTCATGGCATTCCCGCCGTTGATTTAGGTAAAATGGTCGTCGGTGAGCTGCTGGCGCGCAGCGAAATTCCTGCCGATGTGATCGAGCAACTGGTTTTTGGTCAGGTGGTGCAAATGCCTGAAGCACCAAATATTGCTCGTGAAATTGTGCTGGGAACCGGCATGAATGTACATACCGATGCATACAGCGTGAGCAGGGCCTGCGCGACCAGTTTCCAGGCGGTGGCGAATGTCGCGGAAAGCCTGATGGCGGGGTCTATTCGTGCTGGAATTGCGGGTGGTGCGGACTCCTCGTCAGTCTTGCCTATTGGCGTTAGTAAAAAGCTGGCGCGGGTGCTGGTGGATGTCAATAAGGCCCGGACAACCGGTCAACGTCTTAAACTCTTTTCCCGATTGCGCATACGTGACCTGATGCCTGTGCCGCCAGCCGTCGCCGAGTATTCTACCGGTTTGCGTATGGGGGATACGGCTGAGCAAATGGCCAAAACCTATGGTATTACCCGAGAGCAGCAGGATGCTCTGGCGCACCGCTCTCATCAGCGTGCCGCTCAGGCATGGGCTGAAGGAAAGCTGGCAGATGAGGTAATGACTACCTACGCGCCACCGTTTAAAGATCCTTTTTCAGAAGATAACAACATTCGCGGTAACTCTACGCTGGCCGATTACGCCAAACTACGTCCGGCGTTTGACCGCAAGCACGGCACCGTCACCGCGGCAAACAGTACCCCGCTAACGGACGGCGCAGCCGCCGTGATCATGATGACAGAGTCGCGTGCGAAAGAGTTGGGGCTGGTGCCGCTGGGGTACTTGCGTAGTTTTGCTTTTACCGCCATCGATGTCTGGCAGGACATGCTGCTGGGACCGGCGTGGTCAACACCGCTTGCCCTGGAGAGAGCCGGTCTGACGATGGCAGATTTAACCCTGATCGATATGCATGAAGCCTTTGCCGCGCAAACGCTGGCGAATCTTCAGCTGTTGGGTAGCGAACGTTTTGCCCGCGACGTGCTGGGCAGGGGGCATGCCACTGGCGAGGTTGATGACAGTAAATTTAACGTGCTGGGCGGATCGATTGCCTATGGACACCCCTTTGCTGCCACCGGTGCGCGCATGATCACTCAAACCCTCCATGAGCTGCGTCGTCGTGGCGGCGGTTTTGGTTTAGTGACAGCCTGTGCAGCTGGTGGTCTGGGTGCGGCAATGGTTCTGGAGGCGGAATAATGGAAATGACATCGGCTTTTACACTAAACGTACGTCTGGATAACGTTGCTGTTGTCACCATTGATGTGCCCGGAGAGAAAATGAACACCCTGAAAGCAGAGTTTGCTTCTCAGGTGCGGGCCATTCTGAAACAAATCCGCGATAACAAAGCATTGCGTGGTGTGGTGTTTATTTCGGCTAAACCCGATAACTTCATTGCTGGGGCGGATATCAACATGATTGGTAGCTGTCGCAGCGCGCAGGAAGCCGAAACTCTGGCCCGTCAGGGGCAGCAGATGATGGCGGAAATTAATGCTTTACCGATCCCGGTTATCGCCGCGATTCATGGTGCATGCCTCGGCGGTGGCCTGGAGATGGCGCTGGCATGTCACAACCGTATTTGTACCGATGATGCTAAAACCGTACTGGGTTTACCGGAAGTACAACTTGGCTTGTTGCCCGGCTCCGGTGGTACGCAGCGGCTACCGCGCCTGATTGGCGTCAGTACCGCACTGGATATGATCCTCACCGGAAAACAATTACGCGCAAAACAGGCGCTGAAAGTTGGTTTAGTGGATGAAGTTGTACCGCATTCCATTTTGCTGGAAGCGGCCGTTGAACTGGCTAAAAAGGACAGTTCTGCGCAACGAACACTGCCCGTGAGAGAACGAGTGTTGGCGGGGCCGCTGGGGCGGGCGCTGTTGTTCCGCATGGCCAGTAAAAAGACGGCGCAAAAAACGCAAGGTAACTACCCTGCAACAGAACGTATTCTTGAGGTCATCGAAACCGGGCTAGCGCAAGGCAGCAGTAGTGGTTACGACGCAGAGGCCCGCGCGTTTGGTGAGCTGGCGATGACATCCCAGTCTCAGGCGCTACGGCACATCTTTTTTGCCAACACCGACGTGAAAAAGGATCCGGGAAGCGATGCTAAGCCCGGTCCGCTGGACAGCGTTGGCATTTTGGGCGGCGGTCTGATGGGGGGCGGTATTGCTTATGTGACGGCCTGTAAAGGCGGCTTGCCTGTGCGCATCAAAGATATAAACGCTAAGGGAATCAACCATGCGCTGAAGTATAGCTGGGATCAGCTTGAAACGAAGGTTCGCCGCCGTCATATCAAAGCCAGCGAACGCGATAAACAACTGGCGCTGATTTCGGGATCGATCGACTACCGTGGCTTTGCGCATCGCGATTTGATTATTGAAGCCGTGTTTGAAGATTTGTCGCTAAAACAACGGATGGTGGCAGAAGTTGAGCAAAATTGCGCACCTCATACCGTTTTTGCTTCTAACACCTCATCTTTGCCCATTGGCGATATTGCTGCGAATGCTACCAGGCCTGAACAAGTGATTGGTTTACACTTTTTTAGTCCGGTGGAAAAAATGCCGTTGGTCGAAGTGATCCCACATGCCACGACCTCCGAGCAGACGATTGCAACTACCGTTAAGTTAGCGAAAAAACAGGGCAAAACGCCGATAGTGGTCAGAGATAAGGCCGGCTTTTACGTTAACCGCATTTTAGCGCCTTACATTAACGAAGCGATTCGTATGTTGACCGAGGGCGAGCGGGTCGAAACCATAGACGCCGCGCTGGTTAAGTTTGGTTTTCCAGTTGGGCCAATCCAACTTTTGGATGAGGTCGGAATTGATACGGGCACTAAAATTATACCAGTGCTTGAGGCTGCATATGGAGAACGTTTTAGCGCGCCTGCAAATGTTGTTGCTTCAATTTTGAATGACGATCGCAAAGGTAGAAAAAATGGTCGGGGTTTCTATCTTTATGGTGTGAAAGGGCGTAAAAGCAAAAAACAGGTCGACCCTGCAATTTATACGCTTATTGGCGTTCAGGGTCAGGGCCGACTTACCGCTGCGCAGGTAGCAGAGCGGTGCGTCATGTTAATGCTCAATGAAGCAGCTCGTTGTTTCGACGAGAAGATAGTCCGTAGCGCACGTGATGGCGACATCGGCGCTGTATTTGGTATTGGTTTTCCGCCATTCCTCGGCGGCCCGTTCCGGTATATAGATTCACTCGGCGCGGGAGAAGTAGTTGCGACTCTGCAACGGCTGACCACGCAATACGGCTCGCGGTTTGCGCCGTGTGAACAGTTATTGCAGATGGCGGCACACAGTGAAAAATTCTGGAATATTGGGGAAACTGACCTGAATTCATGAGGTCAAAGGTAGGATGAATCCGCACTGAATGTATGGCTCGCGCTCAAAATGTAAACAGAGATTGACTATACTTACGCCGTTGAGGTAAAAAACAGCGTTTCATTCGGTGAATGGATAAGGCACAATGCCGGCCACCATATCGTTATCACAGCCAATAGGGGCTGTGAATAAAGGTATTGGTGATTCTGGTTAACAAAAGCGGTGCAATATGCAAGTTTTTATCATGCGTCACGGCGACGCGGCCCTCGATGCCGCCAGTGATTCGGTTCGTCCCTTAACCTCCTGTGGTTGTGACGAATCTCGCCTGATGGCGAACTGGCTGAAAGGTCAAAAAGTGGATATCGAACGTGTTCTGGTGAGCCCGTTCCTACGAGCCGAACAAACGCTGGATGTGGTGGGGGAATGTATGAACCTGCCAACCGGTGTGGATGTTTTGCCGGAGTTGACTCCTTGCGGCGATGTCGGTCTAGTCAGTGCCTATTTACAGGCTCTGGCCAATGAAGGTATCGCCACGGCACTGGTTATCTCTCACTTGCCTTTAGTGGGGTATCTGGTGTCTGAGCTTTGCCCAGGTGAAACACCGCCGATGTTTACCACATCAGCGATTGCCAGCGTAACGCTTGATGAGAGCGGGAAGGGTACTTTTAACTGGCAGATGAGCCCGTGTAACCTGAAAATGGCAAAAGCGATTTAAAAAGGTTGGTATCGGATAAGGCGCAGCCGTCATCCGAAAATGCAAAGAGCCGCAAACGCGGCTCTTTCTGTTTTTCTGCATCACGGAAGTTCGGGCGGTAGCCACTCTTCTACTTCAATTAGCACCAGCAGCGCGGCGTCGCCACCGTACTCTTTCGGTGCCTGATGAAAAGCCATCACGTGCGGATGCTGGGCCAGCCAAAGCGGCGTTTGCTGTTTCAGAATATGTTTTCCGTGGCCATGCATCACGCAGGCGCAAAATACATGCTCACGACGACAGGCGGCAATCAGCGCGCCTAACTCTTGTTTGGCCTGCTGCTGGGTCAGCCCATGCAGATCGAGAAACAGCTCCGGAGAGTAATCGCCACGGCGCATTTTCTTCAGTTCGAAATGGCTGACGTCGGCACGCAGGTATCTTACCGGACCGTCCGTATTCAGCAGCGGCTGAAACTCATCCGAGAAATAGTGGCTGGCATCAGCTTGCTCCTGTAGCAGTCTTTTAACCGGAACCTCGGCAATTTTTTTACGTGGAGGTCGGTGAACAATGGTGTCCTGTTTAATTTTACGCGTGCCGGTCATCAGCTGGCGAAACAGCGTCTGATCCTCCTCGCTGAGCGATGTTTTCTTTTTCATTCGAGAGTCTCAACTTTTATTTTCCATTAGTTTAACCCGACTCGGCGGGCATCCGATCGCTTAAAACGCAATTTTCGCGCTCAGGCCCTGTGTGAATGCTGATTTATCGCCGTCTTCGTGGCAAACTAGCCGCCGAAATTAATACGAGCATGCCCTGGAGGAATACGTGGATAAAATTTTCGTCGATGAAGCAGTGAGTGAACTGCATACCATTCAGGACATGTTGCGTTGGGCGGTCAGCCGTTTTAGCGCGGCGAACATCTGGTATGGCCATGGCACGGATAACCCATGGGACGAGGCCGTACAACTAGTGCTGCCGTCACTTTATTTGCCGTTGGATATTCCGGAAGACATGCGTACAGCGCGTCTGACCTCCAGCGAGCGTCATCGTATTGTTGAACGCGTGATTCGCCGCGTCAACGAGCGCATTCCGGTTGCTTATCTGACCAACAAAGCCTGGTTCTGCGGGCATGAGTTTTATGTTGATGAACGCGTGCTGGTTCCGCGTTCACCGATTGGCGAGCTTATTAATAACCGCTTTGCGGGCCTTATTAATGAGCAGCCGCAGCATATCCTCGATATGTGTACCGGCAGCGGTTGTATTGCCATTGCCTGCGCGTATGCCTTCCCGGAAGCCGAAGTTGATGCGGTGGATATCTCCACTGACGCGCTGGCGGTGACCGAACACAATATTGAAGAACACGGCCTGATCCATCACGTCACGCCGATCCGTTCCGATCTGTTCCGCGATCTGCTGAAAGTCCAGTATGACCTGATTGTGACCAACCCGCCGTATGTCGATGCGGAAGATATGTCCGATCTGCCAAACGAATATCGTCACGAACCTGAGCTGGGTCTGGCGTCCGGCAGTGATGGGCTGAAACTTACCCGCCGCATTCTGGGGAACGCCCCAGACTACCTGTCAGATAACGGTATTCTGATTTGTGAAGTCGGAAACAGCATGGTACATCTGATAGAGCAATATCCGGATGTACCGTTCACCTGGCTGGAGTTCGACAACGGCGGTGACGGCGTATTCATGCTGACCAAAGAGCAGTTAGTTGCTGCTCGTGAGCACTTCAGCATTTATAAAGACTAATTACACGCGCAAATACACAACACTCATAACGGAGCCGTGATGGCAGGAAACACAATTGGGCAACTCTTTCGCGTAACCACTTTCGGCGAATCACACGGGCTGGCGCTCGGTTGTATTGTCGATGGTGTTCCGCCGGGCATTTCTCTGACAGAAGCTGACCTGCAGCACGATCTCGACAGACGGCGTCCAGGCACATCGCGCTACACTACGCAGCGTCGTGAGCCGGATCAGGTGAAAATCCTCTCCGGGGTGTTCGAGGGCGTTACCACTGGCACCAGCATTGGCCTGCTGATCGAAAATACCGATCAGCGTTCACAGGATTACGGCGCGATTAAGGACGTTTTTCGTCCAGGACACGCCGACTATACCTATGAGCAGAAATATGGCCTGCGCGACTACCGTGGTGGCGGACGTTCTTCCGCACGTGAAACAGCGATGCGCGTGGCGGCCGGAGCGATTGCCAAAAAATATCTGGCGGAAAAGTTCGGCGTTGAGATTCGCGGTTGCCTGACGCAGATGGGTGATATTCCGCTGGAGATCAAAGACTGGTCCCAGGTGGAACTTAACCCGTTCTTTTGTCCGGACCCGGATAAACTCGAAGCGCTGGACGAACTGATGCGCGGGCTGAAGAAAGAGGGCGACTCCATCGGGGCGAAGGTGACCGTTGTTGCAAGCGGTGTGCCTGCGGGTCTTGGCGAACCTGTATTCGACCGCCTGGATGCCGACATCGCCCATGCGCTGATGAGCATTAACGCCGTTAAGGGCGTTGAGATTGGCGACGGATTTGACGTTGTTGCGCTGCGTGGCAGCCAGAACCGAGATGAAATCACCAAAGAAGGTTTCCAGAGTAACCATGCGGGCGGCATTCTGGGTGGGATCAGCAGCGGGCAACAAATCATTGCTCATATGGCGCTGAAACCGACGTCCAGTATTACCGTTCCAGGGCGCACCATTAACCGCTTTGGTGAAGAAGTCGAAATGATCACTAAAGGTCGTCACGATCCGTGCGTTGGGATCCGCGCCGTACCGATCGCCGAGGCGATGCTGGCGATCGTATTGATGGATCACCTGCTGCGTCAGCGGGCGCAAAATGCGGACGTGAAGACCGATATTCCACGCTGGTAAGAGATGAAAAAAACGGCACTTGCGGCGCTGGCTCTGTTTGCCAGTACCGCCTGTCTGGCGGCGACGCCCTGGCAGAAAATTACCCATCCGGTTGCGGGCAGCGCGCAGTCTATCGGCGCGTTTTCCAATGGCTGTATTGTTGGCGCAGATACGCTGCCTGTACAGTCAGAACATTATCAGGTGATGCGCACCGATCAGCGTCGTTACTTTGGCCATCCGGATCTGGTGAGGTTTATCCAGCGTCTGAGTAATCAAGCTAATAGTCAGGGGCTGGGCACGGTGTTAATCGGTGATATGGGTATGCCGGCCGGTGGGCGATTCAATGGCGGTCACGCCAGCCACCAGACGGGACTGGATGTGGATATTTTCCTGCAACTGCCGAAAACGCGCTGGACCCAGTCGCAACTGCTGCGGCCGCAGGCGTTAGATCTGGTCTCACAGGACGGCAAACGTGTTGTGCCATCACTGTGGAAACCGGAGATTTTTAGCCTGGTAAGGCTGGCTGCAAAAGATAATGAAGTAACGCGTATTTTCGTGAATCCGGCGATTAAGCAACAACTTTGTCTGGATGCAGGGACCGACAGGGACTGGTTGCGTAAAGTGCGGCCATGGTTCCAGCATCGTGCGCATATGCACGTGCGGTTACGTTGCCCTGCCGACAGCCTTGAGTGCGAAGATCAACCGTTACCGCCACCGGGTGACGGCTGTGGCGCAGAGCTGCAAAGCTGGTTCGAACCTCCAAAACCTGGAACCACCAAGCCTGAGAAGAAGACACCGCCGCCGTTGCCGCCTTCCTGCCAGGCGCTACTGGACGAGCATGTACTCTAATGGATCATTTTGCCTCTCTGTTTATGGTGTCGCCACTGCTGCTAGGTGTGCTGTTTTTTGTGGCGATGCTGGCAGGTTTTATTGATTCTCTGGCCGGAGGCGGTGGTCTACTCACCATCCCGGCATTGATGGCGGCCGGGATGCCACCTGCGCAAGCGCTGGCGACCAATAAGTTGCAGGCCTGCGGGGGATCTATCTCTTCCTCCCTCTATTTTATTCGTCGTGGCGTGGTTAATCTGGCGGATCAGAAGCTCAATATCTTCATGACGTTTGTCGGATCAATGAGCGGGGCGCTATTGGTTCAGCACGTGCAGTCAGATGTTCTGCGCCAGATCCTGCCGGTTCTGGTTATATGTATTGGCCTTTACTTTCTGTTGATGCCGAAAGTGGGGGAAGAGGACCGACAGCGTCGATTGCACGGTTTACCTTTCGCGCTGGTGGCGGGAGGCTGCGTCGGTTTTTACGATGGCTTTTTTGGTCCGGCGGCAGGGTCGTTCTACGCGCTGGCCTTTGTCATGCTGTGCGGATACAACCTGGCGAAATCGACGGCCCACGCCAAAGTATTAAATGCCACATCGAATATCGGTGGGTTGTTGTTGTTTGCCCTCGGCGGCAAAGTGATTTGGGCGACAGGTTTTGTGATGCTCATTGGCCAGTTTATTGGCGCACGGATGGGCTCTCGACTGGTGCTCAGCAAAGGACAAAAACTCATTCGGCCAATGATCGTTATTGTCTCCGCCGTGATGAGCGCCAAGCTACTTTATGATAATCATGGACAGGAGATTCTCCACTGGCTGGGGATGAACTAATGAATAATACGCATCACTACGAACAGTTAATTGAGATTTTTAACGGCTGCTTTGCCGATGAATTTAATACCCGTCTGATTAAAGGCGACGACGAACCGATCTATCTTCCTGCGGATGCGGAATTACCGTATCACCGTATCGTTTTTGCGCATGGTTATTACGCCAGTGCGTTACACGAAATTTCACACTGGTGCATCGCCGGTAAAGCCCGTCGTGAGCTGGTCGATTTTGGTTACTGGTACTGCCCGGACGGACGCGACGCGAAGACACAATGCCAGTTTGAAGATGTGGAAGTGAAGCCGCAGGCGTTTGACTGGTTGTTTTGCATGGCGGCGGGGTACCCGTTTAACGTCAGTTGCGACAACCTCGAAGGGGACTTTGAACCAGACCGCGTGGTATTCCAGCGCCGTGTTCATGCTCAGGTAATGGAGTACCTGGAAAAGGGGATCCCTGAACGTCCGGCGCGTTTTATTAACGCGTTACAGAATTATTATCACACGCCTGAACTTACGGCGGAACAATTCCCGTGGCCCGAAGCGCTCAACTGAAGCTGCTGCCACGTTTACAATGAGGAAAGAAGATGATCGCGGAGTTTGAATCACGCATTCTGGCATTAATCGACGATATGGTAGAGCACGCCAGCGATGATGAGTTGTTTGCCAGTGGCTATTTGCGTGGACACCTGACGCTGGCTGTGGCTGAGTTGGATGCTGGCGAGGACCATTCCGCTGAGGCATTGTACGCCAATGTGACCAGCAGCCTGGAAAAAGCCATCAGCGCAGGCGAACTCTCGCCGCGTGACCAGGCGTTAGTGAAAGAGATGTGGGACACTTTATTTCAAAAGGCAACGCAATAATAATTGCAGTGGATTGTGCCGGATGGCGACGCGAAGGCGTCTTATCCGGCCTACGTGGACGGGGATTGTTGGCCTGATAAGCGTAGCGCCATCAGGCAATGATGAGATGGTATCTTATTTCACCGCTTTACCCTTCAATAACTTCCTTACCCACAGACGATTCGGATTCAGCGCAGCCAGCGTGCTGGCATCCATAGGGATAGGTTCATCGCTCATTTGCGATGCCAGAATTTCTGCACACAGCGGGGCAGTACACAGCCCGCGCGAGCCCAGCGCACCCAACATAAATAAATCGGAATAAACCGGGGCGTTTACGGCGTGCTCTCTGTCTTCGGCAAGAGTGGCATACTGGCTGAGCGTGGCGTCATAATCCGCGACGTTGCCGACCATTGGCATGTGATCGCGCGTGGCGCAGCGCACTCCACAGCGGGCGGCATTGCCACTAACGTCTACTTCTTTTGCCCACGCGGCATTCGGGAAACAATCTATTAAGCGCTGACGGTTTTGCTGCTGATCGTCAGCACGATACACCGTTTCTTCACTTCCGCGATGATAACTGGCGCCAATGCAGTGCTGCTGATTTTGCGGGTTGTGCGGCGTGAGGTAGCCGTCATAGCACAGCACCTGACGCAGCGCTGAAAGCGAAGGCGTAGTAGGAATGTGACTCACCTGACCGCCTACGGAGTACACCGGTAGCGACTGCGTCTGTTCAACGCTGTTAATGCGATGCCCGTTAGCCAGAACTACCGCAGCGTGAGTGGCGGTTGCTCCACTGGCAAACGTCAATTTCCAGTTTTCTGTCTGTCGAGACAGCGAGGCCAGCGTATGTTGATACCGGGTGTGTAATCCCAGCGTTGCGGCATAGTCGAATACGGCGGCGGTTAATTGTGCCGGACACAGCCATCCTCCGGCGGGGTACTGAATCCCGCCGCATCCGGTTTTCACGCCGGTTGTTTGTAAAACCTGCTCTGCGTCAACCCCGACGGCGAGCGCATCGGGCAACTCAAGGGACAACATTTGGTCGATTTTTTGCTGGCTTTTCTCATCCCACGCCAGTTGCGTCACGCCGCACCAGTCATGCGCGAACTCAACGGGGAGGGCGTCATACAGCCGGCGGGCGAAGGTAAACGCGGAGGGGAAAAAGAGATTAATGGCCGCGTCATGCTTGCTCAGTAGCGGATAAAGAGCGCCCTGGCGATTGCCGGATGCACCTCCGGCTGGGTTGTCGTCGGCGCAATAGAGCGTGACCTGCCAGCCGCGGCGCAGTAACGCCAACGACAGCAATGCGCTGGCAATCCCCCCGCCAATAATGGCGGCTTCGCGTTTATCTGTTCCGGTACGTGCAAACCAGGGTGCCGAGGAGGGGAGCGCCAGCGTCTTATCCATTACGCCACAAAGCATTTCTCGTTTGCGACCAAAGCCTTTGCATTTTTGCATCGTAAACCCGGCTTCCTGCAATCCCCGACGCACAAAGCCTGCTGAGGTGAAGGTCGCCAGCGTGCCGCCGGGGCGAGCCAGACGGGCCATTGCGTTAAACAGCGTTGGCGTCCACATATCCGGATTTTTTGCCGGCGCGAAACCGTCCAGAAACCAGGCATCCACTTTTTGATTCAGGGAGTCATCGAGCTTGCTGGTCAGTTCATTAATATCACCAAACCACAGATCCAGAGTGACGCGTCCTTCATCAAGGAGCAGGCGATGGCATCCCGCTAACGGCAGCGGCCATTGCTCTTGTAGCGCCGTGGCCCACGGAGCAAGTTCTGGCCAGTGCTGATGGGCTAAGGTCAGATCTTCACGCGTCAGCGGAAATTTTTCAAAACTGATGAAATGTAATCTTTCCAGGGTAGCGTCAGGGGAGGTATCGCGGAATTCGGCAAATGCCTGCCAGAGTGTCAGGAAGTTAAGTCCGGTGCCAAACCCGCTTTCTGCCACCACGAAGAGGGGACGTGAATGCGCAGGGAATCGCTGGGCGAGATGATTCCCGCCGAGAAAGACGTAACGTGTCTCTTCCAGCCCGTTATCATTAGAAAAATAGACATCGTCAAAATCTCGGGAAACAGGTGTACCCTCAGCGTTGAATTCAAGGTTGGCAGGTTGTATAGCGTATTGTTTCACGTAAGTTACTCGTCTGGCAGGCTGTGCCCCGATCTTAGCGATGAGTGCCTGGCTGCGCAAATTTCCACATTAAATGGCTGATCGGACTTGTTCGGCGTACAAGTGTACGCTATTGTGCCACTCGAAACTTTAAAATAGTGCGACTTACAGAGGTATTGAATGAAACGTGCAGTGATTACTGGCTTGGGCATCGTTTCCAGCATCGGTAATAACCAGCAGGAAGTCCTGGCATCTCTGCGTGAAGGACGTTCAGGGATCACTTTCTCTCAGGAGCTGAAGGACTCCGGCATGCGTAGCCACGTATGGGGCAACGTAAAACTGGATACCACTGGCCTCATTGACCGCAAAGTAGTGCGCTTCATGAGCGACGCATCCATCTATGCATTCCTTTCTATGGAACAGGCTGTGGCTGATGCCGGCCTTGCAGCAGAAGATTACCAGAACAACCCGCGCGTTGGCCTGATTGCAGGTTCCGGCGGCGGCTCCCCGCGTTTTCAGGTGTTTGGTGCTGACGCAATGCGTAGCCCGCGTGGCCTGAAAGCGGTTGGCCCGTATGTGGTCACCAAAGCGATGGCGTCCGGCGTTTCTGCCTGCCTCGCAACGCCGTTCAAAATCCACGGCGTAAACTACTCTATCAGCTCTGCCTGTGCGACATCTGCGCACTGTATCGGCAACGCAGTAGAACAAATTCAGCTGGGCAAACAAGACATCGTTTTCGCTGGCGGCGGCGAAGAGCTGTGCTGGGAAATGGCGTGTGAATTCGACGCCATGGGCGCGCTGTCTACCAAATATAACGACGATCCATCCAAAGCTTCCCGTACCTATGACGCACACCGTGACGGTTTCGTTATTGCTGGCGGCGGTGGTATGGTCGTGGTCGAAGAGCTGGAACACGCTCTGGCACGTGGCGCGCACATCTATGCGGAAATCGTCGGTTACGGCGCAACGTCCGATGGCGCAGACATGGTTGCTCCGTCTGGCGAAGGCGCAGTACGTTGCATGCAGATGGCGATGCACGGCGTAGACACGCCGATCGACTACCTGAACTCCCACGGTACTTCTACTCCGGTAGGCGACGTGAAAGAGCTGGGTGCGATTCGTGAAGTGTTTGGCGACAACAGCCCGGCAATCTCCGCAACCAAAGCCATGACCGGTCACTCACTGGGCGCGGCTGGTGTACAGGAAGCTATCTACTCTCTGCTGATGCTGGAACACGGCTTTATCGCGCCAAGCATCAACATTGAAGAGCTGGACGAGCAGGCGGCAGGTCTGAACATCGTGACCAAACCGACCGAGCAGGCGCTGACGACTGTTATGTCTAACAGCTTCGGTTTTGGCGGCACCAACGCTACGCTGGTTATGCGTAAGTTGTAAGCGTAAGACTGAAAGATTATGCAAGAGGGGAGCCTGATGGCTCCCTTTTTTATTTATTCAACTTTTCGTACTCCGGTGCGATTTCCAGAGACCATTCTTTGGCGTGTGCGATATCGCCGGCGCTGTAAATTGGCTGTTCAAATTGATTACCCAGATCCCGCACTCGGTAAATTTTCCAGTGACCGTCCTCCCAACGCGTATAGACTTCCAACTGCATAGGCGCCTCTCCTGTCGGCCCACCTAATTGTACTTCCATCTTTTCGCCACCGAGAAAGGATAGCGCTGATTTGACCCGTAACAGTGGGATCCATTTTGGGTCGTAATCCTGTACGTACATAAAGTAGTCCGAATTCAGTATTTCCTGCTCGTAAAGGCTGTCAATCAGAGCCAGACGATTGATAACGTCTTTCGCCACATAGCGTTGCATGAGTGCGGATGTATCCCGCTCTTGTGTGTAAGCGGACATCCATGCGAGATAGAATAGTTTTACATCCCGGGAGCTGTCGTGGCGCGCCGCAGAGCAGCCGCAAAGTAACAAAACCAGAGCAACCAGCGAGAGCGATTTCATTATGGTTTCCTGTAAATAGTAAATGACGGTTTTGCCGCCCGATAGCCCGGTCCGGCCCACATGTCACGTTGTCTAAAATCGGAGTACCACGCCTGACCGTCAAATATCGCCATATGTCCGCTTGGGTTTCCTCCCTCATAAGGTTGAATGACGACGACATCTCCTGCTCGGGGTTGTTCAAATGTGCCGATGGGACTGAATCCTGCGTTTTTTAACAGTGGTCCATAATCTTTAGCATGGTAGGTATTCCCAAGGGAGATACCTCCTGACTGAATGGCTTTGCGGGTAAATTCCGCACAGCGTCCTTGAGAATGTGACCCCGCGTGTGATTTAGCGTGATTAACTGCTGTTGTTTTATTCCAGCTCATCGATGTTCCTGTTAATTGATTATGTAATAACAACGTGTATTTCTTTAACAGGATTCAAACTGATAAAAATGACCGATTATGCTATTAATATCTTTAATACATTAGCCTTTAATATAAATTAATTGGTTGAATGAATTTTTATTAATTTATTTATAATTGATGGTTATTTTTTTTGGGGTTTGTTTCTCTGATTTAGAGAGATAGCGTGATGGCCAAATTACGTCCGGCGTAGTTTCAAGCGCCTGCGCGATGATCAGCTCCGCCCGAGGCCAACTGCGGGTAAATACATTGCGTAAAGAGTCGGGAGATAACCCCGCTGAACGCGAAAGCTCTCTGAGCGTAATACCTCTTTTTTCCAGTGCACTTTTAATATCTGCACGATGCCAGTCTTGGCTTTTGTGTTCCATTCTGTAATCCTAAGAAGATGTGTTATCGGCACCGATATTTTTCAGGTTATAAATTAGAAAGACAAAAGAACGTTACTTTCTTTTTATCGTAGGAATATTGCCAGAATTAATTTGAAATTTCGCGGAAAAGAAAAAATATTTTTATTTCATCAGCAGAAAGGAAAGAAACTGATGGTAAAAGAGTGGTTCACTGTGAAGGAGTGTCTTGAATTGCCAGGGTTTCCGAGAAGCGCACCCGCTGTACGCTTGCGCTTAAATACCTACAGTGAAGGAAAAGCGGGCGTCAAACGTAAGCGCGCGAAGTCTAAGGCCGAGGAATTTCATATTTCAGTGTTTCCGCTGTATGTACGCTCGTATCTGAATGAAAATGAGAACACAGTAGCACCAGACCACAATATCGCGCAGGAAGCTGAACCGAAAGAGATTTGGGATATGATGTTCCGACTCCTGACGCCGCATCAACGTGAGCAGGTAACCGGGAAGTTCAGAGCGAAAGGCATTGATGCGGTATTTCCCTTTTTGTTTGTAGAGAAGTCAGCATTTTGATATACGCACCTGTGCTTTCACAGTTGACAGTCGGGGGCACTCGCAGGCAGACTCCAGCTTCAACATTATCCTCTTGATAATGCGTAAGCGTTTAACGTTATCCAACGCACCTTAATCCTGATAGTCAGGTAGAGGGGGCGTGGGCATTCCTCGCCTTACTCTGCATTTTGGAGTAACGCATGACAGCTGTAACCCAACAAGAAAAAACACCTTCGGCGAACTTTTCGCTGTTTCGCATCGCTTTTGCGGTTTTCCTGACCTATATGACGGTCGGTTTACCTTTGCCCGTCATTCCTCTGTTTGTGCACCAGGAACTGGGCTATGGCAATACCATGGTCGGCATCGCCGTCGGCGTACAGTTTCTGGCGACGGTATTAACACGCGGCTACGCCGGGCGGTTAGCCGATCAATATGGTGCCAAACGCTCGGCGCTACAGGGGATGTTTGCCTGTGGGCTGGCGGGTGCGGCGTGGCTGTTAGCCGCGCTATTGCCCGTTTCTGTTCCCGTAAAATTTGCGTTGCTAATCGTCGGTCGTTTGATCCTCGGTTTTGGCGAAAGCCAACTGCTCACCGGAACGTTGACCTGGGGGCTGGGGCTGGTCGGCCCAACACGCTCCGGTAAGGTGATGTCATGGAACGGAATGGCGATTTACGGCGCGCTGGCCGCCGGTGCACCGTTGGGACTTCTGATCCACAGCCACTTTGGCTTCGCGGCGCTGGCGGGAACCTCGATGGTATTACCGCTGCTGGCATGGGTATTCAACGGCACCGTGCGTAAAGTGCCTGCACATGCAGGAGAACGTCCTTCGTTATGGAGCGTGGTAGGGCTTATCTGGAAACCGGGCCTGGGCCTGGCGCTGCAGGGCGTTGGCTTTGCGGTGATCGGTACATTTATTTCACTCTATTTTGTCAGCAACGGCTGGACGATGGCGGGGTTCACCCTGACCGCGTTTGGCGGGGCGTTTGTGCTGATGCGTATTCTGTTTGGCTGGATGCCGGACCGGTTCGGCGGCGTGAAGGTTGCCGTTGTCTCTTTGCTGGTGGAAACCGCAGGACTGATTCTGCTGTGGCAGGCCCCAACAGCCTGGGTTGCACTGCTTGGAGCGGCATTAACCGGGGCCGGGTGTTCGCTTATCTTCCCGGCCTTGGGCGTCGAGGTGGTGAAGCGAGTACCCGCGCAGGTTCGCGGTACGGCGCTGGGCGGGT
Source organism: Citrobacter sp. Cf088 (assembly GCF_030334295.1). NCBI lineage: Bacteria > Pseudomonadati > Pseudomonadota > Gammaproteobacteria > Enterobacterales > Enterobacteriaceae > Citrobacter > Citrobacter sp. Cf088. The sequence continues at coordinate 114,801 of NZ_JAOWEE010000053.1, forward strand.
ACGCCGCATTTCAGGATATCTCCTACGGCATAAGCGGGCCGGTCGCCGGGGTGCTGGCCACCGCGTACGGTTATCCCTCAGTGTTCCTTGCCGGGGCGATATCCGCCGTGGTGGGGATTATTGTAACGTTGCTTACGCTGCGTAAAGGTTAAGCGACCAGCCAGAAAATGGCTAACGCAATCATCAATGCAACAAACAACAGTCCCGGTCGTGCCGACAGAGATTTAACCGTTTCAATCATCGGCGCGAACGGGCTGTAAATGGGCTGCAGATGACGCGGATCGCTGAGCTCGCGTTCTCGTTCCACGCGACGCAGGAAAATTTGATTGAGCAAGTCCTGCACCTGCACCGTGGTCAGAATCGATTGTGGTTGGATCTGATACGTCTGCTGCGCGTACTCTTTTATTGCTGTCAGCTCATTCGGCTCTAATGGCAGCTTCAGCGCAGCCTGGAGGGTTTGTAGCGTCGGGGCGCTTTGCAGGCTGAGCGTCTGGCGCGCCTGCAGCCAGGTGACCAGGTGCGTAAACTGTTTGGCAGGGATCAGCTCACCGCTTTTTACGCCTGACAACTCCAGCATCGACTGCCAGATCATCTTCCCTGATTCTCCCGTGGCCGCCGCCAGTTTGGTAACTAACTGGTTCAGCGTATTGTGCTCTGCGGGGAGCAACGGGCGATCGGTTGCCGGGCGCTGCTGCGGCTGTGGTATCGACAGCTGCCCTTGTTGCAGCAGCGTGAGCACGTTTTTCAACTGCTCAGGCGTGAGCTGGCTGAGCGCCGTTTGCCCATACTGCTGACGGATAAAATCACTCACCGCCTGGCGATTATTTCCCTGGCTCAGTAATTCAGTGAGCTGCGAAAGCACCTGACGATTAACATGATTTTGCTGAGCAACTCCCAGCCGTTGGTTAAGGTTTTGCTCAGCGGCTGGAAAGTGACGTGACTGCAGCGGAGTATCACTTTTGACGCCCAGATCGTGCTTCATTCCGGCCCACACCTCAGCACTTTGCTGCTGGGTGAGTGAAATCAAACGGGTAATTAGTCGTTCCAACACAGTACGTTGTTGCGTGGATAATGGTTGTTCACCCGCAGCGGAAGGGGCATTTTGGCCTTCACCGGGAGGGCGTGCGGGCGTACCTGAAATGGGCTGCATCATCTCTGTTCCTTAAATCTGTGCTGACCAGGTCTCGCAGTATGCCTGGCGGCGAGATTATGGCACACTTGCCCGGTTAACTCTCGTTCTCAAACAGGTGCGAAAGACGTGAAAATCCTCGTTGATGAAAATATGCCCTATGCCCGCGAACTGTTCAGTCGTTTGGGGGAGGTCAAAGCGGTTCCCGGTCGTCCGATTCCCGTTGCTGAACTGGATGATGCGGATGCTTTAATGGTGCGCTCGGTGACGAAAGTAAATGAATCACTGCTTGGAGGAAAACCGGTTAAATTTGTCGGTACGGCAACCGCTGGCACAGACCATGTGGATGACGCCTGGCTTGCGCAGGCTGGGATCGGTTTTTCCGCCGCGCCCGGTTGTAACGCGATAGCGGTCGTAGAATATGTTTTTTCAGCGTTGCTGATGCTGGCGGAGCGTGACGGGTTTGCGTTACGCGATCGCACCGTAGGCATTGTGGGTGTGGGCAACGTGGGGGGGCGTTTGCAGGCGCGTCTGGAAGCGCTGGGGATCCGCACGCTGCTGTGCGATCCACCGCGAGCCGATCGCGGTGACGAGGGCGATTTCCGCTCGCTGGACGAACTGGTAGAGCAAGCCGATGTGCTGACTTTCCATACGCCACTGTTTAAAGACGGACCCTACAAAACGCTGCACATGGCGGACGATGCGCTGATTAGCCGACTGAAGCCGGGCACTATTCTGATCAACGCCTGCCGTGGGCCGGTCATCGACAATACAGCATTGCTGAACCGGTTGAATGCCGGTCAGTCGCTGAGCGTTGTGCTGGATGTCTGGGAAGGAGAGCCGGATCTCAATGTGGCGTTGCTGGAGAAAGCCGATATCGGCACACCGCACATTGCCGGGTATACCCTCGAAGGAAAAGCGCGTGGCACCACGCAGGTCTTTGAGGCCTATAGTAAGTTTATTGGTCACGAGCAGCACGTTGCGCTCAGTACCCTGTTACCCGCGCCGGAATTTGGTCGTATCACCCTGCATGGCCCGTTAGATCAGCCAACGCTGAAAAGGCTGGCGCATTTAGTGTATGATGTGCGCCGCGATGATGCGCCGCTGCGTAAAGTCGCTGGAATTCCGGGTGAGTTTGATAAACTGCGTAAAAATTACCTTGAGCGTCGTGAGTGGTCGTCTCTATATGTGATGTGTGACGACGCAACGGCTGCTGCCTTATTGTGTAAGCTGGGTTTTAACGCTGTTCATCATCCGGCACATTAATGTCTTCTTAATGCTCCCTGTCGAATAATGCGACAGGGACGCTTACGTATTTCTTGGAGTAAATCACCATGTCTGAAGGCTGGAATATTGCCATTCTGGGCGCAACGGGCGCCGTAGGCGAAGCCCTGCTCGATACGCTGGCTGAACGCCAGTTCCCGGTCGGTGAAATTTATGCGCTGGCGCGTAATGAAAGCGCCGGTGAGCATCTACGTTTTAACGGTAAATCGGTCATAGTGCAGGACGTTGCAGACTTTGACTGGACGCAGGCACAGTTGGCATTTTTTGTTGCGGGCACTGAAGCCACCGCCGCATGGGTAGAAGAAGCAACAAATGCGGGTTGCCTGGTGATTGACAGCAGCGGTCTGTTCGCGCTTGAACCAGACGTTCCGCTGGTGGTTCCGGACGTTAACCCGTTCGTGCTGGCGGATTACCGTAACCGCAATGTGATTGCGGTACCAAACAGTCTGACAAGCCAGTTGCTGTCTGCGCTGAAACCATTGATTGATGACGGCGGGCTGTCACGGATTACGGTGACCAATATTATTTCGGCTTCCGCTCACGGCAAAAAAGCCGTAGACGCACTGGCCGGACAAAGCGCGAAATTGCTTAACGGCATCCCGATTGACGAAGATGATTTCTTTGGTCGTCAGCTGGCGTTCAATATGCTGCCGCTGCTGCCCGATCGCGAAGGCAGCGTGCGTGAAGAGCGTCGTATTGTTGATGAAGTGCGCAAAATTATGCAGGATGACGGTCTGCTTATTTCAGCCAGCATCGTGCAGTCCCCGGTATTTTATGGCCACGCGCAGATGGTGAATTTTGAGGCTCTGCGCCCGTTGGCGGCGGAAGAAGCACGCGACGCGTTTTCGCGCGGTGAAGACGTGGTGTTGTCGGAAGAGACCGACTTCCCGACCCAGGTTGGCGACGCGTCAGGTACTCCGCACCTTTCTATTGGCTGCGTGCATAACGATTACGGTATGCCGGAGCAAGTTCAGTTCTGGTCTGTGGCAGACAACGTACGCTTTGGCGGCGCGTTAATGGCGGTGAAAATTGCGGAAAAACTGGTGCAGGAGTACCTGTACTAATGTCTGACCAGCAACAGCCGTCAACCCATAAAATTGCGCTGGGCATTGAGTATGACGGCAGCAAATATTATGGCTGGCAGCGCCAGAACGAAGTGCGTAGCGTTCAGGAAAAACTGGAAAAAGCGCTTTCTCAGGTGGCGAATGAACGCATTAATGTTTTTTGTGCAGGTCGCACGGATGCGGGCGTTCATGGCACTGGGCAGGTCGTGCATTTTGAAACCACTGCTCAGCGTAAAGATGCGGCCTGGACACTGGGGGTAAATGCGAATTTACCTGGTGACATCGCCGTGCGCTGGGTGAAAGCTGTACCTGATGATTTTCATGCCAGATTTAGCGCTACGGCTCGCCGTTATCGCTACATCATCTACAATCATCGGTTGCGCCCTGCGGTTTTGGGTAAAGGGGTAACCCATTATTATGAACCGCTGGACGCTGAGCGTATGCATCGTGCAGCCCAGTGTCTGATTGGCGAAAATGATTTTACCTCGTTCCGTGCGGTACAGTGCCAGTCGCGCACACCGTGGCGTAACGTGATGCACATTAACGTCGAACGTTTCGGTGCATATGTGGTGGTGGATATTAAAGCGAATGCCTTTGTACATCATATGGTCAGGAATATTGTCGGCAGCCTGATGGAAGTTGGCGCCAACAACCAGCCGGAGAGCTGGATAGCAGAACTGTTAGCGGCAAAGGACAGAACGCTGGCAGCGGCAACGGCGAAAGCGGAAGGACTGTATCTGGTTGCAGTAGATTACCCGGACCGGTTCGACCTGCCAAAACCGCCTATGGGCCCGCTATTTCTGGCGGACTAATTTGAGTCGTATAAAGGCAAAACTATGGACCTGATTTACTTTCTTATCGATTTTATCCTGCACATTGATGTGCACCTGGCGGAGCTGGTTGCGGAATACGGTATCTGGGTATACGCGATTCTGTTTCTGATCCTGTTCTGTGAAACCGGGCTGGTGGTGACACCATTCCTGCCAGGAGACTCGCTGCTGTTTGTTGCTGGTGCGCTTTCTGCGCTGCCGACCAATGATCTCAATGTTCATCTGATGGTGGCACTGATGATTGTGGCGGCGATTGTGGGCGATGCAGTGAACTACACGATTGGCCGATTGTTCGGGGAAAAACTTTTCAGTAACCCGAACTCCAAAATTTTCCGCCGCAGCTACCTGGATAAAACCCATGCGTTCTACGAGCGTCATGGCGGTAAGACGATTATCCTGGCGCGTTTCGTGCCTATTGTGCGCACATTTGCGCCGTTTGTTGCCGGTATGGGACATATGTCCTACCGTCACTTTGCGATGTATAACGTCGTAGGCGCGCTGCTGTGGGTATTGTTATTCACCTACGCAGGCTACCTGTTCGGCGATTTGCCGATCGTTCAGGAAAACCTGAAATTACTGATTGTGGCGATTATCGTCCTTTCCGTATTGCCGGGGGTGATTGAAGTAATTCGCCATAAGCGTGCTGCGTCACGGGCTGCAAAATAGAAAGTAACTCAGCGGTTCGACCACTTTTTTATCCAAAGTTTCGGGCTGTTATGTTTTAATGTGCAACATTCATGGTCTGTTAGGGGCAAAAATGGCATTATGCGCCCCTTATAACAAAGCTGACTAGGGTTCAGGCAGAAAGGTCACCAATGAGCTGGATTGAACGAATTAAAAGCAACATTACTCCCACCCGCAAGGCAAGCATTCCTGAAGGGGTGTGGACCAAGTGTGATAGCTGCGGTCAGGTTTTATACCGTGCTGAGCTGGAACGTAATCTTGAGGTCTGTCCGAAGTGTGACCATCATATGCGCATGTCGGCGCGCAATCGCCTGCATAGCCTGTTAGATGAAGGTTCTCTTGTGGAACTGGGTAGCGAGCTTGAGCCGAAAGACGTGCTGAAGTTTCGTGACTCTAAAAAATACAAAGACAGACTGGCTTCTGCGCAGAAAGAAACCGGCGAGAAAGATGCGCTGGTGGTGATGAAAGGCACGCTGCATGGTATGCCGGTCGTTGCTGCGGCATTCGAGTTCGCGTTTATGGGCGGCTCCATGGGCTCTGTGGTCGGTGCGCGTTTTGTCCGTGCCGTTGAGCAGGCACTGGAAGACAACTGTCCGCTGATCTGCTTCTCCGCTTCTGGCGGGGCGCGTATGCAGGAAGCGCTGATGTCTCTGATGCAGATGGCAAAAACCTCTGCTGCGCTGGCGAAAATGCAGGAACGCGGTTTACCGTATATTTCTGTACTGACCGACCCAACAATGGGTGGTGTTTCCGCAAGCTTCGCGATGCTGGGCGATCTCAACATTGCAGAACCGAAAGCACTGATCGGCTTCGCGGGTCCGCGTGTTATCGAGCAAACCGTACGTGAGAAACTGCCGCCGGGATTCCAGCGCAGCGAGTTCCTGATTGAAAAAGGCGCTATCGATATGATCGTCCGCCGTCCGGAAATGCGCCTGAAACTGGCAAGCATCCTGGCGAAGCTGATGAATCTTCCTGCGCCGAATCCGGATGAGCCGCGTGAAGGCGAGGTGGTATCTCCGGTACCCGATCAGGAATCAGAAGCCTGATAACTTACTCTATGGATTTCGAGTTGCAGGAAGACGGCAAGAGAGTGAACCCGGATGAGCTTGCACGGGCAAGTGATTCGGGTGAGCGAGAGCAGCCAACACACCTGCAGCTTGAAAGACGACGAGTAAAAAAGGGCAGGGCCAACTGGCGCTGCCTTTTGCTTTAATCTACGTAATAAAATTACAGGCATCATGGACAATAAACGTATTCCTCAAGCCGCGTCGCCCCTGGCGTCGTGGCTTTCTTATCTGGAAAACCTGCACAGTAAAACCATCGATCTTGGCCTTGAACGCGTAAGCCAGGTAGCGCGCAGACTGGGTGTATTGAAACCCGCGCCATTTGTGTTTACGGTGGCAGGAACCAACGGAAAAGGCACGACCTGTCGTACGCTGGAATCTGTGCTGACTGCGGCAGGCTATAAAGTTGGGGTGTACAGTTCGCCTCATCTGGTGCGCTACACGGAACGCGTACGCGTGCAGGGGAGTGAACTGCCGGAATCAGCCCATACCGCCTCGTTTGCTGAGATTGAAGACGCTCGTGGTGATATTTCCCTGACTTACTTTGAATACGGTACGTTATCGGCACTCTGGCTGTTTAAACAGGCCCAACTGGATGTCGTTATTCTGGAAGTGGGATTAGGCGGCCGCCTTGACGCCACCAATATCGTCGATGCCGATGTCGCTGTAGTCACCAGTATTGCGCTTGACCATACTGACTGGCTGGGCCCGGATCGCGAAAGTATTGGTCGTGAGAAGGCGGGCATTTTCCGTGCAGAGAAACCGGCTATCGTCGGCGAACCTGAAATGCCTTACACCATCGCGGATGTCGCGCAAGAGTGCGGGGCGATTTTGCAACGCTGCGGCGTGGACTGGCGCTATGCGGTCACTGAGAACGACTGGTCGTTTACGGATGCTCATGGAACGTTGGCGCATTTGCCGTTGCCGCAGGTGCCACAACCTAATGCTGCTACCGCACTGGCCGCGCTGCGCGCAAGCGGGCTGAACGTTAGCGAGCAGGCGATTCGTGACGGCATCGAACGCGCGATTTTACCGGGGCGCTTCCAGATTGTGAGCGAGTCGCCGCGAGTGATTTTCGATGTTGCCCATAATCCGCATGCGGCAGAGTATCTGACCGGACGTCTGAAAAAGTTAGTGAAAAGCGGGCGTGTACTTGCGGTTATCGGTATGCTACATGATAAAGATATTGCCGGTACGTTAGCCTGGTTAAAAAGCGTGGTTGACGTCTGGTACTGTGCGCCCCTGGAAGGGCCGCGTGGCGCAACGGCAGAACAACTGCTGGAGCACCTGGGCAAAGGCAACGCTTATGACAGCGTGGCGCAGGCATGGTCTGCAGCACTTGCTGAGGCGAAGCCAGAAGATACCGTGTTGGTGTGTGGATCCTTTCACACTGTCGCACATGTCATGGAAGTAATAGACGTGGGGAGAAGCGGTGGCGAGTAAGTTTCAGAATCGATTAGTCGGCACAATTGTGCTAGTCGCGCTCGGGGTAATTGTGCTTCCCGGGCTGCTTGACGGGCAGAAAAAGCATTATCAGGATGAATTTGCAGCGATCCCACTGGTGCCTAAACCCGGTGATCGCGATGAACCAGACATGATGCCTGCAGCAACGCAGGCGCTGCCGACTCAGCCGCCGGAAGGGGCGGCGGAAGAGGTGCGTGCGGGTGATGCTGCCGCGCCATCGTTGGATCCATCACGTTTGACGACGGCAAACAGCGCGGAATTAGATCCTGTCCCTGCGCCTGTGGAACCACCGAAACCTAAACCGAAACCGCAGCCTGTTGCCGTCGCTCCGACGCCTGCGCCGGCCCCAGCGCCAAAACCGGCTGTTGAGGAACCGCCAGCGCCGACTGGTAAAGGGTACGTTGTACAGCTTGGTGCGCTGAAAAATGCGGATAAGGTCAATGAGATCGTGGGTAAACTTCGTGGCGCGGGCTTCCGGGTATATACTTCCCCGTCAACGCCGGTGCAGGGTAAAATAACCCGCATTCTCGTGGGGCCGGACGCCTCCAAAGATAAGCTAAAGAACTCGCTGGGCGAGCTGCAGAAGATCTCTGGTCTGAGTGGCGTCGTGATGGGGTACACCCCTAATTAAGGGATTAAGGGATTGCGCTGTTTACGGCGCAGCTCTTATTCAGGCCGGATACGGTGTTTTCACCGCTATCCGGCAGTGCCCGAAGAGGCATAAAACGGTATGGCGTTGAAGATTTTTTCAGCGCCATTTTTATTTACGCGTGGAAAGGAAATCCCTACGCAAACGTTTTCTTTTTCTGTTAGAATGCGCCCCGAACAGGACGACAGGGCGTAAAATCGTGGGACACATATGGTCTGGATTGATTACGCCATTATCGCGGTGATTGGTTTTTCCTGTCTGGTTAGCCTGATCCGTGGCTTTGTTCGTGAAGCATTATCGTTGGTGACTTGGGGTTGTGCTTTCTTTGTCGCCAGCCATTACTACACTTACCTGTCTGTCTGGTTTACGGGCTTTGAAGACGAACTGGTTCGAAATGGGATTGCTATCGCGATACTGTTCATCGCGACACTTATCGTCGGCGCTATCGTTAACTTTGTGATAGGCCAACTGGTAGAGAAAACAGGACTGTCGGGTACCGACAGGGTGTTGGGGATCTGCTTCGGTGCTTTGCGTGGAGCGTTGATCGTTGCCGCCATACTGTTCTTTCTCGATACCTTTACCGGTCTGTCGAAAAGTGAAGACTGGGGTAAGTCGCAGCTGATTCCGCAGTTTAGTTTCATCATCAGATGGTTCTTTGACTATCTGCAAAGCTCGTCAAGTTTCTTGCCCAAAGTATAAACTTTGGGTCGTTGCTGAACGAGGAAAAGACGTATGTGCGGTATTGTCGGTATCGCCGGTGTTATGCCGGTAAACCAGTCGATTTATGACGCGTTAACGGTGCTCCAGCATCGTGGTCAGGATGCTGCTGGCATCATCACCATTGATGCCAACAACTGCTTCCGCTTGCGTAAAGCAAACGGAATGGTGAGCGATATTTTTGAAGCGCGCCATATGCAGCGTTTGCAGGGCAATATGGGCATCGGTCATGTGCGTTACCCAACGGCTGGCAGCTCCAGCGCCTCCGAAGCTCAACCTTTTTACGTCAACTCACCGTATGGCATCACGCTTGCCCATAATGGCAACCTGACCAACGCGCATGAGTTGCGTAAAAAGCTGTTTGAAGAAAAGCGCCGCCACATCAATACCACTTCAGATTCTGAAATTCTGCTGAATATTTTCGCCAGCGAGCTGGATAACTTCCGCCATTACCCGCTGGAGGCCGACAATATTTTTGCTGCCATTGCGGCAACCAACCGCCAGATTCGCGGCGCCTATGCCTGCGTGGCGATGATTATCGGTCACGGTATGGTTGCCTTCCGCGACCCTAACGGTATCCGTCCACTGGTAATGGGCAAACGCGATATTGGCGATGGCCGTACCGAGTACATGGTGGCGTCTGAGAGCGTAGCGCTGGACACGTTGGGCTTTGAATTCCTGCGCGACGTAGCTCCTGGCGAAGCGGTGTATATCACCGAAAAAGGCCAGCTGTTTACCCGTCAGTGTGCTGATAACCCGGTGAGCAATCCGTGTCTGTTTGAATACGTATACTTCGCTCGTCCTGACTCCTTTATCGACAAGATTTCCGTCTACAGCGCCCGTGTGAATATGGGGACTAAGCTTGGCGAAAAAATTGCCCGTGAGTGGGAAGATCTGGACATCGACGTAGTAATCCCAATCCCGGAAACCTCCTGCGATATCGCGCTGGAAATTGCCCGTATTCTCGGTAAGCCGTACCGTCAGGGGTTTGTGAAAAACCGCTATGTGGGACGCACCTTTATCATGCCGGGCCAGCAGCTGCGCCGTAAATCAGTACGTCGTAAGCTGAACGCTAACCGTGCGGAATTCCGTGATAAAAACGTGCTGCTGGTGGATGATTCCATCGTGCGCGGCACCACTTCAGAACAAATTATCGAGATGGCGCGTGAAGCCGGAGCGAAGAAGGTGTATCTGGCCTCTGCCGCCCCGGAAATTCGCTTCCCGAACGTTTATGGCATCGATATGCCTACGGCAACGGAGCTGATTGCGCATGGTCGTGAAGTGGACGAGATTCGCCAGATAATCGGCGCAGATGGTCTGATCTTCCAGGACCTGAACGATCTGATTGAAGCTGTCCGTGCTGAGAATCCGGATATTCAGCAGTTTGAATGTTCAGTGTTTAACGGTGTGTACGTCACCAAAGACGTCGACCAGCAATATCTCGATTTCCTCGACTCCCTGCGTAATGATGATGCTAAAGCGGTATTGCGTCAGAACGAAGCGGAAAACCTTGAAATGCACAACGAAGGTTAATGTTTGCTCGCAAGCAAGGGCGCAACCTGCACCCTTGCTTGCAACTCACCGTAATTTCCTGCAAAGTCGGCCCTGAGCAAGTAAGGGCTATTACACATGAAACGACTCATCATTGGTATTTCTGGCGCAAGCGGGGCAATTTACGGCGTGCGCCTGCTGCAGGTTTTGCGTGACGTTACCGATGTGGAAACCCATCTGGTGATGAGTGCCGCTGCCCGGCAGACGCTGGCACTGGAAACGGACCTCTCTGTGCGCGACGTGCAGGCGCTGGCAAATGTGAATCATGATACGCGCGATATCGCCGCCAGTATCTCCTCTGGTTCTTTTCAGACCGCCGGCATGGTTATCCTGCCGTGTTCAATCAAAACCCTTTCCGGCATTGTCCACAGTTACACCGATGGGTTGCTTACCCGTGCGGCAGATGTGGTGTTGAAAGAACGTCGTCCGCTGGTGCTGTGTGTACGCGAAACGCCGCTGCATCTGGGGCATCTGCGCCTCATGACCCAGGCGGCAGAAATTGGGGCGGTGATTATGCCACCTGTCCCGGCGTTCTATCATCGTCCACAAACGCTCGATGATGTGATTAATCAAACGGTTAATCGCGTGCTTGACCAGTTTGATATTACCCTTCCGCAGGACCTGTTCACCCGCTGGCAAGGGGCCTAAGCCGTTCCATCAGCGTGCAAAGAAACATCCGTTGCCCTGTTTCAGGGCAATTTTGTAACCGCGATCATATCCTCAACATTTAATTCGTTAAAACTCAACGAAACGCTGCGGTTCGACCGTCAGACCTGCTATCTTCAAAATCAGGACATTATTGCAACGTTTTATTAACATATTTAACGTCGAATATCCTCATCGACGCGAAAATGGCATAAGACCTGCATGAAAAAGTCTGCAAACACACAACACAACGTAAAACATAATAAAATTACGCCACTTGAGGGTTATGTATGAAGAAGACGGTTCTTGCTTTGTCTTTGCTGGTAGGACTCTCCGCCACCGCGGCCAGCTACGCAGCACTTCCGCAGACGGTTCGTATTGGTACAGATACAACGTATGCACCTTTTTCCTCTAAAGATGCCAAAGGCGACTTTGTCGGCTTTGATATCGATCTGGGAAATGAGATGTGTAAGCGCATGCAGATCAAATGTACCTGGGTTGCCAGCGACTTTGATGCGCTGATCCCGTCGCTGAAAGCGAAAAAAATTGATGCCATTATCTCCTCGCTTTCTATCACCGAGAAGCGTCAGCAAGAGATTGCATTCTCAGACAAACTTTACGCAGCAGACTCACGGCTGATCGCCGCGAAAGGTTCCCCAATTAAACCGACTCTGGACTCCCTCAAGGGTAAACACGTTGGCGTGTTGCAAGGCTCTACTCAGGAAGCCTATGCCAATGACAACTGGCGTAGTAAAGGCGTGGATGTGGTGGCCTATGCGAACCAGGATCTTATCTATTCTGATCTGACGGCGGGCCGTCTCGACGCAGCGTTGCAGGATGAGGTCGCGGCCAGCGAAGGCTTCCTGAAGCAACCTGCCGGTAAGGACTACGACTTTGCAGGCCCTTCGGTGAAAGATAAAAAATACTTTGGCGACGGAACCGGGATTGGTTTGCGCAAAGATGACACCGAGCTGAAAGCCGCTTTTGATAAAGCGCTGGGTGAACTGCGTAAAGACGGCACCTACGACAAAATGGCGAGCAAATATTTTAATTTTAATGTCTACGGCGATTAATACAGCGGCGTGGAGAATTGACTGCACCATTGCGGGTAACCATTACGGTGCATAATACATTCAGTGCACTGTTTTGGTGCTTTTATCGCTGACTTAATAAGCATGAGTGCATACTTAAGCGCTTTTCATGCAAATAAATACCGCCGGCAGGGTAGAATGCTTTGCCTTGTCGGCCTGATTAATGGCACGATAACTGCACCTGGTCCTGTAAAGATCCCCTATAAAAGACAGTCTGTTGAGGATAGTTATGAAAAAACTGGTGTTGTCTCTTTCTCTGGTTCTGGCTTTCTCCAGTGCTACCGCAGCATTTGCAGCCATTCCGCAAAAAATTCGTATCGGTACCGATCCTACTTATGCGCCGTTCGAATCGAAAAATGCCCAGGGTGAATTAGTCGGTTTTGATATCGATCTGGCTAAAGAGCTGTGCAAACGTATCAATACGCAATGTACCTTCGTGGAAAACCCGCTGGACGCGCTGATCCCTTCGCTAAAAGCGAAGAAAATCGATGCCATCATGTCCTCGCTTTCCATTACTGAAAAACGTCAGCAGGAAATCGCTTTTACTGACAAGCTTTATGCAGCCGACTCGCGTCTGGTTGTCGCTAAAGATTCAGCTATTCAGCCGACCATTGAGTCGCTGAAAGGTAAACGTGTTGGTGTGCTGCAGGGCACCACCCAGGAAACGTTCGGCAACGAACACTGGGCGCCAAAAGGTATTGAGATTGTCTCTTATCAGGGGCAGGACAATATCTATTCTGACCTGACTGCAGGGCGTATTGACGCCGCGTTCCAGGATGAAGTCGCGGCCAGCGAAGGCTTCCTGAAACAGCCAGTCGGTAAAGATTACAAATTCGGCGGTCCGTCTGTGAAAGACGAGAAGTTGTTCGGCGTGGGTACCGGTATGGGGCTGCGCAAAGACGATAACGAGCTGCGCGAAGCGCTGAACAAAGCCTTTGCCGAAATGCGAGCTGACGGTACTTACGAGAAGCTGGCGAAAAAGTACTTCGATTTTGATGTTTACGGCGGTTAATTACCGCAGGTGCTGATAAAGCCCGTAGATTTTTGATCGACTTATTGCCTGATGGCGGCTGCGCCTTATCAGGCCTACGACGAAAGCTTGTAGGCCTGATAAGCGAAGCGCCATCAGGCATAAAGTGACGAGACAAAATATCAAAAGAGGCTTACTACTCCACCACACACGACAGGACAGGCAGCATGTTGTATGGCTTTTCAGGTGTTATTTTACAGGGCGCAATTGTTACGCTGGAGCTGGCACTCAGCTCGGTGGTACTGGCGGTTCTGATAGGTCTTGTCGGCGCAGCAGCAAAGCTGTCGCAAAGCCGGGCAATGGGGCTTATTTTCGAAGGGTACACAACGCTAATCCGCGGCGTGCCCGATCTGGTCTTAATGCTGCTCATCTTCTACGGATTACAAATCGCGCTGAATACCATTACCGATGCCATCGGTATCGGCCAGATTGATATCGATCCGATGGTTGCGGGCATTATCACCCTTGGATTTATCTACGGTGCCTACTTTACCGAAACTTTTCGCGGTGCGTTTATGGCTGTACCAAAAGGCCATATTGAAGCCGCGACGGCGTTTGGCTTTACCAGCTCACAAATATTTCGTCGCATTATGTTCCCGGCGATGATGCGTTATGCCTTACCGGGAATCGGTAATAACTGGCAGGTTATTCTTAAGGCTACGGCACTGGTGTCGCTGCTCGGCCTGGAAGACGTGGTGAAAGCGACCCAGCTTGCCGGGAAGAGTACCTGGGAGCCGTTCTATTTTGCCGTCGTGTGCGGGGTCATCTATCTGGTGTTTACCACTGTTTCTAATGGTGTGCTGCTGTACCTTGAGCGCCGCTATTCCGTGGGTGTAAAGAGGGCTGACCTGTGATCGAGATTATTCAGGAATACTGGAAATCCCTGCTGTGGACCGACGGATATCGCTACACTGGCGTCGCTATCACCCTGTGGCTTTTGATTTCGTCAGTAGTGATGGGCGGAATACTTGCGCTCTTTTTGGCTATTGGCCGCGTTTCCAGTAATAAATTTATCCAGTTTCCTATCTGGCTGTTCACCTATATTTTTCGTGGCACGCCGCTGTACGTTCAGCTACTGGTGTTTTATTCCGGGATGTATACGCTGGAGATCGTCAAAGGCACGGACTTCCTCAACGCGTTTTTCCGCAGCGGGCTGAATTGCACCGTGCTGGCGTTGACGCTGAATACCTGCGCCTATACCACTGAGATTTTCGCCGGGGCTATCCGTTCTGTGCCTCACGGTGAGATTGAGGCTGCTCGCGCATACGGTTTCTCGTCATTCAAACTGTATCGATGCATTATTTTACCTTCCGCGCTGCGTATTGCGTTGCCGGCTTACAGCAATGAAGTCATTTTAATGCTGCACTCCACGGCGCTGGCGTTTACCGCAACGGTACCTGACCTGTTGAAAATCGCCCGCGATATCAACTCGGCAACGTATCAGCCGTTTACCGCCTTCGGTATTGCCGCTGTACTGTATTTGATTATTTCGTATGTCCTGATCAGTCTGTTCCGTAAAGCGGAAAAACGCTGGTTGCAGCATGTATCCTCTAAATGATTCGAGTAACACGATGTCTGAAAATAAATTAAACGTTATCGATTTACATAAGCACTACGGCGAACATGAAGTGCTGAAAGGGGTGTCGCTGCAGGCCAACGCGGGTGATGTTATCAGTATTATTGGCTCGTCAGGTTCCGGTAAAAGTACCTTCCTGCGCTGCATTAACTTTCTTGAGAAACCAAGCGCCGGGTCGATTGTAGTCAGTGGTCAGAACATTGGTCTGGTGCGCGACAAAGACGGTCAGCTCAAGGTTGCGGACAAAAATCAGCTGCGCCTGCTGCGCACGCGTCTGACGATGGTCTTTCAGCACTTTAATCTGTGGAGCCACATGACGGTGCTGGAAAACGTCATGGAAGCGCCGATCCAGGTGTTGGGGCTGAGCAAACAGGAAGCCCGCGACCGTGCGGTGAAGTATCTGGCTAAAGTGGGCATTGATGAGCGCGCGCAGGGCAAATATCCGGTGCATCTGTCCGGTGGTCAGCAGCAGCGTGTTTCCATTGCCCGTGCGCTGGCGATGGAGCCGGAAGTGTTGCTGTTTGATGAACCCACATCGGCACTAGATCCTGAGCTGGTGGGTGAAGTGCTGCGCATTATGCAACAGCTGGCCGAAGAGGGGAAAACCATGGTGGTGGTGACTCACGAAATGGGGTTTGCCCGTCATGTTTCCACGCACGTGATTTTCCTGCATCAGGGGAAAATTGAGGAAGAGGGCGACCCGGAGCAGGTATTCGGTAATCCGCAAAGTCCACGTTTGCAGCAGTTCCTCAAAGGTTCGTTGAAGTAAATCACCTGCCCGGAGGTGTTACGTTTTCCGGGCTTACAATTTTAGCGCGTCGCGCTCCAGCCGAAACACCCAGTCGTCGTAGGCGATGCCATCAATCTCATACGCCTTTTCCAGTACCTGCGTACGCACAAACCCCGTTTTTTCCAGAATACGAACAGAACCCTTATTCTCCGCGAGTGCGTAAGCGTTTATCGCCGTGACGTCCGTGCGCTCGAAAGCGTACTGGCACACTGCCGTCACGGCTTCGCTGGCAATCCCTTTCCCCTGAGCTTCTGGCAAAATGGCGTAGCCGAGGTCGGCCTCGTGTGGGTATAAATGGCTGATTTGCAGGCCAATATCACCGAGAGGCGTTGATTTGTTATGCTCGCGGATGACAAAAGTATGCTGTGCAGCCAGACGTCTGGCGAATAACAGACGCGTGTCTTTCGCTGGGGCAATATCACCCATATAGCGCATGACTTCCGGGCATTCACGTAATCTCTGGAAAAATGACCAGTCAGAAAATTTAAATAAGGAGAGGGTAAGTCGGGGAGTCGAAATTATCGCCATAACGTCGCCATTGCGGAAATCTGGCCTATAACCTTACCACCACAACAGCGACCGTGAATAGAGCTACGGGATTATCGGATCACATCCGCCAACGCTTCTTCTAAATCGTACCAGCGAAATGCAAAACCGGACGCTTCCAGGCGTTTGGGCAATGCTCGCTGCCCGCCGAGGACCAGCACCGAAGACTCGCCCATCAGCAGCCGCATAGCGGTGGCGGGAATGCGCAGAATGGCAGGGCGGTTTAGAGCGTGTCCCAGCGCGTGGGCAAACTGCTCATTGTGCACCGGGTATGGCGAAACCATATTGAAGGGACCGCGTAGATCATTATTCAGCAGCCAGATAATTCCGTTGACCATATCATCAACATGGATCCAGGCCATATACTGTCGTCCGTTACCGATTGGGCCGCCTAAGCCAAGACGAAACGGCGGGACCATTTTCGCCAGAATACCGCCAGCAGAGGCTAGTACCACGCCGGTACGCAGCATACACACGCGGGTTTTGTCGCTTTGCGCAGTGCTGGCAATTTGCTCCCAGCGGGCGCACAGCTTATGGGTAAATTCGTTATGCGGTGGCTCTTCTTCCGTAACCACAACTTCGCCCAAATCGCCGTAGTAACCGGTAGCGGAACCGGAGATTAACACTGAGGGCGGCGTCTCGCTGGCATTGATTAAATCGACCAGTTTCTGCGTAATGCCCCAACGGCTCTGGCACAGGCGTTCCTTTTGCTGTGCGCTCCAGCGCTTATCTGCAATAGGTTCTCCGGCAAGGTTAATCACGGCATCAATGTCATTGAGATGTTGCCGCTCTTCCAGTCCTTTCCATAACGTGACCCGAGAGTCGAGAATCTGACGAGCCTTATCAGGGGTACGTGTCACTACAATTATCTGATGCCCCAGTTCCAGCAGGCAGGGGATCAGATGACGTCCAATCAGGCCAGTACCGCCGGTAATCAGAATCTGCATGTCGCCTCCCGGGTTACGTTTTAGCGCTGCCAGCTCAGCGTCATAGAAACTGAGTCGGCGTAACGCAATGCGTGAAGTTTATCTATCTCCACTTCAGCATAAGTGACCCAGTGATGTTCGCGTGCGATATCGAGCACATCTTGAGTTAATTTTTCTAACAATGAGAAGCGGTTACCCTCCACGTGGGCAATGATGCTCTTGGTGATTGTGCGATAATTCAGCGCGTCGTTGATATCTTCGCTGGTACGGGCTTTGTCTGCCGGATAGTGAATGGCAATGTTGATGACGATATCCTGGCGGTTAAGGATCTCCTCTTCTTTGATGCCGATAAAAGTGCGCAGACGAAGGTTTTTTATACGAATAATAGCGTCAGGTTGTGACATTGCAGGTTTCCTCCATGTATGAACCTTTGCATGATACACGAGAACCGAATTGCGTCATCGCTTCTCGCTTTGTGCGTGCTGCATGGCGCGTTCAGTCGCGGGACGTGTACGAATGCGTTCATGCCAGTTATTGACCGCCGGGTAGTTGTCTAGGTCGATGCGCTGACGCTGATGGGCGTGGATCCACGGCCAGCTGGCAATGTCGGCAATGCTGTAGTGATCGCCTCCCAGCCAGGGTGACGATTCCAGACGTTTATTCATCACGTTGTACAGGCGCTGGGTTTCAACCTGGTATCTTTCAATGGCGTAAGGGATCGTTTGCGGAGCGTAATGACTGAAATGATGATTCTGCCCCAGCATAGGACCCAGACCGCTGACCTGCCAGAACAGCCACTGCAGCGTGGTGTGGCGTTCGCGTAATTCACCGCTGAGCAGCTTACCGCTCTTTTCCGCCAGATAGAGTAAAATTTCTCCGGACTCAAACAAGCTGATGGGCCTTCCGCCGTCCACCGGGGCATGATCGATAATGGCCGGGATTTTATTGTTCGGCGAGATCTGCAGAAAATCGGGGTGAAACTGGCTACCTTTGCTGATATCGACATGAATCAGACGGTATTGCAGCTGCGCCTCTTCAAGAAACAACGTGATTTTGTGACCGTTTGGCGATGGCGTGTAATAGAGATCGATCATTTTCAGCATCCGTTTTGTCATGAACCGGGTCATAACAAGTATAGAGCCTGTTGGCGTGCTTGAGTTTTCATCAAGTGACAGCGAGAGAAAGACTCTATATTTTGAAGGCAAGCTAATACACTTCAGAGGACATTATGAGCAAACCTGCAATTACGCTGTGGTCAGATGCCAATTTTTTCTCCCCTTACGTGCTGTCTGTTTATGTCGCTCTGCAAGAGAAAGGGCTGCCTTTTACGCTGAAAACTGTTGATCTCAACAGTGGAGAACATTTGCAACCTTCATGGCAAGGTTACGCCTTGACGCGCCGCGTACCGGTCCTTGAGATCGATGGTTTTGAGCTGAGCGAATCATCAGCGATTACGGAATTCCTGGAAGAGAGCTTCGCGCCGCCACAGTGGGAGCGTATCTATCCGCACGATGTGCAAAAACGGGCGCGGGCGCGCCAGGTTCAGGCGTGGATCCGCAGCGATTTAATGCCTATCCGTGAAGAACGCTCAACGGATGTCGTTTTTGCTGGCGTGAAGAAAGGACCATTAAGCGAAGCGGGAAAAGCCAGTGCGGAAAAATTGTTCGCTACTGCCGGAAGTTTACTGAGCCACGGTAAGCAGAACTTATTTGGCGAATGGTGTATTGCTGACTGTGATTTAGCGCTAATGCTTAATCGCCTGGTCCTGAATGGCGATGAGGTTCCGGAAGCGCTTGCGGAATACGCCACCTTCCAGTGGCAGCGCGCTTCAGTACAGCGTTTTATCGCGCTTTCCGCGAAGCGTTCCTGCTGAAAAACGGGCCGTAATCCAGTATCATTACAAGGTACTTTTCAACGAGGAGTGAGTGATGAAACTGATGTTCGCATCGGACATTCATGGTTCGTTGCCAGCCACGGAACGCGTACTCGAACGGTTTGCTGCAAGCGGCGCGCAATGGCTGGTGATATTGGGTGATGTTTTAAACCACGGGCCGCGTAATGCGCTTCCAGAAGGCTATGCACCTGCGCAGGTTGCAGAACGGCTGAATGAACAGGCATCGCGAATTATTGCGGTGCGTGGTAATTGCGACAGCGAAGTGGATCAGATGCTCCTGCATTTTCCGATGACTGCGCCGTGGCAGCAAATTCTGACAGAAAACCAGCGACTCTTTTTGACGCACGGACATCTTTTTGGCCCGCAAAATATGCCGGCGCTCAATGCGGGCGATGTTCTGGTTTATGGGCATACTCATCTGCCGGTTGCTGAGCTGCGCGAGGATATCTATTATTTCAATCCCGGCTCGGTAAGCATCCCTAAAGGGGGTTTTGCGGCAAGTTACGGGATTCTGGATGATAATGTTCTCAGCGTAATGGCACTCAATGATCAAAGTGTTATTGCGCAGGTCGAGATTAATCCGTAATTTACCCCACAAACATAAACGCGCCGTAAGAGCGCCAGAAAAAAGAAGGTTTCCTGATGGTGGAACAGCGTCGTTTGGCAAGTACTGAATGGGTGGATATTGTGAATGAAGACAACGAGGTCATTGCACAGTCCAGCCGGGAACAAATGCGGGCGCAACGCTTACGCCATCGTGCAACGTATATCGTTGTGCATGATGGTATGGGCAAAATTCTGGTTCAACGTCGCACTGAGACAAAAGATTTTTTGCCCGGTATGCTGGATGCCACCGCAGGCGGTGTTGTTCAGGCTGACGAGCAGATGCTGGAATCAGCGCGCCGTGAAGCAGAAGAGGAACTGGGGATTGCGGGCGTGCCGTTTGCCGAGCATGGTCAGTTTTACTTTGAAGACCAGAACTGTCGCGTATGGGGCGGGCTGTTTAGCTGTGTTTCCCACGGACCGTTCGCGCTACAGGAAGAAGAAATTAGCGAAGTTTGCTGGCTGACGCCGGAAGAAATTACCGCGCGTTGCGACGAGTTCACTCCGGATTCGCTGAAAGCCCTGTCGCTGTGGATGACCCGCAACGCCAAAAATGAAGGTGCGAAAGCCGAAAAGCAGGAAGAAGCTGAGTAACCTCTGTTCATCCGGCCTACTGCGTCGAGAAATCGAGTAGGCCGGACGCGCGCTTTTTAATGGTAACCCATTATCTGCGCACCAATCACCACCACGCTGGACATAATAAACAGCAGCCCCAACAGCGTAGCACCTACCTTCAGCCAGTTACGAAAATCCACCCGACAAACACCTAACGTAGCCATCAGAGATGCCGACGTCGGATAGATAATATGGCTGAATCCGTCGCCAAACTGGAAGGCCAGCACGGTAACCTGACGGTTGACGCCAACCAGATCGCCCAGCGGCGCTAACAGCGGCATGGTCAACGCTGCCTGACCGGAGCCGGAGGTGACGAAGAAATTAAACACCGCCTGGAACAACAGCATAAACCACGCTGCTATGGCGTTATCCAGACCGCTAATGCCGTTGGCAATACTGTGCAGCAGCGTGTTTAACACGCTGGCTTCACCCGCCTCTCCATTACCGACCAGCAGTAAAATGCCCTTGGCAAAACCAACCAGCAGGGCAGGAGCAATCATCATTCGTGCTCCCTCAGTGAATGAGGAGGCCATGATGTTGACCGTCATGCCGTTGAGCCGAAACACGACGCCGATAATGCCAATCACCAGGCCCATGGTGAAGAACTGGCTGGCGATTTCAGGAATGAACCATGCGTGGACGATAACGCCCCAAATGACCCACACGATCACGCCCGTCAGTACCATCAGTACCAGCCAGTCACCGAGCGTGAAGCGTCGTTCCACGATCTCGTCCTGCTGCTCGCGAAAGAAGCGGTCGGATTCATGTACCCGAGACAAAAGCGGATTCTTTTTGATGCGTGCCGCATAGGCCAGCGTGAAGGTTAGTCCTATTAGCGTAGCGACCACCCAGACCACGATGCGCAGACCGGAACCAGAGAGCACTGGCACCCCCGCAATACCTTGCGCGACCACCACGCAAAATGGGTTCATCCATGAGCTGGCGAAACCAATCTGAGTCGCGATATAGGTAACCAGAACGGTGGTGATACTGTCGTAACCCAAGCGCACCATCAGCGGCGCGATGATAATGGCAAAGGCAACCGCCTCTTCCCCCATGCCAAACACCGCGCCGCCTAAGGAGAAGAGAATAAACAGCACTGGGATAAAGAGGACCTCGTTGCCCCGCGTATGGCGGATGAGCGCCAGGATGCCGTTATCAATGGTGCCGGTACGCATAACGATGCCAAATGCGCCGCCAATGACCAGCATAAACATAATGATGCCGACCGCAGTGCCGAATTTCGAGCCGGAGGTTAAGCCTTCGAACGGAAAGTTCATCAGGCCTGGGCGCTCATCTCCGGTGGTAAAGAACTTAACCGGGTGATACTGCTCTTCACCAGCTTCATTGGTCAGAATACGAAAGGAATGGGGGTCAACCACCTTACGGGTTTTGGTTTGTCCATCAACCTGATATTGCACTTCCTGGCTGTCGAACATCCCGACGGGAACAACCCATGTCGCCAGACTGGTTAAAATGGCGACGAAAAAAATAATCACCAGCGTGTCGGGCATCGCCCATTTTTTGGCTGGCTGTGATTCTGTTACTGCTGACATGAAAGACTATCCCTGTTGCAACGCAAAAGAGGGTAAGTATGCGAACAGAAGAATAGTTATTCATTGATGCAGCGCATTCAGGCAAATATTTCAGATTATGCCAAAGGGGAAACAGACATAAAAAAACCGGAAATATCAGCTATTTCCGGTTTGATAAGTAGATGAGTTGCCGGATAAGAGATCCGGCACACTCGGCAGATTACTGCTGCTGCTGGGAAGACTGGATCGCGGTTAGTGCGATGGTATAGACGATATCGTCTACCAGCGCGCCACGAGACAGGTCGTTCACCGGCTTGCGCATACCCTGCAGCATCGGCCCGATGGAGATCAGGTCGGCAGAACGCTGTACCGCTTTGTAGGTGGTGTTACCGGTGTTCAGATCCGGGAAGATGAACACGGTAGCTCGACCTGCAACCGGAGAGTTCGGTGCTTTGGATTTCGCAACGTCAGCCATAACGGCGGCGTCGTACTGCAGCGGGCCGTCGATCATCAGGTCAGGACGTTTTTCCTGCGCCAGACGAGTCGCTTCACGAACTTTCTCTACGTCGCTACCTGCACCAGAGGTACCGGTGGAGTAGGAGAGCATCGCAACGCGCGGTTCGATACCGAAGGCAATCGCGGATTCAGCGGACTGAATAGCGATTTCTGCCAGCTGTTCTGCGGTTGGATCCGGGTTGATCGCGCAGTCGCCGTAAACGTAAACCTGATCCGGCAGCAGCATGAAGAACACAGAAGACACCAGGGAACTACCCGGTGCAGTTTTGATCAGCTGCAGCGGTGGACGAATGGTGTTCGCAGTAGTGTGAACGGCACCGGAAACCAGACCGTCAACGTCGTCCTGTTCCAGCATCAGGGTACCGAGAACGACGTTGTCTTCTAGCTGTTCGCGGGCAACGGTTTCGGTCATGCCTTTGTTCTTACGCAGTTCGACCAGACGAGCAACGTAGCTTTCGCGAACCACATCTGGATCAACGATTTCTACGCCAGCGCCAAGTTCAACGCCCTGAGAGGCCGCAACGCGGGTGATCTCATCCGGGTTACCCAGCAGTACGCAGGTTGCGATACCACGTTCAGCACAGATGGCTGCCGCTTTAACGGTACGCGGTTCGTCGCCTTCCGGCAGAACAACGCGTTTGCCCGCTTTACGCGCCAGCTCGGTCAACTGATAACGGAACGCTGGTGGAGACAGACGACGGCTGCGCTCAGACGTTGCGGTCAGAGATTCAATCCAGTCAGCGTTGATGAAGTTAGCAACGTATTCCTGAACTTTTTCGATACGCTCGTGATCGTCAACCGGAACTTCCAGGTTGAAGCTCTGCAGGCTCAGAGAGGTCTGCCAGGTGTTGGTGTTTACCATGAATACCGGCAGGCCGGTTTCGAATGCACGTTCGCACAGTTTGGTAATGCGCGCGTCCATTTCGTAGCCACCGGTCAGCAGCAGGGCGCCAATTTCTACGCCGTTCATCGCTGCCAGGCATGCAGCAACCAGCACGTCCGGACGGTCAGCGGAAGTCACCAGCAGGGAACCTGCGCGGAAGTGTTCCAGCATGTGCGGAATGCTGCGTGCGCAGAAAGTCACAGACTTCACGCGACGGGTATTGATATCGCCTTCGTTTACGATGGTGGCGTTCAGGTGACGCGCCATATCGATTGCACGGGTAGCGATCAGATCGAAGCTCCATGGCACCGCGCCCAGAACCGGCAGCGGGCTGGATTCTTGCAGTTTAGCCGGATCAACTTTGATCACTTTCGCTTTGGAAGAGTCATCGAAAATCTCGGACAGATCCGGGCGAGTACGGCCCTGCTCATCAACCGGTGCGTTCAGTTTGTTAACGATTACGCCGGTGATGTTGGTGTTTTTCGCGCCACCGAAGCTGCTGCGAGTCAGTTCAATACGCTCGTTCAGTTGTTCCGGGGTATCGGTGCCCTGAGACATAACGAAGACGATTTCTGCATTCAGCGTTTTCGCGATTTCGTAGTTCAGAGACTGCGCGAACTGATGTTTACGGGTTGGGACCAGGCCTTCAACCAGGACAACTTCAGCGTCTTTAGTGTTCGCGTGGTAGTTCGCGATGATCTCTTCCATCAGCACATCTTTCTGATTGCTGGACAGCAGAGATTCAACGTGGCTCATCTTCAGCGGCTCAGCGGCTGGCAGAGAAGAGTTAGCACGGACGATGCTGGTAGTCTGGTCTGGCGCATCGCCACCGGCACGCGGTTGAGCGATCGGCTTGAAGACGCTCAGACGAACGCCTTTGCGTTCCATTGCGCGGATCACGCCAAGGCTGACGCTGGTCAGACCGACGCTGGTTCCGGTAGGGATCAGCATAATAATACGGGACACGGTTTATCCTCTTTCGTTACCGCCCGTTTCAGGCGGGTTACAAAACAGCACCGCCAGCTAGGCTGGCGGTGTGAAATCAGGCGGTCAGACGGCTCGCGTCTTGCGCGATAACCAGTTCTTCGTTGGTTGGGATAACCACCGCAGGACGGGTACCTTCTTTGTTGATGAAACCAGATTTGCCGAAACGTGCGGCCAGGTTACGTTCGTGGTCTACTTCAAAGCCCAGAACGCCCAGTTTGCCCAGAGACAGTTCACGAACCATCGCGGCGTTTTCACCGATACCACCGGTGAAGACAACGGCATCCAGACGACCATCCATCAGCGCAGTGTAAGAACCGATGTATTTCGCCAGACGGTGGCAGTAAACGTCCATTGCACGTTTAGCGTCTTCTTTAGTCGCGTAGTTATCTTCAACATAGCGGCAGTCGCTGGTGACTTCGGTCAGACCCAGCAGGCCGGATTCTTTGGTCAGCATTTTGTTGATCTGGTCAACGCTCATGCCCAGGGTGTCGTGCAGGTGGAAGATGATCGCCGGGTCGATGTCACCGGAACGCGTACCCATCACCAGACCTTCCAGTGGGGTCAGACCCATGGAGGTATCAACACATTTACCGTTACGGATAGCAGATACAGAACCGCCGTTGCCCAGGTGGCAAGTGATGATGTTCAGCTCATCAACCGGTTTGTTCAGCACTTTAGCCGCTTCCTGAGTGACGAAGAAGTGGCTGGTACCGTGCGCGCCGTAACGACGAACGCCATGTTCTTTGTACAGGCTGTACGGCAGGGCGTAGAGGTAAGATTCTTCCGGCATAGTCTGATGGAACGCGGTGTCGAATACGGCCACGTTTTTGTCTTTCAGATTCGGGAAGGATTTCAGCGCTTCAGCGATACCGATCAGGTGTGCAGGGTTGTGCAGCGGTGCAAAAGAGGCTGCATCTTTGATACCCTGAATAACGGAATCGTCGATAACTACAGAGCCGGTGTATTTTTCGCCGCCGTGAACAACACGGTGACCAATCGCAGTCAGCTGAGCAGACAGTTCTGGTTTTTGTGCCAGAATAGTATTAACGATAAAATTCAGCGCTTCACTGTGAGCGGCGCCTGCACCTAAAGCCGCTTCTTGTTTACCGCCATCCATTTTCCATTTGATACGTGCTTCTGGGAGATGGAAACATTCGGCTAAACCAGAAAGGTATTCTTCACCGTTTACTGCATCGATGATGGCAAATTTCAGTGAGGAGCTACCGCAGTTCAGAACCAGTACTAACTTACTCGACATGGAAGTACCTATTTATGATACGTGGCTAAAAAAACGTCAGGGAGTCATAGAGCGTAGCGCATGATGACACCGACGTTTATGATTAACATCATGCGCCATGGTCTTTTTGGGCACGATGGAATAAATACCTTTGAGTCTATGTCATTTTGCGTATTTTTCAGCCAATGGCATACTATGTGTCAATTTGACGACTCAATGATTTTGGACTAAAGGCCTTACAGGCCGGCACAGGATACCTGAATGTGGGTATCAAAGACAAAATGTTTTGAACGATGTCCCTTGTAGTTGTTGTTTTGCACAAATTTTTTAATTTTTATATGTGAAGTTGAGGTAACCGCCATGTCGACACCGGATAATCGTTCCGTCAATTTTTTTAGCTTGTTTCGCCGGGGGCAGCACTACGCGAAGACGTGGCCAATGGAAAAGCGCCTCGCGCCCGTGTTTGTAGAGAACCGTGTGATCCGTATGACACGTTACGCAATCCGTTTTATGCCGCCTATCGCCGTCTTCACCTTATGCTGGCAAATTGCGCTAGGAGGACAGTTGGGACCGGCCGTGGCGACTGCGCTGTTTGCGCTCAGCCTGCCGATGCAGGGCATGTGGTGGCTGGGTAAACGTTCCGTAACGCCGCTACCGCCTTCAATACTCAACTGGTTCTACGAAGTTCGGGGTAAATTGCAAGAAGCCGGGCAGGCGCTCTCTCCGGTAGAAGGAAAGCCGGATTACCAGGCGCTGGCTGACACGCTTAAGCGCGCCTTCAAACAACTGGATAAAACTTTCCTTGATGATTTGTAATTGACCCCTGATTACGCATATAAAAGAAGGCACAAGATGCCTTCTTTTTTTTCATCGCAGTAGTAGTGATACAGGAGTCCCAAATGGAAATGACCAACGCTCAACGTCTGATTTTGTCGAATCAGTACAAAATGATGACTATGCTCGACCCAACTAACGCCGAGCGTTATCGTCGTTTGCAGACGATTATTGAACGCGGTTACGGCTTGCAGATGCGTGAGCTGGATCGTGAGTTTGGTGAACTGACGGAAGAAACCTGTCGTACGATTATCGATATTATGGAGATGTATCACGCATTACATGTGTCCTGGACTAATCTTAAGGATGCACAGGCTATTGATGAGCGCCGCGTGACTTTCCTCGGTTTTGACGCCGCAACGGAAGCCCGTTTCCTCGGATACGTTCGCTTTATGGTGAATGTGGAAGGTCGCTATACCCACTTTGATGCGGGTACGCATGGCTTCAACGCCCAGACCCCGATGTGGGAAAAATATCAGCGTATGTTGAACGTCTGGCACTCTTGCCCGCGCCAGTATCACCTGAGCGCGAATGAAATTAACCAAATCATTAATGCCTGAGGGGGCGAGCGTGCAGTGCAAAGGTTTTCTGTTTGATCTGGATGGAACGCTGGTCGATTCCTTACCCGCAGTAGAGCGTGCGTGGTGCAACTGGGCCGATCGTTTTGGCCTCGATCACGCCGAGGTGCTCGGCTTTATTCATGGCAAGCAGGCCATTACCTCCCTGCGACACTTTATGGTGGGCAAATCTGAGGCAGAGATCGCCGCGGAGTTTACCCGTCTGGAGCAGATCGAAGCGACGGAAACCGCCGGGATCACTGCGTTGCCTGGGGCTGTTGATTTACTCAACCATCTCAATAAAGCGGGTATTCCATGGGCGATTGTGACCTCAGGTTCTATGCCGGTCGCACGGGCGCGCCATCGTGTTGCTGGGCTTCCTGCTCCTGAAGTGTTTGTCACCGCCGAGCGGGTAAAAAGAGGGAAACCAGAGCCAGACGCGTATCTGTTAGGCGCTCAGCTTCTGGGCCTGGCGCCGCAGGAATGTGCCGTGGTGGAAGATGCCCCCGCCGGGGTGCTTTCAGGACTGGCAGCTGGGTGTCATGTCATCGCAGTCAACGCGCCAGCGGATACGCCGCGTCTGAACGAGGTTGATTTTTCGCTGACCAGTCTGGAACATATTTCTGTGACCAAACAACCCAACGGAAATGTGGTCGTTATAAGAAATACCTGATCATGATTTAGCCCCAGATTGTTGGGGCTTTTTTATGGCAGAATCAGTCCATCCCTCTCATTTAACAAGGATATGTTGTGAACGGTGAATTGATATGGGTTCTCTCATTGCTGGCGATTGCCGTCGTCTTGTTTGCAACTGGCAGAGTGCGTATGGACGCGATCGCTTTGCTGGTCATTATTGCCTTTGTTCTGAGTGGAACATTGAGCATCACAGAAGCTTTTTCCGGATTCAGCGATCCTAACGTTATTTTGATAGCGGCTTTATTCATTATCGGTGACGGCCTCGTGCGTACCGGTGTGGCGACAGTAATGGGCGCCTGGCTGGTGAAGGTCGCCGGTAGCAGTGAAGTCAAAATGCTGGTGTTGCTGATGATAACCGTAGCTGGACTCGGTGCATTCATGAGTTCGACCGGTGTGGTCGCCATCTTTATTCCAGTTGTCTTAAGTGTTTCCATGCGCATGGAAATTTCCCCTTCACGCCTGATGATGCCGCTAAGTTTTGCCGGCTTGATAAGCGGCATGATGACGCTGGTGGCAACGCCGCCAAACCTGGTCGTCAACAGTGAACTGTTACGTGAAGGACTTAATGGTTTTAGCTTTTTTAGCGTAACCCCACTGGGATTGGTGGTGTTGGTACTTGGCATAATTTATATGCTGGTGATGCGTTTTATGCTGAAGGGTGAAGACTCCGGGCAGCCGGGCGACGGCTGGAAGCGCCGGACCTTTCGCGATCTGATTAAAGAATATCGCCTGACCGGGCGCGCGCGTCGCCTGGCGATTCGCCCGGGTTCTCCTATGATAGGCCAGCGTCTGGACGACCTGAAACTGCGTGAGCGCTACGGGGCAAACGTGATTGGCGTGGAGCGCTGGCGTCGCTTTCGTCGCGTGATCGTTGACGTAAACGGGGTTTCTGAGTTTCGTGCTCGTGACGTATTGCTGATTGATATGTCTGCGGCCGATGTCGACCTGCGTGAATTTTGCGCTGAGCAACTGTTGGAACCGATGGTGCTGCGTGGAGAATACTTCTCCGAGCAGGCGCTTGATGTGGGCATGGCCGAAATCTCTCTGATCCCTGAGTCGGAATTGATCGGCAAAACGGTACGGGAAATCGCTTTTCGTACGCGTTACGGGCTGAATGTCGTTGGGCTGAAGCGCGATGGTACGGCGCTGGCCGGGGCGGTGGTTGATGAGCCGCTGTTGATGGGCGATATCATTTTAGTGGTGGGCAACTGGAAGCTGATCACGCTGCTTGGACAAAAAGGGCGCGATTTTGTGGTGCTAAATATGCCTGTGGAAGTCAGTGAAGCTTCTCCGGCGCACAGCCAGGCGCCGCATGCGATTTTCTGTCTGGTACTGATGGTCGCGTTAATGCTTACCGATGAAATCCCTAATACGGTTGCCGCGATTATCGCTTGTTTGCTGATGGGAAAATTCCGCTGCATCGATGCCGAAAGCGCCTACAAAGCCATTCACTGGCCAAGCATTATTTTGATTGTCGGGATGATGCCTTTTGCGCTGGCGTTACAGAAAACGGGCGGCGTCGATCTGGTGGTGAAAGGGCTAATGGACGTTGGTGGTGGGTACGGCCCGTATATGATGCTGGGCTGCCTGTTCGTGCTGTGCGCGACCATTGGGCTATTTATCTCTAACACCGCGACGGCGGTACTGATGGCGCCGATTGCGCTGGCGGCGGCAAAGTCGATGGGCGTTTCGCCGTATCCGTTTGCGATGGTGATTGCGATGGCGGCTTCCGCAGCCTTTATGACGCCAGTGTCTTCACCGGTAAACACACTGGTGCTCGGGCCGGGTAACTACAGCTTTAGCGACTTCGTGAAGATTGGCGTACCGTTTACGGTGATTGTCATGGCAGTGTGCGTGGTGATGATCCCTATGCTGTTCCCGTTTTGACCGCCGCAGTAAACGCCTGATGGCGCTGCGCTTATCAGGCCTACGGATATCACGTTATCTGTAGGCCGGATAAGGCGTTAGACGCCATCCGGCAAAATCGTTTAAAGCGGTGAATCCTGGCTGATTTCATCTAATGAAAGGTGAAAGCTTGGGACAAACACGTCCATAAAGTAGTCCATCTCTTCGCTGCGTCGTGACTCCAGCGTTTTTTCCAGACGTGTTTTCGCCAGCAGAAATTCGTTGTTACCGGCGGAGAGTTCTTCCAGGCACTTCAGATAGGCGCACAGGGCATCGGCCTGTTTAACAATCGATCTTTCTTCTTCACTTAAGGCATGTTCATCAATGAGCGGTGCAAAAATATCACGTAACTCATCGGGAACCATATCGACCAGTTTTTGCTGGGCAATTTTCTCTATCGCTTTATATTCCTGAGCAATCTGCGAGTTGAAATATTTCACTGGGGTAGGAAGATCGCCGGTTAACACCTCTGACGCATCGTGATACATCGCCAGCAGGGCAATACGCTCAGCATTTACCTGACCACCAAATTTACGGTTTTTGATCGCGGCCAGCGCATGAGCAACCATAGCAACCTGCAGACTGTGTTCGGACACGTTTTCGGTGCGCACGTTGCGCATCAGCGGCCAGCGGTTAATGAGTTTCAGACGGGAGAGGTGGGCAAAAAAGTGGCTCTGCTTCATAACGACCCTTACTCAGTGACTTCAGTAACGGTATTTTGCGCAGAGAGTGCTACCGGATGCAAACCCGGTAGCACTTTGCGTGGTTACAGCTGGCGATACCCTGACAGGAAACGCTCAAATTTACTCAACGACATTTCGATATCATCAATTCGCGGCAGCGTAACGATGCGGAAATGATCCGGCCATGGCCAGTTGAATGCCGTCCCCTGAACCAGCAGTACTTTTTCCTGCAACAGGAAGTCGAGCACCATCTTCTGGTCGTCATGAATATTGAAGCGCTTGGCGTCAATTTTCGGGAACATATACAGTGCACCGCGCGGTTTTACGCAAGAGACGCCAGGAATATCATTGAGCAGTTCCCAGGCGCGGTTACGTTGCTCATACAGACGTCCGCCAGGCATGATGAATTCGCTGATGCTCTGATATCCGCCCAGCGCGGTCTGAATGGCATGTTGTGCAGGGACGTTCGCACACAGGCGCATAGAAGCCAGCATCTCAAGGCCTTCGATATACCCTTTGGCATGTTTCTTCGGTCCGTTCAGTACCATCCAGCCCTGACGGAAACCGGCAACACGATAGGTTTTTGACAGGCCGTTAAAGGTAATAGTCAGCAGATCCGGGGCCATTGCCGCTATCGAGTGGTGCTCGGCGTCATCGTAGAGAATTTTGTCGTAAATCTCATCTGCAAAGATGATGAGGTTGTTCTGGCGAGCAATCTCAACAATCTCCATCAGCAGCTCTTTAGAATAAACAGCGCCGGTTGGGTTGTTGGGGTTGATGATGACGATCCCACGCGTACGCGGCGTAATTTTGGCGCGGATATCATCCAGGTCCGGGAACCAGTCTGATGATTCATCACACAGGTAATGCACGGCATTACCACCAGAGAGCGAAACCGCCGCCGTCCACAGTGGATAATCAGGTGCAGGAACCAGCATTTCGTCCCCACTGTTCAGCAATGCCTGCATGGCCTGCACAATCAATTCGGATACGCCGTTACCGATATAGATATCTTCTACGGTTACATCGCGCATCCCGCGGGCCTGGTAATGCTGCATGAT
The DNA here is from genome assembly GCF_030334295.1 of Citrobacter sp. Cf088. Taxonomy (NCBI): domain Bacteria; kingdom Pseudomonadati; phylum Pseudomonadota; class Gammaproteobacteria; order Enterobacterales; family Enterobacteriaceae; genus Citrobacter; species Citrobacter sp. Cf088. The sequence continues at coordinate 145,847 of NZ_JAOWEE010000053.1, forward strand.
TGCTTTGCGGGCTGAATAAAGGCCTTTGGAATCGCAATATCCTTGCGCAGTTGGCAAATTGCGGATCACATCCACTAAAATTTCATCTGGTGCTTCAAACCCGAAAGGCGCAGGGTTGCCGATGTTCAGTTTCAGAACTTTGTTGCCTTCTTCTTCCAGGCGCTTTGCTTCCTTCAGAACCGGGCCGCGAATGTCATAACAGACGTTTTCTAATTTGCTGGATTTTTCAATGGGGGACATGAACGTTGACCTTTTTAGCTGTGAATGCCACTCCCTGCCGTGGAAGTCAGCCCAGCACAATGTACTCCCACGACGGTGAGTTTTGAAGGGTCTTTAGTAGAAGATTTTGGAAAGCAGGAGGGCGATAATTAACTTTTAATAACTAAATTATACAATTATTACAGTGTAATAATCTGGATTGTTGTGTTTTTTATGATTTATGTTTTGCTTTGTTGGTATTGGTATGGTGATTTGTCTGGTCGAAAAAAGTTAGCCCTATAAAACAAATGCAGCCGATATCTGTGCGATACGGCGCGATTCGAAAATACTGAGGTTTCATCCACGAATTCTGTTATCGGTCTGATCCCTACGTGATGCGGTGTGAATCCATTGTTAAGCATAATTAATGAATTGAGAGATTCTTAATTAATTATTATTTATTATTTAAACGACATCAAATTGATTGGGCTAATAATACGAAAACCGTTGTACTGACATAACACCAATTCGCCCGGAATTATTCGCAATAACACTTATAAATATAGTGGTTTTAGGTTAAGATAACTCCTATGAAATGGTGTGTAGTACGAGTTTTACGATAATTCAAATGTTTGTTGGTTGTTCATAACATACTGAAAAGTTAGTTTTTAATGTGTAAATTATTGTTCGTTAACTATTTTTTAAATTTACAAAATTTACATGTTTTCCATTAGTCAGAATCATCCGGCAGCTAAAAATACGGCTCTTTCTCGTTGCTATATTCCGATGAATATCACGGGTTTTAAAATAGCTCAGAAAGAGCATTGTTTCGTTTGTTAAACCAAATACATCCTTATTTTCACTTGGTTACACTAAGCGAAACTGAAGGGAGGCACATTACAAATGGAGTTGTTTGATTCTGAATGCACAGCATTAACCCGGTATGACCCGCGAGTAAGTGAAAAACTATGATAAATGCAAATCGTCCGATAATTAACCTCGACCTCGATCTGCTGAGAACCTTTGTTGCTGTTGCCGACCTAAATACCTTCGCGGCTGCGGCAGCTGCAGTATGTCGAACTCAGTCTGCGGTAAGTCAGCAAATGCAGCGCCTTGAGCAACTTGTGGGGAAAGAGTTGTTCGCGCGTCATGGACGCAACAAACTGCTGACCGAACATGGTATCCAACTGTTGGGTTACGCCAGGAAAATACTGCGATTTAATGATGAGGCATGCTCATCATTGATGTTTAACAATCTTCAGGGGGTGTTAACTATCGGTGCTTCTGATGAATCCGCCGACACCATACTCCCATTTCTGCTTAACCGCATTAGTTCGGTTTATCCGAAACTTGCCCTTGATGTAAGAGTGAAACGCAATGCTTACATGGTGGAGATGCTTAAGTCGCAAGAAGTGGATTTAGTGGTAACCACGAATCGCCCTGACGATTTTGAATGCCTGAATTTGCGAACTTCACCGACACACTGGTATTGCGCAGCCGAATATATCCTGCAAAAAGGCGAACCGGTGCCGTTAGTTCTGCTGGACGATCCCAGCCCGTTTCGCGATATCGTGCTGGCGACGTTGAATGCCGCACAGATCCCGTGGCGTCTGGCTTATGTCGCTTCAACATTGCCTGCGGTCCGCGCGGCGGTAAAAGCAGGGCTTGGCGTTACTGCGCGTCCTGTAGAAATGATGAGCCCGGATTTACGCGTACTGGGTGCGTCGGACGGATTGCCACCTCTGCCTGATACCGAGTATCTGTTGTGCAGCGATCCGGCCACGCAAAATGAATTAGCTCAGGCTATCTTTAAGTCGATGCAGACATATCAAAATCCTTGGCAATACAATCAGTTTACCCCTGAAGGGGGAGATGACTCGCTGATTGTTGAAGGCGACTTTGAGTAAAGCGTCACAGAAAAACGTTTAAAAATGTAAGTGTAAAAAAGGGCCACTGATGATGAAAAAACATCCAGCGGCTCTTTTTTTATGCAAATATTACTGCTTTCTGTTCATTCATATACTAAAACTTAACAAAATCAGCAGGTAAAAAAACAGACTGACAATAGGGTGAAAAATAATCAGCCGCGTTGCTAAATGTTTCCATGTTAAAAAACTAGAGAAATTGTTGCTGTTTTTTATGGTGAATTAACAAAAGCGTGTCACAGATCAAGAAAATACTCCCATTTAGGGGGAGGCATCTGGGTGAATTCCTGTCAAAATAGACGTGTATTATCTTTTTTACTTCACTACGGACACGATTCAACAACATTAAAAATGACCGATGATGCAATCGAAATGGGTCTAAAGAGCACTTTATGTTAATGAAGTTGGATTAGTGTAAAATAATGTGAGGAAACTTTTGTTAAAGTTGACAAAAGGTTATAGAAAGGAGTAAAAAACCCCATCAATTAGCTGTATAAAATGATTTTTCACAGTGATTGTAAGGTTTTTTTTATTCCTCCCCATGAATCGATGTGGCGTTCATCTGCCGAAAAGAGCAGAGAATTTGGCGCTACTTTTGATGAGTAAGCAATGAGTATGTCAACATCCACTGAAATCATCGCTCATCACTGGGCATTCGCTATCTTTCTTATCGTTGCCATTGGCCTGTGTTGCCTGATGCTCGTCGGCGGCTGGTTTTTAGGGGGTCGCGCACGCGCGAGATCTAAAAACGTGCCGTTTGAATCAGGTATCGACTCGGTCGGCACCGCCCGCCTGCGCCTGTCTGCCAAGTTTTATCTGGTAGCCATGTTCTTCGTTATCTTCGACGTTGAAGCGCTGTATCTGTTCGCATGGTCAACTTCTATCCGTGAAAGCGGTTGGATTGGCTTTGTGGAAGCTGCAATTTTTATTTTTGTGTTACTGGCAGGTCTGGTTTATCTGGTGCGTATTGGCGCGCTGGACTGGACGCCCGCGCGTTCACGCCGCGAGCGTATGAACCCGGAAACGAACAGTATCGCTAATCGTCAACGCTAACCGCGAGGCATTAAGATGGATTATACGCTCACCCGCATAGATCCTAACGGTGAGAACGACCGTTACCCCCTGCAAAAACAGGAGATCGTAACCGACCCCCTGGAACAAGAAGTTAACAAAAACGTGTTCATGGGCAAACTGCATGACATGGTTAACTGGGGCCGTAAAAACTCAATTTGGCCATATAACTTTGGCCTTTCCTGCTGCTACGTTGAGATGGTGACCTCGTTTACCGCCGTGCACGATGTGGCCCGTTTTGGTGCGGAAGTACTGCGTGCATCGCCGCGTCAGGCTGACCTGATGGTCGTAGCCGGAACCTGCTTTACCAAAATGGCGCCAGTTATTCAGCGCCTCTACGATCAGATGCTGGAACCGAAATGGGTTATTTCCATGGGCGCATGCGCCAACTCCGGCGGGATGTACGACATCTATTCTGTGGTGCAGGGCGTTGATAAATTTATTCCGGTCGATGTGTACATCCCGGGATGTCCGCCGCGCCCAGAAGCGTATATGCAGGCTCTGATGCTGCTGCAAGATTCCATTGGCAAAGAACGCCGTCCGCTCTCCTGGGTGGTTGGCGATCAGGGCGTTTATCGCGCCAATATGCAGTCAGAACGCGAGCGTAAACGCGGCGAACGTATTGCTGTAACGAATCTTCGTACACCAGACGAGATTTAATTTGCGCCTGTCGGCAGCAGCACTTCCTTCGCTTATCACTACATAAATAGCGCGAAGCACTGCCGACCACCACGGACCATTTGCAATGGTGAACAATATGACCGACTTAACCGCGCAAGACGCCGCATGGCAAACACGGGATCACCTTGATGACCCGGTCATTGGCGAACTGCGCAACCGTTTTGGGCCGGATGCCTTTACCGTTCAGGCGACTCGCACCGGGGTACCCGTTGTTTGGGTCAAGCGTGAACAATTACTGGAAGTTGGCGATTTCTTAAAGAGACTGCCGAAACCTTACGTCATGCTGTTTGACTTACACGGCATGGACGAACGTCTGCGTACGCACCGCGAAGGGTTACCCGCCGCGGATTTTTCCGTTTTCTATCACCTGATCTCCATTGAACGCAATCGCGATATCATGCTCAAGGTGGCTTTGTCTGAAAACGATCTGCGCGTACCGACTTTCACCAAACTGTTCCCGAACGCCAACTGGTATGAGCGTGAAACCTGGGAAATGTTTGGCATCGATATCGAAGGTCACCCGCACCTGACGCGTCTGCTGATGCCGCATACCTGGGAAGGTCATCCGCTGCGTAAAGACTACCCGGCGCGTGCAACCGAATTCGACCCGTTTGAGCTGACTAAAGCCAAACAGGATCTGGAAATGGAAGCGCTGACCTTCAAACCTGAAGATTGGGGCATGAAGCGTAGCACCGAAAATGAGGACTTCATGTTCCTCAACCTCGGTCCTAACCACCCGTCTTCCCACGGTGCGTTCCGTATTGTGCTGCAGCTTGATGGCGAAGAAATCGTCGACTGCGTACCTGACATCGGTTACCACCACCGTGGCGCTGAAAAGATGGGCGAACGTCAGTCCTGGCACAGCTACATTCCGTACACCGACCGTATCGAGTACCTCGGCGGCTGCGTTAACGAAATGCCTTACGTACTGGCGGTTGAGAAACTGGCAGGCATCACCACGCCGGATCGCGTCAACGTGATTCGTGTCATGCTGTCTGAACTATTCCGTATCAACAGCCACCTGCTGTACATCTCCACGTTCATTCAGGACGTCGGCGCGATGACCCCGGTATTCTTCGCCTTTACCGACCGTCAGAAAATCTACGACGTCGTGGAAGCGATCACCGGTTTCCGTATGCACCCGGCCTGGTTCCGTATCGGCGGTGTGGCACACGATCTGCCGCGCGGTTGGGACAAACTGCTGCGTGATTTCCTCGACTGGATGCCAAAACGTCTGGATTCTTACGAGAAAGCCGCGCTGCGTAACACCATCCTGAAAGGCCGTTCGCAGGGTGTTGCCGCTTACGGTAAGAAAGAAGCGCTGGACTGGGGTTGTACCGGTGCTGCGCTGCGTGCGACCGGTATTGATTTCGACGTGCGTAAAGCGCGTCCGTACTCTGGCTATGAAAACTTTGACTTTGAAGTCCCGGTTGGCGGCGGTGTGTCCGACTGCTATACCCGCGTGATGCTAAAAGTTGAAGAGCTGCGCCAGAGTCTGCGCATCCTTGAGCAGTGCCTCAATAACATGCCGGAAGGCCCGTTCAAAGCGGATCACCCGCTGACGACGCCGCCACCGAAAGAGCGCACGCTGCAACATATCGAAACCCTTATCACCCACTTCCTGCAGGTTTCGTGGGGTCCGGTTATGCCGGCAAACGAGTCCTTCCAGATGGTGGAAGCGACCAAGGGTATCAACAGTTACTACCTGACCAGCGATGGCAGCACCATGAGTTACCGTACCCGTATCCGTACCCCGAGCTATGCGCACCTGCAGCAGATCCCGGTAGCGGTACGTGGCAGCCTGGTGTCCGACCTAATCGTCCATCTGGGTAGTATCGATTTTGTTATGTCAGATGTGGACCGCTAATTATGCACGAGAATCAACAACCACAAACCGAGGCTTTTGAGCTGAGTGCGGCTGAGCGTGAAGCGATTGAGCACGAGAAGCACCACTACGAAGACCCGCGTGCGGCGTCCATTGAAGCGCTGAAAATCGTTCAGAAACAGCGTGGCTGGGTGCCGGATGGGGCGATCTATGCGATCGCTGATGTGCTGGGTATTCCGGCAAGCGACGTAGAAGGTGTTGCTACGTTTTATAGCCAGATCTTCCGCCAGCCGGTAGGTCGCCACGTGATCCGCTATTGCGACAGCGTGGTGTGCCATATCAACGGCTACCAGGGGATCCAGGCCGCGCTTGAGAAAAAACTCAACATCAAGCCGGGGCAGACGACTTTTGATGGTCGCTTTACGCTGCTGCCGACCTGTTGCCTGGGGAACTGCGACAAAGGGCCAAACATGATGATCGATGAGGATACTCACGCTCATCTGACCCCGGAAGGCATTCCCGAACTGCTGGAGCGGTATAAATGAAAGACATTATCCGTACTCCCGAAACCCATCCGCTGACCTGGCGTCTGCGTGATGACAAACAGCCGGTCTGGCTGGACGAATACCGTAGCAAGAACGGCTACGAAGGTGCGCGTAAGGCCCTGACCGGGCTGTCACCGGACGAAATCGTTAATCAGGTAAAAGACGCTGGCCTGAAAGGGCGCGGCGGCGCGGGCTTTTCCACCGGTCTGAAGTGGAGTCTGATGCCGAAAGACGAATCCATGAACATCCGTTACCTGCTGTGTAACGCCGATGAAATGGAGCCGGGCACCTATAAAGACCGTCTGCTGATGGAACAGCTGCCGCACCTGCTGGTGGAAGGCATGCTGATTTCCGCGTTTGCGCTGAAAGCGTACCGTGGTTACATCTTCCTGCGCGGTGAATATATCGAAGCAGCCGTGCATCTGCGTCGCGCTATCGCCGAAGCGACCGAAGCCGGTCTGCTAGGCAAAAACATTATGGGCACCGGTTTCGACTTCGAACTGTTTGTCCACACTGGGGCAGGGCGTTACATCTGCGGTGAAGAAACCGCGCTGATCAACTCCCTCGAAGGTCGCCGTGCTAACCCACGCTCCAAGCCGCCGTTCCCGGCAAGCTCTGGCGCATGGGGTAAGCCGACCTGCGTAAACAACGTCGAAACCCTGTGTAACGTACCGGCTATCCTCGCGAACGGCGTGGAGTGGTACCAGAACATTTCGAAGAGCAAAGACGCGGGCACCAAGCTGATGGGCTTCTCCGGTCGTGTGAAGAACCCTGGCCTGTGGGAACTACCTTTCGGTACTACCGCGCGTGAGATCCTCGAAGATTACGCGGGCGGCATGCGCGATGGCCTGAAGTTCAAAGCCTGGCAACCTGGCGGCGCGGGGACTGACTTCCTGACCGAAGCACACCTCGATCTGCCGATGGAATTCGAAAGCATTGGTAAAGCAGGTAGCCGTCTGGGCACCGCACTGGCAATGGCTGTCGATCACGAGATTGGCATGGTTCCTCTGGTGCGTAACCTCGAAGAGTTCTTTGCCCGCGAGTCCTGTGGCTGGTGTACGCCGTGCCGTGATGGTCTGCCGTGGAGTGTGAAAATTCTGCGCGCGCTTGAGCGTGGCGAAGGCCAGCCTGGGGATATCGAGACACTTGAGCAACTGTGTCGTTTCCTCGGCCCGGGTAAAACCTTCTGTGCACACGCACCGGGTGCAGTGGAACCGCTGCAGAGCGCCATTAAATATTTCCGCGAAGAATTCGAAGCTGGCATCAAGCAGACCTTCAGCAATACCCACGCTATTGGTGGTATTCAGCCGAACCTGCTGAAAGAGCGCTGGTGATCACAGGGTTAGCCCTGTGTCGCGATAAGAAATTCGATTAACGCTCGGTTACGACCGAGCCAACTGGAAGCATGCTGACTATGGCTACGATTCATGTAGACGGCAAAGAATATGAGGTCAACGGAGCGGACAACCTGCTGGAAGCTTGTCTGTCTCTTGGCCTTGATATTCCGTACTTTTGCTGGCACCCGGCGCTGGGAAGCGTCGGTGCTTGCCGCCAGTGTGCGGTGAAGCAATATCAGAACGCGGAAGACACGCGTGGTCGCCTGGTGATGTCTTGTATGACACCGGCCACCGAAGGCACCTTTATTTCTATTGATGACGAAGAAGCGAAGCAGTTCCGCGAAAGCGTCGTGGAGTGGTTGATGACTAACCACCCGCACGACTGTCCGGTCTGTGAAGAGGGCGGCAACTGCCACCTGCAGGATATGACCGTCATGACCGGTCACAGCTTCCGTCGCTACCGCTTCACGAAGCGTACTCACCGTAACCAGGACCTGGGGCCGTTCATCTCTCACGAAATGAACCGCTGCATCGCCTGCTATCGCTGTGTACGTTACTACAAAGATTACGCCGATGGTGCGGATCTGGGCGTGTATGGCGCACATGACAACGTCTACTTCGGTCGTCCGGAAGACGGTACGCTCGAAAGCGAATTCTCTGGCAACCTGGTTGAAATTTGTCCAACCGGCGTCTTCACCGATAAAACGCACTCCGAGCGTTATAACCGTAAATGGGACATGCAGTTTGCGCCGAGCATCTGCCAGCAGTGTTCCATTGGCTGTAACACCAGCCCGGGCGAGCGCTACGGTGAACTGCGTCGTATCGAAAACCGTTATAACGGTACCGTTAACCACTACTTCCTCTGCGACCGTGGTCGTTTCGGCTATGGTTACGTGAACCTGAAAGACCGTCCGCGTCAGCCGGTACAGCGTCGTGGCGATGACCTGATCACGCTGAACGCCGAGCAGGCGATGCAGGGTGCGGCAGATATTCTGCGTCAGTCGAAGAAAGTGATTGGTATCGGCTCCCCGCGCGCCAGCGTTGAAAGTAACTTCGCGCTGCGTGAACTGGTCGGTGCGGATAACTTCTATACCGGTATCGCTCAGGGCGAACTGGATCGTCTGCAACTGGCGCTGAGCGTACTGCGTGACGGCGGGATTCATACTCCGGCTCTGCGCGAAATCGAATCTTATGATGCGGTTCTGGTGCTGGGCGAAGATGTCACCCAGACCGGCGCACGCGTTGCGCTGGCGGTGCGTCAGGCGGTGAAAGGTAAAGCGCGTGAAATGGCGGCGGCACAGAAAGTGGCTGACTGGCAGATCGCAGCAATCCTTAATATCGGCCAGCGTGCTAAGCATCCGCTATTCGTTACCAACGTCGATAACACCCGTCTGGACGATATCGCCGCTTGGACCTATCGCGCACCGGTTGAAGATCAGGCGCGTTTAGGTTTCGCTATCGCCCACGCGCTGGATAACAACGCGCCGGCGGTTGACGGTATCGACCGTGACCTGCAGAACAAAATTGACGTTATCGTTCAGGCACTAGCCGGGGCGAAGAAACCACTGATTATTTCTGGCACCAACGCCGGTAGCGCCGAAGTGATTCAGGCGGCTGCCAACGTGGCGAAGGCGCTGAAAGGCCGTGGCGCAGACGTCGGCATCACTATGATTGCTCGCTCGGTTAACAGCATGGGCCTCGGCATGATTGGCGGTGGTTCCCTTGACGATGCGCTGACCGAGCTGGAAACAGGCCGCGCTGACGCTGTTGTGGTGCTGGAAAATGACCTGCATCGCCATGCTTCAGCCGCTCGCGTTGATGCCGCGCTGGCGAAAGCGCCGCTGGTACTGGTCGTTGACCATCAGCGTACGGCAATTATGGAAAACGCCCATCTGGTGCTTTCCGCTGCAAGCTTCGCCGAAAGCGATGGTACGGTGATTAACAACGAAGGCCGCGCCCAGCGTTTCTTCCAGGTTTATGACCCATCCTACTACGACAGCAACACCGTAATGCTGGAAAGCTGGCGCTGGCTGCACTCGCTGCACAGCACCGTGCAGAGCCGTGAAGTGGACTGGACGCAGCTCGACCACGTTATCGACGCGGTTGTTGAGAAGTTGCCGCAGCTGGCGGGCATTAAAGATGCCGCGCCGGACGCAAGCTTCCGTATCCGTGGACAGAAGCTGGCGCGTGAACCGCACCGCTACAGTGGGCGTACCGCAATGCGCGCCAACATCAGCGTACACGAACCGCGTCAACCGCAGGACAAAGACACTATGTTCGCTTTCTCTATGGAAGGGAACAACCAGCCGTCTGCACCGCGTTCACAAATTCCGTTTGCCTGGGCTCCGGGCTGGAACTCCCCACAGGCGTGGAACAAGTTCCAGGATGAAGTGGGCGGTAAACTGCGTCATGGCGATCCGGGCGTGCGCCTGATCGAAGCTTCTGCGGATGGTATGGATTACTTCACTACCGTTCCGGCGAGCTTCCAGGCTCAGGATGGTCAGTGGCGTATCGCGCCTTACTATCACCTGTTTGGCAGTGACGAAATGTCCCAGCGTGCGCCGGTCTTCCAGACCCGTATGCCGCAGCCGTACATCAAACTCAACCCGGCTGATGCCGCGAAGTTGGGTGTTAATGCCGGTACGCGCGTTTCTTTCAGCTACGATGGCAACACGGTTACGCTGCCGGTTGAAATCGCTGAAGGATTAACGGCAGGGCAGGTTGGTTTACCGATGGGCATGCCTGGCATCGCGCCGGTTCTGGCAGGTGCGCGTCTTGAGGATCTGCAGGAGGCACAACAATGAGTTGGATTACACCCGATCTGATTGAGATCCTGCTGAGCATTCTCAAAGCTGTGGTGATCCTGCTGGTGGTGGTCACCTGCGGGGCATTCATGAGCTTTGGCGAACGTCGTCTGCTGGGTCTGTTCCAGAACCGTTACGGACCGAACCGTGTTGGCTGGGGCGGTTCGCTCCAGCTGGTTGCGGACATGATCAAGATGTTCTTTAAAGAAGACTGGATCCCGAAATTCTCGGATCGCGTCATCTTTACCCTGGCACCGATGATCGCCTTCACCTCGCTGCTGCTGGCTTTCGCCATCGTGCCAGTGAGTCCGAACTGGGTGGTTGCTGACCTGAACATCGGGATCCTGTTCTTCCTGATGATGGCGGGCCTCGCGGTATACGCGGTGCTGTTCGCCGGCTGGTCCAGTAACAACAAATACTCCCTGCTCGGTGCGATGCGTGCGTCTGCGCAGACCCTGAGCTACGAAGTGTTCCTCGGACTTTCCCTAATGGGCGTGGTGGCGCAGGCCGGTTCATTTAACATGACCGACATCGTCAACAACCAGGCTGATATCTGGAACGTTATTCCGCAGTTCTTTGGTTTTGTCACCTTTGCCATCGCGGGCGTGGCGGTGTGTCACCGTCACCCGTTTGACCAGCCAGAAGCCGAGCAGGAACTGGCCGACGGTTACCACATTGAATATTCCGGTATGAAATTCGGTCTGTTCTTCGTGGGTGAATACATCGGTATCGTCACCATTTCTGCACTGATGGTTACCCTGTTCTTCGGTGGCTGGCATGGCCCGTTCTTACCGCCATTCGTCTGGTTCGCGCTGAAAACCGCGTTCTTCATGATGATGTTCATTTTGATTCGTGCGTCGTTACCACGTCCTCGTTATGACCAGGTAATGTCCTTCGGCTGGAAAGTCTGTCTGCCGCTGACGCTCGTCAACTTGCTGGTAACGGCGGCTGTCATTCTCTGGCAGGCGCAATAAGGGACACAAAGACCATGACCTTAAAAGAATTGTTCGTAGGTTTCGGCACCCAGGTACGCAGTATCTGGATGATCGGCCTGCATGCGTTCGCGAAACGCGAAACGCAGATGTACCCGGAAGAGCCGGTCTATCTACCGCCCCGTTTTCGTGGTCGTATCGTTCTGACTCGTGATCCAGACGGTGAAGAGCGCTGCGTTGCCTGTAACCTGTGCGCGGTAGCGTGTCCGGTAGGCTGTATCTCTTTGCAAAAAGCAGAGACCAAAGATGGCCGCTGGTATCCGGAGTTTTTCCGCATTAACTTCTCACGCTGCATTTTCTGCGGCCTGTGCGAAGAAGCCTGTCCGACAACGGCTATTCAGCTGACTCCAGATTTCGAGCTGGGTGAGTACAAGCGCCAGGACCTGGTTTACGAGAAAGAGGATCTGCTGATCTCCGGTCCGGGCAAATACCCGGAATATAACTTCTACCGGATGGCAGGTATGGCAATCGACGGCAAAGATAAGGGCGAAGCAGAGAACGAAGCTAAGCCTATCGACGTCAAGAGCCTGTTACCGTAAGGAGAGGGGCAATGGAGTTCGCTTTTTATATCTGTGGCCTGATAGCCATTCTCGCAACCTTGCGGGTGATCACCCACACCAATCCGGTACACGCACTGCTGTATCTGATTATTTCGCTGCTGGCGATTTCCGGGGTGTTCTTCTCGTTAGGCGCTTACTTCGCCGGTGCACTGGAAATTATCGTCTACGCGGGCGCTATCATGGTGCTGTTCGTATTCGTGGTAATGATGCTAAACCTCGGTGGTTCTGAAATTGAACAGGAACGCCAGTGGCTGAAACCTCAGGTGTGGATTGGTCCGGCGATTCTGTCGGCCATCATGCTGGTGGTCATTGTTTACGCGATTCTGGGCGTAAACGATCAGGGCATCGACGGGACGCCAATTAGCGCGAAAGCAGTCGGTATTTCCCTGTTCGGACCGTATGTACTGGCGGTCGAACTGGCTTCGATGCTGCTGCTGGCGGGCCTGGTTGTGGCCTTCCACGTGGGGCGCGAAGAGCGTTCAGGTGAAGTGCTGAGCAATCGCACTGATGACCGCGCGAAAAGAAAAACGGAGGAGCACGCATGATCCCCTTACAACATGGACTGATCCTCGCTGCGATTTTATTCGTCCTGGGTTTGACTGGTCTGGTTATCCGCCGCAATCTGCTGTTTATGCTGATCGGGCTGGAAATCATGATTAACGCCTCCGCGCTGGCCTTTGTGGTCGCCGGAAGCTACTGGGGCCAGACCGATGGTCAGGTGATGTACATTCTCGCCATCAGCCTTGCGGCTGCGGAAGCGAGCATTGGACTTGCGCTGTTGCTGCAACTTCATCGCCGTCGCCAGAACCTGAACATCGATTCAGTAAGTGAGATGCGTGGATGAACATGCTTGCCTTAACCATTATTCTGCCATTTATTGGCTTTGTATTACTGGCGTTTTCCCGTGGTCGTTGGTCAGAAAATCTGTCCGCTACCGTGGGTGTCGGGTCGATCGGTCTGGCCGCTCTGGTGACTGCGTTTGTTGGCGTTGATTTCTTTGCCAATGGCCAGCAGGCTTACAGCCAGCCGCTGTGGACCTGGATGTCAGTCGGCGACTTCAACATCGGTTTTAACCTGGTGCTGGATGGCCTGTCGCTGACCATGCTCTCCGTGGTGACCGGCGTTGGTTTCCTGATCCACATGTTCGCCTCCTGGTATATGCGCGGAGAAGAGGGCTATTCTCGTTTCTTCGCCTACACCAACCTGTTTATCGCCAGCATGGTGGTTCTGGTGCTGGCGGATAACCTGCTGCTGATGTACCTCGGCTGGGAAGGCGTGGGCCTGTGCTCCTATCTGCTGATTGGTTTCTACTATACCGATCCGAAGAATGGCGCTGCGGCAATGAAAGCCTTCGTGGTAACCCGTGTTGGTGACGTATTCCTGGCGTTCGCGCTGTTCATCCTCTACAACGAGCTGGGCACGCTGAACTTCCGCGAAATGGTGGAACTGGCGCCTGCGCACTTTGCAGATGGTAACAACATGCTGATGTGGGCAACCCTGATGCTGCTGGGCGGTGCGGTCGGTAAATCTGCGCAGTTGCCGTTGCAAACATGGCTTGCTGATGCGATGGCCGGCCCGACGCCTGTCTCTGCGCTTATCCACGCTGCGACGATGGTTACTGCCGGTGTCTACCTGATTGCACGTACGCACGGCCTGTTCCTGATGACCCCAGAAATCCTGCACCTGGTGGGGATTATCGGTGCCATCACTCTGGTGCTGGCGGGTTTTGCTGCGCTGGTACAGACCGACATCAAACGCGTTCTTGCGTACTCCACCATGAGCCAGATTGGTTATATGTTCCTGGCTCTCGGTGTACAGGCGTGGGATGCGGCGATTTTCCACCTGATGACGCACGCCTTCTTTAAAGCGCTGCTGTTCCTGGCATCCGGCTCGGTTATCCTGGCTTGCCACCACGAACAGAACATCTTCAAGATGGGCGGACTGCGTAAGTCAATTCCGCTGGTGTATCTCTGCTTCCTGATCGGTGGCGCGGCGCTGTCGGCTCTGCCGCTGATTACCGCTGGCTTCTTCAGTAAGGATGAGATTCTGGCCGGTGCAATGGCGAATGGTCATATTAATCTGATGGTCGCAGGTCTGGTCGGTGCGTTCATGACCTCTCTGTATACCTTCCGTATGATTTTCATCGTGTTCCACGGTAAAGAACAAATTCACGCTCATGCAGGGAAGGGGATTACCCATCATCTGCCGCTGATTGTGCTGATGATCCTGTCCACCTTCGTTGGCGCGCTGATTGTGCCGCCGCTGCAGGGTGTACTGCCTGCGACGACCGAGCTTGAGCATGGTCGCGTCATGACGCTGGAAATTACCTCCGGTATCGTAGCGATTGCGGGCATCCTGATCGCAGCATGGCTGTGGCTGGGTAAACGCCAGCTTGTGACATCGATTGCCAACAGTGCGCCGGGCCGCCTGCTGGGTACCTGGTGGTATAACGCCTGGGGCTTCGACTGGCTGTATGACAAAGTGTTCGTCAAGCCGTTCCTGGGTGTTGCCTGGTTGCTGAAACGCGATCCGCTCAACTCAATGATGAACATTCCGGCGATCCTTTCCCGCTTTGCAGGTAAAGGCCTGTTGTTGAGCGAGAACGGTTATCTGCGCTGGTATGTCGCATCAATGAGCATCGGCGCCGTCGTTGTGCTGGCACTGTTGATGGTACTGCGTTGAGTTTGAGGATTGTGGGATTGATGTCGGATGGCGCTCGCGCTTATCCGACCTACGGGAATCTGTAGGCCCGGTAAGCGTTCGCGCCACCGGGCAAAAAAAGCCGCAATCCGAAGTGAATTTTCTGTTTGAGAATTCGTTGAAAATCAGGTCCTGATGGGACTTTAACAAGGAATAAAGATCGCCATGTTACTACCCTGGCTAATATTAATTCCCTTTATCGGTGGCTTCCTGTGCTGGCAGACCGAACGCTTTGGCGTGAAGGTGCCGCGCTGGATCGCGCTGATTACCATGGGATTGACGCTGGCGCTTGGCCTGCAACTGTGGTTGCAGGGCGGCTATTCACTGACGCAATCCGCTGGCATTCCGCAGTGGCAGTCTGAGTTTGTCCTGCCGTGGATCCCACGTTTTGGCATCTCTATTCATCTGGCTATCGATGGTCTGTCGCTGCTGATGGTAGTGCTGACCGGTCTGCTCGGTGTTCTGGCGGTACTTTGCTCCTGGAATGAAATCGAAAAATACCAGGGCTTCTTCCATCTGAACCTGATGTGGATCTTAGGCGGCGTGATCGGCGTGTTCCTTGCCATCGACATGTTCCTGTTCTTCTTCTTCTGGGAAATGATGCTGGTGCCGATGTACTTCCTGATCGCGTTGTGGGGGCATAAAGCCTCTGACGGTAAAACGCGTATCACGGCGGCGACCAAGTTCTTCATTTATACCCAGGCGAGTGGTCTGGTGATGTTGATTGCCATCCTGGCGCTGGTGTTTGTGCACTATAAAGCGACCGGTGTGTGGACCTTCAACTATGAAGAGTTGCTGAATACCCCGATGTCCCACGGTGTGGAATATCTGCTGATGCTGGGCTTCTTCATCGCCTTCGCGGTGAAAATGCCGGTGGTTCCGCTGCACGGCTGGTTGCCGGATGCGCACTCCCAGGCGCCGACCGCAGGTTCTGTTGACCTGGCGGGGATCTTGCTGAAAACCGCGGCTTACGGTCTACTGCGCTTCTCTCTGCCGCTGTTCCCGAACGCGTCGGCGGAGTTTGCACCTATCGCAATGTGGCTGGGTGTTATCGGTATCTTCTACGGCGCGTGGATGGCCTTTAATCAGTACGATATCAAACGCCTGATTGCTTACACCTCCGTATCGCACATGGGCTTCGTACTGATTGCTATCTACACCGGCAGCCAGCTGGCTTACCAGGGTGCGGTTATTCAGATGATCGCGCACGGTCTGTCCGCAGCCGGTCTGTTCATTCTGTGTGGTCAGCTGTACGAACGTCTGCACACGCGTGATATGCGTATGATGGGCGGCCTGTGGGGCAAAATGAAATGGTTGCCTGCGCTGTCAATGTTCTTCGCCGTGTGTACGCTGGGTATGCCGGGTACAGGTAACTTCGTTGGCGAATTCATGATCCTGTTCGGCAGCTACCAGGTGGTTCCGGTCATTACCGTGATCTCGACCTTTGGTCTGGTGTTTGCCTCTGTTTACTCGCTGGCGATGTTGCATCGCGCTTACTTCGGTAAAGCGAAGAGCCAGATTGCCAGTGTTGAACTGCCAGGGATGTCGCTGCGTGAGCTGTTTATCATCCTGTTGCTGGTCGTGCTTCTGGTACTGCTTGGCTTCTATCCGCAGCCGATTCTGGATACCTCGCATTCTGCGATGAGCAACATCCAGCAGTGGTTTGTTAATTCCGTTACTACTACAAGGCCGTAAATCGCCATGACAATAACTCCACAACACCTGATTGCGCTGCTACCGCTGCTGATCGTCGGCTTGACGGTGGTGGTTGTGATGCTCTCCATTGCGTGGCGACGCAATCACTTCCTCAATGCCACGTTATCGGTCATTGGGCTTAACGCCGCGCTGGTTTCGCTCTGGTTTGTTGGCCAGGCGGGCGCCATGGACGTCACCCCGCTGATGCGGGTTGACGGTTTCGCCATGCTCTACACCGGACTGGTGCTGCTGGCGAGTCTTGCCACCTGTACCTTCGCTTACCCGTGGCTGGAAGGCTACGATGACAACCGGGAAGAGTTCTACCTGTTGGTGCTGATTGCCGCACTCGGCGGTATTCTGCTGGCTAATGCTAACCATCTGGCGGCGCTGTTCCTTGGTATTGAGCTGATCTCTCTGCCGCTGTTTGGTCTGGTTGGCTATGCGTTCCGTCAGAAACGTTCGCTGGAAGCCAGTATCAAATACACCATTCTGTCTGCCGCAGCGTCTTCCTTCCTGCTGTTCGGTATGGCGCTGGTGTACGCGCAGTCTGGCAATCTGTCGTTTGTTGCGCTCGGTAAGAGCCTCGGCGACGGCATGCTGCACGAACCGCTGCTGCTGGCGGGCTTCGGTCTGATGATTGTTGGCCTCGGCTTTAAACTTTCGCTGGTTCCGTTCCACCTGTGGACGCCAGACGTTTACCAGGGCGCTCCGGCTCCGGTTTCCACCTTCCTGGCGACGGCGAGCAAAATCGCTATCTTCGGCGTGGTGATGCGTCTGTTCCTGTACGCACCGGTAGGGGATAGCGAAGCGGTACGTATTGTACTGGGCGTGATTGCCTTTGCTTCCATCATCTTCGGTAACTTGATGGCGCTGAGCCAGACCAATATTAAACGTCTGCTCGGTTACTCTTCTATCTCTCATCTCGGCTACCTGCTGGTGGCGCTGATTGCTCTGCAGAGCGGCGAGATGTCGATGGAAGCGGTTGGCGTTTACCTGGCCGGTTACCTGTTCAGCAGCCTCGGCGCGTTCGGTGTGGTCAGCCTGATGTCCAGCCCGTACCGCGGCCCGGATGCGGACTCTCTGTTCTCCTACCGTGGTTTGTTCTGGCATCGTCCGATCCTCGCGGCAGTGATGACGGTAATGATGCTGTCTCTGGCCGGTATCCCGATGACGCTGGGCTTTATCGGTAAGTTCTACGTACTGGCTGTCGGTGTGCAGGCTAACCTGTGGTGGCTGGTTGCCGCTGTGGTGGTCGGTTCGGCGATTGGTTTGTACTACTACCTGCGTGTTGCCGTGAGCCTGTACCTGAGCGCACCGCAACAGCTGAACCGCGATGCGCCATCCAACTGGCAGTACAGCGCGGGCGGTATCGTGGTGCTGATTTCTGCCCTGCTGGTACTGGTGCTGGGTATTTACCCGCAACCGCTGATCAGCATTGTGCAGTTAGCGACTCCGCTGATGTAAGGCTACATGCAGTAACGAAAAAACCCGCCTCGGCGGGTTTTTTTATGCGTGAAATACGGTCAGTTCAATAGCTGACGGCTCACCAGCGGACCGCTGATGCCTTTTGCTGTGCGATCCATCACTTCCTGGATCACTGAAGAAAGCTCATTGACTTCGAATTTGGCCACGTAGCCATCCGCTTTTACTCGGCGAACATGATCTTCGTTCGCACTACCGGAAAGCGAAGAGTGGATAACGACCGGGATCTTCTTCAGGCGTTCGTCGGTTTTTATTTTGCGGGTAAGCGTAAAACCGTCCATCTCCGGCATTTCGAGATCGGTGAGTACCAGGGCGATCTTCTCGCTAATAGGCTTGCCCTCCGCCAGTGCTTCTGCGGAAAGCTGCTGTATTTTTTCCCACGCATCCTGGCCCGTTACAGGCATCAGATGCGGGATTTCCATGGCGTTAAGCCCTTTTTCCAGCATTGCGCGGGCCACTTTTGAATCATCTGCCACAATCGCCACCGCACCCGGCGTGATGTTGAATTTATTGGTTTTCAGATCGGTTGCGCGCAGGTCGTGGTTCGCCGGTACGATGTCGTACAAGATCTGCTCAACGTCGAGCACCAGCGCCAGGTTGTTGGTCTCTTTGTTGTCGTCCAGGCAAGCGATACTGGTGATATAGCGACCATTGACGGCTTTCTCGGCGGTATGCACCTGTTGCCAGTCCAGGCGCATAATGTTTTCCACTGACTCCACCGCAAACGCCTGGACGCTGCGGGCATATTCTGTGATCAACAGGATGTTGAGTCCGGTCTCTGGTTTACAGCCCGCGACGGCGGGCAGGTCAATCACCGGGATCACCTGATCGCGAATATTAACCATACCCAGCAGCGGGGCCTTCATACCAGCCGGACGTGTAAAGGTCGGCATCGGCACGATTTCACGCAGCTTGAATACGTTGATGCCAAATAGCTCTGATTTCTGCTCCTCAACAGATTTGCCGAGGCGAAATAGCAGCAGTTCAAAACGGTTAGACAGGGTTAGGTTTGTCCTGTCATCAATATCTTTCTGGAAATTGTTCATCCTGTCCTCAGTGTGAAAGCCAGCCTTTCCACTGTTATCGGCACTGAGGCGGAAAAATAAAGCGTTAAACGCTGAAAATGGCGAAATCGTGAGCCAGTTCCGTGTCTGGAAAAATCGCTTTGCACTCTTCAAGCAAACGCTGACAGCCTTTTTCATCATAGCGTGAGCTAACGTGGGTCATGATCAGGCGTCCCACTCCGGCATCCAGCGCCAGCTGTGCGGCTTGTCGGGTTGAGCTGTGCCCGCGACTGTTCGCTTTCTCCTCCATTGAGGCATCC
The DNA here is from genome assembly GCF_030334295.1 of Citrobacter sp. Cf088. Taxonomy (NCBI): domain Bacteria; kingdom Pseudomonadati; phylum Pseudomonadota; class Gammaproteobacteria; order Enterobacterales; family Enterobacteriaceae; genus Citrobacter; species Citrobacter sp. Cf088. The sequence goes on from NZ_JAOWEE010000053.1 coordinate 164,986, forward strand.
AGCGTGGTTTCGTGTACCATGACATCTACACCTCGAGCCAGTTCAATGGCGGACGCGCAGGGTCCTGTGTCACCGAAAATAGCGACTGATTTTCCCCTGGTGGCCGGGGCGAGGAAGTCGGCGCCGTGGATCGTACGTCCATCCTCCAGCACGATAGTTTTCCCGGCTTTCAAATCCTGAAACCACGGGCCCGCTTTAACACCTGCCGCCTTCAGGGCGCTAGCGTCAAGCGCACCGGGTTTGTCATGCTCTTGAATGCGAAAACCGTAGCACTCCAGCGGATGCGCCAGCGGGTACGCCGTGACTTTACGCAGGCCGTCATCGACAATCTCACCTGCGGTGATTTCCACAATTTCCATCGGATAATCGGTCCAGGAGCCGCTCAGACGTAATGCGGTTTCGGTAAACTCTCGCAACCCTTTTGGCCCGTAAAGCGTCAGAGGCTGGACATTGCCGGCCATTGAGCGACTGCACAGTAGTCCCGGTAAACCAAACAGGTGATCGCCGTGCAGATGGCTGATAAAAATACGATCGAGTTTTCCTGGATTGAAAGGGGTGGTGAGCATTTGATGCTGCGTCCCTTCACCACAATCAAAAAGCCACAGCCCCGCCTGAGTCGGGTGTTGCAGATTCAGTAAAATTGCCGTTACATTGCGTGAGCGAGTGGGGACTCCCGCTGACGTGCCTAAAAATAGTAATTCCATCTTCGCGTTACACTTTTCGCCATCAATAAGGCAGGGTGTTCAGGTTATCACAACATAGGGGCAGACAATGATTCACTGGCAAGATCTCCACCATGCAAAGCTGAGTACCCAACAACTGTACGCACTACTTCAGTTGCGATGCGCGGTGTTTGTAGTTGAACAACAGTGTCCGTACCAGGATGTGGATGGCGATGACCTGGTTGGAGAGAATCGCCATATTCTGGGCTGGCATAACGATGAGCTGGTGGCGTATGCGAGGATTCTGAAAAGCGATGACGAGCTGGAGCCGGTGGTGATTGGTCGGGTAATTGTAAACGAAGCGCTGCGCGGTGAAAAACTGGGGCAACAGCTGATGGCCCAGACGCTGGCATCCTGCGCGCAACACTGGCCACACAAGGCGTTATATCTGGGCGCGCAGGCGCATCTGCAATCGTTCTATGCGCGCTTTGGCTTTGTTCCGGTAACGGATATCTATGACGAAGACGGTATTCCACACGTTGGAATGGCGCGGGAAGCACATCAGGCGTAAACAGGCACAAATAGTCCAGGTTGTCTATAGTTAGCGGGTACGTCAATTGAAAGGGAGAATATAATGTCTTTTCATTCTTATGAATCACGTATCGATGATGATCTGGAATTATTAAGTGAAACGCTGGAAGAGGTGCTGCGTTCTTCTGGCGACCCAGCAGATCAAAAATACCTTGAGTTAAAAGCGCGGGCAGAACGGGCGTTAGAAGAGGTGAGAAATCGCGTCAGCCATGCTTCTGACAGCTACTATTACCGTGCGAAAAAAGCTGTTTGTCGGGCGGATGATTATGTGCACGAAAAACCCTGGCGCGGGATTGGCGTTGGCGCCACAGTCGGTTTAGTGATGGGATTATTGTTAGCACGGCGATAAATTCCGTTCTGTCATCGCATTTGTACGTACTCCCTAACTGGGGGTACTGCTTTTTCTGCTCAGTACCCCGTATAATGTGAGGTTTTTAACAGGGAGAGGTCCGCGTGCATTCAATCACTACTGCGCTGGAAAGTCTGATGCGTCATTTATCGCAAGAGATGCCAGCAGCACCTGGAATTCGTATTTACGATATACCTTTCCCACTGAATGATGCGTTTGACGCTTTAGGATGGCTGGCCAGTCAACCCGTCTGGCCCCAGTTTTACTGGCAGCAGCGTAACGGCGACGAAGAGGCCGCCGTACTGGGAGCCGTCGCCGCATTTTCCTCACTGGAATCAGCTCAGCAGTTTTTACGTCAGCATGATAACCATCCCGACCTGCGCATCTGGGGCCTGAATGCCTTTGAGCCACAGCGTGGCAATTTGCTGCTGCCGCGGCTGGAGTGGCGACGTTGCGCCGGAGTGGCGAGCTTACGCTTACATCTCTATAGCGACGTGTCGCTACGTGAAGACGCTGCACATGCGATTGCCTTTATCTCATCGCTTGCTCCTGTAAAACCGCTTCCTGCATTGCGCTTGAATTTGACGGGAGAACAGAACTGGCCGGATAAAGCTGGCTGGACAAATCTGATAAAACTCGCCACGCAAACAATCGCAGGAGAAGACCTCGATAAGGTTGTGCTGGCACGGGCGACCGACTTACAGTTTTCTCAGTCGGTTAATGCCGCGGCCGTGATGGCTTCCAGCCGTCGCTTAAACCTGAACTGCTACCATTTCTTTATGGCCTTTTCGGCAGAGTGTGCATTTCTTGGATCGTCGCCAGAACGCCTGTGGCGTCGACGTGATACGGCGTTACGCACCGAGGCGCTGGCCGGAACCGTGGCCAATCATCCAGAGGATCATCGGGCCTGGCAGTTGGGTGAATGGCTAATGAAAGATGATAAAAACCAGCGTGAGAATATGCTGGTGGTTGAAGATATTTGCCAGCGCCTGCAAGGCTGTACGCAAACTCTCGACGTGCTGCCGCCACAGGTGCTCAGGCTGCGTAAAGTGCAGCACCTGCGCCGTTGCATCTGGACGGAACTGAATCAGGCCGACGATACGCTTTGCCTGATGCAACTCCAGCCCACGGCGGCTGTCGCCGGTATTCCGCGAGAGCTGGCGCGTGAATTCATCCAACAAAATGAACCCTTTGAACGTGAGTGGTATGCCGGTTCTGCGGGTTATCTTTCACGGCGCCAAAGTGAGTTTTGCGTGTCACTACGTTCGGCGAAAATTAGCGCAAACGTGGTGCGCCTGTATGCCGGGGCAGGGATCGTACGTGGTTCAGATCCTGAGCAGGAATGGCAAGAAATAGACAACAAAGCGGCGGGTTTACGTACTTTATTACAGATGGAAGCCTAATGAGTCACACATTACCGACTCATATCAAAAATCCATTTATTCGATTCTTTATACTGTGTCGCAATATTGATACCGGACAATCTCATGTCAGTAAGCGCATTTAACCGACGCTGGGCGGCGGTCATTCTGGAAGCACTCACTCGCCACGGCGTCAGGCATGTCTGCATTGCCCCTGGCTCTCGTTCTACACCGTTGACGCTGGCGGCAGCGGAAAACCCCGCATTCATCCACCACACCCATTTTGACGAGCGTGGTCTTGGTCATCTGGCCTTAGGTCTGGCAAAAGTTAGCCGTCAGCCTGTCGCAGTGATTGTGACGTCCGGTACCGCGGTGGCGAATTTATATCCCGCGTTGATTGAAGCGGGCCTGACCGGTGAAAAACTAATTTTACTTACGGCAGACCGACCGCCAGAGCTTATCGACTGTGGCGCGAACCAGGCGATTCGTCAGGCCGGAATGTTTGCCTCGCATCCATCGCAAACGCTCTCTTTACCGCGTCCGACTCAGGACATTCCGGCAAGCTGGCTGGTGTCCACTATTGATAATGCGTTAGCAACCCTGCATAGCGGGGCGGTTCATATCAATTGCCCGTTTGCGGAACCGCTGTATGGCGATATGGACGAAACGGGGATTGCCTGGCAGCAGCGCCTCGGCGACTGGTGGCAGGACGATAAACCCTGGCTGCGAGAAGCGCGTCGGCTGGAAAGCGACAAACAGCGCGACTGGTTTTTCTGGCGACAAAAACGCGGCGTAGTCATTGCGGGCCGCATGAGCGCTGAAGAAGGTAAGAAAGTTGCGCAGTGGGCGCAGACGTTAGGCTGGCCGCTGATTGGTGATGTTCTGTCGCAAACCGGACAACCGCTGCCGTGCGCCGACCTGTGGCTGGGAAATGCGAAAGCGGTAGCTGAGTTACAGCAGGCGCAGATTGTGGTGCAGCTTGGCAGCAGCCTGACCGGAAAACGACTCCTGCAATGGCAGGTCAGTTGCGATCCGCAGGAATACTGGATTGTCGATAATATCGAAGGCCGCCTCGATCCGGCTCACCATCGTGGCCGCAGGCTGGTGGCGAAAGTTGGCGACTGGCTGGAGCTGCATCCGGCGGAGAAACGTCAGCCCTGGTACGTGGAAATCCCTCGTCTGGCGCAACTGGCCTGGCAGGCGGTAGAAGCCCGTCGTGAGGCGTTTGGTGAAGCGCAATTAGCCCACCGTATTCGCGAATACTTGCCGGAGCAGGGGCAGCTGTTCGTGGGTAACAGTCTGGTGGTACGCCTGATTGATGCGCTGTCGCAGCTTCCGGCTGGTTACCCGGTCTATAGCAACCGTGGCGCGAGCGGTATTGACGGCCTGCTGTCAACGGCAGCAGGTGTACAGCGTGCCAGCGCGAAATCGACGCTGGCGATTGTTGGCGATTTATCTGCATTGTATGACCTGAATGCGCTGGCGTTATTGCGCCAGGTTTCTGCACCGTTTGTCCTGATAGTGGTCAACAATAACGGCGGACAGATTTTTTCTCTGCTGCCGACGCCAGCCAGCGAACGCGAACGGTTCTATCTGATGCCGCAGAACGTACATTTCGAGCATGCTGCCGCCATGTTTAACCTTAAATACCAGCGCCCGGAAAACTGGGAGCAGCTGGAGAGCGCGTTGACTAACGCCTGGCGTACTCCTGCGGCCACGGTGATTGAGCTGGTGGTGAATGAAACTGACGGGGCGCAAACCTTGCAGCAACTGCTGGCGCAGGTAAGTCATCTATGATCCTGTATGCGCAGGCGAAAGAGGGCCAGACGGGATTTCCCTGGCTGGTTTTCCTGCACGGTTTCTCTGGCGATTGTCGGGAATGGCAGACGGTCGGCGAAGCGTTTCAGGATTATTCGCGGCTATACATCGATCTGCCGGGACACGGTGGCTCCGCTGACATCAGCGTGAGCGGATTCGATGACGTAAACGTTTTGCTGCGTAATACTCTACTTAGTTACAACATACACAACTACTGGCTGGTGGGATACTCTCTTGGTGGCAGAGTCGCGATGATGGCGGCCTGTCAGGAGATGCCTGGGCTTTGTGGTCTGGTGGTTGAAGGTGGACATCCAGGCTTGCAAGGCGAAGAGGCGCGCGTTCAGCGTCGTCTCTCGGATGGCCGCTGGGCTGCGCGTTTTCGCGCAGAGCCGCTACGTGAGGTGTTTAATGACTGGTATCAACAGCCCGTTTTTTCCTCGCTGAACACGGTACAAAGAGAGGCGCTGGTCGCTCTGCGTAGCCAGAATAATGGGCAAACGCTGGCGGCAATGCTGGAGGCCACCTCGCTTGCCGTACAACCTGATTTACGTGCGCAACTCACGACGTGCACATTTCCGTTTTATTATTTATGTGGTGAACGTGATGATAAATTCCGCACTCTGGCGGCGGAAATATCAGTACCAAACCATGTGATTCGTAATGCCGGACACAACGCGCATCGGGACAACCCCGCGGGTGTAGTGGACTGTCTGGCTCAGATTCTGCGTCGCTGACTATAGGACATTTTATGATCTATCCTGATGAAACAATGCTTTACGCACCGGTAGAATGGCACGATTGCTCTGAAGGCTATACCGACATTCTTTACGAGAAATCCACCGACGGTATCGCAAAAATCACCATTAATCGTCCGCAGGTACGCAATGCCTTCCGTCCGGTCACTGTGAAAGAGATGATCCAGGCGCTGGCGGATGCTCGCTATGATGACAACATCGGCGTAATTATTCTGACCGGTGCTGGCGACAAAGCGTTCTGCGCAGGCGGCGATCAGAAGGTACGTGGCGACTACGGCGGATACCAGGATGACTCCGGTGTGCATCACCTGAACGTGCTGGACTTCCAGCGTCAGATTCGTACCTGTCCGAAACCGGTCGTGGCGATGGTTGCAGGTTTCTCCATTGGCGGCGGTCATGTGCTGCACATGATGTGTGACCTGACCATTGCGGCTGAAAACGCCATCTTCGGTCAGACCGGTCCGAAAGTCGGTTCCTTCGACGGCGGTTGGGGCGCTTCCTATATGGCGCGCATCGTCGGTCAGAAAAAAGCGCGTGAAATCTGGTTCCTGTGCCGTCAGTACGATGCGAAACAGGCGCTGGATATGGGGCTGGTCAACACCGTGGTTCCGCTGGCGGATCTGGAAAAAGAGACAGTACGCTGGTGTCGCGAAATGCTGCAAAACAGCCCAATGGCGCTGCGCTGCCTGAAAGCTGCACTGAACGCCGACTGTGATGGTCAGGCAGGTCTGCAGGAGCTGGCAGGTAACGCCACTATGCTGTTCTACATGACGGAAGAAGGTCAGGAAGGCCGTAACGCCTTTAACCAGAAACGTCAGCCTGATTTCAGCAAATTCAAACGGAATCCGTAATGCGTAGCGCGCAGGTATACCGCTGGCAGATCCCCATGGACGCGGGGGTGATTCTGCGCGACAGGCGGTTAAAAACGCGTGACGGGTTATACGTATTTCTTCGTGACGGTGAGCGTGAAGGGTGGGGAGAAATCTCCCCGCTGCCGGGCTTCAGTCAGGAAAGCTGGGAAGAAGCGCAAACCGAGTTGCTGGCCTGGGTGAAAGGCTGGCTGCAAGGGGATGCCTCCTTAGCGCAACTGCCTTCGGTCGCCTTTGGCGTAAGCTGTGCGCTGGCCGAACTGGCTGGCGTATTGCCACAGGACGCAGACTATCGTGCTGCACCGCTGTGTACGGGCGATCCTGACGATCTGGTACTGCAACTGGCGGACATGCCGGGCGAAAAAGTGGCGAAGATTAAGGTCGGTCTGTATGAAGCAGTTCGCGACGGCATGGTAGCCAATCTGTTACTTGAGGCGATCCCGGAGCTGCATTTGCGACTTGACGCCAACCGGGCCTGGACGCCGTTGAAAGCTCAGCAGTTCGCGAAATACGTTAATCCGGAGTACCGCGGACGCATTGCCTTCCTCGAAGAACCGTGCAAAACCCGTGATGATTCTCGTGCCTTCGCGCGTGAAACCGGCATTGCCATCGCCTGGGATGAAAGTCTGCGTGAAGCGGATTTCACCTTCGAAGCCGAAGAGGGCATCAAGGCTGTGGTTATCAAACCTACGCTGACCGGTAGTCTCGATAAAGTCCGTGAACAGGTAGCAGCGGCGCATGCGCTTGGTCTTACTGCCGTTATCAGTTCGTCAATCGAGTCGAGTCTGGGCTTAACCCAGCTGGCGCGAATTGCTGCCTGGTTGACGCCGCAAACCATCCCGGGTCTCGATACCCTGAGCCTGATGCAGTGCCAGCAGGTACGCACCTGGCCGGGTAGCGCGTTGCCGTGTATCGACGTTGATGCGCTGGAACGTCTGCTATGATCCAGCAGGAAATGCCCGATAGCGTGAGCTTATCGGGCCTGATACAACCCAGTGACTGGCCGTGGCGTCACTGGCGACAGGTTCGTGCGAAGGCGCCAGCCTTACGCCTCAACGATGAGGTATTAAGCTGGAGCGAGCTCTGCGCGCGCATCGACCATCTGGCCTGCGGTTTTGCCGCTCAGGGCGTGGAAGAAGGCGATGGCGTCCTGCTTCGCGCCTGGAATCATCCGCGCGCTTTGCTGGCCTGGCTGGCACTGCTGCAGTGTGGGGCGCGGGTTTTACCTGTGAACCCACAGTTGCCTCAGTCGCTGCTTGATGCGTTGGTCCCGGACTTAACGCTACGTTTTGCGCTGGACCTGGAGGCTGCTATCGCACTCCCGGAACTCAGTCCGTTACAGATGCAGTCGTTGCCAGGCGATCACGCCACCGCATGGTTGCCCGAGCGTTTGAGCACGATGACGTTAACCTCAGGTTCTACCGGATTACCAAAGGCGGCGGTGCATACCTGTCAGGCGCATCTGGCAAGCGCGCAGGGCGTACTGTCATTAATGTCGTTTGGTGCTGAGGATGACTGGCTGCTCTCATTGCCGCTGTTTCATGTTTCCGGGCAGGGCATTTTGTGGCGATGGTTGTTCGCCGGGGCGCGAATGACCGTGCGCGACAAACAGCCGCTGGATCAAATGCTGGCTGGATGCACTCACGCTTCACTGGTGCCCACGCAACTGTGGCGCTTACTTGTTAATAACACACCAGTCACGCTAAAAGCGGTGCTGCTGGGCGGTGCGGCAATTCCTGTTGAGTTGACGGAACAGGCGCGTGAACAGGGGATTCGTTGCTGGTGCGGTTACGGATTGACGGAGTTTGCTTCTACGGTTTGTGCGAAAGAAGCAGATGGCCTGGCGGATGTGGGCTCTGCTTTACCAGGGCGGGAAGTCAGGATCGTTAATGACGAAGTTTGGCTACGAGCCGCCAGCATGGCGCAAGGTTATTGGCGTAACGGACAGCTTATGCCTTTAGCGAACGCGGAAGGCTGGTTTGCAACCCGCGATCGCGGCGTGTTGAAGGACGGCAAGTTAACCATTGTCGGTCGTATGGACAATCTGTTCTTTAGCGGCGGGGAAGGCATACAGCCGGAAGAGGTGGAACGCGTGATTGCCGCACATCCACATGTTCTGCAGGCCTTTATTGTGCCGATAGAAGACAAAGAATTTGGCCATCGCCCGGTGGCGGTCGTTGAGTATGACGCTAATGCTGGAGAAACTAATCTGGCAGAGTGGGTAAAAGATAAGCTGGCCCGCTTTCAGCAACCGGTATGTTGGTTGACATTGCCACCCGAGCTTAAAGCCGGAGGGATTAAAATCTCGCGTCGTGCGTTGTCGGATTGGGTAAGTGCTTCATCATTAACATTAAGAAAGCATTAATTACATTTTTCATTTTTGTCATTCCGCAGCTATTGTCCTTTTGTTTATCTGCTAAAGTGTAACCTGGTGTGAAATTTATTAACAAAAGGTGCGCTATGGAATGGCATGTGAAGAAGTCTTGCTGTCACAAGAAAGCAGGGAGGCTCTATATCGTACTTTGCGATAGTGGTGGTTCGCTTAAGATGCTCGCTGAGGCGCAATCTTTCGAGCGGGTTAAACCTGGCGATCTTCTTTCACCGCTGAAAGATGCGCAGTACTGTGTTAATCGCGATGCATCCCGCGTGATTAAAATAATCGATGCCAGACAGTACATATGTGACGAATGGGAGCGCCTGTTACGACTGTCGGCAGATAAATGAGCTCAGCGCCGGTGCTTGTCTGCAGGCAGAAAAATCGTCATTAAACCCGCCATGATGCACAGTACCCCAACCAGCGCTTTTACTGAAAATGTTCCCTGCCAGCCGGGCAGAATCATTGATGCAACCCAAACCAGCACATAGCTCAGGCTGAGCAGGGCATAAGCTTTGCTCAGCGCGAGCTGGTGCAGGGCTTTATGCCAGCAAATAACCGACAGCAAATAGCCTGCCAGCCCGGCAGATAAAGCAAACGCTCCAATACTGAGAGAGAATACGGCGGAGATGAACGCCAGCGGCTGCATCATTGGCGGCAGATTATCCATTGCGAAGCCGAGGCTCAACTGGGCTGCGGAGGTGATAATAACGCTACATAATCCCCAAAAGATGCCCATTACACTGCGCTCCCAAGAATAAAAATGCCGGTAATGATCAGCCCAACTCCCAGCCAGTGGCGTGTAGTGACGGGTTCGCGCCAGATTTTCCACGCGGCCAGCGTCACCCATACAAAGTTAAGACTCAGCATGGGGTAGGCGATGCCGACAGGAATGTTCTGCAGTACCGCCAGCCATAGCAGCATGGCCAGACCGAGGCTTGCCAGAGCAAGCCCAATCCATTGCGTGACGTGGCGTTTTCGCGCACGAACGGACACTGGTCGGGTCGCCTGCTTCTGGCATAGCTGGCCGCAGACGCTGAGCAGGCTGGCGAGAACTAAGGCTATCCAGATCATTTTGGTCGATACTGAATCAGAACCAGTCGCCCCTGATTATCAATGTAATCAGCGGGAGGGATGGCGAGTTGATTAATATCTTCATCCTTATCAATCGTGAGCACGAGCGTAATATTTCCTTGCTGACGATGTTGCGCTAACCAGTCGGCAAAGTCTTCCCGACTGACAAAGCGCCCCTGAGCATCCGGGTAGTTGAGGCCATATTTTAACTCGCCCGTTTGGCCATACATTATGATGTCGTCACGCTTCAGGCTCCAGGCCAGCCCTGCGGCAACGCCAACGTTGTCGGTGAGAATGTAACGGCTCGACTCCAGCGACTCTTTAGTCATCTCGACAAAAAACTGCGGCTGTTTAGACTCCATCACCCGGTCAGGGACTGAGAAACCAAACAACAGCGCGAGTCCCAGCGGGCACAGCGCGGCGAATTTCCAGTTCTTCTCGCGGTTATTTAGCGTATACCAACCGAACAGTGCCCAGGTGATAAAAATGCCCCACGCGCAAAACACCTTATACGTTTCGATATGCGACCAGACTGGCGTCTTTAACGGACCCAATGTGGAAACAATAAATGTGGCGACAATGCCGGTCACGCCGAACAGCACGTTGATCCAGCCATTCACACGCAGTGCGGCGGAGCCTTTTTCCGCGGCCTGCAGGCCGAAACGCGCCGTTAATATCGCCAGCGGGGCGAAGCAAGAAAGAATATAGGTTGGCAGTTTTCCTTTGGCGATGCTGAAAAACAGGATTGGCATGACAATCCAGCTTAACAGGTACAGCGCGCTGCGCGGAACATCCCGCTCACGCCAGCCCGTACGCAGCGCGCCGGGGAGCAGCCCGAGCCATGGTAATGCGCCAGCCACGAATACCGGAATGTAGTACCAGATGGGAGCCTTGTGTTGGGCATCATCCTGTGCGAAGCGTTGAATATGTTCAACCCAGAAGAAGTAATGCCAGAAATCCGGCTCACGCCGGGCAATCGCTATTCCCCACGGCAGCACAATCACGACGCAGCCGATAACCGCCAGCAGACCGTAGAGCATGAGATCTTTCCAGCGCTTTTGCGCGAAAACCCACGGCAGTACGCTGAGCACAGGAACGGCAAGCGCCAGGAAGCCCTTGGTCATCACGCCCATACCGCAGGTTAACCCTAACAGCAAAAAAGCGATGATTTTGCGCGTTCTGGTGGTGGCCTGCATGCCTTCCCAAAAACAGCACATGCCCGCCATCAGCCAAAGCGCAATTATTGGATCAAGTACCGCGTAGGTACCGATGCTGTAAACCGAAAAGAACGTTAAAAAGATAGCAGAAGAGAGTACGGCGGTACGCTTATCCTGCCATAACCGCATGGCAAGCCAGGCTACCAGTAGCGCCGTCAGCAAGGTGGCAAAAATAGCCCCCGCTCTGACGCCAAAATTATTAGCACCAAATAGCCATTGTCCGATGCTGTTTAACCAGTATCCGGCAATCGGTTTTTCGAAGTAACGGAGTCCTAAAAAGTGCGGCACGATCCAGTCGCCGGACGTCAGCATTTCCCGACTGATTTCGGCATAGCGCGTTTCATCAGGCTGCCAGAGCAGGCGACTGTTGATGGGGAGAATAAAATACAGTGCAATAAACGCGATACAGGCCAGAGTATGGCGGGCAGCAGGTTTCATTGTGTCACGCTCACCGGTTGTTGGCAGCCGAGCCATCCCTCTCTGCCCGGTATTTTTCCCCGCACGATCCGTCCTGTTGGCAGCGTGCTGATATCGTCTGGTAACAGCTCGCCAAGCGGGCAAAATGTCATCCCCATGTCGGCGGCGCGAGTAAGCAGCTCGTCAAAATTCTGATGAAAGGCGATGCCTTCAACTTCCGCATGAATGGTGTACACCGGTGTTCCTCTGCTCATCTGGATGTGGGAGAGAATATAAGCGTTGAAGTCCACCGCCTGGACCTCCTGACCAACCACTTCATCCCATGTTGGTAACGTGACGGGAATTTGCGGCGTACCTGTTTTCCCGGACGCCAGTACAGGACGAAATAAAGACGTTCCCCGACAGTCGCTGTTATAGCGTAAATGGAACGTTTCTTTTGCCTCGACGACGCGGTTGTCGGCACGCCATCCGGCAACCGCAGAACAGGTAACCGGTTGTCCGATGATGGCTTCAAGGGCGGTAATGCCTCGTGAAATATCATCAATCAGCTGTTTATCATTCCAGTTTCCGCTTCGCGCTTGCCAGGCATGGTGATCCCAGGCATGCAAACCGGTTTCATGAATCAGGGCGGTTTGCGCAATGATCGCCGCATTGGCCTGGCCAATCTCTTTTCCCGGCCATGCGGTTCCCGCGAGCAATATATCCCATCCGTAGAGCGATGCTGCGTTTGAGCGCAGCATCTTCCACAGAAATTGTGGCTTCACAAGACGCCAGAGATGGCGCCCCATGTTGTCAGGTCCAACGCTAAAGAAAAAACTTGCCCGAACGTTATGCCGGTTCAATGTCTCCAACAGGCGGGGCACACCTTCGCGCGTCCCCCGGAAAGTATCGACATCAATGCGCAAGCCTACTTTGGTCATGATGTGTGTTCCGTGATATCCACACTGCGTAAGAAGAAGTCCAGCGTCACTTCTACCGTTTCCTGCATCTCAATGGTGGGCTCCCAGTTCAGGCAGCGTTTTGCATTACGAATGTTGGGCTTACGATGCTCAACGTCCTGATAACCTTTACCATAGTAGCTGCTGCTTTCGACGTCACGGAAACCGGCAAACGGTGGGAAGTGGTTACGCAATGGATGTTTTTCAAAACAGGTAAGCAGCATTTCTGCCAGTTCCTGAATACTGGCCTCATTCTCCGGATTACCGATGTTGATAATTTCGCCATCGCAGCGTCCGCCTTCGTTTTCAATGATGCGGTACAGGGCTTCGATACCATCGCGAATATCAGTAAAGCAGCGTTTTTGCTTACCGCCTTCAATCAGCTTAATAGGTGAACCTTCCACCAGATTGAGGATCAATTGAGTAATGGCGCGTGAGCTGCCGATACGCGCGGCGTTAAGGCTGTCCAGACGCGGTCCCATCCAGTTAAACGGACGGAACAGGGTGAAGCGCAATCCCTCTTTTTCGCCGTATGCCCAAATTACGCGGTCCAGCAACTGCTTGGAAACGGAGTAGATCCAGCGTGGTTTATTGACCGGACCGACGATCAGGTTCGAGCTGTCTTCATCAAAAACTTTGTCGGTACACATGCCGTAGACTTCGGAGGTTGACGGGAAAATGATGCGCTTACGGTATTTCACGCAGTAGCGAATGATTTTCAGGTTCTCTTCAAAATCGAGCTCAAACACGCGCAGCGGGTTGCGGGTATATTCGATTGGCGTGGCGATCGCTACCAGCGGCAGCACGACGTCGCATTTTTTCACATGATATTCAATCCATTCGGAGTGAATGCTGATATCGCCTTCGACGAAATGGAATCGTGGATGCTGCAGAAAACGACTAATGGCGTCGCTGCCAATGTCGAGTCCATACACTTCGTAATTGTCTTCTTGCAACAGGCGTTCGGTCAGATGGTTACCAATGAAGCCATTGACGCCAAGGATCAGCACGCGAGTACGGCGTTTAGCGGTAGTAACTGACTGGCTGTTCAGGCGAGAACCTGGTACCAGGCCCAGAACCTGCGCCAGCTGTGACCCCTGCATGGCAATACCATCGCCAGCTTGCCCGGTAATAATCTCCAGTGCGCCATCAGCGCAGGCGATCAGCAAAGGAGAAACGGAGATGACGGTTCCTGGCTGGGCTGCGCGGTCATTTTTGCAAACACGTGACGACCAGACGGTGAATTTTTGCGTACCAACATAGCTAAATGCGCCCGGCCATGGATCGCTGACGGCGCGTACCTGGTTATGCAACTCTGCGGCTGGTTTGTTCCAGTCGAGGAAGCTATCTTCCGGCGTACGGCGGCCAAAACAGGTCGCTTCTGCTTCCTGTTGGGGGTGTTCTGCATAATCTCCCGTTTTAATCGCGGGCAGCGCCTCTTCCAGTAACTGACGCGCAGCCTGGCACAACTTATGGTGCAGCGTTAACGCCACATCATCGGGCGAAACAGCAACCCGCTGCTGGGCAACAATGGCACCGGCATCCGCGCGTTTGACCATCCGGTGAAGCGTGACGCCGGTTTCGGTTTCACCATTGACCAGTACCCAGTTCAGCGGTGCGCGGCCACGGTATTTGGGCAGTAGCGAGCCGTGCAGATTAAATGCACCCTTAGGGGCAAGGCTGAGGATCTCATCACTCAGTAAATGGCGATAGTAGAACGAGAAGATAACATCAGGTGCCAGTTGGCTAATGCGCTCAATCCACAGGGGATGATTAACCTCGTCCGGGGCGTAAACCGGAATACCGGCGCTGGCCGCGAGGCGGGAAACAGATCCAAAAAACGCTTTTTCACCCGGATTGTCGGTGTGCGTAAAAATGGCAGCGATTTCATAACCTGCATCCAACAAGGCCTGGACACCCTGACATCCCATATCGTGATAGGCAAATACGACGGCTTTCATGCGCGGTTTTCCTCGGTTGACTGCGTGGTTTGTGGGCGGATAACGTGTTGAACAAAATAGCGGGGGCGGGCGCGGACATCGTTATAGATGCGACCGATATATTCGCCGAGTAAACCCATGCCAATAAACTGTGCGCCGATAAAGGTAAACAGGACGGCAAACAGCATGAATACCCCTTCCGCTGCCCACTGTGGGCCGAGCGTCAGGCGCAGAACAACAAGCAAGACTGATAAGGTAAAGCCCGTGGCGGCGATCACGCTGCCCAACAGACTCAGCATGCGAAGCGGTGTTGTGGTAAGGCAAGTCACCAGGTCATACATCAGGTTGATCAGACGCATGAAGCTGTATTTGGAGTCACCAAATTCGCGCTCTGCATGATGTACCGGGATCTCCGTAGCGCGACGGGCAAAAATGTTGGCCAGAATAGGGATAAAGGTGCTGCGCTCCTGGCAATGCAGCATGGCATCGACGATGTGACGGCGATAGGCGCGTAGCATGCAGCCGTAGTCGCCCATTGCTTTACCGGTGGTTCGTTGGATCAGATGGTTGATCATTCGTGAGGCGGTCTTACGAAATACGCTGTCCTGCCGGTTCTGGCGCACCGTGCCCACCACATCAAACCCCTCATCTGCTGTGGCGACCAACCGAGGGATCTCCTCCGGCGGGTTCTGCAAATCGGCATCCAGTGTGATGATCAAGTCGCCAGTGACATGACTGAAACCGGCCATAATCGCCGAGTGCTGTCCGTAATTGCGATTCAGCAAAATAGAAACAATATGGCTGTTTGGCGCCTGGGAGGCGTTCATCATCAACTGAGCGGAATTGTCACTGCTACCGTCGTCGATTAGCAGAATTTCATAGTCTTTACCCAATTTCTCGCAGGCGGCGCTGGTGCGTCTGATTAACTCTGGCAGGCTTTCCTGTTCATTAAAAACGGGAATGACCACCGAGACTTTTTTGATTGGTGCTGCTTCAAACATGATTATTGTCCTGCAATCTCGCGAAGTGCCGTAATGACCCGCTGGGTATCCGCTTCGGTCATGTCTGGGAATAACGGCAGCGAGCAGATGCGCGCGCTGTTCCATTCAGTATTTGGGAGCGAAAGGGTAGTGAAGCGTTCGCGATAATATTTTTGCGTATGGGCTGCACGAAAATGCAGACCGGTGCCGATATCTTTGGTCTTCAGCGCTTCCATCAGGGCATCTCTGCTCAGCCCGCAGCGCGTTTCGTCAACACGAATGATGAATAAGTGCCAGGCATGAACGTGCGGCCACCGGGGCAGGCCCAGCGGTTGAAATGGCGTATCAGCCAGCGCCTGCTGATATTGCTGGGCAATTTGCGCCCGGCGTGAATTCAGTTGCTGCAGCTTATTCAGCTGTACCAACGCAATAGCGGCATTGATATCCGTCAGGTTGTATTTGTATCCTGGCGCAAGCACTTCGGCCTGCGGTGCCCGGCCATAGGTTTGTCGATCAAAAGCATCAACGCCCAGACCGTGAAACTTCAGGCTGCGAAGCCGCTGGGCAAGCTGGCTGTCGTCGGTAACAATCAGTCCACCTTCTGCGCAGGTGATATTTTTGATGGCGTGAAACGAGAAGATTGCCGTACCGCGCGCCCCGACATGACGGCCCTTATACAATGTCCCTACGGCATGGGCCGCATCTTCTATTACCGGGATGCCATAACGCTCGCCAATGGCATAAATCGCGTCAAGATCGGCGGGGGCGCCTGCGTAATGTACTGGAACAATGGCTTTGGTTCGTGGGGTAATGGCGGCTTCAATTTGCTCAGGTGTGACCATCAGCGTATCGCGGTCGACGTCGACCATGACTGGCGTCGCACCCAGCAGGACAATCATGTTGAGGGTAGAAACCCACGTCATCGACGGCGTAATGACCTCATCGCCTGCACCTATGCCCAACGCCATCAGTGTGATGTGCATACCTGCCGTGGCAGAGCAGACGGCGACAGCGTGTTGATTTCCTGTGAGCTGACAGAAGGCTTCTTCCAGCTGTTGATTTTTCGGGCCGGTGGTTATCCACCCAGAGTCCAGAACCGCCTTCACTGCGGCAAGTTCTTCAGCACCCATTGCCGGGCGAGAGAAAGGCAAAAAGTCAGACATCATTATTCCTTCAAGCCATTTAACGCCACCGAAGTTTTATTTTTAGTGATAAACAGGGGCGTCGTTAATTATTTCATCAGGCTACAAAGGTTAATGACTGAAGGTTAATTTATCCTTAAGAGTTTAAGGTTTGGGATATAATAATAAATACAGTAGTGAGTGGTTTATTTATTTGAATATAAAAGATTTTTAGTCATTTTGGCGGTATTGCTCTCTGTTGCTGAATGCTGAAAGCAATACCGCTAATGTGATCATTGTTTATATTACGTTGAAACTCGTGGGACTTACAGTAACCCTTTCAAGGTTAACGTTTTACGCGTGGCGATATTTAAGTCGTAGGTGTCAAGATCTTCCGCTTTAACCCACGCGAAGTCCTGAAACTCTTCGTTAATGTTCACTTCACGATTAGCTGCCACACAATCGAAGATGAGATAAATCATATAAATCTCTTCCTGGCTGCCATCCGCGTATGTTTTGGTACGAATATCGTCACTGAAAGTCCATGGCGTAATTTCTGATAACACCAGCTGCTCACCCAGCTCTTCTCTCACTTCCCGGCGCAAAGCTTCTTCGATGCGTTCACCCGGCTCAACGCCACCGCCAGAAAGCGCCCACTGACCGGGAAACACGCCGCGGTCGTCAGCCATTTTGCAGAGTAAATAGCAGCCATCGTTTTGAATTAATGGGCAAACAATTGTTCTTTGGCGCATAGGTCAAGTCCTTCCAGGGGCGGGTATTAAGAATTCCATCATCCACCTATCTTACCTTTTGCTGGCTGGAGAAAAAACGCTTCATCGACGATTAAGTCCGTACGGGCGAGGAAAAATTGATTGTTGTTGAAAATGGCGTTCAGGGATGCGAATGATAGATTACATACAAAAATTTAACCTTATCTAATCTCATTAAGTAGTATTTAGTTACAATATGGTCTTGCATCGCTTTTTTAGCTCATTGATTCCTCGTCATCTGACAGTACAATTCACCGGTTTTGGGGCTATGTTTTGATTCTTGCAGGAAAGGATAGAAAATGAAAAAAAGTTTACTGTTGGGTTTTGCCGGAATGCTGTTTGTTTCCGCTTCGGCAAACGCGATTAGCATCAATGGTCAGGCTGGCGAAGACTACACCAACCTTGGATTCGGTATGGGTACTGAGACCACTGGTCTGGCCGTCAGTGGCAACTGGATGCATAACGATGACGACGGCGATGTTGCTGGGCTGGGCCTGGGGCTGAATATCCCGCTCGGTCCACTGCTGGCGACCGTTGGTGGTAAAGGTGTTTATACCAATCCAAACGATGGCGATGAAGGTTATGCTGCGGCTGTCGGTGGTGGTTTACAGTGGCCGATCGGCGACAGCATTCGTCTGTTTGGTGAGTACTATTACTCTCCTGATTCGCTTTCCAGCGGTATCGACAGCTATGAAGAAGCAAATGCCGGTGCGCGTTTGACCATTATGCGTCCGCTGAGCATCGAAGCCGGTTATCGTTACCTGAACCTGGCAGGTAAAGACGGTAACCGTGATAACGCAATTGCTGATGGCCCGTACGTTGGGGTTAACGCCAGCTTCTAACATTTCTGGCGCGGCGTTCAGTCGCGCCTTCCCCCCTCCATGCGTTATAGTGTTTTCATCATAAAAGCAGGAGAACACGATGTTAAACGTGGAGATGCTATCCACCGGGGATGAAGTGTTGCACGGACAAATCGTCGACACCAATGCCGCCTGGCTGGCCGATTTTTTCTTTAATCAGGGTTTACCGCTAACACGCCGCAACACGGTAGGTGACAATCTTAACGATTTAGTCGCCGTTTTGCGTGAGCGTAGCGAACACGCCGATATACTGATCGTTAATGGCGGTTTGGGGCCAACCAGCGATGATTTGAGCGCGCTGGCAGCGGCAACGGCAAAAGGCGAAGGGCTGGTGCTGCATGAAGCATGGCTGACCGAGATGGAGCGATATTTCCGCGATCGTGGCCGCGTGATGGTGCCAAGTAACCGCAAACAGGCTGAACTTCCCGCCAGCGCGGAGTTTATCAATAATCCGGTGGGTACCGCGTGCGGGTTCGCCCTGAAGCTTAACCGCAGCCTGATGTTCTTTACACCGGGTGTACCGTCAGAATTCAAAGTCATGGTTGAGCATGAGATCCTGCCGCGTTTGCGTGAGCGTTTCTCTTTGGCTCAGCCCCCGTTATGCCTGCGATTAACCACCTTTGGCCGTTCTGAAAGCGAGCTGGCACAAAGCCTGGATCCGCTGACTTTGCCACCGGGTGTAACAATGGGATATCGCTCCTCAATGCCGATTATTGAGCTGAAGCTGACCGGGCCGGATTCACAACGGGAAGCGATGCTGGCGCTGTGGCCTGAGGTGAAAAAGGTTGCCGGGCAAAACATGATTTTTGAAGGTACGGAAGGTTTGCCTGCGCAAATCGCCCGCACGTTACAGGAACGACAATACAGCCTGACGCTGAGCGAACAATTTACCGGTGGTCTGGTCGCGTTGCAGCTTTCTCGCGCTAATGCTCCGTTGTTGGCGAGCGAAGTTGTTCCGCCCCAGGAAGAAACGCTGGCGCAAACGGCGCATTGGGTAACCGAGCGACGTAGCAAACATTATGCCGGGCTGGCTTTGGCGATATCAGCTTTCGAAAACGAACATATTAACTTTGCACTGGCCACCCCCAATGGGACATATGGTTTGCGCGTTCGGCTGAACGCTAATCGCTACAGCTTGTCGATTCGTCAGGAAGTGTGCGCAATGATGGCGCTAAATATGCTGCGCCGTTGGCTTAACAATCAGGATCTTGCCAGCGAGCACGGCTGGATCGAAGTGATTGAGTCGCTCACGATTTAATTATTAACAGGGAAGGTTACAAACCTTCCCAATCTGACTCATTCTGTGACATAGTCAGGCAATAGCCCAGTAATTAACCGAACCAAATCACGATCAATTCCATTTTCCAGCATCATGCGCGCGATACGTAAGGCTTCTTCTTGCGTACCTTTCTGTACTCCTTGCGCTAATCCTTGCTGTATCCCTTGTTGTAGCCCTTGTTGTAGCCCTTGTTGTATCCCTTGTTGTAGCCCTTGTTGTAGCCCATTGTGGTGACCTTCTTGTTTTAGCCTCTCTGCGATTGTCATCAACCTCAACTTATGATGGGGGGAACGTTCGGCAACTTCATGGATAAATTCGCTGACGTGAGAAACGTCACCGTACCGTAGCAGGTAATTAAATAGCGTTTGTAGCTGGCTGTCATTAGCGGTGCTTGTAACTAATGGTACTTGCAACTAATAGAGAAGATGGCGTGACGATATCCACTTTTAATATGCGCTGCATGCGGGAAATGGGGTCTTTGCGTGGATGAATCAGAGATAAATATGTTCGACTGCAACGTATTCAAATAAGCGGAACTGGATGCGCAAAAATGCCCGGTAGCAAACACCACCGGGCAACTGAGTTACCCCAACGCTTTGGCAAGCAGGGTGATAGGATGTTCGCAACGCTTACTGGTAGACATCTCAATCTGCCATTTACAGGTTTCGCAGTCGGTGACGACGATATCTGCGCCGCTTTCTTCAATTTGGCGGAATAACGGTGCGCCAATAGACTGTGAAGTCGGATAGTTTTCCTTTTTAAAGCCGTAAGTCCCGGCAATCCCACAACACTGAGAATCCAGCACCGTCAGCTCCAGCCCCGGAATTTGTCGCAGTAGCTCCAGCGTGTAGAGCGTCCAGCCCATTTTCTCCATATGGCATGGCGTGTGATAGACCACCTTCAGCGGCAGCGTTTTCAGCGGCAGCGTTTTACCTTCATCCAGCTTGCGCCACAGCCAGCGGGTTGCCAGTTCAATGTGTTCTCGCAGGCCTGAGTTGTCGACATCCAGCACTTCTGGATATTCATCACGTAGCGCAAAGGTACAGGTTGATGAGGTGGCGATCACCGGAATGCCTTTGCCATCAATCGCTTCCCGGAGTGAGGCCACGTTGCTGACCGCCTGCTTACGCGCTTTATCTGTAAATCCGTTAGCAATCAGCGGCACGCCACAGCATTTCTCTTTACTCAGCAGTTGCACGCCGGTTCCCATCGCATTCAACACCTTGATCAGGTCTTTGCCAAGCTGGGGATGGTTGTAATTCACAAAACAGCCGTGGAAAAAGGCGACCTGATCCTGATACTGCGCCTGCTGTGCGGCAATGCTGCGATACCAGCGGCGGAAGGTACCAAAGGAGTACTTCGGCAGCGTACGGCGATGATCGATTTTTAGCGCGTAATCCAGCAACTGACGTACCGGTTTTAGTGAGGTGGCGGTATTCACTATTGGGGCGAAGGGGGTGGAAACGCTACCCATTAAATCGGTATGGCTTAAGACGAAGTTACGCAGCGATGGGCGCGTCGTGTCGTATTTGGCGCGCGCGCGCTGGATGATATCGCCGATTTTCACGTCTGACGGACAGGCCACTTCGCAGCGCTTACAGTTGATGCAGTATTTCAGCGCATCGTCATATAGTGCGCCATCTTTCAGGCGCAGACGTTCACCGTCCGGGCCGGCCTGCTTAGGGCCCGGGTAGCTCGGGTTGACGCGGCTTACCGGGCAGGCGGTGGTGCACACCGTACATTTGATACAACTTTCAAAACGTGTGTCGCTCATTGCTGTCCTCCTGCACGTTTCGCAATATGATGTGCGGCATGTAAGGCGCTGACTGCGCACACGCCGCCTCCGCAACCCTGGGCGATAGGGTCGAATCCGCCGAGGACGGAACCGATGGCGTACATGTTCTCTATCGTTTTTCCCGCCAGTGATGGGCGCAATGTGGCATCGGTTGTGACGCCAAACAGTTGCCACGGTTGTGGATCGAAAACATCACGCTGATACCACTCGGCGCGGGTAGCTGTTTGCTGTACATCCAGTCCCAGGATTGGTTCGTGGATTGCCTCATGCGTGGCGACCAGCCCGCTGCTGAAAAAACTGCCGCTGGCGAGCACGGCGAAACGTGGCCGCAACGGGATATCGGCATGATTTCGGGTCCAGATTTCGCTGACCACGCCGTCCTGACAGGTGATTTTCTTCACTTCATCACCCGGCATCCACACACCGCCCTGGCGCACAAACTGGCGCTGCAATTTGTTGTGTAAACGCATGCCCAGTACCGAAGGAGGTAGGGTCGGTAACAGTGTCAGCGAGCAGGGGAGGCGCTCGTTAAGCCACTGCCAGAGTCGCTCATCTGCCAGACCAAAGCAGGCCGGCATGATTATCATGTCGCAGGTTTTTGCCATTGGCAGTAATGCGTCATAGAGCAGCGACCATTTATCTTCGTTATCCAGCAGGCGCGCAATATTAACGGCGCGAAACTCAGTTGGGTTATCACGCAGAACATCCAGTTCCGGCAGTTCGATTTCAGCCGTCTCGACGCTGAGATTACGTTGGCGTAATGACGCCGCGGCGAGATGCGCCTGAAAATCCAGTAACCCGCTAATCCCTACAACGCATATACGCTGCGCGGACAGCGGCCAGACCGGCACTTCCGGGGAACTTAACCAGGTTGAGCGCAGGGTGCCCAGCGGGGTAACACGTTGATGTGCCTGATGCACGTTGCCTTGCAAATGCGTTCCGCATTCTTCCAGTAAATTTTGCGCCTGCTGGGCCAGTTCCAGAACGTTCTGCGTTCCGATGGTGCTATACGGATGTGCGGGTGCCTGAGTGTGCAGCGTATTCAAACCCGCTTCTATATCCGTCACCGGTTGACCATCGGGTAAGCTGCTGAGCAAATCCAGTGAGCCGGAGGAAAAATGTAGGGCGCTTTGGCCGCGGGTAACAATCGTGCAGCGCAGTCCGCTTTTTTGCAGTTGCAGGCCACATAGCAGTCCAGCGAGGCCGCCGCCTATAATGACGGTATCAAATTTCATCCTGGTGCTCCTTTTCCAGACCACACAACCCTTGATAAACCCAGCGAGTGAATTCGCTTTCGCGCAGTGCATCTCCCCAGGCGATAGGCTGCACACCTTTCCAGCGTTCGTTGAGGAAGTCGGAAAGCTGAGTAATGGATTGTGCTGCGGTAGTGACATTAAAACGTTGCAGCAAACCTGCGGCGCGACAGGCACACAATTCGCCCTGGCAGGTCCCCATTCCGACGCGGGTACGGCGACGTAAATCGAGCAGACTGTTGACGGTTAAATTCTCGACGGCGTATTGCACTTCGCCTGCGGTGACCGCTTCGCATTCACAGACCAGGCTGCGATGTTGACGGCCTTCGCTCAGCCACGCTGGGGTACGATCGCCGTGACGGTAGACTGCCGAGCCGCGTAGCGGCGCAGGTAACGAAATAACGCGTTTAAGCGTATGCTCGGTAGATTCCTGTGAGCCAGGCAACGCGGTGTCTGCGGTTGTGCAAGGCTGGGTATTGCCCAGCTTACGGCAAACAGCATCGGTAGCCCATTCCGCCATCAGGCGGTAGGTCATCAGTTTGCCGCCGGTAATGGTGATAAACCCTTCCAGTCCGTCACGCTGGGCGTGATCGAACAGTACAATCCCACGGCTGACGTTACGCCCGGTGGGATCGTCGTCGCTGGCCACCAGCGGACGCACGCCGGAGTAGGCGCGTAAAATGCGCGTTTTCGCCATAATCGGCGCCAGTTTCTCGCCTTCACGCAGCAGAATGTCGACTTCTTCTGCGGTGACGCGGTTGCTGTCGATATCATCGTAATCAATGTGCTGCGAGGTGGTACCGATCAATGAGATGGTATCGCCAGGCACCAGAATATCGGCGTCAGACGGTTTACGGCAGCGGTTGATGACATGCTGGTTAATGCGATGATCCATAATCAGCAACGAACCTTTGGCCGGGAACATTCGGATGCTCAGATCGGCATATTCCGCAATGCGTTGACCCCAGATCCCGGCGGCGTTGACGACAACTGGTGCATGCAGGGACTGCATTTCGCCCGTCAGATGATTGCGCACGTTAACGCCGCAAACCGTTGCCCCTTCACGGATAAGTCCCGTGACTTCATGCGCCGTTAAGATAACCGCGCCATGCTCACGCGCATCCAGCATGTTGGCGGCGGTTAAGCGGAAAGGATCAACCGTGCCGTCCGGCACTTTTACCGCACCAATCAGCTGTGGATTCACGGAAGGTTCGATAATACGTGCCTGCTGAGGGTCAATCGCTTCTGCGCGAATCCCAGCCTCTTCACAGGCGCGAATAAAGGTCGCCTGAAAGGAGAGCTCATCCTCCGGCAGGGTAATAAACAGACCGTCCGTTGGCTCAACGCAATGGCGGGCGATACGTTTCAGAATTTGGTTTTCGCTGATGCACTCACGGGCAGATTCAGCGTCGGTGACGGCGTAGCGTGCACCGCTGTGCAGCAGGCCGTGGTTGCGCCCGGTCGCACCTGTGGCGATATCGTGGCGTTCCACTAAGATGACGCGCAACCCGCGCAGCGCACAATCGCGTGCGATCCCTGCACCTGTTGCTCCTCCACCAATGATAATCACGTCACTTGTTTGCGAGTCGCGAGTTTTCATTGTTTTTCCTCACAGTTCGTTTTTTATCATTTAGCCACATAAAAAACATGGATTGTTTGATTTCGCGCATAATCGCTCATTATTCGAAAATGAAACGTGATTTCGTGCGCCTTTATGAACATTTGTCATAAATCTGTAACAATATGTGCTGCGTTTCACATTTTTGTTATGTATCTTTCCTTAACATCGCGGCCACACTGGGAGCGGTAGGGTAGTAATGACGAACTGCAGTGTTTACTTCGAATGAAAGACGGCCACGGAGGCTACACTATGTTGAGCATTTTTAAACCAGCGTCACACACGGCGCGTTTACCTGCAGCGGAGATCGACCCGACATATCGTCGATTACGTTGGCAGATTTTTCTGGGGATTTTCTTTGGTTATGCCGCGTACTATCTGGTACGTAAGAACTTTGCCCTTGCGATGCCGTATCTGGTTGAGCAGGGGTTCTCGCGTGGCGATCTGGGTTTTGCGTTGTCCGGTATCTCCATTGCTTACGGATTTTCGAAATTCATCATGGGGTCCGTTTCGGATCGCTCGAATCCGCGCGTTTTCCTGCCTGCGGGTCTGATACTGGCTGCGGCAGTGATGTTGTTTATGGGCTTTGTACCGTGGGCAACATCGAGCATTGCGATTATGTTTGTGCTGCTGTTCCTCTGCGGATGGTTCCAGGGGATGGGATGGCCGCCGTGTGGTCGTACCATGGTGCACTGGTGGTCGCAGAAAGAGCGTGGCGGCATCGTTTCAGTCTGGAACTGTGCGCATAACGTGGGTGGCGGTCTGCCTCCTCTGTTATTCCTGCTGGGTATGGCCTGGTTCAATGACTGGAAAGCGGCGCTGTACATGCCTGCTTTCGGTGCGATCGTCGTCGCGCTGTTTGCTTTTGCTCTGATGCGTGACACTCCGCAGTCCTGTGGTCTGCCGCCAATCGAAGAGTACAAGAACGATTATCCGGACGATTACAACGAGAAAGCGGAAGAAGAGCTGACTGCGAAGCAGATCTTCATGCAGTACGTACTGCCGAACAAACTGTTGTGGTACATCGCTATCGCCAACGTGTTTGTTTATCTGCTGCGCTACGGCATCCTGGACTGGTCGCCGACTTACCTGAAAGAAGTGAAGCATTTTGCACTGGATAAATCATCCTGGGCCTACTTCCTGTATGAATATGCGGGTATTCCGGGCACGCTGCTGTGTGGCTGGATGTCGGATAAAGTCTTCCGTGGAAACCGTGGCGCGACCGGCGTGTTCTTTATGACGCTAGTGACGATTGCGACCATCGTTTACTGGATGAACCCGGCAGGCAACCCGAACGTAGATATGGCTTGTATGATTATCATCGGCTTCCTGATCTACGGCCCGGTCATGTTGATTGGTCTGCATGCGCTGGAACTGGCACCGAAAAAAGCGGCAGGTACGGCGGCTGGCTTTACTGGTCTGTTCGGTTATCTCGGCGGTTCTGTGGCTGCGAGCGCCATTGTCGGCTACACCGTTGACTTCTTCGGTTGGGACGGCGGCTTTATGGTGATGATTGGCGGTAGCGTGCTGGCGGTTATTCTGCTGGTAGTCGTCATGATTGGCGAAAAACGCCATCACGAAGAGATGCAGCTCAAGCGTAACGGGGGCTAATAGATGAAAACCACATTGAAAAGTATCAGCGTGGCGCTGATGCTGGCAGGTATGGTTGTGAGCAGCGCGGCGGTTGCCGCAGATAAAATCGTGATTGCGCACCGTGGCGCCAGCGGTTATCTACCGGAGCATACGTTACCTGCGAAAGCGATGGCCTATGCTCAGGGAGCGGATTACCTGGAACAGGATTTGGTGATGACTAAGGACGACCATCTGGTCGTCCTGCATGACCACTATCTTGACCGCGTCACCGATGTTGCCGAGCGTTTCCCGGATCGTGCGCGTAAAGATGGGCGTTACTATGCTATCGACTTTACGCTGGATGAGATTAAGTCGCTGAAATTTACCGAAGGCTTTGATATCGAAAATGGCAAAAAGGTCCAGACCTACCCAGGGCGTTTCCCGATGGGTAAATCTGATTTCCGTGTGCACACTTTCGAAGAAGAGATTGAGTTCGTTCAGGGATTAAATCATTCAACCGGTAAAAACATCGGCATTTACCCGGAAATGAAAGCGCCGTGGTTCCATCATCAGGAAGGGAAGGACATTGCGGCTAAAACGCTGGAAGTACTGAAAAAGTACGGGTACACCGACAAGAACGACAAGGTCTATCTGCAGTGTTTTGATGTCGCAGAGTTAAAGCGCATTAAGAATGAACTGGAACCGAAGATGGGGATGGATCTCAATCTGGTACAGTTGATTGCGTACACTGACTGGAATGAAACTCAGGAGAAAAAGCCGGACGGCAGTTGGGTTAATTACAACTACGACTGGATGTTTAAACCGGGTGCCATGAAGCAGGTTGCGCAGTATGCGGACGGCATTGGGCCGGACTACCACATGCTGATTGATGAGAAGTCGAAGAAGGGCAATATCTCGTTAACTGGCATGGTGCAGGACGCACATCAGAATAAGATGGTGGTGCATCCTTATACCGTTCGCGCCGATCAACTGCCGGATTACACCACTGACGTAAACCAGCTGTATGACATTCTTTATAACAAAGCGGGCGTTGGCGGGCTGTTCACCGACTTCCCCGACAAAGCAGTGAAATTCCTGAATAAAGAGTAATGGCATAAGGCCTGTGATGCACCTCCGGTCACAGGCCTTATTGGACGAAACGTTTTAACCGCTAGATAAGGCCGTCTGCTGTCAACGTTTCCATACAAGCCTGCAGGAGAAATAAAGGGCTGCCGTTCATCGGCGGCTCTTTTGCCAGTAACAATTTTTATCCCGCCTTGCGTTACAGCTCTATTTCAATATCGCCTTTTGCCCGGCAACAGCAGGGCAATATTTCACCCGGTTGAATGAAGGCCAGAGGTTCTGCAATCCAGTCAACCTGTCCCGCCACCAGGCGGGTACGACAGGAGCCGCAGTAGCCTTCACGACACTGATATTCGACTTCAACATCGTGCGACTCGAGTGCGGCAAGTAGGGAAGGATGTTCATCCTGGCACAGCAGTTGTGTGCCAGAGATGCGCAAAGTCACGCGGCCCATCAGAGCTGGAAGTTACTCAGATCGTCAGTATCAACTTCCGAATCGATCTGGCCGACCAGATAAGAGCTGACTTCCACTTCCTGAGGTGCGACCTGGACGTTGTCAGACACCAGCCAGGTATTGATCCAAGGGATCGGGTTAGAGCGTGTCTGGAATGGCAGATCGAGTCCGACAGCCTGCATACGGATGTTGGTGATGTACTCAACGTACTGGCACAGAATGTCTTTATTCAGGCCAATCATTGAGCCATCACGGAACAGATAGTCCGCCCACTCTTTTTCCTGCAGCGCGGCCTGTACGAACAGGTCGTAACATTCTTGTTTGCACTCTTCGGCAATTTCCGCCATCTCCGGATCGTCTACACCGCTGCGCAGAAGGTTCAGCATATGCTGAGTACCGGTCAGATGCAGGGCTTCGTC
Source organism: Citrobacter sp. Cf088 (assembly GCF_030334295.1). NCBI lineage: Bacteria > Pseudomonadati > Pseudomonadota > Gammaproteobacteria > Enterobacterales > Enterobacteriaceae > Citrobacter > Citrobacter sp. Cf088. The sequence goes on from NZ_JAOWEE010000053.1 coordinate 192,555, forward strand.
GCGGGCGATCAGACGAATAATTTTCGCGTTGCCTTCCATCAGTTCACGTTCGGCGAATGCGAAGGAGCAGGCGAAGCTGACATAAAAGCGGATCGCTTCCAGCGCGTTGACGCTCATCAGGCACAGATATAGCTTCTTCTTCAGTTCACGCAGGTTTACGACAACCGTTTTACCATTCACGGTATGCGTACCTTCGCCCAGCAAGTGCCAGTAGCTGGTCATCTCGATCAACTCGTCGTAGTAGCTGGAAATACCTTCGGCGCGTTTCTGGATTTGCTCATTAGTGACGATATCGTCAAACACCACCGCCGGATCGTTCACGATGTTACGAATGATGTGGGTGTAGGAGCGGGAATGGATCGTTTCAGAAAACGCCCAGGTTTCTACCCAGGTTTCCAGCTCAGGGATCGAGATTAACGGCAGCAGCGCGACGTTTGGACTACGTCCCTGAATGGAGTCCAGCAGCGTCTGATACTTCAGGTTGCTAATGAAGATATGTTTTTCATGTTCCGGCAGTGCCTGGAAATCGATACGATCGCGAGAAACATCGACTTCTTCCGGACGCCAGAAGAAAGAGAGTTGCTTTTCGATCAGTTTTTCAAAGATGTCATATTTTTGCTGATCGTAGCGGGCGACGTTCACCGGCTGGCCGAAGAACATCGGTTCCAGAAGCTGATCATTTTTCGTCTGTGAAAAAGTGGTGTATGCCATTGATGTGAATCCTGTCTGGAATGTACTGCCGGATGCGCTTTGCTTATCCGGCCTACAATACCGCGAATTAATTTGTAGGCCGGGTAAGCGCTACGCCACCCGGCAAAAGATTAAATCTTACATGCGCCGCTTTCGCAGCCATCGTCCTGAATGGACGGTACCAGATCGTCCTGAGAGTCTTCCGCACCGTCACGGGTGTTCTGATAATACAGCGTTTTGACACCAAATTTGTAGGCGGTGAGCAGGTCTTTCAGCAACTGCTGCATCGGTACTTTTCCGGACGGGAAGCGCGACGGATCGTAGTTGGTGTTGGCAGAAATCGACTGATCGATAAATTTCTGCATGATACCTACCAGCTGCAAGTAGCCGTCGTTGTTCGGCATTTCCCACAGCAGTTCATATGCGTCGTGCAGGTGTTCGTAGTCCGGCACGACCTGACGCAGAATTCCATCTTTCGATGCTTTGATGCTCACGTAACCGCGTGGTGGTTCAATACCGTTGGTGGCGTTGGAGATCTGCGAAGAGGTCTCGGACGGCATCAGAGCGGAGAGCGTGGAGTTACGCAGACCGTGAGTTTTAATTGATTCGCGCAGGCTTTCCCAGTTGTAATGCAGGGATTCGCTGACGATAGCATCCAGGTCTTTTTTATAGGTATCGATCGGCAGAATGCCTTTCGCATAGGTGGTTTCGTTAAACCACGGGCATGCGCCTTGCTCTTTCGCCAGCTCGTTAGACGCTTTCAGCAGGTAATACTGAATCGCTTCAAAGGTTTTGTGAGTCAGGTTATTAGCGCTGCCGTCAGAGTAGCGTTTACCGTTTTTCGCCAGCCAGTAGGCATAGTTGATAACGCCAATACCCAGCGTACGACGCCCCATCGCACCGCGTTTGGCGGCCGGAATCGGATAATCCTGGTAATCGAGCAGCGCATCCAACGCACGTACCGCCAGTACGGCCAGTTCTTCCAGTTCGTCCAGACTTTCGATAGCGCCCAGGTTAAATGCGGACAGCGTACACAGCGCAATTTCGCCGTTTTCATCGTTAACGTCGGTCAGCGGTTTGGTCGGCAGGGCGATTTCCAGGCACAGGTTGGACTGGCGTACCGGCGCGACAACCGGATCAAACGGGCTATGGGTGTTGCAGTGGTCAACGTTCTGAATATAGATACGACCAGTAGAGGCACGTTCCTGCATCATCAGTGAGAACAGCTCAACCGCTTTCACGCGCTGTTTGCGGATGCTGTCGTCGTTTTCATATTGGGTGTACAGACGTTCGAACTCATCCTGATCGGCGAAGAACGCGTCATACAGACCCGGGACGTCGGACGGGCTAAACAGGGTGATGTCGCCGCCTTTCAGCAAACGGGTGTACATCAGTTTGTTGATCTGTACGCCGTAGTCCATGTGACGAACGCGGTTGCCTTCGACGCCACGGTTGTTTTTCAGGACCAGCAGGCTTTCAACTTCCAGGTGCCACATTGGGTAGAACAGCGTGGCTGCACCGCCGCGTACGCCACCCTGAGAGCAGGATTTAACCGCAGTCTGGAAATGCTTGTAGAACGGAATACAACCGGTGTGGAACGCTTCACCGCCGCGAATCGGGCTACCCAGCGCACGGATGCGACCGGCGTTAATGCCGATACCGGCACGCTGAGAAACGTATTTCACAATCGCGCTGGAGGTTGCGTTGATGGAGTCAAGGCTGTCGCCGCACTCGATCAGAACGCAGGAGCTGAACTGACGCGTTGGGGTACGCACGCCGGACATAATCGGCGTCGGCAGCGAGATTTTGAATGTAGAAACAGCGTCGTAGAAACGTTTCACATATTGCAGACGTGTTTCACGCGGATAGTTAGAAAACAGGCAGGCTGCTACCAGAATGTAGAGGAACTGTGCGCTTTCATAGATCTCACCGGTAACACGGTTTTGCACCAGATATTTGCCTTCTAACTGCTTCACCGCAGCGTAGGAGAAGGTCATATCACGATCGTGTACGATGAACGAGTCCATCTGCTTGAACTCTTCTTCCGTGTAGTCTTCCAGCAGATGATTGTCGTATTTGCCCATTTCAACCATTTTCACGACATGGTCAAACAGTTTTGGCGGTTCAAACTCGCCGTAGGCTTTTTTGCGCAGATGGAAAATCGCCAGACGGGCGGCCAGATACTGATAATCCGGCGCTTCGCGGGAGATCAGGTCGGCAGCAGCTTTGATGATTGTTTCATGGATATCGGAGGTCTTGATACCGTCATAAAACTGAATGTGGGAGCGCAGCTCGACCTGAGAGATCGATACGTTATTCAGTCCTTCTGCCGCCCAATCCAGAACTCGGTGGATTTTGTCGAGATTGATGCGCTCTGTACTACCATCACGCTTTGTCACCAGCAGACTCTGATTCATGTGGTTTTTTACCTGTCCGTGAAAGAAAAAATATCCCCCATATTATCCACAGAGTCATGTTGTGACTAAGTCTGTGGATAAATACTATATGTAGGGGTTGTTTGATAAAATAGACGCTATATGGTGAGTATTCTAGTAGGGATTCTTTTCAGCACAAGAGTTGATTTTGAGGTTAAATTGAGGTTGCAAAAGGGTGAGAATCGCTAAGTGCGCGTCTTATAAGGCCTGGCGGGGATGTCAATAATTGAGAAAAAAAATAGAAATTTTGATCGAGTGCTGATTTCTTCATCTAAGGTAAGGAAAGTTCTTATGATCTGGCGCAAAAATTGCTGTACCGGTACTACTCAGGATTGGTAGGCGATGCGTAATAACGTAGGCCTGATAAGCGAAGCGCCATCAGGCGTTAAAGCCCGGAGTCGTGCCGGATGGCGGCGCTGGCGCGCTTTATCCGGCCTACAATCCAGCGTCATAAGGCCATGAGCGCTGGTTTATTCGCTTTTGGCGGTGGTATGCACCATATAGTTCACATCAACGCCCGGACCGAGTTTGAAGGTGTTAGTGATGGGGTTGTAGTGCAGGCCGGTCATATGACGCTCTTTCAGCACGGTCTGGTCAACCCACTCTAACAGTTCAGCGGGCTTAATGAATTTTTTCACATCATGCGTGCCTTTCGGCACCATCCGCAGAATATATTCCGCTCCGACCACCGCCATCAGCCAGGATTTGCCGTTGCGGTTAAGCGTGGAAAAAAAGACTTCGCCGCCCGGTTTAACCAGTCTGGCGCAGGCCCTGACCACCGACTGCGGATCTGGTACGTGCTCCAGCATTTCCATGCAGGTCACCACGTCATACTGATGCGCATGCTTATCCGCATGTTCTTCGACAGTTTCTTGTACGTACTCCACCTGGATGCCGCTCTCCAGCGCATGCAGTTTTGCGACCTGTAACGGTTCAAAGCCCATGTCCAGCCCGGTGACGGTTGCGCCTTCGCGCGCCATGCTTTCCGCCAGAATGCCGCCGCCGCAGCCGACGTCGAGAACCTTTTTACCAAACAGGCCACCTGAGCGCTCAGTAATGTAGCCCAGACGCAGCGGGTTAATACGGTGCAGTGGCTTAAATTCACCCTCAAGATCCCACCAGCGTGACGCGACTGCTTCAAACTTGGAAATTTCTTCATGGTCAACGTTGTGAGTAACCGGGGGTTTTTCGGCATTCATTGGGGCTTCTACTCCTAAATTTGCGATGCAAATGAGTATATCAGCCTGACGGGATGAATAAAGCCTCTGTCAGGGGGAATCCATTTACCTGAATCTTCACGTATGTGTTATAATTTGCGACCTTTGAATCCGGGATACAGTAGAGGGATAGCGGTTAGATGAGCGACCTTGCGAGAGAAATTACACCGGTCAACATTGAGGAAGAGCTGAAGAGCTCCTATCTGGATTATGCGATGTCGGTCATTGTTGGCCGTGCGCTGCCAGACGTCCGAGATGGCCTGAAGCCGGTTCACCGTCGCGTACTTTACGCCATGAACGTATTGGGCAACGACTGGAATAAAGCCTATAAAAAATCTGCCCGTGTCGTTGGTGACGTAATCGGTAAATACCACCCTCATGGTGATACCGCCGTTTACGACACCATTGTTCGTATGGCGCAGCCATTCTCCTTGCGTTACATGCTGGTAGATGGTCAGGGTAACTTTGGTTCTGTCGATGGCGACTCCGCAGCGGCGATGCGTTATACGGAAATCCGTATGTCGAAAATCGCCCATGAGCTGATGGCTGACCTGGAAAAAGAAACGGTTGATTTCGTCGATAACTACGACGGCACCGAACAAATTCCTGACGTCATGCCGACCAAAATTCCTAACCTGCTGGTGAACGGTTCGTCCGGTATCGCGGTAGGTATGGCGACCAACATTCCGCCGCACAACCTGACTGAAGTGATCAACGGCTGTCTGGCATATATTGACGATGAAGACATCAGCATTGAAGGGCTGATGGAACATATTCCGGGTCCGGACTTCCCGACTGCAGCGATCATCAACGGTCGTCGTGGTATCGAAGAAGCCTACCGTACTGGCCGTGGCAAAGTGTACATTCGCGCACGTGCGGAAGTCGAAGCGGATGCCAAAACGGGTCGTGAAACCATCATCGTCCACGAAATTCCGTATCAGGTAAACAAAGCGCGCCTGATCGAGAAAATCGCCGAACTGGTAAAAGACAAACGCGTTGAAGGCATCAGCGCACTGCGTGACGAGTCTGACAAAGACGGCATGCGCATCGTGATTGAAGTGAAACGCGATGCGGTCGGGGAAGTGGTTCTGAACAACCTTTACTCCCAGACCCAATTGCAGGTTTCCTTCGGTATCAACATGGTTGCATTGCACCATGGCCAGCCGAAGATCATGAACCTGAAAGATATTATTGCCGCGTTCGTACGTCACCGCCGTGAAGTCGTAACTCGTCGTACTATCTTTGAACTGCGTAAAGCCCGCGACCGTGCGCACATCCTTGAAGCGCTGGCGATTGCGCTGGCGAACATCGATCCGATCATCGAACTGATCCGCCGTGCGCCGACCCCGGCAGAAGCGAAAGCCGCGCTGGTTGCGCGTTCGTGGGAACTGGGCAACGTTTCCGCCATGCTGGAACGTGCTGGTGATGACGCCGCGCGTCCTGAATGGCTGGAACCGGAATTTGGCGTGCGTGACGGTCAGTACTACCTGACTGAACAGCAGGCTCAGGCTATTCTGGATCTGCGTTTGCAGAAACTGACCGGCCTTGAGCACGAAAAACTGCTCGACGAATACAAAGAGCTGCTGGAACAGATCGCTGAACTGCTGCACATTCTGGGCAGCGCAGATCGTCTGATGGAAGTTATCCGTGAAGAGATGGAGCTGATTCGTGAACAGTTCGGTGACGCTCGTCGGACCGAAATTACCGCGAACAGCGCTGACATCAACATCGAAGATCTGATTAACCAGGAAGATGTTGTCGTGACCTTGTCTCATCAGGGCTACGTGAAATATCAGCCGTTAACCGATTACGAAGCGCAGCGTCGTGGCGGTAAAGGCAAATCTGCAGCACGCATTAAAGAAGAAGACTTTATCGACCGCCTGCTGGTGGCCAACACCCATGACACGATCCTCTGCTTCTCCAGCCGTGGTCGTCTGTACTGGATGAAGGTTTATCAACTGCCGGAAGCGAGCCGTGGTGCGCGTGGACGTCCAATCGTTAACCTGCTGCCGCTGGAAGCTAACGAACGTATCACCGCAATTCTGCCGGTACGCGAGTACGAAGAGGGCGTCAACGTCTTCATGGCAACCGCCAGCGGTACCGTGAAGAAAACGGCATTGACCGAATTCAGCCGTCCGCGTTCTGCCGGTATTATCGCCGTCAACCTGAACGAAGGCGACGAACTGATTGGCGTTGATCTGACGTCCGGTAATGACGAAGTTATGCTGTTCTCTGCTGCCGGTAAAGTGGTGCGTTTTAAAGAGAACGCAGTTCGCGCGATGGGTCGTACGGCGACCGGTGTTCGCGGGATCAAACTGGCCGGTGAAGACTCCGTTGTTTCCCTGATCGTTCCACGCGGTGAAGGGGCAATCCTGACCGTCACGCAGAACGGTTACGGTAAGCGTACAGCGGAAAGCGAATACCCAACCAAGTCTCGTGGTACGCAGGGTGTTATCTCCATCAAAGTCACCGAGCGTAATGGCTCCGTTGTTGGCGCAGTACAGGTTGAAGATACCGACCAGATCATGATGATCACCGATGCAGGTACGCTGGTACGTACTCGCGTGTCGGAAATCAGCGTGGTAGGGCGTAATACCCAGGGTGTTATCCTTATCCGTACTGCGGAAGACGAAAACGTTGTGGGTCTGCAACGCGTTGCTGAACCGGTTGATGATGAAGAGCTCGACTCCATCGACGGAAGTGCAGCTGAAGGTGACGAGGATATCGCGCCTGAAGCGGAAAGCGATGATGATGCAGCGGATGACGCTGAAGAGTAATTAAAACGTAATAAGAAGGGCCGGAGAACTCCGGCCCTTTTTTTTAGTTCATGCGCTCCACGATCATCGCGATTCCCTGACCGCCGCCAATGCACAGCGTGGCAAGTCCAAACGTTTGATCCCGTGCCTGTAACGCATGTAGCAGCGTAACCAGAATTCGCGCGCCGCTGGCACCAATAGGATGTCCCAGCGCAATTGCCCCGCCGTTGACGTTCACCTTTTGCGGATCGAACCCCAGCGTTTTGCCGACGGCAAGGAACTGCGCGGCAAAGGCTTCGTTGGCTTCAATAAGATCGATATCGGACAGTTGCAGCCCGCTCAGTTGTAACGCTTTTTGGGTGGCTGGAACCGGCCCCATTCCCATCATAGCAGGTGCCACGCCGCCGCTGGCCCAGGCTTTGATCCGCGCCAGCGGTTTTAACCCTGCCGACAGTGCCGCAGACTCTTCCATTATCACTAATGCCGCCGCGCCGTCGTTGATCCCCGAGGCGTTGCCAGCGGTGACGCTTCCTGCTTTATCGAAGGCAGGACGTAAGGCGGCGAGACCTTCTGCCGTCGAGTCAGCTTTGGGGAATTCGTCACGATCAAAAATGATGGTTTTCTTCCGTGATGACACGCTCACGGGCACGATTTCAGCCTGAAATGCGCCAGATTCGATTGCGGCAACGGCTTTACGCTGTGACTGCAGAGCCAGTTCATCCTGCATTTCGCGGCTGATGCCATACTCTTTGGCAACATTTTCTGCGGTGATCCCCATATGGTAACCATGCTCGGCGCAGATCAGTCCATCGCGCAGAATGACGTCAGACAATTGCCCGTCGCCAAGGCGATATCCCCAACGGGCTTTCGCGTCTAACAGGTAGGGGGCCAGGCTCATGTTTTCCATCCCCCCCGCGACGATCGCCTGGGCTTGTCCCGCTTTGATTGCCAGGGCGGCAAGCACCACGCTTTTCAGGCCGGAGCCGCACACTTTGTTGACGGTAAAGCCACAAACGGTGTCGGACAGACCGCTTTTTAATAATGCCTGACGCGCCGGGTTTTGCCCGAGCCCTGACTGCAACACGTTGCCCATAATCACCTCGTCCACGCGCTGTGGGTCAAGGTGAGCGCGTTCAAGAGCGGCTCTAATGACGGTTGCTCCAAGCTCGACGGCTCCCGTAGTTGCCAGTGCGCCGTTAAAACTGCCGATTGCGGTACGAGCCGCGCTGACGATGACACAGTTTTTCATTTTTCAGTTCCTTTAAATAAGAGGTTGTCGTCAGAACAAGGTCAATCCAATAACAAAAATGACGCCGGAGAAGAGCAGGGCGGTGATGCAGTACCCCATGATGTCGCGTACCCCCAATCCGGCGATGGCCAGAGCAGGGAGTGCCCAGAACGGCTGTGCCATATTCATCCATTGCTCTCCGTAGGCGATGGCCATGACAGATTTGCCAAGATCGGCACCCAGAGCTTGAGCGGCAGGCATGACGAACGGTCCCTGAATAACCCAATGGCCACCGCCGGATGGCACGGCAAAGTTAATCAGTGCTGAACTGAAGAAGGTCATCAGCGGGAAGGTATCTTTGTTGGCAACGTTGATGAAAAACTCGGTAATGAGTCCACCGAGACCGGAGTGCTCCATCATCAACTGAATGCCCGCGTAGAAGGGGAATTGCACCAGAATTCCGGCGGTGCTCCGTGCGGCAGCGCTGACGGCGCGCATATAGGCCATCGGCGTTTTGTGCAGCAGCAGACCGGCAATCATAAACATCAGGTTGACGGTATTGATGGTGATGTTGAAACCTTTCTCGGCAAAGTAGATGCCCAGATAGGCAATGCCTAATGCCCCGATGATCAGCGCCAGAATGCGGCTCTCTTCCAGTTTTTCCGATGGCGGCGCATCTGGCGGCAGTTTCTTCTGAAAATCAGCTTCTTCCAGTAACAGTTTTGGATCGATGCTCACCACGTCTGAAGGTTTTGGCGTCATCATGCGTGTAATGAACGGCATCACAACAATTAGCGCCACGGTGATGAAGATATTGAAGCCGGTGAAGAGAGTATCCGCGACAGGAATCAGGCCCGCTACGTGCTCGACCGGGTTACCGGGCGTTGCCGCCAGCAAAGGCATTGAGCCTGAGAAACCGCCACCCCAGGTCAAAAAACCGATATAAGCGCAGGCAATCAATAACGGATAATCGGAACCCGGTACCCGACGGGCGACTTCGCGGGCGAACATCGCCCCAACCACCAGACCAAATCCCCAGTTAATAACGCAGGCCACCGAACCAAAAAAAGTGACCAACATTACGCCCTGAGCGGGAGTTTTGGCGGCGGATGCCGCCGTACGCAGCAGGCTTTTCACCGGCCCGGAACTGGCTAACGCATGGCCGGTTACGATGATCAGCGCCATCTGCATACCAAACGCCAGCAGGTTCCAGAAACCGTCACCCCAGAATTTCACCATGCTGATAGGCGTCTGTGGTGTTAACCACAGTGCGATGCCAAAGGTCAGCAACGTTAACAACATGGCGAAAATCAGCGGGTCAGGCAGCCAGCGGCTGACCACCCGCGTCATAAAGCGAGCGATGCGGCCAATCATGCGTCACCTCGCAGGATGCGCAGATCGTCGGCAATATCAAAATGGGCGTCGGTTTTTTCACGCAGCGTGGCGATGTCGCATCCTTCGACGACTTCAGTCAGCCACATTTTGCCGTCAATAAAGCGAAATACGGCAAGCTCAGTGACCAGCATGTGCACAGCATGTTGCGCAGTAAGCGGCATGGTGCATTGACGCAGGATTTTCGCTGAGCCGTCTTTCGCGCAATGTTCCATGGCGATAATGACTTTACGCGCTCCGGTCACCAGATCCATTGCGCCACCCATGCCGGGCACCATCTTGCCGGGAACCACCCAGTTGGCGAGGTTTGCCTGCTCATCGACCTGCAACCCGCCAAGCACACAGGCATCAACGTGACCGCCGCGAATAAGCGCAAATGACATGGCGCTATCAAACATCGCCGCGCCCGGCAAAATACCGCACGGTTGACCGCCCGCGTTCACCAGGTCAGGATGCGCGGTGGTCACAGGGCCCAGTCCCAGAAAACCGTTCTCAGATTGCAGCGTAATGTGAATATCCGCGGGCAAATAGTTGGCAACCATCGTCGGCAGGCCGATACCTAAGTTAACGATATCGCCATCGCGAAGCTCTTGCGCCACACGGCGCGCAATACGTTGTTTAGCATCCATGATTAGCTCTCCTGTGGAATGACGATATGGTCGATAACGGCGCCGGGGGTAACAATCTGGTCAGGCTGCAGCTCACCTGTTTCAACCATTTCATCCGGTTCGACCAGCGTGATGTCGGCGGCGAGGGCAATCAACGGGTTAAAGTTCCGGGCGCTGAGCTGATAAGTGAGGTTGCCAAGCATGTCAGCGCGATGGGCGCGAATAAGCGCTAAATCGGCGCGCAATGGACGTTCAAGCAGCCAGGTTTTACCCTCGAGCGTCATGGTCTGTTTGCCATCTTCCACGATGGTGCCGACGCCGGTGGGTGTCAGAAAGCCGCCAAGACCCGCGCCGCCGCAGCGGATTTGCTCGATCAGGGTACCTTGCGGAACCAGTTGAACGTCCATTTCGCCTGCGATCATGCGGCGACCCGTTTCCGGGTTGGTGCCTATGTGTGAAGCGATCACTTTGCTTACCCGCCCATTGACGATCAGGGGTCCGATACCGGTATCGACAAAGGCAGTATCGTTAGCAATTAGCGTCAGATCCCGGACGCCGGATTCCAGCAGGGCTTCAACCAGACGAGGCGGTGTGCCAACCCCCATAAAACCACCGACCATGATGGTCATGCCGTCACGAAAGAAGCCCGCAGCGTCTTGTAAGGTAATCAGTTTTGTTTTCATTATGTTTCCCTTTTTGCATACTCCATTTTGGGTACGCTTAGGGAATTGCAAGCAGGGTGCCAGAATGATAAAGGTGAAATGAGATTATTTAATGCATTGAAATTAAATGATAATTTTTCTTCTTTTGCTGAGGGGAAGATGAGGGGACTATGCAGAGTTTTGCGCAGTGTGCAAAATTCTGCATAGCAAATTAGCGTATCAGGAACCCGATGGGTCGATGCCGTACTCTTGTAATTTATACATCAGAGCGCGACGGCTAATCCCCAGCATCAACGCCGTGCGGGTACGATTGCCGTCCTGATTATCGAGGACTTCGAGGATAATGCGTTTTTCTTCACGCTTAATCTCTTCTTTCAGATTGCGTTCCCCGGAGTAAGTTGGTTTTGTCTCTGTCATTGCGCTAACCGGGCTGCGGAACGGGTCGGGGAGATCGTCGGCAAAGATCACCGCGCCGGTATTCATCACGACTGCACGTTCGATGACGTTTGACAGTTCGCGAATATTACCCGGCCAGGGCCAGGCGGTGAGAATCGACATCGCTGTCGGGTCGATCTCAATAATATCTCGCTGATTTTCAGAGCTGAATTTTTGTAAAAAATGGTTTGCTAATAAGGCAATGTCTTCCCGACGCTCACGTAAGGGAGGCAAAGTCAGATGGATAACGTTGAGCCGGTAAAACAGGTCTTCGCGAAATGTTCCTTCCTTCACCATCGTTTGCAGGCAGCGGTTAGTGGCGGCGACGATGCGAATATCAACGCGAATGGTCTGGTGCCCGCCGATGCGTTCAAACTCTCTCTCCTGCAAAATACGCAGTAGTTTGGCCTGCAGCACCAGCGGCATCTCACCAATTTCATCAAGCAATAACGTTCCCTGATGAGCGCGTTCGAACAACCCCTGGCGCAACGTCTGTGCCCCGGTAAACGCACCTTTTTCGTGACCAAACAGCTCGCTTTCCAGCAGCGACTCCGGCAGAGCCGCGCAGTTAACTTTAATAAACGGGCCGTTGGCACGTTTGCTGTTGTAATGAATGGCGCGGGCGATCAGCTCTTTTCCTGTGCCACTTTCACCGCTTATCAGGACATTTGCCTGTGAGAGGGCGATTTTCGCCGTGTCTTTACAGATATCCATCATTCGTGGGCTGTTGGTCAGAATATGTCCCCATTGCCAGCTGGTGCTCAACGCTTTATGCAGATTGCGGATTTCCTGTTTCATCTCCTGCAGTTGCAATGCGCGTTGAATCACCATGCTTAGCTCGTCGAGATCAAAGGGCTTAATCACGTAGTCGAATGCGCCGCTGCGCAGAGCTTCTACTGCGGTTTCCACTTCGGCGTAGGCGGTCATCAGAATGACGGGGATCCGTGGTTGCTGCGCACGCATGACTTTCAGTGCGTCGATGCCATCCATCTCCGGCATACGAATATCCATCAGCACCACATCTGGCTGCGTTTCTCTAAACAGGTTCAGCGCGGCTTTTCCGTCGCTGGCACAATGCGTTTCATGCCCTTGCAGGGAAAATGCGGTGGCAAGCATACGGCGAACATTTTCTTCATCATCAACGATGAGAATACGGTAGGTCGTTTTCATTCTGACGGATTTCCCTGCGGGTTAAGAGGTAACATCAGGGTGAATATCGCCCCGCAGCCAGGCTGGCTGGTTACGTGGATATCCCCCTGATGCGCGTTAATGATGCGCTGGCTCAGCGCCAGTCCAAGTCCGGTGCCGGATGCTTTTGTCGTAAAAAAGGGATCGAATATTTTCTTCTGGATGGCGAGTTCAATACCGTTGCCATTATCTTCAATCATCACGGCCTGTTGCGAGGCAGAGTATTGCCAGGTGCGAATGCGAATTTCTCCTCGTGCAGCGATCGCCTGTACCGCATTGATTAAAATATTGAGGACTACCTGTTTGAGAAGCTCGCGATCGGCGACGATCGGCGGCAGGCTGGGATCTAATTCCGTTATAAAGGCGATCCGTGCCTGAAGGCCAGCGGTTTGCACCAGGATTAGCGTTTCTTCAATTAGCGCATTGAGCTGGATCTGTTGCCACTGGCTTTGTCGCGGTCGCGAGAAATCTAACAGTTGTTGAATAACTTTATTGATGGAATCAATTTCATTAAGCACAACAGATAAATATTCCTGATGCTCTGGCAGAGAGGTTTGCTGGCGGATGATCTGGACGTAGCCACGGATTGCGGTCAGCGGATTTCTCACTTCATGTGCGACGCCGGCCATCAGCTCACCTAAGGTGGCAAGCCTTTCAGTTTGCGCCAGCCGACGCTGGGTCTCTTTACGCGCGGTTAAATCGGAGAAAATAACCAATGCGCCAATCAGCTCGCCGTGGGCGTTATGGATCCTGCTCGTGGTGACGCTGATGTCAATGGTGCGTTCACGTCCAGGAAAGCTAATCTCCTGGGCCACATGTTCAGTACCGTGCTCAAGGGTGTCCAGTACCGGACTATAAAATTGCGTGTTGGCAAAGAGCGTCGCGTAGGACTGTCCAACCAGTTCATGCAGCGTATAGCCGGTTATCTGCTCTGCCGCAGGGTTCATGGTGGTGACGTCACCCTGTCTGTCGATGGCAATCACGCCATCGGCAGCATTTTCAATAATCAGATCGTTAAGGGTTTTGGTTTCTCGTAGCGTTTGCGCCAGCGCATTGACGCTACGGCTGATTTGTCCCAACTCGCCGGGGAGTTCAGGCAATCGGGCAGGCGTTTTTTGTGCCAGCGTTGAGAGTCCATCGGTGATAATGTCGATATTCGCACTGAGGCGGCGTGAAAAATGCACGATGAGCAGCAGGCTACAGATGAGCCCGGCAACCAGGACAGCAATAATTCTGACGTCCATTTTCCAGGCCTGCTGGCGGATATCTTCCGTCAGTTCATTGGCCCAGATATAGCCAATAACTTCACCCTGGCGCTCTATTGGGATCATGGAGTTGAGTATATCGCCGCGTACTTGTCGCCCTGAATAGACCACTGGCGAGTTGCTACTCATCACTTCACGTCCGGGGTGATCCTCGGTGATGGTAATACCTACGTTGCTTTGGTAGAGCGCAGAGGGGGCATAGGTGATAATGGCATCCAGCGCTTTGTGGTAATACCCTGCTCCAATGCCGGGAAACGCCTGCGTAATCCGTTCGGTGACGGGGCCCAACTCATGATTAAGCGCGCGAATACGCGCTTCACGCGGCTGGTCCGGGTAGTGACTGAAGCTGTCGCCCAACGCATCGTTTAGCAGGGTTATCACCGATGAAAGTTTTTTCTCTTTTTCAGATAAGACTGCTGAACGGCCTTCAGTTTCTACGATATAGCCTATAGATATCGTCGGAATGATGACCATCAGAATGGCCATCATGATCATTTGGTTGCGTAATCGTCGTGGGTATAACTGACGAGCCAGCCATCTCAGGTCGCGCATTCTGACATCCGTGCAGTGTTTTTCAGGCAAACGACGATTATCACGGGTTAAGACAATGGTTTCAGAGCGGTGTATCATATTCCCGTAAAGAGAGGGCATTGCGACGCCGGACATTTACCGCTACCTTAACCACACTCTATTAATGCCCTGAGGCGGAGCTTCGCCCCTTTGAAATACCTTGCTTCCGTTCATTCAACCCTAAAAGTCTCACGCTACCTGTTCAGAGCGCTGGCGCTCGTTATCTGGTGTCTGATTGCGTTTGCCTCCGTGTTCTACATTGTGAATGCGCTGCACCAGCGAGAGTCTGAAATCCATCAGGAGCTTAATCTCAGTTCCGATCAGGCCCAACGTTACATTCAGCGCACCTCTGATGTGATTAAAGAGCTGAAATATATTGCCGAAAATCGCTTAACGGCGGAAAACGGCGTGATGTCGTTGCGGGCGCGAGACGATAAAACCGTCGTGCCTAATTTTGAGCCGCTGTTTGCCGACTCCGACTGTTCCGTAATGGGCAACGCCTGGCGAGGTTCCCTGGAATCACTGGCATGGTTTATGCGCTACTGGCGCGACAACTTTTCCGCCGCTTATGATTTAAATCGAGTGTTCCTGATCGGCAGCGACAACCTCTGTATGGCCAATTTCGGTTTGCGTGATATGCCCGTCGAACGAGACGAGGCCCTGAAGGCTCTGCATGAGCGCATTATTAAGTATCGCAATGCTACGCAAGAAGAAAACGGCAACAACTTGTTCTGGATTAGCCAGGGGCCGCGTCCGGGAGTAGGGTATTTCTATGCACTGACGCCGGTTTACCTCGCCAATCGTCTCCAGGCGCTGTTGGGCGTAGAGCAACCTATTCGCATGGAGAATTTCTTCACGCCGGGCAGTTTACCGATGGGTGTGACCATCCTCGACGAAAATGGCCATGCGCTAATTTCTCTCACCGGCCCTGAAGGGAATATTAAGGCTGAGCCCCACTGGATGCAGGAGCGCTCCTGGTTTGGTTACACGCCGGGTTTCCGCGAGCTGGTATTGAAGAAAAATCTGCCTCCGTCCTCCCTGAGCATCGTGTACTCCGTTCCTGTCGACCTGGTGCTGGAGCGGATCCGCATGATGATCCTGAACGCTATATTGCTGAACGTGCTGGTCGGGGCGGCATTGTTTATGCTCACGCGCATGTATGAACGGCGTATTTTTATTCCAGCGGAAAGTGATGCTCAGCGGCTGGAAGAACATGAGCAGTTTAACCGTAAAATCGTGGCTTCTGCGCCGGTAGGTATTTGTATTCTGCGCACGATGGATGGCATTAATATCCTGAGTAACGAACTGGCGCACACCTATCTGAACATGCTGACGCATGAAGACCGTCAGCGGTTAACGCAAATTATTTGCGGCCAACAGGTCAATTTTGTTGATGTGCTGACCAGCAACAATACCAATCTGCAAATCAGCTTCGTGCACTCGCGCTATCGTAATGAAAACGTGGCAATTTGTGTCCTTGTTGATGTCAGTGCGCGCGTTAAAATGGAAGAGTCGTTGCAGGAGATGGCACAGGCGGCGGAACAGGCTAGCCAGTCAAAATCGATGTTCCTTGCGACGGTGAGCCATGAGCTACGTACACCGCTGTATGGCATTATCGGTAACCTTGATTTGTTGCAAACCAAAGAGTTACCGAGTGGGGTGGATCGTCTGGTAACGGCGATGAATAACTCTTCCAGCCTGCTGCTGAAAATTATCAGCGATATTCTCGACTTCTCAAAGATTGAATCTGAACAGCTGAAGATTGAACCGCGAGAGTTTTCACCGCGTGAAGTCATGAACCATATTACGGCTAACTATTTGCCGCTGGTGGTCCGCAAGCAGTTGGGGTTGTACTGCTTTATCGATCCGGATGTGCCTGTGGCGCTGAATGGCGATCCAATGCGTTTACAACAGGTGATTTCTAATCTACTGAGTAACGCAATCAAGTTTACCGATACCGGTTGTATTGTGTTGCACGTGCAGTGCAGCGGCGACTACCTGAGCATTCGAGTGCGTGATACCGGTGTAGGGATCCCTGCCAAAGAGGTGGTTCGGTTGTTCGATCCTTTCTTCCAGGTGGGGACTGGCGTACAGCGTAATTTCCAGGGAACGGGACTTGGTTTGGCGATCTGTGAAAAACTGATCAGCATGATGGATGGGGATATTTCCGTCGATTCCGAGCCGGGAATGGGGAGCCAGTTTACGCTGCGTATTCCGCTTTATGGCGCACAGTATCCGCTGAAAAAGGGTGTTGAAGGATTGGCTGGCACACGTTGCTGGCTGGCAGTACGTAATGCGTCACTGTACCATTTTCTCGAATCCAGCCTGACGCGTAATGGGATGATGGTGCTGCGATATGAGGGACAACAGCCCGATGCGGATGACCTGTTGGTGGCCGACGATGTGCTGGAACAGGACTGGCAGGGGCGAGCAGCGGTGATTTTCTGCCGCCGACATATTGGCATTCCGCTGGAAAGAGAGCCTGGAGAATGGATACACAGCGTGGCGTCACCGCACGAACTGCCTGCGCTGTTGGCACATATCTACAGTGTAGAGTTGGGGAGTGAAGAGCTCTCCACGGCGCTGCCAACCCCGGATAAAGCCGGTGCGACGAACGATGACATGATGATCCTGGTTGTTGACGATCACCCTATAAACCGGCGCTTACTGGCCGATCAATTGGGATCGTTGGGATATCAGTGTAAAACCGCGAATGACGGTGTGGATGCGCTCAATGTGCTCAGCAAAAATCATATCGACATTGTGCTGAGTGACGTCAACATGCCAAACATGGATGGTTATCGCCTGACCCAGCGTATCCGCCAGTTAGGGTTAACGCTGCCGGTTGTCGGCGTGACGGCCAACGCGCTGGCCGAAGAGAAGCAGCGTTGCCTGGAATCAGGTATGGATAGCTGTCTGTCTAAGCCAGTGACGTTGGATGTATTGAAGCAAACGCTGACGGTCTATGCGGAAAGGGTGAGGAAGGCGCGGGAATAACAGATGCCGGATGGCGGCGCTTGCCTTATCCGGCCTACGGAACACGCACCACCCAGTGTCATTCGTAGGCCTGATAAACGGCGTGCCATCAGGCACTTTGGTGTTAAAAGAATTACTCTTTGTCTGAGGGACTCAGCGTTACGGAAGAGAGGTAATTCAACAGGGCGATATCGTTTTCCACACCGAGTTTCATCATTGCCGACTTTTTCTGGCTGCTGATGGTTTTAATACTACGGTTGAGTTTTTTCGCGATTTCAGTAACCAGGAAACCTTCGGCAAACAGACGCAGAACTTCACTCTCTTTCGGTGACAGACGTTTGTCGCCATAGCCGCTGGCGCTGATTTTTTCCAGCAGACGAGACACGCTTTCCGGGGTGAATTTCTTACCTTTCTGCAGTGCGGCAAGCGCTTTCGGCAGATCGGTTGGCGCACCTTGCTTCAGTACGATCCCTTCAATATCGAGATCCAGTACCGCGCTCAGAATAGCCGGATTGTTGTTCATGGTCAGAACGATAATCGACAGGCTCGGGAAATGACGCTTGATATATTTAATTAACGTGATCCCATCACCGTATTTATCTCCCGGCATGGAGAGGTCGGTAATCAACACATGCGCATCCAACTTAGGCAAATTGTTGATCAGTGCAGTGGAGTCTTCAAATTCGCCGACAACATTTACCCACTCGATTTGCTCAAGTGATTTACGAATACCGAACAGTACAATCGGGTGGTCATCGGCAATAATTACGTTCATAGTGTTCATGTATTGGGCTACCTTGCTACAGCAAGCTCTTGACGTAAACGTCAATGTCGCTGATGTATTTTTCTATACCTGGAGCATCTTTCTCTTGAATAAGATGTTCCAGCGCTTCACATAACTGCTTGCCGGGTACCAGATTAAGCATGGCAAACACGCCTTTCAGGCGATGGGCCGTTTGGGCTAACGCAGCGAAATCGCTGATAGCCGCCTCAGTATACAACCTCTTAACATCATCCGGTACTGTGTCTACAAAGAGAGCGTAGTAACCACTGGCATGAAGTTCGGCGTTTTCATCTCCACCGAGGGGGAGTTCCTGGAACCCTTCCTGCGCCAGCTGCTCTTCAATCAGCTCAAGGACTGCTTCCTGCATAGCATTGCTCATATTAAAGTTGACGCGCAGTTGGCCAGGGCCAATTTTCCGCACGCCAGACTCATCATCGCTTAAAAGTAGGCCTGAAGCAGTAAGATTAGACGGATTATCCGTTAAAAAGAGATCATATTCTTGACTATTCAACCGTTCATCGGGCGTGATGCAGGTTGCCCCCCAGTTTTCCAGCTGACGTAATACAATGCTACGTACGTCATTTGAGGTGACATCAACCATTACGCAGACGTCATCCAACAGGCGCTCTTCACTATCAGCATGTTGATCGTGCAGCGGCATTTTAACATGGACGATATAACGTGTTCCAAGTTCTTCCCGCGCTTTAATATTCAGGTGTCCGCCAAGCTTACGGGCTAACTGATCGCACAACCAGAACGTCAGAGGGTTGGCTTTGCCATACCGATCGCCCTGCGTGTCATTGATGAACGGGAAATGGAGATTATCAACTTCATTCAATGTGACGCCTTGCCCGGTATCCAGAATGCGGAAGGTCAGGCGTTCAGCCTCTGACTCATCCTGGTCGACTTCCAGCGTGATTTTACCAATCTGCGTGGTGGTTACTGCATATTGGATCAACAGCAGTAAAATACGGCGCAGGGCATCATGGTCGCCACGGCGTTCATCATGGGCGCTAAGGTGATTTTTAATTAGTAGCTGCAGCCCCTTACGCTTAATGGCTGGCAGAACCTCCGGAACTACGTCGTCAATTAATGCCTGCACGGAAAACAGTGTGGATTCACCTTTCCAGGCATCGTTCTCCAGCAGGTTGGCTAGCTGGATTTCGTCCACCATTCGCACCAGAACGTCGGCCTGATTTGCCAGTTTCTGGCTGTCCGGTGTATTGAGCGCGGCGGCATTGGCAGCCAGTGTTTTCGCGGGGTCTTTCAGCGCGCTGCCAATATTCTGCATAAAGGCCGCGCGGGCCTGCTGATTTTTCTCATACAGCCGCTGCGCTTGTTTCAGCTTCTTATTGACCAGCACTTCGCGGTCCTGGTCACGAATGATAAAGATCTGCGTTCTCGGGGAGATCTGGCTGCGAAACAGTCTGATTTCATACAGTTCATTATTGATGGTGGCCTGAATGATTCCCTGATGCTGCTCTGCCATGTTGGTAATGTTTTGCAGATTTAAATGCGGCAGCAGGTGATCGGCAATTTTGTTGCTGATAACCGTACGATTTGCTTCCTGATCGTGTACCAGTAATCCCAGCGGCAGAAGGGAAACAATCTCTTCATTGATGGCGCGAAGAACGCGCAGTTCATTATTTGCCGCAAGGTTTGGCGCCACTTGGGTGGAACGGACAGGGAGGTGGCGAAATGTGGTATAGCCAAACAGCGCCAGGGCCAGCAACGCAATGTTCAGCAAAAGAGGTAGCAGAATGCTTTGCAATGTGTCGAGCAGCAATGAGCCAAACGGAACCTGCCATACCAGCCGCATATCCGTTGAGTTTAGCGCTGAAGAGATCTCAATTTTACTGTTGTTGAAATTAATGCTGACGCTGTCAGGCGACTCTTTTTCATTCAGGTGCTCGGTCGTTGAGGTGGCATCAGGTTCCAGATAGAAACTGTCCAGCGGCATACCGGGCGGGATCAAGTCATTAATCGGCAGGTCAAAGGCGACAACCGTTGCCAGATGTCCTGGCTGATTAAAGGTCGTGCGTAGCGTGAAGTAATGCCCGTTCTGCCAGGCCAGACGGCGCAGTGAAGAGAAGCTTTCACGTTCATCTAGCGCATTAGCCTGTTGCAGCATCTCAGCGCGCCGGGAATCGACAATATTCCCAATTGTCGATTCTTTAAAACCGGAGGTAAGATCTTTCAGCGGTAACGTCGAGATTAGGATCAGGCTGTTGTCCTGACCATTCAGGTAATACATTGACCATGGGACATTCTCTGCGCCCCACAACGTATCCAGATATGTTGAAATGCGCTGGGTCATTTCCAATGTAGAACTGTCATGCGAGCCGAAAATCAGCGCTTCGGTCTTTCTGCGCGGCTTCTCAAGATAATAGACATCTTGTTTCAGACGCGTTTCCTGCAGCCCTTCTGCACCCGGCGAACTGGTTGAGGCGGCAATGTTGTCATAGATTTGCCAGGTCACGTATCGCCAGGTATCGACCCTTTTATGAATGGCATGGGTAATATCGACGATCTGATAGCTCTTATCTTTTAACCAGGTGTTGACGGCGCTCTGGACCATAACACCCATCATCACCAACAGCACAACGATCAGTAATAAGAAGAAACGGGTAATACTTCCTGGCAACAGGGAGAATCGGGTGGAAACCGTTGTGTCAGACTGACTCATTCGTGTTTATGACCTGTTAAACGACGCGAAAGATGAAGGGGCAGTATAAAGGGTAATGTATGAATTACCACACTTACACCGCGCGGCAGAGGTTGCATTTTTTACGCCTCATTTGGTTGCACCCGTGACGGTGCAAAGGTGTACAGTGGATAACGGCGGGTACAAATATTCGTACGGAAAGTATACATTTAGCATTAAATAACAATCAATTATTTGTCAGGCTTATATCTGAGCGCAGTGCTATGAGATAGTTAATAGTCGTTATAGTTTTGCATCGGTAGCACAGAAAGGTAAGTTTTGTGTAAAGAAGGGTAAAAAAAAACCGAACGCTGAGCATTCGGTTGAAATAGGGGTAAACAGACATTCATAAATGAATGACGGTAATAAATAAAGTTAATGATGATAGCGGGTCTATTTTAGTTGCGAGTGAAGATTTTTTTTTGTCATTCAGTGCTATAAGATTTTTTCGTGTAACCTGTTGATTTTAAAGATCATTAATATGATTCTTGATTATTTGTGCTTATTTTGCCTATTTTTTGATTTTAAAAAAGTTCCCTTGTATTAATATTTTGAAACATCTATGCAGATAAATGAAACACCTTAAAAGTTTTAGTATCATATTCGTGTTGGATTATTCTGTGTTTTTGCGGAGAATGAAGTTGCCGACTGGTTAATGACCTTAATCAGTATGCAGTGGCATAAAAAAGCAATAAAGGCATATAACAGAGGGTTAATAACATGAAAGTTAAAGTACTGTCCCTCCTGGTACCAGCACTGCTGGTAGCAGGCGCAGCGAATGCGGCTGAAATTTATAACAAAGACGGCAACAAATTAGACCTGTACGGCAAAGTCGACGGTCTGCACTATTTCTCCGATGACAAAAGCGCTGACGGTGACCAAACCTATATGCGTATCGGCTTCAAAGGCGAAACTCAGGTTAATGACCAACTGACCGGTTACGGCCAGTGGGAATACCAGATTCAGGGTAACTCCGCAGAAAATGAAAACAACGCCTGGACCCGTGTGGCGTTTGCGGGTCTGAAATTCGCAGACGTGGGTTCATTCGACTACGGTCGTAACTACGGCGTAGTTTACGATGTAACGTCCTGGACCGACGTTCTGCCGGAATTCGGCGGCGACACCTACGGTTCTGACAACTTCATGCAGCAGCGTGGTAACGGCTTCGCGACCTACCGTAACACCGACTTCTTCGGTTTGGTTGATGGCCTGAACTTTGCCATTCAGTACCAGGGTAAAAACGGTAGCGTGAGTGGCGAAGACGATACCGGCAGAACTTTCACTGGTGTGACAAACAACGGTCGTGAAGCACTGCGTCAGAATGGCGACGGCGTTGGCGGATCTATCACTTATGATATCGGCGAAGGCTTCTCTCTGGGTACTGCAGTCACCAGTTCCAAACGTACCGACGAACAGAACCGTTTGAACTTCGGTACCGGCGACCGTGCTGAAACCTATACCGGTGGTATTAAATACGACGCGAACAACTTCTACTTTGCAACTCAGTACACTCAGACCTACAACGCAACGCGTGCAGGCTCCCTGGGTTGGGCTAACAAAGCACAGAACTTCGAAGCGGTTGCTCAGTACCAGTTCGACTTCGGTCTGCGTCCGTCCGTGGCTTACCTGCAGTCTAAAGGTAAAGACTTGGGCCGTGGCTATGGCGACGAAGACATCGTGAAATATGTTGATGTTGGCGCGACTTACTACTTCAACAAAAACATGTCCACCTATGTTGATTACAAAATCAACCTGCTGGATGACAATCAGTTCACCCGTGACGCAGGTATCGGTACCGATGATATCGTAGCGCTGGGTCTGGTTTACCAGTTCTAATCTACATTTATTGTTATCAAAGGCCCTGCGGGGCCTTTTTTAATGCTGTTTTTCCGCCGTACAAACAACGATTTTTGGTGTACTCTTGCGCGCGTTCGCATGAGGATAATTACGTATGGAAATGAAATTTTATCGCGCAGCGCTGCTGGCGGTGACGATTTTTTTTGTCGGGTGCGATGAAGCCCCGAAACCTGCTCAGACCACAACGCCAGCCACCGTTCTGGAAGGTAAAACCATGGGCACTTTCTGGCGGGTCAGCGTCGTGGGCGTCGATGCAAAACGCGCCGCAGAACTACAGGCGAAGATCCAGACTCAGCTTGATGCCGATGATCAACTGCTCTCCACCTATAAAAATGACTCTGCATTGATGCGCTTTAACCTGTCGAAAAGTCTGTCGCCGTGGCCGGTTAGCGACGCCATGGCGGATATCGTGACCTCGGCGCTACGCATTGGTGCAAAAACCGATGGGGCTATGGATATCACCGTGGGGCCGTTAGTCAACCTGTGGGGCTTTGGCCCGGATCAGCAACCGTTACATTTTCCCACCCAAGGGCAAATTGACGCTGCAAAAGCGCAAACCGGACTTTCACATCTGAAGGTCGTGAATGAAGCGCATCAGAACTACCTGCAAAAAGACTTGCCGGATCTGTATGTGGATCTCTCTACCGTTGGCGAAGGGTACGCCGCCGATCATTTGGCTCGATTAATGGAGCAGGAAGGGATCGCCCGTTATCTGGTTTCCGTTGGTGGTGCGCTAAACAGCCGCGGTATGAATGCTGAAGGGCATCCGTGGCGAGTCGCAATTCAGAAACCGACCGATCGTGAAAACGCGGTGCAGGCGATTGTCGACATTAACGGGCATGGCATTAGCACCTCCGGCAGCTACCGTAACTATTATGAGCTTGATGGCAAGCGTCTTTCCCATGTTATCGATCCGCAAACCGGTCGTCCGATTGAACACAACCTGGTGTCCGTAACGGTGATTGCCCCAACGGCGCTGGAGGCCGATGGCTGGGATACAGGATTGATGGTGCTCGGCCCGGAAAAGGCCAAAGAAGTTGTGCGTCGTGAAGGGCTGGCGGTCTATATGATTATGAAAGAGGGCGAGGGGTTTAAAACCTGGATGTCGCCGCAGTTCAAAAGCTTTCTGGTCAGCGAAAAAAATTAAAAAGCAAGATTGCGGGTTTTTATGCCCGACGATGGGGACACACTGAGGCTAAGCGCTATGCTTAACAAAGGAGTCCGAAATGAAAAATCGTTTACGCATCACTGACGATGACCGTTGGCAGTCCGTTTTGGCTCGTGACGCCGACGCCGACGGTCAGTTTGTTTTTGCCGTCCAGACCACCGGTATTTTCTGCCGTCCGTCCTGTCGGGCAAAACATGCGCTGCGCAAAAATGTCCGCTTTTTCTCTGATGCTCAGCAGGCGCAGGCTGCCGGGTTTCGCCCCTGTAAGCGCTGCCAGCCGGATAAAGACAGCGCGCAGCAGCATCGGCTGGAAAAAATTGCCCGCGCCTGCCAGTTGTTGGAGCAAGAGTCACCTCTTACGCTGGACGAGTTGGCGCAACAGGTGGCAATGAGCCCGTATCACTTACATCGCTTGTTCAAAGCTACGACAGGCATGACCCCGAAAGCGTGGCAGCAGTCCTGGCGTGCCCGCCGTCTGCGCGATGCTCTGGCGAAAGGTGTTCCGGTTACGCAAGCGATTCTCAACGCTGGATTCCCCGACAGCAGCAGCTATTACCGCAAAGCGGATCAGACATTAGGCATGACCGCAAAGCAATTTCGTAAAGGTGGCGACAACGTTTTTGTACGCTATACCCTCGCAGATTGCGCTCTGGGTCGTTGTCTGGTGGCAGAAAGCGAGCGGGGTATCTGTGCGATCTTACTTGGTGATGATGACGCCACGTTAGTTGCGGATCTGCATGAGCTGTTTCCCGCCGCGCAGGATGTTCCTGCAGATGCCGATTTTCAGCAGCGCGTGCGCGAAGTGATCGCCGCGATCAACTCGCGTGACGCGTCGCTATCGCTACCCCTGGATATCCGGGGCACCGCATTTCAGCAGCAGGTGTGGCAGGCGCTGCGCGCAATTCCGTGCGGCGAAACAATGAGCTACCAACAGCTGGCCAGCGCCATCGGCAAACCGAAGGCGGTACGCGCGGTGGCCAGTGCCTGTGGGGCCAACAAACTGGCGATTGTTATACCGTGTCACCGGGTGATCCGTGGTGATGGCGCACTTTCGGGCTACCGATGGGGTATTGCGCGCAAGACGCAGTTACTGCAACGGGAAACTACTGGTGAGGAAACATAATGCTCGATCTTTTTGCGGATGCTAAACCCTGGCAGGAGCCGCTGGCTTCAGGTGCGGTTATTCTGCGACGTTTCGCTTTTGACTCTGCACCCACTTTACTGCAGGCGATAGCGGCTGTCGCCAGACAGTCGCCGTTTCGTCAGATGGTAACGCCCGGCGGCTATACGATGTCGGTGGCAATGACCAACTGCGGCCATCTGGGCTGGACGACGGATCAGCATGGCTATCTTTATTCTCCGTTTGATCCACTCACCGGCGTGCACTGGCCGCCGCTGCCGGATGCATTTGCTGACCTGTGTCAACAGGCGGCGACGGCGGCGGGCTATGCTGATTTTCAACCCGATGCCTGCCTGATTAACCGCTACACGCCAGGGGCAAAACTGTCCTTACATCAGGATAAAGACGAGCCCGACCTGCGGGCGCCGATTGTCTCTGTATCGCTGGGGCTACCGGCCATCTTTCAATTTGGCGGATTGCGCCGTAATGACCCTTTAAAGCGTTTGCTGCTGGAGCATGGCGATGTTATGGTGTGGGGCGGTAATTCGCGGCTGTTTTATCATGGGATCCAGCCGCTTAAAACGGGGTATCATCCGTTGACCGGAGACTGTCGTTACAATCTGACGTTTCGTCAGGCAGGTAAAAAAGAATAAAAATAAGAATTATTATTGCTGTCAGCGAAGAGATGTTTAAACTGCGGGCTGTTATTACTTGCCCGGGTTGTTCGCATGGAACTTTTACTTCTTGTCTGGCGGCAGTATCGCTGGCCATTTATCAGCGTGATGGCGCTCAGCCTCGCCAGCGCCGCGTTGGGGATTGGGCTGATTGCGTTTATCAACCAGCGTTTGATTGAAACGGTCGACACCACGCTGATGGTGCTACCGGAGTTTCTTGGCCTGCTGCTGTTATTGATGGCCGTCACCCTCGGTTCACAACTGGCGCTCACCACGCTGGGACACCACTTTGTCTACCGACTGCGTAGCGAATTTATCAAACGGATTCTGGACACCCACGTCGAGCGTATCGAACAGCTTGGCAGCGCCTCGTTGCTGGCGGGTTTAACCAGCGACATCCGCAACATCACCATCGCCTTTGTCCGCCTGCCTGAGCTGGTACAGGGGATTATCCTGACCGTCGGATCGGCGGCGTATCTGGCGATGCTGTCGACTAAAATGCTGCTGGTGACGGCAATCTGGATGGTAATCACCATCTGGGGCGGATTTGTGCTGGTGGCGCGGGTGTATAAACACATGGCTACCTTGCGCGAAACTGAAGATAAGTTGTACAACGATTATCAAACGGTGCTGGAAGGGCGCAAAGAGCTGACACTCAACCGTGAGCGTGCCGAGCATATCTTTAATCAGATGTATGTCCCGGATGCCAAAGAGTACCGTCACCATATTATTCGCGCCGATACTTTCCACCTGAGCGCGGTCAACTGGTCGAACATTATGATGCTGGGTGCCATTGGCCTGGTGTTCTGGATGGCCAACAGTCTGGGATGGGCCGATACCGCCGTGGCGGCGACCTATTCTCTGACCCTGCTATTTCTGCGCACGCCGCTGCTCTCTGCCGTTGGCGCGCTACCGACGCTGCTCACCGCGCAGGTAGCGTTCAACAAGCTGAACAGGTTTGCCCTTGCGCCCTTTAAGGCCGAATTCCCGCGTCCAAATGCGTTTCCGAACTGGCAGACGCTGGAGTTACGTAACGTGGTTTTCCACTATCAGGATAACGCCTTCTCCGTTGGACCAGTGAATCTGACGATTCATCGCGGTGAACTGATCTTTCTGATTGGCGGTAACGGTAGCGGGAAATCTACGCTGGCGATGTTACTGACCGGTCTATACCAGCCGCAGTCAGGCGAAATATTGCTTGATGGTAAGGCCGTTGCCGTTGAAACACCGGAAGACTACCGCAAGCTATTCTCCGCCGTGTTTACTGACGTCTGGCTGTTCGACAAACTGCTGGGGCCGGAAGGTAAAGAGGCTAATCCGCAGTTGGTCGCGAAGTGGCTGGAACATCTGAAGATGGGGCACAAGCTGGAGCTGAGCGATGGCCGTATCCTCAATCTGAAACTGTCGAAAGGGCAGAAGAAACGCGTGGCGCTGCTGCTGGCTCTGGCGGAGGAGCGCGACATCATTCTGCTGGACGAATGGGCTGCCGATCAGGATCCCCATTTCCGCCGGGAGTTCTATCAGGTGCTATTGCCTTTGATGCAGGAAATGGGCAAAACCATTTTCGCCATTAGCCACGACGATCACTATTTTATTCACGCCGATCGTCTGCTGGAAATGCGTAACGGACAGTTGAGTGAACTGCTGGGCGATGAACGTGAAGCCGCCTCGCGTGACGCGGTGGCTCGCACAGCCTGATCCCACGTGCCGCCGGTTTTTTAGCCACCCGGCGGCACTGTTTATTGTTATTTACATAAATCGGCATCATGATTAATGATATTTCATATCATGGATTTATGATTAATGTCCGTAATAAACAAAAACAGCGCCAGGCTGCGTGATGAAGAGCGTGCGCGCCTTATCTGGCTGCTGACCACTGATAAAGCCATTATTTCAACACTGTTGGGCAAGCTTACCCTGGCTGAGCAATATGACGTCGGTACGTTAGCCGACGATATTGCTGAGGTAGGGGCGCTGGTCGCCCACCTGCCGCCTCCCGATTTAGCCGATACCCTCGAAGCATTACCTTCAGAAGAGCGTCACGCCCTGTGGCGACTGGTCGAAAGTGAAAAGCGTGGTAACGTCCTGCTTGAGGCGTCTGAAAACGTCTGGGACGACCTGATCGATGAGATGAGTGACCGCGAAATACTGGATGCGCTGCAATATCTCGATATCGATGAACAGATTTATCTGGTGCAGCATCTCCCGCGTAACCTCACTGGACGGTTGCTGGCGACGTTACCAGCCGAAGAGCGGGCGCGTGTCCGCCAGGTAATGCATTACGAGAAGAATCGCGTCGGCGCGATTATGGAGTTCGAAGTCATCACCGTGCGTCCGGACGTGACGCTGGAAGTGGTGCAACGCTACCTGCGACGGTTGGGCAAAATGCCGGAGAACACCGATAAACTCTTCGTGACCGATCGCAATAAAGTGCTGGTTGGCGAATTGACGCTAACCTGTATTCTGCTCAATGATGTGCAACGCAAAGTCAGCGAGGTGATGGAAGATGACCCGCTCACCTTTTCTCCGGACGATATCGCTGAAAACGCTGCACGTACCTTCGAACGTGACGACCTGGTCAGTGCTGCAGTCGTTGACCCTTCAGGCAAGCTGATGGGCCGCTTAACTATCGATGAGATCGTCGATGTGGTTTATGAAGAAACTGATACCGATTTGCGTCGAATGGGGGGCTTAAGCGCCGGAGAGGATGTGTTTGCGCCCGTTACCAAAGCGGTAAAAACCCGTTGGGCGTGGCTGGCCGTTAACCTCTGTACCGCCTTTATCGCCTCGCGGGTGATCGACGGTTTTGAACATACGATTTCGCAACTGGTGGCGCTGGCCTCGCTGATGCCAATTGTGGCGGGAATTGGCGGCAATACCGGGAATCAAACCATCACCATGATCGTTCGAGCGCTGGCGCTACAAAATATTCAGCCGGGGAACCTGACGTTTTTGATCCTGCGCGAAATGGGCGTGGCAGTGATTAATGGCCTCGTATGGGGCGGAATTATGGGCGGTATTACCTGGTGGCTGTACGATGACATGGCGCTCGGCGGAGTAATGACCCTGGCGATGATGCTTAATTTGTTGATGGCAGCATTAATGGGGGTCATCATTCCGATGACGATGGTGAAGCTCGGGCGCGACCCGGCGGTCGGCTCGAGCGTGATGATTACGGCTATCACCGATACCGGGGGATTCTTTATTTTTCTCGGTCTGGCAACGCTGTTTCTGATGTAGTCGCGCGTTTGCCTCTGACGATACGCGGTAGAATGAGCATTGCCATCACCCCGGCAACCACGCCAATCGCCAGGTTGCCGGTGGACACCGTGGCAGCGACGGTCATCAGCATCACCAGCGTTTCAGTGATGGGGAGTTTCCTCAGCGTGGCGGGCTGGATGCTGTGCCAACTGAAGGTTTTTACCGCCACAATCACCATAATTCCCGCCAGCACCGACATGGGTATTTCTGCCATCACTTCGCTTAACCCAGTGACTAACAGTAGTAATACCAGTCCGGCGGCAACCGTCGAGACGCGGCTGCGTCCTTTGCCCATCTCGACGTTAACGATGGTTTGACCAATCATCGCGCACCCGGCGATGCCGCCATAAAATCCGGCCAGAATATTGGCTATCCCTAGCCCGGCACTCTCGCGATTCTTATTCGACGGCGTCACCGTCAGGTCATCCACCAGACGGGCGGTCAACAGCGACTCCATCAAACCAACAAAAGCGATACTCAGCGCGCAGGGCCAGATAATCGCCAGCGTTTGCAGGTTGAGCGGAACCAACAACTGGGTGAAACCCGGCAGGCCGCCGCTCATCGAACCTTCGTCACCGACGGTCGGTAACAGTTGCCCACTGGTGACAGTGAATAAGGTCAGTAGCACGATGGCGATAAGCGGTGCGGGGATGGCTTTAATAAACCGCGGAACCCACAGCACAATCAGCAGCGTCAGGACAAACAGCCCCCAGATGAGCGGGCTTTTCCCCCAGAAATGAGGGACCTGGGCAAAGAAAATCAAAATACCTAGTGCGTTGACAAATCCGGTCATCACGGCCGTAGGGATGAATCGCATCAGACGTGCCATTCCCAATACACCAAACAGGATCTGAATCATCCCGGCCAGCACCACTGCAGGCAGGATGTATTGCATGCCGTGTTGATGCACCATCGGACCAATCACCAGCGCAACCGATCCTGCAGCGGCGGTAACCATTGCGGGACGACCACCTAAAAAGGACATCGCCAGGCACAGTACGACGGAGGCGATCAGACTGACTTTAGGATCAACGCCTGCGATAACGGAAAACGAAATCACTTCCGGGATCAGCGCCAGGGCGGTTACCACACCGGCCAGTGTTTCGCGAACCAGCAGACGGGGTTGGCGGAGCACGGCTCGAGCCGCGTTTTCCGCGACTGCGACAGAGGAATGTTGAGTTGCAGACATAGTTACACTCAGGTCAAAAATGGCCTGATACAGCAGACCGACAGGCATCCGTGCGGTGAATAGCAAAGCGCAGCATAGTACCCGTCTGCCGGGCCGGTTTCCAGAAATGATTGCCAATAACCCTATAAAATATCAACGTATTTATAACATCTTTAAAAATTAAATATAATTTATAAACAATATTTAATTATTTTTACTTAAGTGTTACCGTTGATGCCGCTCGATTTTCACCTGCATTAAAAGCAAAAAAGCGATACTAAAAGTAAGGCATTAACATTATGAAAAAAGTGACTGCCATGCTCTTCACCATAGCTGTAGGGCTGAATGTTGTCTCGATGGCGGCAAAAGCGAAAGCGGCGGAAGAGCAGGAAACGGATGTACTGTTGATTGGCGGCGGCATCATGAGCGCCACGCTGGGAACCTATTTACAGGAGCTGGAGCCGCAATGGTCAATGACCATGGTTGAGCGACTGGATGGTGTAGCGCAGGAAAGCTCAAACGGCTGGAATAACGCCGGAACGGGACACTCCGCACTGATGGAGCTGAACTACACGCCTAAAAAGGCAGACGGTAGCATCAGCATTGAAAAGGCAGTCGACATTAACGAAGCCTTCCAGATTTCCCGCCAGTTTTGGGCATATCAGGTTAATAATGGCGTGATGCATGAACCACGCTCGTTTATCACTACCGTTCCGCACATGAGTTTTGTCTGGGGTGACGAGAACGTCAACTTCCTGCGTGCCCGTTACGCCGCATTGCAACAGAGCACGTTATTCCGCGGTATGCGTTATTCTGAAGATCACGCGCAGATTAAAGAGTGGGCGCCGCTGGTCATGGAAGGTCGTGATCCAAAACAGAAAGTCGCAGCAACGCGTACCGAGATTGGTACTGACGTGAACTACGGCGAAATCACGCGCCAGTTGATTACCTCATTGCAGAAAAAGCCCAACTTTGCGCTGCAGTTGAGCACCGAAGTGCGCGGTTTTAAGCGTAATGCCGACAATAGCTGGACGGTCACGGTCGCCGATCTGAAAAATAACGAAGCGGAACATGATATCAAGGCGAAGTTTGTCTTTATCGGTGCCGGTGGCGCTGCGCTGAAGCTGTTGCAGGAAACCGACATTCCGGAAGCGAAAGGCTATGCCGGATTCCCGGTGGGTGGGCAGTTCCTGGTTGCGGACAATCCGGACGTAGTCAACCGCCACCTGGCGAAAGTGTACGGTCAGGCCTCCGTTGGCGCGCCGCCGATGTCCGTACCGCACATCGACACGCGTATCCTTGATGGCAAGCGCGTTGTGCTGTTTGGGCCATTCGCGACATTCTCCACCAAGTTCCTGAAAAACGGTTCATTGTGGGATCTGCTTAGCTCGACCACCACGTCGAACTTTATGCCGATGGTCAACGTGGGTCTGGATAACTTCGATCTGGTGAAATATCTGGTGAGCCAGGTGATGCTCAGCGACGACGACCGTTTTGCTGCGCTGCAAGAGTACTATCCGCAGGCGAAAAAAGAAGACTGGCGTTTATGGCAGGCGGGCCAGCGTGTGCAGATCATCAAAAGCGATGCGGAGAAGGGCGGCGTGTTGCGTCTGGGTACTGAAGTCGTCAGCGATAAAGAAGGCACGATTGCTGCGCTGCTGGGAGCTTCTCCGGGCGCATCAACCGCGGCACCGATCATGCTGCATCTGATGGAAAAAGTGTTTAAAGATAAAGTGGCCAGCCCCGAGTGGCAGGCGAAGCTGAAAACCATCATTCCGTCTTATGGTACTAAGCTGAACGGTAACGTTGAGGCTACGGAACAAGAGTTGCAGTACACCAGTGAGGTTCTGGGTCTGAAATATGACAAGCCGCAGGTTGCTGATGAAGCGCCGAAACCACAGCTGAAATCTCAGGCACAACCGCAGCCTGAACAGAAAGCCGTCGCGGATATCGCACTGTAAATACAATGCCGGATGGCGTTGCGCTTATCCGGCCTGTTTTATGCGTCTGTAGGCCGGATAAGGCGGTACGCCGCCATCCGGCACATCCTGACTTAGCGCGCGACTGCGTCCTGAATTTTATCTTCTGCTTTCCAGATACGGTATTTAACGTCCACGTTTTCCGGGGTGTAGACCACAATCGGCAGCTTGCTGTTGTAACGGAGCATGCCGTCATCACCCAGATACGCAGTAATGAATTTCTTCTCTTTCTTACCGTCCGGGCAGGCCATCATGGTTGAAACCGGAGATGTGACTTTATCGAAGACGTAGTAGTCATATCCCCAACCTTCCAGCGTTTTGCTGTCCAGTTCGCCACCCAGGCGGTGTTGGTTGCAGTCAACTTCCAGCGTTTGTCCGATCAGCAGTTCTACTTTCAGAGTAGATTCATCTTTCTCAGGGGTAAGCTGGATAACCTGGCGCTTCATACCCTTTTCCGCCTTAGGATAAGGGGCGACTTTTTCCAGCGGCTGAGCGGCGGTATCGTTACTGGCAGCCCATGCAGAGGTGCTGGCAAAGGCGGCGAAAAGTACGGCAGGGACAATTGTCTTCATCTTATTGTTCACAGTGTTTCCTTTCTTCTGTCTTATGAACGAGTCTGTAGCAGGTTAACATATTTGGATAATCTATTAATCTGGATTTACTTATATTTAAGGTGTATTAGATAGAAATTTACTATAAATGTAGCGATATATTCTAGGAATTATCCTAATGTTGAGATCTTTATCTTTTTGAATAAGTCGCTATATACGTTGTTATATAACTCATTGAAATGTGAGCAAAAGCGCATTTTTTCCCGCCAACTCAACACTCCTTTGATCCGGCAACAGCATTTACCCCAATTGGGGTATGCACCTCTAACACATCCTGAAATATCTTACGGCTAAAAATAACTACTCATAAATAGTGCAGTTTTTTATGTCGTTCAACCCGCCGAGGGAGGGCGTCATTATGGAAGGACAATGTCATGGTTGATTTATCCCGTCGAGGCATGTTGACAGGCAGTTGGCGAAACGCCAGCGCAGGGATCCGTCCGCCGTGGAGCAAGGAAGACTCTCACTTTCTGGCCCATTGCCTCCGTTGTGACGCCTGCATCCAGGCGTGCGAAACCGACATCCTGCAGCGAGGCCAGGGTGGTTACCCGAGCGTAAATTTCAAACACGGCGAGTGCAGCTTTTGCTATGCCTGCGCAGAAGCCTGTCCCGAATCACTTTTTCTTCCGCGCCACACCAGGGCATGGGATCTGAACTTTACGATTGGGGAAAACTGTCTCGCACATCAGTCAGTTGAATGTCACCGCTGTCAGGATAGCTGTGAGCCCATGGCAATAACCTTTCGCCCCACGCTGTCCGGCATTTATCAGCCGCAGCTCGACAATCAGGACTGTAACGGATGTGGCGCCTGTGTCGCTATCTGCCCGGTATCAGCCATTAACGCGGAGTACAACCATGGACAATAACTGGCAGGTCTGCAGCCTGGTCGTTCAGGCCAAAAGCCAGCATATCAACGATATCGCCACGCAGTTGCGTTCCTTTCCCGGTTGCGAAGTTGCCCTCAGCGATGTGGAAAGTGGTCAGTTGATTGTGGTGGTGGAAGCTGAGCAAAGTGAAACGCTAATGAAAACAATTGAGTCAGTGCGCAACGTTGCGGGCGTGCTGGCGGTGTCGCTGGTTTATCACCAGCAGGATGAGCAAGGTGAGGAAACACCATGAAACTCAGTCGTCGTAGCTTTATGAAAGCTAACGCCGTTGCGGCCGCTGCGGCGGCTGCCGGGTTAAGCGTGCCGGGCGTTGCCCGCGCGGTAGTCGGTCAGCAAGAAGCCATCAAATGGGACAAAGCCCCGTGCCGTTTTTGCGGGACGGGCTGCGGCGTATTGGTCGGAACGCAGCAAGGGCGTGTTGTGGCATGCCAGGGCGATCCAGATGCGCCGGTTAACCGTGGGCTTAACTGCATCAAAGGTTACTTCCTGCCGAAAATCATGTACGGAAAAGACCGTTTAACGCAGCCGATGCTGCGCATGAAAGACGGCAAATATCACAAAGAAGGCGAGTTCACCCCGATTAGCTGGGACCAGGCTTTTGACGTGATGGAAGAGAAATTCAAAACGTCGATGAAAGAGAAAGGCCCGGAATCTATCGGCATGTTCGGCTCTGGCCAGTGGACGATTTGGGAAGGTTATGCCGCTGCCAAATTGTTTAAAGCGGGTTTCCGTTCCAATAACATCGACCCGAACGCACGTCACTGCATGGCCTCAGCGGTAGTCGGCTTTATGCGTACCTTCGGTATGGATGAACCGATGGGCTGCTATGACGATATCGAACATGCAGACGCCTTCGTCCTGTGGGGCGCGAATATGGCAGAGATGCACCCGATCCTGTGGTCGCGCATCACCAACCGTCG
The DNA here is from genome assembly GCF_030334295.1 of Citrobacter sp. Cf088. NCBI lineage: Bacteria > Pseudomonadati > Pseudomonadota > Gammaproteobacteria > Enterobacterales > Enterobacteriaceae > Citrobacter > Citrobacter sp. Cf088. The sequence goes on from NZ_JAOWEE010000053.1 coordinate 227,110, forward strand.
TCTGTCCGATCCTAACGTCAACGTCGCAGTTCTCTCCACTTTCCAGCACCGCAGCTTTGAGCTGGCGGATAACGGTATGGTCTTCACGCCGCAAACCGATCTGGTGATCCTCAACTACATCGCGAACTACATCATTCAAAACAATGCGATTAACCAGGATTTCTTTAGCAAGCACGTCAACCTGCGTAAAGGCGTGACGGACATCGGCTACGGTCTGCGTCCGACCCATCCGCTGGAAAAAGCGGCGAAAAACCCGGGATCCGATGCCTCTGAACCGATGAGCTTTGAGGATTATAAAGCCTTCGTTGCTGAGTACACGCTGGATAAAACCGCCGAAATGACCGGCGTACCAAAAGATCAGTTGGAACAGCTGGCGCAGCTGTATGCCGATCCGAAGAAAAAAGTCATCTCCTACTGGACGATGGGCTTTAACCAGCACACCCGCGGTGTATGGGCCAACAACCTGGTCTATAACCTGCACTTGCTGACTGGCAAAATCTCCCAGCCAGGCTGCGGCCCGTTCTCTCTGACCGGCCAGCCTTCCGCCTGCGGCACCGCGCGTGAAGTCGGTACATTCTCCCATCGTCTGCCTGCGGACATGGTGGTGACAAACGAAAAACACCGTGATATCTGCGAGAAGCACTGGAATATTCCGTCAGGGACCATTCCGGCAAAAATCGGTCTGCACGCCGTGGCGCAAGACCGCGCGCTGAAAGATGGCAAGCTCAATGTCTACTGGGCGATGTGTACCAACAACATGCAGGCCGGTCCGAACATCAATGAGGAGCGTATGCCGGGCTGGCGCGATCCGCGTAACTTCATCATCGTCTCCGATCCGTACCCGACGGTCAGCGCCTTGTCTGCTGACCTGATCCTGCCGACGGCGATGTGGGTAGAGAAAGAAGGTGCCTACGGTAACGCTGAACGCCGTACACAGTTCTGGCGTCAGCAGATTAAAGCACCGGGCGAATCGAAGTCGGATCTGTGGCAACTGGTGCAGTTCTCTCGTCGCTTCAAAACAGAAGAAGTGTGGCCCGAAGAGCTGCTGGCACAAAAACCGGAGCTGCGTGGCAAAACGCTATATGACGTGCTGTTTGCCACGCCAGCAGTGACAAAATTTCCGGTGACTGAACTGGCTGAAGATCAACTGAATGATGAATCCCGCGAGCTGGGCTTCTATCTGCAAAAAGGGTTGTTCGAAGAGTACGCCTGGTTTGGTCGCGGTCACGGGCATGACCTTGCGCCATTTGACGATTACCACAAAGCCCGCGGTTTACGCTGGCCGGTCGTTGAAGGCAAAGAGACCCAGTGGCGCTACAGCGAAGGCAACGACCCTTACGTGAAAGCAGGTGAAAGCTACAAGTTCTACGGTAAACCGGACGGTAAAGCGGTTATCTTCGCGCTGCCGTTTGAGCCTGCTGCTGAAGCGCCGGATAAAGAATATGACCTGTGGCTATCCACCGGACGTGTTCTGGAACACTGGCATACCGGCAGTATGACGCGTCGTGTGCCTGAACTGCACCGCGCTTTCCCGGAAGCCGTGCTGTTTATCCACCCGCTGGATGCAAAAGCACGCGATCTGCGTCGTGGCGATAAGGTCAAAGTGATTTCCCGTCGTGGCGAAGTGATTTCGATTGTTGAAACACGCGGTCGTAACCGTCCGCCGCAGGGGCTGGTGTACATGCCGTTCTTCGACGCCGCACAGCTGGTGAACAACCTGACGCTGGATGCGACGGATCCGCTCTCCAAAGAGACGGATTTCAAGAAGTGCGCCGTGAAACTGGCGAAGGTGTAACGCGTTATGTCCCGGTCAGCAAAACCCCAAAATGGCCGCCGCCGCTTTCTGCGCGATATGGTTCGCGCAGCAGGCGGGCTGGCCGTCGTTGGCGTGGCGCTGGGGTTGCAACAACAAACCGCACGCGCAACTGGCGTGCGGTTGCGCCCGCCAGGTGCACTAAGCGAGGAGGCATTTGCCAGCGCTTGCGTACGTTGCGGTCAGTGCGTTCAGGCATGTCCGTATGACACGCTGAAGCTGGCGACGCTGGCCTCCGGGCTGGCGGCTGGTACGCCATATTTCATCGCCCGTGATATTCCCTGCGAAATGTGTGAGGACATTCCGTGCGCCAAAGTCTGCCCCAGCGGCGCGTTGGACAGAGAAATTGAATCCATTGACGATTCGCGTATGGGGCTGGCGGTACTGCTGGATCACGAAAACTGCCTCAACTATCAGGGATTACGCTGTGACGTTTGCTATCGCGAGTGCCCGAAAATCGATGAGGCGATCACCCTGGAGCTGGACCGTAACATGCGTACCGGCAAGCATGCGCGGTTTATTCCTACCGTGCACAGCGATGCCTGTACCGGCTGTGGGAAATGCGAAAAAGTCTGCGTACTGGAGCAGCCAGCAATAAAAGTGCTGCCGTTGTCGCTGGCGAAAGGGGAGTTAGGACACCATTACCGCTTCGGTTGGCTGGAGGGGAACAATGGCAAATCGTAAACGTGATGCCGGGCGTGAAGCGCAGGCAAAAAAAGGATGGTGGAGGAGTCATCGCTGGCTGCTGCTGCGTCGTCTGAGTCAGTTTCTGATACTGGCGATGTTCCTTAGCGGCCCGTGGCTAGGTGTTTGGATCCTGCATGGCAACTACAGTAGCAGCCTGTTGCTGGACGCTATCCCGTTCACCGATCCGCTGATTACTCTGCAAAGCCTGGCCAGTGGGCATCTGCCAGCGACGGTGGCATTAACGGGGGCAGCCATCATTACGGTGCTGTATGCCCTGGCCGGTAAGCGACTGTTTTGCAGTTGGGTTTGTCCCATGAACCCGGTCACCGATTTAGCCAGCTGGCTGCGCAGAAGGTTTGACCTGAATCAGTCCGCAACCCTGCCGCGCCATATACGGTACGTCCTGCTGGTAGTCATTCTGGTCGGTTCAGCGCTGACTGGTACGCTGCTGTGGGAGTGGATAAACCCGGTTTCTTTGCTGGGACGTAGCCTGGTAATGGGATTCGGTAGCGGAGCGTTGCTGATCCTCGCGCTGTTTTTATTTGATTTACTGGTCGTTGAGCATGGCTGGTGCGGGCATCTCTGCCCACTGGGTGCGCTGTATAGCGTGGTGGGAAGCAAAGGTGCATTAACCGTTTCGGCAAAAGAACGTAACAGATGTAACCGCTGTATGGATTGTTTTCATGTTTGCCCGGAACCGCATGTGCTACGTGCGCCGGTGCTGGATGAGCAAAGTCCGGTGCAGGTAACCAGTCGCGATTGCATGGCCTGCGGTCGCTGTGTGGATGTCTGTTCTGAGGATGTTTTTACAATAACAACACGATGGAGTTCGGGAGCGAAATCATGAAAAGCCATGACCTGATTAAAGCGCTGAGTCAATGGATGGCCGCGCTGGCCTTGCTAGTCAGTGGGGCAGTTTGGGCTGCAAACGGAGTGGATCTGAGCCAGTCACCGGAAGTCTCAGGAACACAGGAAGGGGCGATTCGCATGCCGAAAGAGCAAGAGCGCATGCCGCTGAACTATGTGAATCAGCCGCCGATGGTTCCGCATAGCGTTGAAGGGTATCAGGTAACGACGAACACTAACCGCTGCCTGCAATGCCACGGTGTGGAAAGCTATCGCACCACCGGTGCGCCGCGCATCAGTCCGACGCACTTTATGGACAGCGACGGCAAGGTATTGGCTGAGGTTGCGCCGCGTCGTTATTTCTGCCTGCAATGTCACGTTCCGCAGGCTGACGCCGCGCCGATTGTTGAAAATACCTTCACCCCCTCGAAAGGTTACGGGAAATAAGAGGTCATTATGGAAAATTCTAACCGTAAACCAGGCTGGATTAAGCGCGTCTGGCAATGGTGGCGTCGCCCCAGCCGTCTGGCGCTCGGCACGCTGTTGTTAATCGGCTTTGTGGGCGGCATTATTTTCTGGGGCGGCTTTAATACCGGTATGGAAAAGGCCAATACAGAAGAGTTCTGCATTAGCTGTCACGAAATGCGCAATACGGTGTACCAGGAATACATGGAAACCGTACACTACAACAACCGCAGTGGTGTGCGAGCGACTTGCCCTGATTGTCACGTCCCACACGAGTGGGGCCCGAAAATGATCCGTAAGATCAAGGCCAGTAAAGAGCTGTACGCGAAAGCACTGGGGTTAATAGATACACCGCAGAAATTTGAAGACCATCGTTTAACGATGGCGCAAAATGAGTGGCGGCGTATGAAAGATAACAATTCGCAAGAGTGTCGAAACTGTCACAACTTCGAGTTTATGGATTTAACCGCCCAGAAAGGCGTCGCGGCCAAAATGCACGACCAGGCCGTGAAAGACGGGCAAACCTGTATTGACTGCCATAAAGGGATAGCGCACAAACTGCCTGATATGCGCGAAGTCAAACCGGGCTTTTAACAGGATGTAGATAACCAGGTATGCTTGAAGCCAGAGAATTACTTTGCGAGCGGGATGACAGAATACTGTTCAGCGAGTTGTCATTTCGCGTCAACGCAGGGGAATGGGTACAAATTACCGGCAGCAACGGCGCAGGGAAAACCACTCTGCTGCGGTTGCTTACCGGGCTGGCGCGTCCCGACGCAGGGGAGGTTTGCTGGCAAGAGCAACCGCTGCATCACGTGCGGGACAGCTACCATCAGCAACTACTGTGGATCGGACATCAGCCGGGGATAAAAACCCGGCTTTCGGCGTTGGAGAACCTGCGTTTCTTCCATCATGACGGAGACATCGCGCAGTGTTTGACTGCGCTGGCGCAGGCGGGACTTGCCGGATATGAAGATATCCCAGTGAACCAACTTTCCGCCGGACAACAGCGGCGCGTGGCGCTGGCCCGTTTGTGGCTAACCCGCGCCCGACTGTGGATCCTCGATGAACCCTTTACCGCCATTGATGTGAACGGCGTTGAGCGACTGACTCAGCGTATGGCGCAGCATACGGAGCAGGGCGGTATTGTTATTCTCACCACCCACCAACCGCTCAATGTCGAGACCGATAAAGTGCGACGCATTGCGCTGACCAGTGAGAGGGCAACGCAATGATGTGGCGAATCTTTCGTTTAGAACTGCGAGTTGCGTTTCGTCATAGTGCGGAAATTGCTAATCCTTTATGGTTCTTCCTGATTGTTATTACGCTGTTCCCCCTGAGTATTGGGCCGGAGCCACAGCTGCTGGCGCGCATAGCGCCGGGCATCATCTGGGTTGCGGCGCTGCTGGCGTCATTGCTGGCGCTGGAACGCCTGTTTCGTGATGATCTGCAGGACGGCAGCCTTGAGCAACTGATGCTGCTGCCGTTACCGCTACCGGCCGTGGTGCTGGCGAAAGTGATGGCGCACTGGGTCGTGACAGGTCTGCCGTTGCTGATCCTCTCGCCGCTGGTCGCGCTGCTGCTGGGCATGGATATGTACGGCTGGAAAATTATGGCGCTGACCTTGTTACTCGGAACGCCGACGCTGGGTTTTCTCGGCGCGCCGGGCGTAGGGTTGACGGTGGGCTTAAAGCGCGGCGGCGTGCTGTTAAGCGTGCTGGTACTTCCGCTCACCATACCCTTACTGATTTTTGCGACCGCCGCGATGGATGCGGCTTCTATGCACTTACCGGTTGAAGGGTACATGGCGATTCTGGGTGCGTTGCTGGTCGGCAGCGCCACGTTAAGCCCGTTTGCCACAGCCGCGGCGTTACGGATAAGCGTGCAGTAACGAGAATTAGATGTGCAGGCCGGGCAAGGCGCTCCGGCACAACGGATTTTAATTTATGGAGTCTGGTGACTGAACTATGTGGAAAACACTTCATCAATTGGCGATGCCCCCTCGGCTCTATCAGATCTGTGGCTGGTTTATCCCGTGGCTGGCGATTGCCAGCGCGGTGGTACTGATAACGGGATGGATCTGGGGCTTTGGTTTTGCGCCTGCAGACTATCAGCAGGGGCAGAGCTATCGCATTATTTATCTGCACGTTCCGGCGGCAATCTGGTCGATGGGCATTTACGCCTCGATGGCCGTTGCCGCGTTTATCGGCCTGGTCTGGCAGATGAAAATGGCCAATCTGGCGCTGGCTGCGATGGCGCCGATTGGTGCAGTGTTTACCTTTATTGCGCTGGTGACAGGTTCCGCATGGGGCAAGCCGATGTGGGGAACCTGGTGGGTTTGGGATGCCCGACTCACCTCTGAACTGGTGCTGCTGTTTCTCTACGTTGGCGCCATTGCGCTGTGGCATGCCTTTGACGACCGCCGTCTGGCAGGTCGTGCCGCCGGTATTCTGGTGCTGATTGGCGTGGTCAACTTACCGATTATTCACTACTCGGTTGAGTGGTGGAATACGCTGCATCAGGGTTCTACCCGCATGCAGCAAAGCATCGATCCGGCGATGCGTACGCCGCTGCGTCTGGCGATCGTCGGCTACCTGTTACTGTTTGTCACGCTGGCGCTGATGCGCATGCGTAACCTGATTTTGATGATGGAAAAACGCCGCCCGTGGGTGAGCGAACTGATCTTAAAAAGAGGCCGCCAATGACCCCTGCATTTGCATCATGGAGTGATTTTTTCGCGATGGGCGGCTACGCCTTGTATGTCTGGCTTGCCGTAGCGATGAGTGTTATCCCGCTGGTGGTGCTGGTAGTGCATTCCACGTTACAGCATCGCGCAATTTTACGCGGTGTAGCGCAGCAGCGGGCGAGAGAAGCACGTATGCGTGCGGCGCAAGTGCAACGGGAGGCGGCGTGAATATTCGACGTAAAAATCGGTTATGGATAGCCTGTGCGGTACTGGCGGGTCTGGCTTTGACCATTACGCTGGTGCTTTATGCGCTGCGTTCCAATATTGACCTGTTCTATACGCCGGGAGAGATACTCTACGGTAAGCGCGAAACGCAGCAGATGCCTGAAGTCGGTCAGCGCCTACGCGTGGGCGGTATGGTGATGCCCGGTAGCGTAAAGCGCGATCCGCAGTCGTTGAAGGTGAATTTCAGCATCTATGACGCCGAAGGTGTGGTGGATGTAACCTATGAAGGTATTCTGCCGGATCTGTTCCGCGAAGGGCAGGGTGTTGTTGTTCAGGGCGAACTGGACGGGGGAAATCATGTACAGGCCAAAGAGGTTCTGGCCAAACATGATGAAAATTACACCCCGCCGGAAGTTGAAAAAGCGATGCAGGAAAACCATCGTCGTCCGGAAAGCGTGTATAAGGATAAAACGTCATGATGCCTGAAATTGGCAATGCGCTGTTGTGCCTTGCGCTAGGCGTGGCGTTACTGCTGTCGGTCTATCCGCTGTGGGGCGTAGCGCGCGGCGATGTGCGGATGATGGCTTCCGCGCGGCCCTTTGCCTGGGTGTTATTTATCTGTGTGATGGGCGCGTTCCTGATTTTGGTCAACGCCTTCGTGGTTAATGACTTTACCGTCACCTACGTCGCCAGCAATTCCAATACCCAGCTTCCGGTCTGGTATCGGGTGGCAGCAACCTGGGGCGCGCATGAAGGCTCTCTGCTGCTGTGGGTACTGCTGATGAGCGGCTGGACGTTCGCCGTTGCGGCATTCAGCCAGCGTATGCCGCTGGACATCGTCGCCCGCGTGCTGGCGGTGATGGGGATGGTCAGCGTTGGCTTTCTGCTGTTTATTCTGTTTACCTCCAATCCATTTGCCCGTACGTTGCCCAACTTCCCTATTGAAGGGCGCGACCTGAACCCGCTGTTGCAGGATCCGGGGCTGATTTTCCATCCGCCGTTGCTGTACATGGGGTATGTCGGTTTCTCCGTGGCCTTTGCGTTTGCGATTGCCGCGTTGATGAGTGGCCGACTGGACAGTACCTTCGCCCGTTTTTCGCGTCCGTGGACGCTGGCGGCGTGGGTGTTCCTGACGCTGGGTATTGTGCTCGGTTCCGCCTGGGCCTATTACGAGCTGGGCTGGGGCGGCTGGTGGTTCTGGGATCCAGTTGAAAACGCCTCGTTTATGCCATGGCTGGTGGGAACGGCGCTGATGCACTCGTTGTCGGTCACCGAACAGCGTGCCAGCTTTAAAGCCTGGACGCTGCTGCTGTCAATCTGCGCCTTCTCGCTTTGCCTGTTGGGGACTTTCCTGGTGCGCTCCGGCGTGCTGGTGTCGGTGCATGCTTTTGCCTCCGATCCGTCGCGCGGGATGTTTATTCTGGCCTTTATGGTATTAGTGATTGGCGGCTCCCTGCTGCTGTTTGCGGTTCGCGGTCACAAGGTCCGCTCACGGGTAAACAACGCGCTGTGGTCGCGTGAATCTCTGCTGTTGGGCAACAACGTTCTGCTGATTGCCGCCATGCTGGTGGTGCTATTGGGTACGCTGCTGCCGCTGGTGCACAAACAGCTGGGGTTGGGTAGCATTTCGATTGGCGAGCCGTTCTTCAACACCATGTTTACCTGGCTGATGGCACCGTTCGCGCTGTTGCTGGGAATAGGGCCATTAGTGCGTTGGGGCCGTGACCGACCGCGTAAGCTGAAAACACTATTGCTTGTCGCGTTTGTCACCACGCTTGTTATGTCGCTGCTGCTGCCGTGGCTGTTTGAGGATCGCATTGCCGCTATGACGGTGGTGGGTCTGGCGATGGCATGCTGGATATTTGTGCTGGCGGTGTCCGAAGCGTTCCTGCGTGTTTCCCGCGGAACGAAGTTAACACCAAGCTATTGGGGCATGGTGTCGGGCCACGTTGGGCTGGCGATTACTATTGTCGGTATTGCCTTTAGCCAGAACTACAGTGTTGAACGTGATGTGCGCATGAAGGCAGGTGATAGCGTCAGTATCCATAACTATCAGTTCACGTTCCGCGAAGTGAAAGATATTACCGGACCTAACTACCGGGGCGGTGTCGCCATTATTGGCGTTACCCGAGATGGTAAACCAGAAGCCACGCTGCATGCGGAAAAACGCTTCTATAACAGCACCAGTTCGATGATGACCGAAGCGGCAATTGACGGCGGATTCACACGCGATCTGTACGCTGCGCTGGGTGAAGAACTGGATAACGGCGCATGGGCTGTGCGTTTGTACTACAAACCGTTTATTCGTTGGATTTGGGCCGGAGGATTGCTGATGGCGCTGGGCGGATTGTTCTGCCTGTTTGATCCACGCTATCGTCAGCGCACGCGTCCTCGCGCCGCGGTGCAAAAAAATGCGTCGGAGGCTGTATGAAGCGCAACGCACTGTTAATTCCGTTTATTATTTTTCTGATCATTGCGGCGGCGCTGCTGTGGCAGCTGGCGCGTAACGCTCAGGGGGACGATCCCACTAATCTGGAGTCGGCGCTGATCGGCAAACCCGTTCCGACATTCCGCCTGGAGTCGCTGGAAAATCCGGGTCAGCATTATCAGGCCGATGTGCTGACCCAGGGCAAACCGGTACTGCTGAACGTCTGGGCGACCTGGTGCCCGACCTGTCGCGCCGAACATCAGTACCTGAATCAGCTGTCTGCGCAGGGCGTACGGGTAGTGGGTCTGAACTATAAAGACGATCGTCAGAAAGCCATTGTCTGGCTGAAAGAGCTGGGCAATCCTTACTCATTAAGCCTGTTTGACGGCGACGGTATGCTTGGTCTGGATCTTGGCGTGTACGGCGCGCCGGAGACGTTCCTGATCGACGGTAAAGGTATTATTCGCTATCGCCACGCCGGTGATTTGAATGCCAGGGTGTGGGAGAGCGAGATCAAACCGTTGTGGGATAAGTACAGTAAGGAGGCTGCGCAATGAGATTTTTACTGGGCCTGCTGATGCTGGTTATCTCGGGATCCGCGCTTGCGACCATCGATGTGATGCAGTTTAAGGATGAAGCGCAGGAGCAGCAGTTCCGTCAGCTTACCGAACAGTTGCGCTGTCCTAAATGTCAGAACAACAGTATTGCCGATTCTAACTCGATGATTGCCACCGACCTGCGTCAGAAAGTGTACGAACTGATGCAGGAAGGAAAAAGTCAGAAAGAGATTGTCGACTACATGGTGGCGCGCTACGGCAACTTCGTCACTTACGATCCGCCGTTGACGCCGCTTACTGTGCTTTTGTGGGTGATGCCGGTGGTCGCGATTGGTCTGGGTGGCTGGATTATTTTCGCCCGTACTCGCCGACGTGTCCGGGTAAAACAGGAAGAGTTTCCTGATGACGTTATCCCGGATGGCAAGCGCGGTGGGTTCGGGTTGTTTGTGCCCGGCATCGTGGTGGCGCTGGGGGTTGGCGCAGTGAGCTATTATGAAACCGGCAACTATAAGCAGGTTCAGGTCTGGCAACAGGCCACCGCTCAGGCTCCGGCGCTGCTGGAACGGGCGTTGGATCCAAAAGCTGATCCGCTCAATGAAGAAGATATGACGCGTCTGGCGTTGGGTTTGCGCACTCGCTTACAAGCCGATCCTACCAACGTTGAAGGTTGGATCATGCTTGGGCGCATTGGCATGGTACTTGGTAACGCCAGTACGGCCACTGAAGCCTATGCCAATGCTTATCGACTGGATCCGAAAAACAGCGATGCTGCGCTGGGCTATGCGGAAGCGCTGACCCGTTCTTCCGATCCTGACGATAACCGTCGAGGAGGGGAGCTGCTACGCCAGTTGGTACGCGGCGAACATGCCAACGTGCGGGTTCTCAGCATGTATGCGTTTAACGCTTTTGAACAGCAGCGCTTTGGCGAGGCGGTTGCGGCATGGGAGATGATGCTGAAATTATTACCGGCCAATGATACCCGTCGGGCGGTGATAGAACGCAGCATTAAGCAGGCGATGGAGCAGCTAACGCCGCAGGAGAAGTAAGAGTGGAAGATGCCGGATGGCGACGCAAAGCGTCTTATCCGGCCTACTGATGCACGTGACTTGTAGGCCCGATAAGCGTAGCGCCATCGGGCAATATCTGATTATTGCATGCCGCGTGTTTGTAAAAATAGAATGGTGGCAGCTACACGAGAACGCACGTTGAGTTTGCGCAGCAGATTGCGAATATGCACCTTCACCGTCTGTTCAGAAATATTCAGCACTGATGCAATCTGTTTGTTCGACAGCCCCTGAGCAAGTTCATGTAACACATCCAGTTCGCGTTCGGTGAGAACGCTGAATGGGTCTTCCTGAGCGCCAAACAGGTCGCGCTCGCGCAAATATTCGCTGACGCGGGTACTAAAGGCTTTACCACCTTTGGCACCACTGCGAATAGCCTCCAGCAGGACTTCAGGATCGCTGTCTTTAAGTAAATAACCATCCGCGCCGGCATCAATTAGAGCGTACACATCGTTGGCGGCATCCGATACGGTAAGAATAATAATTTGCGCGGTGACGCCGTCCCGACGCAGCGCATTCAGGGTATCCAGTCCGCTCATCCCTTTCATATTGAGATCCAGTAGGATCACATCAAGGTCCAGGCGGTTTGCCAGGTCGATAGCGCTGGCGCCATCACCCGCTTCCGCGACTACATTAAAGGCGGGATCAAGTTGCAATAATTGACTAATTCCTCGCCGCATCAGTGGGTGGTCGTCAACAATCAGCACCCGAAAAGGCGTTGCTTCAGGCATACTATTCTCCTGAGTTTTTATTAGTATCATTATTGTTTTCAGCGCATCAATCGTCCACATTCATCACGCTGATGAGAGGATAAATTTTACCCCAATTTGTGCATGGGTAAGTAGTAAAACCTGTACAGATGTAAGTATCCCACATAATCGTGCCATTCATATTTAGAGATCCTTCGGCATAATCAATCTGCCAACAAAGGAGATCACTATGCGTAAAGCCCGTTTTACTGAGCATCAGATCATTGCCGTAATTAAATCGGTTGAATCCGGACGAACCGTTCAAGATGTCTGCCGGGAGGCCGGTATTTCTGAAGCCACCTACTATAACTGGTTGTTGCAAAGGATTATTCAATGGTGAATGATTTTCATTGGTATTATTTTTTTTAAAATTGTCGCTTTGTTCTAATATATGACAACCATAGGTTGCTGAATCATATCAAGCAGTGTTCCTTTGCCGATATTTGGCGTAATAACGGAAATCATTAAAGATGACCTGGCTGGCCAATTGATGGTGAGTCGTAACGAGAGTTGCCGCAACCACACCGTATGCAAGAGCATGATTGCGGCCGACTGGCGAACGTTCGATAGTGCGAGTATTGAATGATTGCCAGTCACGGCGGATTGTACTTAAGCAATATGACGGTTCAAGGCGTTTAATCTGAAACCAGCCACATATCAGCCTCTTCAAACATTTCCTGAACAGTACGGCTTATCTGCTCCTTCTCATGCTTACTGGCGTCAGTATTGATCGCCGGTAGTGTCATCATCGGTTTAACCCGGACATCAGCATCGGGGAAGATCCGCTGAACCCTCTTGGTCAATTCTCCCAGAATGATATCTTTTGCTCCGGGCAAACCATCAAAATTCCTTTTGTCATAAACGAGTTCCACGAACATTGCTTGTAGCCTTTTTTTGCTGGATGTATATACAGTATTTATACTGTGTTTTTATCCGGTATTCAAGAGGGGTTAATTGATGCCACGACGCAGCGATATTGAAATGGCCTGGCATGCTTCGATACAGAAAGAACCTAGTGGCCGGAAGACCGTCACCACATAGCGGTTTGTCCAGGAACTGAGCAAGGTCAGCTGGAACTGGACAATGAAGCAGGCTAACGAATGGATCGAGTGGTATGTAAGAACATTCCCGATGTATCAACGCAGGAAGGGGAGAACCGTACCTTTCAGCTGTTCAATCCAAACGGAGGACTATAGCCATGGGCTTCCCTTCACCTGCCAGTGATTACGTTGAAACAAGGATCTCCCTCGATCAGCCGCTAATCAGCCAGCCCGCAGCGACTTATTTCATGCGGGCATCGCGTTCACATTTCAGGGAAGGGATAATCCAGGGGCGCTACTTGTTGTGGATGCGTCGCTTTCAGCCTGTGATGGTTCGCTGCTGATATGTGCAAGCGATACCGAACTCACCTTCAGCCCCACCTAATAAATCTGGAGAACGGGAGCGCTGCCAGAAGATGGTGATGGCTACAATTCCTCACGCGCAATATTTGGAGTTATCACGTACATCATTAATGATGCCAGGAACGCGGAGTTTGATGACTGCCCGATTATGTAGATAGAAACACACCAATGGGAAAGGATAATTATGCTTGTTTGATGGTTATTTAACCACTCATGAAATTGGTAATATTTTAGTTAAAAATATTAGATATCAATCACAAAGATTTAATGACAATTGTCTTTGAAATGACTATAAATCTACCCACTCGCTACGGATATAGCGTATCCAATATGCACTGCTGTGTGATTACGGGTGTCTGTGGATGTCAGCAGGCACCCGGTTTTTCATCATCGACTACACACAGCAGCTACCATGCCTGGCAAATTCTATATTTGAGCGGTGTTTCTCCCCATTCATTCCCCAGAGCTTCCCCACTTAGAAAACTGGCATAAAAAAACCAGCCGTAACAGGCTGGTTCTTCGAGGATTTTTGGTCGGCACGAGAGGATTTGAACCTCCGACCCCCGACACCCCATGACGGTGCGCTACCAGGCTGCGCTACGTGCCGACGCTATGGCTGCTAATACTACTGCTTTCCGCTACGAATGCAAGAGCATGTCTCGCTAACTGATTTATAATTAATCAGTTAGCAATAAATCGCTTCTCATCCGTCAGAACCTGTAACAGCAGACTTAGCTGCGGTTTCTGATCTTTTATTTTCTCGCCGCGCAAATTATAGGTCTGATAATTACCGTTGTTGTTCAGCACCAGCGTCATCTCGGGTGTGGTAACGGCCATCGTGCTGCCGTCAGCGGCAGTAACCCAGTAATGGCGGCGAGTTGCATTGAACAGATCCTGCCCCTGCGAGTATTCGTTAGCAGGTGTACTGACGTGCAACAGGCGCTGCATCAGCGTTGTCATCAGGTCCGTATGATCGGTAAGACTATTGATGCGCTGTGCAGGCGTTCCCGGCCAGTGAATAACCAGAGGAACCTGCAGATGGCCTCGCGACCAGGCAAAGTTGTTCTCTTCCTGCGTCAGCGGCACGCCCCGACCTGCGGTAATAATCACCACCGTGTTGTTCAGTTTGCCGGAGTCGCGCAGGGCGCTAATAACGCGGTTGATGTTGGCATCCACATCCTGAGCGGCGCTGGCATAGCGTTTGGCAAAGTTCTTCTGGTTGCTGTCATCAAGGTTCGTCCCGTTAAAGGAGACCCACGAGAACCAGCGGTTATCTTCCTGCGCGTAGCGTCCCAGCCAGTTAATCCACTGGCTGGCAGTTTGCTCGTCAGATTGCGTTTGCACGCTTGGCATAGAGAAATCTGACAGTAGCGCCTGGCGATAAAGCGGGCTGGTAAAGCCATCCGAGGAGAATAGCCCTAACTGATAACCCTGCTGGTTCAGCGCGGAAATCAACGCCGCAGGCGTTCGGGTCGATAAAATCCCATCCATGTAGCTTGGTGAGACGCCGTAGAACAGGCCAAAAATCCCGTTATCCGTGGTGTTGCCAGTGCTCATGTGACGCGTAAAGGAGATATTCTGCCCGGCGAATTCAGCCAGCGCAGGCATCTGCTTTTCAAAGCGTGAATAGTTCAGGCCGTCGACGGTGATTAGCAGGACGTTCTGGCCGGTGCCCATATCGCGATAGCGCAGTTCGCTCAGCGGGTACTGCACGGAAACTGCTTCCGGATTCCCCTGCTCGATCAGGCGACGCTGATACTCTTGCGCATCCAGCAGACCATGTTTTTCCAGGAACTTACGCGCCGTCATCGGGTAGGAGAGCGGCAGGTTCGCGCGCTGCATGGTAATCGGGCGATAGAAATTGGCATCCGCCCAGATATACACCACGTGCGAGGCGATAAAGCAAATGAAGAAGAATGCGGCTAATGGTTTGGCGAAGTGGCGACGACGCGTCAGGCTACGCAGCTTTTGCCAGCTCCAGGTCGCAAACAGCATTTCAATTAACAAAATCACTGGCACGCTGATAAACATCAGTTGCCAGTCACGCGCCGCTTCATTCTGGTCAGGATTGATGACCAGTTCCCAGACGATCGGGTTGAGGTGCAAATGGAAGCGGGTGAAAACTTCGCTGTCGATTAGCAACAGCGTCATGCCCACCGTCGCCAGAATAGCTGATAAGAATCGCATCAGCCTCTGGGACATGACGATAAACGTCAGGGGAAACAGGATTAGCAGATAGGTGGCAAACACCAGAAAACTAAAATGTCCGACCAGGCTTACATAGGAATAAATACGACCTGCAAGCGTTGTCGGCCAGTCGGCGACAAACAGGTAACGGCTACCGAGTACCACGGCCAACAGAATGTTGAACAAGGCAAACCAGTGCCCCCAGCTAACCATCTGGGAGACTTTCTCACGGTAGCGCTGACGATGAGTTACCATAAACTGTTGTTCGTTTCCCCGGAGCAGGCTCTTAATGCGCTTGGTCGTCGTTTACCGAAGACTGTAATGCGCGGGCAAAAGAGTTGGCAATCGCCTGGCGCTGGGCCGGTGCGATGCTTGTATTGATAAGGTTAGTCACCATATTTCCCAGTACCATCAGGGAAAGGTCGGTCGGCGCCTTATGTTTTTCCAGTACGTTGAGCATCTCATTCAGCAGTTGTTCAACGTGTTCGTCACTATAGCGGGAAATTTGTGGCATAAATCGAAATCAGTCTGTTCATGAAAGGGCAACATATTACCGTACAGACAGTTTTTTTTCTGCTTTTTTATCTTCTATTGCGTCACTGCCCGGCAGGTGGTTGAATACCGCCCGGTCTAAAAGGAGAGTTTATCATGAGTCTGGATATCAACCAGATTGCCCTGCACCAGCTTATCAAACGTGACGAGCAGAACCTTGAGCTGGTCTTGCGCGATTCATTACTGGAACCGACAGCGACGGTTGTCGATATGATGGCTGAGCTGCATCGGGTATATAGCGCCAAGAATAAAGCTTATGGCCTGTTTAGCGAAGAGAGTGAACTGGCACAAACGCTGCGTTTACAGCGTCAGGGCGAAGAGGATTTTCTGGCATTTAGTCGTGCCGCGACCGGACGCTTGCGGGACGAGCTGGCGAAATATCCTTTTGCCGACGGCGGCATTGTCCTGTTCTGCCATTACCGCTATCTGGCGGTAGAGTATCTGTTGGTCGCCGTGCTGAACAATTTAAGCAGCATGCGCGTCAATGAAAATCTGGATATCAATCCGACGCACTATCTGGACATCAATCATGCGGATATCGTGGCGCGTATTGATTTAACCGAATGGGAAACCAATCCGGAGTCCACGCGCTATCTGACGTTCCTGAAAGGGCGGGTTGGGCGCAAAGTTGCCGATTTCTTTATGGATTTCCTCGGTGCCAGCGAAGGTCTGAACGCCAAAGCGCAAAACCGTGGCCTACTGCAGGCGGTCGATGACTTTACTGCCGAGGCGCAGCTCGATAAAGCTGAACGCCAGAACGTGCGTCAGCAGGTGTACAGCTACTGCAACGAACAGCTACAAGCCGGTGAAGAGATCGAGCTGGAGTCGCTGTCCAAAGAGCTTTCCGGCGTTAGTGAAGTTAGCTTCAGCGAATTTACCGCTGATAAAGGCTACGAGCTGGAAGAGAGTTTCCCGGCGGATCGCAGTACGCTGCGTCAGTTAACCAAATTTGCCGGAAGCGGCGGTGGGTTAACCATCAACTTCGACGCCATGCTACTGGGTGAACGTATTTTCTGGGATCCGGCGACGGACACCTTGACCATCAAAGGTACGCCGCCGAACCTGCGCGACCAGCTGCAGCGTCGCACGTCGGGCGGGAAATAAACCGTTTGCCGGGTGAGAGCGTAAACGCCTTATCCGGTCGACGAGAACCATCAGTATCGATTACAAAATCCCATAAAAAAACCCCGCCTTGGCGGGGTTTTTCTTCAACTTGTTTGCGATTACGCGCGAACGAAGTCGATGTGAGACAGCTTCGGCTTGAACGGGTGACGCTGTACAGCCTGAGCTTTAACTTTAACTTCTTTACCGTCAACAACGATGGTCAGAACTTCGCTGTAGAATTCAGCTTTAGCTTGCATGTTCATAACTGCATCGTGATCCAGTTCGATAGCAATCGGGGCTTCTGCGCCACCGTAGATGATTGCCGGGAACTTGTTAGCGGCACGCAGGCGGCGGCTCGCACCCTTACCCTGCTCTTTACGTACTTCAGCGTTGATAGTAAACATTTAAATCTCTCTTTAATAATTCCTGCTACAGGCGACCCAGCAACAGGTAAGTGATCTGCTTTGCGTATGCAAAAGCGGGCGAGATTCTATACTCAAACGGCTGGTACATCAATCAAAAGTACGATTAACCGCGTAATTCATGTGCCCGACGAAAGCGTCCTTCATAATCGAAGACCTTTTCACGGACCTGCCAGTACTGACCTTTCATGCGCGCGACCACGAAATCAGGATGACGTAACAGCGCCTGCTGGGCGAGGATATCGGCGGCGGTTATCCAGCGTAAGGGAATGCCAGGCGTTCGGGTATGCGGGCGAATAAACAGTTGCTCGAAGGCTGTACGCTGCGCGGGAGTATGCAGGCGAAAGCGTTCGCTGACGTCAGCGCCATCTTCATCGTAATAGGTAATTTTCAGCCATTCGCCTTTTTCATCCTGCCCATTTTGTAGCGCCATCCCGCTGCAGCGCAGAACCAGCGCATCTTTAAGCCTGAGCGCGGCTTTCAGCATGTCATCCGGGTCAACCAGTACCGCGTCGCACTCCCTACAACGGCGGGCGGCGATGTCATTTTCCGCGTTGCACTGCGGGCAGTTTTTAAAACGGAAACGAAAATCGCACTGTTCGCGATGGCCGTCATCATCTTCAAACCATCCCTGACAGCGGCGGCCAAAGTGCTCAATCAGCGTGCCGTCGGCCGTTGTTTTGCCCCAGAAGGTGTTGGCAAACCCGCAGGCTGGGCAGAACACCTGTACTGGAACGTTGTCGCTTTTCCCTTTCGGCGCACCAACTTCCGGCGCGTACAGGTCGTGCGGGTTACCAGCGTAATCGAGGATCAGACAGTCGGTTTTACCCGGCGCCAGGCGCAGCCCACGACCGACAATTTGTTGGTAAAGGCTAACTGACTCGGTCGGGCGCAGAATGGCGATAAGGTCGACGTGCGGGGCATCGAAGCCAGTGGTCAGGACCGACACATTCACCAGATAGCGAAAACGTTGGGCTTTGAACTCTTCAATCAGCACGTCGCGTTCGGCGCCAGGCGTGTCTCCGGTGATAAGTGCGGCGTCGTCAGCAGGCAGCAGACCCAGAATTTCTTTGGCGTGTTCAACTGTGGCGGCGAAAATCATCACCCCTTTACGCGTCTGGGCAAACTCGACAATCTGGCTGATGATATGCGGCGTTATTCGCTGCTGCTTTTTCAGCTCCTGATTCAGGTCCGCTTCGCTAAACAGGCCGTTACTTTGCGCCTGCAGGCGGCTGAAGTCATATTGCACTACCGGCATGTCGAGGCGTTCTGGCGGCGTCAGGTAGCCGTGTTTAATCATGTAGCGCAGCGGTAATTCATAAATGCAGTCGCGAAACAGTGCTTTTTCATCGCCGCGCACCATTCCGTGATAATGAAAATGATAAATCCAGCCTTTGCCCAAACGAAAAGGTGTGGCGGTAAGTCCGAGCAGGCGTAAGTGAGGATTTACTTTGGTCAGGTGAGTGAGGATTTGCTGATACTGACTCTCTTCATCATCGCCAATGCGATGGCATTCATCGACGATAAGCAGGGAGAATTCTCCCTGAAAGGCGTCCAGATTACGCGCTACCGACTGTACGCTGCCAAATACCACTTTTCCGTGGCTCTCTTTACGCTTCAGGCCTGCGGCAAAAATATCGGCTTCCAGCCCCAGCGCACAATATTTCGCATGGTTTTGTGCGACCAGTTCTTTGACGTGCGCCAGTACCAGTACGCGACCACGCGCCACGCGGGCCAGCTCGGCAATCACCAGACTTTTGCCCGCGCCGGTTGGCAGGACGATAACCGCCGGGGTGCGGTGGTGGCGAAAATGGTTGAGCGTGGCATCCACGGCTTCTTTTTGGTACGGGCGAAGAGTAAAAATCATGGGCTCACTATAATAAACAATAACAAGGAGTAGTATGCCATGAATCATTTCTCTTGAGGGATGGTGTAACGCCGCTATACTGGGCGGATAACGGTCCCACTTTTCGGGCGTAAACCCGATTCTCGTATTTTTACAGGCAAAATCACACACATGCGACTTGATAAATTTATCGCTCAGCAACTCGGCGTCAGCCGCGCTATTGCCGGGCGTGAGATCCGTGCTAACCGCGTTACCGTCGACGGTGAAATCGTCAGAAATAGCGCTTTTAAGCTGCTGCCAGAACACGACGTAGAATATGACGGTAATTCCTTGGTTCAACAAAATGGCCCGCGCTATTTTATGCTGAATAAGCCTCAGGGTTATGTTTGCTCAACGGATGATCCCGATCACCCGACGGTGCTCTATTTCCTTGATGAACCGGTTGCCTACAAACTGCATGCGGCAGGGCGTCTGGATATCGACACCACTGGACTGGTGCTGATGACCGATGACGGACAGTGGTCGCATCGCATCACCTCTCCTCGTCACCATTGTGAGAAAACCTATCTGGTGACGCTGGAGTCGCCAGTGGCAGATGATACCGCCGAACAGTTTGCCCATGGCGTACAGTTGCACAATGAGAAAGACCTGACCAAACCGGCCGTGCTGGAAGTGATTACGCCAACTCAGGTGCGCTTGACCATCAGCGAAGGGCGCTATCATCAGGTCAAACGTATGTTTGCCGCGGTGGGTAACCACGTTGTGGAACTGCACCGTGAACGGATTGGTGACATCAGGCTTGATGAGGATCTGGCGCCAGGTGAATACCGTCCTTTGACTGAAGAAGAAATCGCCAGCGTTAACTTAACCCCGCGTTAATTTCAGGAGCTAAATGTGACCACCCGGCAGAACTCGTCAATTGCCATTGTCTTTATCCTTGGCTTGTTAGCCATGTTGATGCCGTTGTCGATTGATATGTATCTTCCGGCGCTGCCTGTTATCTCTGAACAGTTTGGTGTGCCAGCAGGTAGCGCGCAGATGACCCTCAGTACCTATATTCTGGGGTTCGCAGTGGGGCAACTGTTCTATGGTCCAATGGCAGACAGCCTTGGACGCAAGCCAGTGATCCTGGGCGGGACGCTGGTGTTTGCGGCGGCGGCAGTGGCCTGCGCACTGGCGCAAACCATCGATCAACTGATCGTGATGCGTTTCTTCCACGGCCTGGCTGCGGCGGCGGCGAGCGTGGTTATCAACGCCCTGATGCGTGATATCTATCCGAAAGAAGAGTTTTCGCGCATGATGTCATTCGTCATGCTGGTCACGACAATTGCGCCATTAATGGCACCGATTATCGGTGGCTGGGTGCTGGTATGGCTGAGCTGGCACTATATCTTTTGGATCCTCGCCATGGCGGCTATTCTGGCGTCGGTGATGATCCTTACACTGATCAAAGAGACTCTGCCGGTAGAGCGTCGCCAGCCGTTTCGCCTGCGTACTACTATTGGCAACTTTGCCTCGCTGTTTCGTCATAAACGTGTGCTGAGTTATATGCTGGCCAGCGGATTCAGTTTTGCCGGGATGTTCTCGTTTCTGAGCGCCGGACCCTTTGTCTACATTGAGATCAACCACGTTTCACCGCAACATTTCGGTTATTACTTCGCACTGAACATCGTATTTCTGTTCGTGATGACTATCATCAACAGCCGCTTTGTGCGTCGGGTTGGAGCATTGAATATGTTCCGTACCGGTCTGTGGATCCAGTTCGTGATGGCAGGCTGGATGGTCTTTAGCACACTGTTTGGGTTGGGGTTCTGGGCCCTGGTCGTGGGCGTTGCCGCGTTTGTTGGCTGTGTGTCGATGGTGTCATCTAACGCTATGGCGGTTATTCTGGATGAATTTCCACATATGGCAGGA
Organism: Citrobacter sp. Cf088; assembly: GCF_030334295.1. Taxonomy (NCBI): domain Bacteria; kingdom Pseudomonadati; phylum Pseudomonadota; class Gammaproteobacteria; order Enterobacterales; family Enterobacteriaceae; genus Citrobacter; species Citrobacter sp. Cf088. The sequence goes on from NZ_JAOWEE010000053.1 coordinate 248,058, forward strand.
ACGGCGTCATCGCTGGCAGGGACATTCCGCTTCGGCATTGGTGCCATCGTTGGGGCGCTGTTGTCTCTGGCGACCTTTAACTCGGCCTGGCCAATGATATGGTCGATCGCATTTTGCGCTACCTGTTCAATTCTCTTCTGTCTTTACGCCAGTCGCGCCCAAAAACGGTGATCTATTACACATCCTGGAGGCCTTAAGGCCTCCAGAGTTGATATACATCAACCGCAAATCTATCATTTCCCCTGGTTATGTTTATTTTATGTAAAATCAATTTATGTAAAAAGTCACATCATTGTAGTTAAAAAGGTTGAGTTAGATCGCAGAAACGAGTACATATAGCCCGGAAATATGCCAGAACCATTGAATAATTTTAATTACCTGGTTCGGAAAACGGCATAAAGACAGGGTGTAAACGTTTACCAACTGTCTGAAGACGTATTGTCAATGATGTGTTAATATTGATGTAAAATAATTGTGAAGTGATTGTGCTTCCAGGGAAAGAAAGTGATGACATTACAACTCTCAATCGTTCATCGTCTGCCGCAGAGCTATCGTTGGTCGGTGGGTTTCGCAGGTTCAAAGGTTGAACCGATTCCGCAAAACGGTCAGAGCAATGAGAACAGCCTGGTGGCGCTCAAATTGCTCAGCCCTGATGGTGACAGCGCATGGTCAGTCATGCATAAGCTCAGCCAGGCCCTCAGCGACATTGAGGTACCTTGTTCCGTACTGGAATGCGAAGGGGAGCCGTGCCTGTTTGTGAATCGCCAGGATGAATTTGCCGCGACCTGCAGACTGAAAAACTTCGGCGTGGCCATCGCAGAGCCGTTTTCAAATAACAATCCGTTTTGAGCGTCAGCTTAGCGCAAGCAGCTGACGCGTATAGGCTTGCTGTGGCGCGTTAAATACGTGCTCGCATTGCCCTTGCTCCACGACCTCTCCCTGACGTAGCACAATAACCTGATGGCATAACGCGCGTACTACGTGCAAATCATGGCTGATAAAAATATAAGCCAGCCGATGCTTTTCCTGTAAGGACTTTAATAACGTCAGGATTTGCGCCTGTACGGTTCTGTCTAGCGATGATGTTGGCTCATCCAGGATAATCAAGGAAGGTTTGAGAATCAATGCTCTGGCGATGGCAATACGTTGACGCTGACCGCCGGAAAACTCAGCCGGGTAACGATGCCGCGTTTCGCTATCCAGTCCCACTTCCGTCATCACTGCTTTCACCTGCGCCTCGCGTTGTTCGGCTGACAGGGTTGGCTGATGAACGCGTAACCCCTCCTCGATAATCTGTAGCACGCTCAGGCGTGGGTTAAGCGAGGAGTTGGGATCCTGAAATACCACCTGAATACGGTGACGGACCGGCAACAGCTGGCGACGATTTAAGGTATGCAGCGCCTGACCATCGAACACAATACTTCCTTGTGAGGAGATTAACCTCAGGAGCGCCAGTCCGGTAGTGCTTTTCCCCGACCCAGACTCACCTACCAACCCCAGCGTTTCACCGGGCCGCAGAGAGAAACTGATATTGTTAACCACGACGTTGTGGTCCACCACACGCTTCAGGATACCTTTGCGGATGGGGAAGGCGACGTGCAGTTTTTCCACTTCCAGCAGCGGGGCTTGTCCGGCCGGTAAAGGTACCGGGTCGCCGGAAGGTTCACTGTTTAGCAACTTCTGCGTGTAGGGATGCGTGGGCGCAGTGAGCAACTGTGCTGCTTTATTTTGCTCAACGCACTGACCGTTTTGCATGACCGCCACGGTATCGGCCAGCTTTTTCACAATGCTGAGGTTGTGGGTGATGAACAGTAATCCCATGTTCAGCTCGCGCTGTAGTTCCCTCAGCAGTTGCAGGATCTGTGCCTGAACGGAAACGTCCAGCGCGGTAGTCGGTTCATCGGCAATCAGCAGCTCCGGTCGTGTTAGCAATGCCATGGCGATCATCACGCGCTGGCGTTCCCCGCCGGACAGTTGGTGCGGGTAGTCTGCGAGACGTTTGGCCGCCTGACGAATGCCGACGCGATCCAGACAGGTCAGGATTTCTGCTCGCGCGGCCTCCCGACGCATTCCCCTATGCAGCGACAGCACTTCATAAAGCTGTTTTTCCAGATTGTGAAGCGGGTTCAGTGACACCATTGGTTCCTGGAAAATCATGGCGATTTTATTCCCCCGCACACCGCGAAGCGTTTGCTCATCGGCGTGAAGTAATGATTCACCATGAAAACGGATGTCGCCGGAAAGGTAGACGACTGGAGGGGAGGGCAATAACCGTAAAATAGATAGCGCGGTCACGCTTTTACCTGAGCCGGACTCACCCACCAGCGCCAGCGTTTGTCCGGCATCAACGCGCAGTGACAGACTGTTGACCACGGTGCGCACGGTCTCTTGTTGACGAAAACCTACCGATAAATTGTCAATAGCTAACAGAGGTTGTGTCATCTTAAATCGCCTTGTTGGGATCGAACGCGTCGCGTACCGCTTCACCAATAAAGATCAGAAGCGATAAGAGCAGGGCAACGGAGATGAACGCGGTGATGCCAAGCCACGGCGCCTGCAGGTTGTTTTTACCCTGTAACAGAAGTTCTCCGAGCGATGGCGAGCCAAGCGGTAAGCCAAACCCAAGAAAATCCAGCGAGGTTAGAGTGGTTATCGAGGCGCACAAAATAAACGGTAAAAAGGTCAGAGCGGCAACCATCGCATTGGGTAGCATATGGCGCAGAATAATACTGCTATCGCTCACGCCTAGCGCCTGAGCGGCACGAATATAATCAAAGTTTCGGGTACGTAAAAACTCCGCGCGCACCACGCCAACCAGGCTCATCCAGCCAAACAACACCGTAATACCCAGCAGCCACCAGAAGTTAGGCTGGACAACGCTCGACAGTAGAATGATGAGAAACAGCGTTGGCATACCGGACCAAACTTCAATGAATCGTTGCCCCCACAGGTCCACCTTGCCGCCATAATAGCCCTGTATTGCGCCAGCCATAATGCCCATCACGCTCGAACACAGGGTGAGCATTAAGCCAAATAAGACCGAAATACGTGTGCCGTAGAGGATCCGTGCCAGTACATCACCGCCGTTGGCGTCTGTTCCCAGCCAGTTTTGTGCAGAAGGCGGGGAAGGGAAGGGCTTATCGGTGGCAAAGTTAATGCTGGTGGCCCCAAAGCGTATTGGTGCCCACAGGATCCAGCCCTGGTTTTCCAGGCGCTGCTGTAGCCACGGATCCTGATAATCAGCCCGGGTCGCCAGCGGTCCGCCGAAGTCGCTTTCACTGTAGTTTTTGAACAGGGGGAAATACCAGCTATTGTCGTAGCGCACCAGTAACGGCTTATCATTGGCAATCAGTTCTGAACACAGACTAAGACCGAACAGCACCAGAAAAATCCACAGCGACCAGTAGCCGCGACGGTTGTGGCGAAAGCGCGCCCAGCGGGCCTGATTGACGGGGCTTAATCGCGACATTAGCGTCCCTCAAAATCAATACGGGGATCGACCAGCGTATAGCTGATGTCGCTGAGGATATTCAGCAGCAGACCGATCAGGGTGAAGATATAGAGTGTGCCAAACATTACCGGGTAGTCGCGTGATACGGTGGATTCATACCCCAGTAGTCCCAGACCGTTAAGCGAGAACATCACTTCAATCAGCAGCGAACCGGTAAAAAACATGCTGATAAACGTCGCCGGGAAGCCGGCGATCACCAGCAACATGGCATTGCGAAACACATGTTTCCACAGAATATTTTTCTCGCTGACTCCTTTAGCGCGTGCGGTGACGACATACTGTTTGCGCACCTCATCCAGAAATGAGTTCTTGGTCAGCATAGTCAGCGCGGCAAACCCACCAACTACCGTCGCCAGCACCGGCAGGGTAATATGCCAAAGGTAGTCGGTCACTTTCTGATACCAGGGCAGGGAGTCAAAATTGGCGGAAACCAGCCCGCGCAGCGGGAACAGGTCGTAGTAGCTGCCTCCGGCAAAAAAGACGATCAGCAAAATGGCAAACAGAAAGGCCGGAATGGCATAGCCAATAATAATAAATGCGCTACTCCAGACATCAAACCGACTGCCGTTGTGAACCGCTTTGCGGATCCCAAGCGGTATCGACACCAGATAGATGATGAGCGTACTCCATAGGCCCAGCGTAACGGAAACCGGCAGGCTGTCTTTGATAAGCGTCAGCACAGAGGCGCTACGAAACAGGCTGTCGCCGAAATCGAAACGAATATAGTCCCAAAGCATTTTGAAATAACGCTCATGAATGGGTTTATCGAACCCGTAGCGCCGAGTGATTTCCGCGATGACTTCCGGGTCCAGACCCCGGCCGCCGCGATAATTACTGTCGCTGATGTTACCAACGCCGGTTTGCGCATGGCTGGCGCGAACGCCTTCGCTACCCGCGCCAGGTAATGCCCCGCTTTGCCCGAACTCAATGGCGGCGACGGCCTGTTCAACCGGACCGCCGGGGGCAATTTGCACGATAAAAAAGTTGATGGTGATGATGGCCCAAAGCGTTGGGATCACCAGCAGCAAACGTCGAATCAGATAAGCGCCCATCTATTCTCCCTGCCGTCTGGCTGCGGGCAGTTTCGCCGCTTTGTTGACGTCATACCACCAGTTGTCGAGGCCAATGGTATAAATTGGGCGAATAGCCGGATGCGAAAATTTGTCCCACCAGGCGATACGATCCTCGGCCATAAACCACATCGGCAACATGTAGTAATTCCAGGTTAAAACTCTGTCCAGTACCCGGCCGAGTGGGATCAGTTTGGCTTTATCACCTTGCGCGGCAATGATTTGACCGATCAGCTTATCGATAACCGGGCTTTGCACACCGGGGGCGTTATAGCTGGAGTCAATATATTGAGAAGACCACAGAATTTGCAGGTCTGAACTCGGCCACGGCATTGCGCGATACAACCTTGGCATCATGTCATAGTCGCGACTGCGTAAGCGGTTGGTAATTTGTGAGTTATCAACCTGGCGGATGTTCATGGTAATGCCTAAGCGTTGCAGGTTGTGCTGGAACGGCAACACCCACTGACTGTTGCTGCCCGCCGGGAGCAATAGTTCAAAGCTCAGAGGTTTACCGCTGACGCTGTTTACGCGCTGCTGCCCCTTGAGTACCCATCCGGCTTGTTCCAGCAAGGTATCGGCTTTCAGCAAGTTCTCACGATCGTAGCCATCGCCTTTTGATTTTGGCGGCTGATAGATTTGGCTGAAGACCTCAGGAGGGAGATCTTTTTTCAAGGGCGCGAGTACCACCAGTTCATCTGCATCGGGGTATTTTGTCGCAGCATATTCGGTATTCTGAAAATAGCTGTTGGTCCGGCTCCAGGCGTTATAGAACAGGGCTTTATTCATCCATTCAAAATCAAAGGCCAGCGTGATGGCTTCCCGCACCCGTCGGTCACTGAACACCGGACGCTGAATATTAAAAGCCAGCCAGCGCGTATCCTGGGCGGATTCATTTTTTTGTTCATCTTTGATGATGTAATGATTCGCAAAATTTTTCCCGGTATAACGCGTCGCCCAGTTTTTGGCATCATTTTCAAGACGCAGATCAAACGCACCGGCCTTAAACGCTTCAAAGGCGACGTTATCATCCAGATAATAGTCGTAGCGGATGGTATCGAAGTTCCAGCGTCCACGATTGACGGGTAGATTAGCGGCCCAATAATCTTTGACGCGCGAATAGACAATATACTGGCCCATCTTCCATTTGGTAATGCGATAAGGGCCGCTGGCGAGCGGTGGCGATGATAAGGGATCGCTGAGCTTATGGTCTTTCCAGTACTTCTCTGGCATCACGGGTAATGAAAACAGGCTGAGCATGTCCTCTTTACCCGGTTTGGCTAATTCAATGCGTACGGTTAATGGCGCAATGGCTTTTACCGTTGTTCCCTTGTAGACCAGACGAAACTGTGGCACGCCTTCAGTCATAAATTTGTGGAAGGTGAATGCGACGTCGCGGGCGGTAATGGGTGATCCATCGTGAAAACGCGCTCGTGGATTAATGGCAATTTCTACCCAGGAATAGTCGTCAGCATAGCGTGCGCTGTCGGCAATGAGCGGGTAATAGCTACCAGGCTCATCGTCAGAGGTTGTAAACAGCGTATCGTAAAGCGTTTCGGTACGTGCGCCTGGATTACCGCGCATTGCATAGCGGTTAAAGTTGTCAAATGTGCCAATGGCGGAGAGGGTGATTTGACCACCTTTAGGGGCTGCGGGATTAACATAATCGAAGTGATTAAAGTTAAATGCGTACTTAGGTTCACCCAGTACAGCAAAAGCATAGCTTTCTTTGATGGATTGCGCCTGAGCGTTAAACCCGATGAGGGTGATAAACAGAAGCAGTACGCGAGGGATCATATAAAAGCGATTTCCTTTTCCTGCCACAACCCGACGGGCATCATGCCTGAAAGATAAGGGATGTAGTGGCGAGTGAGAGTATATGAATCGCATACTGCGATTACCACGTCGGCTTATTGGGCTGTGCCATCCAACGCACGAAATCAGCAAGCTTTAATGGTCGGCTAATCCAGTATCCCTGGAAAAAATGTACTCCACGTTCGCGCAGCCAACGGGCTTGCTCAGGTGTTTCTACCCCTTCAGCAACCGTCAGCATATTAAGACGTTTAGAGAGTGTCAACACGGCGTCCAGAACCGGAGAGGTCAGGGTTTCCGTCCCAATGGCGTTAATAAAGCCGCGATCGATTTTCAGGTAGTCAACGGTAAAGCGTTCCAGATAAATAAGTGCGCTATGACCGGTGCCAAAATCATCAATAGCAATCTCAAAACCTGCTGAATGCAGCCATTCAAATAGTTCGATTGCCTTGTTTTGATGCAGCATATCCCGCTCGGTGATTTCCAGCACCAGTTGAAAATAGTTCGCGGGAAGGCAGGCGTACAGGCGTTGAATATCATCTTTAAACGTCTCGCCGTGTAAGTGCGTTGGCGCGATATTGATCCCCAGTTTTGCGCCCTCGGGCAATACTTTTTGCAGCATCGGCGCGTCCTGGGCTATCAACTTAAAGAGGTGCTGGGTTAGCGGCACAATCATTTTCTGTGATTCTGCGTAATGAATAAAGGCATCCGGTGGGATCTCACCGGTGGTAGGGTGATGCCAGCGTAATAGTACCTCAACACCTTTCACCTCCAGCGTTTGCACCTCTACCACGGGCTGGTACACCACATAAAACTGATTGTGTTTGATGGCGTTAAGGATATCTTTCCCCGGGCGTAAACGGACGGCATAGATGTAGTACCAAAGAAGGAGAGCGGTCATGATCCCGGCCATGCATCCGAGCATGATGGCGTATCCCACATCTTTATACGTCCACCGATCCGCGTAAAAACGCACCTCCAACGGGAATGTAGACAAGGTTGCATTATATGATGGGAGAGCAGGGAGTTCAGACACGGGGATTAATTGTTTGGAAAACGTGGTGATAGCCGTCTTCCCGACGATGAGTGCCACACCGTTGAAATCATCTTGCCGGGCGTTATAGAGAAGATAGGGTGCCAGGTTAACATTCAGGGTGGCAAAAACGCCGCTGTTCTGTAATGAATGATTGCGATACCAAATGAGTATTGCCGGTTTATTCGGCATCATTGGCGTACCGGGCTGGAGATCCATATCGATATCTTTCGTCATGTCCAGCACGGGAACCAATTGCTGAAGAGGCGTATTCATTGAACCGGTTGCTGAAGAGCAGAAAGCGATACCGTCTTTTACCAGCAAAAAGGCCCGCACATTCAGGCTAAACGCGGCGCTGGAAGTGAGTTGAGCTGAAGCTTGCGAGCAGGTGTCTTTTACCAGAGGTTGTAGTGTGTTGGTGGTGGTTTCAAGGTCAGCGAAGAAACTTTCAATATAGTTTTGTATGTTAGACGTTAGCGTGTCGTACTTTGCGTTTCGTTGATGCCATGACATAAAAAACTGCAGTGAGCTGACGAGTAACGCGACGACTATCCCCGTTATAACGCAGGTGAGCAGGAGTTTCCGATCGGAAGAAGAGGAGCGCCTTAACATAGTTCCTTATGTTTACCTGAAGTAACCACTTATCCTGTATGAATATAACCTGAAATGACTCATGTTGTGAGATTTTTCTTAGTCACAAGGGCAAAGCAAAAAAAAGCACCGCCGTAGCAGTGCTTTTTTATATGTCTCATCAGGATAGCCAAGGGATAGCTGCCAAACGAAATTAACTGCGGCTCAGAACCCGGCGAGCTTCGTTGTAACGTTTTTTCCAGTAAGGCTCGTTCATGCTGGAAATGATAACGCCACTGCTGGTCGAGGCATGTACGAACTGGTTGTTGCCGATATAAATACCGACGTGTCGGCCAGTAGAGCCAGCACGGAACAGAACCAGATCGCCTGTACGCAGATTAGTGCGCGAAACGGATTTACCCGTTTCCTGTTGTTCATAGGTTGAGCGAGGAAGCTCTAAACCAAATTGCTCACGAAACGTACGCTGTACGAAGCTTGAACAATCAATACCTTTTTTGGTGCTGCCGCCAAGGCGGTAACGCACGCCTTTCCAGTCAGCATATTGGTCCATAATACGTGATTTAACATCGATATTACGTACCATATTTTCAAATTCATCCTGAGAGGCTTGCAGTGAAGAGTTATCTCCATTGCCCACAGCATGCGTCTCAGAATGCATATTCCTGGCGGTGTTCGTTGTGCTACATGCAGAAAGCAGAACCGCAACTGCTATCGCGGGTATGCCCCGCAAGATATATCTCAAAATCGGTTGAGATTTGACCATTTTGTTTGTTTTCCCTTGAAGTCCTTAACGATAAATATCGTTATAAAAAATGCCAAACGTGACGAGACTAATTACCATCGCACGATGAGACAATTCCTTAAGGTCAAATCTGTGGCAGAACGCACAAATTTATTCTGAAAGGGAATAATTATCCCGCGAGGCAAAACGTGTTCGAGATTACCCGATCGTTCCGGTCAATGCGAGTGATTTTACGTGATTTCTTATAAGAAAAATTGATACAGAAAGTGAATAAACGGCATTGTCTAAATTAAGAACAATCAGGGTAAAAAATACGCAACTTACTCATTTTAAACATGAATAAGATGACAGGAGAATGACAATCAGAATGATGAAATATTGCCAGGCATCATCAGGGAATCAGAAGTATCCCTGATGATGTTAATTACTCTGCGTTATTTGTTTAAAAATTGTTTGTTTTTGCCGGGTAGATAATTCACGAACAGAGTGACTAAGCGGTCGCTTAATGGCGTCATTAGCCACCAGGGAAGGCCAATCAGGACCACCGTCATGGAACCAACCACGATATCGGTGAGCCAGTGGGCGCCAATCATTACGCGTGGGAAGGCAAAAACCACAGCGATAATAAGGCCGATTATTCCTGCGACTTTTCCGAAATAACGCAGCATGAATGCGGAAAAAATAAGCAACATCATGCCGTGATCGCCAGGAAAACTGTCTTTCGACGCATCTTTGGTCGGAATATGCAGCAGTTCACTGACGCGATAAATATTATCCAGCATCAGAGTTGGGCTGGCACGTTTAACGGGAATAAGCGCCTGGCCCAGCTGATTTAATATCACTGCGGTAAGCAGCATAACCAAACCGATAGCCACAATGCGTCGGCGACCTTCCGATGTCTCTTTGAGCCAAAAGTGCAGCATCAATGCGCCCATTGCCAGCAATGAGCAGCCATCAAATGCCCGGTTATTGGTTATAGCAACAACCCATAAGAACAGCGGGCTTTCCACCAGTTTATGGTTAAAGAAGCGGAAAACGCCCGTATCCAGTGAAGACCAGAACCCATGCCCGGCTGGAATATACCAGGACAGAAACAGTGCCAGGCCCACAATATTAAGCAGGAGGATTAGAGGGTATCGGGTTTTCATCGTCGTTTACCATTGCTAAAAAACGAAGGCAACCTTACGCGCTAGCGCCTAAACGAAGTCTCAACAATGCGCTCTGCAGCGCATTCCAGTCGGTCTCGGTATCGGCGATGAGTTCAATACGACTATCTGGTGGCGCGACGTTTTGCGTCTCTATATGCCAGTCGTCTCCCTGGCGGTTAATGCGTACCAGTCCTTCTTTAATACGCATTACCCCCTTCACACGTCCAACAGGAGCAAGACGAGACCATTCCAGCAGACCGATAGTATCGAACACCGTATCGGCGTCAAAAATCCAACCGCAGGCCTGATGGCCCTGTCCGCTGTTGAGGCTACGACGCCAGCGCTGCTGTGCGGGTAGACTCAACGCTGCCAGCCCCTTTTTGTCGGCATGACTATGGGCGTGCTCCGCGCTTGCAGGAAGCTCTACCAGGTTTAGTCGGGGCAAATCCAGTAGCTGTCCGTCAATTTGTCCATGGTCGGCATGAACTAACTGGCGATTACCTCCATAGTGTTGCCACCAGCTTTGTAGGGCGTTTTTGCTTTCCGTCGTGGCACGGTCGGTTTTGTTGGCAACAATGATATCTGCGGCGGCCAGCTGGTCGCGGAAATTGTCATTGGCGACGCTTTTTTCATCCAGTAACAGCCGCGGGTCAAGAATACAGAGGGTCGCACGCAGATCGATCCACGGTTCGTAAACTGGTGCGGTGAGTAAATCCAGAATCTGTTTAGGGTGGCCGAGGCCGGTGGGTTCAATGAGCAGACGGTCAGGTTTTCCCTGACGTAGCAGCGTATTGAGACCAACCTGCATCGGCAGACCGTTAACACAGCACATACAGCCGCCGGGGATCTCTTTTAACAGCGCACCGCTGTTAGCCAGTAGCGCGCCATCAATGCCAACTTCGCCAAACTCATTAACCAGCACGGCCCACTTCTCAGCAGGATCTTTGTTTGCCAATAAATGAAGAATAGAGGTGGTTTTGCCACTGCCGAGGAAACCGGTGATGAGATTGGTTTTAGTCACATTTACTCCAGAATCATAAATTACCGTAATGGCATTTAACAATCCTGGCGAAAAACGGGGGAAAAGAGAAGGGGCGAGAGGACGAAGACGCGCTTCGTCCTGTTTAATGGCAGAAATCGTTAACTTTTTAACGTATCAATGACAGCCTGATGTGCTCCGTATTGAGTAATACGTTGCCAGGCTTTTTCAATCGCTGCGACAAACTGCGGATTCTGGACGAGATCGGTAGCGAAAATTTCGCGCAGCGAAAGCAGGGCGCTGACACGTTCTGATTCAGTACTCTGTTTAACCAGAGCGGCAATTTTCTCACTTAGTGGGTCACGAATATCAATTGCGGCGCCTGAGTCATCAACGCCGCTCACGTAACGCATCCAGCCTGCGACACCGAGCGCCAGCAATGGCCACTCACTTTGGCGGGCTAAATGTACGCGGATCCCTTCCAACATGCGCTGGGGTAATTTCTGGCTACCGTCCATCGCAATTTGCCAGGTTTTATGTTTCAACGCTGGGTTGGCAAAACGCTCCAACAGGCTAAGGGCATACTGGTCTAAATCAACGTCGATAATTTGCAGCGTAGGCGCCTGTTCGTTGAGCATCAGACGGTAGGCGGCTTCACGAAATGTGCTGTCCTGCATGCAGTCGCTGATGTGCTGGAACCCGGCCAGATAACCGAGATAAGCCAGAAACGAATGACTGCCGTTCAGCATCCGCAGTTTCATTTGTTCCCACGGCAAGACGTTTTCGACCATCTGAACACCCGCCGTTTCCCATTGTGGGCGGCCACACACAAAATTATCTTCAATCACCCACTGGATAAACGGTTCGCAGCTGATTGCGCAAGGATCGGCAACGCCCAGCTCGCGTGCGATTTCAGCCAGTGACTCTTCGGTAGCGGCAGGAACAATGCGATCCACCATGGTACCCGGGAAGCTGACATGCTCCTGAATCCAGGTTGCCAGTTCTGGTGAACGTTTTTCCGCCATTCCCAGTACGGCGTTTTTTACCACATGACCATTGTCCGGGATATTATCGCAAGAGAGGACGGTAAACGGCTGTAGCCCGCGTTCACGCCGGCGGTGTAGCGCTTCAACAATAATTCCGGGGACAGAGTGCGGTTCAGTCGGTGTTTGCAGATCGTGAGCAATACGTGGATTACTGAGGTCTAACGAGCCTGTAGCCGGATCGATGCAGTAGCCTTTTTCCGTAATGGTTAACGAGACAATAGCCACCTGAGGCTCGCAGAATTTTTCAATAATAGCCGCCAGTGAATCCAGCCTGGCGTTGAGACATTCGTTGACGGAGCCGATAACAATCGGTTGGTTGCCGTTGGCCCCTTTCTCCAGCACGGTAAATAAATGATCCTGTTCGCGCAGTTGGCTCATCAGTCGATCGCCGCTGAACAGACTGATCTCACAAATACCCCAGTCTCCACCCTGCGCATTCAGCACCCTGTCGGTGAGTAACGCCTGATGGGCGCGGTGAAAAGCACCGAAACCAAAATGTACAATCCGCGTTTTTAATTGCTGGCGGTCGTACTGTGGCATCATGACATTTTCCGCCAGTGGCGCTGAGGCAATAGTTTTCATTAAATACACCTGGTTAACCATTAATTAACAATGGCAGTATAAAGTTATATGACAGCAAATTGAATTGGTGTGCCTCATTTATCCGGGGAATGTGAGCTTGATCAACCAATCATCGGCAATGTGTTGATCATCTAACGGATGCCTGTATGGTAGTCGTCATTAAGGTGATTTAATTTGGTATAACAACTTGTGAGGTAAAACAATGGAACAAACCTGGCGTTGGTACGGACCTAACGATCCGGTATCGCTTGATGATGTGCGTCAGGCTGGCGCAACGGGTGTTGTAACCGCCTTGCACCATATTCCTAACGGTGAAGTGTGGCCGGTAGAAGAAATTCAACAGCGTCAGGCCATTCTGGCTGAAAAAGGGCTGACCTGGTCGGTGGTGGAAAGTATCCCTGTCCACGAAGATATCAAAACGCGTTCAGGTCAATATCAAACGTGGATTGCCAACTATCAGCAGAGTATCCGTAATCTGGCGACCTGCGGTATCGATACCGTGTGCTATAACTTCATGCCGATCCTCGACTGGACGCGTACCGACCTCGAATATCAGCTGCCGGATGGTTCCAAAGCGCTGCGTTTTGACCAGATTGCCTTTGCGGCTTTCGAGCTGCACATTCTGCAACGCCCGGGAGCTGAAGCGGATTATACCGACGAAGAACAACGCCAGGCGCTGGACTACTTCAATGCCATGAGCGATGCAGAAATTGAAAAGCTGACACGCAATATCATTGCTGGCCTGCCTGGCGCAGAAGAGGGCTATACGCTGGATCAGTTTCGTGCTCGCCTTGCTGAATATGACGGCATCAGTAAAGACGATCTGCGCGAAAATATGGCGGTATTCCTGCGGGCGATTGTGCCAGTGGCAGAGGAAGTCGGTGTGCGTCTGGCCGTGCATCCTGACGATCCGCCGCGCCCGATCCTCGGCCTGCCGCGTATCGTTTCGACTATCGAAGATATGCAGTGGCTGAAAGAAACCGTCGACAGTATTAATAATGGTTTCACCATGTGTACCGGTTCTTACGGCGTGCGCGCTGATAACGATCTGGTGAAAATGATCGAAACCTTTGGCGATCGTATCCACTTCACGCACCTGCGCTCGACCTGTCGTGAAGATAACCCGAAAACGTTCCACGAAGGTGCGCACCTGCAGGGTGATGTGGATATGGTATCGGTGGTGGCTGCCATTTTGAGCGAAGAGCAGCGGCGTAAAAAGGCGGGCGACCTGCGTCCTATCCCGATGCGTCCGGATCATGGACACCAGATGCTTGACGATCTGCACAAGAAAACCAATCCGGGCTACTCGGCGATTGGTCGCCTGAAAGGACTGGCAGAAGTCCGCGGCGTTGAGCTGGCGCTGAAACAAACGCAGTTCCGCGACCTGCTGTAAGTCTAACAACAGGGATTGCGCTACAGGCGCAATCCCTGTTATTCATCAAGGCTGCGCGAGCGCCTGCTCCAGCACTGTCAGCACTTTATTGATCTGCTGTATCTGCAATCCACCAAATCCAAAAAACATAACAGCATCGCTGTTTTCTTTGCGCCATGCGGCTTCTGATCCATTTTCTATATCCGGCAGAGTGTCGAAACGGATCCCAGCCAACAGGCAGCTTTGTTGCAACCTGGCGATGAATTCGGTATGTCTGGCAATGCGTAACGAGAGGTGCAGACCTGCCGTTGCGCCAGCGATTTTCCCTTCGGGAAACAGAGTGGACAGGCCATCGCGTAACAGAGTGAGGCGCGTCGCATAGCTGCAGGCCAGCTTGCTGATATGCGTATAAAAAACCTGATTTTGCATCAGTTCGGCTAAAAATTGCTGCAACAACCACTGACTGCCGTTGTTATTGAGCGCTTTCATGTTCTGTACCGCCGGAAGCAGTTCATCAGGGCAAATAAGATAGCCAAGCCGTGCGCCTGGCCCCAGTGTTTTAGAAAATGTCCCCATATAGATAACCCGGTTGTGATAATCCATGGCTTTCAGCGCGGGAAGGGGATTGTCCCCATAGGTAAAAACGGCATCGTAATCGTCTTCAATGATGTAAGCGCCGACGCGTTGCGCCCACGTTAATAATGACTGACGGCGCTCCAGCGAAAGCACACTTCCCATCGGATACTGATGAGCTGGAGTAACATAACAAAGCTGGGTTTCATACTCGGGTAAATTATCTGTTTGCAGCCCGTGGTTATCTACGGCAATTGACGTAATGTCTGCACCGTAATAATTAAAAAGATGCCATGCGCCAGAATAACAAGGGGATTCGGTCACAATATGGCACTTTTTTTGCTGACTGACAGCATGATGAATAGTAAATATTTGGCTGAGCAGTGATAATCCTTCCTGAATCCCGTTGGTAATGATGATGTTCTCTGCTCGGGTATTAATTCCGCGGGATAAATTAAGGTATCTGACCAGTTGCTCACGTAGTGAAAATAATCCATTTGGTGAATGATACCGGGTAAATAATTGTTCTTTAAGTATGCTTGGAGCATTATTCCATTTCCGCCAGCTTGACCAGGGAAAAGCGTTGGGATCGGGGACGCCCATCCGGCAGTAGCACTCTCGTCCAGGCTCGGCGTAAACATCGGTAGAGACCCCGGCAGCTTTAGGTTTTACCGGTGGGGAGCCTTGGGTTACGGGCACATGAGTTGGGGTTATACGTACAGGGGTGGTGAATATCACTTCATAGCCAATGCCGTGTCGGCTCTTGATTAACCCAGCCGCCATCAGCTTATCATAGGCCATCACTACCGTTATTTTAGCAACGTGCAATACCTGAGCCTGCTCGCGAATAGAGGGGAGTTTGTCTCCACAAAGCAAATCACCCTGCTGAATTGCCTGGAAATAAAATTGAAATATCTGCAGTTGCAGCGGAGTACGGCTTTCTCTATTGAGCGTCAGTGTTAGCATAAGAAATTCCTTATTTACAGATGGTCACTATATTACGAATTTCTGATCTTTACTATTTGACTCACCTCATAGAGTGGCTGCTGTTCCTATAATCTGCTTTCGCTGTCTCTATTTTTGATTTTTATTATCCCTTAGCGTGTCGCTATTAAAAAATGGAGGCAAGCATGTCGTGGATAAGAAAGAACGCATTGTGGTGCGCATTCGTCGGGGCGGTAGTAATGGCCTTGGCTATTTGGGGAACGTGGCAAGGCGTTCATTACACCAGTACCACCGAATTTTGTTTATCGTGTCACTCGATGCGCACGGCTGGAGAGGAATATAAAACCAGCGTGCATTTTCGCAACGCGTCTGGCGTGCGGGCTGAGTGTAAGGATTGTCATATTCCACCGGGCGTTGTTCCAACGCTTATTCGTAAAACTGAAGCCTTAAACGATCTCTATCACACCTTTATTTCTCCTTCTATCGACACTCCGGAAAAGTTTGCAGCCAAACGCTCGGAGCTGGCCCAGCGGGAGTGGGCGCGCATGAGCGCGAATAATTCAGCGGCGTGTAAATCCTGCCATAGCTATGAGGCAATGGATCATGGCAAGCAATCGGCAAATGCGGCGGCGCAAATGACCGCGGCGGCAGCAAAAGACAGTAACTGTATCGATTGCCACAAAGGAATAGCCCATCACAAACCCGATATGAGCAGCGGTTTTCGCGATCGCTTTAAGCAGCTACAGCGTCAGGGAGATACGCCAACGGATGCGTCCACACTGTTCTCATTAAGCGAAAAATCATTGGCGGCAACGGCAGAAAGTCCGGCAGGGAAGGCGCTGTTATTTCCCGCCACCGAGGCCAAGGTGCTGAAAAAAGAAGGCAGTAACGTCCAGCTCGAAATTACGGGCTGGCGTGAAAGCAAAGGGCGTGGACGGGTGATCACCCAGTATATGGGGAAACGCGTTTTCTCCGCCGTGCTCGATGAGCCCCTGATGGCGAACGTAAAAGTGCTACAAACCCAGGTCGATCCTGATTCACATCAGGAATGGCAGCAGGTGAGCGTCACCGCCTGGACCACCGATCAGAACTTTATCAGCACACTTGCGCCAATCTGGGAGTACTCAGATCAAATGCTGCAATCCACCTGTAGCGCCTGTCATAGCACTCCTCCTACGACCCGATATACCGCTAATGGCTGGATCGCTGGATTGAAAGCCATGTCGACCTATTACCGGCTTAATCCGGTGGAGGAACGTACGTTGTTGAAATACCTCCAGACCCACGCCAGCGATGTGTCTGACACCAACAAAAAGTAAGGATAATGTATGGATATTCATGACTTTAATCCGTCCCGCCGCCGTTTTCTCAGCGGTATGTTGGCGGTGGGTGCTGCCAGCGCACTGGCGCCTAATCCGCTGATATCAAAAGTGTGGGCGGCGGGGGAAAATCCCGAACAGTGGATTCAATCAGGTTCGCACTATGGCGCTTTTGAAGCCAAAGTGGTCAACGGTGAGTGGACCGAAACCCGTCCGTTCAAACATGACAAATATCCCTGCGATATGCTGAACGCGGTGCGTGAAGTGGTCTACAACCCGTCGCGGGTGCGCTACCCGATGGTGCGTCTGGACTGGCTGCTTAAACGTGAGAAGTCGGATCGCAGCCAGCGCGGAGATAACCGTTTTGTACGGGTCAGTTGGGATCAGGCGCTGGATTTGTTTTACGAAGAGCTGGAGCGGGTGCAAAAAAACTATGGTTCATCAGGCGTATTTACCGGGCTTGCTGACTGGCAAATGGTAGGCAAATACCATAAAGCGGGCGGGGCGATGGACCGGGGACTTGGCCTGCATGGTAGCTATGTGACAACTGTCGGCGACTATTCTGCGGCGGCGGCCCAGGTCATTTTACCGCATGTGATTGGTTCACTGGAAGTTTATGAGCAGCAGACGTCATTCCCGCTGGTGATTCAAAACAGCAATACTATCGTGTTGTGGGGTTGCGATCCGATCAAGAACTTGCAGATCGAGTTTTTGGTTCCCGATCACGATGCGTTTGGCTACTGGCAGCAGATTAAAGAGGCGGTAGCGCAGAATAAGATGCGCGTTATCAGCGTTGATCCAGTGCGTAGCAAATCTCAAAACTATCTTGGCTGCGAGCAATTGGCGTTGCGGCCACAAACCGATGTCGCGTTAATGCTGGCACTGGCGCATACCCTGTACGAAGAAAAACTGTATGACACGGCGTTTATTACCGATTACACCGTCGGCTTTGAACGGTTTTTACCGTACCTGCTGGGCGAGAGTGATAAACAGCCGAAAAATGCCGAATGGGCGGCAGAAATCTGCGGGCTGACAGCAGAGCAGATCCGAGACTTCGCCCGCCTGTTGGTGAAAGGCCGGACACAGTTTATGGGTGGTTGGTGCGTACAACGCATGCACCACGGTGAGCAGTATCCGTGGATGCTGGTGGTACTGGCCAGCATGGTCGGTCAAATTGGTTTGCCCGGCGGCGGGGTCGGATTTGGCTGGCACTATAACGGCGGTGGAACGGTAACATCGACCGGGCCAGTGCTCTCCGGGCTGGGGAGTATTACTAATCCCCAGCAGGCGAAGTACAAAGCGGATTTTCGCGGCGCATCGGAGCATATCCCCACTTCGCGTATCGTTGACTGCCTGCTTGCGCCAGGTAACAAGATTGCCTTCAACGGTGAGACGTTAACGTATCCTGACATCAAAATGGCGATCTACAGTGCGGCCAATCCATTCCACGCCCAGCAGGACAGGAACCGTATGATTGAGGCATGGAAGAAGCTGGAAACCGTGGTGGTGTTAGAGCACCAATGGACCGCGTCGTGCCGTTTTGCCGATATCGTTCTGCCTGTGACTACCCGTTTTGAACGTAACGATATTGAGCAGTTTGGCACGCATTCGAATAAAGGGCTGATGGCGTTGCATCAGATTGTTAAACCGCAATACGAAGCGCGGCATGATTTTGACATCTTTGCCGGGCTGTGTAAGCGATTTGATAAGGAAGCGGTGTACCGCGAAAACCGGAATGAAATGCAGTGGATACAGGCTCTTTATGACGAAGGTGTGAAGATGGGGGCGTCGCTCGGTGTTACCTTACCGGACTTCACAACGTTCTGGCAGGGTGACGGATATATTGAATATCCGCCGGGTCAGCCGTGGGTACGTCACGGCGAGTTTCGTGAGCAGCCAGACCTGAATCCGCTGGGAACGCCGTCAGGTCTTATTGAAATCTATAGCAAAACCATCGCGGGTTTTGCCTATGATGATTGTCCGGGGCATCCGGTATGGATGGAACCCTTTGAGCGTACCCATAGCGGCAAAAAAGATAAATACCCGCTGCATTTGCAATCCTGCCATCCAGATAAACGTCTGCATTCCCAGTTGTGCTCAAGCGAGGCGTTTCGCAACACCTATGCAGTTGCCGGAAGAGAGCCGCTTTATATCAGCGAACAGGATGCCACCACTCGTGGCTTAAAAGCCGGTGATATCGCCCGCGTTTTTAACGCTCGTGGTCAGGTACTGGCTGGCGTGGTAATCAGTCCGGATTTTACCCCTGGCGTGGTCCGTATTCATGAAGGCGCGTGGTACTCCCCGCAGGAAGGGGGGAAAGCCGGGACATTATGCACCTATGGCGACCCGAACGTGCTGAGTGCGGATATCGGTACTTCACAGCTGGCCCAGGGGCCTTCAGCACATACCGTGCTGGTGGAGGTCGAGCGTTATCAGCAGAAAGCCCCTCAGGTGACGGCTTTCGGTGGTCCGCAGATTGTGAAAGAGGAGGGGACCAGTGCAGCATAATCAAATTCATCAGCAGCGGGCGGCTGTGTACCAGTGGTTTTCGCAACTGTTATTTCGTGAGCTGGATGAAAAACAGCTCGCCAGTCTGGAAAATGGCAATAGCCAGGCATGGATTGCCTCACTTGAGGCGATCCCCGGATTATCTGCCAATGTTAAACGTTTTGAGCGTAGCCTGGGTCGGGTTCTGCGGCGCGACTCCCGACAGCTGGAGTTGGCCGCAGATTTTGCCTCGTTGTTTCTGCTGGCCCCGCCGGCTAGTGTTTCTCCCTATGCGGGGCACTATCCACACACGACGGCGGCAGAAGAACGTCTGCAAATGAATGTGCTGCTGGTTGAGCAAGGGCTGGCGGCGCGGGAGAATGAACCCTCCGATCATATTGCCGTACAGTTGGCATTAATGGCGAGGATGGTTGCTAAAGAGGAGAAATTCTCCGCGCAGTATTACTTTTTGCATCATCATATTCTGTGCTGGGCACCGTTATTTTGCGACGCTTGTCTGGTGCGGGATAACGAGGGGTTTTATCCTCAGGCGGTTAATCTGATAGTGCGTTTTATGCAAGAGGATGAACAGTATCTGGAGTCGCTGCTGATGGATGATTTTTATTTCAGCAGTCAGCGCTAAAAATGACAAAGGGACAGCCTGCGCTGTAATGCCAGTCAGTAAAGCATTATGGAGAATATTTGATTGCGGCATAGGGTTCCGTTCACCTCAGTGGAGTCATTTCTCTGAAACGCCGTTACCCGTGAACGTGCAAGGGAGGCTCACCGCCGCCTCCCTTGCATCCCAGGCTCCCGGCGGGAAAATCGTCGCTGCGCGAGTTATTCGTCTTATGCCGTCTGCCTGTCGGGTCGGTGCCGAGCCTGCATCCTTGCAGGCCGTCCCCTCTGCCCGCATCCCTGCGGGCAGCCCCGGTCAGCCGTCAACGCCTCATCGATTTTCAGCCGGACCGGGGTCATCGCTGTAATGCTCTGACTTCCAGTTAAATCTGATTTGCTGTTCAGATATATTCAAAAAAAACGCAGATGGTCAGGTGTGGGCTGGTCCGGCTGAAAATTGCCGACGTGTTTCCGTAAGGCCGGGAGAACCCGCATGGATGCGGGTTCAGGGCGCGTTTTGCAGGGACGCTACCTCGCGCCCGGCCCGGTAGCCTGGAGGAATAAGCGGAGGGAACCACGAAGTGGCAATTTTCCCGCCGGGAGCCGGGATTGTTAAGGGTACGGCGATAGTACCCTTAACACGTTCACAGGCAGTATGGTTTCAGAGAAGTGATACCACTAAAGTGAACGGAACATTTTGCCAGAGATAACATGCCATTATCTTTGGTTCACCTGTAACGACAGGAGATTAATCTGCACGGCCCATATAGCGACGTTCTTCGATATGAATACGGATTTTTTCACCCGCACTAAGATACTCAGGAACCTGGATCACCAGACCGGTGCTCAGGGTTGCTGGCTTGTTGCGCGCACTCGCTGAAGCACCTTTAATACCCGGTGAGGTTTCAACGATTTCCAGGTCTACGGTCTGCGGCAGTTCAAGCGCCAGCAGTTGGCCGTCCCAGGTCAGTACCTGCATATCCGGCATACCGCCTTCCGGCATGAACAGCAGCTCTTCTTCAATCTGGTCTTTGGTGAAGGTATACGGGGTATAGTCTTCTTTATCCATAAAGATGTATTCGTTGCCATCGACGTAGGAGAAATCAACCCCGCGGCGGCTCAGGGTGACGGTATCCACGATATCGTCGCCTTTGAAGCGTTCTTCAACTTTCAGACCGGTACGCACATCAGAAAAACGCATTTTGTACAGCGTAGCTGCACCACGTGCGGATGGTGATTGAATATCGATATCTTTTACAATCAGCAGCTTGCCGTTGTAGTTTAGTACCATACCTTTTTTAATTTCGTTCGCTCTTGGCATCGAAAAAATCCTGTAGTGAGGAGTGTCTAAAATATCGCGTAAAACTACTCGCGCCGGGGCATTCAGGCAAGCGGAATTCATGCTTTTGCTGGTGCCAAAAAGGTGGTACTGTGCGCTTCCCGCACAATCCGATGGTTTACGATAAAGAGAGTACTGTATGGAATGCCGTCCGGATTGTGGTGCATGCTGCACCGCGCCTTCAATCTCCAGTCCCATCCCTGGCATGCCTGATGGCAAACCTGCTAATACGCCATGCGTTCAGCTGGATGAATCCCTGCGTTGCAAAATTTTTGCTTCGCCGCTACGACCAAAAGTGTGCGGCGGTTTACAGCCCAGTGCGGAAATGTGCGGACAGATGACGCACCAGGCCATGGTTTATCTCATCGAGCTTGAAGCGCTGACCGCGCCTTAAACGTCCTTGATGCGCGCCAGGCACACAACGGTGGCGACGATCATCACCAGCGCAAACCAGAACACCGCGTGATAGTTCCAGATTTCAGCGGCAATCCCCGCCAGCGATCCGGCAATAATCCAGCCCACGCGAATGGTATTCGTATACAGGGTCGTTGCTGAGCCTGCCTGTCCTGGCATCAGATCCTGGAAATAGAGCATGCCAATCCCGCCGAGGATGCCGATGTAAATCGCGTTCAGCAGTTGTAAGCCAAGTAATATCGCCGGAGAGTGAGCCAGCAGCATACCGGCATAAAAGAAGAACCCGGCGACGACGGCAATTCTCATCAACAGACGTTTGCCCAGACGCTTTGCAAAATAGCCAGCAATCAACATGGTCGGGATTTCCAGTCCGGCTGCGGTACCCATCATGATGCCAGCCAGTTTTTCCGGCAGATGCAGTTCGTTGATGATAAACAGCGGCATATTAATGATATAGAGACTATTAGTGCCCCACATTAATGTGCAGATAACAAACAGCAGCAGCGTGTCGCGTCGATTGCGGCGCGGGGCCTCAACTGCGCCTGTTGCGAGAGGCACGTTTTTACTCATCGAGGGTAAAAATAACCAGACCATTACGCCGCAGACAACAAACGCCACCGCTGCGCTGAGATACATCACCGTAAAGCTGAACCCCATGGCCAGCGCGTAGGCCAGCGGTGGGCCAATTACCCAGGCCAGCGAAACCTGCGCACGTAATATTGAGCTGAACATGACGGCTTCCCGACCTGTGCGGTCGGCGTGTTCACGGGCGAGAGCGAACATTTGCGGGTTGGCAGTCGATCCAAAGCTGCTGAGGAATACCCCGATAAACAGCAGAATAAAATAGTTACGGTTCCAGGCGAACAGCACGCAGGCCAGCATCCCCAGCACGCAGCAAAACACAATCAGGTTTTTGCGATCGCCTTTTTTATCCGAGCGCCCGGCCAGAAACTGACTCACCAAAATGCCGATCACGGCGCTGCCGGTAAAAAAGAACCCGACCATGCCGGGACGGGCATGGACTTCATCCGTCAGAAAAAGGCTAAGCGTTGGCGTCTGCAACGCACCGGCGATACCCGTCAGAAATGCGACGAGCAGGAACGCCGAAGACGTTAAATCAAACGCCTTGGGTGTGGCGGCTACGGGGGTGTTATGCATGTTTTGATATCAATGATGTGAAGAGACGCGGAGTTTACGCCGCTTGTCAGAAAATAAACAGGGAGCCAAATCAAAATCGGCATCAAAAATCAAAATAGCATTTCAGTCAAAGAATGCTGTTTGCTGACGTTGCTGAATCTGACAAGCTGACGCCGTTTTTCCGTCAGCAGTTTTTTCTCCCTCGCAGAGAAAATGTGCGTTATCTCTAAATTCAGCAAGTAATTTGTCAACTTTACTTGTGTGCTGAAGAAAAAAGATCAAGACTTCTTGAAACGTTTCAGCGTCATCTCGCCATAACTGATGGAGTCAGGTGACGCCTTTTTTCTCATGTTAGCTGAATCGTTTCAAATCAGCGGGAGAGGAGAACCATGTTCCAGTTATCTGTTCAGGATATTCACCCGGGCGAACAGGCCGGGAATAAAGAAGAGGCTATTCGCCAGGTTGCCGCTGCCTTAGTGCAGGCGGGTAACGTCGCGGAAGGCTACGTCGATGGCATGCTGGCGCGCGAACAACAGACGTCCACGTTCCTCGGCAACGGTATTGCGATTCCTCACGGTACGACGGACACGCGCGATCAGGTGCTGAAAACCGGTGTGCAAGTTTTTCAGTTTCCGCAGGGCGTGACCTGGGGCGAAGGGCAGGTTGCTTATGTGGCAATCGGCATCGCCGCAAGCTCTGATGAACATCTCGGTTTACTGCGTCAGCTGACACACGTGCTGAGCGATGACTCCGTCGCTGAACAGCTGAAATCTGCGACCACGGCGGAAGAACTGCGTGCGCTGCTGATGGGCGAAAAGCAAAGCGAACAGCTGAAGCTTGATAACGAAACGCTGTCGCTGGATGTCGTGGCCAACTCGCTGGTGACGCTGCAGGCACTCAACGCGGCACGACTGAAAGAAGTCGGTGCGGTTGACGCCACCTTTGTGGCCAGAGCAATCAATGAGCAGCCGATGAATCTCGGTCAGGGGATCTGGCTGAATGACTGTGCTGAAGGCAACGTGCGTAGCGCTGTTGCGGTCAGCCGTGCAGCAACAACATTCGATGTAGAAGGTGAAGCGGCAGCCCTGCTGGTGACCGTCGCCATGAATGACGATCAACCGGTTGCTGTGCTGAAGCGTCTTGGCGATCTGCTGCTGAATAATAAAGCTGACCGTTTGTTGAAAGCCGATGCGGCAACGGTACTGGCGCTGCTGACCAGTGATGACGCCTTAACTGATGATGTACTGAGCGCCGAATTTATTGTGCGCAATGAGCATGGTTTACACGCCCGTCCGGGCACCATGCTGGTGAATGCGATTAAACAATTTAACAGTGAAATTACCGTGACAAATCTCGATGGAACCGGCAAACCGGCAAATGGACGCAGTCTGATGAAAGTTGTGGCATTAGGCGTGAAGAAAGGACATCACCTGCGCTTTACCGCCCAGGGTGAAGATGCTGAACAGGCGCTGAAAGCGATTGGCGAAGCCATAGCGGCAGGTCTTGGGGAGGGCGCGTAATGAGCAGACGTGTTGCGACTATCACCCTTAACCCGGCCTACGACCTGGTGGGTTTCTGCCCTGAAATTGAACGTGGTGAAGTGAACCTGGTGAAAACCACCGGTCTGCACGCGGCAGGGAAAGGAATTAACGTCGCTAAGGTTTTGAAGGATTTAGGTATCGATGTCACTGTGGGCGGCTTCTTGGGTAAAGACAACCAGGATGGTTTTCAGCAGTTGTTCAGCGAGCTGGGTATAGCCAACCGTTTTCAGGTTGTACAAGGGCGTACCCGTATCAACGTCAAACTGA
Source organism: Citrobacter sp. Cf088 (assembly GCF_030334295.1). Lineage (NCBI taxonomy): Bacteria > Pseudomonadati > Pseudomonadota > Gammaproteobacteria > Enterobacterales > Enterobacteriaceae > Citrobacter > Citrobacter sp. Cf088. Next base: position 272,584 of record NZ_JAOWEE010000053.1, read on the forward strand.
CCGAAAAAGACGGTGAAGTATCTGACTTTAATTTCTCCGGCTTTGAAGTCACCCCGGCTGACTGGGAACGCTTTGTGAATGACTCGCTGAGCTGGCTGGGCCAGTTCGACATGGTGTGCGTCAGCGGCAGTTTGCCGACCGGCGTGAGCCCGGAAGCCTTCACCGACTGGATGACGCGCCTGCGCAGTCAGTGTCCTTGCATTATCTTTGATAGTAGTCGTGAAGCGCTGGTGGCGGGTCTGAAAGCGGCACCGTGGCTGGTGAAACCAAACCGTCGTGAGCTGGAAATCTGGGCAGGCCGCAAACTGCCGGAAATGAAAGATGTGATTGATGCGGCGCATGCGCTACGCGAGCAGGGTATTGCTCATGTGGTGATTTCACTCGGCGCGGAAGGTGCGCTGTGGGTTAACGCTTCAGGTGAGTGGATTGCTAAACCGCCGTCAGTTGAGGTGGTCAGCACCGTCGGCGCGGGTGATTCAATGGTTGGCGGTCTGATTTACGGCCTGCTGATGCGTGAGTCCAGTGAACATACCCTGCGTCTGGCGACGGCTGTTGCCGCCCTGGCAGTAAGCCAAAGTAATGTAGGCATTACCGATCGTCCTCAGTTGGCCGCAATGATGGCGCGTGTCGACTTAAAACCGTTTAACTGACAGCAGGAGAGGCATAATGAAAACGCTGCTGATTATTGACGCTAATCTCGGCCAGGCTCGCGCTTACATGGCGAAAACCCTGCTTGGATCGGCGGCACAGAAAGCACATCTGGAAATTATTGATAATCCGAATGATGCCGAACTGGCAATTGTTCTGGGCGATACGCTGCCTGCCGACAGTTCGCTGAACGGCAAAAAAGTCTGGCTGGGCGACATTGGTCGTGCGGTTGCGCACCCTGAACTGTTCCTCAGCGAAGCGAAGGGCCATGCAAAACCTTACAGTGCCCCGGTTGCAACAGCACCTGTGGCCAGCAGTGGTCCAAAACGCGTGGTGGCAGTGACGGCGTGTCCGACCGGTGTTGCTCATACGTTTATGGCTGCTGAAGCGATTGAAACAGAAGCGAAAAAACGTGGCTGGTGGGTGAAGGTCGAAACTCGAGGTTCTGTTGGCGCAGGCAATGCCATTACGCCGGAAGAAGTGGCTCAGGCGGATCTGGTGATTGTGGCAGCTGACATTGAAGTTGATCTGGCGAAGTTTGCCGGCAAACCGATGTACCGCACCTCTACGGGTCTTGCGTTGAAGAAAACCAAGCAGGAGCTGGACAAAGCGCTGGAAGAAGCAACACCGTACCAGCCAACCGGTAAAGCGCAGACTTCAGCAACCGAAAGTAAGAAAGAGAGCGCGGGGGCATATCGTCACCTGCTGACGGGCGTCTCTTACATGCTGCCGATGGTGGTTGCTGGCGGTCTGTGTATTGCACTCTCGTTCGCTTTTGGTATCGAAGCGTTTAAAGAGCAGGGTACGCTGGCGGCGGCGCTGATGCAGATTGGCGGTGGTTCAGCTTTTGCGCTGATGGTGCCGGTTCTGGCAGGTTATATCGCGTTTTCCATCGCTGACCGTCCTGGTCTGACGCCGGGTCTTATCGGCGGTATGCTGGCGGTGAGCACCGGTTCCGGCTTTATTGGCGGGATTATTGCTGGTTTCCTTGCCGGTTATGTGGCGAAGCTTATCAGCACGAAGTTGAAACTCCCGCAGAGTATGGAAGCGCTGAAACCGATCCTGATCATTCCGCTGTTCTCAAGCCTGGTGGTTGGTCTGGCCATGATTTACCTGATCGGCAAACCGGTGGCTGGCATTCTGGAAGGTCTGACCCACTGGCTGCAAACCATGGGTACGGCGAATGCGGTGCTGCTTGGAGCGATTCTTGGCGGCATGATGTGTACCGATATGGGTGGTCCGGTTAACAAGGCGGCGTATGCTTTCGGTGTGGGTCTGCTGAGTACGCAAACTTATGCGCCGATGGCGGCCATCATGGCGGCAGGTATGGTTCCTCCGCTGGCTCTGGGTTTAGCAACGCTGGTTGCGCGCCGTAAGTTCGACAAAGCGCAGCAGGAAGGCGGCAAAGCTGCGCTGGTACTGGGCCTGTGCTTTATCACCGAAGGGGCTATTCCATTCGCAGCCCGTGACCCGATGCGCGTTCTGCCTTGCTGTATCGTTGGTGGTGCGATTACCGGTGCTATCTCGATGGCAGTGGGTGCGAAGCTGATGGCGCCACACGGCGGGCTTTTCGTCCTGTTAATTCCAGGCGCAATTACGCCGGTACTGGGCTACCTGCTGGCCATTATTGCCGGTACGCTGGTAGCCGGTCTCTCCTACGCGGTGCTGAAGCGCCCGGAAGATGAGGTTGTGGCAAAAGCGGCATGATTTAATGCTGACATCAGGGGCAGAGATTTCTCTGCCCCTTTTTTTATCGATTAACTGCTGCCTGAAGATGGATATGTAAAACGGTTCAGGCAATCATTGGCGCGATGATAAAACCAAAGGCAACGCCAGCAATGATCCCACCCAGTCCTGGCAGCATAAACGGATGGTTTAAGACATACTTGCCCACGCGTGTTGTCCCGGTGGTGTCGAACTCCATTGCCGCCAGCGAAGTCGGGTATGTTGGTAGAACAAACACCCCGGTTACCGCCACATAGGAGGCCAGAATCGCCCATGTAGGTACGCCGAGCGCAACGGCCAGAGGGATAATCAGCGGCGTTGTGGCGCCTTGCGAGTAGAGAAGTGCGCAGGTACCAAACAGCACCAGCGCCAACAGCATCGGATAAGCCCGTAGAATATCGCCTGCGATATCCTTAATCTCCGCTAAGTGGGCATCAATGAAGGTCGTTCCCAATGTAACAATCCCGAGAATGACGGCCAGTGAACTCATCCCTGCTCGAAATGTGGAGGTCAGGACAATAGCATCGGTTGATGTTTTGCATAACACCACCATCAGGCAAGCGGCAGATAACATACAAATAATGATGATATCCCGGGTATTCATTGGGTTGCCGGCATCAAATCCTGGGCGTAGCTGCGGGCAGGCGGCAAGAATACGATGACGACCGTTGCCAACATGAACAGGGCGACTGAGAGTTTGGCACCCGGTACAGTGCTGTTTTGCCCTTCATATTTACGCACCAACCCTTTTTGCAGGCGTTCAAGATAGACTTCATCATCTTGTAGCTCGCATCCCTGACGTGAGGCGATAAAAGCGGCGGCCATCGCGGCAACAAACGAAGCTGGCAGACATACCGCCATAACCTGGATAAAGGTGACACCGTTGCCTTCCATAATGGTCAGCATCGCCGCCATTGCGGCACTGATCGGCGAACCGGATATCGCCACCTGAGAGGCGACCACGGAGCCGGCGAGCGTACGAGAAGGGCGGATACCGGACTCTTTGGCGACTTCGGCAATCACCGGTAGGGTAGAAAATACAATGAACCCTGTTCCGGCCATAATGGTCATCGACCAGGTGATAATCGGTGCAATAATATTGATATATTTAGGATTACGCCGCATGAAATTACCGGCTACGCGAACTAGATAATCCATACCTCCGGCGGCCTGTAGCGCCGATGCTGCCACGACAACTGTCATAATAATGAGAATAACGTCAACGGGGGGCGAACCAATTTGTAGATCAAATCCCAACGTTAAAATAGCCAGCCCCAGCCCGCCGCATAAACCGATACCTATTCCGCCGAGGCGGATACCAAAAAATATTGCACCTAACACGACGATAATTTCTAACCAAACCATAATGGCCTCCGCCAGAGAATAATTTGTTATTAAAATAAGTGTTTGTTTAATGCTTTATTAATCTGGTGACGGCTGTTATTGCGCCAGAAGATGATGTTTACCAACCCGTTTTTCGTACCATTTAATACCAGCGCGTACTAATGAACCGGTTGAGTCAATATATTTATCTGGGGAGTTTTTGACTGCGTTGGCAAGAATGACGGGGACTTCAGTACATCCCAGTACAATGACTTCTGCACCGCGTGAAAAGAGCATTTCAGCCTGTTCATTCATCAGCGTTTGTGCCCGCTTAAGATCGCCGGCTTTTAAGCAATAAATACTATCCATGACTTTTTCCTGACCGGATGAATCAGGGCTGACACAGGTTAAGCCAAGAGATTCTATGCCTTTTTGGTAGAGTCCCATGTAAAGGGTGGCGTTGGTAGCAAGTAAACCGATACGCGATTTTCCGCAGTTTTTGACTTCATTCATGGTGGTTTCAACGATACTGAGTAACTCTGTATGACAGCACTCTTTTAATTCATTAAACCAAAAGTGGGCAGTATTACAGGGGATCACAATACACTCCGCACCAGCATCTTCCAGTTTATGCATATAATCACGCATTGCCGGAAGTGGGGAATGACCATGATGCATTAACGCATCGGTTCGATCTGGAATATCAGGGATGGATGAAATAATTAATGGGATATGTTCCTGATCGCGTTGCGCTGCGGTAAAGGTGACGAATTTATTAAAAAGATCGACGGTTGCAGCAGGTCCCATACCACCAAGTACGCCAATTAAACCTTTCACGATATATACCTCTATTACCGATATTTAATATCAGGGCTGGTGTGTGTCTGGTGTCTATGTTTAACAGCAGTGTGTCGTGAGGAGAAATGCAATAATGTATGGTTCAATGCAAAAACTGCATGGGTGCAGTTTCTTTTGCCACCTCAGCAGGCCAGTAATCAGGCAGGTGTCTGAAATTCCGCGGCGATAAGCGGTCGTGGTCGATGGGTAAAGAAACAGGTTAATGTCAAAAACGAAGGTGTTATGCAAAAAACGAATCACCTGATGCTGATGTTGAATATCATCTCTGAGCATATTCAGGCATGATGCTTAAGACTAATTGACATATTTAAACATCCGCGTGACAGGCATGAAAAATATCGAGACAAAATGGTTATATGACTTTTTGACGCTGGAAGTGTGTCGTCATTTTTCCCAGGCCGCGGAGGAGCGCAACCTATCCCAACCGGCATTTAGCCGGCGGATCAAGGCGCTCGAATCCGCCGTTGGGGTGTTGCTGTTTGACCGTACGACGAGTCCACTGCAGCTGACGGAGGAGGGTAAGTTATTCCATTCGCAGACTCGTAGCCTGCTGCAACAGCTGGAATGTAACTTAGATGAGCTTAGTGGTCACAACCTGCTTGGCGTTCCCAATATCAAAATAGCGGCAGCGCATTCTCTGTCGCTGACGATGTTGCCCAGATTAGTACATTCAATGTCGGCATGGGGCGAGGAGTTTGTGTACCACGTCGAAGCTATCGATGTTGTTCAGGCGGTGAATACGCTGCGCGAGGGGAAAAGTGATTTCATTATCTCCTTTCGCGATGAAGACTTAATGCAGTCACCTTTCTGCGGCTTGAAGGTGTTTGAGTCTGAGCTGTATCCCGTCTGTGCTGCGGATTCACAGGGTCAGGCGTTGTTTGATATCTATCAGCCGCAGGTGCCGATACTGAACTATACCAGCACATCCTACATGGGAAGATTGGTCAACCGTCACCTGGCGGAGGTGGGGAGTATTTCGGCGCGTACGCTGTTTATGTCTTCGATGAGTGAGCTATTGAAGAATATGGCATTGGATGGGCATGGTATTGCCTGGCTGCCAGCGTGGACGATCGTGAACGAACTACGGGATAAACGCCTGGTTTGTCTGGACACGCCGGAGTTGATGGTGCCTATTCAGGCCTATATTTATAGAATGGATACACGTTTGAATAAAACCGCTGAGCACTTCTGGCGGATTTTGTACAACCATATGCCAGAGGATCTGGTTTCACTTAGTTGATACGCGCCAGTTCGCCTGGCGCGTCTGAAAAACCTTCGGTTATGACCAAAGATGCTTTTTAACCTGATCAATTTGTGTACTACCTCTCATTTTCTCTCTCCCTGACAAACTGTATCTATAAAAAATTGTGATTCTGTTCATATCTATCGACTTTATAGCTTGTGGATGGATTTACTTTGTCAAAAACACGCCTACTATGAACACATGTTTGATAGTGAACATATGCTCTAATAGCATGATGTGTGGCGTTGGTTATTTTTAACGAACTCATTTGTGGCAAATTAATTGCCAGGGGACGTGCTATGCGTGAAAAGGAATACATCGTAACGATTGGCTCGGCCAATATGGATGTTGCTGGGTATTCGCATGCTTCTCTAAATTATGCGGATTCGAATCCAGGTAAGATAAAATTCACTCCCGGTGGCGTTGGACGCAATATCGCACATAATCTCGCGCTGCTGGGTAAAAATTCTTGGTTGCTAACAGCGGTTGGTAACGATTTTTATGGTCAATCATTATTGGCACAAACCAATCAATCAGGAGTACATGTCGACAAGTGTCTTATCGTTTCCGGAGAGAATACATCCAGTTATTTATCGCTGCTTGATAATACTGGTGAAATGCTGGTGGCTATTAATGATATGAGTATCACCGAGCATATTTCAGCAGAATTTTTATCACAGCATTTTGATTTTATTAGGCAGGCAAAAGTCATTATCGCCGATTGCAATATCAGCGAAGACGCTCTGGCATGGGTACTGGAAAACGCCGGAGATGTTCCGGTGTTTGTTGACCCGGTGTCGGCCTGGAAGTGCGTAAAAATTCGCGGCCGCTTTGCAAAAATTCACACCCTCAAACCAAACCGCCTTGAAGCCGAAACGCTCAGCGGTATTGCGCTTTCTGGGCGTGATGACGTTAGCAAAGTCGCCGCGTGGTTTCATGATCGCGGCTTAAACCGGCTGGTGCTCAGCATGGGCGGCGACGGCGTTTATTACAGTGATATTGCGGGGAGTTGTGGTTGGTCGCTCCCCATTAAAACTCGCGTCATTAATGTCACAGGGGCTGGTGATGCGATGATGGCTGGACTGGCCGCCTGCTGGGTAGACGGCATGCCCTTTATTGATTCGGTTCGATTTGCGCAGGGGTGTTCATCAATGGCATTAGCCTGTGAATATACCAATAACCCTGATTTGTCTGTTGCGAATGTTAGCTCAATAGTGGAGAACACAGAATGTCTGAATTAACTCTTTCCTCTGAATTATTACAAATATCATCAGAAGTCCAGGAAGCATTAAACAGTAAAAAACCGATTGTTGCGCTTGAATCAACCATTATTTCTCATGGAATGCCATTTCCGCAGAATGCTCAGACAGCGATTGAAGTAGAAGAGACTATTCGTAAGCACGGCGCTGTTCCTGCGACCATCGCCATTATCGGCGGAATAATGAAAGTAGGTTTAAGTAAAGATGAAATTGAATTGCTTGGACGAGAAGGACATAGCGTTACGAAAGTAAGTCGTCGTGATTTGCCATTTGTGGTCGCGGCAGGGAAAAATGGTGCCACCACCGTTGCCTCTACGATGATTATTGCCGCGCTGGCTGGAATTAAAGTATTTGCGACCGGGGGAATTGGTGGCGTTCATCGTGGTGCTGAACATACGTTTGATATTTCCGCGGATCTGCAGGAACTGGCACATACCAATGTCACGGTAATTTGTGCTGGTGCTAAATCTATTCTGGATCTTGGCTTAACGACTGAATATTTAGAAACCTTTGGCGTGCCGTTAATTGGATATCGAACCCAAGCGTTACCGGCATTTTTCTGTCGTACCAGTCCGTTTGAAGTCAGTATCCGTCTGGACAGCGCTAAAGAGATTGCCCGCGCGATGGCGGTGAAATGGCAAACGGGTCTTAATGGAGGCCTGGTTGTCGCTAATCCAATCCCGGAGCAGTTTGCCATGGCAGAAGAGAAAATTAATGCGGCAATAGATCGGGCGGTAAAAGAAGCGGAAGAGCAGGGCGTCGTGGGTAAAGAAAGTACGCCGTTCCTGCTGGCGCGAGTTGCGGAGCTGACCGGTGGCGACAGCCTGAAATCAAATATTCAACTGGTGTTCAACAACGCAGTGCTGGCCTGTGAAATTGCGAAGGAGTATCAACGCCTCGCCTGACAGAATTTCCCGGGCAGAATGCGGTCGCCCGCGAATATCAAACCTACCAAAACCTGGCGATAACGCCGGGTTTCCTGGCATGAAGGGAATTTCATTATGGATATAATGAGAAGTGTTGTGGGTATGGTGGTATTACTGGCCATCGCGTTTCTGCTGTCAGTAAATAAAAAACGTATTAGTCTGCGCACCGTTGGGGCTGCGCTGGTACTGCAAATTGCCATCGGCGGTATTATGCTCTATTTCCCGCCGGGAAAATGGCTGGTTGAACAGGCCGCGCTCGGCGTCCACAAGGTGATGTCATATAGTGACGCGGGTAGCGCATTTATCTTCGGCTCCCTGGTTGGGCCAAAAATGGATGTGCTGTTTGACGGGGCAGGGTTTATCTTCGCCTTCCGGGTGCTCCCGGCCATCATTTTTGTGACCGCACTCATCAGTCTGCTCTATTACATTGGCGTGATGGGGCTATTGATCCGCATCCTCGGCGGTATTTTCCAGAAGGCGTTGAACATCAGTAAGATCGAGTCATTTGTCGCAGTAACCACGATTTTCCTCGGGCAAAACGAGATCCCGGCAATCGTGAAACCGTTTATTGACCGCCTTAATCGTAATGAACTGTTTACCGCTATTTGTAGCGGGATGGCCTCGATTGCTGGCTCAATGATGATTGGTTACGCCGGAATGGGCGTCCCGATTGACTATTTGCTGGCGGCATCATTGATGGCAATCCCTGGCGGTATTTTGTTCGCGCGTATGCTGAGTCCGGCAACGGAAGAATCTCGCGTCACCTTTGAAAACCTGTCATTTACTGAAACACCACCGAAAAGCATCATCGAAGCGGCGGCCAGTGGGGCTATGACCGGGCTGAAGATCGCCGCAGGCGTTGCGACGGTGGTAATGGCATTTGTCGCCATTATCGCGCTGATTAACGGCATTATCGGCGGAATTGGCGGTTGGTTTGGTTTTGGCCACGCCACTCTGGAAGGGATCTTTGGCTATGCGTTAGCCCCGCTGGCGTGGATTATGGGCGTGGACTGGAGCGATGCGACGCTGGCAGGTAGTCTGATTGGACAGAAGCTGGCGATCAACGAATTTGTCGCTTATCTCAACTTCTCGCCGTATCTGCAAACGGGCGGAACGCTGGACGTGAAGACCATCGCGATTATCTCGTTTGCGTTGTGTGGTTTCGCGAACTTCGGTTCGATTGGCGTCGTGGTCGGGGCATTTTCGGCGATTGCGCCACAGCGTGCGCCGGAAATCGCGCAACTTGGAATGCGTGCGCTGGCAGCAGCAACGCTGTCAAACCTGATGAGCGCCACAATAGCCGGTTTCTTTATCGGACTGGCATAAAATAAAGTTGTAGGCCGGATAAGCGTAGCGCTATCCGGCAGACATTCAAGCTGTTTGCAGCAAATACAGAGCGTTATCCGCAGAGAGCGTTGGGTTGTTGATACTGACGCTGGCCCGCGATAATGCTGCGCAGGCCATGGCAAAGCGCGCGCTTTCACGAAACCCACTGCCTTCCAGAAAGCTGTACAGTAATCCCGCCATAAAAGCGTCATCGGCACCAAAACTGTCTACCACCGTATGCTCAGGCGGCGTCAATAAAAACTGTTCGCCGTCCTTTTCGCTGCAAAAAACGGATTCATCTTCCAGGCAGACAAAAATGCGTTTTACCCCTTGCTGATGCAGGCTATTGACGGCCAGTACGCGATCCGCATCAGTATGAATAGGTTGGCCCCATAAAATCGCAAGCTCTTTCTGCGTGGGTTTTAGCGTATGAATACGCGTAAACCAGGTTTTCATTTTTTCCGCTTTGAACTCTGAAACGGTGTCAATGAATACCGGAATATCATCGGCAATAGTAAAGACCCACTCAATGGCTTCGGCGGTCAGATTGCAATCGGCCAGTACGACACCGGAATGGCGAATCAAATCTCGCGAACCGTTAAGCAACTGCGGCGTCAATTGTTGCAGGATATGGGTATCGTTAATGGCCAGTACGGTCTCTTCCTGTTGATTAGCGATCGACAGGTAGGTTGAGGTGTTGTGTCCATGCAGACGAATGCAGCTGGAAACGTTAACCCCAGCCTGACGCGTTTGTTCCAGCAATGTTTCGCCATAGAAGTCACTGCCAACAGCGGAAATTAAATGTACGTCGCGGCCCAACAGCGCCAGGTTGTGGGCGATGTTACGTCCTACACCGCCTGCTGAGCAATGAATGCTGCCAGGGTTAGAGGCTGCCTGCGGATAATGGATGTCTGCAACACCCCGGATATCCATGTTGATAGCACCGACAACCACGCAATAATCCTGTTCGGTAAGGATATAACCTTTACCTTTTATCATGCCTTTACGCATTAAATCCATAATATGCGCAGCGACGCGTGAACGGCTGATCTGCAAAATATCGGCGATTTCATTCTGCTGAATCAACGGATTGCGGCGCAGGATCTTAAGGATCTGCTTTTCCCTGTCGTTCATGATTAGGCCACCGCTTTTTCAGTTTGCTGGGCTTTCAGCCAGGCAATCTCTTCTGCCCAAATATCTGGATTAATGGTTTCCAGCACCAGCGGAATGCCGTCAAAACGATTGTCCTGCATGATCCAACGGAAGGCATCGTGGCCAATATTGCCTTCACCTAAGCTGTGGTGACGGTCAACGCGGCTGCCAAACGTGCTCTTGGCGTCGTTCAGGTGCATACCGCGCAGATATTTGAAGCCGACAATTCGTTCAAATTCCGCAAAGGTCTTTTCGCATTCCTCAACGGAACGCAAATCGTAACCGGCCGCGAAGGCGTGGCAGGTATCAATACAGACGCCGACACGGGATTTATCTTCTACGCCGTCGATAATGGCGGCCAGGTGCTCAAACTTAAAGCCAAGGTTGCTGCCCTGTCCGGCGGTATTTTCAATGACCGCCGTAACGCCCTGGGTCTGGGCGAGGGCGATATTGATCGATTCCGCAATGCGCGCCAGACATTCATCTTCCGGAATCTGCATCAAATGGCTGCCCGGGTGAAAGTTAAGCAGGGATAAGCCAAGCTGTTCGCAGCGTTGCATTTCGTCAAGAAACGCGTCACGCGATTTTTCCAGCGCATCGCTGACCGGGTGACCGAGGTTAATCAGGTAGCTGTCGTGAGGCAGGATTTGCGCGGAAGTATAGTGATACTTCTCGCAGGCAGATTTGAAATCATCAATGATTTCGGTGGTCAGCGGCGCGGCACGCCACTGACGCTGATTCTTGGTGAACAGGGCGAATGCGGTCGCTTCGATTTCTGCGGCTCGAATAGCGGCGTTAGCCAAACCGCCAGCGGCGCTTACGTGCGCTCCGATGTATTTCATAAATTAAACCCGCCATACTCAAATGCAAAAGGAGGAAGTATAGCGGGTTAATGGAGGTGAGTCGTGCTCGTTTATGCCATCAGCGCGTGGATAGCGAGGTTAATCGCGCCACCGCCCACAATCAGCCAGACAAACAGCAGCAGGGCCATCAGTAACGGTTTAGCACCGGCTTTTTTCAGGGCGCTAACGTGAGTGGTCAGCCCCAGTGCGGCCATCGCCATTGCCAGCAAAATGGTATCCAGTGTTACCAGCATGTTCACTACCGACTGCGGCAGAAAGTGGAACGAGTTAAAAATCGCGACCACAATGAACAGGATGGCAAACCACGGAATGGTGATTTTGCTCTTCTCACCACCGGAGGCCGGAGACAGCTGTTTAACGCGAGCGGCCAACAGGATAAGGAACGGTGCCAGCATCATGACGCGCAGCATTTTGGCAATAACTGCGGCGTTTTCCGCATCCGGGTTAATGGCGTGCCCGGCAGCCACAACCTGAGCGACTTCATGCATGGTGGAACCAATGTAAATGCCGTAGGTTTCCGGGCTAAACCAGTGTGCCAGCAGCGGATACATTGCCGGATACAGGAAGATAGCGATGGTACCGAAGATCACTACGGTGGCGACAGCGACGGTTACCTTACTGGCTTCCGCTTTCACTACCGGTTCGGTTGCCAACACGGCGGCGGCACCACAAATGCTGCTCCCCGCGCCAATCAGCCAACTGGTGTGGCGGTCCAGACCAAACACTTTTTGCCCCAGGAAACAGGCAATCATAAAGGTACTGCTTAGCGTTAACACATCAATCACGATACCGCTGACGCCGACATCAGCAATTTGCGCGAAGGTGAGGCGGAAGCCGTAGAGGATGATCCCCAGACGTAATAAATGTTGTTTAGCAAACAGCACACCGCCGTCACAGCTTTTCCAGATGTGCGGATAGACGGTGTTGCCGAGAACCATCCCCAGTAAGATTGCTAAGGTGAGGGCGCTGAACCCGGCACCTGCAACGGCGGGAATGGATCCACCCCATAAGGCGACCCCAGTGATAACTGCACTCAGGGCGAGCCCCGGAATAAAATGCCACGCTGTACGACGATGAGTCTGCAAGGTGAGTTCTGTCATATCCTTCTCCTTTATCTGGGTAAAAGAGTACGGCGAAGTGGTTTAAAAATAAAATTGATTATATATTTATAATTAATCTATATAAGTGGTATACCCGTCATACTTCAGGTTGCATGTGCGCTGGCTGCAACTCGAATTATTTAGGGTATAAGTAACGGTTATCCGGTGGAAAACGACTATGCATATCACCCTGCGACAACTTGAAGTGTTTGCTGAGGTATTAAAAAGCGGCTCAACGACCCAGGCATCTGTCATGCTGGCATTGTCGCAGTCGGCGGTGAGTGCGGCACTTACCGATCTGGAAGGGCAACTCGGCGTGCAACTGTTTGACCGTGTTGGTAAACGACTGGTGGTCAACGAACACGGGCGCTTGCTCTACCCACGGGCGCTGGCGCTACTCGAGCAAACGACCGAAATCGAACAGCTTTTCCGCGAAGATAATGGCGCTATCCGGGTTTATGCCAGTAGCACCATTGGCAACTATATTCTCCCTGCCATGATCGCCCGCTATCGGCATGATTTCCCCGATTTGCCGCTGGAGCTTAGCGTGGGCAACAGCCAGGACGTGATCAATGCGGTGCTGGATTTCCGGGTAGACATCGGGCTGATTGAAGGGCCGTGTCACAGTACGGAAATTATCTCTGAACCGTGGCTGGAAGACGAGCTGGTGGTGTTCGCCGCACCGTCGTCACCGCTTACAAAGGGACCCGTTACGCTGGAACAACTGGCTGCTTCGCCGTGGATCCTGCGTGAACGAGGATCGGGTACGCGTGAACTGGTGGATTACCTGCTGTTGTCTCATTTGCCGAGATTTCAGATGGCAATGGAGTTGGGTAACTCCGAGGCCATTAAGCATGCGGTGCGCCATGGCCTCGGGATCAGCTGTTTGTCACGGCGGGTCATTGCCGAGCAGTTACAGGCGGGAACGCTGAGCGAAGTTCCTGTGCCGCTTCCGCGTTTGGTCCGCACGCTGTGGCGTGTTCATCATCGACAAAAACATATCTCCAATGCCATTACGCGCTTTTTGCACTACAGCGACCAGGTAGAACAGGGGGAATAGGACGTTCACTGTCGTAATGACTCCTTTTTGCATACTGGCGGTTGCGTTTTAACCGCCTTGCACCCTCTATTTTCTGCTTTACTTATAATCCGCGGCCAGTCATGAAGGTCTCTTATAACAGCGCATTTGTGCCGGAAGAATGCCGTTTCGTCTGCTACAATCGCGCCTCATTTTTTGGATGGATAGCATTTTCACATGGTTTCCGAAACTAAAACCACAGAAGCGCCCACGCTACGTCGTGAACTGAAGGCGCGTCACCTGACGATGATTGCCATTGGAGGCTCCATCGGTACAGGTCTTTTCGTTGCATCTGGTGCAACTATTTCTGCAGCGGGTCCTGGCGGCGCGTTGTTCTCTTATATTCTGATCGGTCTGATGGTGTATTTCCTGATGACCAGCCTCGGTGAACTGGCGGCCTATATGCCGGTTTCTGGCTCGTTTTCCACCTACGGTCAGAACTACGTAGAAGAAGGCTTTGGCTTCGCGCTGGGCTGGAACTACTGGTACAACTGGGCGGTAACGATTGCCGTTGACCTGGTGGCCGCACAGCTGGTGATGAGCTGGTGGTTCCCGGACACGCCGGGTTGGATCTGGAGTGCGCTGTTCCTCGGCGTGATCTTCCTGCTGAACTACATTTCCGTTCGCGGATTTGGTGAAGCGGAATACTGGTTCTCACTGATCAAAGTGACCACCGTCATTATCTTCATCGTAGTTGGCGTAATGATGATTTTCGGTATCTTCAAAGGCGCTCAGCCGGTGGGCTGGAGCAACTGGACGACCGGTGATGCACCGTTTGCCGGTGGTTTTGCTGCGATGATTGGCGTGGCGATGATCGTCGGCTTCTCATTCCAGGGGACGGAGCTTATCGGTATCGCGGCAGGTGAATCTGAAGATCCTGAAAAGAACATTCCACGTGCGGTACGTCAGGTATTCTGGCGAATCCTGCTGTTCTATGTGTTCGCGATTTTGATTATCAGCCTGATTATTCCGTACACCGATCCAAGCCTGCTGCGTAACGATGTGAAAGACATCAGCGTTAGCCCGTTCACGCTGGTATTCCAGCATGCGGGTCTGCTGTCTGCGGCAGCGGTGATGAACGCAGTTATCCTGACGGCGGTACTGTCTGCAGGTAACTCCGGGATGTATGCCTCGACGCGTATGCTTTACACCCTGGCATGCGACGGTAAAGCGCCACGTATTTTCGGCAAACTGTCTCGTGGCGGCGTACCGCGTAACGCGCTGTATGCGACCACCGTGGTGGCGGGGCTGTGCTTCCTGACCTCGATGTTTGGCAACCAGACCGTATACTTGTGGCTGCTGAATACTTCCGGGATGACGGGCTTTATCGCCTGGCTGGGGATCGCCATTAGCCACTATCGCTTCCGTCGCGGTTATGTGCTGCAGGGCCACGATGTGAAGGATCTGCCGTACCGTTCTGGCTTCTTCCCGCTGGGTCCGATCTTCGCCTTTGTGCTGTGCCTGATTATCACTCTCGGCCAGAACTACGAAGCGTTCCTGAAAGACAGCATTGACTGGGGCGGCGTGATGGCTACCTATATTGGTATCCCGCTGTTCCTGATTATCTGGTTTGGCTATAAGCTGACCAAAGGAACCCATTTTGTTCGCTACAGCGAAATGAAATTCCCGGGTCGCGTAAAAAAATAACAGTATAAAAAGCATAACAAAAACCCCGACATGATGAGTGCCGGGGTTTTTTATTGCGTCAAACTTAGAAGCTGTAAGTCATGCCAACCGTGTAACGACGACCATCGAGAACGGTGTCGTAGGTATCGTAATCGATTTGCTTATCCAGCACGTTATACACGCCAGCGGTCATCAACAGATCCTTGGTGGCATAGTAACGTAAACCCACATCGACCTGCGTATAGGACGGCGTACCCTGTGCCATGGAAGTACGGCTCAGGTATTCAGACGTTTTTCCACGCAGATTCAGGCGGCTCCAGAAACCGAGATCCTGCGTGGCCTGCCAGTCCAGCGTCGTGTTAAACATATGCTTCGGCATTTTGTTCAACGGCTGGCCGGAGAACTGACCGCTTTTCTGCTCAGATTCCGTGTAGGTGTAGTTCGCGGTCCAGTTGATGTCAGAGGTTATTTTCCAGCCGAAGGTGGATTCTACGCCACGCATATTGGCTTTATCGACGTTAACGCGATCGCTGACGAAGTCATAATGGGTATTGCCGATGGTGCAGGCCGGATCGGAACTGCTGTTACAACGGCGCACTTCAGTGATTTTGTTCTTGAAGTCGGTATTGAACAGGGTGACGCCCGCGTTGAGGTTATCGCCGTTATCCCACAGTAAGCCGATTTCTTCGCTGAGGCTTTTCTCCGGCTTCAGGTCCGGGTTGCCGACAATGATTCCGTTCAGACGACCGCCGCCGGTGACCTGTCCCCAGTTTGCTGATGACTGGCGCAAGTCTGGCGCACGGTAGCCCGCTGAAACGCCGCCTTTTAAGGTCCATTGATCGCTCAGATGCCATACGCCATAGCCGCGTGGCGTCCAGTTGTCACCGTAGTTTTCATCCTTATCCATACGCAGACCGCCGGTCAGCGTAAAGGTATCGGTAACGGCCCATTCATCTTCAGCAAACAACGCCCAGCTCCAGCGGGTCAGTTTGTTCAGCCCATCAGCCGCTTGCAGCTGGTTGCCGTTATCGCGCAGTTTTTCATAACGGTATTGCCCGCCTAGCGTCAGGGTATGCGCTCCAAGGAATACCTGATTCTGGTTATTGAAAATCGTGTTGTAGGACTTCATCTGGCGACCCGGGTTTTCGCTCTCTTCCTGCTGGACATAGCTGGTGGAGTTGAAGTCGTCGTAATAACCGCTGTGGGTTAGTGAATATGTGGTGTGCACATACTTGCTTTCGCTTTTGCTGTTCGGCTTACAGCTTCCGTTACGACAGTTTTCCTCAGCCATAGATTTGCCTGGGGTACTGTCGCGATCCTGCAATTCACGTGCGTACTCGAAATCGATATCGTTTTTATCGTCTGGCGTAAAGTTCAGGGTTAAGCCCCCGTTACGCATACGCTGTTCATTGTAGCCATTGAGGATTTTATCTTCCGCCCGATGGGAGAATAACCCGGTCACCTTCGCGCCAAGTAATCCGTCAATCAGTGGCCCAGACGCATAGGCGTTGGTCTGGTAAATATCACCGGAGTCTCTGTCTTCCTGGAAAGTGGCATCGCCGTGCAGAGAACCGGTCCAGGCTTTGGTATTCGACACTTTCTTGGTGATGACGTTAATGACACCGCCCATCGCGTCGGAGCCGTATAGTGATGACATCGGGCCACGGATGACTTCGATACGCTCGATGGATTCAAGCGGCGGCAGCCAACCTTGTTCAATACCTGAGTTGTCGCTATTAGGACGTGTGCCGCGGGTGCTGATGCGTTTACCGTTGACCAGGAAGAGCGTGTATTGCGAAGCCATACCGCGAATACTGATATCGCTGCTGCTCCCCCCGCCGGTGACGACGACGCCAGGGACATCTTTTAGCGCATCGGTGACATCGCGATAGGCTTTGTCCTCAATCTGCTGCTTGGTAATAACAGATATCGAAGCCGGGGCATCCTGAATTTTCTGCTCAAAGCCGGTAGCGGTAACTACCACGGTATCTTGTTCAGCGGCATCGCCGAGTGATGGGAGACTGGCGACGCATACTGCGGCAGCTACAGCCTTAACGTGAGGTATAGTCATTTGTATCATTCCATTTAAATGAATCAAACTGCGCGTCATGTGAAAGGCCATGACAATTGTATGTATTTGTCTTTTAAGGACTCTTTTCAGTAAAGAAGCGGGAGGATTGTACAAAAGTATGAATATTTGTAAACACAAATGATAATAGAAATCATTTGTGTTTGATGTGATTTGGGGTGAAATACTTTTTTAATCAATAAGATAGTGAAGGAAGAAAAAAGGAGAAAAAGTGAAGGAATGATGGAGAAATGAAGAGGGCTTACGCCCTCAACTCAGAAATTACTTCAGCAAATACTGGGCGTGGAAGCGCAGGTGATCCTCAATAAACGACGCAATAAAGTAATAGCTGTGGTCGTAACCTGGCTGGATGCGTAGCGTCATTGGCCATGCGGTCTGACGGGCTATTTCGGCCAGCACTGCTGGCTGCAACTGATCGGCAAGAAACTGATCGCTGTCTCCTTGATCAATTAGCGTCGGAATCGCGTCTGTGGGCTTACTGGCCAGCATTAACGCGCAGCTATCCCACTCAGTCCATTGTGTTTTATCTTCACCCAGATAAGCGCTAAAAGCCTTCTCGCCCCACGGAACGCGACAAGGGTTTACGATCGGCGCAAAGGCTGAAACGCTGGTGTATTTCCCGGGATTTTTCAGCGCCATAATCAATGCGCCGTGACCCCCCATAGAGTGCCCGCTGATGGCGCAGCGATCGCTGACGTTAAACTGCGAATGAATCAGTGCCGGAAGCTCATCACGCAGATAGTCATACATACGAAAATGCGTTGCCCATGGCTGCTGAGTGGCATTGAGGTAAAATCCCGCGCCCTGGCCTAAATCGTAACCATCATCGTTGGCAACCTGCTCGCCGCGCGGGCTGGTGTCTGGCATCACCAGAACAATACCGAGCTCAGCCGCGATGCGCTGTGCGCCGGCTTTGGTGGTGAAGTTTTCATCATTGCAGGTCAGGCCCGACAGCCAGTACAGCACCGGAGGCGGGGCGTTATCGCGGGGTGGTGGAAGAAAAATACTGAAGGTCATGGCGCAATTTAACGTGGTGGAGTCGTGACGCCAGCGTTGCTGCCAGCCTTCAAAACAGCGGTGCTCTTCAAGCATTTCCATGCGTGGCTCCTTGTTGTGTTGAACCTGTATGTGTTTGCGAACTCACCATAATACAGATTATTCATTGCGCTGTGAGTAACTTTCACTTCCGCATTGAGCAAACATACTTCATCATCTATATAACTTTACATTAACACTCGACGTCACCGGGCTGAACAGAAAGTGAAGTTGCTACAGCTGAAAGGCTGTGCCAATTTCAATAATTATCGCGGTGAATACTGGATTATGTGCGCCGCCTCACGCACAATGTTCTGGCTGTGATACAGCCTAAAAACTTTGCCCCATGCAGGGCAGAGGCGCCCCACCTGCAGGAGAAGAAGAAATGTCATCACTCAGTAAAGAAGCGGCACTGGTTCATGAAGCGCTGGTTGCGCGTGGTCTCGAAACCCCGCTGCGCCCGCCCGTGCAAGAGATGGATAACGAAACACGCAAACGTCTTATCTCTGGCCATATGACCGAGATTATGCAATTGCTCAATCTCGATTTGAGCGATGACAGTCTGATGGAAACTCCGCATCGCATTGCGAAAATGTATGTCGATGAGATTTTCTCCGGCCTCGATTACGCCAACTTCCCGAAAATCACCGTCATTGAAAATAAAATGAAGGTGGACGAGATGGTCACGGTCCGCGATATTACGCTGACCAGCACCTGCGAACACCACTTTGTCACTATCGATGGCAAAGCGACGGTGGCGTATATTCCGAAAGATTCGGTCATTGGTCTGTCGAAGATTAACCGCATTGTGCAGTTCTTCGCCCAGCGCCCACAGGTACAGGAACGCCTGACCCAGCAAATTCTCACCGCGCTGCAAACGCTGCTCGGGACGAATAATGTGGCGGTGTCGATTGATGCGGTGCATTACTGTGTGAAAGCGCGCGGCATTCGTGATGCGACCAGTGCGACCACCACCACTTCTCTTGGTGGATTGTTTAAGTCCAGCCAGAACACGCGTCAGGAATTCCTGCGCGCAGTACGTCATCACAACTGATTAGGGCAGGAACCATGGAGCGTAATGTCACGCTGGATTTTATTCGTGGCGTCGCCATTCTAGGTATCCTGCTTCTCAATATTAGCGCCTTTGGCTTGCCAAAGGCGGCATATCTCAATCCTGCGTGGTATGGCGACATCACCTTATCCGATGCCTGGACCTGGGCGCTGCTCGATCTCTTTGCGCAGGTAAAATTCCTCACGCTGTTTGCGCTGCTGTTCGGTGCCGGTTTGCAAATGCTGCTCCCACGCGGTAAACGCTGGATCCAGTCACGGCTTACGCTGCTGGTGTTATTGGGTTTTATTCACGGTTTACTCTTCTGGGATGGCGATATCCTGCTGGCATATGGCTTGATCGGCCTGATTTGCTGGCGGCTGATCCGGGATGCGCCGTCGGTAAAAAGCTTATTTAACACTGGTGTGCTGCTGTATCTGGTGGGCGTTGGCGTACTGCTGCTGTTGGGTGTGATCTCCGGGAGCGAAACCAGCCGCGCCTGGACGCCGGATGCTTCAGCGTTGCTGTATGAAAAATACTGGAAAGTGAACGGCGGAATGGAAGCAATCAGCAATCGCGTGGATATGATGTCCAATAGCTTGCTGGCGTTGGGTGCTCAGTACGGCTGGCAACTGGCGGGGATGATGCTGCTCGGCGCGGCATTAATGCGCAGCGGTTGGCTAAAAGGGCAGTACAGTTTGCAGCACTATCGACGTACCGGCGTGCTGCTGGTCATCGTTGGGATGGCGATAAACCTGCCTGCTATCATCGCTCAGTGGAATCTGGACTGGGCCTACCGCTGGTGTGCTTTCCTGTTACAAGCCCCGCGAGAGCTGGGAGCGCCGATGCAGACCATTGGTTACGCCGCGCTGATGTACGGTTTCTGGCCGCAGCTTAGCCGTTTAAAATGGGTCATTGCCGTCGCCTGTGTGGGACGCATGGCATTAACCAACTATCTTTTACAAACCTTAATCTGTACCACGCTGTTCTATCAATTCGGCTTATTTATGAAATTCGACCGACTGGAGCTGCTGTATTTCGTCATCCCGGTCTGGGTCATTAACTTACTTTTCTCCGTGATATGGCTACGTTATTACCGCCAGGGCCCGGTGGAATGGCTGTGGCGTCAATTAACCCTGCGTGCTGCAGGGACATCATTACCGCGAACATCCAGATAACGATCTGGATCACATTCATTAACAAAATGGATGTAAGCGCTTTCATTCCTGTGACATCACTCACGCAGTCCGTTTCATTGTGCTGACAAAATACCCAGCCTGGGGTGTCTGCGGGCAGCCGCAATCTAAAACAGGGCAGTGAATATGGTAACCATTCGTGATGTGGCACGGCAGTCTGGCGTTTCTGTAGCGACCGTTTCCCGCGTACTGAACAACAGTGCGCTGGTGAGTCCCGATACGCGTGAAGCGGTAATGAAAGCAGTCACTCAGCTTGGCTATCGACCTAATGCCAACGCACAAGCGCTGGCGACGCAGGTAAGCGATACGATTGGTGTTGTCGTCATGGATGTATCAGATGCGTTTTTTGGCGCGCTGGTAAAAGCCGTGGATATGGTTGCCCAGCAGCATCAGAAGTATGTCCTGATTGGCAACAGCTACCATGAGGCGGAAAAAGAACGTCATGCCATTGAGGTGTTGATTCGCCAACGCTGTAACGCATTGATTGTACACTCTAAAGCACTGAGCGATCGGGAACTGGCCGAGTTTATGGATCAAATCCCCGGCATGGTGCTGATCAATCGCCTGGTACCGGGTTACGCCCACCGTTGCGTCTGCCTGGATAACATCAGCGGCGCTAAAATGGCGACCCGTATGTTGCTGAATAATGGTCATCAACGCATCGGTTATCTGGCATCAAGCCATCGCATTGAAGATGACACCATGCGCAAAGAAGGGTGGTTAACTGCTCTGAAAGAGCAGGGGATTGTTGCGGCAGAAAGTTGGGTCGGCACCGGTTCGCCCGATATGCAGGGCGGAGAGTCTGCGATGGTGGAACTGCTGGGGCGCAATTTACAACTGACGGCAGTCTTCGCTTATAACGACAATATGGCCGCTGGCGCGCTGACCGCGCTAAAAGATAACGGTATCGCTATTCCATTACACCTTTCAATCATTGGCTTCGATGATATTCCCATCGCGCGTTACACCGATCCGCAGCTAACCACCGTGCGCTATCCCATTGCCTCTATGGCAAAAATGGCGACGGAGCTTGCACTACAGGGCGCGGCTGGCACGCTGGATCCGCAGGCGACGCATTGCTTTATGCCGACGCTGGTACGTCGCCATTCAGTGGCGCTGCGGCAGAATGCGGCACCGATCACTAACTTATAACGCAGCGCGATGTAACCGCTTTCAATATGTGAGTAAATTCACAGTATATTAACAATGCGATAGCTATGATGACACTGTTTGTTGCGCTGTAACTACTATGTAACGGTGAATAATCACTTTCATCGAGGTATAGCTGCCTTAAACGATAATTAAAGCCTGTTTTGGGAGCGTTGCCAGACACGGAAGAAATATTTTTAAAAGTGAGCTTCGGCGTTCAGTAACACTTCAGTAACGTTCTGCCTGCCGAGCATTTATCTCAAGTACTACCCTGCATAATAAAACCGGAGATACCATGAATAAGAAGGTGTTGACCCTGTCTGCTGTAATGGCAAGCATGTTATTCGGCGCGGCTGCGCACGCTGCTGATACCCGTATTGGTGTGACTATCTATAAGTATGACGATAACTTTATGTCAGTGGTACGTAAGGCTATTGAAAAAGATGCCAAAGCGGCGCCAGATGTACAACTGCTGATGAACGACTCGCAGAACGACCAGTCCAAACAAAACGATCAGATCGACGTGCTGCTGGCAAAAGGCGTTAAAGCACTGGCGATTAACCTGGTTGACCCGGCAGCTGCAGGCACGGTCATTGAAAAAGCACGCGGACAGAACGTACCGATCGTGTTCTTCAACAAAGAACCTTCTCGCAAGGCGCTGGACAGCTATGACAAAGCGTATTACGTCGGTACTGACTCTAAAGAGTCCGGTATTATTCAGGGTGATTTGATTGCCAAACACTGGGCAGCTAACCCGAACTGGGACCTGAACAAAGACGGCAAAATTCAGTTTGTTCTGCTGAAAGGCGAACCGGGACACCCGGATGCTGAAGCACGTACTACTTACGTGATTAAAGAGCTGAACGACAAAGGCATTAAAACTGAGCAACTGCAGTTAGATACTGCAATGTGGGATACCGCTCAGGCGAAAGATAAGATGGATGCGTGGATGTCCGGTCCGAACGCGAACAAAATCGAAGTCGTTATCGCCAACAACGATGCGATGGCAATGGGCGCAGTTGAAGCGCTGAAGGCACACAATAAAACCAGCGTACCGGTATTTGGCGTGGATGCCCTGCCAGAAGCACTGGCGCTGGTGAAATCTGGCGCTATGGCCGGTACCGTGCTGAACGATGCTAATAACCAGGCGAAAGCCACCTTTGATCTGGCGAAAAACCTGGCTGATGGCAAAGGTGCGGCAGATGGCACTAACTGGAAAATTGAGAACAAGATTGTTCGCGTTCCGTACGTAGGTGTCGATAAAGATAATTTGGCCGAGTTCACCAATAAGTAAATACTCCGTCTGTGGGCGCAATTTCATTGCGCCCTTAATAACGCACTCTGCAAGGCCAACAAGGTATAATTATGGTCAGCACACATACTCAGTCGTCAGGCGAATACTTGTTGGAAATGACCGGCATCAACAAGTCCTTCCCCGGCGTTAAGGCGCTTGATAATGTCAATTTAAAAGTCCGTCCGCATTCTATTCACGCCTTAATGGGGGAGAATGGCGCGGGGAAATCAACATTATTGAAATGTCTTTTCGGCATCTATCAAAAAGATTCCGGCAGTATTTTATTTCAGGGTAAAGAAATCGACTTTCATTCTGCTAAGGAAGCGCTTGAGAATGGTATTTCGATGGTACACCAGGAATTAAACCTGGTATTACAACGCTCTGTGATGGACAACATGTGGCTGGGACGCTATCCCACCAAAGGCATGTTTGTCGATCAGGAAAAAATGTACCGCGATACCAAAGCGATATTTGATGAACTGGATATTGATATCGATCCGCGTGCGCGCGTCGGCACATTATCCGTTTCACAAATGCAGATGATTGAAATTGCGAAGGCGTTCTCCTATGACGCCAAAATCGTCATCATGGATGAACCAACGTCATCGTTAACCGAGAAAGAAGTTAATCATCTGTTCACCATCATCCGTAAGCTGAAAGAGCGTGGATGCGGTATTGTTTATATTTCTCACAAAATGGAAGAAATCTTCCAGCTGTGTGATGAAATTACCGTTCTACGCGACGGCCAGTGGATTGCGACCCAGCCGCTGGAAGGGCTGGATATGGATAAGATCATCGCCATGATGGTAGGGCGTTCACTGAACCAACGTTTTCCGGATAAAGAAAACAAACCTGGTGAAGTCATTCTGCAAGTGCGTAACCTGACCTCGCTGCGTCAGCCGTCGATTCGTGATATCTCGTTTGATTTACACAAAGGGGAAATTCTCGGGATTGCCGGTCTGGTGGGTGCAAAACGCACGGATATTGTTGAAACGCTTTTTGGTATTCGTGAGAAATCATCGGGTACAATTACGCTACACGGCAAAAAGATTAATAACCACAGTGCAAATGAAGCCATCAACCATGGTTTTGCGCTGGTCACGGAAGAGCGCCGCTCAACCGGTATTTATGCGTATCTGGACATTGGTTTTAACTCGTTAATTTCTAATATCCAAAATTACAAAAACAAAGTCGGTCTGTTGGATAATTCCCGCATGAAGAGTGACACCCAGTGGGTAATTGACTCCATGAGGGTGAAAACACCGGGCCATCGTACGCAAATCGGTTCACTTTCTGGCGGTAATCAGCAAAAGGTGGTTATTGGTCGTTGGTTATTAACGCAGCCAGAAATTCTGATGCTGGATGAACCGACGCGTGGAATCGATGTTGGCGCGAAATTTGAAATTTACCAGTTAATTGCTGAACTCGCGAAAAAGGATAAGGGGATTATTATTATTTCCTCTGAAATGCCGGAGCTGCTGGGTATTACCGATCGTATTCTGGTGATGAGCAATGGTCTCGTTGCCGGAATTGTTGACACTAAAACAACAACGCAAAACGAAATCCTCCGTCTTGCGTCTTTGCACCTTTAAGATTAGGGGCTCCTCATGAGTGCGTTAAATAAGAAAAGTTTTCTTACTTACCTGAAAGAAGGCGGAATTTACGTTGTTCTTTTGGTTTTGCTGGCGATTATTATTTTCCAGGATCCCACTTTCTTAAGCTTACTAAACCTGAGTAATATTCTCACACAATCCTCGGTGCGTATTATTATCGCATTGGGTGTGGCTGGACTGATTGTTACCCAAGGGACCGACCTGTCGGCGGGGCGTCAGGTTGGCCTGGCGGCAGTGGTGGCAGCGACTTTGTTGCAGTCGATGGAGAATGCCAACAAGGTGTTCCCGGAAATGGCGACGATGCCGATCATTGTAGTGGTGCTGATTGTCTGCGTGATTGGTGCCATTATCGGTCTGGTGAACGGTATTATCATTGCTTACCTGAACGTGACGCCGTTTATTACCACCCTGGGTACGATGATTATCGTTTACGGGATCAACTCCCTGTACTACGACTTCGTCGGTGCATCGCCAATCTCTGGCTTTGACAGCGGATTTTCAACCTTTGCACAGGGCTTTATTGCACTGGGCAGTTTCCGACTCTCCTACATCACCTTCTACGCGCTGATTGCCGTGGCCTTTGTGTGGGTGCTGTGGAACAAGACCCGCTTCGGTAAAAACATTTTCGCCATCGGCGGAAACCCGGAAGCTGCGAAAGTGTCTGGGGTAAACGTTGCGCTGAACCTGTTGATTATCTATGCGTTGTCTGGCGTGTTCTATGCCTTCGGTGGTTTGCTGGAAGCCGGGCGTATCGGCTCGGCGACCAACAACCTCGGCTTTATGTATGAGCTGGATGCGATTGCGGCGTGCGTGGTTGGTGGCGTGTCGTTCAGCGGCGGGGTAGGTACCGTGTTTGGCGTGGTGACCGGTGTGATTATCTTCACCGTCATCAACTACGGTCTGACCTACATCGGCGTAAACCCTTACTGGCAGTATATTATCAAGGGCGGCATTATCATCTTCGCGGTCGCGCTGGACTCACTGAAGTACGCGCGTAAGAAGTAATCGTACAACGTAAAAAGCCCGGAGCAGCGCAACCTGCACCGGGCTTTTTTATCCGCGTTACAACGTTAACGCATGTTCTTTCTCTCCGGGTTTAAATTTCACCTCGCCCAGATCAATACAGGCTACCGGGCAAACGTGACCGCACAATAAACATCCCACACATTTTTCTGTATTGCAGTGCGGTGTACGGGTTTCCTCATTCCATTCCATCGCCTGATGCCCGCCGTCATAGCAGGAGATGTAGCAACGACCACAGCCGACGCATTTATCAAGATGGATGTTCGGATAGACAATGTAGCTACGGTCAAGCTCCTCGGCGGGGATGATATTGGCATTGGCCAGACCCACCATCTCCTCCAGTGAGTCAAACCCTTGATCGGCGAGGTAATGTGACAGCCCGCTGATCATGTCCTCCACAATCCGATATCCATACTGCATGATCCCGGTGGTCACCTGCAGCGTGGCCGCGCCTAACAGTAAAAACTCGGCGGCATCTTCCCAGGTCTCAATTCCTCCAATGCCGCTAATCGGAAAATCCCGCAGTTCAGGGTGCATGCGTAGTTGTTGGATAAATCTCAAAGCAATAGGTTTAACGGCCTTGCCGGAGTAGCCGGAAATACTGGATTTACCGTTGACGACCGGCATCCCGATTTTCCTGTTCAGGTCGATATTAGTGATGGATTTAACCGTATTGATGGTCGCGATACCGTCGGCTCCTCCGCGTTTTGCCGCCAGCGCCACCTCACACATATCACCAATATTTGGTGTCATTTTAGCCAGCATTGGCAGGGGCGAACCGCGTTTAACCGCCCGACAGTATTTTTCAACCAGCTCAGGGCTTTGTCCTACATCGCTGCCCATAGCATGCGAGGTCATTTGCGGGCAAGAGAAGTTACACTCGATCATATCTGCACCCGCTTCTTCAACCAGGCGGGCCAGTTCCTGCCATTGCTGCTCATTTTCCCCCATGATCGACGCAATCAGAACCTTATCCGGGTAGTCTTGTTTCAGTCGCCGAATAGCAGCCAGATTCTCCTCCAGCGGATGCTCGGCAATTTGCTCCATGTTTTTGAAGCCAATAAAGCCGGTATCTTCTTTGCTGAGATGGTCAAAGCGTGGGGAGACTTCATTCGCAATAAAGAAACCGATCGTTTTAAAAACAATGCCGCCCCAACCGCTATCATAGGCTTTGGCGCACATTTCATAACAGTTGCCCACCGGGGAGGAAGAGAGGCAGAACGGGTTGGGAAATTTGACGCCGCAAAAGGTAATAGAAAGATCTTTCGTTAACATGAGCAAGCTCCCTCTAAATAGTGATGAATGGCCTGAGCGGCTTCTTTTCCGGTTTTCACGGCGTAAACGACCGTTTTATCGCCTTCAACAATATCGCCCGCAGCAAACAGAACCGGATCGGCGGTTTGGTAGTTTTGCGTATTGATAAGATTGCGCTGTGGCTTTAACGTGGCGAAATTATCAAGCTGAGCGTGTTGACCGACGGCAAGAATAATGTGCTCGGCTTCTAGCATGAGTTCGCCTGGCAGGCGTACGTGCTTAAAGGTAACTTGATTTCCTCTTACCGCCACGGGCGTGAAACCGTCAATAATCGACACGCCTAATGCCTGGGTGCTGCTGAATTCTTTATCGCTGGCCGGAAAATCAGCCAGTTCTTCACGCGCGACACAGGTGACTGACGGGCAGCCCAGCAGTTTCAACGTACTGGCGACATCCATCGCCACGTCGCCACCGCCGATGATCAATGCACTTTTGGCGACGGTAATATCGCCGCTTGATTGCCGGGCGCGTTGCAGAAAATCGACGGCAATTTCAACGTGATTCGCTTTCTCAAAAAGAGGCAATGTTGAGCCGTAAGACATACCTGGGGTAACCAGTACGGCGCGATATTCTGCTTTGAGTTGCTCAACGGAAAGGGCATTGCCGACTTCACAATTGCACTTGATGGTCACGCCCATTTCAACGATACGGGCAATTTCATGATCCAAAACCGAATGCGGCAAACGAAACTCTGGGATGCCATAGCGCAACCAGCCGCCTGGCTGAGCCTGTTTTTCGAAGATGGTTACGTCATAACCAAGATTGCTCAGCGTTACGCTGGCCTGTAATCCTGCCGGACCTGCACCGATAATGGCGACCTTGCCCAGCGTTTTTGTTGCTGGCTGATATATTTTCATCGCGGTCTGCTGTTCAAAATCGGTTATAAAGCGCTGCAGACGCGCAATATCAATAGGTTTATCAATTCCTGAACGCGTACACCCGCGCTGGCATAATTTTTCGGTTGGGCAAACTCGAGCGCACACCGCACCGAGCGCATTATTTTCGCGGATAGTTTCGGCTGCGCCTTTAAAATTACGGAAATAAATGGAGCGAATAAATTTCCCCGGGTCGGTTTGCGCCGGGCAATCCTGACTACAGGGGGCATCGTGACATAATAAACAGCGGGAAGCCTCTTTTATTGCTAATAATGGGGTAAAAGCAGGCGTGAGCTCATCCAGATAATTTTGTTGTGGCATATTTTCTTCCTTAATGCTTGAGTAAATTAAGGCAAACCGTTAATAACAAAATATAAAAAGTGAAAGGCTATTCTTAAGGCTAAGCACTGCAGGAAGAGTATTCTGTGAAAGGATTCACAAATAGAAGATAGTTTGAGGGAAATGCTGACGGGCAGCATTAATCCCTTATCTTGAAATGGTAATTATTATCAAAATATTAGCTATTCTCAAACGCTAATATAAAGGCAAATGCGTTATCGATAAAAAACTAAGTAAATAACCATACCGAAGGATAAGCACCCGCATCCAGCATAAACCAGTACGTAAGACCAAAATTGCAGCGGCTCTTGATTGCGATAAGCGAAAACCGGTTCGCGCGCATTCTTTTTAATTTTATCTACGGCTCCCGAGCGCCAGCCTTTCCAGGCTTCA
The DNA here is from genome assembly GCF_030334295.1 of Citrobacter sp. Cf088. NCBI lineage: Bacteria > Pseudomonadati > Pseudomonadota > Gammaproteobacteria > Enterobacterales > Enterobacteriaceae > Citrobacter > Citrobacter sp. Cf088. The sequence goes on from NZ_JAOWEE010000053.1 coordinate 301,079, forward strand.
CGAAAACAAAACACGGGAATGAGCAGAAAGGCCAACACGACGAAAAGGGTTTGTACATCCATGCTTATTTTCCTTGTTTCTTTTGTAATTCGAGCAGTTGTTCAGGCGTGACTGCCGGATATCCCTGTGCATCGTCCGGTACCTGATGCATGGTTGGGATAGGGACCAGTGGGCCTAAAAAGCGGGGTTCACGTTTAAAAATGTAGAGATCGGCAAGTGCGCCAAAACGGGCGCCAAATTCACGTACCCGCACGGTGAGCATATCTTTTGGCGAAGGTACGGCGTAGCACTGGGCCTGGATACCCATATGGAGCGCAATAAACAAGGCACGCTCACAGTGGAATCGCTGGGTAATAATGATGAAATCGTTGGTATCGAACACCTTACGGGTACGCACGATGGAGTCGAGCGTTCGGAACCCGGCGTAATCAAGCACGATGTCAGCGGGATCGACGCCTGCGGCAATCAGATCTTTACGCATCGTCATGGGTTCGTTGTAGCTTTGCTGCGCGTTGTCGCCGCTTAACAGCAGATAGTTTACCTTCCCGCTGTTATAGGCGTTCAATGCGCCCTGAATGCGGTAGCGGTAATACTGATTGATGACGCCGGTGCGGTAATACTTCGCCGTGCCCAGAACCACACCTACCTGGCGGTAGGGTAAATCCTGCAGTTCGTCGTAAATGTAGGGAGCAGTCTTCCAGCTCATCCACCGATCGAGTCCAAGCACAGTCAAAAGCAGCAAGCCCAGCAGGACTAACAGGCTGTAAAACACGCGCTTTAACATGCAGAAAACTCGTTATTTGGATGGAATTTCAATCAGGCTACTGTACCGGAAGACGTAGCGCAAGAAACAGTAATCTGATTGAGGGGATTTTAGTCACTGTTGCCCGATGACGTTACGCCATCGGGCAACACGACTTAGTCGAGTAGCACGCGCTCAATATTGTCGCAGCCCAGTGCTTTCAGCGTGGCAGATGTCGCATCCCACTGAATTAACGGCGCATCGGCTTTTTCAGCCAGCACGGCGCGTTGGATATCCGGATAATCATAACCGTTCAGATTCAACAGGTTCAACGCGCCTTGCAGTGGTGGCAGGGTTGGGTTAAAAGCGGCATTTTCAGCATAGCTGCCGCTAAAAATACGACCATCTTTACACTCCAGCGCCACGCCGCTTGGGGATTTGCTGTACGGCATATGACATCTGTTGGCAGCGGTGATTGCTGCCTGGGTCAACGCATCGCCCTGCAGTGCGAAGCCGTGATCCTGATCGTCCATCAGCAGCGTTTTAATCTCCAGATCCTTCGGGCCGAAGGCATCTGGCAGATAATCGCGTAGTACGTGTGGCGCACGTCCCGGCAGATGAATACGTAAATCCAGTCCGCTGTTTAGTTCGTTCATAAACTGGCGACAGTGTCCGCACGGCGTGTAGTTGACGGTGATGGCGGCGAGCCCTTTTTCACCGCGCAGCCAGGCGTGGCTGATAGCGCTTTGCTCGGCATGAACAGTTTGCTGCATGGTCGCGCCCAGGAACTCCATGTTCCCACCGAAGTACCAGTTGCCGCTGATGCCGCGAGAAATAGCCCCAACGTTGAAATTGGACAGTGGAGTACGTGCGCAGGCCGCAGCCAGCGGCAGCAGAGCGAATGCCAGCGCGTCTTCGTCCAGTCCCGATTCGCGTTTCAGCAAAGAGACCTGCTCAGCAGTCAGCATGGCGGGGAAATGCGCATCCGCCAGAACAGGGGCCAGGGCTGATTGCAAGTTATCCGCGAGTTGGGCAAAAGCAGTTTGAAAACGTGGATGCATGGCGATGCCTCATAACAATGTAATGGAATCGTAGTTTACGGACCTGTTATGGCTTTATATGTGATCTAAATCTCATTGTGTATGCAACTTATGAAACTTAAATGAAAAATGTGCAACGCATCGCAAATAAACAGCTAATAAATGAAGGTTAACCTACCACCGCCAGAATAATCGGGAACAGGAATGGGGCAACCAACGAGGTGATAATGCCGCAAATAACCAGCGCCAGAGAGCTAAACGCGCCTTCCTGGTAGTCCAGTTCTGCACAGCGTGCGGTACCCAGGGCGTGCGACGCGGTGCCCATTGCCAGCCCCCGAGCGGCCTTGGTGCGAATACGCATCGCATTAAGCAACGTATGACCAAATACTGCCCCTAGGATACCGACAAAAATAACGCATACGGCGCTGATAGCCGGAATGCCGCCAATACTGCCTCCCACGGCCATAGCGATAGGCGTGGTGACCGATTTTGGCATGATAGACGCGGCAATTTGCGGTGATGCGCCCATCAACAAAGCGATTGTTGTACCTGTTACCATTGCCACAACGCTCCCGGCAAAACAGATAGCAATGATTGATTTCCAGCGGGCGCGAATTTGGTGCAGCTGTTCGTATAACGGATAGGCCAGCGCGACCACGGCAGGTTGCAGTAAATCGTTCAGTACTTCGCTGCCTTTGAAATAGTGATCGTAGGGAATGCCGGTCAGCAGCAGAATGGGAATAATCACCACCATGGCAACCAGCAGCGGGTTCAATAGCGGCATTTTAAATCGTGCAGCCAGCTTACGTGCGCCAAAAAATACCGCCAGCGTAAGAGGTAACGACCACCAGATATACGACATCATTCTTTAGACCCTTTTTGCCCAACGATTTTGCGTTCACCGTGCACAATGTGCGAGCTCCAGCTCACCACCAGGAAAACGACCAGCGTACTGATGGTACAGGACACCACTACCGGACCAAATTGTGCGCGGAGCAGGTCAAAGTACTGCATGATCCCCACGCCAATCGGGACAAACAGCAGGGCCATATAACGAATCAGCACGTAGCAGCCAGGGTTAACCCATTTTGCCGGTAACACCTGCAAAGCCAGTAAGACAAACAGAATCAGCATGCCGATAATGCTGCCCGGAATGGTGATAGGAAGTAGCGACGCAAGAAAAATACCTGCGTAGAGGCAGGCATAAATCAGGACGAATGCGCGCAAATATTGCCAGATAACGTTCAGTGCTTTGCTCATAGTTGAAACCCTTGACGAGACTGATTCATCATACAATTAAACTTAAAAACGTGCTACCGATCACATCATGAATTCTAAGCATAGAGGAAATAGATATCTGGAACATCGGGCGATGGCCCTAACTCTCCGCGCTAAGCCTGTGCCAGATAATACAAAAAACGATTCAGGGCGGTAGTAGGTGTTTCGTTGTTGCGCCAGAATACGCCGACGCTGCCTTTTTGTTCAATCTTCGGCAGATTCAGAATAGCCAGCTGTCCCTGGGCGGCATACCGTTGTGCCAGACGCAAAGAAAGAATAGAGATCATATCGCTACTTTGCAGCAGGTTGGTACTGACGTTGATCGACGCCGATTCAATGATGTTTTCCGGCAACATGACGCCGTTATCAACCAGCGCGTTATCAATGCTTATCCGTATAGGGGTTCCTGTCGGCCAGACAATCCAGCGCCAGTTCGCCAGATCGTGCCAGGTGAGCAAGGGATATTTTGCCAAGGGATGATCGGGACGGGCGACGAAACAGACCGGCTCGGTATACAGCACCTGGTAATTGAGCGGCAACTGAAGCGCCCGGCCACCGACGCGACCGACGACGACATCCACCGAACCCGCGAGCAGATCGTGCAGCAGCGGGGTCATCACTTTCTCTTCGATATTAAGGTTCAGGGTTGGCAACTCTTTGAGCAAACCCAGTATTGCCATTGAAACGCAGTCGGTCGCCACGGGTGAGCAGCCAATCTTCAGACTTCCCACCAGGCCGCCTTGCTTAAAACGGGCGATTTCATATTGCGAACGTTCCATATCATTGAGCAGGCGTTGGGCATGCTGCAGTAGCAGTTTGCCGCCTTCGGAAGGACGCAAGCCTTTGCTATGACGTTCAAAGAGGGTGATGCCAATCTCATCTTCGAGCTGTGATAACCATTTTGACAACGCTGGCTGGGTGATATTCATCATCCGTGCGACGTGAGTCAGATTTCCCTGTTCGCCCAGCGCGATAAGCGTTTGCAGGTGTTGCAACTTAAGTTTCTGCGCCCAGTTTGCCATTTGCTATAACCTCCAGGTTATGCCTCTGCATGAAAAGCCATTGTACATTTCATCTCCAAACATACAAAGTCGCAACATACCTAAAACAAAACAGACATCTACTCTACCTGCACTGAGGCATTCACTATGACTCATCAACGTGATCTACAAGCACTGATCGATTCCGCTCCCGTCGGTAAGACCCAGTGGCGCGTTATCATTTGCTGTTTTCTGGTCGTCATGCTCGACGGATTTGATACCGCAGCTATTGGCTTTATCGCTCCCGACATTCGTACTCACTGGCAGCTGACTGCCGGCGATCTGGCGCCGTTGTTTGGCGCAGGCCTGTTGGGGCTAACCGCTGGCGCATTGCTCTGCGGCCCATTGTCTGACCGTTTTGGCCGCAAACGGGTGATTGAACTCTGCGTGGCGCTGTTCGGCGCTCTGAGCCTGATTTCGGCTTTTTCTCCCGATCTACAAACGTTGGTTATTTTGCGCTTTCTTACCGGGTTAGGTCTGGGCGGCGCGATGCCAAATACCATCACCATGACGTCAGAGTACCTGCCAGCGCGGCGGCGTGGCGCGCTGGTGACCATGATGTTTTGTGGATTTACCCTGGGGTCGGCGATGGGTGGAATTGTGAGCGCGCAACTGGTGCCGGTCATTGGCTGGCACGGCATTCTGGTGCTGGGAGGCGTTCTACCACTCATGCTGTTTGTGGCTCTGCTGTTTGCGCTTCCGGAATCCCCGCGCTGGCAGGTTCGTCGCCAACTGCCGCAAAACGTGATTGCCAGAACCGTTAGCGCCATCACCCGGGAACGTTATGACACTACCCATTTTTATCTCAACGAGGGCACCGCGATTGCTAAAGGAAGCATTCGCCAGCTGTTCGTCGGGCGACAGCTGCCCATTACTCTGATGCTATGGGTAGTGTTCTTTATGAGCTTGCTGATTATTTATCTGCTCTCCAGTTGGATGCCAACGCTGTTAAACCATCGTGGAATTGATCTGCAGCATGCCTCATGGGTAACTGCCGCCTTCCAGATTGGAGGAACGCTGGGGGCGCTGGCGCTGGGCATGCTGATGGATAAATACAATCCTTTCCGCGTGCTGGCCGTGAGTTATGCACTGGGCGCAGTGTGCATCGTCATGATTGGCCTGAGCGAGAACGGTCTGTGGTTGATGGCTCTGGCTATTTTTGGCACCGGCATTGGTATTAGCGGTTCTCAGGTTGGTCTAAATGCGTTAACCGCCACGCTATATCCGACACAAAGCCGGGCGACGGGCGTCAGCTGGTCTAATGCGGTGGGGCGCTGCGGCGCGATTGTCGGCTCGCTTTCCGGCGGCGTGATGATGGCGATGAATTTCTCATTCGATAACCTGTTTTTCATTATTGCCGTCCCGGCGGCCATCAGCGCGGTGATGCTTACGCTGCTGACGGTTGTTATCCGCCAGTCGGCCTCTGCCTCAAATACTCTGCCTCGCGCAGGTGTTGTGAATGAATAAGGAGAATCCCTATGTCTGAACTGAATCAGGATGTTAAGAACAGCCGTCAGCAGTTTTACCAGCATATTTCCGGGCAGAATCTGACCCCTCTGTGGGAGTCGCTGCACCGCCTGGTGCCGCCAACACCGAACGCACATTGCGCGCCTGCGCACTGGAACTATCAGGAGATCCGCCCTCTGCTGTTAGAAAGTGGCGATCTGATTGGCGCGAAAGAGGCGATTCGCCGCGTGCTGGTGCTGGAAAACCCAATGTTGCGCGGACAGTCTTCAATCACCCCAACGCTGTACGCAGGATTGCAGTTAATTATGCCGGGCGAGGTTGCGCCGAGTCACCGCCACAACCAGTCTGCGCTGCGCTTTATTGTCGAAGGGAAAGGGGCATTTACCGCCGTGGATGGTGAGCGCACCCAGATGCATGAAGGCGATTTTATTCTGACGCCGCAGTGGCGCTGGCACGATCACGGCAACCCGGGCAGTGAACCGGTGGTGTGGCTGGACGGTCTGGATCTGCCGCTGGTGAACCTGCTGGGCTGCGGCTTTGCGGAAGACTACCCGGAAGATCAGCAGCCGGTCACGCGCCAGGAAGGGGATTACTTACCGCGCTACGCGGCCAATATGCTGCCGCTGCGCCATCAGAAGGGTAACTCATCGCCGATTTTTAACTATCGCTACGATCGCAGCCGTGAAGCGCTACATGACCTGACCCGTATGGGCGACGCCGATGAGTGGGACGGTTACAAGATGCGTTACGTCAACCCGGTAACCGGCGGTTATCCCATGCCTTCGATGGGAACCTTCCTGCAACTGTTGCCGCAGGGCTTTTCCTCACGAATGGCGCGTACCACTGACAGCACTATCTATCACGTGGTGGAAGGAAGTGGGCAGGTCACCATCGGTAACGAGACCTTCAACTTTTCGCCAAAAGATATTTTTGTGGTGCCGACCTGGCACGGCGTGTCGTTCCAGACCCATGAAGATACCGTCTTATTCAGTTTTTCGGACAGACCGGTTCAGGAAGCGCTGGGGCTGTTCCGTGAAGCACGCTATTAATTTGGGAGAGAGAAAATGACGCAATATGTATTCGAACCACAAGCGCCTGTTACCGTTCCGGTGGTTGGTAGTGATGAACAATTTCCCGTACGCCGCGTTTATTGTGTGGGCCGTAACTATGCCGCTCATGCGCGTGAAATGGGCTTTGATCCGGATCGCGAACCCCCGTTCTTCTTCTGTAAACCTGCTGATGCGATAGTCCCGGTGGCAGCTGGTCAGATCCTTGAACTGCCGTACCCATCGCAGACCGATAACTATCACTATGAGATAGAGCTGGTGGTGGCGATTGGTAAAAAGGGCAGCGATATTCCGCTGGAAAAAGCGCACGAATATATCTGGGGCTATGCCACCGGTCTGGATATGACCCGCCGTGACCGGCAGATGGAGATGCGTCAGATGGGGCGTCCATGGGAAATCGGCAAAGCGTTTGATCTCTCCGCGCCCATCGCGCCGTTGCATAAAGCCAGCGAAAGTGTGGATGTTAACCATGCGCCAATCTGGTTGCAGGTCAACGGCGACGATCACCAGCGTAGCGATATTCGCCACCTCATCTGGTCTGTGAATGAAACCATCAGCTATCTGTCAGGCTTTTTCGAACTGCAGCCAGGCGATCTGATCTACACCGGTACACCCGAAGGCGTAGGGGCGGTAGTGAAAGGGGATGTGATCACCGGAAACGTAGACGGTTTAACCCCCATCGCCGTGAAGATTGTCTGAGGTGGATAATGAAGCTGTACAGTTTCTTTAATAGCTCCGCGTCATATCGTGTACGCATTGCGCTGGCGCTGAAGGGGCTCGATTACCAGACGGTGGGCGTCAATATTCGCATTGGTCAGCAGAACGAACTGGCCTACCGGCGGATGAACCCGGTGGGGCTGGTGCCGACGCTGGTGACCGATGACGGAGAATCACTCGGGCAGTCTCTGGCGATAACCGACTGGCTGGATCATCACTTTCCACAGTCGCCGCTGCTGCCCGCCGATTTCCCGGCGCGTAGTAAGGTGCTGGAAATCGTTTATGCCATCGCCTGCGATATTCACCCTGTAAACAATCTACGGGTGCTGCGCTACCTGAGCGAAGAGCTAAAGGTCAGTGAAGAAGATAAAAAACGCTGGTATGCCCACTGGATCCAGCAAGGGTTAAGCGCGGTGGAACAGATGCTGCGCCAGAGTCACTCGGGGACGTTTTGCGTGGGGGACGCACCGACGCTGGCGGATTGCTGTCTGATCCCGCAGTGGGCAAACGCGTTGCGGATGGGTTGCGATCTGAGCGGATATCCACGCTGTCAGGCGGTATATGATGCCTGTACCCAGCTTCCGGCGTTTATCGCCGCTGCGCCCGAGAATCAACAAGACAAAATTCCAGCCTGATAAGGAGAACGACAATGGCTAAAGTGACACGCGCAATTATCGTGGGTGGCGGGATTGGCGGCGCGGCGACCGCGCTATCGCTGGCCCGTCAGGGCATTAAAGTGATGTTGCTGGAGAAAGCGCACGAAATTGGTGAAATTGGCGCGGGTATTCAGCTCGGGCCGAATGCATTCTCTGCTCTGGACAGCCTTGGCGTGGGGGAAGTTGCCCGTCAACGCGCCGTTTTTACCGACCACATCACGATGATGGATGCGGTAAATGCGAAAGAGGTAGTACGGATTGAAACCGGGCAGGCGTTCCGCGATCACTTTGGCGGTCCTTATGCGGTTATCCATCGAGTTGATATTCACGCCAGCGTTTGGGAAGCGGCGCTGGTGCATCCTAACGTTGAGTATCGCACTTCAACTAATGTGGTTGATATTCGCCAGACAGAGAATGACGTGACGGTATTTGACGAGCACGGCAACAACTGGACGGCGGATATTCTGGTGGGCTGTGACGGTGTAAAATCGGTTGTTCGTCAGTCTCTGATTGGCGATGCGCCACGCGTTACCGGGCACGTGGTCTATCGCGCCGTGATTGATTGCGATGATATGCCAGAAGATTTGCGCATTAACGCGCCGGTATTGTGGGCCGGACCGCATTGTCATCTGGTGCACTATCCACTGCGCGGCGGCAAACAGTACAACCTGGTGGTGACCTTCCACAGTCGTCAGCAGGAAGAGTGGGGGGTGAAGGATGGTAGCAAAGAGGAAGTGCTCTCCTATTTTGCGGGTATTCATCCACGCCCTCGTCAGATGCTGGATAAACCGACGTCATGGCGGCGCTGGTCAACCGCCGATCGTGAGCCGGTAGAGAAATGGGGAACCGACCGCATCACGCTGGTGGGAGATGCCGCGCACCCGGTGGCGCAATATATGGCGCAAGGAGCCTGTATGGCGCTGGAAGATGCTGTCACGCTAGGTAAAGCGTTACAGCAGTGTGACGGCGATGCGGCTGATGCCTTTGCGCTGTATGAGTCGGTGCGTATTCCGCGTACCGCACGTATCGTCTGGTCAACGCGCGAAATGGGACGCGTCTACCATGCCGCAGGCGTCGAGCGTCAGGTGCGTAATCTGTTGTGGAAAGACAAGTCGCAGGCGGAATTTTATCGCGGTATGGAGTGGTTATACGGCTGGAAAGAAGATAACTGCTTGCTGCCACGCTGAGCCTCTTTAATCTCCCGAACGGAGGCGCTACCATAGCGCCTCTTTTTTTGCGGGTGACGATATGCGTGTTTTACTGGCGCCGATGGAAGGCGTGCTCGACTCACTGGTGCGCGAGCTGCTGACTGAAGTGAATGATTACGATCTGTGCATCACCGAGTTTGTGCGCGTGGTGGATCAGCTCCTGCCGGCAAAAGTATTTCATCGACTCTGCCCGGAACTGCATAACAACAGCCGGACGCCATCCGGCACGTTGGTTCGCATTCAGCTGTTGGGGCAGTACCCGCAGTGGCTGGCGGAGAATGCGGCGCGTGCGGTAGAACTGGGATCGTACGGTGTCGATCTGAACTGTGGTTGTCCGTCGAAGCTGGTGAACGGCAGCGGCGGTGGCGCAACGTTACTGAAAGATCCTGAGCTTATCTACCGGGGCGCAAAAGCTATGCGCGAGGCGGTCCCGGCTCATCTCCCGGTGACGGTGAAAGTGCGTCTGGGCTGGGATAACAGCGATCGGCAGTTTGAAATTGCCGATGCCGTGCAGCAGGCTGGCGCCAGCGAACTGGCGGTGCATGGTCGAACCAAGGAACAGGGCTATAAGGCAGAACATATTAACTGGCAGGCGATTGGCGAGATCCGCCAGCGACTGACTATTCCGGTTATCGCGAATGGCGAAATCTGGGACTGGCAGAGCGCCCAGGATTGTATGGCCATCAGCGGATGCGATGCGGTGATGATCGGACGTGGCGCATTAAATATTCCAAACCTGAGCCGCGTGGTGAAATACAACGAGCCGCGTATGCCGTGGCCTGATGTCGTGACGCTGTTGCAAAAATATACCCGTCTTGAAAAGCAGGGGGACACCGGGCTGTATCATGTAGCGCGGATTAAGCAGTGGTTAGGGTATCTGCGAAAAGAATATTCAGAGGCAACCGCGCTGTTTCAGGAAATTCGTGCGTTAAACAATTCGCCGGATATCGCGCGTGCGATTCAGGCTATTACCCTTTGAACACAGCTGATGCGCCAGACCGGATTAAATGCTAATGCCTTATCCGGGCTGGCTGATAGGCAGCAATATCAAAAAATCATCTTAAACACGCCTGTTACCACCAACAGTCCAATCAGAAAAATAATCAGAATAACCCACAGCAGAATTTTCATTAACTTTCCTTTTTTTGGTAAGTTCAGATTGAGTATAGGAAAGTATTAATCATTCTGCCTGGAGGCGCTGTTATGCTGGTTTACGTGCGCTGAGCAGAAACACCATCGGCCGCTCTTTTTCTTCATCTAACGCTGGGTTTTCAGCAATCTGTTGCGCGGAAGGTCCCCATTCATCGACACAAACGATGTCGAATCCGGCCCCAATCAGCGCATTAATCCAGGTCGCCAGCTTACGGTGCTGTTTTTTGACGCCCTCAGCAAACCAGTTACTGATGCGCTCACCTTCCTGCTGATAATGATTAATCGGCCAGGAGAGTTGCCCGGTTTTATCTTTGATCCAGCCCTGGTTAAGCGGTGCGGTATAAATTGGATGCTCAGCAGAGAAAACCAACATGCCTCCCGGTGTTAATGACTGGTAAATGGTTACGAATAATCGTTCTATATCGTGCAAATAGTGCAGGGCAAGCGAGCTATAAACCAGATCAAAGGAATTTGGGGACAAGGTAAGCGTTTCGAGATCTTCACGCTGATAAACGATGCCATTACCCTGCGTCATACTGTGCGCCTGAGTTAACATTTTTTGTGAAATATCCAGCCCCACTACACTGGCAGCCTGATTATCGCGTGCGTAGCGGCAAAACCAGCCATATCCACAGCCCAAATCAAGAATGTTTTTGCCTTGAAGAGAGGGGAGCATCGCTTGTATTGTCGGCCATTCTGGCGCGCCGTCGAGCCCCTTTACTGAACGATCCAGTGTGGCATATCCAGCAAAGAACTCAGGATCGTCATAGATATTCTGTGACATAAAATCTCCATCCATTAATTATTAAAACTATTTAACCTATATTATTCACGAGGTGTATATTTTTCTGATTTTATATTTTTATTGCCAAAGATGTATTGCCACGCGTAACTAAAAAAGCAAAAGCGACAAGTCGTAATCTCTGCACATCTTTTCTTACCTGTATATCTCCATGAATCGTAATTCTGTGTTTATCACCACGGCATTGTTGCCGCTTTTTGTTCTGATGGCAGGCTGTGCGCCTATGCATGATGACCGCCAGTCTCTGTCACAGCAGACCCCTGCTGCGAATGTCGATACCACATTGCCTGCCGCGTTAAAAAATGGCTGGCCGGACAGCCAGTGGTGGAGGGCATATCACGACCCACAACTTAATGCGTTGATTGACAGCACGTTGCGAAATTCTCCTGATATGCAGGTAGCGGAACAGCGCATTCAACTGGCGGAGGCGCAGGCTAAGGCCGTGGAAGCACAGGATGGCCCGGAGATCGACTTCTCCGCAGACGTTGAGCGTCAGAGAATGTCAGCTGAGGGTCTGATGGGACCGTTTGCCATTACCGATCCGGCCGCCGGAACAACAGGACCGTGGTACACCAATGGAACCTTTGGTTTAACCGCTGGCTGGAATCTGGAGCTGTGGGGTAAAAATCGGGCTGAAGTGACGGCGCGTATTGGGGCCGTTAAGGCACGTGAGGCTGAGCGCGAGCAAACCCGGCAGTTGCTGGCGAGCGGTGTCTCCCGCCTTTACTGGGAATGGCAGACGCAGGCGGCGCTGAAAACCGTACTGACGCAAATCGAAAGCGAGCAGCAAAATGTGATAAGCGTCGATCGTCAGCTGTATCAAAACGGTCTAACTTCTTCAGTGGAAGGCGTTGAAACTGATATTGACTCCAGCAAAACAGAGCAGCAGTTGAATGATGTCAGCGGCAAAATGAAGGTGATTGAAGCACGGCTGAGCGCGCTGACCAATGCCCAGTCCACTGCCCTGAAGCTCCATTCGACCCCACTGCCCGCGGTCGAAAGCCAGCTCCCGTCACAATTGGGTTACTCGCTACTGGCCCGCCGCCCGGATTTACAGGCGGCGCACTGGTACATTGAGTCATCGCTGAGCAGCATTGATGCGGCGAAAGCGGCGTTTTATCCAGATGTGAATCTGATGGCATTTTTACAACAGGATGCGTTACATCTGAGTGACTTGTTCCGCCATTCCGCGCAGCAAATGGGCGTAACCGCCGGGCTGACTCTGCCTATCTTTGACAGCGGCAGGTTGAACGCAAATCTCGATATTACGAAAGCGCAAAGCAACCTGACGGTGGCGAATTACAACAAAGCGGTGGTGGATGCGGTGAATGACGTGGCACGTGCCGCATCGCAGGTAGAAACATTAGCGCAGAAAAATCAGCATCAGCAGCAGATTGAACATGACGCTCAGCGCGTAGTGGGGCTGGCTCAGGCGCGCTTTAATGCGGGTATTATTGCGGGCTCCAGGGTCAGCGAGGCAAAGATCCCGGCATTACGTGAGCAGTGCAACGGTCTGCTTTTGCAGGGCCAATGGCTGGATGCCTCAATTCAGTTGACCAGTGCGCTGGGCGGCGGTTATCACGCGTTCTGATTAATCGGCCCGACGGTGTTCCGCTGTCGGGCCATCTTCATTGCGCTTTACGCGTGCTTCGCCGTTTCATCCACCAGCGGACGCCCGCGACAATCCCGATAACCAGCACCAGCCAGATGCCATGCTTGATATGCTGGTCAAGGCTGTGCAGCCACGGCGCTATCACTTCACCACCGATGTAGCCCAGAGTCGTAAATAACGATGCCCAGACAAACGCGCCAAGAATATTTAGCGGTAAAAAGATCTTCGGCGGCAGGTGACTGGCGCCAATCAGTAAGGGACCAATAACGCGAAAGCCGTACATAAAGCGCGTACCGACCACAAACAGGTAAGGACGTCGCTGGATCATCTTCTGTGCGTAATCAATTTTCGCCTGGTGGTGCGAGAAACGCTGTAAAATTTTGCCGCCAAAACGACGTCCGAGTAAATAAAGCAACTGATCGCCAATCATCCCGCCCAGCGCGACCGAGAGTACCACCAGGGGAAATTTCAGGACGCCCTGATGCGCCGCAACGCCGCCTAACAGGGTAATGGTTTCGCCTTCCGCCAGACTGCCGATGATTAACGCAGCATAGCCGTATTGCGCAACATAATGATTTATATCCATACGATTGTATGACCTCCACTGCTAATAGCATACACCCTATGATTGTTTGATGCCGGAAAAGCCGCGTAGTAGCGCTTAAGGTCGCTCAGCTCTCCAATGCCTGATGGCGCTTCGCTTATCATGCCGACGCCTGACAAACTTTTTACCCGGCGCTTCGGTATTTTTCTTGTGTACATAAAACAATCAAAAGCTGAATTATACTTGAAGTGTTGAGGTCCGGAGCTGACAACAAGGGGGCGGTATGAACCATGTCTGGGGGCTGTTTTCCCATCCCGATCGTGAAATGCACGTGATCAACAGCGAAAACGAAAGCGTTTCGCATCACTATACCCACCATGTACTGCTGATGGCGGCAATCCCGGTGGTTTGCGCATTTATCGGCACCACGCAAATCGGCTGGAATTTTGGCGATGGCAATATCCTGAAGCTATCTCTGTTGACCGGATTTGCGATGGCAATTCTGTTTTACGGGGTGATGCTGGCGGGCGTCGCCGTTATGGGGCGGGTTATCTGGTGGATGGCGCGTAATTATCCGCAACGTCCGTCGCTGGCGCATTGTATGGTTTTTGCAGGATATGTCGCGACGCCGCTGTTTTTAAGCGGACTGGTCGCACTTTATCCGCTGGTCTGGCTGTGCGCATTGGTGGGGACCATCGCGTTGTTTTACACCGGCTATTTACTTTATCTCGGTATACCTACGTTCCTGAATATCACACGCGAGGAAGGGTTAAGTTTTTCCAGTTCGACGCTGGCGATCGGTGTGCTGGTACTGGAAGTTCTGCTGGCTATTACGGTAATCCTGTGGGGTTACGGCTACCGATTATTCTGACGGATAAACCTGTCTGCGCTGCGTTGTTGACGTAAAAGTCAGCAACGCAGCATTTCGAGACGATTCTCCTGTGGCGGCAAACCTGCCGGATCGCTATGATGCCTGAGCTAGCTTGAGATAATACTTAGTCTCTGGCGGTGTGCGTTGTGACGTGCGTGAACCATTATCAGAAATCTCATCATGCTGAAATTCCGAGTTTCATTATTAAGCCTTGCCCTGGTGCTGGCCGTTCCTTTTGCACCCCAAGCCGTGGCGAAAACGGCAACTACCGCAGCGGCTTCTCAACCTGAGATAGCGTCCGGTAGCGCGATGATTGTTGATCTGAATACCAACAAAGTTATCTATTCGAACCACCCGGACCTTGTGCGTCCGATTGCGTCGATTACCAAGTTAATGACCGCGATGGTGGTGCTTGATGCACGACTGCCGTTGGATGAGAAACTGAAAGTTGATATCAGTCAGACACCGGAAATGAAAGGCATCTACTCTCGTGTGCGACTGAACAGTGAAATTAGCCGTAAAGACATGCTGCTGCTGGCGCTGATGTCGTCAGAAAACCGTGCGGCAGCCAGTCTGGCGCATCATTACCCTGGCGGTTATAACGCGTTTATTAAAGCCATGAATGCCAAAGCGAAAGCGCTCGGCATGACTCAGACACGCTTTGTGGAACCAACCGGCTTATCGATTCATAACGTCTCGACAGCTCGTGATTTAACCAAGCTGCTGATCGCCAGCAAGCAGTATCCGCTGATTGGCCAGTTAAGCACTACGCGTGAAGATATGGCGACCTTTGCCAACCCGGCTTATACGCTGCCATTCCGTAACACCAACCATCTGGTATACCGCGATAACTGGAATATTCAGTTAACCAAAACCGGATTTACCAATGCGGCAGGCCACTGTCTGGTGATGCGCACCGTGATCAATAACAAACCGGTGGCGCTGGTGGTGATGGATGCGTTCGGTAAATATACCCACTTTGCCGATGCCAGCCGTTTACGCACCTGGATTGAAACCGGCAAGGTGATGCCGGTTCCGGCGGCAGCGCTGAGCTACAAAAAGCAAAAAGCGGCGCAGATGGCGGCGGCAGGTTCAGCTACGGGTGAGCAAACCGCGCAAAACGATTAAACCGTAGGCTGGCCAAGCGAAGCGCCCCCGGCAACGTGCCCGATGGCGCTTACGCTTATCGGGCCTACGATTCTTTCCAGAACTTTTGCTTACTCGTTTTACCAATACCCGGATTCATACTGTTGGTGGGGTCATTCTCGCGGTAAAAACGGGTTAATGTTTCCGGTGCTTTATACAGATGTCCGACGTTATGCTCTGCCGGATACTGTGCTCCGCGTTCGTGCAGAAGCTCCAGCATCTGCTCTTTCAGCGCATGTGCATCCACGCCTTTTTTCACGATGTAATCCTGATGGAATACATAGCACATAAAGTGACCGTAATAGAGCTTATGCACCAGTTGACTGTCGATTTCTGGCGGTAGATGCTCATACCATTCGGTGTCGTTACGACGCAGTGCGATATCCAGCGCCAGAATATCTTCTACTTCATCGGCATGTACGGCCTGATAACGAATCGCCGCGCCAGCCGCCGCAAAGCGATGCAAAAACGCCTTGCTGCCTTCTTCTGGGGTACAGGCAAAGAAGTCGCCTTCAGCGGTTTTGAAATATTCGCTGAGCCAGTTTTGCGCTTCAGCCACGCCGCCACCGGCCATTTTTAACAGCAGGTGATGCTCGTACTTATCGCGCCAGCTTTTCATGCGTGCCGGTAAGTGGCTGGGGAACAAATGACCAAATTTCTGCATTGCCCGGTCGGTGAAATGCGGACGGAAAATTTTCACTTTTTCCAGCATCGCATCGGTGCGACCTTTCAGGGTGAAAAAGAACGGCATTTTGTCGGTGCCGAGCTTGTCGATCATCAGAAACGTATCTTTGCCATATTGCTCGGCGATGTCGTAAATATCGCGGTGCATATATTCACCAGCAACCGGCAGGTGCTCGAATTTTGCCAGAATATGACGGCGGATTTCCGTCAGCACTTCAGGCTGATTGGTACCGATGTAAAAGACCTGCTGATTTTTTTCGGCTTCGAAGGTGTCCAGACGCACGGCGAAAACCGCGAGCTTACCTGCACAACCGGATGATTCAAACAAGCGATCCGGGTCGGCGTTATAGCGGGCGGGCGTGTCCGCCTCAATATCTCTGACGCGGGTGACATAGTCGTGATCGTGCGCGTGTCGCCCGTCGTGGCGGACATCGTCATCTTTAATCCGCTCGTCATCAAGTTTGCTCAGGATCTGTTCCGGGGTCTGGCCCAGCTCGATACCCAGATGGTTGACCAGCTGCAATTTACCTTGTTCGTCAATACGCGCAAACAGCGACATCTCGGTATATGCCGGGCCGCGCTGTACCAGCGAGCCGCCGGAGTTGTTGCAAATGCCGCCAATTACCGAAGCGCCAATACAGGATGACCCGATCACAGAATGTGGCTCACGGCCAAACGGTTTGAGCGCCTTTTCCAGCGAATACAACGTTGTACCGGGATAAGCCAGCACTTGTTCGCCTTTGCCGATGACGTGCAGTTTATCCAGGCGCAGGGTGCTGATAATGACAATTTCGCGGTCGTAATCATTTCCGCTCGGCGTAGAGCCTTCGGTCAGGCCGGTATTGGCGGCCTGCATCAGGATAATTTTATCTGCGGCGACGCAAGCATTGAGAACGCGCCACAGCTCTAAAAGCGAGCCGGGGAACACGACGGCGAGCGCTTCGCCCTGGCCGGAGCGGAATCCCTTGCGATAGCGGGCTGTTTTAGCAGGTTCAGTGAGCAGGTGAGAATGACCAACCAGACGGGTCAGTTCATTCAGGAAAGCTTTATTATCTGTTGTAATGGAAGACATTCTCCACTCCTTGTGGTGGGACTCAATATCAGGAACAAGCATAGCGCTTTGTATGACAATACGCTTTCTCATTCATATTGTCTCTGGTTCGTCTTCTAATGATTTGCGCTGGTTTTGAAAATTAGGAGAATAACCTTAGCTTTCTTTATCGCTCCCGTTTAGTCTTACGGCAAACTGCGGTTTTTGTTATATTTTCGCTGCCTCGTCGGGAAAAAATAAAGAGAGAATCAACATGAAATGGCTATGTTCTGTAGGTGTCGCGGTGAGTCTGGCGTTGCAACCAGCGCAGGCGGACACGCTGTTTGGTAACCATCCTCTGACTCCAGAAGCGCGGGATGCATTCGTTACCGATTTACTTAAACAGATGACCGTGGATGAGAAAATTGGGCAACTACGCTTGATAAGCGTCGGGCCTGATAACCCGAAAGAAGCCATCCGCGAGATGATCAAAGACGGGCAGGTTGGGGCAATTTTTAACACCGTCACACGCCAGGATATCCGCAAAATGCAGGATCAGGTGATGGAACTCAGCCGCCTGAAAATTCCTCTCTTTTTTGCCTACGACGTATTGCACGGCCAACGTACCGTGTTCCCGATAAGTCTCGGCCTGGCGTCCTCTTTTAATCTCGATGCGGTCAGAACCGTTGGCCGTATTTCCGCGTATGAAGCCGCCGATGATGGTCTGAATATGACCTGGGCGCCAATGGTCGATGTCTCTCGCGATCCGCGTTGGGGCCGTGCTTCAGAAGGTTTTGGTGAAGACACGTATTTAACGGCTACGATGGGTAAAACCATGGTAGAAGCGATGCAGGGTAAAAGCCCGGCGGATCGCTATTCGGTGATGACCAGCGTCAAGCACTTCGCCGCTTATGGCGCGGTTGAAGGTGGCAAGGAATATAACACCGTCGATATGAGCCCACAGCGTCTGTTCAACGACTACATGCCGCCGTATAAAGCCGGACTGGACGCTGGTAGCGGTGCGGTAATGGTAGGACTTAATTCGCTAAATGGTACGCCTGCAACCTCAGATGCATGGCTGTTAAAAGACGTGCTGCGTGATGAATGGGGCTTTAAGGGTATTACCGTTTCCGATCACGGCGCGATTAAGGAACTGATTAAGCACGGTACCGCCTCCGATCCTGAAGATGCGGTGCGTGTGGCGATCAAGTCCGGCATCAATATGAGTATGAGCGATGAGTATTACAGCAAATATCTTCCGGGCTTGATTAAATCCGGCAAAGTGACGATGGCGGAGCTGGATGACGCCGCGCGCCACGTGCTGAATGTGAAATATGATATGGGGCTGTTTAACGACCCGTACAGTCATCTGGGGGCCAAAGAATCTGACCCACAGGACACCAACGCGGAAAGCCGCTTGCACCGCAAAGAGGCGCGTGAAGTAGCGCGAGAAAGCCTGGTGCTGCTGAAAAACCGTCTGGAAACGTTGCCGCTGAAAAAATCCGCCACCGTGGCAGTCGTCGGTCCGCTGGCCGACAGCAAGCGTGATGTGATGGGCAGTTGGTCCGCTGCCGGTGTTGCCGATCAGTCGGTAACGGTACTGACGGGAATTAAAAATGCCGTCGGCGATCAGGGCAAAGTGCTGTACGCCAAAGGGGCGAATATCACCAACGACAAAGGCATTGTCGATTTCCTCAATCTATATGAAGAGGCGGTGAAGGTTGACCCGCGCTCGCCGCAGGCGATGATCGATGAAGCCGTGAACGCAGCGAAGCAGTCTGACGTGGTGGTTGCGGTAGTCGGCGAAGCGCAGGGTATGGCGCATGAAGCTTCCAGCCGCACCGATATCACTATTCCACAGAGTCAGCGTGACCTGATTGCCGCGCTGAAAGCCACCGGTAAACCTCTGGTTCTGGTACTGATGAACGGACGTCCGCTGGCGTTGGTTAAAGAAGATCAACAGGCCGATGCGATCCTCGAAACCTGGTTTGCCGGGACGGAAGGCGGTAACGCCATCGCCGATGTGCTGTTTGGCGATTACAACCCGTCAGGCAAGCTGCCGATGTCTTTCCCGCGCTCTGTCGGACAGATCCCGGTCTATTACAGCCATCTCAATACCGGTCGCCCGTATAACGCAGATAAGCCGAACAAGTACACGTCGCGCTACTTTGATGAAGCGAATGGTCCGTTGTATCCCTTTGGTTATGGCCTGAGTTACACCACGTTCACGGTTTCTGATGTGAAGCTCTCTTCTCCAACGATGAAGCGTGACGGGACCGTGACGGCCAGCGTGCAGGTGACCAACACCGGCAAGCGCGAAGGTGCGACGGTGATTCAGATGTACTTGCAGGACGTGACCGCTTCCATGAGTCGTCCGGTAAAACAGCTGAAAGGTTTTGAGAAAGTGAATCTTAAGCCGGGTGAAACCCAGACCGTCAGCTTCCCGATTGACATTGACGCGCTGAAGTTCTGGAATCAGCGTATGCAATACGATGCAGAACCGGGCAAGTTTAACGTCTTTATCGGCGTGGATTCCGCCAGAGTGAAGCAGGGCGAATTTGAGCTGCTGTAATTGATTAGCGAGTAAAGGCCGGGTTTCCGGCCTTTATCTTTAGGTGTATGCGCCGCGTCTGCTTCTTATTTCTCATCACGTTATTGCTAACGAATCTCTCTCTTACTCCCCAATTGCCAGGTTAAGCCCTGATTTTTCGACTATGCTTTTTCCTCAAGTCTCTGAAAAGGGCCGCAAAAGGATGAGGAGTACAGCATGATAATCTCAAAAGTATCGGTGGGTTCGCTGGCGCTGTTAGCTGCGATAAGCCTACCCTTACAGGCCGCGTCACCCGTCACGGTCGGTTCAAAAATAGATACCGAAGGGGCGCTGCTCGGCAACATTATTTTGCAGGTGCTCGAAAGCCATGGCGTGAAAACCGTCAATAAAATACAGCTTGGTACCACCCCAGTTGTTCGTGGGGCAATCACCTCCGGTGAGCTGGATATTTATCCGGAATATACCGGTAATGGCGCATTCTTTTTTAAAGATGAAAATGATCCCGCGTGGAAAAATGCGCAGGCTGGATTCGACAAAGTGAAAAAGCTGGATGCAGAGCAAAATAAGCTGGTCTGGCTAACCCCTGCACCCGCCAACAACACCTGGACCATTGCAGTACGCCAGGATGTTGCGCAAAAGAACAAACTTGAGTCCCTTGCTGATTTAGGCCGTTACCTGAAGGACGGAGGAACGTTCAAACTTGCCGCCTCTGCGGAATTCATCGAACGGGCTGACGCGCTGCCAGCGTTTGAAAAAGCTTATGATTTCAAACTGAATCAAAATCAGCTGTTGTCGCTGGCTGGGGGGGATACCGCGGTGACGATTAAAGCGGCGGCGCAGCAGACTTCTGGAGTCAATGCGGCGATGGCTTATGGCACCGATGGCCCGGTTGCGGCGCTCGGTCTGCAAACTTTAAGCGACCCAAAAGGTGTCCAGCCCATTTATGCGCCAGCACCCGTCGTACGTGAATCTGTGCTGAAAGACTATCCGCAAATGGGAGAGTGGCTACAGCCGGTTTTTGCCAGTCTGGATGAAAAAACGTTGCAGCAGCTGAATGCCAGTATTGCCGTGGAGGGGCTGGATGCGAAAAAAGTCGCAGCAGATTACCTGAAGCAAAAAGGATGGGTGAAGTAACGGCGTTTGCAGCGGGTGGGTGTTTTGTCGAATATTTCAGTCAATCGGGTGCTGTTGTTGCTGGTGCTTCTTACTTTCGCGGCGGCAGCGCTGCCTTTCATTAGCTATGCCCCTAATCGTCTGGTGTCCGGCGAAGGTCGTCAACTCTGGGATATCAGCTCCGACACGGCATGGGGATTGGCGGTGGCCTGTTTGCTGCTATGTCTTCTGAGCGTTGTACCGGGAAGGTCCGGCAATATATTGGCGCTTATCGTTTGCCAACTGTTGGTGATCGCCGCGCTGGTAACCGCAGGTACAACGGCAACGTATCTGGCGAAGACAGGGAGTCCGCTGGCCAGAACCAGTCTGGGCAGTGGATTCTGGTTGGGCGTGGGGCTGATGCTGCTGGCCGCCAGTGACGCTATTCGTCGCATCACCGCTCAGGCACTGTGGCGTTGGGCGCTGCATGCTCAAATATTCATTGTGCCGCTGGTGCTTTTGTTCTCCGGCACGTTTAACGATCTATCCCTGCTTAAAGAATATGCCAACCGCCAGGATGTCTTCAACGACGCCCTGGCGCAACATTTGACGATTCTGTTCGCTACCGTGGTGCCCGCGCTGCTCATTGGTGTGCCACTGGGCATCTGGTGTGCTTTCTCTGTCGCCCGTCAGGGGCCGGTTTTTGCGGCACTGAATATCATCCAAACCATTCCTTCAGTCGCGCTGTTTGGCCTGTTAATTGCGCCACTTGCCGGGTTGGTGAAGCACTTTCCTTTATTGGGCAAGTTCGGCGTCGCGGGAACTGGTATGACGCCTGCGCTTATTGCGTTGGTGCTGTATGCGTTGTTACCGCTTGTACGTGGCGTTGTGGCTGGGTTGAATCAGGTTCCGCGCGATGTGCTGGAAAGCGCCCGGGCTATGGGGATGAGCGCGCGTCAACGGTTTATCTCGGTGCAATTTCCCCTGGCGCTGCCGGTCTTCTTACGCAGTTTACGGGTAGTGATGGTCCAGACGGTGGGGATGGCGGTGATTGCTGCGCTGATTGGCGCAGGGGGATTTGGCGCGCTGGTCTTTCAGGGATTGCTCAGTAGCGCCGTCGATTTAGTGCTGTTGGGCGTGATCCCGGTCGTTGTGCTGGCAGTGTTGATTGATGCGCTGTTTGATTTAGGTCTCGCGCTGCTAAAGGTATCGAATAATGATTGAATTTCGCCAGGTCAGTAAAACCTATGGTCAGCAAAAAGCCGTTGATGACCTTAACCTGCAGTTAGGGGAGGGCAGCTTTTCGGTGCTAATCGGCACGTCAGGTTCGGGGAAGTCCACCACGCTAAAGATGATCAATCGGCTGGTTGAACACGACAGCGGGCAGATCCGCTTTGCCGGAGAAGAAATTCGTAGCCTGCCGGTGCTGGAGCTACGACGGCGCATGGGGTACGCGATTCAGTCTATTGGCTTGTTTCCCCACTGGACCGTCGCGCAGAACATCGCCACCGTACCGCAACTGCAAAAGTGGTCGCGCTCACGTATTGATGACCGAACAGATGAACTGATGGCTCTGCTGGGCCTTGAGGCGAGTTTGCGCCACCGTTATCCGCATCAGCTTTCCGGCGGACAGCAGCAGCGGGTCGGGGTTGCGCGTGCGTTGGCGGCGGATCCGCAGGTGCTATTGATGGATGAGCCTTTTGGCGCGCTGGACCCGGTCACTCGTGGTGCGCTGCAGCAGGAGATGACGCGTATTCACCGTCTGCTCGGGCGTACCATTGTGCTGGTGACGCATGATATCGACGAGGCGCTAAGACTGGCGGAGCATCTGGTGCTGATGGATGCAGGAAAGGTCGTGCAGCAAGGCACGCCGCTGTCGATGCTCACCGCGCCAGCGAATGATTTCGTACAAACCTTTTTTGGCCGCAGTGAACTGGGCGTACGGCTGTTGTCGCTGCGTACGGTAGGCGATTTTATCCGTCGCGGAGAACACTCAGACGGCGAGCCACTGGTGGATGAGATGACGCTTCGTGATGCGTTATCGGTGTTCGTGGCGCGCGGTTGCGACGTTTTACCTGTCGTGACGCTGCAGGGGTTACCCTGCGGAACGCTCCATTTTCGCGATTTGCTTTCGGAGATGCCGACCCGTGAAACGTCTTGCTGATCCACTGCTGTGGCTTGTTGCGTTGTTTCTGATCCTGTTGGTTGGATTGCCTCACAGTCAGACCCTGTTTAGTTCGCTGTTTCCTGAGCTGCCACGTCCCGTGTATCAGCAGGAAAGTTTTACGGCGTTGGCGCTGGCCCATTTTTCTCTGGTGGGGATTTCAAGCCTGATCGCCATCATTATTGGCGTTGGTGCTGGAATTGCGGTAACCCGACCCTGGGGCGCGGAATTCAGGCCGATAGTGGAAACGATTGCCGCCGTGGGGCAGACATTTCCGCCAGTTGCGGTGTTGGCGATAGCTGTACCGGTGATGGGATTTGGTCCTGAACCGGCAATTATTGCGCTGATCCTGTATGGGGTATTACCGATCTTGCAGGCAACCCTGGCGGGACTTGGCGGCATTTCTTCCAGCGTGATGGATATTGCCAGTGGAATGGGCATGAGTCAGGGGCAACGGCTGCGTAAAGTAGAGTTACCGCTGGCGGCCCCGGTTATTCTGGCCGGGATTCGCACGTCGGTGATTATTAATATAGGCACCGCAACCATCGCCTCAACCGTTGGAGCGAACACGCTGGGTACGCCGATTATTATCGGGCTGAGTGGGTTCAATACCGCCTATGTAATTCAGGGGGCGCTGTTGGTCGCACTGGCGGCGGTAATTGTTGACCGCGGTTTTGAGAAATTAGCGAGACATCTTACCCGGCACGTAAAATAAAGGTATAACCTGCCAGCATGACACCGCCGATACCGCCGATGGCCATCAGCAGGAAGAGGGTAATGACACCGATTTTAGCTGCGCTCATTATGCACTCCTTATGTGAATTCAAGGATTGTACACGTTTGTTAATAGAATATTAAATACCGAGTGGATAAATATCGTGACCCAACGCGCGCCATTCATTCAGCTGTTGTTGCTGAGCGGGCGTTTGGTTCTCGCCGCACCAGACAAGCAAGGTGCGACCTTCAAACAGCTCCGGTCGCAGTTGGTTCAGCGAATGGGCAAGGACGTCAATGCGCCACCCCTGCTGGCTGGCGACCCAACCTTCCAGCCATAAGCGGGTCGTATCCTGAATGTTCCAGCCAACCACCAGAGCATCTTTGCCCTGTTTCTTGCGTGCTGAGGCAAGACAAATCGCGATGTAGTTGATCAGTACGCCGTCGAGGATCCCCAGTAACGCCTGGAGGATCGGCTGCTGACATTGCAGACGTCGGCGTAACGGAATGAATAAATGGGTGTTGAGCGTTTGTGCGGGATAATCCTGACCACGCTCTTTAATCCACAGTCTGAGGCTATGCAGATTATTACTTTGCAAATAGCTCAACAGCGTCTCTTGTTGTTCACGCCAACCGTTATGCACATCAATGCTCTCATTGCTGAGCAACATTTTAACCTTGCTGACCTGGACACCGTTGTTGATCCAGCGTTTTATCTCACGGATCCGATCGATATCCGCGTCGTTAAACAGGCGATGTCCGCCGTCTGTCCGTTGCGGTTTCAGTAATCCGTAACGCCTCTGCCACGCGCGTAAAGTGACAGGGTTGATATCACAAAGCAAAGCCACTTCACCTATTGTGTAAAGCGCCATCGTCGTCTCACTTATGCTTGCGAGGTCCCAGTTTTACTTTAGACGCTCTTTTGCGAACCAGGTAGTTTTGTCTGTTTTTTGATCAATGAATGGGTGAGTTTGTAGTCATGATCGCGCTTTCGAGTGATCGTTCTCACAAATTCCTTTTTTTTTGCAACACTTCAAAGAAAGTTACGCGCAGCCCATGTATGTTACGCGCTTTTAAGAGATGTGTGGTTGGCGGGTATGTACGAGTTTAATCTGGTGTTGCTGCTGCTTCAGCAGATGTGCGTGTTTCTCGTTATCGCGTGGCTCATGAGCAAAACGCGTTTGTTTATTCCGCTGATGCAGGTGACTATCCGGCTGCCGCACAAACTGCTTTGCTACGTTACCTTTTCCATTTTCTGCATTTTGGGCACCTATTTCGGGCTGCACATTGATGACTCCATTGCGAATACTCGCGCTATTGGTGCGGTAATGGGCGGGCTGCTTGGCGGCCCTGTGGTTGGCGGCTTAGTCGGTCTGACCGGTGGTTTACATCGTTATTCAATGGGCGGCATGACGGCGCTTAGCTGCATGATCTCGACCATTGTGGAAGGGTTGCTCGGCGGACTGGTGCACAGCGTGCTCACCCGTCGTGGTCGTACCGATAAAGTATTCAGCCCGCTGACGGCGGGCGCCATTACCTTTGTTGCTGAACTGGTGCAGATGTTGATCATCTTATTGATCGCCAGGCCGTTTGATGATGCCTATCGACTGGTCAGCAATATTGCCGCGCCTATGATGGTGACCAATACCGTCGGCGCCGCCTTATTTATGCGTATTTTGCTCGATAAACGGGCGATGTTTGAAAAATATACCTCCGCTTTTTCCGCCACCGCGCTCAAAGTTGCCGCTTCAACGGAAGGGATTTTGCGCCAGGGGTTCAACGAGGTTAACAGCATGAAGGTTGCTCAGGTGCTGTATGAAGAGCTGGATATCGGGGCCGTGGCGATTACCGATCGTGAGAAACTGTTGGCATTTACCGGTATTGGTGACGACCATCATCTGCCGGGCAAACCTATCTCTTCCTCGTACACCCAGCGGGCGATTGAAACCGGTGAGGTGGTTTATGCCGACGGCAATGAAGTCCCTTATCGCTGCTCTTTGCATCCGCAATGCAAATTAGGTTCGACGTTGGTGATCCCCTTGCGGGGTGAAAACCAGCGGGTGATGGGGACCATCAAACTGTATGAAGCCAAAAACCGCCTCTTTAGCTCAATCAACCGCACGCTGGGGGAAGGGATCGCCCAACTGCTTTCGGCGCAGATTCTGGCCGGGCAGTATGAGCGGCAAAAAGCGATGCTCACGCAGTCGGAAATAAAACTCCTGCACGCCCAGGTCAATCCCCATTTTCTGTTTAATGCGCTCAACACCATCAAAGCTGTGATCCGACGTGATAGCGAGCAGGCCAGCCAACTGGTGCAGTATCTGTCGACGTTCTTTCGTAAAAATTTAAAACGCCCGTCGGAAATTGTGACGCTGGCCGATGAAATTGAACACGTTAATGCTTATCTGCAAATTGAAAAGGCACGGTTCCAATCGCGTCTTCAGGTGACCTTGACGGTGCCAGAAGAACTTTCGCATCAGCAATTACCCGCCTTTACTCTGCAACCCATTGTGGAGAATGCCATCAAACACGGTACTTCTCAGTTGCTGGATACCGGTGAAGTATCGATTACCGCCCGTCGAGAAGGGCAATATCTGATGCTGGATATCGAAGACAATGCCGGGCTGTATCAGCCAACATCAGAAGCCAGTGGACTGGGTATGAATCTGGTCGATAAACGACTGCGCGAGCGGTTTGGCGATGATTTTGGCATCAGCGTAGCGTGTGAACCTGACCGCTTTACCCGAATCACTTTACGACTTCCTCTGGAGGAACTGGCATGATCAAAGTGCTAATTGTCGATGACGAACCGTTAGCCCGGGAGAATCTGCGGATCCTGTTGCAGGAGCAAAGCGACATCGAGATTGTCGGCGAATGTTCGAATGCGGTGGAAGCCATTGGCGCGGTACATAAATTGCGTCCGGATGTTCTGTTCCTTGATATTCAGATGCCGCGAATCAGCGGCCTGGAAATGGTTGGCATGCTTGATCCCGAGCATCGTCCGTACATTGTTTTTCTGACCGCCTTTGATGAGTATGCGGTGAAAGCCTTTGAAGAACATGCGTTTGATTATCTGCTCAAACCGATCGAAGAAGCTCGACTGGAAAAAACGCTGATCCGTTTGCGTCAGGAGCGCACGAAGCAGGATGTATCACTCCTGCCAGAAAATCAGCAGGCGCTGAAGTTTATTCCGTGCAGCGGCCACAGCCGAATTTATTTGCTGCAAATGGATGACGTGGCGTTTATCAGCAGCCGTATGAGTGGCGTATATGTGACCAGCAGTGATGGTAAAGAAGGCTTCACTGAGTTGACGCTCAGGACGCTGGAGAGCCGTACTCCTCTGCTGCGTTGTCATAGACAATATCTGGTAAATATGGCGCAATTGCAGGAGATCCGTCTGGAAGACAACGGCCAGGCGGAACTGATTTTGCGTAACGGGCTGACCGTTCCGGTGAGTCGTCGTTATCTTAAAAGTCTAAAAGAGGCGATTGGACTGTAAAACTGATACACTGCGCGCCATTGCATCACCGACTGTTGAAGGCTCTATGCTAAGTAACGATATTCTTCGTAGCCTGCGCTACACCCTGAAAGCGAACAATAACGACATGGTGCGTATTCTTGCGCTTGCTGACATGGAATCCATCTCCGCAAATTTCGATACCTGGACGACAAAAGAAGATGAAGACGGGTTTGTCCGCTGCCCGGATATCATTCTCTCCGGTTTTTTAAACGGTCTGATTTATCATCTGCGTGGTAAAGATGATTCTGCACCGGAACTGGCGCTTGAGCGTCGTGTTAACAACAATACGGTGCTGAAAAAACTGCGTATCGCTTTTTCACTGAAAACCGATGATATTCTGGCAATTATGACCGAGCAGAAATTCCGTGTGTCGATGCCGGAAATTACCGCCATGATGCGCGCACCGGACCATAAGAATTATCGCGAATGCGGCGATCAGTTCCTGCGTTATTTTCTGCGTGGTTTAACGTCGCGAGAGCATAAAAAGAAAGCGTAAAGCTGCGCTGGCGACCACGATCAAAATCGGGTCGCCGATGCTTTACTTCACTTCTTTAAAACCCGCCGATTCCATTACCGTTTGCATTTGCTTCATGCTGATGTTTTTATCGGCGTTTTCAGATAGTTTCATCCCTGAAATGGCCTGCAACGCTTTTATATCAACTTTTTCCATATCGATAGTGACATTTTCTTGCGCGTAGGTATCTGAATAGGTGAGTTTTTCTTCTATGCCAGTAATGTTTTGATATTTGGCGCTTAATGCGTCGAATACTTTTGCTGCTTCTTCTTTATTGCTGGCACCGACTGACGCATAGCTGATTTTACTTTCAGAGATTTGCTTCAGGACCTTATCACCTTTATAGGTGTAAGAGACAGTGATATCCGAACCGTTGAGGTTGGCATTAAATGTTTTTGTCTCTACTTTATCACCGCATCCTGCCAGGGAAAAAACCACAACCGATACCACGGCGAGAGAGAAAAATTTTTGTAACGCTTTCATGTAAAACTCCATTTCATGAATATCGGATGTTAAACAATAACCTCCACGAATCTGGTAAGCCCGGACTATCTTGATCCCAGAGCAGTATAGAATAAATCTAATATTAACAACTGAGCAGTCCGAAAATGGAGCAAGGGTTAAGATTAGAGGAAGCACTCACGTAGCAAAAAAAAAGCGCTGCGGTTGCAGCGCTTGAGATACTTGACTTACTTCACCTGTTGGCCTGGTTTTGCACCTTCATCCGGGCTTAACAGGAAGATATCTTTCCCGCCAGGACCTGCGGCCATTACCATCCCTTCAGAAATGCCGAAGCGCATCTTACGAGGAGCCAGGTTAGCAACCATAATGGTCTGGCGGCCAATCAGGGTTTGTGGATCCGGATACGCAGAACGAATACCAGAGAAGACGTTTCGTTTCTCACCACCGAGATCCAGCGTCAGACGCAGCAGTTTGTCGGAACCTTCCACGAATTCGGCGTTTTCAATCAGCGCTACGCGCAGGTCAACTTTGGCGAAATCGTCAAAGGTGATGGTTTCCTGAATCGGGTCATCCGCCAGCGGACCGGTTACTGGTGCGGCAGCGGCTTTCACTTCTTCTTTCGACGCTTCCACCAGCGCTTCAACTTGTTTCATGTCGATGCGATTGTACAGCGCTTTAAAGGTGTTGACCTTGTGACCGAGCAGTGGCTGCTCAATGGCATCCCAGCTCAGTTCGCAGTTAAGGAACGCTTCCACACGTTCCGCAAGCGTTGGCAGAACCGGCTTCAGGTAAGTCATCAGCACACGGAACAGGTTAATGCCCATGGAGCAAATTGCCTGCAGGTCGGCATCGCGGCCTTCCTGTTTAGCCACAACCCACGGTGCTTGTTCGTCAACGTAGCGGTTTGCCACGTCGGCCAACGCCATGATTTCACGAATAGCTTTACCAAATTCACGGCTTTCCCATGCTTCGCCGATCACTGCTGCGGCGTCGGTGAAGGTTTTATACAGCGCCGGGTCGGCCAGCTCAGTCGCCAGAATGCCGTCAAAACGCTTAGTAATAAAGCCTGCATTACGGGATGCCAGGTTGACTACTTTGTTGACGATATCGGCATTAACGCGCTGGACAAAGTCCTCCAGGTTCAGGTCGATGTCATCAATACGTGAAGATAGTTTCGCCGTGTAGTAATAGCGCAGACTGTCGGCATCGAAGTGCTTCAGCCAGGTGCTTGCCTTAATGAAGGTGCCACGAGATTTAGACATCTTCGCGCCGTTCACCGTCACATAACCGTGGACGAACAGGTTGGTCGGCTTACGGAAGTTACTGCCTTCCAGCATGGCAGGCCAGAACAGGCTGTGGAAGTAAACGATATCCTTACCGATGAAGTGATACAGCTCGGCGTCGGAATCTTTCTTCCAGTATTCATCAAAGCTGGTGGTGTCACCGCGCTTATCGCACAGGTTTTTGAATGAACCCATATAGCCAATTGGCGCGTCCAGCCAGACGTAGAAGTACTTGCCAGGCGCATTCGGGATTTCAAAACCGAAGTACGGGGAATCGCGGGAAATATCCCACTGTTGCAGGCCGGATTCGAACCATTCCTGCATTTTGTTGGCGACCTGCTCCTGTAACGCGCCGCTGCGTGTCCACGCCTGCAGCATTTCGCTGAATGACGGCAGGTCAAAGAAGAAGTGTTCGGAGTCACGCATCACCGGCGTCGCGCCAGACACAACGGATTTCGGCTCGATAAGTTCGGTCGGGCTGTAGGTTGCGCCGCAGACTTCACAGTTATCGCCGTACTGATCCGGAGACTTACATTTCGGGCAGGTGCCTTTAACAAAACGATCCGGCAGGAACATGCCTTTTTCCGGATCGTAAAGCTGGGAGATTGTACGGTTCTTAATAAAACCGTTTTCCTTCAGGCGCGTGTAAATCAGCTCAGACAGCTCACGGTTCTCTTCGCTGTGCGTCGAGTGGTAGTTGTCATAGCTGATGTCAAAACCTGCAAAATCAGTCTGATGCTCCTGACTCATTTCACCGATCATCTGCTCTGGCGTGATCCCAAGCTGCTGTGCTTTCAGCATGATTGGCGTACCGTGTGCGTCGTCCGCGCAGATGAAGTTAACCTGGTGGCCGCGCATTCGCTGGTAACGGACCCAGACATCAGCCTGGATGTGCTCCAGCATATGGCCGAGGTGGATTGAGCCGTTGGCGTACGGCAGCGCGCACGTTACCAGAATTTTCTTCGCGACTTGAGTCATAGTGGGCAATTACTTCTTTTGTAGTGAAAAGGGCTTTGATAGTACCAAAATGGTAATTACTGCGCCAAGCGATAAGGGCATTTATCCGTAAATGAATAATTGTTGCGGTTGGAGTAAACTACCTGGTGACTATTGTATATTCAGAACAACAAAAAGGAGTCGGGATGAACGCACAATCCCAGGCCAAATCACCAGAGACCCTGCGCGCCATGGTTGCCGGGACGCTGGCGAATTTTCAGCATTCAACCCTGAAGCATAATCTGACGACGCTTAAAGCGTTGCACCACGTCGCCTGGATGGATGACACGTTGCACGTTGAGCTGGTCATGCCGTTCGTTTGGCATAGCGCGTTTGAGGACTTAAAAGAGCAATGTAGCGCCGATCTGCTGCGTATTACCGGCGCGAAAGCGATCGACTGGAAACTGTCGCATAACATCGCGACGCTGAAACGCGTGAAAAATCAGCCAGGTATTAATGGTGTGAAAAACATCATCGCCGTCAGTTCAGGTAAAGGTGGCGTGGGTAAATCCTCTACCGCCGTGAACCTGGCGCTGGCGCTGGCTGCAGAAGGGGCGAAGGTGGGGATTCTGGACGCCGATATTTATGGTCCGTCTATCCCGACAATGCTTGGCGCGGAAAACCAGCGTCCAACCTCGCCAGATGGTACCCACATGGCGCCGATCATGTCTCATGGTCTGGCAACGAACTCCATTGGTTATCTGGTCACTGATGATAACGCGATGGTGTGGCGCGGCCCGATGGCCAGTAAAGCGCTGTTGCAGATGTTGCAGGAAACCTTATGGCCGGATCTTGATTATCTGGTACTGGATATGCCGCCGGGCACTGGTGACATCCAGTTGACGCTGGCGCAGAACATTCCGGTAACGGGCGCGGTTGTTGTCACTACGCCGCAGGACATCGCGCTGATCGATGCGAAAAAAGGCATTGTGATGTTCGAAAAAGTCGAAGTGCCGGTATTGGGTATTGTTGAGAATATGAGTATGCATATTTGCAGCAATTGTGGCCATCATGAGCCAATCTTTGGCACCGGTGGCGCGCAGAAACTGGCCGAGCAGTACCACACCCAACTGCTGGGACAAATGCCGCTGCATATTTCTCTGCGTGAAGACCTCGATCGCGGTACGCCGACGGTTATCAGCCGTCCAGACAGCGAATTTACCGCCATTTACCGCGACCTTGCAGGGCGTGTGGCGGCACAGCTGTATTGGCAGGGAGAAGTTATTCCGGGCGAGATTGCTTTCCGCGCGGTGTAATTTATAGCGTTACAGATATTCACCGCATTAATGTATTATTGATGCGGTGAATATATTAAATTTAAAAATATTACGATATTGTTCATTCTGCGTTTATAATTCATACCTTTTTCCGAATAAATCATCTCAATGCATCATTGTAATTGATCAAATCTATCTCATTAATCTACAATTTCAATTGGATTGAACAGCGCGTTTTGCCCGTATTACGCTGACAGGCCATCTGCATGTTATTTGATGTTAACCACAGAGGTGACGATAAAAATGAAAATTAGCTCGCTGATGGGAACTATCATTCTGACTTATGGAATAAGTGCATCTGCGTTTGCTTCCGATACCGCGACCTTAACAATCAGTGGACGAGTAACCGAACCAACCTGTAGTACCGATGTTGTGAATAACGACGTGCAACAGCGGTGTGGCAAGACACTTCATTTTTCAAATGTTAACGATGTTGCTTCTTCACCTGCGCGCGGGGTGGTGACGGAAATGGTTACTGTCCCTGGCGATACCACGCGACAGATCGTACTCAATCGCTACGATTAAAAAGAACGCCTTTATTAACCACATATCATTTTAATGAATGATATGTGGTTTTTTTATGCATAGAATAAATCATTCCTGGCAGTTAATTGCATAGATTTATTAATTCTGAAAATAATACAAATCCTGATTTATTTGTTGCATGTATATTGCGATTTGTAACTTGTTTTAAATCAATAAAACAACGTGTTTACATTGCGGCAACGTTTCAGTTGTGAGAATTTCTTTTCAAGAGATAACTGCTCTTAACAAATCGAAATTAATTCATTAGGGAAGATATTATGAAACGTTCAATTATTTCTGCTGCTGTTCTGTCTGTTGTATTTATGAGCGCTGGGGCTTTTGCTGCTGATACCGATCAAGGTGAATTAATTATTACGGGTAAGGTGGTTGGAACTACCTGTAAATTTACTGGTGATTCCACCGCGACTATTGGTATGAACCAAATTGGTGCTGACAGATTAAATGCTTTGAGTGCAGGTGGTGTTTATGATGGTTACACAAATAAAACTACTGTACCACTGACAGTAGAGTGTACGGGGACTGAAGCACCGAAAATTACTTTCTCCAGTTCTCAATTCGACAGCACGAATAAATACATTACACGAAATACTGCCTCGAATAACGGTGCTGGTTTTGCAGTCTATTATGGTAATGAACAGGTTAATCCTGAGTCTGGTATTCAGTTAACCAAAACAGCCGACAATAAATATGTTCTGGACTTTAGTGCGCGTTATGCGAAAGTTGGAACTGGTATTGTCGAGAGTGGTGATGTTGCCTCTTCGCTTACGATGACCGTAGTTACTGATTAAGATTACTATCCTGTTTGTCGGCGGCTGCGGCCGCCGATTATTTCTGTAGTAAGGATAATTATAATGAAAAAGATATTAGCATTATTTTTGGCTGGCACAGTATTGCCTGCGTGGGGTGGGATTTATATTTACGGTACGCGTATCATTTATCCGGCGCAGAAAAAAGAGATTACCGTGCAGTTAATGAATGAAGGCAATCGCAGTGCACTCGTCCAGTCGTGGATTGATGATGGTGACACCGACCTGCCGCCGGAGAAAATTCAGGTACCGTTTGTGATGACACCGCCGGTGGCAAAGGTGAGCGGTGGTTCTGGCCAACAGCTGAAAATTAAGCTGTTGCCAAATACGTTGCCGAAAGATCGCGAAAGTTTATTCTTCCTTAACGTGCTGGATATCCCACCGAACTCTGCGGATTCCGAAGGTAAGAACATCATTAAATTTGCGATGCAAAACCGTATTAAATTTATTTATCGCCCGCAGGGAATTGCCGGCGTTGATAAAAGTAGCTTTACCCAGCTGAACATCAGAAATAGTGGTAGCGGTATTACAATCAAGAATAATTCGGCTAACTGGATAACTATCCCTGAGCTTAGCGGTAAAGCGAAACTTAATAAAGAAACTATGCTGTTGGCACCGTGGTCAGAAAAAATGCTGAGCACTGCTGCTATTGTGAGTCATTACAATGTTACGCTTATTGATGATCACGGCAATTATTTGAGTGAAAAAATCAAAGCTGAAAAATAGCTCAAGGACTGGCTATGTCAAAGATTAATTCGATTACACTGGCCATTTTGTCGGTGCTGGCGACTTCATCATCTGTATGGGCTGAAGAAGAAACGTTTGATACCCACTTTATGATTGGTGGTTTAAATGGTGAGAAAATATCACGCTATCTAATTGATGGTGATAAGCCCATGCCAGGCATGTACGAGATGGATATTTATCTGAATAATCAATGGCGTGGTCATTATGATATTAATATTAAAACCGATCCCGATGAAACATGTTTATCCTGGGCGCAATTACAGCAGATAGGCATTCGTACCGACGGTATTAAAGCGGATAAAAGCGTGGATTGTGTTCCGCTACGATCAGCAGTCCAGGGCGGCAACATAGGGTATGATATTGGGCAGTTTGCATTAAATCTAAGCGTGCCTCAGGCATTTGTGAACGAATATGAACCGGGTTATATGCCTCCCGAAACTTGGGACCGTGGAATTAACGCATTTTATACGGCTTATTATGCCAGCCAGTATTACAGTGATTATAAACACGGCGGTAATGATAAAAGTAGCTATGTTAATCTGAACAGCGGGTTGAATTTGCTGGGTTGGCAGCTGCATTCGAATGCCAACTATACCAAAGGCAACGAAGGTAGCGGCGAGTGGAAAAGTAATACGTTATATATGGAACGTGGTATTCCGTCAATTCTCGGTACATTGCGCGTCGGGGACATGTATACCGGGGCGGATATTTTTGACGCGGTACGCTTTCGCGGGGTGCGTATCTGGCGTGATATGCAAATGTTACCGAACTCAAAACAGAATTTTACCCCAGTAGTACGTGGTATTGCCCAGAGTAACGCGCTGGTAACCATCGAACAAAATGGTTTTGTGATTTATCAAAAAGAGGTCTCTCCAGGCCCATTTGCCATTGATGATTTGCAGCTTGCAGGTGGTGGTGCAGATCTGGATGTGAGTGTTAAAGAGGCAGATGGTTCGATAAGACATTACCTGGTACCTTATTCATCGGTACCGAATATGTTGCAGGCAGGTGTGGCGAAATATGATTTGGCTGCCGGACGTAGCGATATTGCAGGTGCGAGTAATCAGTCTGATTTTATGCAGGGTAGTTATTTTTATGGCTTGAATAATCTGCTTACAGTTTATGGCGGCTCAATGTTATCGGATAACTATTATTCATTTGTGCTTGGCACAGGGTGGAATACGCCAATTGGTGCGGTTTCGGTAGACGCCACACGATCGCACAGTGAGCAGGATAACGGCGTTTTTGACGGACAGAGTTATCAGGTAGCATGGAATAAATATGTCGCACAGACCGGAACTCAGTTTGCGCTGGCGGCCTTTCGCTACTCTTCGCGGGATTATCGTACCTTTAACGATCACGTTTGGGCGAATAACAAAAATAGCTACAACCGTGATGAAAATGATGTTTATGACATTGCTGATTATTATCAGAATGATTTTGGCCGTAAGAATAGTTTTTCCCTGAACATCAATCAGGCATTGCCTGGCGACTTGGGATTTCTGGCCGTAAGCGGTTTGTGGCGTGATTACTGGCAACGCAGCGGAACGGGTAAAGATTATCAAATAAGTTATTCGAACTCCTGGCAACGTATCAGCTATACCTTTGCCGTTAGCCAAACGTACGATGAGGATAATCACGAGGATAAGCGTTTTAACCTGTATATCTCCATCCCATTCTCGTGGGGGGACGGGATATCTACCCCTCGCCGCGATCTGTTTGTCTCTAACTCAACGACATTCGATGATGACGGTTATCAGTCGAATAACACCAGCTTAAGCGGGGTGGCGGGTAATCGCGATCAGTTCAGCTACGGCGCCAACCTCAGTCACCAACGGCAGGGGAATGAAACAACTGCGGGCGGTAATATGGCCTGGCGCGCGCAGATAGCGACCATAGGCGGCAGCTACAGCCAGTCGAATAAGTATCAACAGGCCAGCGGTAATATTCAGGGCGGTGTTGTGGTGTGGTCTGACGGCGTGGCGCTGACGTCACGGCTTTCCGATACTTTCGCCATTGTTAAAGCGCCGGGTTTACAGGGGGCGGCGGTGCAGGGGCACCGTTACTTAACAACGGACAGTAAAGGTTACGCTATGTATGACAGCCTGACGCCGTATCGTGAAAATATGCTGATGCTGGATTTGTCCGATAGTAAAAGCGACGTGGCGCTGCTGGGTAATCGTAAAGCTACTGTTCCTTATCGCGGCGCGGTCGTGATGACGGAGTTTGAAACCGATCAGCGTAAGCTATGGTATTTCCTCGCCAAACGACCAGACGGCTCTCCGTTATCGTTCGGCTATGAGGTTGAAGATAGCGCAGGTAATAACGTCGGTCTGATCGGCCAGGGCAGTCGGTTATTTATTCGCACCAACGATATTCCCGCATCGGTACGCGTCGTGGTTAATAAAAATCAGGGACAATTCTGCACGATTACCTTCGATAAGGTGATTGATGAGAATAAAGTCTATATTTGCCGATAAGGGATTCGTTTATGAAAAAATATTGGGTTTTAATTTTATGTTTGCTTCCTTTCTTGGTGCAGGCTAAATGTACCTTAGGTTCGAATACATCAGCACAACAAACGATAGAGCTGGACATGACGACAGTAACGGTGGGTTCTCCTGTTCGTCTTGTAATAAACACAAACCTAAACGATACTTTTTCATGTAATGAAAATACAGATTTTATGGATTATACGACGCCATTTCAAAACTATGTCATAGAATTGAAGGAACCCGGTGCGAATAAATCTATTTTTCTAAAGTTTAACATGCTCGAAAACACTGAATTTCCTGTTGCGACGGGTAATGGGGGAGGGGTAATTGCCTCAAAATCATATACAACACAAGAGGCGTTTAACTCAAAACCATTTATTCTTGAAGTTTCATATATAACACCTGGCAGTGCTGATTTAACGATATCTAGTGGTAATACGATAAATTTGGGGCGTCCGGCAATAAATATTTTAGCTGATAATTCATGTCGGAAGAGTCTTGGGGCGTGGCTATGGTGTTGGTTGACAGGTAAACTGAGTGGTAAAAACACTTACGCACAAAATATTACATTTACCGTCAAGCACAAACCAACAACCTGTCGTTTCTCCCAGTCGACATACGAAATTAAGATGCCGAATACGACGCTAAAAGAAATGTTAAGCGCAAACAATACTAAATCTGGTTCCACAGAACTGGAACTGAAATGCGAAAGCATCAATAACGTCACTACCAATCCAGTGAGTTTTAAAGTGGTACGCGGCGACTGGGATAGCAGTGGAACGATACTGAAAAATACCGTAATGAATGGCGCAAAGGGAGTGGGTTTCCAGATTTTTAACGGCAGTGCGACATCGCCGTTGAAATTGGGGGATACGCTGATGAACAAAATAGCTAAACTGACTGAAATCAAAAGTAGTTACACTTTTCCCATCACTGCGAAATATGTTCGCGTAACAGGAGAATCACTACAGCCTGGTGACGTACAAAGTAAAGTGACCTTTGCGGTATCTTACGACTAATTGATTGGTGGTTATCTCACGTACTTTCTTGCTGAAAGTACGTGTTTTTATTCGATTAGCGGTGATAAAAAATCTCGCCATCGTAGGCTTTAATGATCTTAGCATCGGCATCATTGACCAGCACATACGCGCCGCCCATGTAGGTCCAGTGGGTGCCTGCCGTCGGCGCGGGCAGATTGCGTAGATTCCACTGTTTAATGGTGTATTCTTCGGTGAGATACAGTGGTGGAACCTTGTCACCGGGTTTGAAATGGGTGAAGTCAGCAATAAAGCTGCTCAGTTCATACTTATCGATACCGGTGGGGGCAGCTGTTGCGGTTGGCGCGGCCCAGACGACGCTGCTTGCAAGCAGAAGTGCACCCAGCAACATTTTATTCTTCATACCCATCCTCTCTACCTCTTCGGGTCATCAAAATCAGTCATGTATCATTCCTGGCATACCGGATGTCTGACAAGGACTATTTTGTGATCACTCCAGTCATTTCGTAAAAAGTGTAAATGAAAGTACAGAATTGCAGCAACCTTGACCAGTAGTTTCACTGTGAGGGCGGGTAGTACGCCAATTTACATCGCTAAGCACAGGCAGTATCCTGTTACTGAAACCAGCATATTACGTTTGTGTTTCAACGACTCGGGGTGCCCTTCCTTGTGAAGGCTGAGAAATACCCGTACCACCTGATCTGGATAATGCCAGCGTAGGGAAGTCTGACACTGCCCGTGTCCCTTCTTCGCGCGGGCAGGAGCTGAACCATGCAGCCTGACCTGCACAGCCGCGCGCTCGCGGCTCACACTTTGCACCAATTTAGAACCCTATCCCCGCTCACACACTGTATGACCAATGAGGTCGTGCAAAGCTTTACTGCCAATACACTACTGGCGCTGGGCGCATCGCCGGCGATGGTGATCGAACCTGAAGAAGCCAGCCAATTCGCCGCTATTGCCAGTGCATTGCTGGTTAATGTCGGTACCTTAACTCAGGAGCGGGCCACGGCGATGCGCGCCGCCGTTGAGCGGGCTTATCATGCTAAAACCCCGTGGACGCTCGATCCCGTTGCCGTAGGCGCGCTTGAGTTTCGCCGCCGCTTTTGTCTGGATTTACTGTCGCTACAGCCTGCTGCTATTCGTGGCAACGCTTCGGAAATACTTGCTCTGGCCGGCATGAACGGTGGGGGACGCGGCGTGGATACAACCGATACAGCTGTCGCTGCGCTTCCGGCAGCGCAGGCGCTGGCTCGTCAGATTGGGACCATTGTCGTGGTTACCGGCGAAGTGGATTACGTCACCGATGGTCAGCGTACCGTTTGCGTGGACGGCGGCGACCCGTTAATGACTCGTGTGGTGGGCACCGGATGCGCGCTATCAGCGGTTGTTGCAGCCAGTTGTGCCTTGCATGGTGACCGACTTGATAACGTCGCCTCCGCCTGTAGCTGGATGAAACAGGCCGGGCAAATCGCCACCGAGCAATCAAACGGACCGGGCAGCTTTGTCCCGGCATTTCTCGACGCCCTTTATAACCTGAACGCCCAGGAGTAAGCATGAAACGGATTAACGCATTAACGATCGCCGGAACCGATCCAAGCGGTGGCGCGGGTATTCAGGCCGATTTAAAAACCTTCTCGGCGCTGGGCGCATACGGCTGTTCCGTTATTACGGCGTTGGTGGCGCAAAATACGCGCGGGGTGCAGTCGGTGTATCGTATTGAACCTGACTTTGTCGCTGCGCAGCTGGACTCTGTGTTGAGTGATGTGCGTATCGACACCACAAAAATTGGTATGTTGGCGGAGACGGATATTGTTGAAGCGGTCGCCGAACGTTTGCGTCGCCATCGGGTACAAAATGTGGTGCTGGACACGGTGATGTTGGCGAAAAGTGGCGATCCGTTGCTGTCACCCTCGGCGGTAGAAACGCTGCGTACCCGTTTGCTGCCACAGGTTTCGATTATCACCCCTAATTTACCCGAAGCTGCTGCACTGCTCGGGGCATCGCATGCGCAGACTGAGCAGGAGATGTTAGAGCAGGGAAGAGCGCTACGGGCGCTGGGTTGCGAGGCGGTGTTGATGAAGGGCGGTCATCTGGATGACGCGCAAAGCCCCGACTGGCTCTTTACTCGCGAAGGCGAGCAGCGTTTTACCGCGCCGAGGGTGATGACCAAAAATACCCATGGCACCGGTTGTACGCTATCGGCGGCGTTGGCAGCCCTGCGTCCGCGCCATAACAACTGGGCCGATACCGTACAGGAAGCCAAACTGTGGCTTTCAGCGGCGCTGGCACAGGCAGACACGCTGGAAGTTGGCGAGGGAATTGGTCCGGTGCATCATTTTCACGCGTGGTGGTAATGGGTATACTGGCTGCAGAAACGGCGGCCAGGGAAAAGATAAATGGAACAAGCGCATACCCAGCTTATCGCACAACTGAATGAACGTATTTCAGCGGCGGATAACACGCCGCTGTATATGAAATTTGCGCAGACGGTGAAGAATGCTGTGCGCAGTGGGATCCTGGAACACGGCAATATCCTGCCCGGCGAGCGCGACCTCAGCCAGTTGACCGGCGTTTCTCGGATTACGGTACGCAAGGCGATGCAGGCCCTGGAAGAAGAAGGTGTAGTAACACGTGCCCGCGGTTACGGAACGCAAATCAACAATATCTTCGAGTATTCGCTCAAAGAAGCGCGCGGTTTTTCTCAGCAGGTGGTGTTGCGCGGTAAAAAACCGGATACGTTGTGGGTTAACAAAAGAATTGTACCTTGCCCGGAAGAGGTGGCACAGCAGTTGGCTGTTGTCACAGGAAGTGATGTCTTTCTGCTCAAACGCATTCGTTACGTTGACGAAGACGCAGTATCTATTGAAGAGTCTTGGGTACCCGCACATCTAATTCATGACGTGGATGCCATTGGTGTTTCTCTGTATGACTATTTTCGTAGCCAGCATATTTTCCCGCAGCGTACGCGCTCACGCGTCAGCGCCAGAATGCCGGATGCAGAGTTCCAGGCGCACATTCAAATGGATAGTAAAGTGCCGGTACTGGTGATCAAGCAGGTAGCGCTTGACCAGCAGCAACGGCCTATTGAATACAGCATCAGTTACTGTCGTAGCGATCTATACGTTTTTGTGTGCGAGGAGTAGCGCCTCGCGCGAGGGCGCGCAATCGCCGCCGCGATGCCCAACTACCCAGGACGCCACCGCGTTACCTAACAGCACTGAGTCGGCCAGCGTCCAGCCAGACGCTAGTCCGGCCAGCATGCCGCCGGCGTGGCTGTCTCCTGCGCCGATAGTATCAATGACCGCCGTTGCAAATGCCGGTACGCAGCCGGATGTCTGTGCGCTGAAATACCATGCGCCGTCTTTATCGTGACGCACGACCACCGGTGCGGTGAAACGCTGCACCCATTCTGCGCCAAAACCTTCCACATCCTGACTCAATGCAAATCGCTCGGCAGCAATTTCCGCCTCCTGACGATTAAGTGACACCAGCGGACGGCAGGCCATAATTCGTACCAGTAAGGGCTCGGGAATGTCGCCGATGCGCGGGCCAAAATCGATAAACGGTGTCACCTCTTCCAGACCTTCCAGCCACTGCACCAGCAATTCACCGCACGGGGACGCTAGCTGATAACCCGAGAGATACACCAGGCTATGACGCGGGATATCCAGCTGTGCCAGCCAGGCGGCATTCCACTGATTCTCAACGCCGCTAAAGGACATAAAGGTACGTTCGCCATCCGGCTCCACCAGCGCCAGACACCAGCCGTTATCGCCTTCGGCGTTGTCGATCAGACTGTGCAGCCCCTCTTTTGCCATCCGATTGCGGATAATGTCGGCCCACACCCCCTGACCCAGCGGTAACGCATTACTGGCGTCGATACCTAAGCGCTTGAGCGCTACGGCAATATTGAGTGCGCAGCCGCCAACGTTCACGCCTTGCTGTTTGAGTTCGATGTCACAGCCTCGCCAGGGAAGGGCATACGCATCGGCAATGACATCAATCACCGCTGCACCCACCACCGTTACTGGCCGCTGTGTACGTAACTGCGAGAGAAGTTGTTGCAGATGCGTATTGCTCATAGCGCCTCCCGCTGCTCACGCAGTCGCATTAACCCACTGGCGTAGCGGGTAAAGTCCAGCTGATTAACCGCATCCAGTTCATGTTTTAATACCGGATTAATCGCACTTACGCCATGGAGCGCGCCACAAATGGCGGTAGCCATCGCTCCGATGGTATCGGTATCGCCGCCGAGGTTCGCGCACAGAATGGCGCAGCGATTGGGATCAGTCTGCGCCAGTTCGACCATCGCGATGGCGCAAGGCACGGACTCAATCGTACTGGTTCCGGCTCCCACCACCTGATACAGCTGTTCGCTGGCAGACTCAATGCCGTCGGCATCACGGACGATTTTCAGCGCCATCTCAAGGCGTGCAGAGAGAGAGGCGCTAAAGGTAGTGATCCGCTTTTGCTGCGCGTGAAGGGCAATGGCAGGCAGCGCATCGACAATCTCCGACCATGTTCCTCCGTCGATGGCGCGAGATACCGCCCACGCGACGACAACGGCTCCCGCGATAGCCAGATCCGATTTATGCGTCGGGCTGGAGGCCAATGCCACATCATCGATAAAGGCATCAAGATTGCGGGCGGGTAGCAGGCATCCCAGTGGCGAAACGCGCATTGCCGCACCGTTGGTCACGCCATTATTCTCCAGTTCGGCGACAGGTTTGCCGTCGCGAATGGCTTTGAGCGCAATTTTTGAGGTCGGGCCGAGCACGTTTTTATTAAAGGCATCAAAACGCTCTGCCCAGGCCAGAATATTGCGACCGATAACGTCGGGTACAATCTCGCCGTCGCACTCAAGCAGGGCATCTGCCAGACACAACGCCATAGACGTGTCATCAGTAAACTCTGCCTGGTTAAAGTAGCAGGCAGCATTATTTTCCGCCGGACCAGGCAAAAAACTGTCGATCCAACCGAAATGGGCTTTAACCCGGGTTCTTGGCCACAGTTCCGACGGCATGCCCATCGCATCCCCTAACGCCTGCCCATAAAGAGCACCGAGAATACGTTCTGCTTTCATTTTACTTCCCCTTGTTTCAACGCTACATCGCGATCGTCCACCTTAATGGCGGTGATTTCTTTGTCAGATTCGCGAAAGAAAATCATAAACATCACGGCAATGACGGCAATCATGACCGCGCCAAATCCCCACATGCCAGCCCAGTTAAAGGTGAGACCATTAACCGGTTCCTGGTAAGCAAACATTTTTTCCATCATCACGCCGCCCAGACGGTAACCGAGCAGGCTGCCGAATCCCTGACAGCAGAGGGTGATAAGCCCTTGCGCTGCGGTGCGCATGTGAACCGGCGCTTTTTTATCGACATAGATGTAGGCCGTGACGTAATAGAAGTCGTAACTGACACCGTGCAGCAGAATGCCGAGAAACAGCAGGGCGTAAGTGAAATATTCTTCCGCACCACCGTAAACGAAAAATCCGTAGCGGATCGCCGCAGTAATAAGACCAAGCAATAATACCTTTTTAATGCCAAAGCGTTTGGTGAAAAACGGTAGTGCCAGCATAAAGAAGATTTCAGAGAACTGGCCCAGCGTCATCCAACCGGTGGCGTTTTTCATTCCGACTTCTGTCAGGTAGCCGTTGGCGAAGATGTAATAGAACGCCAGTGGCATCGCAAACAGGAAAGAACAAAAGAAAAAGACGAGGAAATTTTTATCGCGCAGCAGGATCAGCGCATCCAGACCCAGCATGACTTTGAAATCCATTTTACCGGTACTTTTTGGTGGCGTATCCGGTAAGAAGAACGCAAAGACGCCCAACAGTGCAGAGCTTCCGGCAGTGATCAGCAGGGGAATATTGGTGGGTGAAATGTCGCTATAGCCAAGCATTTGCGGTAAGAAACCACAGGCCAAACCAGAGGCAATCCAGCCGATGGTTCCCATCACTCGGATGCGCGGGAAATCACGCTCAACGTCCGGTACGTTGGCAAAAGCAATACTGTTAGTCAGCGCAATCGTCGGCATATAGGTCAACGAATAGGCCAGTAACAGCGGGAAGAATCCGCTGAAGGTGGTTTGCTGGGCGGCGAAGTACATCAGAATAGCGCCGACGAACATCA
Source organism: Citrobacter sp. Cf088 (assembly GCF_030334295.1). NCBI lineage: Bacteria > Pseudomonadati > Pseudomonadota > Gammaproteobacteria > Enterobacterales > Enterobacteriaceae > Citrobacter > Citrobacter sp. Cf088. The sequence continues at coordinate 344,440 of NZ_JAOWEE010000053.1, forward strand.
ACACCGCCAGCACTTTTTGCGCGGAGAAAAAGCGGTCAGTGATTGAACCGACCAGAATGGGCGACAGGATCGCGGCGATCGCGGTACAAGCGTAGGACCAGCCGATCTCCCCGGCGCTAAAGCCGCTTTTACTCAGCCACAGCCACAGCGGTACAAACCAGGCGCCCCAGATAAACCACTCTACAAACATCATGAACGACAGCTTAACTGTAGTTTTCATCTTTAAATCCTTCATGACAGGTAAGGTACGCATTGATAGTACCATCAGGTAATACCTTTAAAATACCTTTGAGGTCTAAATTTGACCGCCTTAACATTATTTCTTCCTGAATCGAGCCAGCAGAAGTTGCTGAAAAGTGCGCTAAAGATGGAAAAAAAGCGCAGTCGGTACCAGGCTTAATGCTGCCCGCAAAAAGTCGGGTCAGGACAATCCACATTCCGGTTTCAAATCGGAAATTACGGGAGCATAGCTATGACTGATATTGCGCAGTTGCTTGGCAAAGACGCCGACAACCTTTTACAGCATCGTTGTATGACCATTCCTTCTGATCAACTTTACCTGCCTGGACATGATTACGTCGACCGTGTGATGGTGGATAACAATCGGCCGCCTGCCGTGCTGCGTAACATGCAGACGCTGTATAACACGGGGCGACTGGCCGGGACAGGGTATCTGTCGATTCTACCGGTGGACCAGGGGGTAGAGCACTCCGCTGGGGCATCATTTGCGGCTAACCCGCTGTACTTTGATCCGAAGAATATTGTGGAGCTGGCTATCGAAGCAGGGTGCAACTGCGTGGCATCGACCTATGGCGTGCTGGCTTCTGTCTCCCGCCGCTACGCGCACCGCATTCCGTTCCTCGTTAAAATTAACCACAACGAAACGCTCAGCTATCCGAATACGTTCGACCAGACGCTGTATGCCAGCGTAGAGCAGGCGTTCAATATGGGCGCGGTTGCGGTAGGGGCAACCATCTATTTCGGTTCAGAAGAGTCCCGTCGCCAGATTGAGGAGATTTCGGCCGCATTTGAGCGCGCCCATGAGCTGGGTATGGTTACCGTGTTGTGGGCGTATCTGCGTAACTCCGCGTTTAAAAAAGATGGCGTGGATTACCATGTTTCTGCCGATCTTACCGGACAGGCTAACCATCTGGCTGCCACTATCGGAGCGGATATCGTTAAGCAGAAAATGGCGGAAAATAACGGTGGGTATAAAGCGGTTAATTTTGGCTACACCGACGATCGCGTCTACACTAAGTTGACCAGCGAGAATCCAATTGACCTGGTACGTTATCAACTGGCGAACTGTTATATGGGGCGCGCCGGGTTAATTAACTCCGGCGGCGCGGCTGGCGGCGAAACCGATCTCAGTGATGCGGTACGTACGGCGGTGATTAACAAACGAGCAGGCGGCATGGGGCTGATTCTTGGACGCAAAGCATTCAAGAAAACCATGGCCGACGGCGTTAAGCTGATTAACGCCGTGCAGGATGTTTATCTGGACAGCAAAGTTACCATCGCCTGATTACAGCCGGGGTGTCGTTGTGTTAGCGCAACAGTGGACAACCCGGCGGCAGTCTGCAACGTAACGCCTCAGGCAGGATTTCAATATGAAACTCCTGTCCGCTGAGCGGTTCGCCGTCAAGATTAAAGGTAATTTCGTGTGGGGCGCGGATATCAAACCACGATGATGCGCCCTCGATGATGTTAGGGTTGTCTTCGGATTGCGTTAACGCCGAAAGCAGCCCTGGCAACAGTTCTTCGCCGGTAAAAATGCGCAGTTGCAACAGACCATCGTTGATCAGCGCCGTTGGGCAAAGCTGTTGCCCGCCTCCAGCCTGACGACCATTACCGATACCAATCACCAGCGCCTTACCTTGCCAGTGAAAATCTTCCCCACGAATATCGCAGACGTCGGGTTTGAGCGTATCCATGCGCATTAATCCGTGGATAAAGTATGATACGCCACCCAACGCAGCTTTGAGTTTTTCCGGCGTTTCGGTAGTGATACGTGTGCCGAAGCCGCCGGTCGCCATGTTGATAAAACAGGTTTTATCATTGACCTGCACCATATCGATCGCTGTCGCATTTGCGGCGATAGCCAGCTTTAACGCCTTATCGAGGTCGTCGGGTATCCCCACGCTGGTGGCAAAATCATTTGCCGTTCCCAACGGTAAAATACCCAGCGCCGGAATATTGTCGCCCTGCGACTGGATCAGCGCCGTCGAAACTTCGTTGATGGTGCCGTCGCCGCCGCCGGCAATCACCGTTTCAACGCCTAGCTGACGAGCTTCATCAACGTAGCGTTGGGCATCGCCTTTTTCCCAGGTCACGCGAACATGGATTTCCACGCCTTCATCGCGAAGCTTCGCAATGGCATCACGCAGGGGGAGATTATCAGCACTTTTTCCATTGAGGATCAGTAAACTGGCAGGGAACGCTATCATCCGTTTGCCTCACTTTTTTTCGTTTTAACAAGTGTATGCCAGGAAAGTGTTTATGGCGTAAGAACTGACTGAAAGCGCAGGCGAAGAGATAAAAAAAGCCGCAGAGCGCGGCTTTTCAGATTGGGCAGACGTTACTGCGGGAACCACTGATCGCTGATTTTCTGGTACGTGCCGTCAGCTTTGATTGCCGCCAGCGCGCTGTTCAGTTTTTCCAGCAGGGCTTTGTTATCCGGGCGAACCGCGATGCCAAGGCCAGTACCGAAGTATTGCGGGTCGGTTACTTTGTCAGTGGCTACGCCTAACTGCGGGTTGGTTTTCAGCCACTCGTTAACCACAGCAGTATCGCCAAATACGCCATCAATACGGCCATTTTTCAGGTCGATAATCGCATTCTGATAGCTATCGTAGGCCACGGTTTTCACCTCAGGATGTTTATCCTGCAGGTATTTCTGATGGGTGGTGCCGTTTTCCATACCGATGCGCTTACCTTTCAGGTCGGCAAAGGTTTTATAGGTGTCTTTTTTCGCAATCACCAGCGCGGAGTTGGCATAGTAAGGCTGAGTAAACGCAACCTGCTTGCTACGCTCAGGTGTGATATCCATTCCGGAAATAACCGCATCATATTTCTTGAATTTCAGCGCGGGGATCAGGCTATCGAAAGCGTGATTGGTGAAAGTACATTCTGCCTGCATTTGTTTGCACAGCGCCGTTGCCAGGTCGATGTCAAAACCGACAATATTATTGCTGGCGTCCAGTGATTCAAATGGCGGATACGTGGCTGATACACCGAAACTAATTTTATCAGCAGCTGAGGCGCCAGCGGCGAAAGTAGCAAGTAATGCGGCCAGTACTAACTTTTTCATGGTGGAACTCCCGTCTGTCAATCTTATGATTATTTACCGTGTCTGCGGCGTGGATTAACAATGCCATTTAATGAATTTATATGCAATGAAAATGATTAAATATTTTTAATGGCATAAAAAAAGACGGACAATTTAGGTTGTTGTCCGTCTTTGTATTTTTTGCTTATGCACATTTTTCGGATGGCGGTGTTAGACCTTATCCGACCTACAAAGGCACAAATACCGATTTAATTCCGGTGTTCAAACGCCAGCGCTTTACGTTCGATTAAGCGCATCATCAGCGTCAGCAAGCCGTTGACGATCAGGTAAATAACACCCGCAGCACCGAATACCATAACGTCATAAGTACGGCCGTACAGCAGTTGGCTATAACCCATGACTTCCATCAGGGTGATGGTGTAAGCCAGTGAGGTACTTTTAAATACCAGCACCACTTCGTTGGAATATGAGGAGAGGGCGCGTTTAAAGGCGTACGGCAACAGAATCGCCAGCGTATCCTTTTTGCTCATCCCCAATGCACCGCAGGACTGCCACTGGCCTTCCGGGATTGCACGGATAGCGCCGTAGAACAGTTGCGTAGTGTAGGCAGCACTGTTTAACGACAGCGCAATTAAGGCGCATAACCAGGGTTCAGAGAGCAGATGCCACAGTACCGGATATTCTTGCAATGCCGGAAACTGTCCTGGTCCGTAGTAGATCAGGAAGATTTGCACCAGCAGCGGTGTACCGGTAAACAGCGTGATATAAGCGCGAACCAGCCACACCAGTACCGGCGTTTTCAGCGTCAGGATGACGGTGAAGATCAGCGCCAGTACCAGAGCAACCACGATGGAGGCGACCGTCAGCGTCAGGCTTGTATGCAGCCCTTTCAACAATTCAGGTAAATACTCAAGCATCAGCCTGGTCTCCGCTCAAAACGTGTCGCGCGCAGGTCAATGCGTTTGAGAATGTACTGACTCACCAGCGTAATCACCAGGTAAATAGCGGCCGCCACAATGTACCAGGTAAACGGCTCCTGGGTACGGGTAGCGATGCTCTTGGTTTGCAGCATCAGATCGTTCACGCTGATAAGGCTGACCAGCGCGGTATCTTTCAGCAATACCAGCCACTGGTTACCCAGTCCCGGTAAGGCATGACGCCACATCTGCGGCATCACCAGACGAAAGAAGATCGCGGCTTTAGACAAACCTAACGCCTGACCTGACTCCCATTGCCCGAGTGGCACGGCCTTCAGCGCGCCACGCAGCGTTTGCGACGCGTAAGCGGCATACAGCAATGACAGTGCAATGACACCGCACAGGAACGGGCTGACGTCGAAGTTTTCGATCTGCATCTGAACCGGGATTTGTACAAACCCGAGATTGATCGTAAAGCCATCGGCCAGCGTCAGCAGCAGTTGTGAGGAGCCGAAATAGATAAACAGAACCACCAGAATTTCTGGCAGACCGCGCAGGATGGTGACCAGGGCCGAGCCCGCCCATGCCACCGGGCGCCATTTTACTGACTCCCAGACGGCAAAAAACATGGCGAGCGCAAGGCCAATGATCAGCGCACAAACGGCAAGGCCGACGGTCATCCCGGCGGCGCTTGCTAAAGGAAAAAATTCATTCATCAAATATTACTTCTGGAACCATTTGTTGTAGATGGTCTCGTAAGTCCCATCTTTCTTCACTTTTTCCAGCGCAGCGTTAAATTTCTGCTGCAGCTCGGTATTGCCCTGGCGCACAGCGATGCCCAGACCGGTACCGAAGTAATCTTTATCAGTGACTTTGTCGCCAACCGCGGCCAGTTTTGGATTGTCTTTCAGCCACTCTGTTACTACTGCGGTATCACCAAAGACGCCGTCAATACGACCGTTTTGCAGATCGAGTTTGGCATTCTGATAGCTGTCATACGGCACGGTAGTCACTTCCGGATGTTTATCCATGATGAATTTCTGGTGCGTCGTCCCGTTTTGAACGCCGACTTTTTTGCCTTTCAGCTGATCAATGCTGGTGTATTTACCCTGTTGGCCAACAAACAGCGCAGAGTTGTCGTAGTAAGGGGTGGTGAACAGAACCTGTTTTTCACGCTCAGGCGTGATGTCCATACCGGCCATCACCGCGTCAAAACGACGGAATTTCAGGCTCGGGATCAGGCTGTCGAAGGCCTGATTGGTGAAGGTACAGGTAGCGTCAATCTCTTTACACAGCGCATTCGCCAGATCAACGTCAAACCCTACGATCTTGTTGTTAGCATCGATCGATTCAAACGGAGGATAAGACGCTTCGGTGGCGAAACGAATGGTTTGGGCTGCGGTAGCGGAAAGGCTAAAACCTGCGATTAGCGCGGCAATCAGAACTTTTTTCATTGTATTGTCCCGAATCTTAGTGAGAAAGATAGTTTTTAAACGCTTCGGTTTGCGGGTTGGCAAAGCAGCTCGCATCCCCAAACTCGACGATATGACCGTTTTCCATGTACACCACGCGACTGGCCGTTTTACGAGCAACTTCCACTTCGTGGGTGACGATCACCTGAGTAATATTGGTTTCCGCCAGCTCACGAATGATGCTGACGATTTGGGCGGTGATTTCCGGGTCAAGCGCTGCGGTAGGCTCATCAAACAGCAGCACCTGTGGTTCCATCATCAACGCGCGGGCAATGGCCACACGCTGCTGCTGGCCGCCGGACAGATGCAGTGGATAGCGATCGCTGTACGGCTTCAGACGCAGTCGTTCCAGCAGTTTCTCGGCACGCGCCATCGCTTGCTCTTTCGTCAGCCCCAGTACGCGGCAGGGCGCTTCAATCAGGTTCTGCACCACCGTGAGATGCGGCCAAAGATTATATTGCTGGAAGACCATGCCCACGTTTTGACGCAGATCCCGAATGGCTTTATCTGACGGGGTTTTCGTGAAGTCGAAACGGTTACCAGCAATAGAGAGCGTGCCCGAGCGCGGCATCTCAAGCAGGTTGAGTACGCGCAGTAGCGAGCTTTTCCCGGCTCCACTTGGGCCAAGTAACACCAGTGTTTCACCCTGAGGGCAATCCAGCGTGATATCGAACAGCGCCTGATGTGCGCCGTAGAAGCAGTTAATGCCGTTTAATTGAATACTCATTGACACTCGATACTGGCAGTCTGATAGCTATTGAAGCCGCAGATACTACCTTTGACAGAATAGTTATGCAATATTTATGCGTTAAAAGTTAAATGCAAACCGCATTCTTCTCTAAACATAGCACAAAATAGCGAGGCCACCAGTGGGCAAGAATAATTGTCGGCATTCTATGCAGAATGCCAGACAATTAATGGGGGTTATGATTTGGGCGAGTAAATGGCGCGATTAACGGTTTTCGACAGACTGGCGCAACGTCCCGGCTGGCGCGTGTACGCTGCCGCCCAGATAGCGTACATCATCAACGACCCAGCACTGGCCTTCGCGGATCATCAGCACTTCATCACGCCAACTCTGGTCACCCTGTTTCAGCTCTACGCGTAGCGGAATGTTGCGTGCATCACTATTCGGAATAGTCGATGCGCTGGCGACGCTGGCACTGTCCGGTAACGTAGCCCGACTGGAGAACGGATCGCTGTTAAACAGGTCGCGGTGTGCATTATCGCGGCTGGCGTCGGTCAGCAGTTTAGCCAGGTTGTCGCTAAGGTATGGACGAAGTGGGGTAAGATCATTGTTTCGATGCTGAATACGGTAATCATAGAATTGTTGAGCCACGCTGTCTGGCCCGCCTTCTACGCATGAACCGCTACGCGTGCCGTTATCTTTATAGACCGGCGTCACGGTCGTACAGGCGCTGAGAAGTAGTGCAAATGGAACCAGCAGAGAGAGTTTCGAGTAGCGCATAATGATTTCCTTATTAGCTTTCTACTATTAGTGTTCTACGTTGATAGAATATATCCTTTCAATGATAGTGGATTGGTTCGATAATGCTTTTGAGATCGTGCTCTTAGCGCAAAAAGGAGATTAACCATGCAGTTTTCGACTACCCCTACGCTGGAAGGGCAGAGCATCGTGGAATACTGCGGTGTTGTGACTGGCGAAGCCATTTTAGGCGCGAATATTTTCCGCGATTTTTTCGCCGGCATTCGCGATATTGTCGGCGGTCGCTCCGGCGCGTATGAAAAAGAGCTGCGTAAAGCGCGTGAAATTGCTTTCCAGGAACTGGGCGAACAGGCCAAAGCGCTGGGTGCTGATGCGGTGGTCGGTATTGATATTGATTACGAAACCGTGGGCAAAGACGGCAGTATGCTGATGGTGAGCGTCAGCGGTACCGCGGTGAAAACTCGCCGATGAAGCGTCTGTTGTGTCTGCTGGCATTTACGCTGTTGCTGGTGGGATGTGCTGGCGAAAAAGGGATTGTCGACAAAGACGGGTATCAGTTAGATACCCGCCGTCAGGCACAGGCTGCTTATCCACGCATTAAAGTGCTGGTTATCCATTACACGGCCGATGATTTTGACTCTTCTCTGGCTACGCTGACCGATAAAAACGTCAGCTCGCACTATTTGATCCCGGCTGTGCCGCCACTCTACCGCGGCAAACCGCGTATCTGGCAACTGGTGCCGGAAAAAGATCTGGCCTGGCATGCGGGGATTAGCTTCTGGCGTGGCGCTACGCGTATTAACGATACCTCAATTGGCATTGAGCTGGAAAACCGTGGCTGGCAAAAATCGGCAGGGATAAAATATTTTGCGCCGTTTGAACCCGCGCAGATTCAGGCGCTGATCCCATTGGCGAAAGATATTATCGCCCGCTACGACATAAAACCGCAGAACGTGGTAGCCCATGCGGATATCGCGCCGCAACGTAAGGACGATCCTGGACCGCTTTTCCCATGGAAAGTGCTGGCCGAACAGGGAATTGGCGCGTGGCCGGACACTCAGCGCGTAGCATTTTATCTTGCCGGACGAGCGCCTCATACGCCGGTAGCAACCGAATCTTTACTCGATCTGCTGTCGCGTTACGGCTATGAGATAAAATCTGATATGACGCCGCGCGAACAGCAGCGGGTGATTATGGCCTTCCAGATGCACTTCCGCCCGACGCTGTGGAACGGCGTGGCGGATGCAGAAACTCAGGCGATTGCCGAAGCGTTACTGGAAAAATACGGGCAGGGTTAACGCAGAATACCAATGCCTGATGGCGCTTGCGCCGCCATCCGGCAATGGTTAACGCGGCAGCTTACCGTGGTCGCGCAGCCAGGCCGCGGTACGTTCAATCCCTGCATCCAGCGTCACAATGGGCTGATAACCCAACTCTTCCTGAGCGCGGGTAGTATCCAGCGTAAAATCAAAATTTAGCTTCGAGACGCCGTAATGCGTCAGCTTTGGCTCTTTTGCCGATTTATTGCCTAAACGCTCCATGCTGCGGGCAATCATGTCCAGCATCGGGTAGGGAACGGAGCGGATCCGACAATCAATATTCAGCTCGTCGATGAGCTTCTGCACAATGCTGCGCAGAGTGCGATGCTCGCCGTTGGTAATGTTGTACGCGCGACCTGACGGCAGCTTATCGCAGGCTTGCTGACTTGCCAGCCACATCGCGTGCACTGCATTTTCGTAGTAGGTCATATCTACCAGCGCACTTCCGCCGTGCGGCAACAGGATGCTGCCATAGTGGTACATCATATGGGCCAGGCGCGGGATAAAGACCTTATCGTGTGGTCCGAACAGGCTTTGCGGACGCAATACCGTAAAACGCGTCTGCGGGTTGGCCTGCGCCAGCAACGCGATCACGTCTTCGCCAGCTGCTTTGCTGCGGGCAAATTCATTGGCGAAGCGGTGCGGGCGAAAGTCCTCTTTGATATCGCGATGGTGGTGATAATCAAAATAGAGCGACGGCGAGGAGATATGAATGAAGTTGCGAACGCCCCAGGCCACGGCCCACTCGCCCAGACGGCGAGTTGCGCGAACGTTGGCCAGATCGAAGGCTTCCTGAGTTCCCCACGGTGAGGTAAAACTGGAGCAGTGCCACAGCGTGTCGATGCCGGCAAGCATCACTTTTGCTTGCGAAGAAACCAGCTCGGTCAAATCCGCATGCACAAACTCTGCGCCCATTTTCTCCAGCAGCTTGCCCATCGCTTCGTTGCGACCGGTGGCTCTGACGCTGACGCCTTTGCTGCATAAAAACTCAACCGCGTTTCGGCCCAAGCCGCTGGTGGCTCCGGTAACCAGTACCTTCATATCAATCCACTGTGTTTAAAAAACGTCGTGCGCATTCTTCCGTGAAATACGCCTGTATGCAATGGGAAACATGAAAGAATACAGGCTCTTTTTATCATTAGTCTGTGATTTGTTCTGCAAGTTTGGCTATACGCTTCGCCATCCCCCTGAAAATGAACAGGTGGGCGGGGATCATCAACAGCCAGTAGAAGAGGCCAGGCATACCGTGTGGATGCCACCAGGCGCGTACATCAATGCGTCGATGATCGCCTTTATCTTCCAGTGTGAAGCTCAGGCGACCCAATCCCGGCGCTTTCATCCCAAACAGCAGCGTCAGCTGTTTCTCCGGCTCAACGATGATGACTTTCCAGCTATCAACGGTGTCGCCAACTTGCAATAGTGGGTGTTCGGGACGACCTTTTGCCAGCTTATGGCCGACCAGCAGGTCCAACGCCGCGCGCGTCTTCCATAGAATATTGCCAAAGAAATAGCCTTCTTTGCCGCCGAGTCGATTCACTACCTGCCACAGTGCTTTTTTACTGGCGGAGGTTTCAACGCTAAAGCCAGCTTGTTTGGCGAAATAGCCATATTCTGGACGCCAGCGGGCAAACGCCTGTGCGTCGTAACCCCAGTCGCTGGAGTTGACCAGCTTCTCTTCTTCCTTCAACGTACTGCGCACCGCGTCATCAAAGGCAATCAGCTTTTGCGGGATCAGCGCACGTAGTTCGGTGTCATCTGCCAGCAGGTCGTGTTTTAAGCCCTGGATCAGCGCTTTGGCCGTGGTTGGCGGCACTGACGTAATGACGTTTAAAAACCAGACCGAAATCCAGCGGGTAGGGAAGGGGATGGGGATGAGCAGGCGATGTTTACCGCTGACCGCCATAAAATGCTCGAACTGTTCCTGATAGCTCAACACCTGCGGGCCGGCTGCTTCGAGTACGCGGTGATGTTGCGTGGGATGATCCAACAACGCCACCAGGTAGTACATCAAATTCTCCAGCGCGATGGGTGTGGTTCGTGAGCGCACCCAGCGCGGAGGGGTGAGTACGGGCAGGTTGTAGACCATGTCGCGCATCACTTCAAAGGCAGCGGAACCTGCCCCCACGATAATGCCCGCACGCAATTCCGTCATTGGCACGCCTGATTCACGCAGAGTATCTGCGGTTATCTGTCGCGCACGCAGATGATCGGATTGTTCATGCCGGGGAGCCTGTAATGAGCTCAAGAAAATAAGCTGTTTGACCGGTGTATTATGCAGTGCATCGCGGACGTTCATCGCCACCTGACGTTCGTGGGCGATAAAATCACCGCCTTCACCCATGCCATGGACCAGGTAATAAACCGTATCAACACCCGCCAGCAGCGGGGTGAGATTATCTGGCCAATTCAAATCGACTTTATGGCAACTGACGTTGGCCAGTTGCTGCTTTTCCAGTCGTTCAATGCGACGTGCCGCAGCCAACACCTGATGCCCTTGCTGACTGAGCGCCTGTACCAAATGCTGACCAATGTAGCCACTGGCGCCAAGAACCAAAATCCGTTGCGGCACGCCCATCTCCTTATTGGGTTAAAAAAGCGCGCCAGTGGGCGACGACTTCAGCAAGTTGTTCACGTGATACGTCCAGATGCATCACCAGGCGCACAATCGGGGAGGCGTTAATCAGCACACCCTGCGCTTTCATATATTCACCCAGCGCGGCCGCGTGCTCTTCGCCAACGCGAACAAACAGCATGTTGGTGTCGTGGCGCATGACGTCCGCCCCTGCTTCGCGCAGTTGCTCCGCCATCCAGGCGGCGTTGTCATGGTCTTCCTGCAAACGCGCCACGTTATTTTTCAGCGCATACAGTCCGGCCGCCGCCAAAATACCCGCCTGGCGCATGCCGCCGCCGGTCATTTTGCGCCAGCGAATGGCACGCTTGATGTACTCGTGGCTGCCGACCAGCAGCGAGCCTACCGGCGTTCCCAGACCTTTGGAAAGACAAATGGTGAACGAGTCGCAGTATTGCGTGACATCTTTAAGCTCACAGCCATAGGCGACGATGGCGTTAAAAATACGCGCGCCGTCGACGTGCAGGGCAAGATTGCGCTCCCGGGTGAATTCCCAGGCCTCTTTCAGATACTCGCGCGGCAGAACTTTGCCGTTATGCGTGTTTTCCAGACTGAGCAGACGGGTGCGGGCAAAATGGATATCGTCTGCTTTGATTTTTGCTGCCACTTTGTCCAGCGGCAGGGAGCCATCCGGCGCGGCATCGATGGGTTGCGGTTGAATGCTGCCGAGCACCGCTGCGCCACCCGCTTCGTAGAGATAGTTATGCGCGCCCTGACCGGCGATATACTCTTCGCCGCGCTGACAATGGCTGAGCAGTGCAACCAGGTTCGCCTGAGTGCCGGTAGGTAAGAAAATGGCGGCTTCTTTGCCAGAAAGCTCGGCCGCGTATTGCTGGAGGGCATTAACGGTAGGATCATCACCGTAGACGTCGTCCCCGACCGGGGCGGCCATCATCTCTTCGAGCATGGCGCGACTGGGTCGGGTGACGGTATCACTGCGTAAATCAATCACGGGCATTCCTTTTTAAGTGAGGTAATGCCCTCTGTTTTACCTGAGCCAGTTAGTTTTCGCCAGTTCGATCACTTCATCACCGCGTCCGCTGATGATTGCGCGCAGCATATACAGGCTAAAACCTTTGGCTTGTTCGAGTTTGATCTGCGGCGGGATCGCCAGCTCTTCTTTCGCCACCACCACATCGACCAGCACCGGGCCGTCAATTGACATCGCCCTTTGCAGCGCCTCATCAACCTCTGAAGATTTCTCCACGCGAATGCCCGTGATGCCACAGGCCTCGGCAATCCGCGCGAAATTCGTGTCGTGCAGTTCGGTGCCGTCAGTCAGATAACCACCAGCTTTCATCTCCATCGCCACAAATCCCAGCACGCTGTTGTTGAAGACAATAATCTTCACCGGTAACTTCATTTGTACCACCGACAGAAAATCGCCCATCAGCATGCTAAAGCCGCCGTCACCGCACATTGCCACAACCTGACGTCCTGGTTCGGTCGCTTGTGCGCCGAGTGCCTGCGGCATGGCATTAGCCATCGACCCGTGGTTAAACGATCCGAGCAGGCGACGTTTGCCGTTCATTTTCAGATAGCGTGCTGCCCACACCGTTGGCGTGCCAACGTCGCAGGTAAAGATGGCATCGTCAGCGGCAAAGTGGCTGATCTGTTGCGCCAGATATTGCGGGTGAATGGCTTTATCGCTGGGTTTGGCTAAATCATCCAGCCCTTTGCGCGCCTCGCGGTAGTGCTCCAGTGCTTTGTCCAGGAACTGCCGCTCGGTTTTCTCTTCCACCAGAGGTAGTAGGGCGCGCAACGTGGATTTAATATCGCCTACCAGCGCCATATCAACTTTACTGTGCGCGCCAATACTCGCCGGATTGATATCAATCTGAATAATTTTGGCGTCGGTGGGGTAGAACGGGCGATAGGGGAACTGGGTACCGAGCAGGATCAGCGTGTCGGCATTCATCATGGTATGGAAGCCGGATGAAAAGCCAATCAGCCCGGTCATACCCACGTCATAGGGGTTATCGTACTCAACATGCTCTTTCCCGCGCAGAGCGTGCACGATCGGGGCTTTGATTTTAGCCGCAAACTCAACCAGCTCTTTATGCGCACCGGCGCAGCCGCTGCCGCACATCAGGGCGATGTTGCTGGAGTAGCGCAGCAGTTGCGCCAGTTTTCTCAGCTCTTCCTCTTCCGGGGTGACTACCGGGAGCGGCGCATGATACCAGTGCGTGGTGGCGCTTTCAGGGGCGGGCTTCAGCGCCACGTCACCGGGTAATACCACCACGGAGACGCCACGGTTGAGCACCGCTTTACGCATAGCTATAGCCAGCACCTGGGGGATCTGCTCAGGGCTGGAGACCAGCTCGCAATAGTGGCTACATTCACGGAACAACTCCTGCGGGTGGGTCTCCTGAAAATAACCGCTGCCTATCTCACTGGAGGGAATATGCGCGGCAATCGCCAGCACCGGGACATGGTTGCGGTGGCAATCAAACAGGCCGTTAATCAGGTGCAGGTTTCCCGGTCCGCATGAGCCGGCACAGACGGCCAGCTCACCGGTCAGTTGGGCTTCTGCGCCTGCGGCAAAAGCGGCAACCTCTTCATGGCGGGTTGGCATCCAGTCAATCGTGCCCATACGATTCAGACTGTCACTAAGGCCATTGAGCGAGTCTCCCGTCACACCCCAAATACGTTTAACGCCAGCTTGTTCGAGTGTTTTAGCAATAAAAGCGGCAACCGTTTGTTTCATGGTTTTCCTTCTCCTCTAATGTGATACCGGTTACAAGTTTAGATGAAGATAATCGTTATGCTTCTCATTACCCCTTATTTCCGGCAGGTTTCATTTAATCTGTATTAAGCGTAGTTTGTTATTGGACATGGTGAAACAAGGAATAAATTCAAATGGTTATAAAACTATTAAATACAGTTAACCGGGTACTGGCTCACGAAGATTTTGGCAAGTTTTTGTTACGCCTTGCCGTCGGTGGGCTGATGCTGTTTCATGGGCTGCATAAACTGTTTGCTGGTATTGATGGCATCAGCGGTATGTTGATAGCGAAAGGTTTCCCGGGCTTTATTGCGTACGGCGTTCTGCTGGGAGAGGTTGTAGCGCCGTGTCTGATTATTCTAGGCATCCTGACGCGTCCGGCAGCGTTGGGGCTGGCGTTTACGATGGTTGTGGCATGGCTGATGGTCGGGATGGGCGAAACCTGGACACTGGATAAAACCGGTGCATGGGCGATTGAAAGTCTGGTGTATTTCTTCATCGGTGCGCTGGCCGTGGCGTTTTTGGGGGCGGGGCGTTACTCCGTTGCAGGAAATTCTGCCTGGCGATAGTTACCATTTGAGAGTCAATACCGAGGCGGGGGGCGCTAACGGTTTGCCCGCCTCGCCGTTCAATCTGTCGCTAATCTATATGTCATCACTGTTCCATAGTTTGTGCCGACGTCTCAGCGCTCGCTGCGTCAATGCCCTTGCCATCGCGGCGCCTATTTCAGCACTGACAACCAGTCCCTGAATAAACGGACGATCGTGCATCAACCACGGCAGCCCGCCAAAAGCGATGCGATTGCGGGCGTTTTCCGGCGCTTGCAGCGTGTAATCTTCGCCGATGTCCGGGATCTCATCGCCACAGGCCAGCAGTTGATGGCGTAGCGTTGGGAAAGGGATATCTTTGCTCTGCAATGCCCGTTGCCCTCGGGCGTCAATAAACACATCGAATTCGCTGCGTCGACCGTGGTGGTAAATTACCGTCATTTCCTGCTCATTCGTACGCTCATAATCCGCACCAAGTGTGAGGATCTCAATCAGCCCGGCGTCGTGCAGCGCCAGCAGTCGGCGGACTGATTCAGACGGGATTGCCGCATAATTATCGATAAACACGCGCGCCAGTCCTTGCTTAAAGCGCTTTTCATCAGGCGGATCAAGATGTGGGACGATCTCTTCGATTACCTCGTGTAGCCGCAGCAGGGTATAGCGCCACGCGACGGTACGCTGTTCCTGTTTGTTGCGTTCAACTTCAATCAGGTTGCGCTTCGCCCATTCAAAAGGTTCGTGCTCAAGCCTGTCGGCAAAGTAGGCCTCGGGGAATGTATCGGCGTTGAGCGTCTCAAGTGCTATCTCTTGGCTCCATTGCGGAGCTGCATCTTGCAGTTGTTGCACAATAATCCGGAAAATGCGGTCCAGTAATCCTTTTTGCCCATGGACAATGACGTCTTCAATTGCTTCAGGCGTTGCGATATTCAACGATTCATAGGGCAGAGGGCAGTAAAAATCCGCTTCAGGCAGCACACCGTTGCGCGACATTAGGGTCAGCTTCAGGCTTTGGCTGTCGGATTTACAGATAAACTGGAGTGCGTTATCAGCCCCGGTGGTGAAGGCTCCGTGTTGGCAGGCCACGGCCATCGCTGCGTCAATCGCGCTGAGCGAGGTGCCGAGAATTCCTACCCGGCAAGCGCTAATCTGGACGTCCATCAGACCGGTCCACGGGCTGGGGAAAAACTTCCGTGTCTGTACATCCGTTTCAGGCCACAGATGACCGGTGGCGATAGCGGCGAAGTCCACCTCGACAGGCTGTAAAGCATGATTGATCCACAGAGAGACCCCATTCGGGGTCGCTTGCAGGTCGGTGACTTTGCTTAATTCGTTTATGCTAATCGTGAAGCCTGAGCCTCGCGCTTTCTCGACGATAGCGAATAAACGATCGCGATAATAGTCACCGAGGATCACGCGGGGCAAAAATTGCCGTTCATGCAAAGAATTACGTTCAATCCGAAACTGCGCCAGATAGTCATCACTTTGATTCTGTAGCCACGTCAGATAACTGATATAAATCGGTGGGATCTCTATGCTGGCTATATTTGCCAGCATGAAGTCTGCGTTGTTGTCGCTGTTATAAGGCATGCCAACGCCCGCCTCTTCAGCTTGCTCATAAAGCTCTATTTCCAGCGGTTCACCGCGCTCAACCAGGGCATGAAACGTATAAATCCCGGTGGGACCGACGCCGACAATGGCCACTTTTTTCATGGGGATCCTTGTAGAAAGTTCGACGTGGTAGTCGGGGATTATGCTTAATCTGCGAAGGGTAAGTGTGGTCGATAATTCACGGGGGGAAGGAGGTATTTTGCCGGGTAGAGTGAAAATATCAGAATTTTGCAGCGCCTGAGAGCATAAAAAAAGGCCACCCGGTACAGCCAGGCAGCCTTTTGCACATCAGATACCGGCCAATTACGCCAGCACTAAATCACCCTGCGGATGGCAGGAACAGGCCAGCACATAACCTTCAGCGATTTCTGCGTCGGTCAGCGTCATGGTGCTGCTGACCGTGTAGTTACCGTCAACCACTTTGGTTTTGCAGCAGCCGCAAACGCCTGCACGGCATGCGGCGACAACCGGAACCTTGTTGCTTTCCAGCGCTTCCAGCAGCGTACTGCCCACCGGCGCATAGAACTCTTTCGCCGGCTGTAGCTTGGTAAACTTCAGACCACTGGTGGCGGCTTCGGCAACAGGTGTGAAGAACTGCTCTTTAAAGAAGCGCGTCACACCCAGTGCTTTGACTTCTTTCTCGACCAGATCCATATACGGTGCCGGGCCACAGGTCATCACTGTACGCGAGGTCAGATCCGGTACGCTTTTCAGCAGTTCGGTAGTCAGTCGGCCAGAAACAAAACCTTCGGTGGCATTATTTTCAGCAACTAATGTCACCGGATATTCACGCCACTCGTCGGCAAAAATGACATCTTGCGGCGAGCGAACGTTAAAGATTACCTGTACATTCGCTTGCGGGCGGTACTTTGCCAACCAGCGACGCATTGACATGATTGGCGTAACGCCACAGCCTGCGGCCAGCATCAGGAACTTGTCTTCCGCTTTATCTTCACAGGTGAACTCACCCATGGCATCGGACAGCCAGATATAGTCGCCGCGCTTCACGTCGCGGGTTAGCCACTGTGAACCTGCGCCATCGTCAATCCGGCGGATGGTCAACGTAATGTACTCGCTAACGCCCGGTGTTGAGGAAATGGTGTAAGCACGCAGCGTATCCGCTGAATTACGTACGCTGACCAGTGCATACTGCCCGGCGCGGTAAGGATAATAATCGTGGCACAGCAACGAAATTGTCCATACATCCGGCGTTTCCTGATGGATGTGGTGAACCTGCATCCGCCATGGGCACTGATGAGTTGGCATTGTCATTCTTTACTCCTTACGCGCTCAGCAGTTGCTTCATGTCTTCTTCAACGGTGGTCACGGAACGCAGACCAAATTTCTCGTTGAGAACTGCCAGCAAATCCGGTGTGAAGAAACCAGGCGCAGTCGGGCCAGTGACGATGTTTTTCACGCCCAGAGACAGCAGGGTCAGCAGAATAACAATCGCTTTCTGTTCGAACCAGGAGAGCACCAGAGACAGCGGCAGATCGTTCACGCCACAGCCCAGTTTCTCTGCCAGGGTGACCGCCAGGATAATGGCAGAGTAGGCATCGTTACACTGACCGGCATCGACCAGACGCGGCAGACCTTCGATATCGCCGAATTCCAGTTTGTTGAAACGGTATTTACCGCAAGCAAGGGTCAGAATCAGGCAGTCGTCTGGTACGCTGGTGGCGAAGTCGGTGAAGTAGTTACGTTCACCACGTGCGCCGTCACAACCGCCAACCAGGAAGATGTGACGCAGTTTTTCGCGGCTCACCAGGTCGATCAGGGTATCAGCAGCGCCCAGCAGGGTCTGACGACCGAAACCTACGGTGATCAGGTGCGGAATTTCACTGTACGGGAAGCCAGCCATCTGCTGCGCCTGTGCGATAACCGGACCGAAATCGTCACCTTCAAGGTGGCTCACGCCCGGCCAGCCGACGATGCTACGGGTCCAGATACGGTCGTCGTAGGCGCCAACGGTTGGGTCGATGATGCAGTTAGAAGTCATCACGATTGGGCCAGGGAAGCGGGCGAATTCAACCTGCTGATTCTGCCAGCCGCTGCCGTAGTTACCGATTAGGTGTTTGAACTTACGCAGTTCCGGATAGCCGTGTGCTGGCAGCATTTCACCGTGGGTATAAACGTTAACACCGGTGCCTTCAGTCTGCTCAAGCAGGTTGTACAAATCTTTCAGGTCGTGACCGGAGATCAGGATGCACTTACCTTCGGTTGCTTTTACGTTGACCTGAGTCGGGGTCGGGTGACCGTATTTAGTGGTTTCACCGGCGTCCAGAATGCTCATCACTTTGAAGTTCATCTGGCCGATTTCCATTGAACACTCCAGAAGAGCGTTCATATCGGAAGGCCAGGTACCCAGCCACGCCATGATTTTGTGGTACTGAGCATAGATATCGTTGTCGTACTGACCAAGAACGTGGGCGTGCTCCATGTAAGCTGCCGCACCTTTCAGGCCGTACAGACACAGCAGACGCAGGCCGAGGATATTATCGCCGATGGTCGCTTTGTCTTTATTCGGGGTGAATTCAGCGGCCTGACGTTGCAGGTCGCCCAGATCGTCGCTGACCAGTTGCAGATCGGCCATCGGGTTGGTGACAGCTGCGTTCGCGTCGATGTTCAGGCATTGTGCTTTCAGGGCGTCGCGCATGGCGATAGCTTCACGGGCATAGCCAACAATACGCGGGGAATCGAAGTTTACGTTAGTCAGCGTGGAGAAGAACGCACGCGGCGCAAAGTTATCAACCTCATGGTCGATGATGCCGTATTCACGTGCTTTAACAGCCCATGCAGACAGACCTTGTAGGGAAGCAATCAGCAGATCCTGCAAATCGGAGGTTTCAGCCGTTTTACCGCACATACCCTGCGCGTAAGAGCAGCCGTTTCCTGCCGGAGTACGGATGGTTTGTTCACATTGCACACAAAACATGGTCACACCTTTTAAAGTTATATTTAATATACATGTTTAAGATTATGCCTGTGCGCGTAGGGATAAAAGGGATTTCTGCTACTACTTGCAGGGAGATTGATTTAGCGCAATTTTGGCGGTAGCTGACTACCGCCAGAGAGGTATTTGCCCGGGCGTCAGGCGGAGAAAAACGCCATCAGCAGGGGCACTAACAGACTCAAAATAAAGCCGTGGACGATGGCTGCCGGGACCATTTCCAGGCCGCCGCTGCGTTGTAAAACGGGCAGGGTGAAATCCATTGATGTCGCCCCGCATAATCCCAGCGCGGTAGAGCGGCTGCGGCCCACCATTCCTGGAATCAACATAATGGCGATCAGTTCACGGGCCAGGTCGTTAAAGAAGGCGGCACTACCAATTACGGGTCCGAACGATTCGGTCAACAGAATACCGGACAGGGAATACCAGCCAAAACCTGATGCCATCGCCAGCGCGGTTTTCAGCGGCAGACCGAGGATCAATGCATTGATAACCCCCGCCAGCATCGAACTGGCGACGACGACGACGGCCACGATCATCCCCCGACGGTTCAGCACAATTTGCTTTAAGGTCATACCGCTGTTGCGCAGTTGGATCCCCACCAGGAACAGTAAAAAGATTAACGTATATTCGCTGGCTTCGGTGGCATGCTGCAGAATGGAAAGCCCAGTGAGGCCGAGCAGGAAACCGATGACGACGACGCCGCAAAGCTGGAGCGACTCAAGCGCCATTGCAATTCGCGAGGGGAGCTTTTCTTGCTTGTGGTTGTGTCTCCAGGGCAGCGAACGCTCCAGCCAGAACAGCGCCGCAATATTACACAGTATAATGACCGTCACGCTGACTGCAGAATAATGAAGAATAGCTAACAGGTTGCTGGCGAGATTATCCAGAAACGCCAGGCTAATACCCATAAAAAAGAGAATAAGGTAGACGATCCAGCTCAACAGGCGATTGATAAGTTGTAATGCAGTCCTGTGCCGGAGCGGAATAAGGTAGCCCACAATAAGGGGAACCAGAATGATTAACAGCCCTGAAAACATGAAAACCAGATCCTTGCTGAGAAGTAAGACGAAATGCGCTAGCACACACTACTCAAAGCAAAGAGGGGAGTAAAGTTGCAAATAAAAGGAAATATAGAGAGGATAAAAAAGACCTGACTTGCGCCAGGCCTTTTTTGTTAGCGATTAATCGCGTTTTTCCAGCAGAGTGCGGTAAATAAGGCCGCCGAGTACCCCACCGATAATCGGCATTACCCAGAAGAACCACAATTGTTGCAATGCCCAGCCGCCCTGGAAAATGGCTACTGCGGTACTACGTGCCGGGTTTACGGAGGTGTTGGTGACTGGAATACTGATCAAGTGGATCAGAGTTAACGCCAGACCAATTGCGATAGGTGCAAAACCTGCCGGAGCATGTTTATCGGTCGCGCCGTGGATCACTAATAAGAAGCCTGCGGTCAGAATAATTTCAATGACGACGGCAGAAAGCATGGAATAACCGCCTGGTGAATGTTCACCAAAGCCGTTTGAAGCAAAACCACTGGCCGTTGCATCAAAACCTGCTTTACCGCTGGCAATAAGATACAGCGCCGCTGCTGCAACAATACCGCCTACAACCTGAGCAATAACGTAACCAATAACATCTTTTGCCGGGAAACGACCGCCAGCCCATAAACCGAAGGTTACCGCCGGGTTAAAATGCCCACCTGAAATATGACCCACGGCGAATGCCATGGTTAATACGGTCAGGCCGAATGCCAGCGCGACACCGGCAAATCCAATTCCCAATTCCGGGAATGCGGCTGCCAGCACTGCACTACCGCACCCACCAAAAACGAGCCAAAACGTACCGAAGAATTCAGCTGCTAATTTCCTGAACATAACCACCTCAATTAAAAGTTCCGGGTTCGTATTCCTTGCCCGGTAATTCATCGCTAAAAGGGACGATGATGAAAGAGCGGGTATTTTAGAAAAAAATATCATCCCTTCGCCAGTTAAATTGATGAAAAAATTTGATTTAAGGCAATATGTTGCGATTCCTTTTTGAATCTTGGATGAATGAAGCATAGTCCAACTAGCGAAAGGACGATGATTAAGTTCTGAAATTATATTCAGGAGAAAACATAAGAAGAATATTCTTATTTTTTTTGCTTTTGCGATTCACGCCAGATTGATATCGGGTGTCCTGAGCACCCGCTTGCCGTTATACTCCTGATAACTTGAAGGAAAAAGTTAGCATTTCCGGAGGCTATATGATTCTCGAACGCGTTGAGATTGTTGGATTTCGTGGTATTAACCGTCTGTCGTTGATGCTGGAGCAGAGCAACGTGCTGATTGGGGAGAACGCGTGGGGTAAATCCAGTCTGCTGGATGCCTTAACCCTGCTGCTGTCGCCGGAGCCAGACTTGTATCATTTTGTCCGCGAGGATTTCTGGTTCCCGCCGGGCGATATACAGGGCCGGGAACACCACCTGCACATTATCCTGACGTTTCGTGAATCCCAGCCGGGTCGTCACCGGGTACGTCGCTATCGCCCTCTGGAAGCCAGCTGGACGCCGTGCCAGGATGGCTATCACCGCATTTTTTATCGTCTGGAAGGCGAGTGTGCGGATGACGGTAGCGTTCTGACCTTGCGCAGTTTTCTTGACGGCGACGGCCATCCATTACCTCTCGATGACATTAACGATCAGGCGAGGCATCTTGTGCGCCTGATGCCGGTACTGCGTCTGCGCGACGCGCGGTTTATGCGACGGATCCGCAACGGTACCGTGCCGGATTCGGCGGACGTCGAAGTCACCGCCCGCCAACTGGATTTTCTGGCGCGTGAGCTGGCTACCCGACCGCAAAACCTGACCGACGGGCAGATCCGCCAGGGGTTATCGGCCATGGTGCAGTTGTTGGAGCACTATTTTTCCGAGCAGGGGGCTGGCCAGTCCCGTTACCGTCTGATGCGCCGTCGCTCCAATAACGAACAACGGAGCTGGCGCTATCTGGACATTATTAACCGCATGATTGATAAACCCGGCGGACGTACGCACCGGGTTATTCTGTTGGGCCTGTTTTCGACCCTGTTGCAGGCCAAAGGCACGCTGAGGCTGGATAAAGACGCCCGACCTTTATTGCTGGTGGAAGATCCGGAAACGCGTTTACATCCCATCATGCTGTCGGTGGCCTGGCACTTGTTGAATTTACTGCCTCTGCAGCGAGTGGCGACAACCAATTCCGGTGAGCTGTTGTCCCTTACGCCCGTGGAACATGTTGTTCGTCTGGTTCGTGAATCATCCCGCGTCGCCGCCTGGCGGCTGGGGCCGGGTGGGATCAGTGCAGAAGATGGTCGGCGAATCGCATTTCATATTCGTTTTAATCGTGCGTCATCGTTGTTTGCCCGCTGCTGGTTGCTGGTAGAAGGCGAAACGGAAACCTGGGTTATTAACGAACTGGCCCGTCAGTGCGGACATCACTTTGATGCAGAAGGGATTAAAGTTATTGAATTCGCCCAGTCCGGCCTTAAGCCGCTGGTTAAATTCGCCCGCCGGATGGGTATCGAGTGGCATGTGCTGGTCGATGGTGATGAAGCCGGGAAAAAGTATGCGGCCACGGTACGTAGCTTATTGAATGACGACAGAGAGGAAGAGCGTGAGCATTTGACCATGCTCCCCGCGCTGGATATGGAACACTTTATGTATCGCCAGGGGTTTGCTGACGTCTTTCACCGGGTGGCGCAAATCCCGGAGAACGTGCCCATGAACATGCGCAAAATTATCTCCAAGGCGATACATCGTTCGTCAAAACCGGATTTAGCCATTGAGGTAGCGATGGAAGCCGGGCGGCGCGGCGTTGATGCAGTGCCAACGCTGCTGCGAAAAATGTTTTCCCGCGTGCTGTGGCTGGCACGCGGCAGAGCGGATTAGTGGTGAAACATCGACGACAGCTGCGAATGGATGCTGTCCAGTAGCTGATAGCGGCGGCGGTATTCTGCGCGTTTTTTGCTGGCAATATCCGCCTCGCTTTTTCGCGCCAGCGTGCGCGGAATATGATAGTACCCGTGTCTGTCGCACTCGCCGCCAACCGATTCCCAAAATGCGTTGTAGTCGGAATGAATTACCTTATTTTTATCGTGGTAGCGTTGGCTGCGAAAGATATGCTGTTCATTGCTGACTGCCATAACATTATCGATATTCAATCGCTCTGCTAACCGGCAAATGGCTTCCATTACAATACGTTTTGGGAATATCCCGTGACAAGACTTGGTCGCTTTTTGGATTGCTTCGTGAGGAAGTTGCGCATTGCCCTGCACACCGCCAATAAATAATGTACTTTTGCCATTATATTCGCAGAACGTAAACGTCATTTTAGTCAGTACGTCGCCGTCGCCATTTTGCACCTGAATAGTGCTCTCTCCCTCTTTATCCAGCACCGGGAACATCATCATGGTTACGGTAAATATATCGCCATCTTTGCCTTCAATTTGCGCCAGTTGTAAGCCGTCATTGCTTAATAAGGCGTTAAATTCTGCGGGTAAAAATGCATGGCGGATAACATTATAATGAAAACGCACCGCGTCTAAACGCATTTTACGGGTGAAGTTTGCGGCAAGGTAAGGACGATGCAAACGCACCGGCAATCGGGGTTGGTGGGATAGCAGGTTTTCAAGATCCGGCCATTGGGACAGTTCTGTCATCCATTCCTGGGTGAGGCGAGGTATCAAGAGTGAGCGCCAGATAAACTTACGACGAAAGCTCCGCTTATCCCAGCAATGTGCGGGACGTAAATGGCCGCTGCTCAGGCTGTAAAAAAGACCAAAGCTGGTGACGGGTTTGGTGGAAAGAAAAGTGCTTTCAGTTAGTTGACTCATAATATAAATCCGATTGATACCCTGGTACTAATTTCAGCACAGCGGATCTTAACCATTCATCAATAACTCTGTTATTCTTGCGCTTTTCAACGGCGATTTATTTAACGTTGATGTTTAGCACTCCACTCTGGTGGACGTATTGGGGGAATTGGGGCATTTATGAAGCTCAAGGGAAAAATCAAAAAACGCTATTTTCTGTTCGCCATCATCCTTATTGTGGCGGTAATTGCACTTTGGCGAACGCTTAATGCGCCTTTACCTCAGTATCAAACATTAATTGTTCGTCCGGGCGATCTGCAGCAAAGCGTGCTGGCTACCGGTAAACTGGATGCGCTGCGTAAAGTTGACGTCGGGGCGCAGGTCAGCGGGCAGTTAAAAACGCTGTCGGTCGCGATTGGCGATAAAGTAAAAAAAGATCAGTTGCTCGGCGTAATCGATCCTGAACAGGCGCAAAACCAAATCAAAGAGGTTGAAGCGACGCTAATGGAATTGCGCGCCCAGCGTTTACAGGCAGAAGCTGAGTGGAAACTGGCGCGGGTGACGCTTTCCCGTCAGCAACAGCTGGCAAAAACCCAGGCCGTTTCACAGCAGGATCTCGACACGGCGGCCACCGAAATGGCGGTCAAACAGGCGCAAATTGGCACAATTGACGCGCAAATTAAACGTAATCAGGCTTCTCTCGATACGGCAAAAACCAACCTTGATTACACCCGCATTGTCGCGCCAATGGCAGGCGAAGTAACGCAAATTACTACCCTGCAAGGGCAAACCGTTATTGCCGCCCAGCAGGCACCTAATATTCTGACGCTGGCGGATATGAGCACCATGCTGGTAAAAGCGCAGGTTTCTGAGGCTGATGTAATTCACCTGCAACCTGGGCAAAAAGCCTGGTTTACCGTACTGGGTGATCCGCAGACGCGCTACGAAGGCACGCTCAAAGATGTTCTTCCGACGCCAGAGAAAGTGAATGATGCGATTTTCTACTATGCCCGCTTCGAAGTTCCCAATCCGAAAGGGATCCTGCGTCTGGATATGACCGCGCAGGTCCATATCCAGCTCACTGATGTCAAAAATGTTCTGACGATCCCGCTGTCGGCACTGGGCGATCCTATTGGTAACAACCGCTATAACGTCAGGCTACTGCGTAACGGCGAAACCCGCGAACGTGAAGTGGTTATCGGCGCGCGGAATGACACCGATGTGGAGATCGTGAAAGGGCTGGAAGAGGGGGATGAAGTCATTACCGGCGAGGGCAACGCTGGAGCTGCAAAATGACAGCATTGCTTGAACTAAGCCATATCCGCCGCAGCTATCCCTCAGGTGAAGGCCTGGTTGAGGTGTTGAAGGACGTATCCTTGAGCATTCAGGCCGGGGAAATGGTGGCGATTGTCGGGGCGTCGGGTTCGGGTAAATCTACGCTGATGAACATTCTCGGCTGTCTGGACAAACCTACCAGCGGTACGTACCGGGTTGCCGGGCGGGATGTTTCCACGCTGGATAGCGATGCGCTGGCACAGCTGCGCCGTGAGCATTTCGGCTTTATCTTCCAGCGCTATCATTTGCTGTCACATTTAACCGCGGCGCAAAATGTCGAGGTGCCTGCTGTCTACGCTGGCACCGAGCGTAAGCAGCGCCTGGCGCGTGCGCAGGAATTACTCCAGCGGCTGGGTCTGGGCGACAGGGTTGACTATCAACCTTCTCAACTTTCCGGTGGTCAGCAGCAGCGGGTAAGTATTGCGCGTGCGCTGATGAACGGGGGACAGGTTATTCTTGCCGACGAACCCACTGGCGCGCTGGATAGCCATTCCGGCGAAGAAGTAATGGCAATTTTGCATCAGCTGCGCGATCGCGGACACACGGTAATTATCGTCACGCACGACCCGCAGGTTGCTGCACAGGCCGAGCGGGTCATTGAAATTCGTGACGGCGAGATTGTGCGCAATCCGCCGCCACAGAAACCTTCTGGCGGACGCGATATCGCGGAGCCAACGGTGAAAACGGCATCCGGCTGGAGTCAGTTTGTCAGCGGTTTTCGTGAAGCGCTTACCATGGCCTGGCTGGCAATGGCTGCGAATAAGATGCGAACGCTACTGACCATGCTTGGGATCATCATCGGTATTGCTTCTGTGGTGTCGATCGTGGTGGTAGGCGATGCGGCTAAACAACTGGTACTGGCAGATATTCGCGCTATTGGTACTAACACCATTGATATCTATCCTGGCAAAGATTTCGGCGACGACGATCCGCAATATCAACAGGCATTGAAGTATGACGATTTGACGGCGCTACAGAAGCAGCCCTGGGTCAGTTCGGTAACACCTGCAGTGTCGAAGAACCTGCGGTTACGCTATGGCAATATCGACGTTGCTGCCAGTGCTAACGGCGTTAGCGGCGACTATTTCAACGTCTATGGCATGACATTTAACGAAGGGACCACCTTTAACGCCGAGCAACTGGCGGGGCGCGCTCAGGTGGTGGTGCTCGACAGTAATACCCGGCGCCAGTTGTTCCCCAATAAAGCGAAAGTTGTCGGCGAAGTCGTGCTGGTGGGAAATATGCCGGCCACGGTAATTGGCGTTGCAGAAGAGAAACAGTCGATGTTCGGCAGTAGCAAGATCCTGCGGGTCTGGCTGCCCTACAGCACCATGTCCGGACGAATTATGGGGCAGTCGTGGCTGAACTCGATCACCGTGCGAGTAAAGGATGGTTTTGACAGTGCCCAGGCCGAACAGCAACTGACCCGACTGTTGACGTTGCGCCACGGTAAGAAGGATTTCTTCACCTGGAATATGGACGGTGTCTTGAAAACCGCTGAAAAGACCACACGTACATTACAACTCTTCCTGACGCTGGTGGCGGTGATTTCGCTGGTGGTTGGTGGGATTGGCGTGATGAATATTATGCTGGTTTCGGTAACCGAACGAACGCGTGAGATTGGCATTCGTATGGCGGTTGGCGCGCGTGCCAGTGATGTGCTGCAACAGTTCTTAATTGAAGCGGTGTTAGTGTGTCTGGTTGGTGGCGCGTTGGGCATTAGCCTGTCGATGCTGATCGCCTTTACACTTCAGCTATTCCTGCCGGGCTGGGAAATTGGATTCTCACCCGTCGCGCTGTTGACGGCGTTCCTGTGTTCGACTGCAACCGGGGTGTTGTTTGGCTGGCTACCGGCGCGGAATGCGGCACGTCTGGATCCAGTAGATGCTCTGGCGCGGGAATAATGCCACAGAGATAAAAATGCCAGCCGCAAAGGCTGGCATTTTGACTGCGGGATGTACACAATGAGACAGAAGAACTATGCGACAGCTTCTGCTTCAATGACAGGCACGATGACACTGGCATGATTGCCTTTTGGCCCCTGGTGGACATCAAACTGGACAGACTGTCCGGCTTTTAGCGTTCTGTAACCATCCATCTGAATGGTGGAATAATGGGCGAAAATATCTTCGCCGCCGCCTTCGGGGCAAATGAAACCAAACCCTTTGGCGTTGTTGAACCACTTAACAGTACCCGTTTCCATACTTCGACATCCTTCGTAAATCTTATATAAGTAAGATGGAATGAACCGGTGGCGGAGTGGGGGCTGTTCAAAACCTCGCCAACTCTCGAAACTACAATTTAGAGAAATCAGGCGGGGCGTCAAGCGCCAGGCAGACAGAATAGGGTAAAAATGCATCAAAATTTGAAGCAGCTAACGCTATTGTCGGTTATGTGACAGATGTCGCGGATGGCACTAATAGATGATAGTTATCTAATACTTGAGGTAGATTGATTGTGCGCATAGGCTGCTTGTCAGCGGCAAGATTTTCTGCCGGAAACCGTAACTGAAGATGACGACTGACAATGGGTAAGACGAACGACTGGCTGGATTTCGATCTGCTGGCGGAAGACAAATTGCGCGACGCGCTAAAACCGCCATCTATGTATAAAGTGATATTAGTCAATGATGATTACACTCCGATGGAGTTTGTTATTGACGTGTTACAAAAATTCTTTTCTTATGATGTAGAACGTGCAACGCAACTGATGCTTGCAGTTCACTATCAAGGCAAAGCGATTTGCGGCGTGTTTACTGCCGAAGTGGCTGAAACCAAAGTAGCGATGGTGAACAAATATGCAAGGGAGAACGAGCATCCGTTGCTGTGTACGCTGGAAAAAGCCT
This sequence comes from Citrobacter sp. Cf088, assembly GCF_030334295.1. NCBI lineage: Bacteria > Pseudomonadati > Pseudomonadota > Gammaproteobacteria > Enterobacterales > Enterobacteriaceae > Citrobacter > Citrobacter sp. Cf088. Next base: position 372,357 of record NZ_JAOWEE010000053.1, read on the forward strand.
GAATGCAGGCATAAACATTGGGGGAGGTGCCTATGCTCAATCAAGAACTGGAACTCAGTTTAAACATGGCTTTCGCCAGAGCGCGCGAGCACCGACATGAGTTTATGACCGTCGAGCACTTGTTACTGGCGTTGCTCAGTAACCCGTCGGCCCGCGAAGCGCTGGAAGCGTGTTCTGTGGATCTGGTGGCGCTCCGTCAGGAACTCGAAGCCTTCATTGAACAGACCACACCTGTATTGCCTGCCAGTGAGGAAGAGCGCGACACGCAGCCGACGTTGAGTTTTCAACGTGTACTGCAACGTGCGGTCTTTCATGTTCAGTCCTCCGGACGCAATGAAGTTACCGGCGCAAATGTGCTGGTTGCTATCTTCAGCGAGCAGGAATCTCAGGCGGCTTATCTGCTGCGTAAGCATGAAGTAAGTCGTCTTGATGTGGTGAATTTTATCTCTCATGGCACGCGTAAAGATGAACCCAGCCAGTCTTCTGACTCTGGGAATCAGCCAAATAACGAAGAGCAAGCTGGCGGGGAGGACCGTATGGAGAACTTCACGACTAACCTTAACCAGCTTGCCCGAGTGGGCGGAATTGATCCGCTCATTGGCCGGGACAAAGAGCTGGAGCGCGCCATTCAGGTACTGTGCCGTCGCAGAAAAAACAACCCGCTGTTGGTGGGAGAGTCTGGTGTCGGTAAAACCGCCATTGCCGAAGGCCTCGCCTGGCGTATTGTCCAGGGTGATGTGCCTGAAATCATGGCTGATTGTACCCTTTACTCCCTGGATATCGGCTCGCTGCTGGCAGGCACCAAATATCGCGGTGATTTTGAAAAACGCTTTAAGGCGCTGCTGAAACAGCTGGAACAGGATACTAACAGCATTCTGTTTATCGATGAGATCCATACCATTATTGGCGCGGGTGCGGCATCGGGCGGCCAGGTGGATGCGGCTAACCTGATCAAGCCGTTGCTCTCCAGCGGTAAGATCCGTGTTATAGGCTCCACAACCTATCAGGAATTCAGCAATATCTTTGAAAAGGACCGTGCGTTAGCGCGCCGTTTCCAGAAAATCGATGTCACTGAGCCATCGGTAGAAGAGACCGTGCAGATAATCAATGGTCTGAAGCCGAAATACGAAGCGCACCATGACGTCCGCTATACCGCCAAAGCGGTGCGTGCAGCGGTCGAACTGGCGGTGAAATACATTAACGATCGTCATCTGCCGGATAAAGCGATTGACGTGATTGATGAGGCGGGCGCACGTGCGCGTCTGATGCCGGTCAGCAAGCGCAAGAAAACCGTCAACGTGGCGGATATTGAGTCCGTAGTGGCCCGCATTGCGCGGATCCCGGAGAAGAGCGTATCGCAGAGCGATCGCGACACGCTGAAAAACTTGGGCAACCGTCTGAAAATGCTGGTATTCGGACAGGATAAAGCCATTGAGGCGCTGACTGAAGCGATCAAAATGAGCCGTGCCGGTCTGGGACATGAGCATAAGCCGGTCGGTTCGTTCCTGTTTGCCGGACCAACTGGTGTCGGTAAGACCGAAGTCACGGTGCAACTCTCTAAAGCCCTCGGCATTGAACTGCTGCGTTTTGATATGTCCGAGTACATGGAACGCCACACAGTCAGCCGTCTGATTGGTGCGCCTCCAGGATATGTCGGTTTTGACCAGGGCGGTTTGCTGACGGATGCTGTTATTAAGCATCCGCATGCGGTACTGCTGCTGGATGAAATCGAAAAAGCGCACCCGGATGTCTTTAACCTGTTGCTGCAGGTGATGGATAACGGCACGCTGACCGACAATAACGGGCGTAAAGCGGATTTCCGCAACGTGGTGCTGGTCATGACCACCAACGCTGGTGTACGTGAAACTGAGCGTAAATCGATTGGGTTGATTCATCAAGACAACAGTACTGATGCGATGGGCGAAATCAAAAAAGTGTTTACGCCGGAATTCCGTAACCGTCTCGACAACATTATCTGGTTCGATCATCTCTCTACCGAGGTGATTCATCAGGTTGTTGATAAGTTTATCGTCGAGCTTCAGGTTCAGCTGGATCAGAAAGGTGTCTCTCTTGAAGTGAGTCAGGAAGCACGTGACTGGCTGGCAGAGAAAGGCTATGACCGCGCAATGGGCGCACGTCCAATGACGCGTGTTGTCCAGGATAACCTGAAAAAACCATTGGCTAACGAACTGCTGTTCGGTTCGCTGGTGGATGGCGGTCAGGTGACAGTTGCGCTGGATAAAGAGAAAAATGAGCTGACCTATGGCTTCCAGAGTGCGCAAAAGCACAAGCCAGAAGCGGCACATTAATCTTTAATCACCTAATGAGCCGGGCGTAATGCCCGGTTTTTTTCGCCTGAAAGTAAAGATTTGAATTGGGGAGATTCGGAGAGTTTAAACGACAGGCAAAAAATAAGCCTGCGTAAGGGAGATTACGCAGGCTAAGGAGGTGGTTCCTGGTACAGCTAGCATTTATGGGTTATGTTTTTCAGCGGAGTGGATAATACCCTTAATGAACGAAACGGTATGTGATCGATTTCTAAGAATCTTCCGAACGCTGAAAAATAACCGTAATTAACTACTTAGCATGCGGGTTTCGTGTGGACTCGCTGGCAAAATTACGCATCAATAATGCATAATTCAGATCGATATCCTCTGGTACAGGCATCCACACGGTGTAACCATCGCCCGGCGCAACTGGCATGGCTTCGCCTTTCGCGTTTTCCATCTGCTCGAGAGTAAAGTTGATATTGCCTTGTGGGGTCATCAGCTCCAGGCTGTCGCCGACGGTGAATTTGTTTTTTACTAGCACGGCCGCCAGTTCACCTTTACGTTCGCCGGTGAATTCACCGACAAACTGCTGACGCTCGGAAACAGAGAAGCCGTATTCGTAGTTCTGATAGTCGTCATGTGTATGGCGGCGCAGGAACCCTTCGGTGTAACCACGATGCGCCAGGCCTTCCAGCGTTTCCAGCAGTTGCGGGTCGAACGGTTTACCGGCTGCGGCATCATCAATGGCTTTACGATAGACTTGCGCGGTACGTGCACAGTAATAGTACGACTTGGTGCGGCCTTCGATCTTCAGGGAATGCACGCCCATCTGCGTCAGGCGCTCAACGTGGGCAATGGCACGCAAATCCTTCGAGTTCATGATGTAAGTGCCGTGTTCGTCTTCGAATGCGGTCATGTACTCACCCGGGCGCTGGGCTTCCTCAATCATAAAGACTTTGTCTGTTGGTGCGCCAATACCCAGCGTGGGTTCGACGTTTTGTACCGGGATAGGCTCGTACTTATGCACGATATTGCCCACTACATCTTCTTTCCCTTCCTGCACGTTGTATTCCCAGCGGCAGGCATTGGTACAGGTACCCTGGTTTGGGTCACGCTTGTTGATGTAGCCAGAGAGCAGGCAACGGCCGGAGTAGGCCATGCACAGCGCGCCATGAACGAAGATCTCAAGCTCCATATCCGGCACCTGGGCGCGGATCTCTTCAATTTCTTCCAGCGACAGCTCACGGGAGAGGATCACGCGGGTCAGCCCCATCTGCTTCCAGAATTTCACCGTCGCCCAGTTTACGGCGTTAGCCTGTACCGAAAGGTGAATGTCCATGTCAGGGAAGTTTTCGCGCACCAGCATAATCAGACCAGGGTCTGACATGATCAGTGCATCCGGCCCCATTTCCACCACCGGTTTCAGATCACGAATGAAGGTCTTCAGCTTGGCATTATGTGGGGCAATGTTAACCACCACATAGAATTTTTTACCCAGTTCATGGGCTTCATTAATACCGAGCTGCAGGTTTTCGTGGTTGAATTCGTTGTTGCGTACGCGCAGTGAGTAACGCGGTTGGCCCGCATACACAGCGTCTGCGCCATAGGCGAAAGCGTAACGCATGTTTTTCAGCGTTCCCGCCGGGGAAAGGAGTTCCGGTTTAAACATAATTTTCTCGTTCTGATGACAGGTCAGACTCGCCCCACTCAATGAGGCGGTTAGGGGAGTGCCCCCATATTAAGGGCGGGCATTGTAGCGCTGCAGGGAAGGCAGGTAAAGAAAAACGCCGGGCGACAGCGTTGCGTTACCCGGCTGAGCGAGTAATTATCAGGTCTTATCTTTTATCGTCTGACTGACACCATTGGTCTTAACCGAAGTAATACCGGTCTCGCGTGACTGTTCATTCGCATACAGTTGACTGCTACCAATAATCTGGTGGTTTGCAGCTTTCAGGTTGAAATGTAATTTTCCATTAGCCGCTGTTTTTTTCTCATAACGCTCATCCATAGGGCTGTTAGCCTGGACAGATGCGATCCCTTTTTCCGCAGCGCTTTTGGTAGTGTAAAGCTCGCTGGTAAGGATTATTTCCCCGTTCCCAGCTTTAAGAACAAAGCGGTACTGATCATCGCTACTCTTACTTAATTCAAACCAACCAGCCATATGAACTCCTTGATTAAAAGTTTTAGATCAAACAGTTATTGACGACAGTGTTGTCAGAAAGAGTATGAGCGATATTTGGAGAGTTGCTAGTCACCAGGGCCGCATGAAGCAGCGGGCCCTGAAGGGCAGGAGTGTTTAAGCAATTCGGCAGGCGTCGGCTTCCCAGCGATACCCCACGCCATAGACCGCGCGGATAAACGACTGCTCAGCATCCAGCGACTCCAGCTTGCGTCGCAGGTTCTTAATATGGCTGTCGATGGTGCGGTCGGTAACGACGCGATAATCGTCATAGAGATGGTTAAGCAATTGTTCTCGGGAGAATACTTTTCCCGGCTCATGTGACAACGTTTTAAGTAAGCGGAATTCAGCGGGTGTTAAATCGAGCATCTTCCCACGCCAGGAGGCCTGAAAACGGCCTTCATCGACGATAAGCGGGCTTTCTGCATCCATTTGTTGTAGTTCGCGCTGCGGTTTGCATCGGCGCAGGATCGTTTTAACACGCGCGACGACTTCGCGCGGGCTGTACGGTTTACAAATATAATCATCTGCACCGATCTCCAGCCCCAGCAGGCGATCAATCTCTTCGATTTTAGCGGTTACCATCATGATGGGGACTTCTGAGAAGCGGCGGATTTCCCGACACAGGGTCAGACCATCGGTACCGGGCAGCATCAGATCCAACAAGATCAGATCGGGCGGTGTTTGGCGCACGTAAGGCAGAACCAGGTCGCCGTGGCTGATGAGCGTAGGAGCGTAGCTCGCTGCCCGCAGGTAGTCGATGAGCAGTTGCCCCAGCTTGGGTTCGTCTTCCACGATCAGAATACGCGGTGTGTTTTCATCAATGGGTAACTCAGTCATACATCTCTCTGTAAATCGCGTTCCAGCGGTAACTCTACTGTAATGCTAACCCCACCAAAAGGCGAATGGGCGGCGCGGATCAGACCATTATGCGCTTGTACGATATTGACGCAAATCGCCAGCCCCAGTCCGGAACCTCCGCTGGCGCGGTTACGCGAGCCTTCGGTGCGATAAAATCGTTCAAACAGCTTCTGTAACTGCTCGTCACTTACGCCGGGAGCGGAATCCGCGAAGGTTAATAACACCATGCGTTCGCGTTGTTCGGCGCTGATGTGCAGCCCGCCGCCGCTGTCGGTGTAGCGCAGGCTGTTTTCCAGCAGATTGTTGAACAACTGCATCAGACGATCCCTGTCGCCAAATACCGTCATGCTGTCCGGGAGCGAGAGTTGAATCGTCAGTCCACGGCTGGCAAAGCGTTCACGAAATGCGCCGCTTGCCACCTCAAGCAGCGGGATAAGATCCAGCGATGATTTCTGATAGGCCAGCGCGCCTTCATCTGACATGGAGAGCTGATGAAGGTCGTCAACCAGTTTGGTGAGCGTACCCACTTCAGCCTGCAAAGAAGCAACGGAGTCGGGCGTGAACTGGCGGACGCCATCCTGAATGGCCTCCAGTTCACCGCGCAACACCGCCAACGGCGTGCGCAGTTCGTGAGAAATGTCGGCCATAAAGTCACGACGCATCTGCTGGTTTTTTTCCAACGTACTGGCGAGCTGGTTGAAGTCCTGCGCCAGCTTGCCTAGCTCATCCGTACTGGTTGGCGTAACGCGAGTGGTGAAATCGCCCGCCGCCAGTTTGTGCGTGCCTTCCACCAACCGTTTAACCGGGGCCAGCAGGCTGCGCGCCAGCGTAAACGTTGCCAGCGCAGCCAGAATCGTGGAGAGCGCGACGATAAGCCAGCTGGAACGTCTTTGCTGCATGTCGAAATTGATATCGGTATTACGCGTTAAACGCTCCACCGGAGAGGCAATCACAGCACCCACTTCGCTACCGTTGACGCGGATGGGATGGCGCATACCGTCGCGGGGGACAGGAGCCCGCGGGCCGACCAGTACGTGGGCATTTTGATCGACAACCCAAAACTGTGTACGCCAGCCGTGTGGCGGCATGCCTGGACCCGGTTTATCATCGTCGTTGTCGTGTTCAAAAGAGCGCAGGATCTGGAAAACAAAACGATCGTTATTGCGTAAGAATCGCCAGTTGCCGTGCTGCGCGTACTGCTCGCTTAACGCGTCGCTGAGCATTTGCAGCCGCTGTTCGTTACCGTGCTTAATATAGTCGATAAAACCGCGTTCGAAGCTTATGCGTACGGCCCAGTGCATGCTGATCAGCAACACAATGCAGGTGGCGAAAATCGCCAGAAACAGTTTGCCGGTGATACCGGGCCGCCAGAACTTCATCAGGTGCTCCTTTTGCGTCGTGAAATCACCGCATTGGTTTGCGTGTCGTTCGGCACGCGGGCAAAAATAATGGCGGGCAGCGCAATAATGAATGCAATGCACAGCCAGGTATACATAAAGACGCTATGCGTACTACCGCTGTCGATGGCGATATGTTGCTGGCCAAACATGCCTAACAGCAGACCCGCGATGGTCACCCCGATACTCATCGACAGCTGCATGATCATCGACAGCAAGCTGTTGCCGCTGCTGGCGAGATCGTCAGGCAGATCTTTTAACGTCAGGGTATTCATGGATGAAAAGCGCGTTGAGTTGACCATTCCCTGTAAAAACAGCACGAAGGGCAGGGCGTAATACCAGCCCAGCAGTGCCGTGGTCATTAGCAACAGACTGACCAGCGACAGGCCAAGCGTGGTGGTAATCAGTACGCGACGATAACCAAAGCGGTTAACGACCTGCACCACAATGCGCTTCATGCCCATACTGCCCAGCACCATCGGGATCATCATCAGTCCGGCATGAAACGGTGAAAAACCGAGGCCAATCTGTAAAAACACCGGCGTCATAAACGGCAGCATACCGCTGCCGATGCGTCCGGCAAAACTGCCGAACAGACCTAGCGAGAAGGTCGATGTGCGAAACAGATTCAGGCTAAACAGCGCGCGGGGATTTCGATGGGCGTGTTTCAGATACAGCGCAATAGCCAGCACCCCGCAGATAACCAACGCCGCCAGCGTGATACTGGAGAGGCCTGTTCCTTTGCTGCCATCGAGCGCCAGCGTCAGAACCGCCATACCGACCGCCAGCATCGCGAATCCGGAGAGGTCGAAGCGTCGGGTTTGCATGGTGTAGTTGGGCATCAACATTAACGTCGCTATCGCGCCGACAATGCCTACCGGAATGTTAATCAAAAAGATCCAGTGCCAGGAGGCGTATTCAACCAGAATTCCGCCTAACGCTGGGCCCAGCAGCGGGCCGATTTGACCGGGTAAAGTGACAAACGTCATCGCCGCCATATATTGCTCACGCGGGACGATTTTCATCACCGTCAGCCTGCCAACTGGCACCATCATCGCACCGCCAACGCCTTGTAAGACGCGCGCCATCACCAGCTCGTTGAGCGTGCTGGACCAGGCGCAAAACAGCGAACCAAGCGTAAACAGGATAATGGCGGTGAAGAAGATATTACGCACGCCAACTTTGTCCGCCAGCCATCCGCTGGCGGGCAGCATCACGGCAACGGTTAAAACATATGACACTATGACCATATGCATGTGTAACGGGCTTTCCCCGAGGCTTGCCGCCATCGAGGGAAGCGCGGTATTAACGATGGTGGTATCCAGCGACTGCATAAAAAAACCAAATGCCACAATCCAAAGTTGCCAGCGGGTGCTGTCGGGAAGTTCTGTCATAACTCTGCTACCGGTTTGCTGTTTTTACGCGAAAAACGCAGACGCAGACGGTCGAAAAAGAGATAGACCACAGGCGTGGTGTACAGCGTCAGGAGCTGGCTCACGACCAGCCCACCGACAATGGTTATCCCCAACGGCTGGCGCAGCTCAGAGCCATCCCCTGCGGATAACACTAACGGCAGTGCGCCAAATAACGCCGCCAGCGTGGTCATCATGATTGGGCGAAAGCGCAACAGGCAGGCCTGGAAAATAGCTTCTTCCGGCTGCAGCTGACCGTTTCTCTGCGCTTCCAGCGCAAAATCGACCATCATGATGGCGTTTTTCTTCACAATTCCAATTAATAGCATGATCCCTATCAGGGCGATTAGGCTGAACGGGGCATTGAACAGCTCCAGCGCCAGCAAAGCCCCGACCCCTGCCGAAGGTAGCGTGGAGAGAATGGTCAGCGGATGTACATAGCTTTCATACAGCATACCCAGCACGATATAGACGGTGGCGATGGCGGCGATAATCAGGATCACCTGCGAGTTCATAGTATCCTGAAATACCTGGGCGGTACCGGCAAAGCTGCCACGAACCGTGGAGGGGACGCCGAGCTGGGTCATGGTTCTGTTGATGGCCTCTGTCGCTTCTGACAGTGAAGAACCTGTCGGCAGGTTAAACGACACGGTTGAGGCGGCAGATAATCCCTGATGGTTTACCGACAGTGGCGCATTCGCTGGCTGCCATTTGGCAAAGTACGATAACGGGATCGCCTTACCTTCATTGTTGATGACGAACATTTTGTCCAGCGCGCTGATGTCCTGGGTGTAACGTCGATCGACCTCCATCACCACTTTGTACTGGTTCATCGGCTGATAGATGGTTGAAATTTGTCGCTGACCAAAGGCGTTATTCAGCAGGCTGTTGGCGGCCGCCACGTCGATCCCAAGACGAGACATGGTGTCGCGATCGTAAATCAGATTCATCTCCGCGCCATTGTCCTGCTGATCGGAGTTGACGTCCGCCAGTTGGGGCAGGGCGGCAAGCGCCTTACGGATCTTCGGTTCCCACTCACGCAGCGCCGCCAGATCGTCGGACAGCAATGTGTATTGATAGCTGGCGTTGGCCTGGCGTCCGCCAACGCGGATGTCCTGCACCGCCATCAGAAACAGATTCGCACCTGGTTCTTTTGAAAGCGCAACGCGCAGGCGGTCGATCACCTGCTGAGCGGTTTCACGGCGCTCATCGCGGGGCTTGAGGGTAATAAACATCATCCCGCTGTTAACCCGTGACCCACCGGTAAAGCCGGTGACATTGTTCACCGCCGGATCGTCGCGGATGATCTTCATAAAATCCTGCAGTTTACCGCGCATCGCCTGGAAAGAGATGCTCTGGTCAGCCTGGATCCCTCCCATCAATACGCCCGTATCCTGCTCCGGGAAGAAGGTTTTTGGGATGGAAATATAAAGCCAGATATTCAGCGCAATGGTGCCGAGTAATACCACGCCTACCAGTCGCGTGTGGCGCAGTACCCATTTAAGTGAAGTGCCGTAGCTTTGCTGCAGCGCTACCAGCACGCGACCAAATCCCCGTTTACGCGACTGTTCACGCGGGGCGCTGGATTTAAGCATCCAGCCGCACATCATTGGCGTTAATGTCAGCGACACCAGCAGCGAGATACCGATGGCAACCGACAGCGTGACGGCAAATTCGCGCAGCAGGCGTCCAGGCAATCCGCCCATTAACAGCAGCGGCAGGAATACCGCCACCAGCGACAGGCTCATGGAAAGCACGGTGAATCCCACTTCGCGCGTACCCTGTAACGCCGCCTGGAGTGGCTTCATTCCCGCTTCCAGGTGGCGGGCAATATTTTCCAGCACCACGATGGCGTCATCTACGACAAATCCCGTGGCAATGGTTAACGCCATTAACGACAGGTTGTTCAGGCTGAATCCGCACAGATACATGGCGGCAAAGGTACCGATCAGCGAGACCGGAACCGCTACCGCGGGGATCAGAGTCGCACGCCCGGATCGCAGGAAAACAAAGACCACCAGGATAACCAGCGCCACGGAGATAATCAGCGTCTGTTCAACTTCCTCTAATGAAGCGCGAATGGTCGGTGAACGGTCCTGGGCGATTTGCAGATCGATGGCGGCCGGGACCAGCGTTTGTAACTCCGGTAATTTGGCGCGAATGCTATCTACCGTCTGAATAATATTGGCTTCCGGCAGCTTGCGGATCATCAGCAGAATGGCCGGTTTGGCGTTGGTCATCCCCGCGTTACGAACGTCCTGTACAGAGTCGGTTATAGACGCAACATCACCCAGTCGCACCGCTGCGCCGTTGTTATAGTGGATGATAATCGGTTGATATTCGGCGGCGGTTTTCAGCTCATCGTTAGTTTGTACCTGCCAGCGATGGGTATCATTCTCGATAGCGCCCTGCGGCTTACGCACGTTGGCATTGTCGATCGCGCTACGCACGTCGTCCAGTGACACGCCCTGGTTAAACAGCGCCTGCGGGTTGAGTCCTACCCGCACGGCAGGCAGAGAACTGCCTCCAACGTCCACGTCGCCCACACCGTCGATTTGCGCGATGGTCTGCGCCAGTTGTGTTGATGCGAAATCGTACAGTTCACCCTGCGAGTAAGTGTCCGACGTCAGCGTCAGGATCATGATTGGCGCATCGGAAGGGTTAGCTTTGCGATACGTTGGTCGGCTCGGCATCCCGCTGGGCAGCAGGCTTTGCGCGGCGTTAATCGCGGCCTGAACGTCCCGCGCCGCGCCATTGATGTCACGGTCGAATTTGAATTCGAGAATAATACGCGTACTGCCAAGCGAACTACTCGAAGTCATTTCGTTTACGCCCGCGATGCGGCCCAGCGAGCGCTCCAGCGGAGTTGCGACCGAAGACGCCATCGTTTCAGGGGAGGCACCGGGTAATGATGCGCTGACCATTATCACCGGAAAATCCACCTGCGGCAGCGGAGCGACCGGCAGCAGACGAAAGCCCAGAATACCGCATAGGGTGATAGCCACCGAAATGAGAATGGTCGCCACCGGCCGATGAATGAAAAGCGCGAAAAATTTCATTTACGCTTCCTCTTCCTGACGCGGGAAGCGGCTTTTCACATACAGCGACAGACGGTCAAACAGCAGATAAATTACCGGGGTGGTAAACAGGGTTAATACCTGACTCACAAGCAGTCCACCGACCATGCCAATGCCTAACGGACGGCGTAACTCTGCGCCCACGCCGGTACTCAACATCAGCGGCAACGCGCCGAGCAGTGCCGCCAGCGTAGTCATCAGAATTGGGCGGAAACGCAGCAGACAGGCCTGGAAAATAGCATCGCGCGGTGCCATGCCTTGTTCGCGCTCCGCGGCAAGGGCAAAGTCGATCATCATGATGGCGTTTTTCTTGACGATACCGATGAGCAAAATAATGCCAATAATCGCGATGACGTCCAGTTCGCTGCCGGCAATCATTAACGCCAGCAGTGCCCCGACGCCCGCCGTCGGCAGCGTGGAGAGAATAGTAATTGGGTGAATAAAGCTCTCATACAGCACGCCGAGCACGATATACATCGCCACAACCGCAGCCACAATCAACCAGATCGTATTTCCCAGCGCGGCCTGGAAGGCGAGCGTGCTGCCCTGGAACTGGGTCGTAATATTTGCGGGCAGGTTAAGCGTTTTTTCGGCGTCCAGAATCGCCTGTACCGCATCACCCAGCGAATGTTCGTCTGGCACGTTGAACGAGATGGTAGTGACCGGGAACTGATCGAGGTGGTTAATCGACAGCGGGGCAAAACGCTGTTCAATACTGGCGATTGCGCTGAGCGGTACTATGCCACCGTCGCTACTGGTCAGACGTATTGTATCCAGTGCCGCAAGCCCCGGCGTATTGTTGGTGTTATGTTCTAACACCACGCGATATTGATTTGCCTGGGTGTAAATAGTCGAAATCAAACGCTGGCCGAAGGCGTTGTACAGGGCGTTGTCGACATCTGACATGCTGATGCCCAAACGGCTGGCGCTGTCGCGATTGACGTTCACATACGCTACCAGCCCTTTGTCCTGCCAGTCGCTGCTGACGTCGGACAGTTGCGGTAGCTGCTGTAGTTTTGCTATCAGCTGTGGAACCCAGGTGCTGAGGGCATCAAGGGATGTCGCTTGCAGCGTGAACTGATATTGCGTCCGGCTCACCTGAGTATCAATCGTCAGATCCTGAGTGGGTTGAAGATAAAGGTCAACTCCGGGAACCCTGTCAACCGTGTCCTGTAAGCGCGCAATCACTTTCTGCACCCGATCGTCACGTTCATCCAGCGGTTTAAGGTTGATTTGCAAACGCGCGCTGTTCAATGCCGGATTAGTACCATCCACACCGACAAAAGCGGTCAGGCTCTCTACCGCCGGATCTTTAAGGATGACATCTGAAACCTGGCGCTGGCGCTCGGCCATGCTGGCGAATGAGCTGGACTGCGGTGCCTGTAGCGTACCCTGGATAATGCCGTTGTCCTGGATTGGGAAGAAACCTTTGGGGATAAAAACCCAAAGCATGACGCTCAATGCCAGCGTGCCGAGCGCTATGCTAAGTGTGAGCCACGGATGGTTAAGTACTTTTGCCAGCCAATGACCGTACCCGGCTATGACGCGATCAAACATTCGCTCTGAGGCGCGGGAGAAGCGATTTTGCTTACGCAATGAGGCCTGATTCAGCATGCGCGCGCACATCATCGGCGTAAGAGTGAGCGAGACAACGGCGGAAATCAGAATCGCCACCGCCAGCGTAACGGCGAATTCACGGAACAAACGCCCGACAATATCGCCCATGAATAGCAGTGGGATCAATACCGCAATCAATGAAAACGTCAGGGAGATGATGGTAAAACCAATCTCGCCCGCGCCCTTCAGGGCAGCAGTCAGCGGTTTTTCGCCTTTTTCGATATAGCGTGAAATATTCTCGATAATCACGATAGCGTCATCCACAACAAAGCCTGTCGCGATGGTTAGCGCCATTAAGGTCAGGTTGTTGATGGAGAAATCAAGAAATACCATCACCGCGAAGGTGCCGATTAACGACAACGGTACGGCGACTGCAGGAATAATCGTCGCCGGAACATTGCGCAGAAACAGGTAGATAATCATCACCACCAGCGCTATCGCCAGCATCAACTCGAACTGGGTGTCTGCAACAGAGGCACGAATATTGGTGGTGCGATCGGAAAGTACGCTGACCTTAACCGATTTGGGCAGGCTTTCGGTGAGCTGTGGCAGCATCTGGCGGATACTGTCTGCCGTGGAGATAATGTTCGCCCCAGGCTGGCGCTGCACATTCATCACTATAGCTTGTTGCTTATTTGCCCATGCACCCAGCCAGCTGTTTTCTGCTCCTTGTTCGACGGTAGCAACATCGCCCAGACGAACCGGCGCACCGTTTTTATAGGCAATAATGAGCTGACGATATTCATCTGCGGACTGCATCTGGTCGTTAGCTGAAAGGGTAACGGCGCGCGTTGGGCCATCAAGACTCCCTTTTGCTGAATTGACGTTGGCACCGGTAATGGCCGTACGGATGGTTTCGCTGGTCAGACCGAGTGCGGCAATGGCCTGAGCGTTAAGTTTCACGCGGACCGCCGGACGTTGCCCACCGGAAAGTGTTACCAGACCCACGCCGGATACCTGAGAGATTTTCTGCGCGACGCGGGTTTCGACCATATCTTCCACCTGCGTCATCGGCATGGCGCTGGAAGTGACCGCCAGCGTCATGATCGGCGGATCTGCCGGGTTTACCTTGCTGTAGACCGGAGGGTTAGGTAGATCGCTGGGTAATAAATTGGTGGCGGCGTTAATCGCGGCCTGAACTTCTTGCTCGGCAACATCCAGCGGGAGCGTCAGTTGAAACTGTAACGTAACGACCGATGCGCCACCGGAGCTTTGTGATGACATCTGTTTTAAGCCAGACATCTGGCCAAACTGACGTTCAAGCGGCGCGGTTACCGCCGAGGTCATAACGTCTGGGCTGGCGCCAGGGTAGAGCGTCACGACCTGAATCGTGGGGTAATCCACTTCAGGTAAGGCGGCGATTGGCAGAAAGCGATAACCGATAATACCGGCAAGCAAAATCGCGACCATCAGCAGCGTAGTGGCGACGGGGCGCAGAATGAACAGGCGCGATGGTCCGCCTGTGTTGTCCGGAGGTAACACCTGCATCAGGAGTTGGCTCCTTTTTTGCCGTATCCGCGTGGCGCTGTTTTCTCATCGGAAACAGAGGCGTCGTGCGCCTCGACGACTTCGACTTTTGCGCCTTCCGTCAGACGGTCAATACCGTCAGTCACGACCCGATCGCCTGCGGACAACCCAGCGGCGATCACCACTTTTTGGCTGTCCTGAATACCCGGTTTAACCAGATGCTTGCTCACTTTGTTGTCGCTGTTCAGTACCCAGACAAAGTGCCCTTCGTTGCCCATCTGCAGGGCTGCTGTTGGGATCACAACGGCATTTTGCTGCGTGTCGACCAGCATGCGGGCGTTGACGAACTGGTTAGGGAATAACGCATCATCCTGATTGTTAAAACGGGCTTTAACTTTGATGGTTCCTGTAGTGGCATCAATCTGATTGTCGAGACTGAGCAGGACGCCTTCACTCAGTTTTTGTGAATTGGTTCGGTCCCAGGCTTCGACCTTCAGCTGGTTCCCCGATTTTTGTGCCTGCAACACGGTAGCAATGTCGTTTTCAGGCAAAGTAAATATCAGGTCGATGGGATGAGTTTGCGTAATGACGACGATCCCGGTGGTATCGCCGCTGGAAATTTGGTTACCGACATCGACCTGCTTCAGGCCGACACGACCATCGACAGGTGCGGTTATCCGACTCCAGTCGAGCTGCAACTGAGCGCTGGCGACACTGGCTTCATCCGCTTTGATTGTGCCTAACGTCTCATTGACCAGCGCCTGCTGGGCATCCAGCTCCTGGCGGGAGACCAGATTGGTTTTAACCAACTGTTGATAGCGGGCAAGATCGCGACGGGCATTCGCCAGCGTGGCTTTATCTTTTGCCAGTTGTCCCTGCGCCTGAGCCAGAGTGACTTTGAACTGGCTGGGATCTATCTCTGCCAGCAGGTCGCCGGCTTTTACCTGTTGTCCTTCCTCAAAGTGTAAGGCAATGAGCTGACCGTCCACCCGGCTACGTACCGTGGCGGTATTGGCGGCAGTAATGGTACCCAGCCCTGTCAGGTAACGTGGAACGGCTTCCTCGGTGGCAGTGGCAGCCTGCACGGGAGCCAACGGTCCGGAGCGCATTCCACGGCGTGCCGACCCAGGCGTGTGCTGCGCTGGTTTGGTAGCGCCCGGTGCGGTTTCCTGGGAAGCGCTGCGGCTTTGCCAGAACCAGATGGCGGCGACGGTGGCCACGACGATCACGATTGCTATCACCCAGCGGGATTTATTACTGCCTTTCATTGTTATGAGTTTCTCATCCTGAAACGATTCGCGGAATGATACTAGTTTAGCCAGTGAACAAGGGAGAAAAATGGAGGAATTATGAAACACTGTCGGGATTCGTCTGAATGCTGACGCGGCTTTGCGAGGCGTTACGCAACAATTTGCGGCGAAAATAGCGAATGCGTCATTGTGCGTTAGAGTGCGGTCAAGGCAAAAGGAGGTTAGCCAGAGATTTCAGCGGGACGCTGGAACGGGAAAGCCCCTCCCGAGGAAGGGGCCAAAATAAGGAAAGGGTTATGATGAAGTACGTCATCATACTGGTGATACTCTTAGTCATTAGCTTACCGGCTTACTAAGACACCAGGGGGAGGGGAAACCTTCCCTAACCCTCACTCCTGAAAATAAGCCACAGCAACGGTGATGTCAATACGCACACCTTTCAGCTTGCGAGCGGCTTAGCGGAAAACAACGTCAGCCCAGCGGGCCAGACCGGCGGTGACAGAACCGAAGTCATCGCCACCCGCGATAGGGATCCCTGGAAGCTGCTGGGCGAGGGCTTTTTTAATCAGCGGTGAACGCGCGCTGCCGCCGGTCAGATAAATCACGTCCGGTTTTTCCTGCGCGTTGTCCAGCGCCAGTTTGACCTGCTCCAGAATGCGCGCCAGGGGCTGATTGAGCGCGGCCTCCAATCCATGTTGACTAATATCGGTTGCCAGCGTGTCGCTGATAAACGGTATCGCCGCCGTTACAATGGTCTGGTCGGAAAGCGCGATCTTGCTCTCTTCTGCGCTGCGCACCAGGTGATAGCTCAGACGCTCGCGCCACACTTTAAGCAGCAAGGCTACTTTATCGGCTTCTTTCGCGTCGCGGACAAGATCGTTCAGTAAACGACCGTTGGCGCTGCTGTAGAAATCACTTTGCGCGGGAACATCGTTGATCGCAACCGCGTTCCACCAGGGGAGAATCGGTAAGGCGATCCCTTTTTCAGTCTCACCGCCCATACCTAGCAGCGGCATCAGGTGTTTAAACGCCAGCGCGATATCCAGATCGTTCCCGCCTACACGGCAGCCACTGTGTCCCAGCAGGCTGTTTTCGCGATCGGCGCGCTGATGCCATTGCGGCCCCATCAGCAGTAGTGAACAGTCGGTCGTACCCCCGCCAATATCTACCACCAGCACGCGTTTCTCATCCTGCAGTGTGGCTTCGTAATCCAGCCCCGCCGCTACCGGCTCGTACTGGAAGACGACATCCTGAAAACCGGCACGTTTGGCCGCACGTTCAAGAATCCCCTGCGCCTGGGTGTTGGCGTCATCGCCGCCTAATCCCTGGAAGTTGATGGGGCGACCAATTACGGCCTGAGTGATAGCTTCCGGCAGTTGGCTTTGCGCCTGGTTGCGAATGTGCAGCATCATTGCACAGACCAGATCTTCAAAAAGCGCAACTTGCTGCGGCTTCAGACCGCTGGCACCCAAAAATGATTTTGGCGATTTAACGAAGTACACCTCTTCCGGGTCTTCAATATACTGACCCAGCGATGTCAGACCGAACTGCACGCTGTTGGCGTTAACGTCGATGTCCTCATCGCGATTGTAGCGCATCGCACGGCGAAGCAGCGCCTGTGTTTCATCGTCCGTGGTTGGAACGTCGTGATGGCGATACAACCACTCGCTAACCGCTTCGCGCGTTGGTGCGCACAGCATTGAGGGTAGCAGCGTGCTGTTATTTTCCATTTTGAGCAGGTGGGGCTGCCCATCACGCATAACGGCCACTGAACAGTTTGCCGTACCGTAGTCAAAACCAATAAACACCGTAAAAATCCCCATGCCAGTGAAGAAGGGGCGTGACTTTAACGAATAGTTGACGGCCCGACAACTGGAATATGAAAGCAAGGCGTACTGATTGAATACCGTTTATGCTGTAAGTTTGCTTTAAAAGGAAAACCGAATGTTCACGCTGAGCTGGCAACCGCCTTATGACTGGCCCTGGATGCTGGGATTTCTTGCCGCCCGTGCGGTTGAAGGTGTCGAAACCGTAGAAGAACTGAGTTATGTCCGAAGTCTTTCCGTAGGGGAGCATCGTGGTCTGGTGAGCGTTGTCCCGGATCTGCACGCCAATGTGTTACACGTGACGTTGAGCTCAGGGTTACAGCCTGTAGCCTCCGAGTGCCTGGCAAAAATAACGCGCTTGTTCGATCTTTCATGTTGCCCGCAGCAAATTGTCTGCGCGCTGGGTAACCTCGGCGCGGCGCGTCCGGGATTGCGCCTGCCGGGATGTGTCGATGCTTTTGAGCAAGGGGTACGGGCGATTTTAGGACAGTTAGTCAGCGTGGCGATGGCCGCGAAACTGACAGCGAAAGTAGCGCACGCTTATGGCAATACACTGGAGGATGCGCCCGAGTATGTGTGTTTTCCCTCTCCAGAAGAGCTTGCCAACGCCGATCCGCTGCACCTGAAAACGTTAGGAATGCCGCTCAAACGCGCTGAAGCGTTGATTCACCTTGCTCATGCAACCCTTGAAGGAACGCTCGCGACAACAGCCCCTGCCGATATCGAACAAGGCGTTAAGCAGCTACAAACATTTCCCGGGATAGGGCGCTGGACCGCCAACTACTTTGCGCTGCGCGGCTGGCAGGCGAAGGACGTTTTTCTGCCGGATGATTATCTGATTAAGCAGCGTTTTCCCGGCATGACACCAGCCCAGATCCGGCGGTATGCAGAGCGCTGGAAACCCTGGCGCTCCTATGCGCTGTTGCATATCTGGTATACGGATGGTTGGCAACCGTCAGTTGATGGCGAAATTGCTGGTATTCAGTAGCAGATCCAGCGGTTGGGCGTCGGCAATAATATCGCCATAAATCATATCAATACCGATGCCAGAAAGCGTATCCATGATGAGCGGCAGTTGCACCGGACCGGCGATGGTTTTTATGTCCAGGCGCTGAGCATGACCCTGGATAATGGACACCCACATTTCGTCGATCAGGTTGCCGGGAGCGCTGGCACTTAGCTCGCTGTCGAGCAACAGGTAATCGACAATGTGATATTTCAGGTTGTCAAAAAGCTCTAAGTCGCGACCAACCTGACTTAACACAATTCGACAACCGTACTGCCGCAGTCGATGCAGGGCGGATACCGCCTGCGTTGGGCTTGTTTTGATGACGCTTGATGGAACGGTCAGATGCAGCAATCGTGGCGGTAGCGGGCTGCGTTGCAAGTGCTCCAGCAGCTCATCTACCAGCTCTGTGTTGAGCAGGCCGGCGGCGGAAAGGGGCAGGGCAATACTGAGGCCCTTGTTGGCGACAGCCGGGGCAGCACTCTGGAAGAACTCGCCGAATACCCGACGATCGAGCGCCTGACTCAACGTGGGATCGACCAACCCGGCATGGAAGGCTTGATCTTCAATGACTTCACCCTCAGCGGTGCCTAAGCGAAGCGAGATAATCCAGAAGCTAAAAGTCTCCGGTATACGCGGAGAAGCAACACCTCTGGCGATCATCAGCATAGGGTTGTGTGTAATAGTGTGTCTTTGTTCATCCAATGACAGTTGGCTACGCGCGGCATGGGCCTGGCTTTGCTGAGGTTCATAGACACAGACTCGCCCACGGCCGCTGTTTTTCGCCGCGTAGCAGGCGATATCGGCCTGAGACATAACGTCAGTCGCGACATGGTTTTTCTCATCAATCAGCGTAATTCCCGCACTGGCGCCAATACGGTGCAAACGGCCTTCCCACATAAATTGGTAATTGTTAATAGCACTGATGATGCGTCCTGAGATAAAGCGGGCGCTTTCGATATTACAATCCGGCAGCAACAGACCAAACTCGTCGCCGCCAAGGCGCGCCAGCATATCGCTGGATCGCAACATGCTGAGCATAAGCGCAGAGAGTTCACGCAGCAGGGCATCGCCGGCGGCATGACCCGCGCTGTCGTTCACCGCTTTAAAACGATCCAAATCGATAAAAACCAGTACATGGCACTGGCGCGTGTCGTGTACTGAATGCAGCAATTGTTTTAGATGGTTTTCGAAGCTGACCCGGTTTGCCAACTGCGTCAGGTCATCATGTGAGGCACTGTAGCTAAGCTGGCGGAGCATCTTCCGTGACTCTGTGACGTCCTGAATGACTAACACCGAACCAATGCTGCCGCCGTCAAGGGTGCTGAGGGGCGTGATGCTGTACTGAATGTCATAACTGTTGCCGTTACGACAATGCAGGACCACTTCCTGCTCGATTGCCGTACGCGACATGTCAGCACTGTAGATATTTTCCATCAGCGGACCGTTCTCGCCAAAAGTAATATGTAGTACCGTCAATAGCGGAATGCCGATGGCACTGTCCTGTTGCCAGCCGCTCATTTTCTCAGCGACCGGATTCATAAAGGTCACGTTCATATCGACATCAATACAAATTACCGCTTCGCCTATTGAGTCCAGCGTAATGTGCAGGCGCTCTTTTTCCTGATACAGCGCTTCGTTAAGCTGCTTCACTTCGGTCATATCCATATTGATACCAAGTAAGCGTTCAACTTCACCGTCTTTATTCAGCACCCGGTTGGCCAACGAGCGGATATGGCGTATGCCATCTTTTACTGCGATACGAAACTCAAGCTTAAACGGAGCCCGTGCGGCCAGCGAATCACGAATCACATTTTCGGCGTACTCGCGATCTTCAGGTACGAGGCATTGATACCAGACTTGCCAACTGGGTTTGATATGTGCGGGAACTTCATACAGATCGAACATCCGTTTATCCCAACTGATCACGTCAGGCTGCAGTTCCCATTCCCAAATCCCAATCCCCCCGGCTTCATTGGCGAGAGTAATGCGCTCCATCAGCCGTTTATTAATCCACTCGGTATGCTTCAGGTCGTTAATGTCTTCAACCTGCGCGATAAAGTAGAGTGGAGTGTTGTCGCTATGGCGCACCAGCGAAACGGCCAGCAACGCCCAGACGACGTCGCCCGCGCGGGTGTAATAGCGTTTTTCCATGGAATAGCTATTAATCTCTCCGCGTGCCAGCATATTGAGTTGTTCAAGGTCGTTGTTCAGATCTTCCGGCCAGGTTAATTGCTGGAAGGTCAGCGAACGTAGCTCCTCCTGGCTATAGCCCAGAAACTGGCACAAGGCTTTATTGGCCTGTAGCCATTGCCCCTCGGTGCCAACCAGTGCCATGCCAATCGCGGAATATTCCATGGCGTTGCGAAAGCGCGATTCGCTTTCTGAAATGTGCTTGCGTTCGGCTCGAAACGCGTACATCACCATGGTCATCATGTTGGCTGGCAACAGGATCATTAAAAACGGCAACCAGGGGATGTCCGTCATCATGTTCTGTTTCGGGGTGTAAAGCAGTGAAGGGTCGGCGGCCAGCATCAGCGAAACCATCATCACGGTGCTGAGGAATATTAAAAACGCCTCCATACGCGGCAGGCGGACAGCGCTCCACATCAGCAGGACAATAACGCAGGTAAATGGCCACGGAATGTACATCATGGATAGCCAACTGAACGTTAAGGTCACCAGAAGCGTAATCAGGGTCTCAAGCAATAATCGCGGGTCGCGATGACGCAGCAGGTAATGTGGTTTAAACAGCAAACCTAACGGCACCAACGCCAGTGCGCCAATGGATTCTGACAGTACCCAAATGAGAAAGGTATTTAACGTAGTTTCCTTCGGCAGCAACATCCACATCAATACGCCGCCCAGCAGTGGCGGAACAACCGCGCTGCCAAATGCCAGACGCGCCCAGTCGTTAAGATTTTGTAAGGGATTGTACCAGGGCAGCAGTTTACGCAATAACATTGCGCCAACAACAGCCTCAATAATGTTAATGACCGTATAGGAGAAATTAAGCGACTGTACGGGGAAGAAGAGTAAAGAGGCGCCGATGCTACCGAATGAGCAAGCCAGCGCGATCCCAGGCCACATCTTTCCAGCGTGACGGTAAAAAGCCACCATCATGATAGAGGTTGGAAACCACAGCGGCGCAAGCTGTGCGCCGTAACGTGACAGTTCCAGCGAAAACAACGTAAAGATGAAAGCCACCAGACCTAAACTGGCCAGGCGCAGTAGAGGATGGGGTAAGGTAACTAAAACATGTTGGGATTGTTTACTCATTACCACTCTACCCAAATAGCCGTTGTTGCCCAGCAGAGATGCCGGACGCATCACATTTAATCTGGGATTATGCTAGTACAAACAATTTACAATTTATACGCCAGCTGCTCATAAATTAACACTCCCAAGCTATTAATTCCTAAGGCAGGTGAATAAATATAGCGGCTGTTCTAAATCTGACCATTTTAATTTGCGACAGGGACAGCATTGGTGCAGCCTGGGGTGGCGTCGCGCCGCTGAAATCCCTATAATTGCCGCGTTTGGCGTTTCGGCGCCGCCCTTCCTTACATCCAGGTTAATCAGGTCGCTAAATTTATGACTGATCAGTCCCATCAGTGCGTCATTATCGGCATTGCCGGCGCATCGGCTTCCGGCAAGAGCCTTATTGCCAGTACTCTTTATCGCGAATTGCGTGAACAAGTCGGTGACGAACATATTGGCGTTATTCCCGAAGACAGCTATTACAAAGATCAAAGCCATCTGTCGATGGAAGAACGTGTAAAAACCAACTACGACCATCCGAACGCGATGGACCACAGCCTGCTGTTTCAACATCTGCAAACGCTGAAACGCGGCTCTGCCATTGAGCTGCCGGTATATAGCTATGTTGAGCACACGCGTACGCAAGACACTATTCATATCGAACCCAAGAAAGTCATCATCCTGGAAGGCATTTTGCTGCTGACGGATGCGCGTTTGCGTGACGAGATGAACTTCTCTATTTTTGTTGATACGCCGTTGGATATTTGCCTGATGCGCCGTATCAAGCGGGATGTGAACGAACGTGGTCGTTCAATGGATTCGGTGATGGCGCAATACCAGAAAACCGTCCGCCCAATGTTCCTGCAATTTATTGAGCCTTCAAAACAATACGCCGACATCATTGTGCCGCGCGGGGGTAAAAACCGCATCGCCATCGATATTCTGAAGGCTAAAATCAGTCAGTTCTTTGAATAAGTTCAGCGAATTGTGTACCGTTCAGTGATAACCTGGTTCACCCTTAACGCACCTGGCATTAAGGGTTTGAAGCACGAAAGGAGAAAGTGCCATGCGTTTATGTGACCGAGATATTGAAGCCTGGTTGGATGAAGGTCGCCTGTCGATCAATCCCCGCCCTCCTGTCGAGCGAATCAATGGCGCCACGGTAGATGTGCGCCTTGGCAACAAATTCCGTACGTTCCGTGGTCATACGGCGGCGTATATCGATTTAAGCGGACCGAAAGATGAAGTCAGCGCCGCGCTGGATCGCGTGATGAGTGATGAAATCGTCCTTAAGGACGGCGAAGCCTTTTTCCTGCATCCGGGGGAACTTGCACTGGCGGTAACATTCGAATCCGTGACGCTGCCTTCCGATCTCGTCGGTTGGTTAGATGGCCGTTCTTCGCTGGCTCGTCTGGGACTGATGGTACACGTCACCGCACACCGTATCGATCCGGGCTGGTCTGGCTGTATCGTACTGGAGTTTTACAACTCCGGAAAATTACCGCTGGCTCTGCGTCCGGGGATGCCGATTGGCGCGTTAAGTTTCGAACCGCTTTCCGGTCCGGCAGCGCGACCTTACAACCGTCGTCAGGATGCGAAGTATCGCGACCAGCAGGGCGCTGTTGCCAGCCGGATCGATAAAGACTGAGTGTTTATCAGTCCATTGGGGATAGCATGAGACGATTTCTGACGACGCTGATGATTCTTCTGGTCGTGCTGGTGGCCGGCTTTTCTGCGTTAGTACTGTTGGTGAATCCGAATGATTTCCGCGCGTATATGGTCAAGCAGGTTGCCGTACGTAGCGGGTATCAGCTGCAGTTGGATGGCCCCCTGCGTTGGCACGTATGGCCGCAACTGAGTATCCTCTCAGGGCGAGTGATGTTAACGGCTGAAGGCGCCAGCGAACCCCTGGTTCGTGCTGATAATATGCGTCTCGACGTTGCATTGTGGCCGCTGTTGAGCCACCAGCTCAGCGTGAAGCAGGTGATGCTCAAAGGCGCAGTGATTCAATTGACTCCGCAAACTGAGGCGGTACGCGGCAAAGATGCACCCGTTGCCCCAAAAGACAATATGTTGCCCGATCTGGCGGAAGACAAAGGATGGTCGTTTGATATCGCCCGTCTGCGCGTTGCCGACAGTGTTCTGGTGTTCCAACATGAAGATGATGAACAGGTTACCGTTCGCGATATTCGTCTGGAGATGGAACAAGATAGCCAGCACCGCGGTACGTTTGATTTCTCCGGGCGTGTGAACCGCGATCAGCGCGATCTCGCGTTATCCTTTAACGGTACGGTCGATGCCTTCGATTATCCGCACAACTTATCTGCGAATATTGAACAGTTAAGCTGGCAACTGCAGGGGGCCGATCTGCCGCCGCAGGGGATCAACGGTCAGGGACATCTTCAGGCGCAATGGCTGGAAGAGAAAAAACAGCTTTCATTTAGCCAGATAAATTTGACCGCTAATGACTCTTCTTTCTCCGGGCAAGCGCATGTGGCCTTGTTGGAAAAACCGGAATGGGCCGTTGACCTAAAATTTGGTCAGCTCAATCTGGATAACCTGCTCGTACAACATGACGCAGCGGTGACAGCAAAAGGTGAAGTTCAGCAAGGTCAGAGTCAGTCAACGCTGGCGCGCCCCGTCATTGCTTCCCAGGTTGATGCCGTTTCGTATCAGGGACTCAAGGGTTTTTCGGCAGACATCGCTTTGCAGGCTGACAAAGTGCTGTGGCGGAAAATGGCGTTTGAGAATGTCTCGGCAAAAATAGACAACCGGTTCGGCTTACTGAACATTGCACAGTTGCAAGGAAAAAGTGATGGCGGGCTGATCTCATTGCCCGGCACGCTGGATGCCAGAAAGGGAGAACCGCGAGCGGTCTTTCATCCGCGCCTGGAAGGTGTGGAAATTGGCACTATTCTGAAGGCCTTTGATTACCCCATCGCACTCACCGGCAAGCTGTCGTTGGCAGGAGATTTTTCCGGCTCGGATATTGACGCCCAGGCGTTTCGTCACAGCTGGCAAGGGCAGGCCCATGTCGAAATGAACGATACGCGAATGGAAGGGATGAACTTCCAGCAGATGATACAGCAGGCCGTCGAGCGTAGCGGTGGAGATGCTAAAGCCCAGCAAAATATGGAGAACGTGACCCGTCTGGATCATTTTGTAACCGATATGACGCTGGATAACGGTGAGGTGACGCTGGATAACATGGTAGGGGAGTCCGCTATGTTGGCACTGACCGGCAAAGGAACGTTAGATCTGGTGAAGCAAAATTGCGACACGCTGTTTAACATTCGCGTGCTGGGCGGTTGGGATGGCGAAAGTAAGTTGATTAATTTCCTGAAGGCCACCCCGGTTCCTCTCCGAGTCTATGGTCAATGGCAATCACTGAACTACAGTCTGCAAGTTGATCAGCTTTTGCGTAAACATCTGCAGGATGAAGCAAAACGTCGCCTGAATGACTGGGCCGATCGCAATAAAGATTCCCGCAACGGCAAAGATGTTAAAAAGTTGCTGGATAAGCTCTGATTCATATTGCCGGATGGTGGCTAATGCCCCATCCGGCTCGTGACTTACACCTCGTAATCCATCTCTTCTTCACTGTGTAGCGGTATCAGCTGGACTTTTTGCACGCGATGGTTTTCCACCTGCAGTGTTTTTAGCCGATAGTCGCCAACCTGGACTTCCTCCCCGGTTTTTGGGATGCGCTGCAAATATTCCATTAAAAGCCCGGCAATGGTGTGATACTCACGTTTTTCATCTAATGGGATAGGGACGTACTGCACCAGGTCTTCCAGCGGCATATGCCCGTTAGCGGTCCATGAACCATCGGCGTTTTTCTGAATATCATGGCGGGCGTCGATTTCCTCTACCTCGTTTGGCAGATTGCCGGCGATGGTTTCCATCACATCACTCAGCGTCACAATCCCTTCGACGGAACCAAATTCATCGGCTACAAACGCGAAGTGCGTCCGGGCGTTTCGGAACTGCTCAAGCGCCGGAAGTAGCGGCAGAGTTTCCGGGAACACCAGCGGCTGGCGAATCAAGACGCGCAGGTCGAGCGGCTCGCCGCGCAGAGACTGTTGCAGCAAATCGATGACATGCACCACGCCAAGCAGTTCTTCCTGCCCGTCTTCGCCAGTGACCACCAGACGCGTATGCTGGTTTTTTTCCAGTAAGGCGCGGATTTCTGCTTCGGGAGCATTGAGGTCGATGTGTTCAATATCGTGACGCGAGGTCATGATACTGCTGACGGTACGCTGATTAAGGTTCAGCACACGTTCAATCATCCTCCGCTCCTGAGGCGCGAAAATCTGACCTTCATGA
This sequence comes from Citrobacter sp. Cf088, assembly GCF_030334295.1. Classification (NCBI taxonomy): domain Bacteria; kingdom Pseudomonadati; phylum Pseudomonadota; class Gammaproteobacteria; order Enterobacterales; family Enterobacteriaceae; genus Citrobacter; species Citrobacter sp. Cf088. The sequence continues at coordinate 398,306 of NZ_JAOWEE010000053.1, forward strand.
TGGTCCGCCAGCATTGCCGCGGTTTCGGCATCCAGTTCGGCATCTTCTTTTTGCCCGCTCAGCAGCCGCATTACCGCCTCGGCGGTGCGCTGGCGCAGAGTATGGTTGGCTGAGAGGAAGCGACGACGGTTAAAGATAGCCAACTGGTTTAATGCTTCGATCATCACCGAGAAGCCGATGGCCGCGTACAGGTAACCTTTCGGGATATGGAAACCAAATCCTTCGGCGACCAGGCTAAAACCAATCATCAGCAAGAAGCTCAAGCACAGAATAACGATAGTTGGATGACTGTTGACAAAGCGTGTCAGCGACTTGCTCGCCAGCACCATCAGGCTGATGGCAATAATCACCGCAGCCATCATCACGGCCAGGTGATCGACCATCCCAACAGCGGTAATGACGGAATCGAGAGAGAATATGGCGTCCAGCACCACGATCTGCGCGACCACACCCCAGAACTTAGCGCCTTTACGCTGGGTGGGATTGTCGCTGTCTTTTCCTTCCAGCCGTTCGTTGAGCTCCATAGTGGCTTTAAACAGCAGGAAGAAACCACCGAACAGCATGATCAGGTCGCGGGCGCTGAAGCTGAGATCGCGAATGCTGAACAGCGGTGTGGTCAGCGTTACCAGCCAGGATATTGATGCCAGCAGCAGCAGGCGCATAACCATCGCCAGCAGTAGCCCGGTAATACGCGCCTTATCCCGCTGGGCAGGAGGTAGTTTCTCCGCGAGGATGGCAATAAAAACAAGATTATCAATGCCAAGAACAAGTTCGATCACGATTAACGTGACCAGTCCGGCCCAGATTGACGGATCGGCAATCCATTCCATAGTAAATGCTATACCCATAGTTGTATGACAATTGTCACAATTCGATCATGGGTAAAACTGGCGAAAAATGCAATGGCGAGAGGGGATTTCTCTGTCGGTTATATCAGAACAGATGCAGGATAATAGCCTTAATGTAACTACAGGAAATGATTTTATTAATCTTAATATATTTAAGAAATATCGCAGGTGGGATGTTTCTATATCAATATTGTCAACATCAATAAAATCCTAAAAATATACAAATCCAACGCTTAATATTAATCTTAAAAGCTTGGTATCGGTGGCTTGTTATCTTGCCTGATATTCGCTTAGCTGCAACAATTCTTGCGGTAATAATCAAAAGATGAATATTTCCTCATTAACCAGTGACGTCATTCCCGATGCGTTGCTGCTGTAAATGTGATGAAAATAAAGGAGAAGATAAAAATTCAAATTAATCAGTGCATTGGTAGCTAGTGAAGCCAGGGGCGGTAGCGTGTCTGGTCGCCTGAAACAAGCCTAAATTATTCTGTCAAGAGACCGCAGATGAATTCATTTTTTTTAGGACTGATGCCAGTTAAATTCCATTTCAATTAACGGCAAGGTAAATACGTACAGGCGAAGTCGCTATTTAGATTGCATGTGATAATTACTCTGCCAAAGTGATAAATAATCAATGATGAAATCCAAACTTAAATTGATACCAGTATTGGTATCGGTAATCTTGATAAACGGTTGTACCGTGCTTCCGGGCAGCAATATGTCTACGATGGGCAAAGATGTGATTAAACAGCAGGACGCTGATTTTGATATCGATCGCATGGTGAATGTTTATCCACTCACCCCACGGCTGGTAGAACAATTACGTCCTCGACCAAATGTTGCACAACCTAATATGTCGCTGGACCAGGAGATTGCCGGGTATCAGTACCGGGTTGGCCCGGGGGATGTCCTAAATGTGACCGTCTGGGACCATCCTGAACTCACCACCCCGGCCGGGCAGTACCGTAGTTCAAGCGATACCGGCAACTGGGTACAACCTGATGGCACGATGTTTTACCCCTACATCGGCAAAGTCAGCGTGGTAGGGAAAACGTTGGCAGAGATTCGTAGTGATATTACCGGGCGCTTAGCGAAGTACATTGCTGACCCGCAGGTGGACGTTAATATCGCCGCTTTCCGCTCGCAGAAGGCCTATGTCTCCGGACAGGTGAACAAATCCGGTCAGCAGGCTATCACCAACGTGCCGCTTACCGTTCTCGATGCCATTAACGCCGCTGGCGGTCTCACCGAAGCTGCAGACTGGCGCAACGTTGTGCTGACTCATAAAGGGCAGGAGCAACGCATTTCACTGCAAGCACTGATGCAAAATGGCGACCTGAGCCAGAACCGACTGCTCTATCCTGGCGACATTCTGTTTGTCCCGCGTAATGACGATCTGAAAGTCTTTGTAATGGGGGAAGTGAAAAAACAGAGCACCCTCAAAATGGACTTCAGCGGCATGACGCTTACCGAAGCGCTGGGCAATGCCGAAGGTATTGACCTGACCACCTCCAATGCCAGCGGTATTTTCGTTATTCGACCATTGAAAGGCGAGGGCGGGAACAACGGCAAGATCGCCAATATCTATCAGCTTGATATGTCCGATGCGACGTCGTTGGTGATGGCAACATCATTCCGACTCCAGCCATATGATGTGGTGTACGTCACTACTGCGCCGGTTGCTCGCTGGAACCGTTTGATCAATCAGTTGCTGCCAACTATTAGCGGTGTTCGCTATATGACGGACACGGCCAGCGACCTTCACAACTGGTAATCGTCATGTTTAACAAAATCTTAGTTGTCTGTGTGGGGAACATTTGCCGTTCCCCGACGGCAGAGCGCTTGTTAAGGCAATTTCACCCGGCGTTGACGGTCTCTTCTGCCGGTCTTGGGGCGCTGGTGGGGAAAGGCGCGGATCCGTGCGCCATTAGCGTGGCGCAGGCGCACAACCTGTCACTGGATAATCATTGTGCCCGGCAGATCTCGGGACGAATGTGCCGGGAGTATGACCTGATCCTGGCCATGGAAAAGCGCCATATCTCTGCCCTGTGTGAAATGGTGCCGGAGATGCGCGGCAAAGTGATGCTTTTTGGTCACTGGGACAGCGAGCGCGAAATTCCCGATCCGTATCGTAAAAGCCGTGATGCGTTTGACGCGGTGTACACATTACTTGAACGGTCTGCCCGCCAATGGGCTCAGGCACTGAACGCAGAGCAGGGAAAACGATGACAGAAAAAGTTAAACAGTCTGCTGCGCCGGTAACGGGCAATGATGAAATCGATATTGGTCGTCTGGTCGCAACGGTGGTGGAAGCCCGCTGGTGGGTACTTGGCATTACCGCGGCTTTTGCATTGTGTGCCGCGGTCTACACGCTGTTCGCCACCCCCATCTATAGTGCGGACGCGCTGGTGCAAATTGAGCAAAATACTGGAAATTCACTGGTGCAGGATATTGGCTCGGCGTTGTCGAACAAACCCCCGGCCTCGGAAGCGGAAATTCAGCTCATTCAGTCACGACTGGTATTAGGGAAAACGGTAGACGATCTCAACCTCGATATCGGCGTTACCAAAGATACGTTCCCTATTTTTGGCGCGGGCTGGGACCGGCTGATGGGCCGTCAGAACGAAACGGTTAATGTGACTACCTTCACGCTGCCAAAGGCAATGAATGAACAGACCTTCACGCTCAATGTGCTGAATGACAAAAGCTATCAACTGGTGAGTGACGGGGGTTTTAGCGTTCGGGGGCAAGTCGGCAAGGTGTTGGAACACGATGGCGTGACGATGCTGGTTAAGGCGATTCATGCCAGCCCGGAGAGCCAATTTACCGTCCGTAAATTCTCCACGCTGGGCATGATAAACACCCTGCAAAATAATCTGATGGTGGCGGAAACAGGCAAAGATACCGGTGTATTGAGCCTGACTTTTACCGGTGAAGACCGCGAGCAAATCCGCCAGATCCTCGACAGTATTACCCGCAACTATCTGCAACAAAACGTGGAACGTAAATCCGAAGAAGCCGCCAAAAGTTTGGCGTTTCTGGCCAGACAGTTGCCCGAAGTGCGTAACCGTCTGGATGTTGCTGAAAACAAGCTGAACGCCTTTCGTCAGGATAAAGACTCCGTGGATTTGCCGCTGGAAGCCAAAGCGGTGCTGGATTCGATGGTGAATATCGATGCTCAGCTTAATGAACTGACCTTCAAAGAAGCGGAGATTTCCAAGCTGTTCACCAAAGCGCATCCGGCGTACCGCACGCTGCTGGAAAAACGCCAAGCGCTGGAAGATGAGAAAAGTAAGCTGAACGGGCGTGTAACGGCGATGCCGAAAACACAGCAGGAAATTGTTCGCCTGACGCGTGATGTGGAGTCCGGTCAGCAGGTCTATATGCAGTTGCTGAACAAGCAACAGGAACTGAAGATTACCGAGGCCAGTACGGTCGGTGATGTGCGCATTGTCGATCCCGCGATTGCCCAGCCTGGCGTGCTGAAGCCGAAAACGGCGCTGATTATTCTCGGCAGTATTATTCTCGGTTTAATGCTCTCCGTGGTGGGCGTACTGCTGCGTTCTCTGTTTAATCGCGGTATTGAAAGCCCCCAGGCGCTGGAAGAGCATGGTATCAGCGTGTATGCCAGTATTCCGCTGTCTGAATGGCAAAAAGCGCGTGATAACGTTCAGACCATTAAAGGTGTGAAACGCTACAAGCAAAGCCAACTGCTGGCCGTGGGGAATCCAACGGATCTCGCCATCGAAGCGGTCCGTAGCCTGCGTACCAGCCTGCACTTTGCCATGATGCAGGCGCGTAACAACGTATTGATGCTGACCGGCGTCAGTCCGTCGATTGGGAAAACGTTTGTCTGCGCTAACCTGGCGGCAGTTATTAGCCAGACTAACAAACGCGTGCTATTGATCGACTGCGACATGCGCAAAGGCTATACCCACGAACTGCTGGGGACCAATAATGTTAACGGCCTGTCTGAGATCCTCATTGGCAAAGGGGATATTTCATCCAGCGCTAAACCGACATCGATTCCGCATTTTGATCTGATCCCTCGCGGTCAAATTCCTCCCAATCCTTCCGAACTGTTGATGAGCGAGCGCTTCGGCGAACTGATTGCCTGGGCCAGTTCGCACTATGACCTGGTGTTGATTGACACCCCACCAATTCTGGCGGTGACCGATGCAGCCATCGTGGGGCGTCACGTCGGCACCACGCTGATGGTGGCGCGTTATGCGGTCAACACGCTGAAAGAGGTGGAAACCAGCCTGAGTCGCTTCGAGCAAAATGGCATTCAGGTGAAAGGAGTGATCCTCAACTCGATCTTCCGCCGCGCGAGCGGGTATCAGGATTACGGCTACTACGAATACGAATACACGTCGGATTCGAAATAACTAACAGCAACGCATATCGAATGTAGGCCTGATAAGCGTAGTGCCATCAGGCAACTTTGTTTGGAAACGAAAATGACCACAGAAAACCCGCTAATTTCAATTTACATGCCAACCTGGAACCGCCAGCAACTGGCCATTCGGGCGATTAAATCGGTGTTGCGCCAGGACTATCCTCACTGGGAGATGATCATTGTGGATGATTGCTCTTCCTCATATGAGCAGTTGCAGCAGTTTGTTGAGGAACTCAACGATCCGCGCGTGTCGTATACGCATAATCCCACCAACTCCGGGGCCTGTGCGGTGCGTAATCAGGCCATTATGCAGGCCAACGGGCAATACATTACGGGGATTGATGATGATGATGAATGGACGCCGAACCGACTGAGTGTATTTCTCAACTATCGCCATCATTTGGTCACGCGGGCGTTTCTGTATGCCAATGACTATGTCTGTGAGGGTGAAGTGTATTCGCAGCCGACCAGTCTGCCGCTCTATCCTAAGTCCGTTTATTCACGCCGCAGGTTTTATAAGCGCAACATCATTGGTAACCAGGTATTTACCTGGGCATGGCGGTTTAAAGCATGTCTGTTCGATACCACGCTGAAAGCGGCGCAGGATTACGACATCTTCCTGCGCATGGTGGTGGCGTATGGCAAACCGTGGAAGGTCAAAGAGGCGACGCAGATCCTGCATGTAAATCACGGTGAGATGCGCATTACCTCATCGCCGAATAAATTCTCCGGCTACTTTCAGTTTTACCGCAAGCACAAAGGCAAATTTGACCGGGCCAGCAAGAAATATCAGCTGTTTACCCTCTATCAGATCCGCAATAAACGGATGAACTGGCGCACGCTACTGACGCTGCTTTCTGTTCGCAACAGTAAGCGTCTGGCCGACGGACTGCGAGGACGCTAATTATGCTGGAAGATTTACGCGTGAACGGCTGGAGTCTGCGCCCCTGCTGCATGGTGGTGGCCTATCGGATTGCCCATTTTTGCTCCGTCTGGCGTAAAAAAAACATCTTAAACAACCTGTGGGCCGCTCCGATACTGGTGATGTACCGCCTTATCACCGAATGCCTGTTTGGCTATGAAATTCAGGCCGCTGCATCAATCGGTCGTCGTTTCACCATCCATCATGGCTATGGGGTGGTTATCAATAAACACGTGGTTGTGGGGGATGATTTTACCCTACGTCACGGCGTCACCATCGGCAATCTTGGCACCAACGATTTGTCCTGCCCGGTAATCGGTAACAGCGTTGAGCTGGGGGCCAATGTCACTCTGCTTGGCGACGTTGCTATTGGCGATAACGTGACGATTGGTGCCGGGAGCGTCGTGGTGGATAGCGTTCCGGACAATGCGCTGGTCGTGGGCGAGAAGGCACGGGTGAAGGTAATAAAATGAAGATATTACAATTTAATGTGCGACTCGCAGAAGGTGGGGCGGCAGGCGTGGCGTTAGATTTGCATCTGAGGTCGCTGGAAAAAGGGCTGTCATCGCGTTTTGTCTATGGCTATGGCAAAGGCGGTAAAAAAAGCGCCAGCCATGCGAAATACCCGCAGGTTATCAAATATACGCCGCGCCTGACGTCGGCGGCGAACATTGCGCTGTTTCGTTTCGCGAACCGCGACATGTTCGGCAATCTCGACAAGCTATATCGTACGGTTACCCGCACTAACGGCCCGCTGGTACTGCATTTTCATGTGTTGCACAGCTACTGGTTGAACCTGGAAGAGGTAGTCTCCTTTTGCCAAAAAGTGAAAGCGCATAAACCGGATATCACCTTCGTCTGGACGCTGCACGATCACTGGAGTGTGACCGGGCGCTGTGCCTTTACCGATGGCTGCGAAGGCTGGAAAACGGGCTGTCTGCAATGCCCAACGCTTAGCAACTATCCGCCGGTAAAAATCGATAAAGCACATCAGCAGTTGCCCGGTAAGCGGCAGATGTTTCGTGCGATGCTGGCGCTGGGTTGCCAGTTTATCTCGCCCAGCCAGCATGTGGCCGACGCATTCAACAGCCTGTATGGCGTGGGACGCTGCCGCATTATCAATAATGGCATTGATATGGCAACTGAAACCATTCTTGCCGAACTACCCGCGATGCCTGAGGAGAGCGGTCGGCCGAAAATTGCCGTGGTGGCTCATGACCTGCGCTATGACGGCAAAACCAGTCAGCAACTGGTGCGAGCGATTACCGCGCTCGGAGACAAAATTGAGTTGCATACCTTCGGCAAATTTTCGCCATTTGCGGGAGATAACGTCATCAATCACGGTTTTGAGAGCGATAAGCGCACGTTGATGAGTGCGCTTAATCAGATGGATGGACTGGTGTTCAGCTCCCGTGTCGATAACTACCCGCTGATTCTGTGCGAAGCGCTGTCCATCGGCGTACCGGTAATAGCCACGCACAGCGATGCCGCGCAGGAAGTGCTGGCTAAATCAGGCGGAAAAACGTTCAGCGAAGCTGAAGTGTTGCAACTGGTGCAGCTGAAAAAATCAGACATTGCGCAGGCGGTTTTTGACACGTCGCTTGCCGCATTTAGCCAGCGCAGCCGGTTGGCATACAGTGGACAACAGATGCTGGAGGAATATGTCTCGTTCTATCAGAATCTGTAGCTATCTGGTGCTACCGCTGCTTTATCTGCTGGTTAACGTCAAACTTGCTCAGCTTGGCGAGAGCTTCCCGATAACCCTCGTCACATTCTTACCTGTTCTGCTGTTGCTGTTTATCGAGCGCATCAATATCAAAAAATTAATGATCGCGCTGGGCGTAGGGGGCGGACTGACGGCATTTAACTATCTGTTCGGTCAGTCACTGGATGCCAGCAAGTACGTGACGTCCGCCATGTTGTTTATCTATACCGTGGTGATTATTGGCATGGTATGGAGTATTCGCTTCAAAACCATTTCACCGCATAACTACATTAAAATCTTGCGCTTTTTCTGGCTGGTTGTGGGACTGGTGGTGGGGTTAGCTGCAGCTGAAATGGCACAGATAATTCTCAGCGGCGGCAGCAGTTTAATGGAAGTTATTTCGAAATATCTTATTTACAGTAACAGCTATGTTCTGAACTTTATTAAGTTTGGTGGGAAACGAACCACGGCGCTCTATTTCGAACCGGCATTCTTCGCTCTGGCATTAATCTCAATTTGGCTCAGTATCAAACAGTTTGGTATCAAAACACCTAAGTCCGATGCTATGATTCTGGTAGGGATAATATTATCGGGATCGTTTTCAGGAGTAATGACGTTTATTTTGTTTTACCTCCTGGAATGGGCGTTTCAGTACCTAAATAAGGATGCGATAAAAAAGAAACTACCTCTGGCGATAATCTCATTGAGCGTGTTTTTAGTTGGTGTGATATTTGCTTTTCCGTACATCGCAACGCGGCTTGGTGATTTAGGAACTGAAGGTTCGTCATCGTATTATCGTATCGTAGGGCCATTAGTGATGGTCGGTTATTCGTTACTGAACGTTGATGGCGTAGTGAGATTTGGCTCACTTTATGAATACGTCGCGTCATTCGGAATTTTTAACGGTGCAGATGTCGGTAAAACAATAGACAATGGCTTGTATCTGCTGATTATTTATTTTTCATGGTTCGCGGTGATATTAGCCCTATGGTACATGGGGAAAGTCATGAAAATGATGATCAATGCGTTTGGCGATAATCAGAATTATCGGGTGCAGCTTTATCTTTTTACACCATTGTCACTGTTTTTTACAGGTTCAGTATTTAGTCCGGAATACGCATTTTTAATTGTGTGTCCGTTTATTTTGCGCAAGGCGCTGAATATCGCGAGGTAACTCACATGCTGCTCAGTATCATTACCGTCGCCTTTCGCAATCTGGAAGGGATCGTCAAAACTCACGCGTCGCTGGCACATCTGGCGCAAGCGGGTGATATCAGTTTTGAGTGGATTGTTGTTGATGGCGGCTCCTCGGATGGTACGTCGGCGTTTCTTGAAGGACTCAGTGGAGAACACCGGTTACAGTTTGTCAGCGAACCGGATAACGGCATCTATGATGCGATGAACAAAGGCATCGCGATGGCGCGCGGGCGGTTTGCACTGTTCCTCAACTCCGGGGATATTCTGCATGCGAATGCGGCTTGTTTTATCCGCCAGCTAAAAATGCAGAGTGACCAAACTATGGTCATTGGCGATGCGTTGCTGGATTTCGGTAATGGCAACAAAATTAAGCGTCGGGCAAAACCGGGTTGGTATATTTATCACAGCCTGCCAGCCAGCCATCAGGCAATATTTTTTCCGCTCTCAGGACTGAATGTCTGGCATTATGATTTGCAATATAAAATATCGTCAGATTACGCGTTGGCAGCCAAATTATACAAGTCCGGTTACGCTTTTAAAAAGCTGCGCGGGTTGGTGTCGGAATTTTCTATGGGCGGAGTGTCAACGACGAATAATCTGGAATTGTGCCGGGATGCCAAAAAAGTACAGCGCCAGATATTACACATGCCAGGTTTTTGGACCGGTTTGTCAGAATATTTACGTCTGCGCACAACCGATAAAACAAAAACCTTATATGGAAAAACGTAAGGGCACAGTATGCAAGACTTAAGCGGATTTAAAGTGCCTGGAGGTTTTCGCGGCGGCGGCGCTATTAAAGTGCAATTATGGTGGGCGGTGCAAGCAACATTATTTCGCTGGTCTCCACAGGTCATGTATCGCTGGCGTGCATTTTTATTACGGATGTTTGGCGCAAAAATAGGAAAAAACGTAGTCATTCGGCCTTCAGTAAAAATTACTTATCCGTGGAAACTAACTCTGGGAGATTATGCCTGGGTGGGTGATGACGCGGTTTTATATACGTTAGGTGATATTACGATTGGGGCCCACGCAGTTATTTCGCAAAAAAGTTATTTATGCACCGGGAGTCATGATTATGCCAGCCAACATTTTGATATTAACGCCACACCGATAGTGGTTGGCGATAAATGCTGGCTGGCGACAGATGTGTTTGTCGCGCCTGGCGTGACGATTGGCGATGGCACCGTCGTCGGAGCACGAAGCAGCGTATTTAAATCGCTGCCAGCAAATGTCATTTGTCGGGGAAATCCCGCAGTAGTCACGCGCGAACGCGTCGAGAAAGTTACTCCCTGAGGGGATCACTGAAGAGGTTATAACATGTCAAAAGTCGCTCTCATTACTGGCGTAACCGGGCAGGATGGTTCTTACCTGGCAGAACTCCTGCTGGAAAAAGGGTACGAAGTACACGGTATTAAGCGTCGCGCTTCATCATTCAACACCGAACGTGTGGACCACATCTACCAGGATCCGCATTCAGGCAATCCCAAATTTCATCTGCACTATGGCGATTTGACGGACTCCTCCAATCTGACCCGTATTTTACAGGAAGTCCAACCGGATGAAGTCTATAACCTGGGTGCCATGAGCCACGTTGCGGTGTCGTTTGATTCACCGGAATACACCGCAGACGTTGATGCGATCGGCACCTTGCGCTTGCTGGAGGCGATCCGCTTCCTTGGTCTGGAAAAAAAGACCCGTTTTTATCAGGCGTCTACCTCTGAGCTGTACGGTCTGGTTCAGGAAATCCCGCAGAAAGAGAGCACGCCGTTCTATCCGCGTTCACCGTATGCCGTTGCTAAGCTGTACGCCTACTGGATAACCGTCAACTACCGTGAGTCTTACGGGATGTATGCCTGTAACGGCATTCTGTTTAACCACGAGTCTCCGCGCCGCGGCGAAACCTTTGTCACTCGCAAAATTACCCGGGCGATCGCCAACATCGCTCAGGGGCTGGAGTCTTGCCTGTACCTGGGCAACATGGATTCACTGCGCGACTGGGGGCATGCCAAAGATTACGTCAGGATGCAATGGATGATGCTGCAGCAGGATAAGCCGGAAGATTTCGTGATTGCCACCGGCGTGCAGTATTCCGTGCGCCAGTTTGTAGAAATGGCGGCAGCTCAGTTGGGGATTAAATTGCGCTTTGAAGGTGAGGGCGTGAATGAAAAAGGCATCGTGGTTTCCGTGACCGGACATGATGCGCCGGGCGTGAAGCCAGGCGATGTCATGATTGCCGTTGACCCGCGCTACTTCCGTCCGGCTGAGGTGGAAACGCTGCTGGGCGATCCGGCCAAAGCACATGAAAAACTGGGCTGGAAACCGGAAATCACGCTGCGCCAGATGATCTCGGAAATGGTTGCTAACGATCTTGATGCGGCGAAGAAACATTCCCTGCTTAAGTCGCACGGTTACGAGGTCGCCATCGCGCTGGAGTACTGAGGATGAAGACACAACGTATTTTTGTGGCGGGCCATCGCGGGATGGTGGGGTCCGCCATCGTCAGACAATTGTCGCCGCGAAATAATGTGGAGCTGGTGCTGCGTACCCGCGACCAGCTTAATCTGCTGGACGCCAGTGCGGTGCAGGCGTTTTTTGCCGCTGAACGTATTGACCAGGTTTATCTGGCGGCGGCAAAAGTAGGAGGGATTGTGGCAAACAATACTTATCCTGCTGATTTTATTTATGAAAATATGATGATTGAGAGCAACATTATTCATGCTGCACATCTGCATAACGTGAATAAACTGTTGTTTCTCGGGTCATCCTGTATTTATCCCAAGCAAGCTACCCAGCCAATCGCCGAGAGTGAACTGTTGCAGGGGACACTTGAACCGACCAATGAGCCGTATGCGATTGCCAAAATTGCCGGGATCAAGCTGTGTGAATCGTATAACCGACAGTATGGCCGTGATTATCGCTCGGTGATGCCGACCAATCTGTATGGGCCGCATGACAACTTTCATCCGAGTAATTCGCATGTGATACCGGCGCTGCTGCGCCGCTTTCATGAAGCTCGCGGGCAAAATGCGCCGGATGTGGTGGTATGGGGCAGCGGGACGCCAATGCGTGAATTTCTGCATGTCGACGATATGGCGGCGGCCAGTATCCACGTGATGGAGCTGGCTCAGGAAGTGTTGCAGGAATATACCCAGCCGATGCTGTCGCATATCAACGTGGGGACCGGCGTGGACTGCACCATCCGTGAACTGGCGCAGACTATTGCGGAGGTCGTGGGCTACAAGGGGCGCGTGGTGTTTGACGCCAGCAAACCGGACGGCACACCGCGCAAATTGCTCGACGTTACGCGTCTGCATCAGTTGGGCTGGTATCACGAGATATCTCTGCAAGCGGGGCTTGCCAGTACATATCAGTGGTTCCTTGAAAACCAGCAGCGTTACCGGGGGTAAGCATGTTTTTACGTCATGAGGATTTTGCCACCGTTGTACGTTCAACTCCGCTGATTTCCATCGATTTGATCGTGGAAAACGCCCACGGTGAATTTCTGCTTGGCAAGCGCCTCAATCGTCCTGCGCAGGGGTACTGGTTTGTGCCCGGCGGTCGGGTGCAAAAAGATGAACCGCTGCACGCGGCCTTTGAGCGGCTTACTGAAGCTGAGCTGGGGTTACGTTTACCGCTGTCCGCTGCGCAGTTTTACGGTGTCTGGCAGCACTTCTATGACGACAACTTTTCCGGGGAAGATTTCTCAACGCATTACATCGTGCTGGGATTTCGTCTGCGGGTGTCGGAAAACGACCTGCAACTGCCTGACGTTCAACATGACGCGTACCGCTGGCTGGCAATTGAAGAGATTCTGGCCAGTGACCACGTGCACGACAACAGCCGGGCTTACTTCTGTGAGAAGAGTCAGGCCGGAGCACCCGGGCTATGAAGATCCTTGTGTATGGCATCAACTATTCGCCGGAGTTGACCGGTATCGGTAAATACACCGGTGAAATGGTGGAGTGGATGGCGCAACAGGGGCATGACGTACGGGTGATCACTGCGCCGCCTTATTATCCGCAGTGGAAGGTCAACGGTAGCTATTCATCCTGGCGCTACCGTCGTGAAGAGGGCGATGCCATCGTCTGGCGTTGCCCGCTGTATGTGCCTGAGCAGCCCTCCACGCTCAAGCGTCTACTGCATTTAGGCAGTTTCGCCCTGAGCAGTTTCTTCCCACTGCTGGCGCAACGCCGCTGGAAGCCGGATCGCATCATTGGGGTAGTGCCGACGCTGTTTTGTACGCCGGGAATGCGCCTGCTGGCGAAGCTGTCCGGGGCGCGCACGCTGCTGCATATTCAGGATTACGAAGTTGATGCCATGTTGGGACTTGGCATGGCGGGCAAAGGCAAGCGCGGTATGGTGGCAAAACTGGCCAGCGCCTTTGAGCGCAGTGGGCTGTTGAATATGGATCATATTTCGACCATTTCTCGCTCAATGATGAACAAAGCACAGGAAAAGGGCGTTGATGCACAGAAGGTTATTTTCTTTCCGAACTGGTCAGAAGTAGCGCGTTTTCGCGATGTGGACGCCGCCGATGCTCTGGCGTTGCGCCAGCAGCTGGGCTTGCCTGATGAAAAAAAAATCATTCTCTACTCGGGCAATATCGGTGAAAAGCAAGGGCTGGAGAGTGTGATCGACGCAGCGGCCCTGTTGAGCGAGCGGCCCTGGCTGTTTGTGATTGTCGGGCAGGGCGGGGGTAAAGCGCGGCTGGAGAGTATGGCCAGCGAACGCGGCCTGAACAATGTGATGTTCTTTCCGCTGCAATCTTATGACGCGCTGCCTGCGCTGCTCAAGATGGCGGACTGTCATCTGGTGGTACAAAAGCGCGGTGCGGCGGATGCCGTACTGCCTTCCAAACTGACCAATATCCTCGCCGTTGGTGGTAACGCGGTGATTACCGCCGAGCCGGAAACCGAGCTGGGGCAGCTCTGTAACATTGTTCCAGGCATCGCAGTATGCGTGGAGCCGGAATCGGTAAACGCGCTGGTTTGCGGTATCCAACAAGCGTTGAGGATGCCAAAAGTCAATACGGTGGCACGTGACTATGCCGAACGCACGCTGGATAAAGATAACGTGCTTAGCCAATTTATTGCTGATATTCGGGGTTAATGATGAGTCAAAGCAAACTCTTTCCGGTAGTGATGGCCGGTGGCTCGGGTAGCCGTTTATGGCCTCTGTCCCGCGTATTGTATCCAAAGCAGTTCCTGTGCCTGAAAGGTGATCTCACCATGCTGCAGACAACGATCTGTCGTCTGAACGGTGTGGAGTGTGAAAGCCCGGTGGTTATCTGTAATGAACAACACCGTTTCATCGTCGCGGAACAGCTACGGCAACTGCACAAGCTGACTGAGAACATTATTCTCGAACCCGCCGGACGTAACACGGCACCGGCGATAGCGCTGGCCGCACTGGCGGCAAAACGTCAGTGTCCGGGGGACGATCCGCTGCTGCTGGTATTGGCGGCCGATCACATGATTGCCGACGAAGAGGCATTTCGCGAGGCGGTTCGCAATGCTATGTCCTATGCCAGGGCGGGTAAGCTGGTGACGTTTGGTATCGTACCGGACCAGCCGGAAACGGGCTATGGCTATATCCGCCGTGGCGAGGTTTCGCCAACGAATACCGACGCCGTGGCGTTCGAAGTGGCGCAGTTTGTTGAAAAGCCCAATCTGGAAACCGCGCAGGCTTACGTGGCGAGCGGTGACTACTACTGGAACAGCGGTATGTTCTTGTTCCGCGCCGGACGTTATCTGGAAGAACTGGAAAAGTACCGCCCCGACATTCTTGAGGCTTGTGTGAATGCCATGAGTACGGTCGACCCCGATCTCGATTTTATCCGCGTTGATGAACAGGCGTTTCTCGCCTGTCCGGAAGAGTCTGTGGACTATGCGGTAATGGAACGTACGGCCGATGCGGTGGTAATGCCCATGAACGCAGGCTGGAGCGACGTTGGCTCCTGGTCATCGCTGTGGGAAATCAGCGCCCATACTGCTGAAGGCAATGTGCATCATGGCGACGTCATTAGCCACAAAACGGAGAACAGCTACGTGTATGCCGAATCTGGCCTGGTGACGACCGTCGGGGTGAAGGATCTGGTGGTGGTGCAGACCAAAGATGCGGTGCTGATCGCCGATCGCAACGCGGTGCAGGACGTCAAAAAAGTGGTGGAGCAAATTAAAGCTGACGGACGACATGAACACCATATTCACCGTGAAGTTTACCGTCCGTGGGGCAAGTATGACTCCATTGATGCCGGAGACCGTTACCAGGTGAAGCGAATTACCGTTAAACCAGGTGAGGGATTGTCCGTGCAGATGCATCATCACCGGGCTGAACACTGGGTAGTGGTGGCCGGTACCGCGAAAGTGACGATCAATGATGACATCAAACTGCTCGCTGAAAACGAGTCTGTCTATATTCCGCTTGGGGCGACCCATTGTCTGGAGAATCCCGGGAAAATCCCGCTCGATCTGATTGAAGTGCGCTCCGGATCTTACCTCGATGAGGATGATGTGGTGCGGTTTGCGGACAGATACGGGCGCGCCTGATGCAGGATGCGCCGCGCTTATCCGGCCTACAACACCGTAGGCGCGGTAAGCGAAGCGCACCGGGCAATGCATTTAACACTCATTAAAAAGGCTCATTAAGAGTCAGGGCCTCCTGTTGCCTGAAGAAGGGTAAATCATGACGAAATTAACCTGTTTCAAAGCCTACGATATTCGCGGCAGGCTGGGCGAAGAGCTGAATGAAGATATCGCGTGG
The DNA here is from genome assembly GCF_030334295.1 of Citrobacter sp. Cf088. NCBI lineage: Bacteria > Pseudomonadati > Pseudomonadota > Gammaproteobacteria > Enterobacterales > Enterobacteriaceae > Citrobacter > Citrobacter sp. Cf088. Next base: position 414,142 of record NZ_JAOWEE010000053.1, read on the forward strand.
CGTATTGGCCGCGCTTACGGTGAGTTCCTGAAGCCAAAAACGATTGTCCTCGGCGGTGATGTGCGCCTGACCAGCAAGACGCTAAAGCTGGCGCTGGCGAAAGGACTTCAGGATGCGGGGGTGGATGTGCTGGATATTGGCATGTCGGGTACCGAAGAGATTTATTTCGCCACCTTCCACCTGGGTATTGACGGCGGTATTGAAGTGACCGCCAGCCATAATCCGATGGATTACAACGGCATGAAGCTGGTGCGGGAAGGGGCACGGCCCATCAGCGGTGATACCGGTCTGCGCGACGTACAGCGCCTGGCGGAAGCCAACGACTTCCCGGCGGTTGATGAGACAAAACGTGGCCGCTACCAGCGTATTACTACCCGTGATGCCTACATTGACCACCTGCTGGGTTACATCAATCCCGCCAATCTGAAACCGATGAAGCTGGTGCTCAATTCCGGCAACGGCGCGGCAGGCCCTGTAGTGGACGCCATTGAAGCCCGTTTTAAAACATTGGGCGTGCCGGTCGAGTTTATCAAAATCCACAATACGCCGGATGGCAACTTCCCCAACGGTATTCCCAATCCTCTGCTGCCGGAATGTCGGGCTGACACGCGCAACGCGGTGATTGAACACGGCGCAGATATGGGGATTGCCTTCGACGGTGATTTTGACCGCTGCTTCCTGTTCGATGAAAAAGGTCAGTTCATTGAGGGTTACTACATTGTCGGCCTGCTGGCGGAGGCGTTTCTGGAGAAGAATCCGGGGGCGAAGATTATCCACGACCCGCGTCTGTCCTGGAACACCGTGGATGTGGTGACGGCGGCAGGCGGTAAACCGGTGATGTCAAAAACCGGGCACGCGTTTATCAAAGAGCGGATGCGCCATGAAGATGCCATTTACGGCGGTGAAATGAGTGCGCATCACTATTTCCGTGACTTTGCCTACTGTGACAGCGGCATGATCCCGTGGCTGCTGGTGGCTGAACTGCTTTGTCTGAAAGGACAGTCGCTGGGCGAACTGGTCCGCGACCGGATGGTGGCCTACCCGGCGAGTGGTGAAATAAACAGCACGCTGGCAGAGCCGGCGGCAGCGATTGCGCGCGTGGAGCAGCATTTTTCCTGTGAGGCGCTGACGGTAGACAGAACGGACGGTATCAGCATGTCGTTTGTCGACTGGCGCTTCAATTTACGCTCTTCCAATACCGAACCGGTGGTGCGCCTGAACGTGGAATCGCGCGGAGATATTCCGTTGATGGAAGCGCGAACGCGCACTCTTCTGGCGTTACTGAATCAGTAATGCTGGTGCTTCCTTTGCCCGATTCTGGGCAAAGGGTGACTAACAGGAACCACGATGACACATCTAAAGAAGCGCGAGCGCGCCAAAACCAATGCGTCGTTAATTTCGATGGTGCAACGCTTTTCAGATATCACCACCATGTTTGGCGGGTTGTGGGTAATCTGCGAATTTAATGGTTTGCCTTTCCTGTACATGCACCTGCTGGTGGCGCTGATCACGCTGGTCGTTTTTCAGATGCTCGGTGGCATAACGGATTTTTATCGCTCCTGGCGTGGTGTCAAAATGACCACTGAGCTGGTGCTGTTGCTGCAAAACTGGACGCTGAGCCTGATTTTTTGCGCAGGTCTGATCGCCTTTAATAACGATTTTGATAACCGTCTCGCCGTCTGGCTGGCGTGGTATCTGCTATCCAGCGTTGGCCTGGTGTTGAGTCGTTCGTTTATTCGCTACGTCGCGGGATGGCTGCGCAATCGCGGGTACAACACTCGCCGGGTGGCAGTGGCGGGGGACCTGCCAGTTGGACAAATGCTACTGGACAGTTTTCGCCATGAACCGTGGCTGGGGTTTGAAGTAGCAGGTATCTATCACGACCCTATCCCTGGAAAAAACTCCCGCGACTGGGCCGGTAATCTGCAACAACTGGTGGATGACGCTAAAGCCTCACGCATTCATAACGTTTATATCGCCATGTCGATGAGCGATGGTGCCAGCGTCAAAAAATTAGTGCGCGAGTTGGCCGATACCACCTGTTCAGTGCTCCTTATTCCTGATGTCTTTACCTTCAACATTCTGCATTCACGGATTGAAGAGATGAACGGCATTCCGGTGGTGCCGCTGTATGACACGCCACTCTCGGGGATTAATCGTCTGTTAAAGCGCGCGGAAGATATCGTGCTGGCTTCACTGATCCTGCTGCTTATTTCCCCGGTGCTGTGTGGCATAGCGCTACTGGTAAAACTGACCTCCAAAGGACCGGTGATTTTCCGCCAGACCCGTTACGGCATGGATGGGAAGCCGATCAAAGTCTGGAAGTTTCGCTCAATGAAAGTGATGGAGAACGACGCGGTGGTGACGCAGGCGACGCAAAACGATCCGCGCGTTACCCCTGTGGGAAATTTCCTGCGCCGGACGTCGCTCGATGAGCTGCCGCAGTTTATTAACGTGCTCACCGGGGGGATGTCTATCGTCGGACCACGTCCGCATGCGGTGGCGCATAACGAACAGTACCGCCAACTGATTGAGGGATACATGTTACGCCATAAGGTGAAACCGGGTATTACCGGCTGGGCGCAAATCAACGGCTGGCGCGGTGAAACCGATACGCTGGAAAAAATGGAGAAACGTGTGGAGTTTGACCTCGAATACATTCGCGAGTGGAGCGTGTGGTTCGATATCAAAATTGTTTTTCTGACGATATTCAAAGGCTTTGTTAACAAAGCGGCGTATTAACATGAGTTTACGAGAAAAAACGCTTAATGGCGCAAAGTGGTCGGCGATTGCCACGGTGATCATTATTGGGCTCGGACTTATTCAGATGACTGTCCTGGCGCGAATTATTGATAACCACCAGTTCGGGTTGTTAACCGTGTCGCTGGTGATCATAGCGCTGGCCGATACGCTGTCGGATTTCGGTATCGCCAACTCAATTATTCAACGCAAAGAGATTGGTTATCTGGAGCTGACGACGCTTTACTGGCTAAACGTTGGGCTGGGTATCGTGGTATGCGTGGCGATGTTTCTGCTGAGCGAGACGATTGCCCATGTGCTCAATAACCCAGAACTGGCACCGCTCATCAAAACCTTATCACTGGCGTTTGTGGTGATACCGCACGGGCAGCAGTTTCGCGCGCTGATGCAAAAAGAGCTGGCCTTCAACAAAATTGGCATGATTGAAACCAGTTCGGTGCTGGCTGGATTTACCTTTACCGTGGTCAGCGCCCATTTCTGGCCGCTCGCGCTGACGGCCATTCTTGGGTATCTGGTGAATAGTACGCTACGTACGCTGCTGTTCGGCTATTTTGGCCGCCGGATTTACCGTCCGGGGCTACATTTTTCACTGGCATCCGTTTCGTCGAACCTGCGTTTTGGCGCATGGCTGACGGCAGACAGCATCATCAATTACATCAATACCAACCTTTCCACGCTGGTTTTAGCTCGCACGTTGGGAGCTGGCGTGGCGGGCGGATTCAATCTCGCCTGGAACGTGGCGGTTGTCCCGCCGATCAAACTGAACCCGATTATCACCCGCGTGCTGTTTCCGGCGTTTGCCAAAATCCAGGACGACAGCGAAAAACTACGGGTGAATTTTTACAAGCTGCTGTCAGTGGTTGGGATTATCAACTTCCCGGCGCTACTGGGACTGATGGTGGTGTCGGACAACGTGGTGCCGCTGGTGTTTGGCGAGAAGTGGAACGGCATTATTCCGGTCCTGCAACTATTGTGCATTGTGGGTCTGCTGCGCTCGGTGGGGAATCCAATAGGATCGCTCTTGATGGCGAAAGCCCGGGTCGATATCAGCTTCAAATTCAATGTGTTCAAAACCTTTCTGTTTATTCCTGCCATTTTCATTGGCGGTCATCTGGCGGGGGCGATTGGCGTGACGCTGGGCTTTCTGTTGGTCCAGGTGATTAACACGATCCTCAGCTACTTCGTGATGATCAAACCTGTTCTTGGCTCCAGCTACCGTCAGTACATGCTCAGCCTGTGGCTGCCGTTGTATCTCTCCTTACCAACCCTTGTGGTGAGCTATGCGTTGGGCTTAACCCTGCGTAACCAGGTGCCATTAAGCGCGCTGCTGGGGATCCAGATAGCGGCAGGAACACTGGTGTTTGCGCTAATGATTGTGCTGTCGCGCCATCCGCTGGTGGTGGAAATAAAACGCCAACTCTGTCGCAGTGAAAAAATGAAAACCTTGCTCCGTGCGGGATAAGAACAACGTTTTAAGAGGTCATAATGAAATTACTAATTTTAGGCAACCATACCTGCGGGAACCGAGGGGATAGCGCGATCCTGCGCGGTTTGCTGGATGCCATTAACGCGTTGCGTCCCGAGACCGAAGTGGATGTGATGAGCCGTTACCCGGTGAGCTCTTCGTGGTTGTTAAACCGCCCGGTGATGGGCGACCCGCTGTATTTGCAGATGAAGCAACATAACAACGCAGCAGGGGTTATGGGGCGCGTGAAGAAAGTGCTGCGTCGTCGCTATCAGCATCAGGTACTGCTCTCGCGTGTTACCGATTCCGGTAATCTGCGCAACATCGCTATCGCCCAGGGCTTTACCGATTTTGTCCGTCTGCTGTCGCGCTATGACGCCATCATCCAGGTCGGCGGATCGTTCTTTGTCGATCTGTATGGCGTGCCGCAGTTTGAACATGCCCTGTGTTCGTTTATGGCGAAAAAACCGCTGTACATGATTGGTCACAGCGTGGGGCCATTCCAGGATGAGCAGTTTAATCAACTGGCGAACTACGTGTTTGGTCACTGTAATGCGCTGATTTTACGTGAATCCGTCAGTCTGGATCTGATGAAGCGCAGCGCAATTACCACGGATAAAGTCGAAACAGGCGTGGATACGGCCTGGCTGGTCGACAACCATCATGAGGATTTTGAGCCAGGTTATGCGGTACAGCACTGGTTAGACATGGCGGCTAAACAGAAGACCGTTGCCATTACATTGCGTGAGCTGGCTCCTTTTGATAAGCGTCTGGGGACAACGCAGCAGGCCTATGAGCAAGCCTTTTCCGGAGTGGTGAACCGCATCCTCGACGAAGGTTACCAGGTGATAGCGCTGTCAACCTGCACCGGTATTGATAGTTACAACAAAGATGACCGCATGGTGGCGTTAAACCTGCGCCAGTATGTTAACGATCCGGCCCGATATCACGTGGTGATGGATGAACTTAACGATCTGGAGATGGGGAAGATTCTGGGCGCATGCGATCTGACGGTGGGGACTCGCTTGCATTCTGCCATCATCTCGATGAATTTTATGACGCCTGCCATCGCCATTAACTACGAGCACAAATCGGCCGGGATCATGCAACAACTGGGGTTACCGGAGATGGCTGTTGATATTCGTCATCTTCTCGATGGCAGTCTCGAAGGGAAGGTTGCCGATACTCTCGGACAGTTACCTGAGCTGCGCATACGTCTCGGCGACGCGGTTATGCGCGAACGCGAACGTGGGGTACGCATGGTGCAGTCGGTTTTAACGCGTATTGAGGGGGAAAAATGAAGATTGGTTTTTTTCTGCTTAAATTTCCGCTCTCCTCCGAGACATTTGTACTCAATCAGATAACCGCATTTATTGATATGGGCTATGACGTGGAGATTGTCGCTTTGCAGAAAGGCGATCTTGAAAATACTCATGCCTCCTTTAATACCTACCGTCTGGGTGAAAAAACTCGCTGGTTGCTGAATGAACCGGAAAGCAAACTGGCGAAACTGAAATATAGGGCAGCGGCGGCTCTGCACGGTATTACCCGCGCAGCGACCTGGAAAGCGCTTAATGTTGCACGCTATGGTGAGGAGGCGCGCAATCTGATTTTGGCTGCTATTTGCGGCGGGAATCCGCGAGCATTTGAGGCGGATGTCTTTATTGCTCATTTTGGGCCCGCAGGCGTAACGGCCGCCAAGCTGCGTGAGCTTGGGATGATCCGCGGAAAAATCGCCACGGTATTTCATGGGGTTGATGTTTCGCACCGGGGCGTTTTGGCCCGCTATACCCCTGAGTATCAGCAACTGTTTCAACGTGGAGATTTGATGTTACCCATCAGCAATCTCTGGGCCGGACGTTTAAAAAACATGGGATGCCCGCCGCAAAAAATCGCGGTTTCGCGTATGGGCATTGATATGACGCGTTTTACCCCTCGCCAACTAAAAGCACCAGCCGCACCGCTGGAAATAATCTCTGTTGCCCGGTTAACCGAGAAAAAAGGACTGCACCTCGCCATCGAAGCTTGTCGTCAGTTAAAAGAGCAGGGCGTTTCATTTCGTTATCGAATTCTGGGTATCGGCCCTTGGGAGCGTCGTTTACGTACGCTGATCGAGCAATATCAACTCGATGGCGTTATTGAGATGCCCGGCTTTAAGCCCAGTCATCAAGTAAAGGAGATGCTTGAACAGGCGGATGTATTTTTGCTGCCTTCGATCACCGGAAGAGACGGCGATATGGAAGGGATCCCGGTGGCACTGATGGAGGCAATGGCGGTGGGTATTCCGGTGATTTCCACCGTTCACAGCGGGATCCCGGAGCTGGTCGAGTCGGGTAAATCAGGCTGGCTGGCACCGGAAAACGACGCGCAGGCACTGGCAGAGCGTTTAGCGGCATTTAGCCTGCTCGACAGTGAGCAGGTACAGTCGATTGTTCAGTGTGCGCGCGAAAAAATTGAAAATGAATTTAATCAGTTAGCTATCAATAAACAGTTAGCCAGTCTGCTGCAAACGATGTAAATCGAGGTTGTATGTCAGAGAACAAACTCTCACGCCGTACTTTTCTGACGGCGGGCTCTGCGCTTGTCGTGCTGCATTCTCCCGTTGTTCGCGCGCTTGAATCATCGGGCAGCGTCAACATTCAGGATTACAACCCACAGGATTGGGTGGCCTCTTTCAGGCAGGCGTTCAAAGAAGGGCAAATGGTCGTCGTACCAAAAGGCCTGGAATGTAAGGATCTCAATACTGCTATTGTTATTCCGCCAGGCAAAACGCTCTTCATACAAGGGCGAATAAGTGGCAATGGCCGTGGGCGCTTTATTCTGCAGGATGGATGCAAAGTGGTGGGCGAGCAGGGCGGGAGCCTGAAGAACGTTACCCTGGATGTGCGTGGTTCGGACTGTGTAATAAAAAGAATTGCCATGAGCGGTTTCGGTCCGGTGACGCAAATCTATATCGGCGGTAAAACTTCAAGGCTGATGCGTAATCTGATTATCGATGATATTACTGTCACACGCGCTAACTATGGGATTTTGCGTCAGGGTTTTCATAACCGAATGGATGGCGTAAAGATTACAAACTGCCGTTTTAGCGATCTCCAGGGAGATGCCATTGAGTGGAATGTGGCGATCAACGACAGCAACATCCTCATTTCTGACCATGTCATTGAACGTATTAACTGTACCAATGGCAATGTGAACTGGGGCATCGGTATCGGGCTGGCAGGCAGTACCTATGATAATAGCTATCCCGATGAACTGGCGGTAAAAAACTTCGTGGTGGCGAACATCACCGGTACCGACTGTCGGCAGTTAGTTCATGTGGAGAACGGCAAGCATTTTATCATTCGTAATATTACCGCGCGAAATATCACCCCGGATTTCAGTAAGAAAGCAGGCATTGATAATGCGACGGTTGCTATTTATGGATGTGATAACTTCGTGATTGATAATATCAATATGGAGAACAGCGCAGGTATGCTCATTGGTTATGGCGTCATCAAAGGTCGATATTTATCCATTCCACAAAACTTTAAGCTAAATAATATCCATCTCGATAACACCAAACGTGAATACAAATTACGCGGAATTCAGATCTCCTCTGGTAATGCAACGTCATTCGTGGCCATCACCAACGTGGAGATGAAGCGTGCCACGCTTGAGTTGCACAACCAACCGCAGCACCTTTTTTTACGTAACGTCAGGGTGATGCAGCAATCGGCCACGGGGCCCGCACTTAAGATGCACTTCGATCTGCGCCAGGACGTACGCGGTAAGTTTATGGCCAGGCAGGACACACTACTCTCACTGGCCAACGTACATGCAGTAAACGAAGCTGGGCAAAGTTCAGTTGACATTGACCGTATAAACCATCAGGTAGTGAATGTCGAAGCGGTGAATTTTCGACTACCGGGGCAGGGGAGGTAACTTTGCGACCATTCCTGGCTCAAGTCGCACATACTTGAGCTTAAGATTACTGCATTCTACAGATAAGCGGCGTAACATACGCGGCAACTGTACAATGTAATTCATACTGGCTAAAACAAGCTAAAAAGCTATAATTCAGCAACTAATGAATAGGTGAATGACTTAATGATTAATTTTAAAGCAGTTATTCCGGTAGCGGGCCTGGGGATGCACATGTTGCCTGCCACGAAGGCAATCCCTAAAGAGATGCTGCCGATCGTAGACAAGCCGATGATTCAATACATTGTCGACGAAATTGTAGCTGCGGGTATCAAAGAAATCGTTCTGGTAACTCATGCGTCTAAGAACGCGGTTGAGAACCACTTCGACACCTCTTACGAACTCGAATCGTTGCTTGAGCAGCGTGTTAAGCGCCAGTTATTAGCCGAGGTGCAGTCTATCTGTCCTCCGGGCGTGACTATCATGAACGTCCGTCAGGCTCAGTTACTGGGTCTGGGTCACTCCATTCTTTGTGCTCGTCCTATCATTGGTGATAACCCGTTTGTCGTGGTATTACCTGACGTTATTCTGGATACCGCAAGTGCGGATCCGCTGCGCTACAACCTCGCTGCCATGGTGGCACGTTTCAATGAAACCGGGCGCAGCCAAGTACTGGCTAAACGCATGGATGGCGATCTGTCTGAGTACTCGGTTATTCAAACCAAAGAGCCTTTAGACAACGAAGGTAAAGTCAGCCGTATCGTTGAATTTATTGAAAAACCGGATCAGCCGCAAACGCTGGATTCCGATCTGATGGCCGTAGGACGCTACGTGCTTTCTGCTGATATCTGGGCAGAGCTGGAAAAAACTGCTCCAGGTGCCTGGGGACGTATTCAACTGACTGATGCCATTGCAGAGTTGGCTAAAAAACAGTCTGTTGATGCTATGCTGATGACGGGTGACAGCTACGACTGCGGTAAAAAGATGGGCTACATGCAGGCATTCGTTAAGTATGGGCTGCGTAACCTGAAAGAAGGGCCGAAGTTCCGTAAGAGCATTGAGAAGCTTCTTAGCGAGTAGATATTTACAAGCCTTTGTGACGGTAAGCCAGAAAAAATAGCGGCAGCTAACATCCCAGTCTCTATGCTTTATGCTGAGGGGTGTTACTGTCGCTTTTTATTTTAAAAACAATAGATAACAAGAAGTTAACCTACTAAGTTTAATCTGTTTTTGATTGGATTTTTCCTTGTTTCCGACTGCATTTGGTAAGACAATTAGCGTTTGAATTTAGCGTGCTTTGCGAAAGCTGGCGGGGCTGGTTACATCTTTATCCATCAAGTAGTGCTCTGGTTGCTGTAAGGCCAGGGGCGGTAGCGTGCGTAAATATCCAGACGCAGGCATTGTACACCAGCATTTTAATAGTAGTCATATAAACGATATTCGGAATTAAAACGTGAAAATACTTGTTACTGGTGGGGCGGGTTTCATTGGATCTGCAGTTGTTCGTCATATTATTAAAGATACTCAGGATACCGTTATTAATGTCGATAAACTAACCTATGCCGGTAACCTTGAGTCTCTTGCTGAAGTCAGCGAAAGTCATCGCTATCACTTCGAGCATGCGGATATCTGTGATAAAGCGGCAATGGAGCGCATTTTTGCCACTCATCAACCAGATGCGGTGATGCATCTGGCGGCAGAAAGTCATGTTGATCGCTCTATAACGGGGCCGGCAGCGTTTATTGAAACGAATATCGTCGGTACTTATGTGTTACTGGAAGCCGCTCGTAGTTACTGGAATACTCTGGATGCGGATAAGAAAGCGGCGTTCCGTTTCCACCATATCTCTACGGATGAAGTATATGGCGACCTGCCACACCCAGACGAAGTATCTGCCGGTAGCGTGTTGCCTCTGTTTACGGAAAAGACAGCATATGCGCCGAGTAGCCCGTATTCTGCTTCTAAGGCATCCAGCGATCACCTGGTTCGCGCATGGTTACGTACCTATGGTTTCCCAACAATTGTCACCAACTGCTCCAATAACTACGGGCCGTATCATTTCCCTGAAAAGCTGATCCCGCTGGTGATTCTTAATGCGCTGGAAGGTAAGGCATTGCCAATCTATGGTAAAGGCGATCAGATTCGCGACTGGCTGTATGTTGAAGATCATGCCCGAGCACTGTATACCGTGGTGACCCAGGGTGTAGTCGGTGAAACCTACAATATCGGTGGGCATAACGAGAAGAAAAACCTGGATGTGGTACATACTATTTGCGATCTGCTCGATGAGATTGTGCCTAAAGAGGGTTCTTACCGCGATCAACTGACCTACGTCACTGACCGCCCCGGTCACGATCGTCGTTATGCGATTGATGCAGCAAAAATCAGTGATGAGCTGGGCTGGAAACCGCAGGAAACATTTGAAAGCGGTATCCGTAAAACGGTGGAGTGGTATTTGAATAATACCCAGTGGGTTGAGAATGTGAAGAGTGGCGCTTATAAAACCTGGATTGAACAGAATTACGGAGAGCGTCAGTAATGAATATTCTCCTCTTTGGCAAAAATGGACAGGTGGGTTGGGAACTTCAACGCGCATTAGCACCTCTTGGAAAAATTATTGCGCTTGATGTCCACTCGAAAGATTATTGCGGCGATTTCAGTAACCCAGAGGGCGTTGCGGAAACCGTACGTCGAATCCGCCCAGATGTGATCGTGAATGCGGCTGCGCACACGGCAGTAGATAAAGCTGAGTCAGAAGTTGAGTTTGCAACACTGCTCAATGCGCGAAGTGTCGAAGCTATCGCCAAAGCTGCTTCAGAAACAGGGGCATGGGTCGTGCATTATTCGACTGATTATGTCTTTCCTGGTACTGGGGAAACTCCATGGCGTGAAGATGATGCTACTGCACCGTTGAATGTTTATGGTGAAACAAAATTGGCGGGTGAGAAAGCGCTTCAGGATAATTGTGTCCGGCATTTAATTTTCCGTACCAGTTGGGTTTACGCGGGTAAAGGTAATAACTTTGCAAAAACCATGCTACGTTTTGCAAAAGAGCGCGAAGAAATGTCGGTGATTAACGATCAGTATGGTGCGCCCACAGGAGCTGAATTGCTAGCGGACTGTACGGCTCATGCAATACGTGTAGCGCTTAAACAACCTGAGGTTGCAGGACTGTATCACTTGGTGGCTAGTGGCACGACCACATGGCATGACTATGCAGCACTGGTATTCGATGAAGCACGTAAAGCGGGAATAAAACTGGCTATTAACAAGCTCAATGCCGTTCCTACCAGTGCATATCCTACCCCTGCGCGACGACCAAATAACTCTCGGCTAAACACTGATAAATTCCAGAACAAATTTGATCTGGTATTACCCGAGTGGGAGAGTGGTGTCAGACGTATGCTGGCTGAATTATTTACAACTACGACAGCTTAAAATTATTTTAAATGCCCTTTAATGGGCATTTTGACATATAAAGAGATCATGAAATGAAAACGCGTAAAGGCATTATATTAGCTGGTGGCTCTGGAACACGTCTTTATCCGGTGACAATGGCTGTTAGTAAACAATTGCTTCCGATCTATGATAAACCAATGATCTATTATCCGCTGTCCACGCTGATGTTAGCTGGGATTCGTGACATTCTGATTATTAGTACTCCACAGGATACCCCTCGATTTGAGCTGTTACTGGGTGACGGTAGTCAGTGGGGACTAAATCTGCAATATAAAGTACAACCGACGCCGGATGGCCTTGCTCAGGCATTTATTATTGGTGAAGAGTTTATCGGTAATGATGATTGTGCTTTAGTGCTTGGCGACAATATTTTTTACGGCCATGATCTTCCTAGATTAATGGAAACAGCCGTAAATAAAGAAAGTGGCGCAACTGTATTTGCCTATCATGTAAACGACCCTGAACGTTACGGTGTTGTAGAGTTCGACAAGGATGGCACAGCGATTAGCCTGGAAGAAAAACCACTTGAGCCAAAAAGTAATTATGCGGTGACAGGGCTGTATTTCTATGACAACGATGTTGTTGAAATGGCAAAGAACTTAAAACCTTCAGCACGTGGCGAGTTGGAAATTACAGACATTAACCGAATTTACATGGAGCAGGGGCGGTTATCTGTTGCAATGATGGGACGTGGCTATGCATGGCTGGATACAGGTACTCATCAAAGCTTAATCGAGGCAAGCAACTTTATTGCGACAATTGAAGAACGTCAGGGATTAAAAGTTTCTTGTCCGGAAGAAATTGCATATCGCAAAGGGTTTATTGATGCCGAACAGGTGATAAATCTCGCTCGCCCGTTATCAAAAAATATGTACGGGCAATACTTATTGAAAATGATTAATAACAAATATTAAAGAGAGAATCCTGATGGATCTTCAATTAATTCCATTGCAAAAGCATGGTGATGCTCGGGGTTTATTAGTAGCGCTCGAAGAACAAAGAAACATTCCTTTCGAAATCAAACGCATCTACTACATATTTGATACGCTTCAAGGAGTGAGGCGTGGATTTCATGCTCATAAAGCAACTCGTCAGGTTGCAGTTGTCGCACGAGGATCGTGTAAATTTCATATGGACAACGGGAAACATACAGAGGAGCTTGAGTTAAGCGATCCTGCTGTTGGTTTACTTATTGAACCCTACGTCTGGCATGAAATGTATGACTTCAGCGAAGACTGCATACTTATGGTCATTGCTAGTGATTATTATAACGAAGAAGACTACATTCGTGATTATGACGATTTTATGAGAATGATTGATGACAATGAATATTCATAAATTAAGTGATGTTCAGTCAACAAATATCGGCGAAGATACTCGTATCTGGCAATTTGTTGTAATTCTAAAAAATGCAGTTATTGGCCGTAATTGTAATATATGCGCCAATACGATGATTGAAAATGATGTTATTATTGGTAATAACGTCACTGTTAAAAGTGGCGTATATATTTGGGATGGTATAACGATTGAAGATGATGTATTCATTGGGCCTTGTGTAGCATTTACTAATGATAAACATCCCCGATCAAAAATGTATCCTGCGGCCTTTCTGAAAACCATTGTGAAAAAAGGGGCATCTATTGGTGCTAACGCCACTATTTTACCAGGAATTGAAATAGGGGAAAAAGCAATTGTAGGGGCTGGAAGTGTCGTGACTAAAAATGTACCACCTTATGCTGTTGTGGTCGGTAATCCAGCTAAAGTTGTCAAATGGATAAACAATGATGAAAAAAATTAATTTTCTAGACTTAAAAGCTATTAATGTACGACAAGCTCAGGAACTAACACAGACATTTACAAGAGTCTTAGAGTCTGGTTGGTATATAATGGGTGAAGAATTAAAGAAATTTGAAGAAGAATTTGCTGCATACTGTGGCGCTAAATATTGTATTGGTGTTGCCAATGGGTTAGATGCGCTTGTTTTAGTGCTCAGAGCATGGAAAGAGCTTGGCCTTATCAATGAAGGTGACGAAGTCCTGGTTCCTGCTAATACGTATATTGCATCCATTCTGGCTGTTACTGAAAATAAGCTCATACCCATCATGGTTGAGCCAGATATCGATACTTATAATATTAATCCAGAATTAATTGAGAAGCATATCACGAATAGAACAAAAGCTATTCTGCCTGTTCATCTATATGGGCAATTATGTGATATGAATTCTATTCAGAAAATTGCTAAAAAACATAATCTTCTGATTCTTGAGGATTGTGCTCAGTCACATGGTGCTGAATTAGACGGTATCAAATGTGGTGCTTTAGGTGATGCTGCAGGATTTAGCTTCTATCCGGGTAAAAATCTCGGTGCCTTAGGGGATGCTGGTGCTATCACAACTAATGATCCTAAACTGGCTGATGCAATTAAGGCATTGCGGAATTATGGGTCACATAAAAAATACGAAAATATATATTTAGGACAGAATAGCCGTCTGGATGAATTACAAGCAGCATTTTTAAGTGCAAAATTACCGTACTTGGCTGATGATACGTTGATTCGACAAACGATCGCTAATCGTTATCTTAATGAAATTAAGAATAGTAAAATTACTCTGCCTAAGGTTTCTCAGCAAGCATCACATGTTTGGCATTTGTTTGTTATAAGAACCTCAGAGAGGGAAACTCTGCAATCCTATTTAGCTGAACATGGAGTGCAGACCCTGATTCACTACCCGATCCCACCACATAAACAAGTTGCTTATAAGCAGTACGAAAACCTTCAATTACCAATATCAGAGAAGATTCATGCAGAAGTATTATCACTTCCGATAAGTCCGGTAATGAATGATGATGAAGTGGATTATGTTATTGAAGTGATAAATAATTATAAATAATGAAAAAATTTCTCCAGGTTACGATGTTAACTGCGATCTATACGTTTTTGAAAATGGTCGCAGGATTTGTTGTGGGGAAAGTTGTCGCTATTTATACTGGCCCAGCGGGATTAGCAATGCTGGGTCAAATACAAAGCTTGATGACCATAATAACTGGAATAACAGCTGCTCCGGTTAGTACCGGATTGGTGAGATATACAGCTGAAACATGGCCAGAGGGTGAGCAAGCATGCGTGCCATGGTGGCGCGCATGTGCGAAAATCTCCGCTGTACTTTTTTTAACTATTGTTCCTCTTACAATCCTATTTTCAACTCAGCTGTCATTGCTACTTTTTGAAACCCAAAAGTATGGATGGTTAATTATATTTGCATCTTGTGTTCTACCATGCTCTATAGTTAATACAATGATCGCATCTGTTCTTAATGGGCAACAGCACTTCAAAAAATTCATTTTTTTAGGTATGTTGTCGGTTATTATTTCAACCGCCATCATGTCACTTTTGGTCATCTACTTTGGTATTAATGGAGCACTTATTGCGACGGCACTAAATGGCGCAATAGCTGGCATTGTGCTGTTCCTGTCATGTATTAAACAGTCCTGGCTAAGGTTCCGTTTTTGGTTTGGTAAAACGGAACCGTATCATATGAAAGCTATCGGGAAATATACTTTGATGGCATTAACTACGGCTGCAGCTGGCCCTGTTTCTCTTATCTGTGTTCGTAATATTTTAGTAGACCAAACTAATTGGAGTGATGCCGGACACTGGCAAGCCGTTTGGAAAATATCTGAGGTTTATCTGAGTGTTGTGACTATTGCGCTTGCAACATATTTTCTACCCAAACTGGCAATTTTGAAAGATAGTATCTTAATAAAGAGAGAAATAAATACCACTCTTCCCTATGTAATGGGGATAACAGTCTGTATGGCATTAGTTATTTACCTTCTTCGTGATTTTAGCATTACCTTGCTTTTCACAGAAGAGTTTAGAACTGCCAGAGAACTGTTTGGTATGCAGCTTATTGGCGATGTAATTAAAATAGCTGGTTTTATGTATGCATACCCTTTACAAGCGCAAGGGCATACAAAGCTATTTATAAGCACGGAAATTTTATTTTCGCTATTATTTGTTGCAAGCTGTTATGTATTAGTCGGGATTTATGGTGTGCATGGAGCTAATTTAGCCTATACATTTACCTATACAGCTTATTTCATATTTGCATTTATATTTACAAATTTTGTAAATGTTAAAAGCCGTAAAAACGAGGGTGCTCTTTGAAGATTATTATCCCTGTTGTCGGGTTTGGTAAAGCCGGTGGTGAGCGCGTGCTTTCAAAGTTAGCAACAGAATTAAAAAACTTTGGCCATGATGTGGTTTTCATAGCACCAGAGCATAGTGGTGAACCATATTATCAGACTTCCGCCACTGTCAAGTATAGTAAGTTTAATAAGCAAGGAAGCAAAGTAGCCAGATTCTTTAGTCGCTATTTTAATTTATGGCGCGCTTGTTTACGAGAGAAACCTGATGCAGTCATAGCGAACCTTCACCTTGTTGCTTATTTAGTTGCGCTGTTACCTATCGCAACCTCAAAGAAATTTTACTATATACAAGCATATGAGGTCATGTTTGGTCAAAATAACCTGTCTCGTTTAATTGCCTATGTAACGTATCTTCTACCGCTGCGAAAAATAGTAAACCACAAGGATTTGCTACCAAAAAAAATCAATAATATTGAAGGTGTTGTGCCCGCAGGGATTGATTTGAATTTATTCAGGCCAGAACTACCGGTTCGTTCTGAGCCTGTAAGATGTATAGGCATAATTGGACGGAAAGAAAGACATAAAGGAACTAATGAAACTGTTGATCTGATCTGTAACTTGAAAATTACTAGTAACATTACTCTAAATGTTGCTATTTACCTTAGTGATGAAAATAAGCAAAAACTAGAGAAAGCAAAAATTAATTGGAATTATTACGATATAGCTTGTGATGAGGAACTGTCAGCCTTTTACAAAAGAAATCAACTTGTCATAGCTACTGGACTTATTGAGGATGGTGCATTTCATTATCCCTGTGCTGAAGCTATGGCTTGCGGTTGTTTAGTGATATCCAATTATGCGCCGCTAATAGATACAAGTAGTAATTTCAGCATCCCAACTTTTGATAGCGCTATTATTACTACAAAAATAGAAAAGGCATTTTCACTGAAAAGTGAAGAACTTGATCATGAGATACAACAGAATATGCTTGCAGTAAGTCAGTATAGCTGGGACGTAGTTGGACGTAAATTAAACGCAATACTTCATAAGTAATGCATTATGCTAAAAGTATGGAAAGAAACGAAACATGAAGATCATCGAAACATCTATCCCTGATTTGTTAGTGCTCGAGCCAGCAGTTTTCGGCGATTCGCGTGGCTTTTTTATGGAGAGTTTTAATCAACAGATTTTTGAAAATGCCATTGGCAAACAAGTGAATTTTGTACAAGACAATCACTCAAAATCTGTGATGGGCGTTCTGCGAGGTTTACATTACCAACTGAATCCATGTGCTCAAGGTAAACTGGTTAGATGTACTGTTGGTGAAGTGTTTGATGTAGCAGTTGATCTGCGTAAGGATTCGCCAACCTTCAAACAATGGGTGGGGGTGACTCTTTCCGCAGAAAATAAGCGACAATTTTGGATCCCGGAAGGATTTGCTCACGGATTTTTGGTGACAAGTACGGAGGCTGAGTTTTTATATAAAACAACTGATTACTATGCTCCTGAAGTTCAAAAAGCTATTGCATACAATGATCCTACTTTAAACATAGCTTGGCCTGAAATTGGTATTGATTATATATTATCAGCGAAAGATAAAGATGCGGTGTTGTTTGAATCGTTAAAAGTTCAAGATTTATTCTAACCGAACTGTTGCCTTTATCATGAAAGGCAACAGAAAATTAAATGTTGTTATACCTATAGTATTTATATGAGTTATGATAATAAACTAAACAATCGCAATACAAATTTCATGAACATTTCATATTTTGTAATGTTCTCTCTCTCTGTTATTGGTTTTTTCCTGTCTAACACTCAGTTTATTGGCTTCAGCCGTGATTATGAGAATTACAAATTAATATTTTCTGGACAGGAGTCTGGTGTAGTATTAGAGTTTTTTTATCGAGTATTAATGCTGTTTACCAGAAACTATGAGTATATAATTCTGATAGTCTCATTATTAGCTATGCTCATTAAGTTGCGTTTTTTAGCTCGATACACAAAGAATAACCAGGCTTTGCTTGTTTTTCTTATTTATTATGCTTCAATAGCTGTATGGTTACTTGATTACACCCAGTTTAGAAATGGGCTTTGTGTTTCAGTACTAATGTTTTCAATGTATTATTTATTTAACAAACAATTAGGTTTATATTATCTGGCTGTTTGTCTGGCAATTACTGCTCACTGGTCAGCGCTACCATTCCTGTTGTTATATCCATATGTTCATAGTAAAAATATAAGACTCTTAGGTAACATAATTGGTATCGCTCTGATTCTAATATTTTTGATGGGCTATTCTGAAGGATTGATTCTTTCAATACGGGAATATGGTCTTGGGCAGAAAATTGGCAATGATGATCATGTTAATCTGATTAACTCACTGTCATTGACATTTGTTGCATGGTATATACTTTCGATGATGGTTATCGAATCTAAAGTTCGGGGCCTCTATCGTTATTTTTTTAGTTTTGCTATTCTGCAATACACTATATTTGTACTGTTTTCCCTGCCTGTCTTAGCATTTAGAGTGTTGGAGATGTATTTATTCTTGATGTTGACAATAGATATCTTCATTAATAAAGACAAACCGGGTTTACTGCCTCTTTTGGGGAAAATTATTATAATTATATATTTGGCATTTTACTATCATGTTCTTTTCGGAGTTGTTAATGGATAAGCATATTGGTGCTGTAATTGTAACTTATAATCCTATAATAGCCAGGATGTATGAATGTATTGATTCTTTAGTTAAGCAAGTTGATAGGGTTATTATTGTTGATAACGGCTCTGATAAAGCAGAAGAACTAGAGCAATTGAAAAGCGATAGTACTGAAATTATCTTTTTGAATGAGAATAAAGGCATCGCATTTGCACAAAATCGTGGGGTAGAGGCGGCACTTCAAAAATATGATGCTCAGTATCTCTTTTTTTCAGATCAGGATACTGTGTTTCCTTCAGATACGATTGAAAAATTGCTTACCTGTTTTAACTTACACAGTTCTGCACATGATAAAAATATTGGCTGTGTATCGCCTTTTTTTAACGATCATCGGACTGGCTATGTTCATCCCTCTGTATCATTAAATTTATTTACAAGTACTAAAACAATCTCTCAGAGCGACTCAGAAGATCTCTTTCCATCACATGTAATTGCCTCTGGAATGCTAATCTCCAGAGATGCCTGGGAAACGGTTGGGCCTTTTCGTGAGGACTTGTTTATTGACTGGGTTGATACCGAGTGGTGTTGGCGTGCACATTCAAAGGGATATAAAACGGTGCAAACTCCCTCAGTAATGATTTCTCATGAACTAGGTTATGGGCAAAAGAATTTTGCTGGTCGTTCTGTGACAATTCATAATTCATTCAGAAATTATTACAAAATACGTAACGCACTTTATCTTATGTTGTATTCAGATTATGAATTTAAATATCGATATCATCTATTCTTTCACTCTGCAAAGAATATTATTTTTGAAGTGCTTTACTCAAAAAATAAAATAAAATCGATAGGAGTTGCTTGGAAAGCGATTTCTGATGCATTTCTTAAGAAGATGAATAAAGGTAATTAATTTAAAGGTGTAAAATGAGTAGCTCTTCGTGTAAAAAAATTGCTGTGGTAGGTACGGTTGGTATACCAGCATGTTATGGTGGATTTGAGTCTTTAGTTCAAAACTTGGTTGATTATCAATCTGACAATATAAAATATCAGGTTTTTTGCTCATCCCCAAAATATGATAAAAAATTGGAAAGTTATCACAATGCTGAACTAATTTATCTGCCTCTTAATGCGAATGGTCCATCTAGTATTTTATACGATATTCTGTGTCTGCTGGTATGCTTAATTAAGAAACCTGATGTGGTGTTAGTTCTCGGTGTTTCTGGATGCATATTTTTACCTTTTTATCGTTTATTCTCCAGATCACGAGTAATAACCAATATAGATGGCCTTGAATGGCGTCGGAATAAGTGGAGCAATAAAGCTAAATGGTTCCTGAAAAAATCAGAAAAAATTGCAGTTAAATATTCTGATATTGTCATTTCGGATAATCAGGCGATTGCTGAATATGTGAAGAGTGAGTATGGGCGCAAGAGTGAAGTTATTGCCTATGGCGGTGATCACGCTGTTGCAGTCAATACTGAAATCCATTTAGACAAAAATGTAGGGCAGGACTATTTCTTTGCACTGTGTAGAATTGAACCAGAAAATAATGTAGACATGATTCTCGAATCATTTTCTGCATCGGATGTACGTCTGAAATTTATGGGAAACTGGGATAATAGTGAATATGGCATAGCGTTAAAGAAAAAATACATGACCTTTTCGAATATTGATATCCTTGATCCAGATTATAACATTGCCAATTTATATTCTTTGCGTAAACATTGCATTGCATATATTCATGGTCATTCCGCAGGTGGTACTAATCCATCGTTGGTCGAAGCAATGCACTTCAGTATTCCTGTAATTGCATTCGATTGTACCTTTAACAGATATACAACCGATAATCTTGCCCTTTATTTTTCAGATACCAATGAGTTGAAACTTGCTGTTGATGAATTACAGCGTGGACTAAATACGAATATGGGGCAAGAATTAAAAGAATATGCTAACAAAAAATACTGCTGGAAAAACATAGCCGCATTTTACGAAAGATTGTTTTAAATTTTCATGTGATTGTTATTTTACTGAATCATTAATGTTGAATTATAATGAAACTAAATAAACTAGTGGTATGCATTTTAAGTTCTGCATTACTATATGCTGCGATTTTAGTGTATGCCGATAGATTAGATCTGTTGTTTTGCTTTGTTATCGAATTTATCTTTATTTGCGTTGCGCTCAACTTTATCACTGTCGCTATTATAAAAAGAATAGTATGGGGCCTTTATTTTGTTGTTTTAGGTATTCAGGCCGCATCTTTATTCTCGTCAGGGCAATACCTGATGCCGCTTGCATTATCGAATAGTGCAGAGTTTGAGGCGTTGGGTATAAAAACGTTCGTCAAAGTCGTGGGCGTATTTCTTGTTTTTGTCTTATTCTCACAAGTCTCAGTCTGGCGTGGTAGAGCAACAACCAATAAAATAGTAAATATTACATTTGCGATTATTTCTCTGATTGTTTCATTCTTTGCTCAGGGACCTATTTACGAGTTGTATACAACAGTAAAATATTACTATTTACAGGTGACATTCAAACCTAATGCAAAAATCGGTGAGGCGGGAAATGTTTTTTTAAAATCTAATTTTTTTACGCAACCAATAGAATCAAGTTTAAATTTTAAAAACTATAATGTGATTGTTATTTTTGCGGAAGGAATATCCTCCGAGGTTATTGGTAAAACGAATGGCCGAACGTTTTCTGTTACCCCCAATATTGATCGATTGAAAAATGAAGGGATAAATTTCACGAATTATTTCAATCATACCGCTGCAACTTTTCGTGGCTTGCGCGGACAGTTGACATCGGGTTTTCAGTATCGTGACGGAGTTACAAATGAAGGCACAGGTATAGATCAATTATCAACAACGGAAATTGATAATATCTATCTTCATCGTCAGGTTTCTCTCCCGGAAATTTTAACTAAATTCGGTTATCATAATTATTTTATTGCGTCTACGGAGAAAAGTAGTCCGCTGAACACAATGCTTAAAACGCTCAGGTTTGATAACGTGTTAGGGATGGGGAATTTTGTCGGTTATCAAAATGATCGAATGACAGACAAACAGACATTCAACGCATTGCAAGATTTTTTGCGTTCAAAAGAAAAAGATCATGAACGATTTTTTATTGGTGTTTATCCTTCGGGGACACACCACGGGCAAGATAGCCCTAATGAGAAATTTTCTGACGGCAAGAATGCATATTACAATAAATTCTATAACTATGATTATCAATTAGGAAAGTTTGTTGATTTCTTTAAGAACAGCAGTTTTTATGACAACACATTGCTGGTCATCACCACAGATCATGCAACATTTCCATCAACTGACTATAAAAAAAGTTTCAATAGCACCGCACCATTCTTTGTGAATCGCATCCCATTAATTATCCTCGGGAAAAACGTTAAGCCGCAAGTTGTAGATGCTCAAGGAACTAACTCACTTAGCTTAGCACCAACATTGTTACAAATGCTTGGTATCCAGTATTCAATGAATTATTTCTTGGGTTGTTCATTGTTTGATGCCACTTGTAACTCAGCGTTTTCTCATTCAACCGCTATTGGTGATGACTTTTTCATGACTAATAAAGATGGAACAGTTACCTTGTTGCCTTACAACGATGACAGTGAAGCTAAGCATCTTATTAAGCAATTTTATAATATTAGTGGTTAGCATTCCGCACCGGGGATGTGGGTATCATAGGAAGCTGCTCTTATGTTGCACCTTTAGCTATCAGCATCACCTTAAACTGAGTTAACATCTAAGCCACAATTCAAGCCGCGCATACATCGCGCGGTGACCACACCTGACAGGAGTATGTAATGTCCAAGCAACAGATCGGCGTCGTCGGTATGGCAGTGATGGGGCGCAACCTGGCGCTCAACATCGAAAGCCGTGGTTATACCGTCTCCATCTTCAACCGCTCCCGTGAAAAAACTGAGGAAGTTGTTGCCGAGAACCCGGGTAAAAAACTGGTGCCTTATTACACGGTGAAAGAGTTCGTCGAGTCTCTTGAAACCCCTCGTCGTATCCTGTTAATGGTGAAAGCGGGCGCTGGCACCGATGCTGCCATCGATTCCCTGAAGCCGCACCTGGACAAAGGCGACATCATCATTGATGGCGGCAACACCTTCTTCCAGGATACCATTCGTCGTAACCGCGAACTCTCTGCAGAAGGCTTTAACTTCATAGGCACTGGTGTATCCGGCGGTGAAGAAGGTGCCCTGAAAGGCCCTTCTATCATGCCTGGCGGGCAGAAAGAGGCCTACGAACTGGTTGCTCCGATTTTGACTAAAATTGCAGCGATCGCTGAAGATGGCGAACCGTGCGTGACCTATATCGGTGCCGATGGCGCGGGTCACTATGTGAAGATGGTTCACAACGGGATCGAATATGGCGATATGCAGCTGATTGCGGAAGCCTATTCTCTGCTGAAAGGCGGTTTGAACCTGTCTAACGAAGAGCTGGCAACTACTTTCACTGAGTGGAATGAAGGCGAGCTGAGCAGCTATCTGATCGACATCACCAAAGATATCTTCACCAAAAAAGATGAAGAGAGTAAATACCTGGTTGACGTGATCCTGGACGAAGCGGCCAACAAAGGTACCGGTAAATGGACCAGCCAGAGCTCTCTGGATCTGGGCGAACCGCTGTCGCTGATCACCGAATCCGTATTCGCTCGCTACATCTCTTCTCTGAAAGACCAGCGCGTTGCGGCATCTAAAGTGCTGTCTGGCCCGCAGGCTAAACTGGCTGGTGATAAAGCAGAGTTTGTTGAGAAGGTCCGTCGCGCGCTGTATTTGGGCAAAATCGTCTCTTATGCTCAGGGCTTCTCTCAACTGCGTGCCGCATCTGACGAATACAACTGGGATCTGAACTACGGCGAAATCGCGAAGATCTTCCGCGCGGGCTGCATCATTCGTGCGCAGTTCCTGCAGAAAATCACCGACGCCTATGCTGAAAACAAAGGCATCGCGAACCTGCTGCTGGCCCCGTACTTCAAAAACATTGCTGATGAATATCAGCAAGCGCTGCGTGATGTAGTGGCTTACGCTGTGCAGAACGGTATTCCGGTACCGACCTTCTCTGCAGCAGTAGCCTACTACGATAGCTACCGTTCTGCGGTACTGCCGGCTAACCTGATCCAGGCCCAGCGCGACTACTTCGGTGCACATACGTATAAACGCACCGATAAAGAAGGTGTGTTCCACACCGAATGGCTGGATTAATCTGATTTAGTCAAACTGTAAATGCAGGCCCGGAGCGTTCCTCCGGGCTTTTTTATTGCCAAAAAATGGGATTCAGTCAGGTCCGATATCCGGTGTTGTAGCAAATCACGATATACTGGCGCAATGCAGAGCCGATGCGCCACGTTGTTGGCAGCGTGTTCACCCTCAAATGTTCAACCGGAAGAAGTTACACAGCGAATGAAGATAACTATCTCAGGAACAGGTTATGTAGGTTTGTCGAACGGTATTCTGATTGCCCAGCACCACGAAGTGGTCGCTCTGGATATCGTTCCGACGAAGGTCGAGATGCTGAATCAGAAAAAATCGCCGATCGTTGATAAGGAGATTGAAGAATATCTGGTGACAAAACAGCTGAATTTCCGTGCAACGACCGATAAGTATGATGCTTACCGCGACGCGGACTACGTTATTATCGCGACACCGACTGATTACGATCCGAAAACCAACTACTTTAACACATCGAGCGTCGAGTCAGTGATCCGCGATGTGGTCGAAATCAACCCAAATGCGGTGATGGTAATTAAATCAACGATTCCGGTTGGCTTTACGAACTCGATTAAAGAACAGTTGGGTATCGACAATATTTTCTTTTCGCCAGAATTCCTGCGTGAAGGTCGTGCGCTATACGACAACTTGCATCCGTCCCGTATCGTTATTGGTGAACGTTCCGAACGAGCTGAGCGTTTTGCCGCGTTGCTGCAGGAAGGTGCGGTTAAAAAAGACATTCCGACGCTGTTTACAGACTCGACTGAGGCCGAAGCCATCAAGTTGTTCGCTAACACCTATCTGGCGTTACGTGTGGCCTACTTTAACGAACTGGATAGCTATGCAGAAAGTCTTGGCTTGAACTCACGGCAGATTATTGAAGGTGTGTGCCTGGATCCGCGTATCGGTAATCACTACAACAATCCGTCATTCGGCTATGGCGGCTACTGTCTGCCGAAAGATACTAAGCAGTTGCTGGCTAACTACGCGTCTGTACCGAATAACATTATTGGCGCGATTGTTGATGCGAACCGTACGCGTAAGGACTTCATTGCAGATTCTATTCTTGCGCGTAAGCCTAAGGTGGTCGGCGTGTACCGTTTGATCATGAAAAGTGGTTCCGATAATTTCCGGGCATCATCGATTCAGGGCATCATGAAGCGCATTAAAGCCAAGGGCGTACCCGTTATTATCTATGAACCGGTCATGGAAGAGGATGAATTTTTCCATTCCCGAGTTGTGCGTGATCTTAATGCGTTCAAAAATGAAGCGGATATTATTATTTCTAACCGCATGACGTCAGAATTAGCTGATGTTGCCGATAAAGTGTATACCCGCGATTTGTTTGGTAGTGATTAATCTCGTCTCCATAAAAAAGGCCTTATAAAAGGCCTTTTTATTTTAATCAGGTCAGTAATTAAACTTTGTAGAAATTACGATACCAGTCAACAAAGTTCTTCACCCCATCTTTTACCGTGGTTTCAGGTTTAAAACCAATTACCTCATACAGTGCTTTAGTGTCTGCGCTGGTTTCCAGTACATCACCTGGCTGTAGTGGTAGCATGTTTTTCTTCGCTTCAATACCCAGAGCATCTTCCAAAGCCTGGATATAGTCCATTAGCTCAACCGGTGAACTATTGCCGATATTGTAGACGCGCCAGGGCGCAATGCTGGCTGCTGGCGTGCCTGTTTCAACGGTCCATTGTGTGTCTGCGTGTGGAATGACATCCTGCAGGCGAATGATTGCTTCTGCGATATCATCGATATAGGTAAAGTCACGCTTCATTTTGCCGTAGTTATAGACGTCAATACTTTTCCCTTCCAGCATCGCTTTGGTGAACTTGAACAGCGCCATATCTGGTCGCCCCCATGGACCGTACACGGTGAAAAAACGCAACCCGGTGGTGGGCAACCCGTACAGGTGGGAATAAGTATGAGCCATCAGCTCGTTGGCTTTTTTGGTTGCTGCATACAGCGACACGGGATGATCGACGGAATCATCCGTAGAGAAAGGCATTTTGCGATTCAGGCCGTAAACTGAACTGGATGAGGCGTAGAGTAAATGCTGAATTTTATTATGGCGACACCCTTCCAGTATGTTCAGAAAGCCTGTGAGATTTGAATCTGCATAGGCATGCGGATTTTCGAGTGAATAACGAACGCCAGCCTGTGCGGCAAGATGAATGACACGTTCAAAATGCCCGGATGCGAAGAGTTCAGTCATGCCTTCGCGGTCGGCTAAATCAATTTTATGAAACTGGAAACCAGGCTGTGCCAGTAATTCCAGACGAGCTTGTTTAAGACTGACGTCGTAGTAATCGTTCAAATTATCAATACCGACTACTTGATGGCCAGCCTCAAGGAGGCGTTTGCTAACGTGGAAGCCGATGAAACCAGCGGCACCCGTAACCAGGTATTTCATGTTTATTCCTCTTTTTGGCTAAATAACAGCCAGGCACCAACAGGCGCTACTAAAAAGTGGAATGATACCGTTAGATGGTAAAAAAGCTAATTGTTATATTTTTTACGCTTACCATTTTTACTGGTCAGACGGTAAATATTCATGACATGGATTCATTAAAATGAATTGTAAAGGGCAACGATTGGCGGACATGAAATCTGATTGTTGCTGTTTTTTTGTTCATGAAAGTGTTCTTTGAGTAATTACACTTTTGTTTAATCGTATTGATTTTCAGTAGTGATTGAAATACCAATCAAAATCCCTCAAACAATTTGATTTTTTATCATTAATCCTATGGCATTGCCTCAATTTATAGCTAAACTAATCCCAGTTTAAGACTTTCCTTATCTAGGGTTTCTATGTCTGTAAGTGATAACAACATGTCCGGGCGCAGTCATGATCCGGAACAGATTGATCTGATTGATTTACTGGTACAGTTGTGGCGCGGGAAAGTAACAATCGTTATTGCGATTGTTATTGCTGTAGTGCTTGCTGTGGGCTACCTGGCAGTTGCTAAGGAGAAATGGACTTCAACAGCCATTATCACTCAACCGGATGTCGGACAGATTGCCACGTATAACAACGCACTCAACGTGTTGTATGGTGTCAGCGCCCCTAAGGTTACTGAGTTACAGGCAAACGTGATTGGCCGTTTTAGCACGTCATTTTCTGCATTGGCGGAAACGCTGGATAATCAGCAAAAGCCTGAAAAACTATCGATTGAGCAGTCTGTAAAAGGGCAACCATTACCGTTGGCGGTTTCTTATGTGGGTGGCTCACCAGAAGACGCTCAGCGTCAGCTCGCCGAATACATTCAACAAACAGATGAAAAGGTTGCCAAAGAGCTGGAACTTGACCTGGTTGATAACATCAAATTGCAAACAACTACGTTGCAAGACTCTCTGAAAACTCAGGAAGTGGTCGCTCAGGAGCAAAAAGATCTGCGAATCAAGCAAATCCAGGAAGCGCTGCGGTATGCACTGCAAGCGGGTGTGACTAAGCCGCAAATTCAGCAGACGCAGGATGTTACACAGGACAGCATGTTCCTGTTGGGTAGTGATGCCCTGAAGTCCATGATTGAGCACGAATCTACGCGTCCGTTAATATTATCTGACAACTACTTTCAGACTAAGCAAAAGCTGTTGGATATCGAAAATCTTAAGCTTGAGGGGGCCGAGTTACACGCCTATCGCTATGTGATGAAACCAACGTTGCCGGTTCGTCGTGACAGTCCGAAAAAAGCGATTACCCTCGTGCTGGCGGTTCTGCTCGGTGGAATGATTGGTGCCGGTGTGGTGTTGGGGCGAAATGTTCTGCGTGGTTACAACGCAAAAGCAGAGTAAGCCTGAACCTGACAACAAAAAACCGGGCAGTGCCCGGTTTTTTCATATCTGCTCTGCAACTTACTGATGACGCTTACGTAAATTCTCAATCACCGTCGTCAGGTCAAGGTCCTGATCCTGCAGCAGCACCAGCAGGTGATACATCAGATCAGAGGCTTCATTTGTCAGCTCAAAACGGTCGTTCACCGTCGCAGCTAGCGCGGTTTCTACGCCTTCTTCACCCACTTTCTGTGCGATGCGTTTGGTGCCGCTGGCATACAGTTTCGCGGTGTAGGAACTGGCTGGGTCAGCGGTTTTACGTTCGGCCAGCAGTTGCTCAAGCTGATACAGGAACAGCCACTGGTGGCTGGTGTCGCCAAAGCAGCTTGAGGTGCCTTTATGGCAGGTTGGGCCAATCGGGTTAACCAGCACTAGCAGAGTGTCGTTGTCGCAGTCAGGCGCAATGCTCACCACATTCAGGAAGTGACCGGATGTTTCTCCTTTGGTCCACAGGCGCTGCTTAGTCCGCGAGAAAAAGGTCACTTTGCCGCTTTCGAGCGTTTTATCCAGCGCCTCCGGATTCATATAACCCAGCATCAGCACCTCACCGGAAACCGCATGCTGCACGACGACTGGCATCAGTCCGTCGGTTTTTTCCCAGTCCAGCTCGCGGCATTGTTGCTTCGTTAACATATCCTGATCTCCACGCCCTGTGTTGCCAGGTACGCTTTTAATTCGCCAATATTGATAATTTGTTTGTGGAAGACGGAGGCGGCAAGCGCGCCGTCAACGTCGGCATCCCGGAAGGCTTCGAGAAAGTGTTCCATGGTGCCCGCGCCGCCGGAGGCAATCAGCGGGACGTGGCAAACGTCACGCACTTTTTTCAACTGTTCCAGGTCATAACCGTTACGTACGCCGTCCTGATTCATCATGTTCAGGACGATTTCGCCCGCGCCGCGTTTTTGGACTTCCTGCACCCAGTCCAGTGTTTCCCACTGTGTGACGCGGGTACGGCTTTCATCCCCGGTATACTGATTAACGTGATATTTGCCGGTTTCGGCGTCATACCAGGTATCAATGCCCACCACGATGCACTGCACGCCAAAGCGATCCGCCAGACGGGTGATAAGTTCCGGTTCGGCCAGCGCAGGGGAGTTGATGGAGATTTTGTCCGCCCCGAAAGAGAGGATACGTGCCGCATCGTCAATGGATTTAATGCCACCGGCAACACAGAACGGAATATCGATCACTTCCGCTACGCGTGATACCCAGCTTTTATCCACTACGCGGCCATCGCTGGAAGCGGTGATATCGTAGAACACCAGTTCATCTGCGCCTTCATCGGCATAACGTTTTGCCAGTGGGACAATGTCGCCAATAATCTCATGATTACGGAACTGGACGCCTTTTACCACCTGCCCATCGCGAACGTCCAGACAGGGAATTATGCGTTTTGCCAGCATTGTATGGCCTCCTCAACGGTGAACTTACCTTCCAGCAAGGCTCGTCCGACGATAACACCACGAACACCGGTCCCGCGCAGGGCCGCTACGTCCTCGATTCCACCAATACCACCAGATGACTGAAACGCCACCTGCGGATATTTGGCGCACACTTCTTCATAAAGTGCGACGTTTGAGCCTGCCAGCGTGCCGTCGCGGGAGATATCGGTGCACAGCACGTGCTTCAGGCCGACAGGTAAATAGGTCTCAACCAGTTCTTCCAGTGAAACCCCGGAATCTTCCTGCCAGCCACTGACCGCGACCTGTTTATTACCGTTTTCGTCAATACGAACGTCCAGCGCCAGCACCAGCGCGTCGGCACCAAAACGGGCAAACCAGCTTTTGACTATCTCGGGAGATTTTACCGCCGTCGAACCCACCACCACGCGCGCCACGCCAGCGTCAAGCAGCGCCGCCACGTCTGCTTCCGTACGCACGCCGCCGCCAACCTGAACTGGAACATTGACGCCAGCGACCAGCGTTTTGATCAGAGGGATTTGACGCTGTGCCGGGTCTTTCGCGCCGGTTAAATCAACCAGGTGCAGCACTTCAGCACCCTGGGCGGCGTAATCCTGCAAACGGGGGAGAGGATCGTTACCGTAATCACGTTGCTTAGCGTAATCGCCCTGATGAAGACGCACCACCGTGCCGTCGATTAAATCTAATGCCGGAATAATCATTACATCTCCAGAAAGTTTTTCAGCAACTGTGCCCCAGCCGCGCCCGAACGTTCCGGGTGAAACTGCACGCCAAAGAAATTGTCTTTTTGTACTGCCGCGGTAAATGGTTCGCCGTAATTGCACTGGGCGATGGTCCACGGGTTTACCGGCATAGCGTAGCTGTGTACAAAGTAGAAATACGCGCCATCTTCAATGCCATGGAACAGACGATTTCCCGCTTGTGGATAGACGCGATTCCAGCCCATGTGCGGCAGCGGTAGACCGAAATCGGTCATCTTCGGGACGTCTTGCTCAATAATGCCCAGCAGGGAGACACCGTTACTCTCTTCGCTGCGACGGCCCAGTAGTTGCATGCCTAAGCAGATCCCCAGCACTGGTTGCGTACAGGCTTTGATCAGCTCAATCAGTTCACGCTCGTGCAACTGGTCCATCGCCGCCTGGGCGGTACCGACGCCCG
The DNA here is from genome assembly GCF_030334295.1 of Citrobacter sp. Cf088. Classification (NCBI taxonomy): domain Bacteria; kingdom Pseudomonadati; phylum Pseudomonadota; class Gammaproteobacteria; order Enterobacterales; family Enterobacteriaceae; genus Citrobacter; species Citrobacter sp. Cf088. Next base: position 444,195 of record NZ_JAOWEE010000053.1, read on the forward strand.
GCAGAAACAGTTTATCGGCGCGCAGCACCACGTCAGGGTCGCGGCTGACAACCGGGTCGTATCCATGGCGCGCGACGGCGGATTTTACCGAGTGCAGGTTGGCGCAGCCGGTGTCCAGAATCACCACGTCCATTACAGCACTCCTTTTGAAGAGGGCAGCGTGTCGCCTTCGACGCGAATCGCCTGACGCAGCGTACGGCCAAAGGCTTTAAACAGGCTCTCCACACGGTGGTGGTCATTTTTGCCTTTGGTTTTCAGGTGCAGGGTGACGCCCATGGTGTAAGAGAGTGAGCGGAAGAAGTGTTCGATCATCTCTGTGCTCAGATCGCCAACGCGCTGGTAGGTAAACTCCGCGCGGTACTCCAGGTGCGGGCGGCCGGAAATATCCAGTGCGCAACGCGCCAGGCACTCGTCCATCGGCAGCACAAAACCAAAACGATTGATGCCGCGTTTATCGCCTAATGCCAGCTTTAAGGCTTCACCCAACGCCAGACCGGTATCTTCAACTGTGTGGTGATCGTCTATATATAGATCGCCCTTGACGGCTATCTCCATGCGAAAACCGCCATGGGTGGCGATTTGGTCCAGCATGTGGTCAAAGAAGCCAACGCCGGTATTGATTTTGCTGCGGCCTTCGCGGTCCAGCCAGACTTTGACGTCAATCTGCGTTTCTTTAGTATTACGCTCAACGTGTGCGTAGCGGTCACGTTTGGTCAACTGCTCGCCGATCATTGCCCAGTTCAGGGTGTCGCGATGGTAACGTACTCCGCTAATGCCCATGTTTTCAGCGAGCTGAATATCGGTTGCCCGATCACCAATCACGTAGCTGTTCGCCATATCCATGGCCTGTTCAACCAGATACTGTTCAACCAGCTTCACTTTTGGCTTACGGCAATCGCACTCGTCCGCTGGCAGGTGCGGGCAAATCAGTACCTCATCAAATGTCACACCCTGAGAGGTGAAAATTTGCATCATCAGGTTATGCGGACCGTCAAAATCAGCCTGTGGGAAACTCTGCGTTCCTAGTCCATCCTGGTTAGTGATCATAACCAGCTTAAAACCTGCTTTTTGCAGTTTCAGCAAAACGGGAACAACTTCCGGCTCGAAGGCGAGTTTGTCAAAGCGATCGACCTGAAAGTCACTTGGCGGTTCGGAAATCAGGGTTCCATCACGGTCAATAAAAAGATACTTCTGGCTCATACTTGCTCCGCACGTAAGGCGTCAATGACGCGCTGGCTCTCTTCACGGGTTCCGACAGTAATTCGCAGGCAGCCGCTTAACGAAGGTTGTTTATTCTGATCTCGTAAGATAATGCCCTGATCCCACAAAGATTTAAATACGCTACTTGATGCGGTGAAGCGCGCCAGAACATAGTTGGTTTCAGAGTCGAAAACCTGTTCTACACAGCGAATTGTTTTCAGGTTATCTACCAGATACTGACGCTCTTCCAGGATCTGCTCTACGCGTTTACGCATGGCGGAAATCCCTTGCGGCGTCAGGGCCTGGGCGGCGATATCTGCCACCGGCGTAGAGAGTGGGTAAGGGGCAATCACCTTTAACAGCAGATTGATAACCTCTTCATTCGCCAGCGTAAACCCGCAGCGTAAACCGGCGAGAGCAAACGCTTTTGACAACGTGCGTAATATCACCAGATGCGGATACTCAGACAGCCAGCCTGCCAGCGTGGCCTGCGGGCAAAACTCAATATAGGCCTCATCAGCGACCACAATAGCTTTACCCTGCGTCATTTCGAGCAGTGAACGCAGATCCTGCGGGTTAATCAACTGGCCGGTTGGGTTATTAGGGCTGCAAACGTAGACCACCTTCACGCCATCAATCTTGTCCGCGATGCCTTGCAAATCCAGTTGCCAGTTATCAAGAGTCGGAACGGTGCGGCATTCGACGCCAATCGTTTCGGCGCTTACGCTGTACATGCCGTAAGTCGGCGGGCAGTAGAGAATGGCGTTTTTACCGGGTTCGCAAAACGCGCGCACCAGCAGTTCGATCCCTTCATCTGCGCCGCGGCTGACCAGCACCTGCTCCGGTTTGACGCCAGCATACTGCGCGTAATTCTCAATCACCGCTTTCGGCTGACACTCCGGGTAGCGGTTCAGCGTTTGCTGACTGAGCTGGAACTCCACGGCGGTGGGATATTCATTCGCGTTGAGCCAGACATCGCCGTTACCGCCGAGACGACGGGCAGACTGATAGGGCGTTAATTCGCGAACATTCTTACGGGCTAAATCAGTGACGCTGAGAAAGTTGTCAGTGCTCATGCTTGCTCCTTCAGAGCGTTAACGCGCAGGGTAACGGCATTTTTGTGGGCAGTCAGTCGTTCAGCAGCGGCCAGTATTTCAATGGTTGAGGCCAGGCCAGAGAAACCTTGTGGGGTTAATTCCTGCACAGTCATCCGTTTCTGGAAGTCAGCCAGACCAAGGCTTGAGTAGGTCGCGGTATAGCCGTAAGTCGGAAGAACGTGGTTGGTGCCAGAAGCATAGTCGCCTGCGGATTCCGGCGACCAGTCGCCGAGGAACACCGAACCGGCGCTGGTGATCTCATCAACCAGTTCACGTGCGTTGCGGGTCTGAATAATCAGGTGTTCCGGACCGTAGGCATTAGAAATGGCCACGCACTGCGCCAGATCTTTGGCGATAATCAGCCGACTGGCGGCGAGCGCCTGGCGGGCGGTGTCGGCGCGGGAAAGCTCAGCGAGCTGGCGTTCAACGGCTTTGGCAACGCCTTCGGCAAGCGTAGCGTCTGGCGTCAGTAGGATAACCTGCGAGTCGGGGCCGTGTTCTGCCTGAGAAAGCAGGTCAGAGGCAACAAAGTCCGGCGTCGCGCCGCTGTCGGCGATAACCAGCACTTCGGACGGGCCAGCAGGCATGTCGATCGCCGCGCCGTCAAGACGCTGGCTGACCTGGCGTTTGGCTTCGGTCACATACGCATTGCCCGGCCCGAAGATTTTATCGACCTTAGGAATAGATTCGGTGCCCAGCGCCAGCGCGGCAATGGCCTGTGCGCCGCCCACATTAAACACCTCTTTTACACCACACAGCTGCGCGGCGTAGAGAATTTCATCGGCAATCGGCGGTGGTGAGCACAGCACCACTTTTTTGCAGCCGGCGATGCGCGCCGGGGTCGCCAGCATTAATACGGTAGAGAACAGCGGCGCCGAACCTCCAGGAATATACAGGCCCACGGAAGTGATAGGGCGGGTAACCTGCTGGCAGCGCACACCCGGCTGAGTTTCGATATCTACCGGTGGCAGGATCTGCGCGGTGTGGAAAGTATCAATATTACGCACCGCCACCTGCATAGCTTGTTTCAGTTCGTCGCTCAGGCGACTACTGGCTTGCTGGATTTCTTCCTCGGTGACGCGCAGCGCGCCGACCTCGGTTTTATCAAACTTCGCGCTGTATTCACGCAGCGCCCGGTCGCCGTTATTTTTGACGTTCTCAAGGATCTCGGCCACCGTACGGCTGATGCTTTCCGAGGCGGAAATAGCCGGGCGCATCAGCAGTTCGCGTTGCTGCTCGGGGCTACAGCTATTCCAGTCAATCAGGGTATTGAAGCTCATGGCTATCACTCCATCATCTTCTCAATTGGCAGCACCAGAATTGAGCTGGCACCGAGCGCTTTCAGTTTTTCCATCGTTTCCCAGAACAGGGTTTCGCTGCTGACCATGTGCATGGCAACACGCTGCTGGTCGCCGGCCAGCGGCAGAATGGTCGGACGCTCAGCGCCAGGCAGCAGGGCGATAACTTCGTCCAGACGCTCGCTCGGCGCGTGCATCATGATGTATTTGGATTCACGAGCCTGAATAACGCCCTGAATACGGGTCAGCAATTTGTCGATCAGTTGTTGCTTGGCGTCGGCCATTTCGCCGTCGCGCTGAATCAGGCAGGCTTTAGAGCGGTAAATGACTTCCACTTCACGCAGACCGTTGGCTTCAAGCGTTGCGCCGGTGGACACCAGATCACAAATCGCGTCGGCCAGACCCGCACGGGGAGCGACTTCTACAGAGCCGTTTAACAGACAGGATTTAAACGACACGCCTTTTTGATCGAGATAACGTTTGAGCAGGTGTGGGTAAGAGGTAGCGATACGCTTACCGTTCAGCGCTGCCGGGCCATCCCAGGCTTCATCAACCGGGGTTGCCAGCGAAAGACGGCAGCCGCCGAAGTCCAGACGACGCAGGGTAAAATAGCGAGGGTCTTCACCCTGTGCCCGGCGGTTGAGCAGTTCCTCTTCCAGAACATTTTCCCCGATGATGCCGAGGTCAACAACGCCATCCATCACCAGACCCGGGATATCGTCATCACGTACGCGCAGAATATCGATAGGCATATTCTCTGCCATTGCAATCAGGCGCTGGGTGTGAAGATTAATTTTAATGCCACAACGGGCCAGCAATTCGCGTGAATCATCGCTTAAACGGCCAGATTTCTGCATAGCTATGCGTAAACGGGTGTTGTCTAACATTCTTTATTCCTCGTTATCCTGTCTGAATCAGTTTGGGTCACGCACAAAAAAAAAGCCCCCGGAAGAAATCTTCCGGGGGCTTTCTCATACGCTCATGCACCGCTGGAAGATTTAAATGTCTCCCAGCACACATCGCCTGAAAGACTAGTCAGGATGATGGTGATGATGGTGTTTGAATTGAGCGCGTGTCATAAATTTTCTCGATGAATGTTTATTCATTTGATGTCTTTTAACCTAAACCACTTTAGCTACGGAAAGCAAGGGCTTTTTTTGATCATTAATTCATTTCATATTGATACTATGAATTGTCAGCCACCGTGGGCTGGCGTAGCCTTGCGTTATAGGCCAAAAGTCAGGAGAGAAGGCATGAAAAAGGTCGCAATTGTCGGATTAGGTTGGTTAGGCATGCCGTTAGCCATGTCGCTGGCGGCGAGAGGCTGGCAGGTTACCGGCAGCAAAACCACATTGGATGGGGTGGAAGCGGCCCGCATGAGCGGTATCGAGAGTTACTCGCTGCGCCTGGAACCTGAACTGGTCTGTGAGGCTGACGATCTCGACGCACTGATGGACGCCGATGCGTTGGTTATTACGCTGCCTGCACGCCGTAGCGGTCCTGGGGAAGCATTTTACCTGCAGGCAATGCAGGAACTGGTCGACAGCGCGCTGGCGTATCGGATCCCTCGGATTATTTTTACCAGTTCGACGTCAGTCTATGGTGACGTTCAAGGAACAGTGAAAGAGGGGACGCCGCGTAATCCGGTCACGGCAAGTGGTCGTGTTCTGAAAGAACTTGAAGACTGGTTGCACAATTTACCTGGCACGTCGGTGGATATTTTGCGTCTGGCCGGGTTAGTTGGTCCGGGAAGACATCCTGGTCGCTTCTTTGCCGGCAAGACGGCACCAGACGGACATCATGGCGTCAATCTGGTGCATCTGGACGATGTGGTTTCTGCCATCACGTTACTGCTGCAAGCGCCTAAAGGGGGACACATCTATAATATATGTGCGCCTATGCATCCGGCGCGTAACGTGTTCTATCCGCAGATGGCCCGCCAGTTGGGGATGGAGCCGCCGGAATTTCGCGACGGTACGGATAACGGTAAAGGTAAAGTCATTGATGGCAACCGTATTTGTAATGAGCTTGGGTTTGAGTACCAGTATCCTGATCCGCTGGTGATGCCGATGGAGTGACAAGCCAGCAGAGTGCCGCTGTATACCGCCAGGGGGCGAGTATGAAACCACTGCTGGACGTTCTTATCATCCTCGATGCCTTAGAAAAAGAGGGCAGTTTCGCGGCGGCGTCGGCAAAATTGTTTAAGACGCCGTCTGCGCTTAGCTACACCGTCCATAAGCTGGAAAGCGATCTTAATATTCAGCTACTCGATCGCAGCGGGCACCGGGCTAAGTTCACCCGCACCGGACAGATGCTGCTGGAAAAGGGGCGGGAGGTGCTACATATCGTCCGTGAACTCGAAAAGCAGGCTATTAAACTACACGAAGGCTGGGAGAATGAACTGGTTATTGGCGTAGATGATACGTTTCCCTTTTCACTGCTGGCCCCACTCATCGAGTCTTTCTATCAACACCACAGCGTGACGCGTCTGAAATTTATCAATGGCGTACTGGGTGGCTCATGGGATGCCCTCACTCAGGGCCGGGCGGATATTATTGTCGGTGCCATGCATGAACCCCCTGCAGCGAGCGAATTTGGTTTTGCGCGGCTAGGGGTTCTGGAACAGATATTCGTGGTTGCGCCGCATCACCCGCTGGCGCAGGAACAGGAACCGTTAAATCGTCGTACTATTCGCCGTTTTCGCGCCATTGTAGTGGGCGACAATGCGCAGCATGCCAACGTCTCAGGTTCTCAGGTGCTTGACGATCAGGAAGCCATTACCGTTTTTGACTTCAAAACCAAGCTGGAACTACAAATCAGCGGCCTGGGATGTGGCTATATTCCGCGCTATCTGGCGCAGCGATTTCTGGAGAGCGGCGCACTGATTGAGAAAAAAGTGGTCGCGCAAATTGTCCTTGAACCCGTGTGGATAGGCTGGAATGAACAGACCGCCGGGTTGGCCAGTGCCTGGTGGCGGGATGAAATTTTAGCAAATAGTGCTATTGCGGGGGTGTATGTTAAAACGGCTGCTGACAAATCAATCAGTTAAGAAAAAATATTCTTTTGTGGCCACTTCAATCTCTTGTTATTTCTCCCCAATTTAGTGCAAAATACGCCGCTTGCAAAAAATGACATTAACCGACGTTTTAATACGCGTCGGTTATTTTTTTGCATCAAACCAATCATTCATAAAAGAGGCCGGGCTTCGTACCGGATAGATACTTACTTAAAAATCGACAGTTGTTGTCGCTGAGGATTAACAAAAAATGGGGCAATTTTTTGCTTACGCGACGGTTTTCGCCGTAATGGGGGATAACCATGTCGCATAACGCTACTCCAAACACCTCTCGCGTGGAATTACGTAAAACGCTTACGCTGGTTCCGGTTGTCATGATGGGCCTTGCCTATATGCAGCCGATGACGCTGTTCGATACATTCGGTATCGTATCAGGAATGACCGATGGTCACGTCCCGACAGCTTACGCCTTTGCACTGATCGCCATCCTTTTTACCGCACTGAGCTACGGTAAACTGGTACGCCGCTATCCGTCTGCAGGCTCTGCCTACACTTACGCCCAGAAATCCATTAGCCCGACAGTTGGCTTTATGGTGGGTTGGTCATCACTGTTGGACTACCTGTTCGCCCCGATGATCAACATTCTGTTGGCGAAAATTTATTTTGAAGCGCTGGTGCCCTCGATTCCATCGTGGATGTTCGTGGTGGCGCTGGTGGCCTTTATGACCGCCTTCAACCTGCGTAGCCTTAAATCCGTTGCGAATTTCAACACCGTAATCGTGTTGTTGCAGGTGGTGCTGATTGCGGTGATCCTCGGCATGGTCGTTTATGGCGTGTTCGAAGGGGAAGGTGCCGGTACGCTGGCGAGCAGCCGTCCATTCTGGTCTGGTGATGCCCACGTGATCCCGATGATCACCGGTGCGACCATCCTGTGCTTCTCGTTCACCGGTTTTGACGGTATCAGCAACCTGTCAGAAGAAACCAAAGACGCTGAGCGCGTGATCCCGCGTGCGATTTTCCTGACCGCGCTGATTGGTGGCCTGATCTTTATCGTCTCCACCTATCTGTTGCAGTTGTACTTCCCGGATATTTCGCGCTTTAAGGATCCAGATGCTTCGCAGCCGGAAATCATGCTGTATGTTGCCGGTAAGTTCTTCCAGGTCGGCGCGCTGATTTTCTCTACCATTACCGTACTGGCGTCCGGTATGGCGGCGCATGCAGGCGTTGCGCGTCTGATGTACGTGATGGGTCGTGACGGCGTATTCCCGAAAAGCTTCTTCGGTTATGTACACCCGAAATGGCGTACTCCGTCCATGAACATCATTCTGGTTGGGGCGATTGCTCTGTTGGCAATCAACTTCGACTTGGTGATGGCGACGGCGCTGATTAACTTTGGTGCGCTGGTGGCATTTACCTTCGTTAACCTGTCGGTAATCTCCCAGTTCTGGATCCGTGAGAAGCGTAACAAGACGCTGAAAGATCACTTCCAGTACCTGTTCCTGCCAATGTGCGGTGCGCTGACCGTTGGCGCGCTGTGGGTGAACCTGGAAGAAAGCTCAATGGTTCTGGGCCTGATCTGGGCGGGTATCGGTCTGATCTACCTGGCTTGCGTGACCAAAAGCTTCCGTAACCCGGTCCCGCAGTACGACGAAGATATCGCGTAATAACTGCATTTAGCTGAAAAAAAACGGAGACATGTTCTCCGTTTTTTTATACGTGGGATTTATACAATCTCTTCGGCATACTGCCAGAGTGATTTCAGCAGCATCAACTTTTCTTTGTTATCCGCATATTGCTGGCTCAATAGCTGCAATTCATTGGCGTAATTTTGCAAAAACTCCGGTGTGAATACCTGACGACGATGGTCCAGCCAGCGCTGCTGTTCAGCTTCGTCCAGCGTTCCCGGGAAGTTACGTGCACGATAATTAAACAACAGTTTTTCAATGCGCTTATCGACAAAGGAGATATCCAGCGCCGGTAAATTGCGTGGTTCGGTTTCCAGAACGATTTTCATCGCCGCACGGTCAGCATCGCTGAAAAAGCCGTTGTACAGTTGGGCATCCACGTTATCTGATGGAGTAAAGGGTTCCGCATCGGCAAAGATCGCGACCACTTTGTCGCGTATCTGCGGGTTTTCGCGCAGAACTTTGAGATTATCCAGACAATGCTGGCGGTTAATGCCAAGACGGTCGGCATCTTCCGGACGCAGGGTATTCGCCTGAGCCAGTACCGGGCATTTGTTGATGTGCACCAATTTAACCGGTACGGCCGGGTTATCACCCAGATCCGCTTTAGACGTGTAGAGCCGCTCGCGCAGGGCGTCGCTGTCGAGTTCGAGCAGCGGCGAAATATCACCAGCTAAGTCGACCATAATAACCGCATTACGATTCTCCGGATGCCACGCCAATGGCGCCACCCAACTGGTGTTACCGCGCCATGCGCCAAACATGCCTGAGACATGAACCAGTGGCTTCATTTGCGGGACGTCAATCAGCGCGGCCAGCTTGTGCTTATTACGATGGCTGTAGAGATAATCAAACAGACGCGGCTGGCGCGACTTCACTAATTGCGCCATTGCGATCGTGGCGTATACGTCCGCCATCGCATCGTGAGCATTGGCATGCTCAATACCGTTGGCTTTAGTCAAATGCTCCAGGCGGAAGCTGGGTAAGCCGTCGTCGTTTTCCGGCCAGTTAATGCCTTCAGGGCGCAGGGCATAGCAGGCGCGCATGACATCCAGCAGATCCCAGCGCGAATTATCGTTCTGCCAACTCCAGGCATAGGGATCGTAGAAATTGCGATACAGGATGTTGCGCGTCACCTCATCATCGAAGCGCACGTTGTTATAGCCCAGGATACAGGTTTTCGGCACGGTGAACAGGGCGTGGATGCGCGCGGCAAAAGCGGCTTCATTCTCTCCCTTTTCACGTGCTTCCTGCGGTGTGATACCCGTAATCAACACCGCCTCAGGCTGCGGCAGATAATCGTCCGCGGGTTTGCAATAAAAGACTTCTGGTTCACCGATGATGTTGAAATCATTATCTGTGCGGATAGCCGCAAATTGCGCGGGTCTGTCCAGCGCCGGATGGGTACCAAAGGTCTCGTAATCGTGGAAGAGAAAACCAGGTTGCTGCTTGCCGTCATTCATTGTTCAGTTATGTCCGGGATCAATTTAGCGCTCGTCCAAGAATACCAAAAAATAGTGAGATAATCAGCTATGGTATTATCGAAGCTGGATTGTGTACGCAATAAAGTTGAGATAAACAGGACTTTTATAGAATTAATAAATAAATTCCGCACTGTTAAAATAAATTACGGAAATAAAATATCTTGGGGTTGCGGATTTGTAAATAATCTAACTGATAACCATTATTGTTATTTTCTTCTTCTTTTATTGTGTTCTGGAAACTTTAAAAGTCTTTTATAAACAAAGAGTTTTTATTTGTGCCAATTCGCTGTCATGCATTGTAATGAAATGTGATTGATGTAAAAAATAAATATTCTAAACGCCATATAATTATTGGATATATCTAATAACAGGAGGTTATATGAGCATTAGTCGGCGTAATTTTTTGCGAGGAGTGGGTATAGGCTGTTCAGCCTGTGCGATAGGCAGTTTCCCGCCTGGGGCACTGGCACGAAATTCTCCTGAGAGTATCAAAGGGAAGACATCCCTGACGCCAAGTTTGTGTGAAATGTGTTCTTATCGTTGCCCGATACAGGCGCAGGTAATTAATAACAAAACGGTTTTTATTCAAGGGAACCCTAATGCGCCTCAACAAGGCACGCGTGTCTGCGCTCGTGGCGGCAGCGGCGTTAGCCTGGTCAACGACCCTCATCGCATTGTTAAACCCATGAAACGCACAGGACCTCGCGGGAGCGGAGAATGGCAGGTTATTAGCTGGGAACAAGCGTATAAAGAAATTGCCGAAAAAATGACGGCAATTAAAACGCAGCATGGCCCTCAGGGCGTCGTGTTTTCTTCTAAATCCGGTTCGCTTTCAGGGCATTTATTTCAACTGGCGACGGCTTTCGGATCGCCAAACACCTTTACGCACGCGTCGACATGCCCTGCCGGAAAATCGATTGCCGCCAAAGTGATGATGGGCGGCGATTTGGCCATGGATATCGCCAATACCCGTTATATGGTCTCTTTTGGTCACAACCTTTATGAAGGGATTGAGGTTGCCGAAACGCATGAACTGATGACGGCGCAGGAAAAGGGCGCAAAAATGGTCAGCTTCGACCCCCGTCTGTCCGTCTTCTCCAGCAAGGCGGATGAATGGCATGCGCTCAAACCGGGCGGCGACTTGCCGGTGTTGATGGCCATGTGTCACGTCATGATCAATGAAAAATTGTATGACGCGGACTTCGTTGCGCGCTACACCACAGGGTTTGACCAACTGGCAGAAGCAGTACAAGAGACCACGCCGGAATGGGCGCAAAAGCAAGCTGATGTGCCTGCTGATGTCATTGTTCGGGTCACCCGAGAAATGGCCGCCTGCGCGCCTCATGCTATTGTCAGCCCGGGCCATCGCGCGACGTTCTCGCAAGAAGAAATTGATATGCGGCGCATGATTTTTACCCTCAATGTGCTGCTTGGCAATATTGAGCGTGAAGGCGGTTTGTACCAGAAAAAAGCGGCGGCAACTTATAATAAGCTGGCCGGAGAGAAGGTCGCTCCGGTGCTGGCAAAACCCGATGTCAAATTACCCAAGCCAACGGCGCAGCGTATCGATCTGGTAGCCCCGCAGTTTAAGTACATCGCGGCGGGCGGTGGTGTGGTGCAAAGCATTATTGATGCTGTGTTAAACCAGACGCCTTATCCGGTGAAGGGATGGATTATGTCCCGACACAACCCTTTCCAAACCGTTACATGTCGACCGGATCTGGTCAAAACCGTTGAACAGCTCGACCTTGTGGTCAGTTGTGATGTCTATCTTAGCGAAAGCGCGGCGTATGCCGACTACCTTTTGCCTGAATGTACTTACCTTGAGCGCGATGAAGAAGTTTCAGACATGTCGGGTCTGAATCCAGCCTATGCCCTGCGCCAGCAGGTAGTAGAACCTATTGGTGATGCGCGTCCAAGCTGGCAAATCTGGAAAGAGCTGGCCGTGCAGTTAGGCCTTGGGCAATTCTACCCATGGCAGGATATGCAAACGCGTCAGTTATACCAGCTTAATGGCGATCATGCGCTGTCTGCTGAACTGCGTGAGAAAGGGTATCGGGAGTGGGGTGTTCCGTTACTGCTGCGTGAACCTGAAGCGGTGCGTCAGTTTGTGGAACGCTATCCGGGCGCGGTGGCGGTTGACAGCGACGGTACCTATGGCGAGCAACTGCGCTTTAAATCTCCGTCAGGAAAAATAGAACTTTATTCTGAAGAGCTGGAGACGCTCCTGCCTGGCTACGGTATTCCGCGCGCGCGCAATTTTGCGCTCAAAGGCGATAGCGAGCTCTATTTTATCCAGGGAAAAGTGGCGGTTCATACCAACGGTGCGACGCAATACGTGCCACTGCTTAGCGAGTTGATGTGGGACAACGCGGTGTGGATCCACCCGCAAACGGCCCGTGAAAAAGGCATCAAAAGCGGCGATGACATCTGGCTGGAAAATGCGACCGGCAAGGAAAAAGGCAAAGCGCTGGTCACCGCCGGAATTCGGCCCGATACGCTGTTTGTTTATATGGGATTTGGCGCCAAGGCGGGAGCCAAAACCGCAGCGACAACGCACGGTATCCATTGCGGTAATTTGCTTCCGCATGTCACCAGTCCGGTTTCCGGTACGGTGGTCCACACCGCTGGCGTTACGCTTCGTCGGGCATGAGAAAGGAGAACATCATGAATCAAGCAACAAACCCTTATGTCATGCTGCATGACGAGAAACGCTGTATCGGCTGTCAGGCATGTACGGTTGCCTGCAAAGTTTTGAATGACGTGCCAGAGGGATTTAGCCGTCTACAGGTGCAGATCCGTTCACCCGAACATGAACCCGAGGTGCTATCCCACTTCCAGTTTGTTCGCGTTTCCTGTCAGCATTGTGAAGATGCGCCGTGTGTCAGCGTTTGTCCGACCGGTGCGTCATTTCGCGACGAAAATGGCATTGTGCAAGTGGATAAGTCTCGCTGTATTGGCTGTGACTATTGCGTTGCCGCTTGTCCGTTCCACGTCCGTTATCTCAATCCGCAAACGGGAATTGCCGACAAATGTAACTTCTGTGCAGATACCCGACTGGAGACTGGACAATCGCCCGCCTGCGTTTCCGTTTGCCCGACGGATGCGCTGAAATTTGGTCGTCGTGACGACCCGGAAATTCAGCACTGGATAAATCAAAAAGAGGTTTATCGCCAGCAGGATACGCGTAGCGGCCCGGTGAGTGTTTATCGGCGTAAAGAGATCCATCAGGAGGGTAAAGCATGAATTCTATCTGGGGAGCAGAGCTTAACTATGCGCCGGACTACTGGCCGCTGTGGCTCATTTATGCAGGCGTTGTTATTGTGCTGATGATTGCGGGCCTGGTTATACACGCGCTGTTACGTCGGATGTTGTCACCCAAAACAGCAACTGGAGAAGAACATCGGGATTACCTCTATTCGCTGGCAGTTCGCCGCTGGCACTGGGGTAATGCGCTGCTTTTTATCCTGCTTCTGCTGAGTGGCCTGTTTGGGCACTTCTCTGTCGGACCGGTGGCATTGATGGTGCAGGTACATACCTGGTGCGGTTTCGCCCTGTTGGCCTTCTGGGTTGGTTTTGTGCTAATCAACGCAACCAGCGGCAACGGTTGTCATTATCGGGTGAAGTTTAACGGGTTGATATCACGCTGCTTGTTGCAAACGCGCTTTTATCTGTATGGCATCATGAAAGGTGAGCCGCACCCGTTTGCAGCAACGGCAGAGAGTAAATTTAACCCGCTACAACAGTTGGCTTATCTGGCCATCATGTATGCGCTGGTTCCGCTGTTGATCATTACCGGGTTGTTATGTCTCTACCCGCAGGTAATAGGGGCAGGGCCTGTGATGCTGGTGCTGCATATGGTGTTGGCGATTGTCGGCTTACTGTTCATCTGTGCACATATTTACTTGTGCACGCTGGGTGACACACCGGGGCAAATTTTCCGCAGCATGATAGATGGCTATCATCGTCATCGCAGCCATCACGCAGAGACAGCACCGCGTAAAGGGTAATGCCCGCCGCGGTTGATATCTGAAAACCTTTCCTTACAGCAAGAAAATGTGCCTTATGTCACATTTTCTTGCAATTTATCCATGTTTGTTCGCCAGAACTTCCGTAAAAAGAACGGCTATTTCTCCATTTCCTGAGGACATGCTGTTGAAACGCTGTTTGTTTATTGCCGCTTCACTCTTTGCGATGAGTTTTTCGCCCGCTTACGCGACCGAGGTCGTAAGCTTTTCCCCACAGCCACCCGCGATTAATGCCGGAGCGTGGGTATTAATGGATTACACCACGGGCCAAATCCTGACAGCCGGAAATGAACACCAGCAGCGCAACCCTGCCAGCCTGACCAAGCTGATGACTGGCTATGTTGTCGATCGCGCAATCGACAGCAAGCGTATTAGTCCGACAGATATTGTCACCGTTGGGCGCGACGCCTGGGCGAAAGATAATCCGGTATTCGTCGGTTCATCCTTAATGTTCCTGAAAGAAGGGGATCGCGTTTCTGTGCGCGACCTGAGTCGCGGGTTAATTGTTGATTCCGGTAATGATGCCTGTGTGGCGCTGGCGGATTACATCGCCGGAGGGCAGCCGCAGTTTGTCGCGATGATGAACAACTATGTGCAAAAGCTGAACCTGCGGGACACGCATTTTGAAACGGTACATGGTCTGGATGCGCCAGGTCAGCATAGCTCAGCTTACGATCTGGCCGTGCTGTCGCGAGCTATCATCCATGGAGAGCCGGATTTCTACCATATGTACAGTGAAAAAAGCCTTACCTGGAACGGAATCACGCAGCAAAACCGTAACGGTTTGTTGTGGGATAAAACCATGAACGTCGATGGTCTGAAGACTGGGCATACCTCCGGCGCTGGATTCAACCTGATTGCTTCTGCTGTTGATGGGCAGCGCCGCCTGATTGCGGTTGTGATGGGGGCGGAGAGTGCGAAAGGACGTGAAGAGCAGGCGAGAAAACTGCTGCAATGGGGACAACAGAACTTCGATACCGTGCAGGTTTTACGTAGCGGTAAGCAGGTCGGTATTGAACGGATCTGGTATGGCGATAAAGAAAAAATTAGCCTTGGCACAGAGCAGGATTTCTGGATGGCCCTGCCTAAAGCCGAAGTCGCGAATATCAAGGCAAAATATGTTCTTGATAAGAAAGAACTGGTCGCCCCCATTGCAGCCCATCAACGTGTGGGGGAAATTGAACTCTACGATCGGGATAAACTGGTGGCGCACTGGCCTCTGGTTACGCTGGAGTCTGTCAACGAAGGTGGCGTCTTCTCGCGTTTGAGCGATTACTTCCGCCATAAGGCGTAGTTTTCCTGATGTGCCTGACTGGCAAGAGTGCGAATCTGCTCACATAATAATCACTGATTCCTTGTGGCCGTCATACCTAAAAATTACACTGTATATAAATACAGTGTAATAACGGAGGTTATATGGAGTACGAGATAAAGCAGGTCGAGAAACGCATAATTGCCGGTTTCCATATGGTTGGACCGTGGGAACAAACGGTAAAGCAAGGTTTCGAACAGTTAATGATGTGGGTCGACGGTAAGCAGATCGTACCGCTGGAATGGATAGCCGTTT
This sequence comes from Citrobacter sp. Cf088, assembly GCF_030334295.1. NCBI lineage: Bacteria > Pseudomonadati > Pseudomonadota > Gammaproteobacteria > Enterobacterales > Enterobacteriaceae > Citrobacter > Citrobacter sp. Cf088. Next base: position 459,570 of record NZ_JAOWEE010000053.1, read on the forward strand.
ATTACGACAATCCTGACGTTGTTCCGGCGGAAAAACTTCGTTGTGATACCGTGGTGTCTGTGCCTGAAGGTTTTGAGATCCCGGAAAACAGCGAAGGCGTGATCCAGACCGAGCTGGCAGGTGGCGACTATGCTATAGCCGTTGCGCGCGTTGAAAATCATGACTTCGCGACGCCGTGGTATCAGTTTTTTGAGCGCCTGATGCAGGATTCGACGTATGCGATAGCGGCTAAACCCTGTTTTGAAGTTTATATGAACAACGGCATGGAGGACGGTTACTGGGACATTGAAATGTACGTGCCGGTACAGTTGAAGTAACTGTTTTTGGTGTAAATCAGGATGAATGTCCTGGTCATCAGGATGATGTTTTCACCGTAAAAACAGGTACAATTCGCTTCTTTGCTATTCCCTGACGGAGTGCATGAGTGCGTGCAGATAAGTCTCTGAGTCCTTTTGAAATTCGTTTGTATCGTCATTATCGTGTGGTGCATGGCATTCGCATTGCGCTGGCGTTTCTTCTTACTTTTCTGTTGGTACGCCTGTTAAACATTCCCGAAGGTACATGGCCTCTGATCACGCTGGTGGTGATTATGGGGCCAATTTCTTTTTGGGGTAACGTTGTTCCCAGAGCGTTTGAGCGTATAGGCGGAACGATCCTGGGCTCGGTGCTTGGATTGATTGCCCTGCGTCTGGAACTCTTTTCGCTTCCGCTAATGCTGATCTGGTGCGCGGTGGCGATGTTTCTCTGTGGCTGGTTGGCATTGGGTAAAAGGCCGTATCAGGCGCTGCTGATTGGCATTACGCTTGCCGTGGTCGTGGGGGCGCCTGCCGGAGATATGAATACCGCGTTATGGCGCGGTGGCGATGTTATTTTGGGCTCGTTACTGGCGATGTTGTTTACCGGCATCTGGCCGCAGCGGGCATTTATACACTGGCGTATCCAATTGGCACATTGTGTGACGGGATATAATCGGGTGTATCAGGCCGCGCTATCCCCTAATTTGCTTGAGCAACCGCGGCTTGAGAAGCATTTACAGCAGCTCTTAAGCGACGTTGTCAAAATGCGCGGGCTCATCGTTCCCGCCAGTAAAGAAACCCGTATTCAAAAATCCATTTTTGAGGCTATTCAAACGGTTAACCGCAATCTGGTCTGCATGCTTGAGCTGCAAATTAATGCACTTTGGGCCAGCCGCACCAGCCACTTTGTCATGCTGAATGCGCAAACTTTACGTGAAACTCAGCTCAGGACGCAGCAGGCGCTACTGACCATAACCCACGCCTTGTACGAAGGGAATCCGCAGCCGGTGCTTGCCAATACGGAAAAGCTCAATGACACCGTGGCGGAGTTACGTCAGCTCATTGCTGAGCATAAAGGCGATTATGTCGCAGAAACGCCCATTCACGGCTACGTTTGGTTGAACATGGAAATGGCGCGACAGCTGGAGTTGCTCTCACATTTAATCTGTCGCGCGCTGCGCAAATAAAGAGCAGATGAGGCGATAGGTTCTACTGCTGCTTCGATTCAGCAAAGATTAGAGGTATGATACTGAAAAAGGCTAAAACCATTGGTAACTGCAATGGCTTTACCCTCGATAATTCAGGTTTCAACCATGCATTGTCGATGCAGATGCAACTTGAAGTATGGCGGGCATGAAAGTAATGTTGACCCACTTTAGCCGTTGTTTTAACGAATCCGAATCTCACATTATCAGGGGTGTAAAAATGGAAACTACCAAGCCTTCTTTCCAGGACGTGCTGGAATTTGTTCGTCTGTTCCGTCGTAAAAACAAACTGCAACGTGAAATTCAGGACGTTGAGAAAAAGATCCGTGACAACCAGAAACGCGTTCTGCTGTTGGACAACCTGAGCGACTACATCAAGCCTGGAATGAGCGTGGAAGCGATTCAGGGCATTATCGCCAGCATGAAAAGCGATTATGAAGATCGTGTTGATGATTACATCATCAAAAACGCTGAGATCTCTAAAGAGCGCCGCGACATCTCTAAAAAGCTGAAAGCGATGGGCGAAGTGAAAAACGCCGATGCGAAAGCTGAGTAACGATTTTATGCTCGTTTGGGTCGCTGCTTAGCGGCGGCCCTTATTGCAGTTCGACCCCGCCAGTTACCATCCGCAACAAATGTTGTTCCGGCCAGTGCACCGTCAATTTTTTCTGCGTCAGCATCCATTTAATGTAATCCACGTCATGACGCGTTCTGTCCAGCATCAGACCGACGACGCTGCCGCTGTGCGCGACGTTGACACCGTATAAATCACATTCTTCTACCAGTGCTAATAGTGAATCAAAATCTGGTTTAGGTAACAGCAACTGGCTGGCGATCGCGCTCAGCGTGGCGGCTTCGCCCATCCGATAAGGGTTTTGACTGATACAGGCTTCCTGTACCTTTTCCCATGCGCGTTTCAGAGCTGGGGCGCCCGCCAGTAACCCTGACTGACGTGGAGTACGGTGATAATCAGCAGTAAGCAAGATTTCCGGACTTTCGAGAACCAGCAGATCGAGTTGAGGCTGGGATTCACAGGCAATTTGCGTGGAGGCGTCGTTATGATCGAACAGCGTAAGCTGGCGGAAAACGGTGCTGTCGGTAGGTTCCAGCGAAACGCAAAGCTGCGCCAGAGTGGATTCGTCTAGCTGATGCCCCAGATACTGTGCCGTGGCGATTGCCGTGGCGGCGATATCCGCTGTGCTGCTGGCCATCCCTTTAGCGACAGGAATGGTTGACTGGACATCTATTCGGATATCCTGACTCATGTGTGCCGGGTATTGCCAGTGCAGCAATAACCTCTCAACCATTGCTCGCGAAAGTGGACGTTCATCTGTCAGCGGTGAACCTGAAGTGACCTCAACGGTGCTATACCATTCAACCGGGCAGGAGACCAATTTCTCACTGCCCAGAATCCAGCCCTGGATAAGTTCTCCGCACGATGCGGGACATTGCGCAACAGCCACGTCTTCACCTATGTGATCAGCAATCCTCGGCGCATAGTGTCATGGCGATCGCGCTATTACCATGATTTGCCGCAATTTGAGGTGCTGCAGTATTATGCAGGAATGCCCAATGTCACAGTTTCAGATATCGCTAAACGCATAACGTCTTGCGCAATCATTAGCTCTTCATTGGTATTAATCACTGCTACTTTGACCATCGCATTTTCCGTTTGAATGAAGGTGGCATTACGCTGATTTTTTTCCTCATCAACGGCCAGACCCAGGAAATTCAGGTTACGACAAATCGCAGCGCGCGCCCGTGCGGAGTTTTCGCCAATACCACCGGTAAAAACCAGGGCATCCAGACCGCCCATCTGCATAATATAGCTACCAATGGTGGCACGAATGCGCTCAGCAAAAAGCGTCAACGCCAGCGCAGCCTGGTGATTGCCCGTATCTGCGGCATGTTCAACGTCGCGGTAGTCAGGTGAGATGCCAGAAACACCGAGCAATCCGGACTCATTGTTGAGCAATTGGTTGAGCTGCTGGGGTGTTTTGCCTTCTCGCAGGGCTATCCAGGGCAAAATGGATGGATCAATATCGCCACTTCGCGTGCCCATCATCACGCCAGACTGTGGTGTAAAGCCCATTGACGTATTCACCGATTGTCCGCCTTTGATCGCGCAGATGCTGCTGCCGTTGCCCAGATGACAACAAACAACGCGCAGGGCGCTGAGTGGCACACCCAGTTTTTCAGCAAGCTGTGAGCTAACGTATTTGTGGCTGGTACCATGAAAACCGTAACGACGAATACCCAACTCGACATAGTAACGCCAGGGCAGGGGATAGATGAAAGAAGGCTCATCAAGCGTTTGATGAAACGCGGTGTCGAACACCGCAACGGCTGGCGTTTTGGGCAATAGCTGGCGGAATACCGCGATCCCCAACGCATTTACTGGGTTATGCAGAGGAGCCAGTTCCGCGAGTCGCTCGATTTCTGCCAGCGTTTCATCAGTTACCAGCGCGGAGTCTTTAAAGGATTCCCCGCCGTGTGCGACGCGGTGGCCCACGCCGTCGATCTCTTCCAGACTGCTGATAATGTGGTGGTTGAGCAGTTTTTCCAGAAGCAACGTTACGGCTTCACGGTGATCTGCTACGGGCAAAGTCTCCTGCCATTTCTGCGCTGGTGTTTTTAGGGTGACCTGTGCATCAGACAAACCGATACGTTCTATCAACCCCTGGCAGATCATTTCACCCTGCGGCATCGCCAGTAGTTGAAACTTAAGCGAGGAACTACCTGCATTAATGGCCATTATTTTGTGAGACATGAAGGTTCCTTTGCATTCAGAAAAATGAACATCTCATCGACTCCGGTATTCTCCAGCGCGCTGGTGACAAATACTTTTTGCGCACCAGCCTGAACTAACCAACTCTCCACAAGAGAAATACGCTGCGGGTTGGCTAAATCGGCTTTGGTAACGAGGCCAATAACGGGTCGGTTCATTGGTCCGGTAAAACCGGGAGAAAATGGTGACCACGGCGCGTCTGCATTGAGTACCAGCGCAATAATGTCCGCTTCACAGGCGCTGGCCAGCAGCGCACTGTACAGGCAGCGGTTCTCAAGATATTCACCCGGTGTGTCTATTGTCGTAGGTGACCAGACTATGGCCTGGGTCTTCTGATAGTGGAGCACCTCTCCGCGCATGCACTGCGTGAGCGACGTTTTACCGCACTGGCTGGGACCAATTAGCATGATACGTTTCATGAGATTACGTCCGGGTGATGGGACACGCGGTAAAACGCATCATTTCGCCCAGCGTTCGGGTTACCTGTTTCAGCGCGTACTCAACGGCTGAAACATCGCCCGTCAGTACCACCGCGCCGGTAAACCGGTCGAGAAAACCAATCTCTACCGCCCCTGATTTCGTGGCGATATCACAGGCGATGATTGAGGCTTCGCTAGGGGTAATGGTCAGAATACCGATCGCTGAAACCGAATCAGGTAATCCCAGTTTCTTGAACAAATCCTTACCGGGATTGGCGATAAGGTGCGCCAACGTGACCTGTTTGCCAGGAACATATTCCTGAATCATACGATCCGTGGTGGGTTGTCTTTCCATTATCCTTCCACCATCTGTCGCCACATGCTTTCGTGTGGACGGGGGATGACCGAGCGGTAAACCAGCAGGCCTTTTTCACCCGCACTTTCACTGGCAACCGTCACCGCGTTATTCACATCGGATACATCGCCAGCTACGACCATGTAACACTTGCCGCCAATACCAAATGCCATATGGACGCGTACCAGCGTGACGTTGGAGGCTTTAACAGCCCGGTCGGCGGCGCAGATGCAGGCAGCAACGCTCCATGTTTCGACAATACCAACTGCCTGACGCCTATCTACGCTGTTTAGTCCGCTGATTGCGGGGAGTACGCTGGCATGAATGTTGGGGAGTACCAGACTATCAACGAGCATATCGCCAGCAAGAGATGTTCCAGTGGCAATCGCCTGTTGTACGGCACCTACGTCACCACCGAGCATGAGTAGAAATTTTCCCGGGCAGATGGTCTTGCTGACCAGTAAATTCACATTCGCGCTTTTTAACATGGCATCGCCAGCTTCCATTCCTTTGGCAATGCTGGTGAGTTCTAAAATCCCTATAGCCTGAGACATGATTAACCTCTTATTACCGTGATGGATTGCTCAGTGATCTCGCTGACAATACCGTCAATACTGGCGTGAACAGGCGCGCCTAATGCACCGGACGGTACATCGGCAACACATTGACCGCGAACAACGCGTTCGCCTTGTTCTACACATGGGATGGCGCTGGCACCTATATGCTGACGTAACAACAGCGTCGTTTTGTCTGTGGAGTAGTCAGTCTCAGCCAGTGGCGCATCGTGATACCAGTCGCTAAGGCCCAGTTTGGTAATAAGGCGCTTAACCGGGATCAGCCGGTACTTCGCCATTTCATCCTCAGGATTTAGCGGCCCTTCATAACGATGGTTGAGCGCCCGCAGCTCGCGTTTAAGCATGCGGTTGATTCGCATCGGCGAAATCCCAACCGGACAGGCAACGCTTTCACACACATTGCATTCTGAGCAGGTCAGGGCCGTGAGCAGTAGCTGCGGCGTGGCCACCTGCTGATAATTAACCGCACGAACCAGCAGATGCGGGGATAATTCATGACCGATCAAATGCCTTGGGCACAAATCTGTACACAAACGGCACTGCTCGCAAACGGTTTTTGCAACAGAAAGCACAGTGCGTTCATCCTGCATCCGCCGCTGAATCAACGCATGAGACTTAGGCAAAACCAGCAGGCCCCCGGTGGTTTTGCTGACTGGGGTATCCAGTGAAGTAATCAGGCCGCCCATCATCGGACCACCGTTAATAAAGCCGGGATCGTCAACGGTTGCACCCCCGGCCAGCGCCAGAACGTCACGTAAAGACATTCCGATAGGGACTGTGAGTGTGATGGGACTGGCGACTGCGCCGTTAACGGTCAAGGTACGACGCGTAACCGGGTACTGCTGCTCAACTGCTCTCGCGATGTTGAGCACTGTCTGGACGTTATTGACCACTACGCCGACGCTGACAGGCAGCGCGGCAGGCGGAACTCTCCGGCCTGTTGCCATCCAGATGGTCAGAACCTCGTCACCTGCCGGGTAGACATCGGGCAAAATATGTAAGCGGATCCCGGCAGGCAGAAGGGGCGTTAATGCATTGATAGCCTGTTGGTATTTCTCTTTGAGCGCAATAATTCCGGAACTGGCTCCGGTAGCCGTCATGGCATATTGAACGCCGTGGATAAGTCGCTCAGCCTGGACGGCCATCAACTGCTGGTCAACTTTCAGCATTGGCTCACATTCAGCCGCATTGACCAGAAAAGTATCGACCTGTGCCTGTAATTTTACGTGAGCAGGAAAGCCTGCGCCTCCGGCTCCGACAACACCCGCTGCGCGAACGCGTTCGCGAATTGTCTGCGCATCATAGAGCGTGGACTCTGCCGTCATGGCTGTCTTCATAATAATTCCTCAAGCAGTTCCTGCATGGCACTGGCGTCGGCAACACGAGGATTGGTTTGCAGCGTGACATCAGCCAGCGCGGCCTGAACCATCGACGGGATACGTTGCGACCAGGCTTGCTTTCCGTCTTTAAGCGCGTCAACTAAAGAAGGCAACGCACACTGTTTTTTGAGTAGCTCGATATGATGAATGAGCGCATTCAATGCCGCTGTATCGTTCGCGTTATCCGGGCATAAATGGCAGGCTTTAGCGAAACGGGCATAGCGCTTCGCAGCCCGCGGATCGCGAGCATTAAAATGAATGACATGGGTCAGCAGCAGCGCATTGGCAAGTCCGTGTGGCAGATGAAACTGACCGCCCAACTGATGGGCAATCGCATGATTGATCCCCAGTCCAGCCTGACTAAATGCCATTCCCGCGAGCGTTGACGCATTGTGCATTTTCCCTCTGGTTGCCAGGCATTCGCCTTTGCTGACGGCGACAGGCAGATACTGGAAGACGATTTGAGCCGCTTTTTCAGCTAGTGCATCGGTGAAGTCGCTGGCCTTCGTGGACACGTATGCCTCCAACGCATGCGTTAACACGTCCATGCCGGTATTCGCGGTTATGGCTGGCGGTACGCTGACGACCAGCGTTGGATCAAGGATGGCCATGTCTGGATAAAGCGCATTATTAAACAATGGATATTTAATGCCTTTATCCGGATCGCTAATCACGCAGGCGCTGGTTACCTCGGAGCCCGTACCGCTGGTAGTGGGAATTGCGACACAGGTTTCAATTTCAATACCGAACTGGCGGCTGAACCAGACGATGGCTTTTGCGGCGTCCAGTGCTGAGCCGCCACCAAAACCCATCACGATGTCCGGCCGCAGGGACTGCATTTGTGCAATCCCTTGAACTACAGTGCTGATGGTGGGATCGGGGGTGATATCGCTGAAAATGCTGATGCGGTTATCCGCTGGCAGAGCGTTGCGCAGCTTTTCAATCAGGGGAGAACGCGCGAGAAAACCATCGCAAATAATCCAGATATGCTTATTCGTGAAGCGCTTGAGCACATCCAGACTTCCCTGGCCGCTGTACAATCGAGTTTGCAGTGAAAAGCTATTCATAACGGCCCCATTAACGAATAGAAAAACCGTTTGTCAGCACGCAACGACGAGAGCGTGCGAAAGTGCGCGCAGATGTTGTTCCTTCACCGGTTGGCGTCGCAATAGTGAAGGTTGTAAAGCCTTCACCACCAACGCCGATCCCGGCATAAGAGGGGCCATTTTTCACAAAGATGGAGGTCTGAAGCGTGCGCGCGGCAAGGTTCAAACGTGACACATTTTGCGAATGCATAATGGCCGTGTGATGCAATCCCTCTTCAACCTTCAGGGCCAACGTTAATGCACTATCAAAATCGCTCACCGTTACGACGGGGAGCATTGGCATCAGTTGCTCGCTGGTAACCCACGGGTCGTCCGCCTGGACGATGCCTATCAGTAATCGAGGTGCTTTTGCCGGAACTGGTATTCCTGCTGCTTCCAGTAAGGTTGCCGGGCTTTTACCTACCAGTTTTTTATTGGCTATGCCTTCTGGTAGACAGACGGCTCGCAGTTTGTCTACCTCTCCTCTATTGAGAAGCATCGCACCAAAAGACTGCATCTGTTGAACCAGTCGTTCGGCAACGGCATCAACAACAATCAGGCTCTTCTCAGCAATGCAGGGGAGGTTGTAATCAAAGGATGCGCCATTGATGATATCTTCTGCCGCCTTAACCAGGTCGGCCGTTTCATCAACAATGCAGGGTGGATTTCCTGCGCCTGCGCCGATGACTTTTTTCCCGCTTTTCATGCCCATAGCAACAATGCCTGGGCCACCGGTAATCGCCAGAACTGCGATTTTAGGGTGCGCCATCATCTGCTGGGTAGCCTCAAAAGTGGGTTCTGTGACCGTGACGACAAGATTACGAATTCCGCAGCAACGGAAAGCAATATCTTCAATCATGGCAATCAGCTTGAGTGAAATCTTTTTAGCACCCGGATGCGGACTGAAGTAAACGCTATTCCCTGCCGCCAGCATGCTGATGCTGTTGTTAATAATGGTCTCTGTCGGATTAGTACTGGGGGCGACAGAACCAATTACGCCAAACGGTGAATACTCGAATAACACCATGCCGCCATCGCCGGTTAGCGCCGTGGTGGTGAGATCTTCGATACCCGGAGTGTTGTCCAGCGCGGCATTATTTTTAAGGAACTTATCCTCTTTGTTGCCCATACCCGTTTCGGCAGCGCTCTCAGCGGCCAGTGAAGCAAGATGAGGCGTCAGTTCTTCGCGTAGGGCGTTTATGATGGCGCTGCGGGTTTTCAATGGACATTGCTGGTAACGCAGAAAAGCCTGATGAGCGGCATCGATCGCTTCGCCAACGGACGGAAAAATACCGTTACCCTTAACTTCTGCTTTTGCCGGGGCGAGTTGCTCACTCAAAATGTTACGAATAAGGGTTTCAAGTTCTGAAGTATTCATTGATGTGTTCTCACGTTAATCGCCGCAATGGCCGTTTCTGCAATGTCCATATCCTGTTCAACGCTTCCTCCGCTGATGCCAAGACCCCCGAGGAGTAAACCCTCACGCCATAATGCGTACCCGCCACCGAAGGTGACGACTTTTCCCTGCATATGGCTTTCCAGACCGTAAAGCGCGGCGCCTGGTTGCACTGCTGATGTCAGCTCATGCGTGGCGGTTTTCATCGCCACGGCAGTCCATGCTTTTTTCGGTGCCAGTTCGCTACTCACGAGTAATGCGTCAGGCATGCGCCAGGTCACCGTTTGGGTCCCGTTCGCATCAACAATGCTAATGACGACCGGAACCTGAAGTTCTTCTGCTCTCGTCACCGCAGCGCGAGTGAGTTGGTGGAGCTCCTGAAAAGACAGAGACATAGTCGGCTCCTTTGCGGCTGGTGGTTGAACGGCAGCGAGATAGCGCTCAGCCACTTTCTGAATGATTTCGTTTTGATGGGCGTCATGATCTTCTGCTCGTGCAAGCGCATATAAGCAGTCGGACAGGCGGTTGATATAACGCATCAGCACGTGTCTGACGGAGATTTCGGTGGACAGCTCGACCAGTCGTCTCTCTGCGCGGCGTGCCAGAGTTCGGGCAAAGTGCAGTCGGCTGGCGGCTTCGCTGCGGCCTGGTAAAATAAAGCTGCGCAGGGGCGGTACTCTTCCCATTGCGATATCGATGGCAGCTTCCAGTGCCGCAATTTCTTCTGAGCTGATGTAGCGCTGCTCTGGCGTCGGTTCTTCGCTTTCGCTTGCCAGTTCGGCGCTGAACCAAAAAAGCTGCAGCTGGATATTTTCAAGTAACTGCCGGTGCTGAGGGTTTTTCGCCGCGCAAACGCACAGGCTAAGCGCCGCATTCAGTTCGTCCAGCGTACCGTAGGCTTCCACGCGCGGATGCGTTTTGCTCACGCGCTGTCCGGTAAATAGGGCTGTTGTTCCGGCATCACCTGTGCGGGTATAAATCGCCATAGTTCCTCCTAACGAGAAAGCGTGTCGACAATGCCGACGATAGCCAGATCAATGGCCTCATTAGGGCCGGAAAATACGTGTCTGGCGCTGGACCCGCTGCTGAGTAATACCAGTTCGCCGGTCCCCGCGCCGACAGAATCAACAGCGACTTCATCTCCACTCACTGGGGACGCAGGAAGCTCTCCGTCAGCACTTACCCGACGTACCAGCAACAGTTTTTTTCCCACCAGTGATGGGGATTTTTGCGTGGAAACCACAACGCCTGTAACCCGTGCCAGATGCATAGCTCACTCCTGCTTAATTAGTTGGACATTTCGCAGACTGACAGCTTCCTGAGCCAGAGCCGTCACGACACATCGACGGCGTAACACCAGTACGCCATCCCTCAATTGGGCGACGTCGGCATAGCTGAGAAGCCTCTCAGGATGCAAAAAGATGATTCGCCCCAGTTCATCACTGAATTCCAGTGGCAGACGCGCGAGTTTTTTCACGGGGATTGCGGGTAACAATCGGTGTTGTAGTGAAATCTTCACGCGGACTCCGCATGCCAGCGCGTCGTGAATCGTTACCACCGACATGTTGACTGGGCAGCCTTCGGCAATTTGCTCCAGAAATGGCAGGTCCACTTGCTGGAGATGGAGCGACGAGTACTGGCAGCATACCGTCCGTGAATCGATTTCCCGTAACTGCGCGACGCTAAGAGTGAGCGTGCTTTCCGCGCGTTTTTTTAATCGGGAAACAACCTCCTCGATAATGCGTTGCAGCAGTTCGTTGTTCATCGTGAGGTCACCAGTGTGGCGAATGCCTGGGGATTATCAGCGCCTGCAGCATTGGCTTCGTCTGTATCGATATGCATTTCGAGGCGCATATCCGGCGAAACGCGTACGGCAACGTTATCGAAAATCAGTCGACGTTCATCGCCATTAATGGCGACCGAGACTTTATCACCATGGGAAACTCGCAGAATCAGAGCATCGAGCGGCGACATATGGATATGCCGTTGGGCAACGATCACCCCGGATGCTAACTCCAGTTCAGCAAATGGGCTGACAAGACGAACACCGGGTGTGCCCTGAATATTGCCCGACATCCGCAGCGGAGCAGCAATTCCCAACGTGCGGGCGTCGGTACGAGAAATTTCGACCTGGCTGGTATTGCGCAGCGGGCCGAGTAAACGCACATTTTTTAACTGACCTTTTGGCCCCACCAGCGTGACAGTCTGCTCTGCTGCATATTGTCCTGGCTGCAGCAGCTCTTTTTTCTCACTAATTGGGTGATTGGGAAACAAGCGACCGTAATCTTCAGCGCACAGATGAATATGCCGATTAGAGATCCCCAGCGGAATCGGGCGCTCGCGCATTTCATCCAGAACCTTAGCGACAGTGGTTTCCAGTTGTTGTTTATCCATCACGCTTCACCTCGTTTGCCGGAGTGAAGACAAAGTGTGCGCGGCTCACCTTTTTGGCGAGGGCAGGCAGGATCAAGACACAAATTGCAGCTAATCAATTCTGCATCTTGCGGTGCTTCGGGTGCCGCATGGTCTACAAATATCTCTTCATGCGGTATGGCTGGTATGGGTTCGGGCGTTGGTTCAGGCTCCAGGACAACACTATGCGACAGGATCCCGTCCCCGGGTCTGGAAATGACTTTGTGAGCCACCAGTCCATCTCGCTGGTCAGCGAAACTGACACCAGTGGAAATGGCCGCCTGGACGGAGGCCACATCCCCGATTATCTTGATCACCGTCCAGCCTGAGCCGTTGGTTTTTTCTAGGCCCACCAGCGTGATGGAGGCGGCTTTCGCCATGACGTCCGCGCAACTGATGGCTAATGCCAGACCACTAACTTCAAGTAATCCCAGTGATTGCTTCACGCTGTGCTCCTTGGTTGCAACGACTTATGCGGATTTAGGTAAAATGGCTTCAACGTCGCTGTGCGGACGCGGGATAACGTGGCAGGATTTCACCTCGCCAACGGCGCTTGCGGCTGCGCTTCCAGCATCTACGGCTGCTTTCACCGCGCCGACATCACCGCGAACCATAACGGTGATGAGGCCAGAGCCGATTTTTTCGTAACCAACCAACTGCACGTTTGCGGATTTCACCATGGCATCAGCGGCTTCAATAGCGCCGACAAGCCCTTTTGTTTCAACCAGTCCCAGTGCGTTATTCATACTGCTTTTCTCCTGTGGGTTATGAGTGGCATTCCCGGAACGGAATGCCTTTAACCAGCCGCGCAGCGTTGTTACCAATGCTGCGGCGATCGTGGCTATTTTGTTGATACGTCAGCGTAAAAAGCGGTGCTGATGAGGGTAAGTTTTTGTAGTGCACGACCAGTTTTTCACGGCTACAGCCAATACCAACCAGCAATGGTGATTGGCAGGCGGCCAACCATGCGTTGTGGATAACGTCAGTTGAGTCATTCTCCTGAATCACAAAGGGGATCCCTTCTTCTTCAATACCCAGCAGTACGTCATTCCAGACGTCAGCGCAGTCAGCACTGGTGAAGATAACGATGGCTGGCGTGGTGAGATTACTTTCCATGAGCGAATCCCTTATGCCAGGAGAGAATCAGCCCTGTCGCAACCGCATTGCGCGGACCTTCGGTACCACGAATATTGCCGCGCCCGGCAACCAGTCGATAATGCGCCAGAGCATCGGTGACCAGCTGCGGAACTTCAAAATCCAGGGATGAGCCGCCAACCAGTACCACAAAGGGAATATCCCGAATGTTCCCGGTCGGACTCACCTGGCGTAGCGCTCTGAGTGCGTTAGTAACGAAAACGCGTTCCTTAGCACTTCGACGAATGGCCCGTACTTTCTCCAGCGCCAGTTCACCCGGCAGTGGCACCAGTTCATCGGGCTTCACTACGCACACGCGCGCAAAAACTGTTGGCGGGAGAGGCGTAGGGAAGAATTGAACGCTGCCGTCTTCGTGGCGAAGATGGAACAAGCTCTCAACTTTCGCCAACGGATACTTTTTAATCTCTTCCGCGAGATAACGGTCATCCAGACCCAGTTCACGGGCAATGATCATCGTGACCATATCGCCTGCACCCGCCAGGTGCGTGGCAATAATTTCGCCCTTAGGATTGATGATAGAAGCGTCGGTTGAACCCGCGCCGAGGTCCAGAATAGCCAGTGGTCGCGTGGTGCCCGGAGTAGTTAAGGCCCCCAGAATGGCAGCTTCGGCTTCGGCCCCGCCAACCTGGACGTCAATGTTGAGCTTTTGCGTGATCTCCTGGGCAATCATCGCCATTTGCAGGCGGTCTGATTTCACCATGGAGGCTATGCCGACAGCCTGTTCCAGCGAGAACTCACCGGCAAGTCCACCCGTCACGCTGACAGGAACCGAGGTATCGACCGCCAGCAGATCCTGAATAAAAATTTCATGACTGGGTTTATTGGTTAATTCAGCCATCGTCTGGCGCACATGCTCCAGCATGCCGCCAATATTGGTGCCAGCTTCTCCGGTAACGTTATCCAGTTTCGGGCATTCACCAACCGCTTTCATAATCGCTTCGGCGCCCGCTGCAACGTCGACCCGTACTGTACGACCCTGAGACTGTAGCTCCAGATTTCCGGCAGGAATCGCTCGCGCTTTCACATCACCTGACGGCGTTTTCACCACCACGGCTGAACGGTTGCCGATCAGCGCCCGTGCCATCGGAACAATGTTTTTAGTCTCATCGGCATTGAGGCCAAAGACAGTTGCAATACCGTAGGGGTTAGAAAGCGTTTCAATAACCTTTCCTGGTACGGCGACCTCAATGGCAGCAAGCATCCCCAACGGGATACGGTCAATATGAAGGACTTCATCGACTATGGGCAGGAGATGAGTCAGACGATTACTGACCAACACACCATCGTCCTGCTGCAAAATAACACCAGTCAACTGGTATCCGGCACGGACGGAGGCATTAATCATCGTAGCAACATCGGCGAAATCAAATGCCGATGACACCACCAGAATATAGGGCGTATCCGCCGGGCGACTGAGAAGGTCTTCCGGCGTAATAGTGACGCCCACGCCTAACCCGACACCGCCCGGTGTTTTAGGGTTATGGCCGATCATGGTGGATTCAGTGATGATGGTTTCGGTTATTGTTTCCATCGCCACGTCGCCAATGACCGGTGTGGCTTCGTTAATACGGATGAGCGAAATATCGCTGACATTGATACCGGCGTTTTTTGCCGCCAGCGTAAGGGCCTCCTGAATGCCAAACACATTACGTAATGTGCCCTTAATTCCGGTGGTTTCTGCCAGCGCGCTGCCGGTGATGCTCAGCACGCCAGACTCATCCAGAGTAGCCAGAGCGACTTCCGTTGATGAGTTGCCTATGTCAATGCCAGCTATATATCGCATGATCCTGTCCCTGAGTTAGTCGTCGCCTTTGAGTTTTTTACGCTCAACGTACAGCGCTGCCGCTTCACGAACGAAAGCTGCACAGATTTTTGCCTGATAACGATTTTCGAGATCGTCGGCGATAGCCATCAGCTCATCTTTTGTTGAGCGGTACGGGCGCAGCGCGTTGTAGATCTCAAGAATGCGATCGTCAGGAACAGCGGTTAGCTCGGCAGCGCGCTCAAAGTTCATCGCCAGCCTGTCACGTCCGGCATCTTTGGCGATTTCCGCCTGGAGGCGCAGTGTTTCAGGAGTGATGCGCATGTCCTGCGCGGTCACTTTGTTGCTCAGAACATTTTCAAGCGTGAAGTCGTCCAGCGTTTTGTTGGTCGCAGTTTTTACCCACTCAGGATGTTTATTCGCGAGAGGGTAATCCGTGACTTTCGCGGTATGTGCTGATGAACTTGCCGCGGGCGGAGTCGCGGACTCGCCTTGCAGGCTGTTCATCCGGCTCAACACATCCCGAACCATCGATTCAATTGCGTCGGTATTCATGGAGGTATCCTTTATCAAAGCGCCACGCGCAGTTCCTGCGGGTTTTTGCCTGTCACAACGTATTTGGTCTCTTTAATGTGCAGAATGGCTGATTTCGCCTGGTACTTAGGACGGGCCATCTGGTCATTCAGAGTCGGGACCGGTTGTGGAGATTCACGCTTGGCATAACGCGCGGCGTTTTTACCGATCTGACGATAGGTTTCCAGCGTCAGAAGCGGTGCCTGAGGGAACAGCTCCAGGTTTGAAAGCGGTGGTAACCCCTGCTGGTGGATAACCGTCGTGCCTTTTGACTGGATGCCGATAGAGATCCCGGAACCGCTCAGACGGTTACCCTCAACAGCAACAAACGCCACATCGGAGGATTTAAAGCAGCGGATAACGCGCGCTTTAATGCCTTCTTCTTCAATACCGGCAATCACTTCGCGCAAGATATTCTTATGCGGGATCCCAACAATATTGACGGTTTGTGACAGGCCAAACGCCGGCCCTACGGCAATAATCACTTCGTCCTGTTGCTGGCCTTGTTTGGCTTCACCAATCTCGGTCAGAAAGCTGTCGCCCTGTGCCGCAGCAGCCTGAGGTGCGCTTGCCGCTGTAGATGCGCGGAAAGAGACGGGTTTGTCGCTGGTCTGCATTTCAGACAACACATCTTCAATTATCTGGCGCAGCAGTTTTTCATTAATTTCCATTTTTCACCCCTTAGCCAAGCTCGTTGGGATCAAGTGCGCCAGGGATGTTTTTGATCTCTTCCCAGCGTTCGCCTTGCAGGCGATAACCTGTTGCCGGACCGGCATAGTCGTTAACATCATTGACAGCGGATAGCACCTGTCCGTCGCCAACGATAATGGCGGAGGTATGCAGGTAATCCCCGGTTAACTTGGCTTTCTGGATGTTGAGCATGTCCTGAGCGACATCGGTAAATCCGCCCTGAGCAAGGGCTTTCACCACTTCCAGACCGTTACGGTTTTTGTTGATGATCTCTTGTGCAAACTTGATATCTTCAACGATGTTACGTTCCGGCATATCTTTCGAACCGTGGGCGTAGGTCGCCGCTTCCACTTCTTCATCAGTGATTGGCGGTAATCCCATCCCGGCAAAGACGGCCTGCAGCGCACGCGCCGCTTTGTTGCGAATGGCGATAACGTCTTCTTCACGAACCGGGCGCAGACCACCGTCTACTTTCAGGTCACGCTGGAGAACGTTGTAGTCGTCAAAATCTTCAGCATCCTCGTTCGAACCCGCAAACATGTTGTCGTAGTTCGGCACTGCGGAATAACCAGAGGAAATGAAGTCAGTACCCGGCAGGAACTGCATCAGCAGACGCGCAGTACGACGCATATCCGAGTGGGTAAAGGTTTGGTCGTTGCTGGAGGCGCATTCCAGATCCAGAGAGGAGCAGATCAGGTTTTCAGCCAGCACTGCACGAATTCCTGACGGCACGGCGGAAGGGACTCCGATGCAGCTTACGGAACCGTTTTGCAGACCCTGTACGCCAGCAGCTTTGGTGATGTAAATACATCGGGCTTCCAGATAAAGCATCGATTTGCCTTCGGCGTAACCCATCTGAACTTCTGAACCAGAGCCGGAGGTAAAGCGCATTTTCAGACCACGGGATGCGTAGGATGAGGCGAGGAAGCCTTTAGACCATGGAGTGTCATCGCCGTCGGTAAAGACGGGTTCAGTACCATAGACGGAGATGGTTTCAGCGTAGCAGGTGTGGCCTAGCATCCCGAGTTTGAGTTCGGTTGCTTCTTCCAGAGAACACTGAGTTAACACGCCCGGGCGTCCAACCTGTGAGCCGACTAACAGCGCAATGGCGTTAAATGGCGCATAACGCGCAACGGCAACGGTCGTTTCCTGTTCGTCAAATCCACGCCATGCGCCTTCAGCGGCATCAGCGGCAATTTGCACGGGGTTATCTTTGACATTAGTGACGTGCGCTTGTTGAGATGGTGTACGACGAGCACGCATTTTCTGCATGGCCATCATCATCTCAACGACGTTCATATGGGACACGACTTCGACAATTTTTGCCGGCGTCATTGCGGTGGTCAGCGGCACAATGTCTTTGCGCTTCACGTTAGGATCGCAAAGCATATTGGCCAGTTTGACCGAATCCATCGCCATGACTTCTTCAGCGCGCGCCAGGTTAATGCCATAGCGGGCAATAAAATGGTCGATTAAGTCAAATTCACTAGCGGATTTACCGTCCAGTTCAGTGACTGTACCGTTGACGATTTTAATCGACGGTTTGGGGTCGTTCGGGCTTTCCATCGCAATGAAGCCTTCTTCGATCCACTCCTTAACGAAGCCATCCTGATTCACAGGGCGCTTCGCCAGTGCTTCAAATCTTTTCGATCTCATGAATCAGCCTCACTGATATCAGATGTAGGACGGACGATCGTTTTTCGGCTCTGAGCCGAGGGTCCCGAGTACGGTTTTACCGATTTCACGGGCGGAGATAACAGCCTGACGAACAGCGCCAGAGTCACCCGAAATAACCAGAATGGCTTCGTTACTGAAGCTGGTGCCATGAGCAGGGGAGCTGTAAGCCACAACTTCCACGTTGGCGGATTTCAGGGCAGTATCAGCCATCAGGACACCAACGGATGCTGGTGCGCCGACGATGACGCCACAGGCACGACCAATCGGTGCGCCAAAGGCTTTTTCCAGCGCGTAGCTGGCGCGTGCGGTGTACTGCATTTCGATGTGACCGGCCTCGTTGGCATAAACGTCGCCAAAGGTGCGATCCAGTTCTTTCAGTGCGACTTCAATGCCGCGTTTCACGTCGGAAACATCGTTGCCGCCAAGAATAATCAGCGAGCCATGACCTGCGCCGCCTTTGGTATCACGTGGTAACTCAATACTGACGACTTCAGTATTGGTGGCTTTCACCGCTTCATCAGCGGCCATGATGTGTGGACCCGCACCAGTACGGGCGCCAAGGATGCCAATGGAGCGATAGCGTTTTTCAAGTTTCATTGCGTCCAAGAGGGCACTGTCTACGTTGGCGATTACCAGACCGACGGTGTCGCCAATCGCGGTACCGACAAACTCCGTTAAACTGCAGCTTTTCTCTGCCATAGCCGTTTCTCGTGTTGGGTGATTATTTTCTGGGATAGCCTGCTGTTCTGGCGTTGCCACACGAGCAATCACCTGCGCCATGATCTGTTCAACCAGTTCATTGCTGCTCATTAGCTAATTCCCTTCGGTAAGATTTTTTCTACATCGGTATGCGGGCGTGGGATAACGTGTACGGCTTTCACTTCTCCCACATTACGGGCTGCGGCGGCACCGGCATCTGTTGCTGCTTTGACTGCGCCGACATCGCCGCGGACAATAACTGTTACCAGCCCCGAACCAATTTTTTCGTAGCCGACCAGCATTACATTGGCTGACTTCACCATTGCATCTGCGGCCTCTATGGCTGCAGTTAAGCCTTTGGTTTCTACCATTCCTAACGCTTCTTGTTGCATAAAGACCTCGCCTGGGTTGTCCCGATTTTCATGACTATAAAAAGAAGCGAGGAAAAAGAATGGCTGAGTTGAAAGTAAGAGTGAAAAAATAGTGGGGTTACGGTGAGATAAAATTGCTGTTTTTTATTGTAATATACTGTTTTTGTTGGTTATTTTAAGCTTTATCAATATGACTATTTGGTTATGTTAATTCCATATTTACACTTTTCTGAGTGACAGTTTAAATATCATTTGCTATGCGAGAAAAATGAAATTGTGATGATCGTTTGAAAATGAAATTCTGCTTTTCGCAATATTTTATTATTTTGAAAATGTACTTTTAATAGGGTGAATCCTCGTTTTGTCACCTGTTTTAATAAAGGTGATAGCAAAAATTTGCTATCACAACACGATTTTTAAGGGTATGTCGCTTGCAGATTGCCAACAATTTGCCGATACAGATTTTTATAGTAAGTCTTGAAGTAATCTTCCTGCCAGCAAGGAGTCCGCTGGTAAAGACACGAACTCTGCTTAGAAGGTGTCACAATGAACGATTCACTAAGAGCGCAATGTATTGCTGAGTTTTTGGGTACCGGGCTATTTTTGTTTTTTGGTATTGGGTGCCTGAGCGCCCTTAAAGTCGCGGGTGCCAGTTTGGGATTGTGGGAGATCTGCATCATATGGGGCTTGGGGATCTCGCTTGCAGTTTACCTGACAGCCGGGATTTCTGGGGCCCATCTCAATCCTGCTATTACCATCGCACTTTGGTTGTTTGCCTGTTTTCCTGGTCGTAAAGTACTGCCTTATTCTGTCGCTCAGATAGCGGGTGCCTTTGGTGGCGCTATGCTGGCCTATTTGTTGTACGGCAGTTTATTCATTGAGTATGAATCAGCCCACCAAATGGTACGCGGCAGTCTGGAAAGCCTGCAACTTGCCAGTATTTTTAGCACGTATCCTGCCGCCGCACTGAGTGTCTGGCAGGCCGCACTAGTCGAAGTGGTGATTACCTCCATTCTGATGGGGATGATTATGGCGCTAACGGACGACGGTAACGGCGTTCCCAAAGGCCCTCTGGCACCACTGTTGATTGGTATTCTGGTTGCTGTTATCGGCGCATCAACCGGCCCACTTACCGGCTTTGCGATGAACCCGGCACGTGATTTTGGTCCTAAATTGTTTGCCTGGATGGCCGGGTGGGGTGATGTTGCGATGACCGGCGGGCGCGATATCCCTTATTTCATCGTGCCGATTGTGGCTCCCATCATCGGCGCCTGTGCGGGCGCAGCAATTTATCGTTATTTTATTGGCAAAAATTTACCGTGTAATTCGTGTAAGTTGGAGGAAAACGAGAGCTAGCTTCATGAAAGATGTTTATTATTGAAAGGCAAAAACTGTTTTCGTGATCCGGTTTCCTGAACGGCTTAAAAAGTCTCCCAAGAATGGGAGACTTTTGTTATGTTCAATGCTGACTTTCATCAGAGCGCTGGATCGCGAGATGAAAATGAATGTGTGAATAATATGTTTTATTTATAACAATAAATTAACTGAGAGGTTTTATCATGATTTCTGCGAGTGCCCTGAACTCAGAACTCATTAATAAAATCGCACAGGATTTTGCACAGGCCACCAGTCTGGCTGTTGTGGTTGTCAATATTCACGGTGATGAAATTTCTGAGCTTTTTAATTTCACTCCTTTTTGCCAGTTGATGCGCCAGCATCCTCAGCATAGTACGCGTTGTCGTATGAGCGACCGCTGTGGAGGGTTGGAAGCCTCTAAGTCCGATCAACCTTGCATTTATCGCTGCCATGCCGGGCTTACCGATTTCTCAATTCCGCTGGTCATCGCGGGACACCTGGTAGGGTTTGTGCTTTGTGGACAAGTACGCTTAAGTAACGATGTAGGCCTCGTTGATATTCTGAACGTCGATGACCGCTGGCAAGCCGATCCAGAGCTGGTCAACGAGTTCCGTAATGTACCTGAGATGGACTATTCTCGTGTCATTGCCTCAGCGGATTTACTCAAGCTCATCGTCGAAAATTGCCTTAAGAAACAACTCAATTTTGTTGTTATCAAAGATAACCCGCAGCAATCAGAATCGGTACGCGCTAACCGCAGTACCAATCCGCATGACAGTAAAATGAAAAAAGCCCTGCGCTATATTGATGCGCATTTATCAGACGAGCTGCGTCTGGAAGATGTTGCCTCTCATGTTTTCCTTAGCCCGTACTATTTCAGTAAATTGTTCAAAAAATATCAGGGTATCGGTTTTAACGCATGGGTAAACCAACAGAGAATGGCAAGTGCCAAAGAGCTGCTTTGCCACAGTGACTGGAGCATAGCCAGCATTGCGCGTAATTTAGGCTTTTCGCAAACCAGCTATTTTTGCAAAGTGTTCCGTCAAACGTATCAGGTTACGCCGCAGGCATTTCGCCAGCAAATTAATGTCATTTCACGCGGAGAGTCCGCTTAAATAGCAATATTTTGCTATTGCCGATTTTTGATATGTGGTGCTATGCCCGTCATTATAAAATGAAAAATAATGACAGCTGCCAATAAATTGTCATAGCGCAACAAAATAATGGTATTTGAGGGATAAACTGCACCAGTTTTTATTTTTGTGATGAGATACAGTGTCTGTGTGAATGACTTTCTTTATTCTTAGCTGATACTTTCATTCAAAAAGTGAACGTATGAATATGTGGGAAAAGGCCAGGAAATTGGCTGAATGAATTCGGAAAGATATTAAACTGAATTATTGTCATGAGGTCGTGAATTTACCTCATAACAGAGAGCTTAATTAACCAGGCTCTTGAACTGACAGGTTTGCCACATTTGTGGTAGGGAAGGGGGTGAGAATCCCCCGCAGCCCCCGCTGCTGTGATGCTGACGACCCCGTATGGACCACTGATCGCAAGATTGGGAAGGACGGGTGAGGATGACGCTAAGCCAGAAGACCTGCCTGTCAGTGACTACCAACAACTTCGGTGGGAAGTGGGTGGTTCAGATGCATACAGTCGAGAGACTGGGTATCTCTACACCCCTACCACCCTGAACAGGATCAGGGTATGGCGGCCAATTTTCACGCATTTGTTCTTGCAGGTACCGGAAGCGGCTGTGGTAAAACCACGGTGACGCTGGGCTTGTTGAGCTTGTTGAAAAAACGCGGTTTGCGCGTCCAGCCTTGCAAAGTGGGTCCTGATTACCTTGATACCGGCTGGCATACAGCGGTATGCGGTACTGCTTCCCGCAATCTTGATAGCTTTATGCTTCCCGTCCCCACGCTGAACGCTCTATTCAACGAGCAGATGCGACATGCGGATATCGCCGTTATTGAAGGTGTGATGGGGTTGTATGACGGCTATGGTACCGACCCAAACTACTGCAGCACCGCCGCGATGGCTAAACAGTTAGGCTGTCCGGTCATCTTACTGGTTGATGGCAAAGCCGTTTCCACCTCAATCGCCGCAACGGTAATGGGTTTTCAGCATTTTGATCCCACCCTGAACATCGCTGGTGTTATTGTTAATCGGGTTAACAGCGAAACGCATTACCAGTTACTGAAAGTCGCAATCGAACGTTACTGCGATGTACCCGTCTTAGGTTACGTACCCCGTATGGATGGGGTTGCCCTTCCCGAACGACATTTGGGTTTAGTCACCGCACGTGAGTCGGTTATCAATCAGCAACCGTGGCAGGAGTTTGCTGCCACGCTGGAGCAAACCCTTGATATTGACGCACTGCTGACATTAAGCCAGTCAACCAATCTTCCTGCTGGCGAATGGCCCGCGCTGCCTGCCGCAGATGCTGGAGCAGGGCTAACGCTTGCAATTGCCGATGACGAAGCCTTCAACTTCTACTACCCGGACAACATTACGTTGCTGGAACGTACGGGGCTTAATATTGTTCGTTTTAGCCCGTTGCACGACACCTGCTTACCCGACTGTCAGATGATCTGGTTAGGTGGCGGATATCCTGAGCTACACGCTGCGGCGCTGGCTCGCAATGTCTCGATGCTGAAGCAACTGCGAGCGGCACATCAACGTGGCGTCGCGATTTACGCAGAGTGTGGGGGGCTGATGTATCTCGGCAGTTCGCTTGAGGACAGTAACGGAGATACCTGGCTGATGGCGGATATCATTCCCGGCCACAGCAAAATGGGAAAACGTCTGACCCGATTTGGCTACTGCGAAGCGCAGGCCGCACAGCAAACATTGTTAGCAGCAGAAGGCGAAGTGCTGCGCGGGCATGAATTCCACTATTCCGATTTTACCCCTGAAACACCAGCGGTGATGAACTGTCGCAAAGTGCGCGATGGTAAAACGCTGCAAGCCTGGTCTGGCGGCTGGCAGGTCGGAAACACCTTCGCCAGCTATCTACACGTTCATTTTGCTCAACGTCCGCAGATGCTTAACCACTGGCTGACAGCCGCGAGGAGCGCGCTATGACGATCCTTGCGTGGTGTGTTGCCTGGCTGCTTGATTTTATCATCGGCGATCCGCAGAACTGGCCGCATCCGGTGCGCTGGATTGGCAATCTGATTTCTGCAGTGCAGCGAATTATTCGGCGTTATTGTCATAGCGACCGTGCGCTGCGCATTGGTGGCGCGGTGATGTGGATTGTGGTGGTTGGTTTGACCTGGGCTGCGTCCTGGGGCGTGCTGGTACTGGCAAAATCTGTTCATCCCTGGTTGGGTTGGGTGGTAGAGGTATGGATGATCTTTACCGTGCTGGCCGGGCGATGCCTGGCGAATGCCGCACAGGATGTCGAACGTCCTTTACGGGCCGGTGACCTTGCCGCGAGTCGGGAAAAACTGTCGTGGATAGTGGGGCGTGATACCTCGCAACTGCAACCGCAACAGATCAATCGCGCGGTGGTGGAAACCGTGGCTGAAAACACCGTCGACGGCATTATCGCGCCGCTGTTCTTTCTCCTTCTCGGCGGTGCGCCCCTGGCGATGGCCTACAAAGCGGTAAACACCCTTGACTCCATGGTGGGCTACAAACATGAAAAATACCGCGCTATCGGTATGGTCAGCGCGCGTCTGGACGATGTCGCGAACCTTATTCCTGCAAGACTGAGTTGGCTGTTGCTGGGCGTGGCGGCATTTTTATGCCGTAAAGACGGCTCGCGAGCTCTACAGATTGGCTGGCGCGATCGCTACAACCACAGCAGCCCAAACTGCGCGTGGTCAGAGGCATCCGTAGCCGGGGCATTAGGCATTCGTCTGGGTGGTCCTAATGACTACTTTGGCGAGCGCGTTGAGAAACCGTGGATCGGTGATGCGCAACGCGACATTTCGGTAGACGACATTTCCCATACGATTCGACTGATGTGGGTGGCATCGACGCTGGCACTGGCGCTGTTTATTGCGCTGCGGTGGCTGTGGGCCGGTGTAGCCTGAGGACAACATAATGCAATATATCCAGCAACCCCAGGCGATTGAAGCCAAAAGTTTCGACATTATTGGCGAGATCATCCGTGAAACCCGTCCGGACTATCAGTTTGCCAGTCCGTTACATGAAGCCATTATCAAGCGGGTCATTCACACGACGGCAGATTTCGACTGGCTGGACATTCTGTGGTTTTCCAGTGATGTGCTGGAGCAGTTTTGTGCGGCGCTTAGCCGTTCGAGCGTGATTTATACCGACACCACGATGGCGCTTTCCGGGATCAATAAAACGCTGCTGGCAAAATTCGGCGGTGAATGCCGCTGTTACATCAGTGACCCGCGGGTTGTGCGTACGGCAAAAGAGCAGGGTATTACCCGGTCCATGGCTGCTGTCGACATTGCGGTGAAGGAGGAGGGGGAAAAGCTGTTTGTCTTTGGCAACGCGCCGACAGCGCTGTTTCGCCTGCTTGAGCATGATGTCGCCGTCAGCGGTGTGGTTGGCGTACCGGTCGGGTTCGTTGGTGCAGAAGAGTCGAAAGATGCATTGACCCAAAGCAATTTGCCCGCCATTGCTGCGTTAGGCCGTAAAGGGGGAAGCAACGTCGCCGCCGCTATCGTCAACGCCATGCTTTATCACATGCAGGGGGCGCGATGAGCGAGGCCTTCGATACGCCGGTGTGGCACAACGGTAAAGCGCTGCGTAAAGGATATACCACGGGATCGTGCGCCACGGCGGCGGCAAAAGTGGCAGCGTTGATGGTATTGCGCCAACACCTCATCCATCAGGTTTCCATTGTCACGCCTTCCGGGGTGACGTTGTGCCTGAACGTTGAGTCGCCGCATATCGAAGGGCAGCAGGCGATAGCTGCCATCCGCAAAGACGGTGGTGATGATGTGGACGCCACCCACGGCATGCTGATTTTTGCCCGCGTGACGTTAGACGATAGTGGCGTGATTGCCTTACAGGGCGGTGAAGGGGTCGGTACGGTAACCCGCAAAGGGATTGGCCTACCGGTGGGCAGCTCGGCGATTAACCGTACACCTCGCCAGACCATTGAATCTGCCGTCCGCGAAGCGATTGGCCCAAATCGTGGGGCGCAGATTGAAATCTTCGCGCCAGAAGGAGAAGAACGGGCGCAAAAAACCTACAACTCCCGCCTTGGCATTCTGGGCGGTATTTCGATTATCGGCACCACGGGTATTGTCACGCCGATGTCGGAAGAGAGCTGGAAACGTTCGCTGTCGCTGGAGCTGGAAATTAAGCGGGCGGCTGGGCTGGAGCGTGTCGTACTGGTGCCGGGAAACCACGGCGAGCGTTTTGTGCGCGAGCAGATGGGTATCGACACCCAGGTTGTAGTCACCATGAGCAACTTTGTCGGCTACATGATTGAAGAAGCCGTACGTCTTGGATTCCGGCAAATTGTGCTGGTGGGACATCCCGGTAAGCTCGTCAAAATCGCGGCGGGGATCTTCCATACCCATAGCCATATTGCCGATGCCCGCATGGAAACGCTGGTGGCCCACCTCGCATTACTTGGCGCACCGCTGGAGCTGCTGACGCTGGTCAGCGAGTGCGATACCACCGAAGCGGCGATGGAACATATCGACGCATACGGTTTCCAGCACATTTATGACCATCTGGCTCAGCGCATTTGTATGCGTGTTCTGCAAACATTGCGCTTTACCAAAAATCCGCCGACCTGCGATGCCATCATGTTTTCCTTTGATAATCAGGTTCTTGGCAGTAATCGCCCGGTCGCAGAGATTGCTGAGGAGATGCAATGTTAACCGTTGTAGGGATGGGCCCCGCCGGTTTGCATTTGATGACGCCTGCGGCACGTGAAGCGGTCGCGGTGGCGGATGTTCTGGTCGGTGGAAAGCGGCATTTGCAGCAATTCCCGGATTTTGCCGGTGAACAGTTTGCTCTTGGCGCCAATATCCCGGAACTTCTGAGCTGGATTAGCGCGCACCAGGAGAAGCATGTTGTGGTACTGGCATCTGGCGATCCGCTGTTTTACGGCATCGGGACGCGCATGGTGGCGCATTTTGGTATTGAGAATGTGCGGATTATTCCCGGCATTAGTGCGGTGCAGTACCTGTGTGCGCAGTCCGGTATTGATATGAACGATATGTGGCTGACCAGTAGCCATGGCCGCAGCGTCTGTTTTGATGAGCTGGCGCGACATAACAAGGTAGCGATGGTGACTGATGCGCTGTGTGGCCCGCGTGAAATCGCGCAGCAGCTCATTGCCCGAGGCAAGGGGCATCGCTGGATGGTGATTGGCGAAAACCTGGCGATGGAAAACGAAAAGATCCATTTCCTGCCTGTGCGTGAAGTTAACGCCGACTATGACATGAATGCAGTGGTGATCCTCGATGAAAGATGAGCTGTTTCTGCGTGGAGAGAAAGTGCCTATGACCAAAGAAGCGGTACGCGCACTTGCCCTCTCAAAACTTGAATTACACCGCGCCAGTCACCTGATTGATATAGGCGCCGGAACCGGCAGCGTGTCGATAGAGGCGGCGTTGCAATATCCCGGATTACGTGTCACGGCCATCGAACGTAACCCGGCGGCGCTCAGGTTGTTGGATGAAAACCGCCAGCATTTTGCCTGCGCAAATATCGATATTTTTCCCGGCGTTGCTCCCATGACCATCGCGGAAAAAGCCGATGCCATTTTTATGGGCGGCAGCGGTGGTCATCTGACCGACCTGATTGACTGGTCGATGCGTCAATTGCATCCCGCAGGGCGTTTGGTGATGACATTTATCCTCCAGGAAAACCTCAACACCGCGCTAACACATCTGGACCATCTTGGCGTACAGGGAGTGGATTGCCTGCAGCTACAGGTTTCCTCGCTTACTGCGCTTGGCAGTGGTCACTATTTTAAACCGAATAACCCCGTATTTGTTATCGCCTGTCAGAAGGAAGGAAACCATGTCTGAGATTTTTGATCCCCGTAGCGTGTGGTTTGTTGGCGCAGGTCCTGGCGATCGCGAGCTGATTACCCTCAAAGGTTACCGGTTGCTGCAGCAGGCGCAGGTTGTTATCTACGCCGGATCGCTGATTAACACCGAACTGCTGGAGTATTGCCCTGCTGGTGCTGAATGTCACGACAGTGCCGAACTGCATCTGGAGCAGATCCTTGATCTGATGGAAGCCGGAGTGAAAGCGGGTAAGACCGTCGTGCGTCTGCAAACCGGCGATGTCTCGTTGTATGGTTCCGTGCGCGAGCAGGGCGAGGAGCTGACCAAACGCGGGATTGACTGGCAGGTGGTGCCCGGCGTCAGCGCGTTCCTCGGCGCGGCGGCGGAGCTGGGCGTTGAGTATACCGTGCCCGAAGTGTCACAGAGCCTGATCATTACGCGCCTGGAAGGCCGCACCCCGGTACCAGAGCGTGAACAGCTGGAGTCTTTTGCCAGCCACCAGACATCAATGGCGATATATCTTTCCGTCCAGCGTATTCATCGGGTGGCTGAGCGTCTGATTGAAGGTGGCTATCCGGCGACCACGCCCGTGGCGGTGATCTATAAAGCAACCTGGCCAGAAAGCCAGACCGTGCGCGGGACCCTGGCGGATATTGGCGACAAGGTTCGCGATGCTGGCATCCGTAAAACGGCCCTTATTCTGGTCGGTAATTTCCTGGGCTCGGAGTATCACTACTCCAAACTCTATGCGGCGGACTTTAGCCATGAATACCGTAAAGCCTGAGTCAATTGCGCTTTTTTGCCTGACTCCTGGCGGCGTTGTGCTGGCGAAACGTCTGGCAGCTATGCTGCCGGTTACCTGTTTTACCAGTGAAAAGCTGCTGGAGGAGGGGTTTATTCCCTTCGAAAACGGCTTTGCGAATACCGCTCGCGAAGCGTTTACGAATTATTCGGCGCTGATTTTTATCGGGGCGACTGGCATTGCGGTGCGCGTACTGGCCCCGCTGGTCAACGACAAGTTTTGCGATCCGGCGGTGGTGGTCATTGATGAACGTGCCCAGCATGTCATCAGCCTGCTCTCCGGTCACGCGGGCGGTGCTAATGCGTTGGCACGTTATCTGGCGGGCATGTTGGGTGCCGACCCGGTTATCACCACCGCGACGGATGTGAACGATATGGCGGCACTGGATACGCTGGCATTTCAACTGAATGCCCGAATGAGTGATTTCCGTTCGGCGGTGAAGATCGTCAATCAGATGCTGGTCAGCAATAAGCGGGTTGGGCTGTGGTGGGATGACGAACTGACGCAGGATATCAGCCATTGCGACCGGCGCGGATTTATTACGGTCACCGATCTCAACCAGCTCCCTGAACTGGATGCGTTGGTGTGCATCACCTTACGCACCAATTTACCTGAGCTGCCTGTTCCGCACTGGAAGCTGGTGCCGCAGCGGGTTGTGGCCGGAATTGGTTGTCGCCGTGATACGCCGTTCCCGCTGCTGGCTGCGCTGCTTGCCCGCCAACTCGAAGCCCAACAGCTCGATCCGCTGGCGCTAAAAGCGATTGGCAGCATCACGCTGAAAAAAGATGAACAGGGACTTATCCAACTGGCTTCATGCTGTCGCGTTCCTTTCGAAACCTTTACTGCTGACGCGCTGCGTGAGCATGAGCACCGTTTTCCGGCCTCATCGTTTGTTCGCAAAACGGTGGGTACAGGAAGCGTTTCTGGTCCTGCAGCCTGGCTGTTGAGCCACGGACAACTGTTAGGCGAGACCCTGCGAGAACAGGGCGTCACTATCACTTTGGGAGTTTCACACTGATGTTAAGCGTAATTGGAATTGGCCCTGGCTCGCAGGCAATGATGACCATGGAAGCCGTTGAAGCACTGCAGGCAGCGGAAATCATCGTTGGCTATAAAACCTACACCCATCTGGTAAAAGCGTTCACTGGCGACAAGCAGGTGATCAAAACCGGGATGTGCAAAGAGATTGAACGCTGTCAGGCGGCGATCGAACTGGCGCAGGCGGGGCACAACGTGGCGCTGATCAGCAGCGGTGATGCGGGGATTTACGGTATGGCCGGGCTGGTGCTCGAGCTGGTCAGTAAGCAAAAGCTGGACGTTGAGGTCAGGCTAATCCCAGGGATGACCGCCAGCATTGCCGCCGCCTCTTTGCTGGGTGCGCCGTTGATGCACGATTTCTGCCACATCAGCTTAAGCGATCTGTTAACGCCGTGGCCGGTTATCGAAAAACGCATCGTTGCCGCCGGTGAGGCCGATTTTGTTATCTGTTTCTACAACCCACGCAGTCGGGGTCGCGAAGGACATCTGGCGCGCGCATTTGAGCTGTTATCTGCCAGCAAGAGCGCACAAACGCCGGTTGGTATTGTGAAGTCAGCCGGACGTAAAAAGCAGGAAAAATGGCTGACCACGCTGGGTGAAATGGACTTTGAGCCGGTTGATATGACCAGTCTTGTGATCGTGGGCAATAAAACAACCTATGTTCAGGACGGCCTGATGATCACGCCACGAGGTTATGTGCTGTGAATTATGGTGATGTGCTGGTCATGGGCGGCACCAGCGACGCGCGCATGCTGTGCCAGCAACTGGATGCGGCAAACGTGGCCTACACCCTGTCCGTTGCGACCCCGACGGGAAAGCAGCTGGCGGGAGACATCAAAGGCCAGGTGCGCTGCGGGCGTCTGGAACGCGAGCAAATGATTGCCTGGCTACAGGAAAATCAGACGCGCTGGGTGATCGATGCCTCGCATCCGTACGCCGAAGTGGTGAGTCGCAACATCATGAATGCCTGCGAAGCGGCGGGCGTACTGCTGAGCCGCTACCAGCGCCCTGAGCAGTTGAGCGGATTAACTCACCCGCAGCTGTATACCGTACAAAGTATTCCGCAAGCCTGTGAGGTGGCGCGACGCTTCGGCGATCGCGTGCTGTTGACGACTGGCAGTAAAGATCTGGCCATCTGGCGCGAAGGGTTGCCTGAAAAAACGCTGCTGGCGCGCGTTCTGCCTGTACCTGAGGTCATTCAGCAATGCGCGGATCTGGGATTTGGCGTCGGTGAAATCTTCGCACTGTGTGGGCCGTTTAGCGCCGAGTTCAACGCCGCGTTTTATCGCCAGTGTCAGGCTGATGTGGTGATCACTAAGGCTTCAGGCGCTGAAGGTGGTTATCAGGAAAAAGTTCAACCCTGTCTGGATGCCGGTATCCCCTGCATCGTGATTACACGTCCGGCACCGTTGGTGACGGGAGACGAGTTACTGGAAAGTCAGGCCGCCTTTGCGGCGCGTTTAACGCGCTGGCTGGCCGCGGCTTAAGGAGTTAAAGATGAAAAAGGCGCTTCTGGTGGTCAGCTTTGGCACCAGCTATCACGACACCTGTGAGAAAAATATTGTGGCCTGTGAGCGCGATCTTGCAGCCAGTTGCCCTGACCGCGACCTGTTCCGGGCGTTTACCTCCGGGATGATTATCCGCAAGCTCAAGCAGCGTGACGGCATTGAAATCGACACACCGCTGCAGGCGCTGCAAAAACTGGCGGAGCAGGGGTATCAGGATGTGGCTATTCAGTCGCTGCACATTATCAATGGCGACGAATACGAAAAAATTGTCCGCGAAGTGCAAAGTATGCGTCCGCTGTTTTCACGCCTGACGCTGGGTGTACCGCTACTGAGCAGCCATGAAGATTACGCCCAGCTGATGCTGGCGCTGCAACAGCAAATGCCGACGCTTAGAGAAAATGAAAAAGTGGTGTTTATGGGACACGGCGCCAGCCATCATGCCTTTGCCGCCTATGCCTGTCTCGACCATATGATGACGGCGCAGCGCTTTCCGGCGCGGGTTGGGGCGGTGGAAAGCTATCCGGAAGTGGATGTGCTGATTGAAAGTTTATCTCAGGAAGGGGTGACGGCGGTGCATCTGATGCCGCTGATGTTAGTTGCTGGTGACCATGCCATCAATGATATGGCCTCTGACGAAGATGATTCGTGGAAAACATTGTTCAATGCGGCCGGGATAACGGCTACGCCGTGGCTCAGCGGACTGGGGGAAAACCCGGCGGTTCGCGCCATGTTCGTGGCACATTTACAGCAGGCGCTTAATGTGGCGCTGGAGGAAGCAGCATGAGCGGGAAACTGTACGCATTAAGCACCGGACCTGGCGCTTCCGATCTGATCACCGTACGTGCTGCACGTACGCTGGGCATGCTGGATATTCTCTATGCGCCTGCCGGGCGTAAAGGCGGCGATAGCCTGGCGCTGTCGATTGTGCGGGAGTATATCGGCGAGCAGACCGAGGTTCGCTGCTGCCATTTTCCCATGAGTGCCGACAGCGCGGAAAAAGAGGCCGTCTGGGATGAGGTTGCAACCGCGCTGGTTCAGGAAGTCGAAGCTGGAAAAAAAGTAGGCTTTATTACGCTCGGCGACGCCATGCTGTTCAGTACCTGGGTCTTTTTACTGCAGCGCATTGGTTCGCCTGACTGGTTAGAAATCGTCCCGGGCGTGACTTCTTTCGCTGCGATTGCCGCGCGTTCGAAAACCCCGCTCGCCATGGAGCAACAATCGCTGGCAGTGGTCTCCTGTACCGCGCCGGAAGCTGAAATTCAGCAGGCGTTAAAGCAGCATGACAGTCTGGTGTTGATGAAAGTGTACGGTCGTTTTGCGCGTATCAAAGCGCTGCTGCAACAAGAAGGTTTGTTGGGCTGCGCATTAATGATGTCTGAAGCCACGCTGCCAGGTGAACAGTGCTGGCGTCATCTCGATGAGGTGAGCGACGATCAGCCGCTGCCTTATTTCTCGACCATTCTGGTCAACAAACAGTGGGAGTATGCACAATGAAGCTTGAACAACAGCTAAAACAGCTGTCTTTCAGCGGGTTGGCTGCGGCGCTATTACTGATGATTGTTCCTGAGCAAGCGTTCGCCATGCACATTATGGAAGGTTTCTTGCCGCCGATGTGGGCGCTGGCATGGTGGCTGCTGTTTTTACCCTGCCTGTGGTACGGGCTGGTGCGCCTGCGCCAAATCGTGCAGGAAGATAACCACCAGAAAGTTTTACTGGCACTGTGCGGCGCCTTTATTTTTGTGCTGTCGGCGCTGAAAATTCCTTCCGTTACCGGAAGTTGTTCACACCCTACCGGCGTAGGCCTGGCAGTTATCCTGTTTGGACCTGGTGTAGTGGCCATCCTCGGGGCGATCGTTCTGCTGTTCCAGGCACTGCTGCTGGCACACGGTGGTTTAACGACGCTCGGCGCGAACGGCATGTCGATGGCGGTAATTGGCCCGGTAGTGGGTTACATGGTGTGGAAAATGGCCTGCCGTGCAGGGCTGCGTCGTGATGTTTGCGTCTTCTTGTGCGCGATGCTGGCGGATCTCGTCACCTATTTCGTGACGTCGGTACAGCTGGGCGTGGCGTTCCCGGATCCCTCTGCTGGCGCTACCGGTTCAATCATTAAGTTCATGGGGATTTTCTGTCTGACGCAGATCCCAATCGCGATTGCGGAAGGGTTACTCACCGTGCTGATTTACGATCAGCTAACCAAACGCCAGTTAATAACCGCACAAGGACATTAACGATGAAAAAGACGCTGATTATATTGGGCATGGTAGTGGCGCTGGTGATCCTGCCGTTCTTTATCAACCACGGTGGAGAGTACGGCGGTTCAGACGGTGAGGCTGAGAGTCAGATTCAGGCTATTGCCCCGCATTATGAACCCTGGTTCCAGCCGCTGTATGAACCGGCAAGTGGTGAAATTGAAAGTCTGCTGTTTACACTTCAGGGCTCGCTGGGTGCAGCCGTGATTTTCTATATCCTGGGTTATACCAAGGGCAGGCAACGCCGTGATGACCGGGCTTGACAGGCTTAGCTATCAAAGCCGTTGGGTTCATGTCTCGCCAGTGCGGAAATTTCTGCTCTGGCTGGTGATGATGATTCTGGCGTTTACTCTGCCCCCGTTGGGGCAGGGTATTGAGCTGTTATTGATTGCCGCGCTGAGCTGCTGGCTGCTGCGTATTTCATTCTGGCGCTGGTGCCGTTGGATGGCATTACCGTTTGGTTTTCTGGCGGTTGGCGTAGTGACCATCCTGTTTAGCATCAGCCGCGATCCACAGACGCTGTTGGCCAGCATACCTGCGGGAAGTTACTGGTTGGGGATCAGCGCACCAGGTCTGGTGACAGCGAATGAAACGTTCTGGCGCAGCCTTGCAGCGCTGGCGGCAACCTTCTGGCTGGTACTGAATCTGCCGTTTCCGCAATTAATTATCCTACTCAAACGCGCGCACGTTCCTCGCCTGCTAACTGAGCAGATCCTGCTGACCTGGCGGTTTATTTTTATTCTCTTAGACGAGGCGCTGGCTATTCACCGCGCACAAACGCTGCGTTTTGGTTATCGTAGCTTGCCGTTGGGCTACCGCTCCCTGGCAATGCTGGTGGGATTGCTGTTCACCCGCGTGTTGATCCGCTACCAGCAAATGACCACCACACTGGATATCAAACTTTATCAGGGTGATTTTCACCTGTAAGGAAAAGTATGCTTGCCACCTCAGCGCTTTGGTTTCGCTATCAGGATGACCCGATCCTCAAAGGGCTAACGCTGGATTTTTCTACGCATGCCGTCACCGGGTTGGTAGGCGCTAATGGTTGCGGGAAATCCACGCTGTTTATGAACCTGAGTGGCTTATTGCGCCCACAGCAAGGCGCGGTGATGTGGCAGGGCAAACCGCTGGATTACAGCAAACGCGGCCTGCTGGCGCTGCGTCAACAGGTGGCAACGGTATTTCAGGACCCAGATCAGCAAATCTTTTATACCGATATCGACAGCGATATCGCCTTTAGCTTGCGCAATCTCGGGGTGGATGAGGCTGAAATCGCCCGACGCGTGGAAGATGCACTTACGCTGGTCGACGCCCAGCATTTTCGCCATCAGCCCATTCAGTGTTTAAGCCATGGGCAAAAAAAACGCGTAGCGATAGCCGGGGCGTTGGTGTTGCAGGCGCAGTATCTGCTGCTGGATGAACCTACTGCGGGCCTCGACCCGTCAGGCCGCACGCAGATGATTGAGATTATCAAACGCATCGTAGCGCAAGGAAACCATGTCGTAATTTCAAGCCATGATATCGATCTTATCTATGAAGTCAGCGATGCGGTGTACGTTTTACGCCGGGGCGAAGTACTCACGCACGGCACGCCAGGCGACGTTTTCGCCCGTACGGATCTTATTGAACAAGCGGGATTAACTCAGCCCTGGCTGGTGAAGCTGCATACCGAGTTGGGCTTCCCGCTGTGTAAAACAGAGGCTGAATTTTTTAGCTGTATGCGAGAGAACGCACTGAAGGAGGCGTCATGACGCAGGCAATAATGTTGCAGGGAACGGCATCTGATGTGGGTAAAAGCGTATTGGTCGCCGGGCTGTGTCGTATTTTTTATCAGGATGGACTGCATACCGCACCGTTCAAATCGCAGAACATGGCGCTGAACTCTGGCATTACGCCAGAGGGAAAAGAAATGGGCCGCGCGCAAATTTTTCAGGCTGAAGCCGCAGGTATTACGCCAGATGTGCGTATGAACCCGGTTCTGCTTAAACCGACCAGCGATCGCAAAGCGCAGGTAGTGCTGATGGGCAAAGTAGCGACTGATATGGACGCGGTGAGTTACCACGAGTACAAACCACGTCTGCGGGAACAGATCCTGTCAGTTTATAACAGCCTGGCGCAGGAGTTCGATGTGCTGGTGCTGGAAGGTGCGGGGAGCCCGGCAGAGATTAACCTGCGCGATCGCGATATCGTCAATATGGGCATGGCAGAAATGGCGCAGTGCCCTGTCGTTTTGGTGGCGGATATCGATCGTGGTGGGGTGTTCGCCTCCATTTACGGCACGCTGGCGCTGTTGCACGATCACGAACGCGCACGCGTAAAAGGGGTGATCATCAATAAGTTTCGCGGTGATGTGACGCTGCTGCACTCCGGTATCGAGCAAATTGAAGCGCTGACCGGTGTTCCGGTGCTGGGCGTGATGCCATGGCTGGATGTTGATCTGGAAGATGAAGATGGCGTTGCACTGCAAAAGGGCAAGTATTTGCGCACTGATAAACGCGACATCGACATCGCCGTTGTGCAAATACCGCACATTTCTAACTTTACGGATTTCAATGCGCTTGCTGCGCAGCCGGATGTGCGTGTGCGCTATGTTCGCCAGCCTGAAGAGCTGGCGGGGGCCGATCTTGTGATTTTACCCGGCAGCAAAAATACCCTTGGCGATCTGGTGTGGCTGCGTGAAAGCGGGATGGCGCATGGCGTGGTGCAATTGCATCGAAATAACGTACCGGTGGTGGGGATTTGCGGCGGTTATCAAATGCTCGGCGATACCATCATTGATGAAGTGGAGTCAGGACTCGGTACGCTGCCGGGGCTGGGCTTGCTCAATACCGTAACCCATTTTGCTCAGCACAAAACCACGACCCTGGTTGAGGGGAAAATGTCCTCATCGCTGCCTGACTGGCTGGCGGGCACGGCGGGGTTATCCGTTCGCGGTTATGAAATTCATATGGGTGAAACAGCATTAACCGATGAATGTCAGTCGGTGATGACGTTGCACAAAGACGGCGGCAACGTTGTTGACGGCGCGGTCACTGCGGATGGTCTGGCGTTCGGCACCTATCTTCACGGTCTTTTCGACAGCGATGATTTCACCCGTGCGTTGGTCAATGGCCTGCGAGAACGTAAAGGGTTAGCTCCGCTGGATTCCACCTTCCATTACGCGCAATATAAATCGCAGCAGTTTGATCTGCTGGCGGATGCGATGCGGCAACACATCGATATTGAGAAAATTTATACCATCATGCAGCAACACCGGGAGCCAGTATGATGATTCTGGTTACTGGCGGCGCGCGAAGCGGTAAGAGTCGGCATGCGGAAGCGCTGATCGCTGATTCCCCAAACGTTTTGTATATTGCGACTTCGCAGATTTTTGATGAGGAAATGGCTGCGCGAATTCAGCATCATCGCGATGGACGTCCTGCGCACTGGCGTACAGCCGAACGTTGGCAACATCTTGATGAACTGATTACGGCCGCGAACGATCCTCAGGAAGCCATTCTGCTTGAATGCATCACTACGATGGTGACCAACCTGCTGTTTGCGCTGGGCGGTGACAGCGATCCGGACAGCTGGGATTACGCGGCGATGGAGCAATCTATCGAAGGTGAAATCCGTTCACTGATTGCAGCCTGTCAGCGCTGCCCGGCAAAGATCGTGTTGGTCACTAACGAAGTGGGAATGGGGATTGTGCCGGAGAACCGTCTGGCGCGGCATTTTCGTGATATTGCAGGACGCGTGAACCAGCGACTGGCGGCGGCGGCTGATGAGGTCTGGCTGGTGGTATCAGGAATTGGAGTCAAAATTAAATGAGTAAGTTGTTCTGGGCAATGCTCTCTTTTATCAGTCGCTTGCCCGTTCCTGCTCGCTGGTCGCAAGGACTGGATTTCGAGCATTATTCCCGCGGTATTGTGATGTTCCCCCTGATTGGCGTCGTGTTGGGAGGGTTGACGGGGCTGGTCTTCATGGCGCTCCAGACCTGGTGCGGTATACCGTTGGCCGCTCTTTTTGCGGTGCTGACGCTGGCGTTATTGACCGGAGGATTTCATCTGGATGGTCTGGCGGATACCTGTGACGGCATTTTTTCGGCGCGCCGACGCGAGCGGATGCTGGAAATCATGCGCGACAGTCGTCTGGGAACCCACGGTGGACTGGCGTTAATTTTCGTTTTACTGGCGAAGGTGCTGGTGGTGAGCGAACTGGCTTTGCGTGGCACGCCGATGCTGGCTGCGCTGGCGGCGGCATGTGTCGCCGGGCGAGGAACGGCGGTGTTGCTGATGTATCGGCATCGCTATGCCCGCGAAGAAGGGCTGGGCAACGTTTTTATTGGTAAAGTCACCGGGCGTCAAACCTGCGTTACGTTGGGATTGGCGGCGATCCTTGCCGCCGTGCTGCTTCCCGGCATGCGCGGCGTGGCAGCGCTGGTTGTCACAATGGTGGCGATTTTTATTCTTGGGCAGTTATTAAAACGCACGTTGGGTGGGCAAACCGGCGATACGCTGGGCGCTGCCATTGAACTTGGCGAGTTGATTTTCTTGCTGGCTCTGCTCTGAGTCAGCCCACATACTGGAACCCTTATGCAGACTTTAACCTCTTTACTCCGCGCGATCCCATTACCTGACAGTGCCGCGATGCTGCGCGCGCAGCAGCATATCGACGGCTTGCTTAAGCCGCCGGGAAGTTTGGGGCGACTCGAATCTCTCGCCGTGCAATTGGCCGGGATGCCTGGCCTGAAGGGTGTGCCGCATGTGAATGGCAAAGCGATGCTGGTGATGTGCGCCGATCACGGCGTGTGGGATGAAGGGGTTGCCGTTTCACCTAAAGTTGTCACGGCTATACAGGCTGCCAATATGACGCGTGGAACGACCGGCGTCTGCGTCCTCGCCGCTCAGGCGGGGGCGAAGGTCCATGTGATAGATGTGGGGATTGATGCTGAACTTATTCCCGGCGTGGTGAATATGCGTGTGGCACGCGGCTGCGGCAATATAGCCGAAGGCCCGGCAATGAGCCGTTCGCAGGCCGAGGAGCTGTTGCTGGAAGTCATTCGCTATACCCATGAACTGGCCAAAGACGGTGTGACGCTGTTTGGTGTCGGTGAGCTTGGTATGGCAAATACTACACCTGCGGCGGCCATTGTTAGCGTGCTTACCGGCAGTCATGCTGAGGAAGTCGTGGGTATTGGCGCTAACCTTCCTCTTTCTCGGGTGGGGAATAAGGTAGACGTTGTGCGTCGGGCAATTGCCGTCAATCAGCCGGATCGCCATGACGGTGTCGATGTGCTGGCTAAAGTTGGTGGGTTCGATCTTGTCGGCATGGCAGGGGTTATGTTGGGGGCGGCCTCCTGCGGCCTGCCGGTCGTGCTGGATGGTTTTCTTTCTTATTCCGCTGCGCTGGCGGCCTGCCAGATTGCACCACAAATTAAACCCTACCTAATCCCGTCACATTTCTCCGCTGAGAAGGGCGCCCGTACCGCGTTGGCGCATCTTGAATTGGATCCGTATCTGAATATGGGGATGCGTTTGGGCGAAGGCAGTGGGGCCGCGTTGGCGATGCCAATTATTGAGGCTGCTTGTGCGATGTACAACAATATGGGGCAGTTAGCCGCCAGTAACATCGTGCTTCCGGATGGTAAGGAAGCGTAGTTACCGCTCAACCTGAACCTCGCCTGTTGGCGAGGTTTTTTTATGCGCAAATATGTCGTAACCCACTAAAACAGATAATAAAAGCTATAATTAACGGATATCTGCTGCGACGAAGGAAAGGAAAAAGATGCGTCGTGTAAAACTGCTTTGTTCACTCATTATGCTGCTTGCGAGTCAGGGCGCGCAGGCGGTGAGTTATCCACTGCCGCCAGAGGGCAGTCGCCTGGTGGGTAGCCCTTTGACTATTACGGTTCCACCAGGTAATACCAAGCCGCTGGAGGCATTTGCCGCTCAGTACGGGCAGGGGTTGAGCAATATGCTTGAAGCCAATCCGGGCGTCGATGTTTTTCTGCCTAAATCGGGTTCAATGCTGGTTGTGCCGCAGCAACTGATATTACCGGATACCGTACGCGAGGGGATTGTCATCAACGTCGCCGAGATGCGGCTTTACTATTATCCTGCTGGCAGCAATACGGTTGAGGTTTTGCCCATTGGCATTGGTCAGGCGGGTAGAGAAACGCCGCGCAACTGGGTAACGGCGGTAGAGCGTAAGCAGGAAGCACCAAGCTGGACACCGACGCCAAATACCCGACGCGAATACGCCGCTCGCGGGGAAAGCTTGCCAGCATTTGTTCCTGCCGGGCCAGAAAATCCGATGGGCCTGTATGCAATTTATATCGGCAGGCTTTATGCCATTCACGGGACAAATGCCAATTTCGGTATTGGTCTGCGGGTAAGCCAGGGGTGTATCCGTTTGCGGAATGACGACATCAAGTACCTGTTTGATACGGTGCCTGTAGGGACCCGTGTACAATTAATTGACCGACCGGTGAAATACAGCGAAGAGCCGGACGGTAGTCGTTGGGTGGAAGTGCATGAGCCGCTGTCGCGAAACCGTTCGGAATACGAGTCTGACAGAAAGGTACCTTTGCCAGTCACTCCCGCTCTGCGTACCTTTATCAGCGGGAATGACGTGGATGTGAGCCGTGGGAACCAGGCACTGGAAAGACGTTCCGGTATGCCGGTGAACATCAGCCTGGTACAGAAACATTATTAATTTTCAGGGCGACCCTGGTGACCTTCAGGTCGGATGGGTCGCTTTTTTTATTTGATACTGCCCCATTTTTACCACGCCAATATGGTCTGCCATTAGTTGAGCTTCGTGTTCACTGTGGGTAACTAACAGCGCCGTTTGCCCGGCTGCGCGCAAAATATCCCGTACCTCGTTGCCAAGACGTTCGCGTGTGCGCTTATCAAGGCTGGAGAAGGGTTCATCGAGCAACAGGATTTCCGGATGTGGCGCCAACGCGCGCGCAAGGGCGATACGCTGTTGTTGCCCGCCTGAAAGCTCATGCGGATAGCGGTTGGCATGGCTGTGTAACTCCACCATTTTCAGCAGCTCAGTCACTCTGGCCTGTTGTTCCTCACGCGGCATGCGACGCAATCCAAAGGCCACATTTTGCTGCGCCGTCAGATGGGGGAATAACGCATATTCCTGGAAGACCATGCCGACATGACGTTTTTCCGGTGGCAGATGAATGCCGGGACCGGCAACACGGCGCTGTGACACATAGATCTCTCCGTTTTGCAGGCGTTCAAATCCGGCAACTGCGCGTAGCACCGTGGTTTTCCCGCAGC
Organism: Citrobacter sp. Cf088; assembly: GCF_030334295.1. Classification (NCBI taxonomy): domain Bacteria; kingdom Pseudomonadati; phylum Pseudomonadota; class Gammaproteobacteria; order Enterobacterales; family Enterobacteriaceae; genus Citrobacter; species Citrobacter sp. Cf088. The sequence continues at coordinate 499,599 of NZ_JAOWEE010000053.1, forward strand.
CTGAAGCGCCCAGCAGACAGGCGATTTCACCTTTATGTACCGACATTGAAAATCCGCTCAGTACCGATTGCTGGCTGTTGCCATAAGTAACGTGTACATCCTGGAGTCGTAATGCAATTTCTGACATTGTTGCTCTCTTAACCACGGCGAGTCATTTGATGACGCACCAACAAAATAACCGGTAGCGTGCCAGCTAAAACAATCATTAGCGCGGCGATAGCACCTTCTTCATAGGTTCCACGGGCTGCTTCCGCATACAACAATGTTGCCAGCGTTTCGAAATTGACCGGGCGCAAAAGCAACGTTGTTGGCAGTTCTTTCATGGCATCGGCAAAAACCAGCAGGGCACTGCTGACTAACGCTGGGCGCAGCAGGGGAAAATGGACCCGTGCAAACGTCCCCGCACCATTCTCACCCAACAGACGAGACGCCTGTTCCAGCGAGGGGGGGATACGGCCCAGACCAGAATCCAGTGCGCCAATGGCAATCGCCTGGAATCGCATGGCACAACAAATTACCAGCAGGGTCCCGGCGGACATCAGCGGCAGACCACGAACATCCAGTAAATCGGCCAGCCAGCGGTCGACCGCCATGGCGGGTGTCAAAAAACCAATTGCCAGAATTGTGCCGGGGACCGCATAGCCTAAAGAAGCCAGACGCATCACGCCGCGACGAAATCCTGGCATGGCGTTGTCGGCGGCGCTATGACGCGCACTCCAGGCCACTAACATACTGACGCAAACCACCACCAGCGTGGTTCCCGCCGCCAGCGATAGCGTATTTTGTAATGCTGACAGTAACGAAGAGGAAAGCGGATTCTCATCACCTATGCGTTTGGCGCTTTCCCACATTAAAAACAGAACCGGAGCCAGAAAACCCAGCAGGACAGGCAGTGAAATAACGCCACCGAGCAGCCAGCCACGCCAGCCCTGCACGCGCGTAGGTTGAATTTCCCGCAGGCTGCGACTGCTGAATCCTTGTTTTCTGCGACCATAAAATTCCAGCGTCAGAATAAGGAATATAAACATCAGCATCATGCAGGCAATTTGTGCCGCGGCAGATAAATCAGAACGCGAGATCCATGTGGTGTACACGGTAACGGTTAACGTCTGTACCCCGAGAAACTCCGATGCGCCGATATCGTTGAGCGTTTCCAGCAGTGCCAGGCTGATCCCAACGGCCAGTGCCGGACGGGCCATGGGCAATGCAACACGAAAGAAGGTTCCGGTTGCGCTGCATCCCAGCGTGCGTGCGGCTTCCAGTAAATGGGCCGGTTGGCTAATAAACATGGCGCGGGTTGTCAGATACACGTATGGGTAAAGCACCAATCCGAGTAGGATGATTGCGCCGGAAAGTGAGCGTAAATCTGGCAGACGGAACTGTCTTGGGCTGTCAAAACCCAGTAAAAAACGGATAAAGGTTTGCAGGGGGCCAATCGGATGCAGCAGATCGAGCCACGCAAAGGCCACAATGTAGGTCGGCATCGCCAGCGGCAACAGTAACGCCCAGCTAAGTATTTTACGTCCAGGGAAATCCCATGCCGTTACCGCCCATGCGCTGCCTACGCCAATCACGCCGACCATCACCGCGACACCGGCTAATAACAGCACGGTATTTTTTAGTGCGGCAGGTAGTACATACGTCAGGAGATTATCCCAGTGAGATAAATCGGCTTGGGTAGCCTGCCAAATCAGCGCAATGATCGGTGTCAGAACGCCAAGCGCTACGCACAGTGCGCCAAGATGTAGCGGCGTCAATAATGACTGCGGCCCGGAAACCAGGCCGCGTAACGTCGGAAACTGCAGAGGTTTATTGATCGAATCCAACTTTATCTACCAGCAGACTAGCTTGTTTACGATATTTAACGATTTCGGTTAATGGTGTTTTATCGACGTCGATTTCGCCAATAGTTGCGTTGATAACCGGGTCAAGCGTCACGCCTTTCAGTACCGGGTATTCGAAGTTCGCTTTCGCATATTGCTGCTGGGCAGGTGCGGAAACCAGATATTCCATCAGCTTAACGGCATCGGCTTTATTTGGCGCATAGCGGGCTACAGCTGCACCACTGATGTTGACGTGTGTACCGCCATTTTCAAAGGTAGGTTTAACGACTTTAATCGCATCGCCCCATTGACGCGCATCGCTGCCTTCTTTGGCATTTTTCATATGGCCGACGTAATAGGAGTTGGCGAGACCAATATCGCAAATACCGCCGAGGATATCGCGAGCAACATCGCGATCGCCACCGGTAGCTTTACGCGCCAGGTTAGCTTTCACACCGCGCAGCCATTCTTCGGTCTTTGCTTCGCCGTGATGAGCAATCATTGCGGCGATCAGCGCCGTGTTATACGGGTGCTGTCCGGAACGAATACAGACTTTACCTTTGTACTCAGGGCTGGCGAGTTGTTCGTAATGCCAGTTATCGATTGGCAGTGACTTCTCGGCATACAGCACGCGGGCACGCATCGACAGCGCAAACCACTGATTATCTGCACCGCGCAGATTAGCTGGAATAGCGGTTTTCAGTGCTTCTGACTCTACTGGCTGAGTTACACCCGCTTCCACTAAATCAATGAGATTACCGGCATCGACGGTCATCAGCAGGTCGGCAGGTGAATTTTTACCTTCAGCTTTAACGCGCTCAAGCATACCGTCCTTGATATAGACCGTACTGACTTTGATGCCGCTGGTTTTGGTCCAGCTATCAAGTAAAGGCTGGATCAGACCCGGTTCGCGGGTTGTATAGAGCGTTAACGTTTCCTGAGCGAAAGCCGGTAGGCTAACTGAGAAGACCAGGGAAGAGGCAAGTGTGATACGGCGCAGTCCGGCGCGAGGCAGAGAATTCATCGTTTATATCCCAGAGTAATTGGAACGTACAGTGAACCGAGCGAGGGCTCGTTCCTTTGGCTCGCGTACAATAAATGATAATCACTAGCACTTACAATAATTGCAAAGTTTAAACGATTTACATTTACATAACTTTAATCAACGTTGTGATGCGGCATGTAACGGGGTGCAGAGCAGGCAGGGTGCTTATCAGAGGGGATTTTATAGCGACCGAAAAAGCAAAAAACCTGCTTAGTTTCCTAAGCAGGCTTCTTAAATATGGCTCCTCTGACTGGACTCGAACCAGTGACATACGGATTAACAGTCCGCCGTTCTACCGACTGAACTACAGAGGAATCGTGTGAACGAGGCGCATATTACTGACCTCACCATGAGGTGTCAACAGTAAAATTAGCGCGTCATTTCAATTGCTTAATTAATCTTCAAATTCAGCGTTAATGCACATTTGCTGAGCGATAATGACCATCTTAGCGGGTATCGCGTAACCGCTCCATGGGGTTCTGGCGGTAAAACTGAATAAAACGCTGCCATAAGGCCGGAAAACGTGGCGCAAATAATTCAGGAGCACTGAAGAAATACTCCGAAAGAACGGCAAAGCATTCGGCCGGGTCGGTTGCTGCGTAAGCATCTATACTGCACGCGGTTTCACCGACCAGATCAATTTCATCCTGAATGTTATTCATTGCGGCATACAGGTCGTGCTCCCAACCGGCAATATCTCGCAGAGGGATCGCCGGAATACCGCTGGCGCGGTCGCCATTACGCATATCAAGCTTATGTGCCACTTCATGGATGATTAGATTAAAGCCGGAGGCATCAAAAGAATCCTGAATGTCGAGCCAGTTAAGGATTATCGGACCTTGCTGCCAGCTCTGCCCGGACTGTACAACCCGTTGATTATGCACCAGCCCAATATCGTCTTCCCATTCATCGTCCACGACAAACGGGGCAGGGTAGATGAGAACTTCATGAAACCCGTCGAGCCACTCGACCCCTAATTCCAGGACAGGCAAACAGAAAAGCAGCGCAATGCGCGCACTTTTCAGCGGGTCAAGTTCAAACCCCTGAAGCGCTACCAATCTTTTTTGCTGTAAAAAGCGCTCGGCCAGGGCGATAAGTCTGGCTTGTTCTTGCTCGGTGAGATTCACCAGAAGAGGAATAGCCAGGGCGTCGTCCCACGGCCAGTCGTCACTCCGGGTTGTTTCTTGCTCTTTCCAGGGCCACTTAATCATCGTTTTGCTCGCAAACTCGTCACTTGAACGAAATTGACGGAACGGGGTCTGTTAAAATGCCAAATTACCTGGCATCATGGCAACCGCCAAAACGGAGAGATGCCAGAGCGGCTGAATGGACCGGTCTCGAAAACCGGAGTAGGGGCAACTCTACCGGGGGTTCAAATCCCCCTCTCTCCGCCACTATTCAAACAGTTAGCTCAATTCCTTTCAACGACGCATGTCACACTTGGTATAGTGTTGATATATTCGCTTAGTATAAAGCTCGCCATCATCATGTTCTGATTTGCCCAATACTGGAAGATCCAGTGTGGGGGAAATTTTCACTTTTCTGTCATAAACCGCAACCTGGCGTTCAGTTTTGTGATCTGAGAATAGTTGTTTGTCCTTTCTCGTTTCTATCAAGTTTTTTTCCTGCGGCTCAAAATTAAACCAGGGGCAGGGTAGCTAAAGTTATTTTGGCTTTTATGCTAGAAGATAGCCCCAGAAACCAGGCCGTCAGAGAAATTAGCAACAAGCCTCGAGAATAAATCTGACAGTTATCTTTGAGCGATGAGCGGACGCACAAGACGGTGACAAGATTGCAATATTTGTTGGGGTTATGCCCACGACTTGTTTTGGATAAACTCACTTAACCCTTTGTGATACGATAATTATCTTAGATTGTCACATGGGGCCAGATTTTGAATTCATACATTTTCCTTGCCGGGGCCATTGTAGCTGAAGTAATAGGTACAACCCTGATGAAGTTCTCTGACGGGTTTACACGTCTATGGCCATCTGTCGCAACTATTGTGTGCTACTGCACTGCTTTTTATCTTCTCGCTCAGACGCTGTCGACGATTCCAACGGGTATTGCGTACGCAATTTGGTCAGGTGCTGGAATCGTATTAATCAGCCTTTTGGGCTGGTTGGTAAGTGGGCAAAAGCTGGATTTCCCGGCGATCGCAGGCATGTTCCTGATTTGCGCTGGGGTTCTGGTTATCAATATTTTTTCAAAATCTTCCCCGCATTAATTCTAAAAGAATGTCGGATATCTGGCGCTGTTAGCAGAGCTTATCCCTGTGCGGTGAAAAAGCCCGCTTGGTATGAAGCGGGCTTGCGTATTTTTGTCGTAATTAGAACTGATAGACTAAACCAACGGCAACGATGTCGTCAGTTGCGATACCATTGCTTTCATAGAAGCTGTCGTCTTCGTCCAGCAAGTTGATTTTATAATCAACGTAGGTGGACATGTTTTTGTTGAAGTAGTAAGTCATACCCACTTCAACATATTTGACCAGATCTTTGTCGGTGTAGCGTGGGGTGCCATTGCTATGGTGATCCCAGCCACCTAAGTCGACACCTTTAGATTGCAGGAATGCAACGGACGGGCGCAAACCAAAGTCAAACTGGTATTGTGCAACAACTTCAAAGTTCTGCGTTTTGTTGGCGATACCGCCTTTGTCATCACCATAAGCGGTCATATTGCGGGTTTCGGCATACATTGCAGCAAGGTATACGTTGTTAGCGTCATATTTCGCGCCAACAGTCCATGCATCTGCTGTTTCACCACCAGCATATTTACTGGTGTAGCTACGATCATTGCGACCTTCAGCGACCTGGTTGTTAGTACGATCAGAACTGGAGTATGCCGCGCCGAGGCTTAAACCGAAGTCGAAGTCATAGGAGGTGGACATACCGAAACCGTCACCGTTTTCTTTCGCCAGTTTGCGGTTTTCACTATTACCAGAACCTTCCTGACCTACGCTGCTACCTTCATTATTCCCCTGATATTGCAGGGCAAAGTTCAGGCCATCAACCTGACCAAAGAAGCCTTTATTACGATAGGTAGCAACGCCGTTGGTACGGCCCAGCATGTAAACGTCGGTCTGAGTGTAGGTATCACCACCGAATTCTGGCAGCATATCGGTCCAGGCCTCAACGTCGTACACGACGCCGTAGTTACGACCGTAGTCGAAAGTACCGTTTTGACCAAAACCTAAACCGGCAAAGGCCAGACGAGTCCATGAATCGCCTTTGTCACCTTCGGTACCGTTGGCCTGAATGTTATATTCCCACTGACCATAGCCAGTCAGCATATCGTTGATCTGCGTTTCGCCCTTAAAGCCCAGACGCGCATAGGTCATGTCGCCGTCGCTGCCTGCATCATCAGAGAAATAACGCAGACCATCGACTTTTCCGTACAGATCCAGTTTATTGCCGTTTTTATTATAGATTTCAGCCGCATTTGCTGCGCCTGCAGCTAATAAAGCAGGGAGAAGCAGTGCCAATACTTTTCTTTTCATTATGTATTCCCTTTGCATGATAATTAAAATGAATATGTAGTACTATCCAAGCAACTACATTTGGATACTATCTATGAAGTTCATTTAATTTAAAATATAACATGTAACAAATGTATTTAAAATATTTCTAAATATTTCCTAAGTGTGTTTTTATAACTAAAAATATATGTGAATTAAATTGTTATTTGCCACATAAATCATTTTTAATCAATTAGTTATGTATATCTAGTTATTTATTTGTAACTTGAATTTTATTTGTGGAAAGTATTTGTTTTTGTTATTCATATAATATGGTTGTTGATATTGAGATTATGATTTTTATAAATTCATGTGGGTTTTGTTTTCGGCGTGATAATAAAATTTAATTATGTAATGGGGCAGGCAGTGGTTTGCAACGAAAATTGTTGCTAAGGTGATTTTCTTTCTACAAAGGGAGATAGCATGAAACTGCACGACTGGCAGCCGCAATTTGAAGCTTGGTTAGCTGATAACCATTCCGGACAAGATGCTGCGCATGACATCTTTCACTTTCGTCGTGTATGGATGACGGCGCAAAAGCTGAGTACAGATGCTACTGTAGACTGGCTAGTGGTGCTGACCGCGTGCTACTTCCATGATCTCGTCAGCCTGCCAAAGAACCATCCTGAGCGTCATCGTTCGTCGGTACTGGCAGCTCTGGAAACGCGTCGCATTTTTATGCGCGATTTCCCGGATTTTCCACAACAACGGTTACCGGCAGTGTGCCATGCCATTGAGGCGCACAGTTTTAGCGCCAAAATTGCACCAGAAACCCTTGAAGCGAAAATCGTGCAGGATGCGGACCGGCTTGAGGCGTTGGGGGCTATCGGTCTAGCGCGCGTATTTGCTGTGTCTGGTGCCTTAGGCGTGGCGCTATTTGATGCGGAAGATCCGTTTGCCCGCCAGCGTGGCCTTGACGACAAACAGTACGCGCTTGATCACTTCCAGACCAAGTTATTGACGTTGCCGTCGACGATGCAAACTGAACAAGGACGACATTTAGCGCAGCATAATGCTGACTTCTTACTGACGTATATGGCGAAGCTGAGTGCGGAGTTAAAAGGAGAGTATGAAATGCTGGATCTTGACGCGATTCAACCCTTTAAAGCACGTTAGTCGCCAGTACAGCCTCAACGTCAACCGCACTATTTTATGTTAATCTGTCGGTTATCCATTTCGGCCGGTTAAATGTATGCAGGATAATTTTTCAGTAGCAGGCTCCATGAACCCGATGACAGATGATAACAAGGCCGCCGCGCAGGTGATTTTGGCTAAGTTGCTTGAAATATATGACGTGAAAACCCTGGTTGCTTATCTGAACGGTGTTGGCGAGAACCGCTGGAGTCCGGCCATCTTTAAGCGAGTGGTGGCGAACGAAACATGGCATCGCCTCAGCGACAATGAGTTTACTTATCTGAATTCCTTACTGCCGACGCCACCTGCGCATCATCCGCATTATGCCTTTCGATTTATCGATCTGTTTGCCGGCATTGGCGGGATTCGTCGCGGCTTTGAGGCAATTGGTGGGCAGTGCGTGTTTACCAGCGAGTGGAACAAGCATGCGGTGCGCACCTACAAAGCGAACAACTATTGCGATCCCTTCCAGCATCACTTTAATGAAGATATTCGTGATGTCACGCTGAGCCATCAGGATGGGGTGAGCGACCAGCAGGCGGCAGAACATATTCGCCAGCACATTCCAGAACATGATGTACTGCTGGCGGGATTTCCTTGTCAGCCCTTCTCCCTGGCCGGAGTGTCAAAGAAAAATGCGTTAGGGCGGGCCCACGGTTTTGCCTGCGATACACAAGGCACACTCTTTTTTGACGTGGTGCGCATTATCGACGCTCGTCGACCAGCAATATTTGTGCTCGAAAACGTCAAAAACCTGAAGAGTCACGATCAGGGCAAAACGTTTCGCATCATTATGCAGACGCTGGACGAGCTGGGTTATGACGTGGCAGATGCGGCGGATAACGGTCCGGATGATCCGAAAATTATCGATGGGCAACATTTTTTGCCTCAACATCGCGAACGTATCGTGCTTGTCGGCTTCCGACGCGATCTGAATTTGAAATCAGACTTCACGCTGCGGGATATTGTCACGCGTTATCCGCAGCGGCGTACTACCCTGGCGGAACTGCTTGAGCCGACCGTCGATGCGAAATATGTGCTGACGCCGGTGCTGTGGAAATACCTCTATCGCTATGCGAAAAAGCATCAGGCGCGGGGAAATGGATTTGGCTATGGCATGGTGTATCCCGGTAACCCTGATAGCGTAACGCGCACATTATCTGCGCGTTATTATAAGGATGGGGCGGAGATCCTGATTGACCGTGGCTGGGATATGGCGCTGGGTGAAAAAGATTTTGACGATCCGCAGAATCAGCGACACCGCCCACGCAGACTTACGCCCAGAGAGTGCGCGCGCCTGATGGGGTTTGAATCTCCGCAAGGCTATCAGTTCAGGATCCCCGTGTCAGATACTCAGGCTTATCGCCAGTTTGGTAATTCGGTGGTCGTTCCGGCATTTGCGGCGGTGGCCAGGCTGCTGGAGCCAAAAATCAAGCAGGCAGTTGCTATTCGCGAGAAAGAGAACCTGCATGGCAGACGTTCACGATAAAGCAACACGCAGTAAAAATATGCGGGCGATAGCCACCCGCGATACCGCGATTGAAAAACGCCTTGCCAGCGTGCTGACAGAGCAGGGGGTAACGTTTCGCGTGCAGGATGCGACGTTACCCGGTCGCCCCGATTTTGTGGTGGATGATTATCATTGTGTGATTTTTACTCACGGTTGTTTCTGGCACCACCACAATTGCTATTTGTTTAAAGTCCCCGCGACACGAACGGAATTCTGGCTGGAAAAAATAGGCAAAAATGTCCAACGCGATGCGCGGGATTGTGAAAAATTGCAGGCTCTTGGCTGGCGCGTACTGATTGTCTGGGAGTGCGCCCTGCGTGGTCGCGAAAAGCTGGATGATGAAGCGTTATCTGAACGTGTCATCGAGTGGATCTGCGGCGGTGGCGACACCGCGCAGATCGACACTCTCGGTATTCATTTACTGTAATGTCTTTTCCGACGAACTCGCGACGACATCCGCTTTAACAAGGAACAGGTATTTCCCCAACGTTACCAGCACCACAGCAAACACGATCACGCCGAGCGCCAGCCATTCGATAGGGGCCAGTCTTTCTCCCCCCAGACCGGTACCTAACAGCACCGCAACAACCGGATTGACGTAGGCGTAGCTGGTGGCTAGCGCCGGGCTGACATTGCGGATCAAGAACATATACGCATTAATGGCAATAATGGAGCCAAACAGGGCCAGGTAAGCCACCGCCATAAAGCCTGAAAATGTTGGCATGGTGGTCAGTTTTTCCCCGGAGAGTAACGATGCGCACATCAGCACAATACCGGCTGCTAACATTTCAATGGCTCCGGCCATCATGCCAACGGGCAGCGTAATGCGTGAACCGTACACCGAGCCAAACGCCCAGCTTATCGAACCGATCAGGATTAAAATAGCGCCCCACGGATTGCCACTTAAATTGCCTCCGCTGTTCAGCATGATGATCCCTGCGAGCCCAATCGCTATTCCCAACCATTCCAGTTTGCGCGTTTTGATGCCAAAAAAGTGGCTAAAACACAGCGTAAATAGCGGGACGGTGGCGACCACCACGGCGGCAATACCGGAAGGGACATTTTGATGTTCTGCGACGGTGACCAGTCCATTACCCACAGCCAGCAGCAGGATACCAATTAACGCGGCGTTCAGGATTAAGCGTAAGGGGGGGAGCTTATGCCCGCGAATAAGTAAAAAACTTGTTAATAAAATTCCCGCAGAGAGAAAACGTACGGCTGCCATCATTAACGGCGGCCAGCTTTCAACACCAATGCGAATAACGAAGTACGTGGAACCCCAAATGATGTACAGCGCGAATAGCGCACTGAAAAGCGGTAACAATTGCCTGAAACGCATAATCCCTCACGGTAGAAATAAAAAGGTGCAACATAGTAAACGTCAAAACTATCTTACTGGCGAGATTTATAATTACGTGTCGATGTTAAAAACTTGTTGACCAGAAAGGTCAGTTTCAGCATGGCGTGTTTTACTTCATACTTATGACTGCAAAAAAATAATATTGAGGGTCAAAATTTTGGCAGGAAGTAGCTTACTAACCTTACTCGATGATATCGCCACGCTGCTGGATGATATATCAGTGATGGGAAAATTGGCCGCGAAAAAAACCGCGGGCGTGCTGGGAGATGATCTGTCGCTTAATGCGCAGCAGGTATCGGGCGTGCGGGCGAACCGTGAACTCCCGGTGGTCTGGAGCGTGGCGAAGGGGTCGTTTGTAAACAAAGTTATCCTTGTACCGTTGGCGCTATTGATAAGCGCATTTATTCCCTGGGCGATCACCCCATTATTAATGGTAGGTGGGGCGTTTCTCTGTTTTGAAGGGGTAGAAAAGGTTCTGCATACCCTGGAGGCGCGTAAGCACAAAGAAAGCCCGGAAGAGCGTCAGCAGCGTCTGGCTGCTCTGGCCGCACAGGATCCACTCACCTTTGAGAAAGATAAAATCAAAGGGGCAATACGTACTGACTTCATTTTGTCTGCCGAGATTGTTGCGATTACGCTGGGTATTGTAGCGGATGCACCTTTGCTGAATCAGGTGTTGGTGTTATCGGGTATCGCGTTAGTGGTGACCGTGGGCGTGTATGGCCTGGTCGGGATTATCGTTAAGCTTGACGACATCGGGTACTGGCTGGCAGAAAAACGTAGCCAACTTGCCCAGTCGCTGGGGAAAGGGTTGCTGGTGGTTGCCCCCTGGCTGATGAAAACACTTTCTGTGGTCGGTACATTGGCGATGTTTTTGGTGGGGGGCGGTATTGTGGTACACGGAATATCACCGCTGCATCATGCGATTGAACATTTTGCTCAACAGCAAAGTACATTGATTTCGCTAATGCTTCCGACCCTGCTTAACCTGGTGCTCGGCTTTATCATCGGTGGGATTGTCGTTCTGCTGGTGAAAGCTGTCGTCAGGCTGCGCGGAGTTTCGCACTAATTGTTACAGGACTGATTATGCAAAACGCCTCTTTGTCATCTAAGGTGTAAAGGTTTCTCTTGATACAGGAGGCAGGTATGGTCTTTTCTGTCAGTGAGGAAGTCACCTCCAAAGAGGGTGGCCCACGTATGATCGTTACCGGGTATGCCAGCGGAATGGTGGAGTGTCGCTGGTACGACGGCTTTGGCGTTAAACGGGAAGCATTCCGTGAAGATGAACTGGTGGTGCTGGGCGAGCGAAGACAGCTCTGTCAGGATGCCTGAAAATTTGGTTCGACCGTAACCTGGTGATCTCTCACCTATTAGTTATATTTATCATTTTGGTGAGAATTATTTACTTGTCAGGCAAAAAAATTGCAGATAAGGTTTGGTTCACATCAGATTTTCTGGTGTAACGAATTTACAAGTGCTTCTTGCATAAGCAAGCTTGATCCCGACCCGATAAGGGCCGGGATTTTTTTCGCCCTCAGTCAGCGATTGATCTCCGACACGCTAAAGTCATGGATATCAAGCTCGAACGCGTCGGCCAGTTCATGCCATGTATGGTAATCTCGCCCGTCGACGCTAACGCGCTCCGGGTCATCCTGGCTGCGATGAATTTCACTCTCGCAGATTTCGTTGATTGCCTTTAGCAGCGCGTCCACATCGACGCTGACTTCACGTTTGGCCGTATCGCTGTACTCTTTCGCGGTTTTCATCCTCATACCTCTCAACCGTTAAGGATACCGGGGGAGCGTACCCAAACATCAGATACGCACAACTTAAGTATAGACCGTCGATAAAACCCGCAATCGCGCGTGCAGAGCGCTGCCAGAAAAAGGAATTTGTTCTACACTGGCACAAAGCCACAGGAGGAAAACTATGAAGGTGAATGATCGGGTCACAGTCAAAACGGACGGCGGTCCTCGTCGACCGGGCGTGGTACTGGCAATCGAAGAGTTTAGTGAAGGCACCATGTACCTGGTTTCGCTGGAAGACTACCCGCTCGGTATCTGGTTCTTTAATGAATCAGGTCATCAGGATGGTATCTTTGTGGAAAAAGTGGAGTGAGGTGAGTTCCGCTGTTTGATTCTGACTGGTGGAGTCGCCACCAGTCAGAACGTCTTAGCGCATATTCACAAAGATACCATTGGTGACGTTATCCGTAAGCCTCACAACGTGATAGATAACTTGCTTATTATGCGTCTTAATCTTTCGTTTTATATTCCCCTTATGGGATGACACCGTTTTGGCTTTGATATTCATTTGATCCGATATCTGTATTGTTCCCTGACCCTCCATCCACATGCGCAGCATGCTGGATTCGGTTCGACTTAATGATAATGTCGGCAGATTCACATCAATAGCAATATCTACTTCTTTTTTCAGAATATCGCCAAGTAGTTTATCCAGTGAGTCAGGTTTAATCGATTTAGAACTAATCAATAAATTTTTTCTGACGAGTAGATATTCATCAAAATGCACGTTGGCAATTGCCATAAACACAATAAATAATGTGCTGGGATGCTGATTAATGATTTGCTTTATTTGCTGGCTATTAGCAGGTTCGTGGATAAAGCAGTCCTCATTAATAAACACCACAGCGGGTTGTTGAGAGACACAGGCGAGACTGAGTTCATCAACGTTGGAAATGTTGTTGATTTCCCTTTTTTTCACTCCCCGACTTACCAGATACCCGGTTAGCCCTAGTCGGGTGTAACTGCATAAATCCATAATAATCGTTGACATGGCATACCCTCACTCAATGCGTAACGATAATTCCCCTTACCTGATTATTTCATCACAACTAAACGGAATAATAACGACCCAAGATGACGCTTTCGCTGTTTTTCAGGCGAATTTACTATCCCGTAAAGTTACGTATAATTTGCCAGGAAACATCTTAAAGTAAAGTGAATGTTGCGTTATGTGAGTGAGGCAAAAACAAATAAGCCGCGACAGAGATATCCTGGTGGATGTTGTCACTTTTTAAAATTAGGACAATCCTTAGTAAAACAGGATAAAAATTAAGGGTTATTATTTTCCAGGCATTTCGCTGACGATATCGGCCAGCAAATTAAAAATTTCACTGAATAATCGTTCGCAAAATGGCGCAATTAATGGCATTAGCGCCGCCATCAGTGAAATACCTACGGTCAGAGTGAGAGGAAAGCCGATGACGAAAACCGACAGCTGTGGCGCCATGCGATTTAACAAACCAAGTGCGAGGTTCAGCGTGAGTAGCAGCGTCATTACCGGCAGGGCCAGCATTAGCCCGTTGAGGAAAATCAGGCTACCCGCCCGTGCCAGCGCGAGAAACGCATTGCTGTTCACCGGATTGCCACCGATGGGCAGAGTATGAAAAGTATCTACCAGCAGCGAAATCAGCCATAAATGGCCGTTAAAGGTCAGGAACAGCAGCATGGCGAGCATGTCGATCAGTCGTGCCAGAACCGGCATATTCAGACGGCTACCGGGATCGAAGAATGTCGCGAAGGAAAGGCCCATTTGCAGACCAATTAATTCCCCGGCGGTACGTACTGCGGCAAACGCAAACTGCATGGTGAAGCCTAAAGCGATACCGATCAGGATTTGTTGCATTGCCTGCCATAGTGCGCCGATCGAAAAGATGGGGACGTCAACGGCGGGAATTGATGGGGCGATAACGACAGTTATCATCAACCCCAGCCCCAGCTTTACCCGTTTGGGGATGGCTCGTTCACTGAGGATGGGGGCCGTTGAGATGAGCGCCAGTATGCGCAGCAAAGGCCAGAAGTATAAATTTAGCCAGTGGAGCCACTCAACGCTGGTCACCTGCAACATAACGTTGTCTACCCGATGATGTAGGGGATATTGCTGAACAGCGTACGCACGTAGTCGAGCAGCAGGTTAAGCATCCACGGGCCAGCAACAATGATGGCAATAAACACCGCGACAATTTTGGGAATGAAGGACAGCGTCATTTCGTTAATCTGGGTCGCCGCCTGCAGAATACTGATGATAAGACCTGTGACGAGAGCGACCAACAGCAAAGGCGCAGCAAGGGCCAGGGCGACTTTCATCGCCTCTGTGCCCATCATCATGACCGATTCAGGAGTCATTTCGCGCCTCTAACTGTAAAAGCTTTGTGCCAGCGAGCCGACAAGTAGCTGCCAACCGTCTACCAACACAAACAGCATCAGCTTAAACGGCAACGCGATTGTGGCTGGTGGTACCATCATCATCCCGAGCGCCATCAGTACGCTGGCAATCACCAGGTCGATAATCAGAAACGGAATAAAAATGGTAAAACCTATCTGGAATGCTGTTTTCAACTCACTGGTGACATAAGCGGGTAGCAAAATTCGCATCGGCACGGCTTCTGGTCCCTGTAATGGACCGCTGTTTGCTAAGCGCGCGAAGAGTGCCAGATCGGCTTCACGGGTCTGGCGCAACATAAACTCACGCAGCGGCTGGGCGCCTTTCTCCATAGCTTCCTGCATGGAGATCTTCTCTTCGCTGAACGGTTGATATGCGTCGACGTAGATTTTATCGATCACCGGCGACATGATGAAAAAGGTCAAAAAGAGCGCCAGGCCCAGTAGCACCTGATTAGGTGGTGCAGAGGGGGTACCCAGCGCATTTCGCAGGAGACCGAAAACAATGATGATGCGGGTGAAGCTGGTCATCATCAGCAAAATTGCAGGCAGGAACGTTAGCGAGGTGATGAACACCAGTGTCTGCACGGGCAAAGACCAGCTTTGTCCGCCGCCCGGCAACGGCTGACTAACCAGACCCGGGAGTTGGGCGAGGGCAACGGGACTGAAAAGCCACAAGCCTGCCAGCGTGAGGGATAACAAACGGCGCATCAGGATCTCCCAGGACGCTTAAGCAAACTCTTCATCATGGCCTGGAAATCCGCAGGGGAGGCCGTTTTTTCTTCTGCATCGGCAGGTGCCGGGGGCAGGGTGTGCAGGACGTTAATCTGCGAGGCTGTGACACCCAGTACCAGACGGGTATCTTCGACCTCGACAATCACCACGCGCTCACGTGGACCCAATGAGGTGCTGGCTGCGACTTTCAGCCCGCGAGTACCGGCACTTTTGGGGGCAAACCCCAGACGTTTAATGACCCAGGCCACCGCCAGGATCAAGACGATGATCCCGAGCAGCGCGCCGCTTACCTGCACCAGCGGTGAGCCGGGAACGGCGGCGGGTTGAGAAACGGTAGCCTGGGTATTCATGATTAACGGCTCAGACGGCGCATACGTTCAGATGGGGTGATAATGTCAGTGATACGCACACCGTATTTATCCGCGACCACGACGACTTCGCCCTGGGCAATCAGATAACCGTTGATCAGGATATCCAGCGGTTCGCCTGCCAGACCATCCAGTGCGACAACCGACCCCTGCGTCAGGCGCAGCAGCTCTTTGATGGTCATGCGGGTACGGCCCAGTTCGACGGTCAGTTTGACCGGAATGTCCATGATCAGGTCGATGTCCTGCAAAGCACCGCTGACGTCGCCGCCACCTAACTGCTGGAATACCGCATCGGCCGCACTTTTGGTGGGCGTGGTTTTTTGCTCGTTTAACGCGTCAGCCCACAGATCGTCCAATGCGCCAGTGTTCTCATCGGACGGATTATTCATATCACTCATTTGGGCTGTTCCTCATTCAGCGAATTCAAAATCGGGTTTATCAGATGTTCTACGCGTAACGCATACTGACCGTTTACGGTGCCATACTGGCTGGTCAGCACAGGCACGCCGTCCACATGAGCAATAATGCGGTCGGGTTTTTCAATCGGCAGTACATCGCCGGGTTTCAGTTTTAAAATCTGGGATAGCCGCAGCGGAATGTCGGCAAAGTTTGCCACCAGCTCCAGCTCAGAATGCTGAACCTGACGCACCAGATTATTGCGCCAGTTCTGATCTTCATTACGCGAGTTTTCCAGCGGCGGATTCACCAGCAGCTCACGCAACGGCTCAATCATGCTGAATGGCAGACAGATGTTAAATTCACCGGTCAGGTTGCCAATTTCAACGTGGAACGGGGTGTTCACCACAATGTCGTTCGGGGAGGTGGTGATATTGGTAAATTTCACCTGCATCTCGGAACGGACGTATTCCACTTCCAGCGGGTTGATGGCCTTCCACGCATCGCTGTAGCCTTCCAGCGCCAGCTTCAGCATGCGGTTGATAACGCGCTGTTCTGTGTGCGTAAATTCGCGGCCTTCCACTTTCGTCGGGAAACGACCATCACCACCGAACAGGTTGTCTACGGCGATAAATACCAGACTTGGTGAGAACACAACCAGACCCGTACCGCGCAGCGGCTTCAGGTGGATTAAGTTCAGGTTAGTCGGAACCGGCAAGTTGCGCGCAAATTCGTGGTAAGGCTGGATACGGATCGCCCCCACGGTAATATCCGGGCTACGGCGCAACAGGTTAAATAACCCCATACGGAACTGGCGCGCAAAGCGTTCGTTAATGATCTCCAACGCCTGTAAACGCTCACGTACCACGCGACGCTGAGTGTTGGGATCATAAGGACGAATATCGCTTTCTTTTGCGATACCTGAAATGGGTTCGTCTTTGGTTTCGCTATCGCCGTTCAGCAATGCGTCGATTTCTGCCTGAGAAAGAATACTGTCGCCCATGTCTTTACCGCAGAATAAAAGCTGTATAAAGAACGTCGGTGACAACCTGTTTCGGCTGCCCAACAACAAGCGGAGTCGCCAGCGTCTCTTTGATAGCGGTAATCAGCTGTTGCTTACCTTCCTCGGTGGCGAGTGTGGCCGCATTCTGACGAGAAAATAGCAGCAGCAAGCGGCTGCGCACTTCCGGCAGATATTCGTTAAGACGTGAACGTGTCGCCTCATCTTTCATGCGCAATGTGATACCGATATACAGCACACGGTCTGCATCACCCAGATTGACGGTAAAGGTATCCAGCGCAAAGAACACCGGGGCTGGCGGTGGAGCCGGTTCCGCTTTGACGCTGGCGGAAGGCTGCTGCTGCATGCGCCAGTAGCTATAACCTGCAGTTGCGCAGGCGGCGAGGGTAATTAATACCAGCAGAGGGATCCAAATAGCGCGTTTACTTTTTTTGTTAATCGCGGAGTCAGTCATCAGATACGGGCTTCCTGTTTCGGTACAGCTTATGGGCTGATTATCCCGTGTCCTGTCCACGACAAAGCGTGGAAAAGACGCGGATAATCATGCTACCTCTGGCGTTAGGCGAAGATGTCTACTGCGCCATCGCCGCGGGCAGCGGCTTGCAGCGAGGCTGGGGTTGCCAGTATTGCGTCATCTTCAGCGGCAAAAATGTCTTGTCCTTGAGCGCGACCAGACTGCTGTTGCTGTCCGGAAGACTGCTGATGGTCAGCGAAGCTTTCACTGCTGATGTTGCTTTGCCCCAGTTGGATCCCGCTTTCAGCCAACTGTGTACGCAGCATCGGTAATGCGGCTTCCAGTGCGGCGCGCACGTGGCTGTGCGGTGAAACCATTTGTAACTGCGCGAGGTTATCGTCCAGCTTGAGCGAAATATGTACCTGACCCAGGTCCTGCGGATGCAGACGCAGCTCTGCGCTTTGCTGGCCCTGGCGCGTGAACAAGGTGACGTGCTGGCTCAGCGATTGCTGCCATTCATGGCTACCTAACGGAGCGCTTAACACCGGCGCGGCCGTCGGTAACGGTTGTGCGTGTGTTTGTGGACCACTTAGCGGGGCCGCAGTCATGCCAATGCTGGTCGGTGACGGGGTGCTGTCGATTTCAGTTCTGGCGTTCGCTGCCGCCGTCAGCGGGGTTAATGCCGGGTTGTTTGCCTGATTAGCACCACCGCCAGCAATCGTGATATCCGCTTTGCCTTTTTTGGCATCACCCGGCAGTAATTCGGCTGCATTATCAGTCGCCGCGCCGTGTACCGCGCCTCGTGACAATGCGGAAAGCGCCGCATCAACAGGGGCTGGTGCGCTGTCGACGGCAGACGTAGCCAGTGGTTGTCCTGGCAGCATGGCGAACAACGCGCTCAGCTTGGCGAGATCGTCATCACTCAGCGTAGTGTTTTTTTCGTCCTGCTGAGCGACTTTGCTCAGTGTCGTCAGGGCATTCGCTTTCAGTGAAGGCGTGAGAGCGGACAACAGTTGCTGAGCGTCAGTCATGTCGGCAAGAGAAGTCTCGGTTTGCAGCTCCTTTTGCGCCAGCAGATCGGTTAATTTGACCGACTGTGTGGCATCGCCATTTTTTTGCAGCAACCCTTTTTGCAGCTTACTGCTGGCCGCCTGTAAGTCAGCAAGCGACAGCGGGGCGTCTTTACCTTGTGCGTCGCCCGCACCTAATGCGCCAGCCAGTAGCGCTAAAAAATCCTCGGGTGAATCTACCGCTTTGCCTGACTGAAGACCTGCGGCTACATCGGTGTCGGTGGTAATCAGTTGGGGTAAAGTAATCATTCGGGTTTCCTCATAGCTGCGCGCTGAGCAAATTCATCCATTTTTTTCTGATCCAGGCGGTTTTCGGCCAGTAACGCCGCCGAGGTTTGTCTGTCCTGCAACGTCTGCCACGCCTGTAATCGTTGTTTTTTGTCGCGCCAACTGTTCAATGCCTGGTCTACTTTCTGTGTCCATTGATTGAGCTGTTGGCGATGTTGCTCAATCGCTTTTTCCAGCGTCTGAATAAATTGTTGGTAATTGATCCAGCGATTGCTGGTAATACCCTGGCCCATATCGGTATTCAGATTGTTGCGATACTCATGCTGATAATCGATCAGCATTTTTAACTGTTCTTCCGCCTGCTGACAGCCACGACGCATCTCTCCCAATAAGACAGCAGCGTCATCTACCTCTTTTTCAGCCAGGTCTTTCAATGTTGCTAATGCACCATGTTGTGCCATGACCTATGCTCTCCTGCTTAATCACACACCAGGGAAAATCAGTTCCAAAGCTTGTAGAGAATCTTCCCAGTCAGCCCGTTCAAAAATACCTTGCTGTAAGAATGCTTCCAGCTGCGGCCATAAGGCGATGGCTTTATCCAGCATCGGATCGCTGCCTTTCGCATACGCTCCTACGCTGACCAGATCGCGGTTACGCTGGAAGCTGGACAGCAACTGTTTAAAGTTACGCACCCGTGCATAGTGTTTTTCACTAATGAGTGCGGTCATGGCGCGGCTGATCGAGGCTTCAATATCGATGGCCGGATAGTGACCCGCCTCGGCCAGATGACGAGACAGCACAATGTGACCGTCCAGAATCGCGCGCGCGGAATCGGCAATCGGGTCCTGTTGGTCGTCACCCTCGGTCAGTACCGTATAAAACGCGGTGACTGAACCGCCGCCGTGGATACCGTTTCCGGCCCGTTCGACCAGCGCCGGTAACTTAGCGAATACTGAGGGTGGATAACCTTTGGTTGCCGGTGGCTCGCCGATCGCCAGGGCTATCTCACGTTGTGCCATCGCGTAGCGGGTGAGGGAGTCCATAATCAGCAATACATGCTGTCCGCGATCGCGAAAATCTTCGGCGATGCGCGTGGCGTAGGCCGCGCCTTGCATACGTAACAGCGGCGAGACGTCCGCCGGAGCGGCAATCACTACCGAGCGTGCGCGACCGTCAGCGCCGAGAATATTTTCAATAAAATCTTTAACTTCGCGACCACGCTCGCCAATCAGACCTACGACGATAACATCGGCCTGGGTATAGCGCGCCATCATGCCGAGCAGGACGCTTTTACCGACACCGGAACCGGCGAAAAGTCCCATACGCTGGCCGCGGCCGACGGTTAACAACGCGTTAATAGGACGTACGCCGGTATCCAGGACGTGTTCAATCGCGGTGCGTTGCAGGGGGTTAAACGGCGGTGTAATCAGCGCGCCGGTTTCGGTGGTATCCGGGGCGGGCAGTCCGTCGAGCGGTTTGCCGCTACCGTCCAGCACACGACCCAGCAGAGCAGGGCCAAGCGGTAATTGCTTCCCGCTTTGCAGACCTTCTCCGGCAATGTTCTTCGCGTATACGCGTGCGCCGGGCAGAACGCCTTCGACTTCTTCGAGCGGCATCAGAAACAGACGTTGACCGTTAAAGCCCACGACTTCGCTTTCGACCTCCTGGGTTTCGTTGCCGTCCTGGCGTTCAATGACGCAGGTGGCACCGAGCGGCAGCTGTAACCCCGTGGCCTCCAGCACCAGCCCGGTTGCGCGGGTCAGGCGACCATAACGACGCACCGCAGGCAGCAGTGACATTTTCTCTTCGAAGTTGTCCAGCGTATTGAGCCAGCGAGTCAGGCGAGTGGTCATTACACGACTCCTGGCGCTGCCAGACGGCAGAGTTCTTGCCAGCGTGTGGCGACGCTGGCATCCAGATCGCCTTCGTCGGCGGAGACTTTACAACCGCCGTGATGCAGAGTCGGGTCGCCGCGTAGCCGCCAGCCGTGCAGGCTGAGAGTGGCACCGAGCATCTCCTCTACACGCTGGAGATCGTCCGGATGTACGCGCAGCTGCGGTTTACCGCTAAACAGCGGTTCCTGTTGCAATAACTGTTGGATTTGCTTAATCAGCGCCGCGTTATCCACGATTGGCGTCTGACCAATCACCTGACGCGCAGCTTCCAGCGCCATTTGCATCAGGCGCGAGGCAATGACGCTATCCAGCGCGTCCAGCGTATTCTGAAATTCACTCACCAGTTGCTGCATGCGGGCATGGATCGGCGCATGCTGTGCTCGCGCCTGGTTCTGGCCTTGCTCCAGCCCCTGGCTCAGACCTTCCTGATAGCCTTGTTCGTGACCTTTTTGTCGACCTTCCGCCAGCCCCGCGTTATACCCTTGCTCATGGGCCTGCATTTGCAGCTGTGCGAGCTGCTGTTCAAGCTGTTGCTCTGCGGAAAGCTGTGGCTCTTCAGCTTCTTCTGACAGCGGCGTTTCGCTGTGGTCGGCCAGTACGAACTCCGCCATCGGTGGGGCGAGGTCGTCCGGAGTCCAGACTTTCCACGGCAGTTCGTTAGACATAGGTATCCTCGCCGCTGCCTATCACCATCTCGCCGGTTTCCGCCAGACGACGCACAATAAGCAGAATGGCTTTCTGTTCGTTTTCCACCTGCGACAAACGCACCGGGCCGCGGTTGGCAAGGTCGTCACGCAGAATATCGGCAGCACGTTGCGACATGTTGCGCAGGAACTTCTCGCGTAGCGGCTGTTCGGCACCTTTCAGGGCAATCAGCAGCGATTCGGAATCCACTTCCTGCAACAGACGCTGGATACTGCGATCGTCGACGTCCACCAGGTTTTCGAACAGGAACATCTCGTCGATAATTTTCTGTGCCAGCTCGCCGTCGAATTCGCGTACGGCGGTAATAACCGCTTCTTCCTGCTGGGTTTTCATCAGGTTGATAATTTCTGCTGCCGTTCTCACGCCGCCCATTTTGCTGCGCTTGAGGTTCTGACCATCGAGTAGACCGTTCAGTACCTCGGTCAGTTCTGCCAGCGCGGCAGGCTGCACGCCGCCGAAGGTGGCGATACGCAGCATCACGTCGTGACGTAAACGCTCGTCGAACAGCGCCAGAATATCGGCGGCCTGGCCCCGTTTGAGGTGTACCAGAATGGTGGCGATAATCTGCGGATGCTCGTCGCGGATAAGGTCGGCGGCGCTTTGCGGTTCCATAAAGTTGAGCGTTTCAATGCCGCTGGTGGTATCGCGGGTTTCCAGAATATCTTCCAGCAGGCTGGAAGCGCGTTCCTCGCCCAGCGCTTTCACCAGCACGGAGCGCAGATATTCGTTGGCGTTGATATTCAGCGCGGCAAATTGTTCTGCTTCTTGCTCAAACTCGGCCAGTACTTCCGTCAACTGTTTGTTGGAGATCTGGCGTACGTTCGCCATCGCTGTACTGAGCGCCTGAACTTCGCGCGTGGAAAGGTGTTTAAATACCTCAGCCGCGCGATCTTCGCCAATGGTCATCAGCAGGATGACGCTTTTATCGGTACCGGTAAGGGCATTACTCATGATCGTTACTCATCCACTGGCGAATGACCAGCGCCACGACGCGCGGATCGTTATCTGACATTTCACGAATACGCTGGCTCATCACTTCTGCACCCAGACGTTGATTCGTACGACGCTGCTGGGTTTGTTCGTCTTTGCTGAGGCGAACTTCTACCGCTTCTTCGGTTTCCTGACGGATACGCGTTTGTTCTTGTACCGCTTTTGCTTCTTCGCTGCGGCGAACCAACTGCGGGCGAACAGCCTTACGCCACAGGATCCAGGCAACAAGCAGCACCAGCAACCAACGGCCTGCGGTCATCAACTGTTCAATAAAGACCTGCTGTTTCCAGAACGGCAGCTCGCCAAGGGAATCGTCGGTCGCCGTGAAGGGTGAATTCACCACGTTCAGGGTATCGCCACGCTTGTCGGAGAAGCCCATCGCTTCGCGGGTCAGGTCCTCAATCTGTTTCATCTGATCGGCGGTTAACGGCAGCGGTTTACCGTCCGGCAACGTTTTATAGTTGACCACCACTGCAACCGAGAGACGCTGCACATCGCCGACGTTCATTTTGGTGTGGCGAATGGTACGGTCGACTTCATAGTTGCTGGTTTCATTACGCTGCGTACTGCGTGGACCAGCATTATTGTTGTTATTTGCCGTTTGCGTGGCTTGCGCATTTTGCTGATTAGCCGGAGGGGTGGCGATTGGCGCGGTATTAGCCGGTGCTGGTTGATTAGACAATGCGCCCGGTACGCCGCCTGGCGCTCCGCTACCGATCTGCTCACTGACGTTTAACTGGCGTGAACGCAGCACTGCCTGGGAATCATCACCGTTTGGACGGTACTGTTCTTCGGTTTGCTCTTTATTAGCAAAATCCAGTTGTGCGGTGACCTGCGCATGTACGTTGCCGTTGCCGACAATCGGCGACAGGATCGATTCGATACGACGTTGAACGCGCCCTTCGACATCGCTGGCGTATTTCAACTGCGCATCGTTAAGATCGCGGCTGCTGGTGTTCGACTGAGTTAACAGGTGACCAGCCTGGTCGACCAGTGTAACGTTGCCCGGCGGCAAGCCTGCAACAGCGCTGGAAACCAGATGTGTGACCGCACTGATTTGACCTTCATCCAGTGCGCGGCCCGGTTCAAGGTTAACGGTCACGGAGGCTGAAGGCGCTTTTTGCTCACGCACAAACAGCGACGGTTTTGGCATTGCCAGATGCACGCGGGCGCGTTTTACCGGTCCCAGCGTTTCAATGGTACGAGCTAATTCACCTTCCAGCGCACGCTGGTAGTTGACCTGCTCGCTAAACTGGCTAATACCAAACTTTTCCTGATCCAGCAGCTCAAAGCCAACGGCGCCGCCCTTCGGCAGACCTTGTTGTGCCAGACGTAACCGCAATTCGTGAACTTTATCGGCAGGAACTTCTATAGCACCGCTTCCCTCAGTAAAACGATAGGGAACGTTCATCTGCGTCAGTTGGGTGACAATCGCGCCACCATCCTGATCGGATAGGTTGCTGAACAGTGTGCGGTAGTCAGGTGTTTTGGCCCACAGGACCATCGCCACGATGATAGCGACGGCAGCGGCTCCCGCCACAATCAGAGGAATTCTGGGATTCGCGCGCAGGCGGTTTAACCACTCGAGAGGTTTAAGCTGGGTTGCAGTCGATGCTGTCGCACTCATCTCGCACCTCGTGGCTTATCGTGGACGGCGTTTTTTGCAAAGTGGAACAAGACTCACTCCCGGGTCAGCAAACTCGAAAAATTGACGGTCTCATTATTTGCGGTTTCGAATTTTTCTATGCGTTAAAAACCGTGGTTTTTTATCGTTATTTAACGCCTTTATCTTATTGACTAACTGGTAATCTCAGCTAAGTAAAAAATCATCCAGGGGATCAGAATGTCGGCAATACAGGGGATTGAAGGGGTCATCAGCCAGTTGCAAGCCACGGCGATGTCAGCAAAAATGCAGGATATGCAGCCACAACCGACCGTGAGTTTTGCCGGTCAACTGCATGCGGCGTTAGACAGGATCAGCGATGTGCAAACCGCGTCCCGTACGCAGGCTGAGAAATTTACCCTCGGTGAACCGGGTATTGCGCTGAATGATGTGATGACCGATATGCAAAAAGCGTCGGTATCAATGCAGATGGGTATTCAGGTACGTAACAAACTGGTGTCGGCGTATCAGGAAGTCATGTCGATGCAGGTGTAGGTTTAACGTGCAGAGACTGGTTGCCGGATAAGCACAGCGGCCATCCGGCAACCAGTTACTTCTGAATCAAATAGCGGATCGTTGGGCCATCCTGCTGAATATCCAGCACCGTATAGCCGTGATTACGCGCATCCAGTGGAATATTGTTGATTGACTGCGGGCAATCGCTCACCACTTCCAGAATTTCACCTTTCTTCAATTGCGGCATCGCTTCCAGCGTGGCGACAGCCGGGTATGGACACGGTTCGCCGACCATATCGAGGCGATAATCAGGCACGATATTTTTCATACAGACTCCTTGGCAGGCGTTAGCCCTGCGCGACGGAAGAAGCGTTTTTCCCAGCCGATAATGAGCATCAGCGCGGCAAACAACAGCAGATAGGTTACCAGCAGACCGCCGAGCGGACCGAAGGTGTTGAGCAGATTCACTTTGTCCCAGTTGGTGGCAAGCGCGGGAGCAAAATCATCCCAGTAGTAGGCCAGAATGGTCGAGCCAATAACGTTGCCCAGACCAACCCACCAGTAATGCACCTGGCCTTCAACGGCGCGGTACATCCAGCCGGTTTCGCATCCGCCCGCTAAAACGATGCCAAAGCCGAACAGCAAGCCGCCGATCACCGCATTTGGACCCGCCCACATGATTTTAGGCTCGACGCCCAGTTGCACGTAGCTAAAGATACCGATGGCGCTGACCGCCATCCCGAAGATGATTGCTTTTGCCATATGGGTGCGACCAGAAATCCACAGGTCGCGGAAGGCGGAGGTGAAGCAGATTTGCGCCCGTTCAATCAGCAGACCGAACCCAACGCCAAACAGCATCGCCAGACCGAGCTTGGGTTTATCCATCGCGGTGAGCAGCGCCCAGCCGATCATGCCGATAAACACCAGCATGCCAAGGCGGAAACGGCGACGGGCCTGATCCGGCTTTTGCGTCAACGGCGAAGCGGCGGAGACTTTCTGCATTTTGACCGGAATACGAAACATCGGCAGCAGGGTAAAGCGTGCGCCAAACCATGAGCCGATTGCCGTTGCCAGCGCGAAAAACCAGGCATGTAGCGAGAACTGTGGAATGCCGGTGAAGAATGCGGCCAGGTTGCAGCCCATCGCGAGCCGGGCGCCGAATCCGGCGATCATCCCGCCAACTATCGCCTGCATAATGCGCACCCGACTGCGCGGCATGCGTAACTTGATGTTGTTAGCCCACAGCGCGGCAGCAAAACAGCCACCGAACATACCGAGGATCATCATGCCGTCAATGCGGGTCAGGGGCGAGCCTTCGAGATGAATCAGCTTGTAGTATCCCCACTCTTCGGCGTGCACGCCAAACAGTTGCAGGATTTGTCCACCCCAACGGGTGAATTCACCGGTAACGGCCCAAAAGGTTCCCGTAATGCCGAAATAATAAGTGGAGAGAATACCCGCTGCGATGACCGCAGGGGCGGGGGCCCAAAATTTAATTAACCAGGCCTGTTTGAAGTGTTGCCATGACATGCGTTGCGCCTCTGAACTCAGAAGGTATGTAACAAGAAGTGTGGATACTACACCGTTCATAATTTTTGACTATGAGTAATAAGAGGTAATACCGTCTGGATCAATCTTTCTCAATGCCGCTGAAAGGCTGGCGACATCAGGCCTTTAATGCCACAATCCCATTTTCTTCGCATGCAGGATGAATGATGAAAAAATTAGCAATCGTTGGTGTATTTCTGGCGCTAACCGGATGCGCCGAAGTAGAAAATTATAACGACGTGGTGAAAACGCCAGCGCCAGCCGGTCTGGAAGGATACTGGCAGTCAAAAGGTCCGCAACGCAGTCTGGTAAGCCCGGAAGCGATTGCCAGCCTGGTGATAACGAAAGAGGGCGATACGCTGGATTGTCGCCAGTGGCAGCGGGTGATCGCGCTGCCGGGGAAACTGACGATGCTCTCTGGCGATCTCACCAACGTGACGGTGAAACGCGAGCTGTATGAGATCGAGCGCGAAGGCAATACGCTGGAATATGACGGTATGACGCTGCAGCGGGTGGATCGCCCGACGCAGGAGTGCGCTGACGCGTTAAAGAAAACGCCGTTGCCTACGCCACTGCCATAAACCGTACGCCCCGGTAGCCAATGGCCACCGGGGTTAAGTTTTATATCACTTCTTCAATGACCCACACGCTGACGCTCCCGCCGTTACAGTAAAACGTTGCTTCACCGTTTTCATCGGTGACCACGCTTTCCTCGCGATTTCCCAGATAGTCACGCCAGGTTTTATTGCCGTAATTGGCGCCGAGATTGATGGTCTTTTCCCCGTCATCGCCGTTAGACAGAACAACCACACAGCCGGGATCGTCGTCTGTTCCGCTGCGGCTAAAAGCGATACAGTTGGGATGATCGAAAAAGAGCGTCTGTACCCCGTGTGCGAAGCGCTGGCGCGCGAGGATCAGTTCATCAAGCTGTTCGATGATCGGCATGTCGATAGGATAGGTTTCGCCATCGCCGCCGGTGTCTTCGTAATGCGCTCCGTAGAGGTCAGGGTAAAACACCGACGGTACGCCATTTTCACGCAGCAAGATCAGCGCATAGGCCAGCGGCTTAAACCACGGCTCGACAGGGGCTTCGAGTGCCTGTAAAGGTTGGGTGTCGTGATTGGCCACCAGCGTGACGGCATGAAACGGATCGGCTTCTACCAGGGTATCGGCGAAAATCTGGCTCATATCATAATCGCGGCCCTGACGGGACGCTTCGTGAAACTTCATCTGTAGGGGGGCGTCGAACAGCATGGTTTTCCCCTCTACCTGGTTGATGTAGGTTTGTAGCTTATCGACTTCGTGGGACCAGTATTCCGCGACGATAAACAGCGGTTTTGGCGCCACTTCCTGCACGTGTTCAATCCACTCTTTATAAAACCAGGCCGGAATGTGCTTGACGGCATCCAGGCGAAAGCCGTCGCAATGGGTTTGATCCATCACCCAGCGCGCCCAGTATTTGAGCTCCTCGGTGACGGCGTGATTACGAAAGTCGATGTTCTCGCCCATCAGGTAATCAAAATTACCCAATTCATCATCAACCTGGTCGTTCCAGCCTTCGCCGGTGTAATCGTTAACGATTTTAAAAATCCCGTCTTCGGTGGGATTCTCGATATGGTCAATGCCGCTGAAACATTTGAAGTCCCATATGAATTGCGAGTACTGTCCTGCGCGGGCAGGGAAGGTATAGCGCGTCCAGCCTTCGCATTCGATAATCTCATCGTCTATTTGCGTGCGATCCTCGGCGTTAACCCGTTGGACGCGGATCTTTTCTTTCTCATCTGCGCCCATTTTGTGGTTAACCACCACGTCCAGCAGTACGGCAATATCATTGTGCTTAAGCGCGTCTATCGCCGCCAGCAGCTGGTTTTTATCGCCGTATTTGGTGGCGACGGTTCCCTTTTGGTCGAATTCGCCCAAATCAAACAGATCGTAGGAGTCGTAACCCACCGAATAACCGCCAGAAGCGCCTTTATAAGCGGGGGGCAACCATACCATGTTGATGCCGATGTCATTGAGCCCGCCTGCGCGTTCGGCAAGCTCGGTCCACAATTGACCGCCATCAGGGTAATACCAGTGGAAGTACTGCAATAATGTGGGATTTTTCATCTTCCGTGCTCCAGAAGTCGTTTGGCCGACCTCTGGAGTATGGAAGATAATTCAGACGAGACGGGAAATTATTGTGGGGCAGTGGGGGCGTCGGGGACTAACAGCATGCCGGAAAGACGACCATAGGCGTTATTCAGCGTCTTTTGGCGTGTCGACTGGCCGATGAGGTTGCTGAGTTCATCCAGGCGTTGCTGCAATAATGTTTTGAGCAGTTGCTCGTTATCCAGCGTCTGTTTAATGTACCCGGCGACTAAGTCCTGAATACTTCGCGTAATGCCCGGTGGAGTTTGCTCTTCCATGACCACTTCAATACTTTGCAGATAGGTAACTTCCTGTTCCAGTAAAAGGTCCCATTCACCGCGCTGTGCCAGTTCCAGCAGCGAGTGACTGAGTAGCGCGATGCGCTGCCAACGGTTGATAAACTCCACGGCTGAGGTCATTAACGAGACTCCTGGGAAGATGCTTTCGGTGAGATCTGTTTCCAGGCATCTGCAATGTTGCCGAGTAACCCTTCGACTTCTTCAATAGCCTGACAATCATTACGCAAGTTGGCTTGCAGTAAACGGCGGATCATATAGTCGTACAGTGAAGACAGGTTGGTGGCGATTTCGCCGCCATTTTCCTGATCCAGCCCTGCCTTCAGGCCATTGTCGATAATGTTAATGGCTTTGCTTAAGGCCTCGCCTTTGGCGACGATATCACCCTGCTGCATAAACAGGCGAGCGCGCACCAGGGCGCTGTTCGCGCCGTCAAACAACATTTCGATCAGCTGGTGTGGACTGGCGCTCATCACGCCACTCTCTATGCCGACCTGTGCATAGGCTTTGGTACCGCTCGCGGTATACATGCTTACCTCGTGTTATCAGGAATTGCTCATGGCTGAAAATTGTTGGCCCAGATAAGTACTGGTGCTGTTCAGTTTGCTCATCATGCTATCAAGCTGCGTAAACTGTGCTTTATAGCGCGCGACGGTATCGTCGATGCTGTTGCTGACGGCCAGATATTGTTTGGTTAGTTTTTTCAGCGTGGCGTTAATGTTGTCCTGGGCTACGTCAATAATGCCGTCATCGGCCAGGTAGCCTTTTACTTCAGTGGCAATTTTGGTGGTAATCCCGGTTTCTTTGCCATCACCAACCAGCAGTTGACGGGTAGCTGCGGTATTATCTTCCAGCGCTTTTTTTAGCTTGGTGTCGTCAATTTTCAATTTGCCGGAGGTTCCGTCAGTGGTAATCCCGATTTCACCTAACGTTTTAAATGCACCGTCGCCGGCGCCATTGGAAAACTGGGCGCGGATCCCTGTCTGGATAGTTCGTACCGCGCTGTCGCCGAGTAGAGCACCGTTATTGGTGTCCTGAGTTTCGGCTCCGGGATCCACCTCGGTGTATTTGGTCAGCGTTGAGAAGGTATCCAGCAACGAGTTGTAGGCATCAACCCAGCCTTTGATCGCTTCCGTTGCCTTATCGTTACTCTTAGTAACGGTGAGGCGCGCGTCGGTGACCACTTTAGTCAGATTCAGCGTTACGCCTTGCGGAGCATCGGTAATGGTGTTGCTCGGGCGTTCAATATCAATACCATTAACCTTTAACAACGCATTTTTGGCTTCCACCAGCTGTTTCATATTTCCGCTACCGGCGGTGCTGTCGTAGGCCAGTAAATCATTGAGCTTACTGTCGCCGCTGACGGAAATGGTCATCTTATTATCGACACCGCTGTCGGCCGTTAATACCAGCTGATAATCATTTTCCTTAACTTTCACGATACTGGCGGAAATACCGCTGTCAGCGTCGTTAATGGCATCTCGAATTCCTTCCAGTGACGTCTGGTCTTTGCCTAACTTAATTTCCAGCGGTTCTTTACGGCCTTTTTGCTCGATTTTAATCGTGCGGGTGTCAGAGGAAGTGTCACCTAACGCCTCTTTAACTGAATTGATACCGCTTTTCGTCGTTAATGATTGCGCCTGCGCCAGTTGCGTCACGCTAATCATATAGGTTCCAGCCGCTGCGCCGGCAGAGGTCGATGCTGTAAGATCTTCTGTACTGCTGGTGACGGTGGTGCTTTTAAACAGATCGGCGCTATTTAATGTGGTATTTGCCGTCTGGAATTTTTCCAGCGCGCTTTTTAGCGTGCCGTAGGCCGTCAGTCTCGCAGTGTTTGAACTCTGCTGCTGAGTAATTGGAGTTAAACGTTTTTTTTCAGCAGTCGTCAGATTTGTCAGCAATGTATCCAGCGGTAAGTTTGAGCCGACGCCCAATGATGTAAATGAAGGCATGCCTAATTCCTTGTGATTGCAAACAGTAGTTAAGCGGGTTATCGGCAATCTGCGCGCAAAGTTTAATGATAGTTTTGTAAAAATAATGCGCAGAATAATGGCATATAAAGAGGGTATTTCAGGGGCTAAGAAAAAAGAGGGCGGAAAGTAAAAATTTTCTAAAGTTCGAAATTAACGTGCCGATACATGGGTTACGGTGAGAAACCGTGGGCAACAGCCCAATAACATCAAGTTGTAATTGATAAGGAAAAGATCATGGCACAAGTCATCAATACAAACAGCCTGTCGCTGTTGACCCAGAACAACCTGAACAAATCTCAGTCTACTCTGAGCTCCGCTATCGAGCGTCTGTCCTCTGGTCTGCGTATCAACAGCGCGAAAGACGATGCTGCTGGTCAGGCGATCGCTAACCGCTTCACTGCAAACATCAAAGGTTTGACTCAGGCTTCCCGTAACGCCAACGACGGTATCTCCATCGCGCAGACTACTGAAGGCGCGCTGAACGAAATCAACAACAACCTGCAGCGTGTACGTGAACTGACTGTTCAGGCAACTAACGGCTCCAACTCCGATAGCGACCTGACTTCCATCCAGAACGAAATCACTCAGCGTCTGGGCGAAATCGACCGCGTATCCGGTCAGACTCAGTTCAACGGTGTGAAAGTACTGGCTCAGGACAACACTCTGAAAATTCAGGTTGGCGCGAACGACGGCGAAACTATCTCCATCGACCTGAAAAAAATCGATACTCAGAGCCTGGGTGTAGCTGATTTCCGCGTGAACGGTGCGCAGAAAGCCACTGCCAGCGATCTGATCTCCAAGTTTGGTGCGACTGGTACTGATAACTACAGCGCTACTGTTGGCGGTGCAGCGGGAACCGTTAATGTTGATGTTAAATCCCAAACTGTAACTTCAGGTGGTAATGCCCTTTATGTCAGCGCGGCTGATGGTAGTCTGGTGACTGGACCGACTGTACCGAACACAGCATCTACTGTCTATACCACCGCCGCGACAGCTAACGGTTCTGCAACCAGTCTCGCAACATTGGGTGCAAGTGCGAAAGTCGGTGATAAGTTCAACTTTGATGGTATGGAATTTACCAAAACAGCCGATGGTACTGACCCAGAGTTTGGTAATGGCGACTACACGGCTAAAGTTGATGGTAAAACAGTGACCTTTACTGTTGACTCTTCAACTGCTGCTGTTGGTACTGGCGCAAAAGTTAAAACTGATGTTGCATTATACGCAAGTCAGAATGGTACATTGACTACTGCTTCTACAACCGCTAACAAAGCAGCAACTGTAGCCGATTTGCAGAATGCGAACGCAACCAAAACTGGTAGCACGCTGAAAGCGAGTGGCGCTACCTATGATGTAGATGTTGATGGCAATGTAACTACTGGCACTGGCGCGAATAAGAAAACCATGTATGTAACTACCGATAAAAACGGTAGTGCTAAACTGGTTAACGAAGATGTAGCTAAAGCAACCACCAGCACTGCAGATCCGCTGGCTGTTCTTGATAAAGCTCTGGCACAGGTTGATGCGCTGCGTTCTGACCTCGGTGCGGTACAGAACCGTTTCGATTCTACCATCACCAACCTGGGTAACACCGTTAACAACCTGACTTCTGCACGTAGCCGTATCGAAGATGCTGACTACGCGACCGAAGTGTCCAACATGTCCAAAGCACAGATCCTGCAGCAGGCAGGTACCTCTGTACTGGCACAGGCCAACCAGGTTCCGCAGAACGTTCTGTCTCTGCTGCGTTAATTTACACTTATCGCGCAAACCCCGCTCCGGCGGGGTTTTTTACATTTAGCTTTACCCGTAACCCCTAAATAACCCCTCATTTCACCCACTATTCACCCGATTAAAACCCCTGCAGAAACGGATAATCATGCCGATAACTCATTTAACGCAGGGCTGTTTATCGTGAATTCACTGTATACCGCTGAAGGTGTAATGGATAAACACTCGCTGTGGCAGCGTTATGTACCGTTGGTGCGTCACGAAGCATTGCGCCTTCAGGTGCGTTTGCCGGCGAGCGTAGAACTGGATGACCTGCTACAAGCGGGCGGCATCGGGTTATTGAATGCCGTTGACCGATATGACGCTTTGCAAGGAACGGCATTTACCACTTACGCAGTGCAGCGTATTCGTGGAGCAATGCTGGACGAACTACGTAGCCGGGATTGGGTGCCGCGTAGCGTTCGGCGCAATGCTCGCGAAGTGGCACAGGCGATGGGACAACTGGAGCAGGAATTAGGACGCAACGCAACGGAAACCGAAGTGGCGGCGCGTCTGGCTATTCCTGTGCAAGAGTATCGTCAGATGTTGCTCGATACCAATAACAGCCAACTCTTCTCTTATGACGAGTGGCGGGAAGAGCATGGCGATAGTATTGAGCTGGTGACGGAAGAACATCAGCAGGAAAACCCGTTACAACAGCTACTTGAGGGTAACCTCCGCCAGCGCGTAATGGACGCGATCGAGGCGTTGCCGGAGCGCGAAAAGCTGGTGTTAACGCTGTACTACCAGGAAGAGCTGAATCTGAAAGAGATTGGCGCGGTACTGGAAGTCGGGGAATCACGGGTTAGCCAGTTGCACAGTCAGGCCATCAAACGTCTACGCACCAAGCTGGGTAAGCTATAGGGGTACATCATTACCCCTGAACAATGCCGCATTACGAATTGACTACCAGGAGTTCTCATGACGGTGCAGCAATCAAAAAGACGGCCTCTAAGCCGCTACCTCAAAGATTTCAAACACAGCCAGACGCATTGCGCCCATTGCTTTAAGTTGCTCGACCGGATCACGCTGGTTCGTCGCGGGCAAATTGTGAATAAAATCGCCATCGCCCGCCTGGACACTTTGTTGGATGAAGCCGAGTGGGAGCAGGAGAAAAAAGAGTGGGTGGCACTGTGTCGTTTTTGCGGTGATTTGCATTGCAAAGAGCAGAGCGACTTTTTCGATATTATCGGTTTTAAACAGTTTTTATTTGAGCAGACCGAAATGAGTCACGGCACGGTACGTGAATACGTTGTCCGTCTGCGTCGCCTCGGGAATCACCTGACCGAACAAAATATCTCTCACGATCTGCTACAGGAAGGGTTCCTCGACGAAAACCTTGCCCCGTGGCTGCCGGAAACCAGCACCAACAATTACCGCATCGCCTTACGTAAGTATGAGCAGTTTAAAGCCCATACGCATATAGGGCATATGCAGAAATCCTCCTGGACAGCCAGTTCTGATATATATTAAAAACGAATAAGGTGTAACAGAGTCGTGTTTGTGGATCACAGCAAACGTTTTACACTGTAGTCATAAATGATAGTCACTAATGACAATATTCGGGGTAACTATGAAATTAGCACTTCTGGGACGTCAGGCTCTGATGGGTGTAATGGCTGTTGCACTTGTCGCCGGAATGAGCGTAAAGACTTATGCAGATGAAGGTCTGTTAAATAAAGTTAAAGAGCGCGGCACGCTGCTGGTGGGCCTGGAAGGGACCTATCCCCCGTTTAGTTTTCAGGGCGATGACGGCAAGCTGACCGGTTTCGAAGTGGAATTCGCTGAGGAACTGGCCAAGCACCTTGGGGTGAAAGCTAACCTGAAGCCGACCAAGTGGGACGGTATGCTGGCCTCTCTTGATTCCAAGCGCATTGATGTGGTCATCAACCAGGTGACCATCTCTGACGAACGTAAGAAAAAATACGATTTCTCTACCCCGTATACGGTTTCTGGTATTCAGGCGCTGGTGAAAAAAGGCAATGAAGGCGTTATTAAGACCGCTGCCGATCTGAAAGGTAAAAAAGTCGGCGTTGGTCTGGGCACCAACTATGAAGAGTGGCTGCGCCAGAACGTGCAGGGCGTGGATATTCGTACCTATGATGATGACCCGACCAAATACCAGGATCTGCGTGTAGGCCGTATCGACGCCATTCTGGTTGACCGTCTGGCGGCGCTGGATCTGGTCAAGAAAACCAAGGATACGCTGGCTGTGACCGGTGAAGCGTTCTCCCGTCAGGAGTCCGGCGTGGCGCTGCGCAAAGGCAATGAAGATCTGCTGAAAGCGGTTGATGCGGCCATTGCTGAAATGCAGAAAGACGGTACGCTGAAAGCCCTGTCTGAAAAATGGTTTGGAGCGGATGTGACGAAATAATCGGCATCCGATGAAAAAAGGCGCCTTTAACAGCGCCTTTTTTTATTTCATTGCGCCTGAGCGTGCATAATAAAAAGAACATCACAACAACGAATACCGGAGGCTGTATGCCGCTGCATAACTTAACGCGCTTTCCACGTCTGGAATTTATTGGCGCGCCAACGCCGCTCGAATATCTTCCACGTTTCTCCGACTACCTCGGGCGCGATATTTTCATCAAACGCGATGACGTCACGCCGATGGCCATGGGCGGCAATAAGCTGCGTAAGCTGGAGTTTCTGGCCGCAGACGCGCTGCGTGAAGGCGCTGATACGCTGATAACCGCGGGTGCCATCCAATCTAACCACGTTCGTCAGACTGCGGCGGTAGCGGCTAAGCTTGGCCTGCACTGCGTGGCGCTGTTGGAAAATCCGATTGGCACCACGGCGGAAAACTATCTCACCAATGGCAACCGTCTGCTGTTGGATCTGTTTAATACGCAGATCGAAATGTGTGACGCGCTAACCGATCCGAATGCGCAGTTGCAGGAGCTGGCGACGCGCGTTGAAGCGCAAGGGTTCCGCCCGTATGTGATCCCGGTTGGGGGCTCTAATGCTCTGGGGGCGATGGGTTATGTGGAAAGCGCGCTGGAAATTGCCCAGCAGTGTGAAGGGGCCGTTTCGCTCTCTTCCGTGGTGGTCGCGTCGGGCAGTGCGGGAACGCATGCCGGGCTGGCGGTGGGGCTGGAGCAACTGATGCCAGATGTCGAGCTTATCGGCGTGACCGTTTCGCGCAGCGTGGCGGATCAAAAACCCAAAGTTGTTACGTTGCAGCAGGATATTGCCCGTGAACTGGAACTGACGGCCTCAGCGGATATCCTGTTATGGGATGATTATTATGCGCCAGGCTACGGTACGCCAAACGAAGAGGGCATGGAGGCGGTAAAACTGCTGGCGCGCCTCGAAGGCGTTTTGTTGGATCCGGTGTATACCGGTAAGGCGATGGCGGGTTTGATTGACGGCATCAGCCAGAAGCGCTTCAAAGATGAAGGGCCAATCCTCTTTATTCATACCGGTGGGGCACCTGCACTGTTTGCCTACCATCCTCACGTGTAACAACCAGGTCGAAAAACGCTAATGCATGAAAGTATTCAACTGGTAATTGATTCCCTGCCGTATCTGCTCAAAGGCGCGGTTTTTACGCTGCAACTGAGTATCGGCGGGATGTTTTTTGGCCTCGTGCTGGGGTTTATCCTGGCGTTGATGCGTCTGTCGCCGCTGCTGCCTGTGCGCTGGCTGGCGCGTTTTTATATCTCTATCTTTCGCGGAACGCCGTTGATTGCCCAGCTGTTTATGATTTATTACGGTCTGCCGCAGTTTGGTATTGAGCTTGATCCCATCCCGGCGGCGATGATTGGCTTGTCGCTTAATACAGCCGCCTACGCTGCGGAAACCCTGCGTGCGGCAATCTCTTCCATCGACAAAGGACAGTGGGAGGCGGGTGCCAGTATTGGTATGACGCGCTGGCAGACTATGCGCCGGGCAATCCTGCCACAGGCTGCGCGCGTTGCGCTGCCGCCGCTGAGCAACAGCTTTATCAGTCTGGTGAAAGATACCTCTTTGGCCGCCACTATTCAGGTACCAGAACTGTTCCGTCAGGCGCAGCTGATTACCTCGCGTACGCTGGAAGTCTTTACGATGTATCTGGCGGCCTCGTTGATTTACTGGGTGATGGCGACGGTGCTTTCTGCGCTGCAAAACTATTTTGAAGAACAACTGAACCGCCAGGAGAGAGAGCCGAAATGAGTGCTATCGAAGTCAGAAACCTGGTCAAAAAATTTCATGGGCAAACGGTGCTGCACGGGATCGATCTTGACGTCAAACCTGGTGAAGTAGTAGCGATTATCGGGCCGAGCGGATCGGGCAAAACCACGCTGCTGCGTAGCATTAATTTGCTGGAGCAACCGGAGGCGGGCACCATTAAAGTGGGTGAGATTACCATTGATACCGCGCGTTCGTTGACCCAGCAGAAAGGGCTGATTCGTCAGTTACGCCAGCACGTCGGTTTTGTGTTCCAGAACTTTAATTTGTTTCCCCATCGGACAGTGCTGGAAAACATTATTGAAGGGCCGGTGATAGTCAAAGGTGAACCAAAAGCTGAAGCGACCGCTCGTGCGCGTGAATTGCTGGCGAAAGTCGGGCTGGCAGGTAAAGAAACCAGCTATCCGCGGCGTTTATCGGGTGGGCAGCAGCAGCGCGTAGCGATTGCCCGAGCGCTGGCGATGCGACCTGAGGTTATTCTTTTTGATGAACCGACCTCCGCGCTTGATCCTGAACTGGTTGGCGAGGTACTTAATACCATCCGCCAACTGGCGCAGGAAAAACGCACCATGGTAATTGTGACGCATGAAATGAGCTTTGCTCGCGATGTTGCCGATAGAGCGATATTTATGGATCAAGGACGGATAGTAGAGCAGGGACCAGCAAAATCCTTATTCACGCATCCGCAGCAGCCACGTACCCGTCAGTTTCTTGAAAAGTTTTTGATGCAATAAATAGTGTATATGGCACTCGCCGGGATTGTTTCTGGCGAGTGCTCTTCGCATAACTATTTATAATTATTGCTTTATTATTAACATTTGAT
Organism: Citrobacter sp. Cf088; assembly: GCF_030334295.1. Taxonomy (NCBI): domain Bacteria; kingdom Pseudomonadati; phylum Pseudomonadota; class Gammaproteobacteria; order Enterobacterales; family Enterobacteriaceae; genus Citrobacter; species Citrobacter sp. Cf088. Next base: position 536,866 of record NZ_JAOWEE010000053.1, read on the forward strand.
TCTGTTACTTACTTCCGCTGTTGAGTAATACTCAAGTAATTGTTCATTTGTCCGATAATTTGCATATATAAAATACATTTATGTGTTAGCTTGTTTCATATGTTTGGATGATTATCAATCTCAGGGGCATTACCACTTAGTATGCAGGATCTTGATTTCTTCACCTGGCGACGGAGCATGCTGTTACGCTTTCAGGAAATGGCGACGGCAGAGGATGTCTATACGGAATTGCAACAACAGACGCAGCACTTAGAGTTTGATTTTTACGCGCTCTGTGTTCGTCATCCGGTACCTTTTACCCGACCTAAAACGTCACTTCATACGACCTATCCCAAAGCATGGGTGGCGCATTATCAGTCCGAAAATTATTTTGCCATTGATCCGGTGCTGAAACCTGAAAACTTCAGTCAGGGGCATTTACCCTGGAACGATACTCTGTTTCGCGATGCGCAACCTTTGTGGGACGCCGCGCGCAATCACGGTTTACGCAAAGGGATGACGCAATGCTTAATGTTGCCTAACCGGGCGTTGGGTTTTTTATCTGTATCGCGTGCAAGTATCCGTAACAGTCGCCTTGCGAGCGATGAAGTGGAGCTCAGGATGCAGCTTCTGGTACGGGAAAGTCTGTCTGTACTGACGCGACTGGAAGATGACATGGTTATGGCGCCAGAGATGCGTTTTAGCAAGCGAGAAAAGGAAATATTGAAATGGACGGCAGAGGGGAAAACCTCTTCAGAGATAGCCATCATTCTGTCGATTTCTGAAAATACTGTGAACTTCCACCAGAAGAATATGCAAAAGAAATTCAATGCGCCAAACAAAACGCAGATAGCCTGTTATGCCGCGGCAACCGGGCTTATCTGAGTAAATAATCGTTCTGAGTGTCAGACGCAAAACCGGCTGAGAGCATTGCTATCAGCCGGTTTCTTATTACTGGCGGTAAGCTTGTTTAATTTGCTTAACCGTGTTGGAAAATACCGCAGCCTGTGATTGATCTTCAATCAGCGCGAGCTGTTTTTCCATTTTAAGAATCACGCGGCCTGCATCGGCTTGACCCATTGCCTGCAGCATCAGCGTTAACATGGCTTTCAGGCAGGTGACTTCATTGGCCAGTTCCTGGTTATTCTCAGCAGTGGAAAAGTCAGGCGTACTCATTTATTTTCCTCGTTATGTTTCAATGAAAAAGTGCGATGTCAAATCTTAAGGCGGCGGAGTATACCATAAGCGAGGCTAAAAATATCTGTGGTTGTTTTTTGCGCGGACCAATGTTGTGGACATTAAAATAAACAACATGTTGCAGTGCATATATTTTCTCCACATGTTGTTTATTTCGAGTATTTTCCTCGTTAATTATTGTTACAACTTTGACTGCCTGGTTTGCATTCAGCGAAGGAATATGATCTTTTTGTCACCATTATGAAACAGCTACACAGATATAACCGTAGCAAAAGGTTACCAGTACTGAAAGTTTCCACTCGTCGTACAATCTAATTTCCAAAAACGAGAGCAAAATCGAAAGTCGGGCGTTTTTTACATTTCAAAGTTGAGATAAAACCCGTTAACATAGGACCGATTAACTATCGGTAGCGTTATCCCTATTCTGGAGATATTCCTTTGATCAACGTTTTTCTTGTTGATGACCACGAACTGGTGCGCGCAGGGATACGACGCATTCTGGAAGATATAAAAGGCATAAAAGTTGTCGGCGAAGCGTGCTGCGGTGAAGATGCGGTAAAATGGTGCCGCTCAAATTCCGTTGACGTTGTGCTGATGGATATGAATATGCCCGGTATTGGCGGTCTGGAAGCAACCCGCAAAATTGCGCGTTCCACGGCAGACATTAAAGTGATCATGCTGACGGTACACACCGAAAACCCATTACCTGCAAAAGTTATGCAGGCAGGGGCCGCAGGGTATCTCAGCAAAGGCGCCGCCCCCCAGGAAGTAGTGAGTGCGATTCGTTCGGTTTTTTCCGGGCAACGGTATATTGCCTCCGATATCGCTCAGCAAATGGCGCTCAGCCAGATTGAGCCTGAGAAAACGGAAACCCCGTTTGCCAGTTTGTCTGAACGCGAGTTGCAGATTATGCTGATGATCACCAAAGGTCAGAAGGTTAATGAGATCTCAGAGCAACTGAATCTTAGTCCTAAAACGGTGAACAGCTATCGCTATCGAATGTTCAGTAAATTAAACATTCATGGCGATGTAGAGCTGACTCACCTGGCAATTCGCCATGGCCTGTGTAATGCGGAGACATTAGCAAGCCAGTGACAGATCAGTTTGATGCCAAAGCGTTCCTGAAAACCGTGACCAGTCAGCCCGGCGTCTATCGTATGTATGATACCGCCGGAACGGTTATCTATGTCGGGAAAGCGAAAGACCTGAAAAAAAGGCTTTCCAGCTACTTCCGTAGTAATCTTGCGTCACGCAAGACCGAAGCGCTGGTCGCGCAAATCCAGCAGATTGATGTCACGGTAACGCACACTGAAACCGAAGCGTTATTGCTTGAGCACAACTACATCAAGCTATATCAGCCGCGTTATAACGTATTGCTGCGTGATGATAAATCCTACCCCTTTATATTCCTTAGCGGCGATACCCACCCGCGTCTGGCGATGCATCGTGGGGCAAAGCATGCCAAAGGCGAGTACTTTGGACAGTTCCCTAACGGTTATGCGGTGCGTGAAACGCTGGCGCTGTTGCAGAAAATATTCCCTATCCGCCAGTGCGAAAACAGCGTTTATCGCAACCGTTCTCGACCTTGTCTGCAATATCAGATTGGCCGCTGTCTCGGCCCGTGTGTCGCGGGTCTGGTGAGCGAGGAAGAGTATGCTCAGCAGGTCGAGTATGTTCGTCTGTTCCTGTCCGGAAAAGACGATCAGGTGTTAACACAGCTGATTACCCGCATGGAAAAGGCCAGCCAAAATCTCGAATTTGAAGAGGCTGCGCGAATTCGTGACCAAATCCAGGCCGTACGCCGCGTGACCGAAAAACAGTTTGTCTCTAATACTGGAGACGATCTGGACGTCATTGGCGTGGCGTTTGACGCCGGCATGGCCTGTGTGCACGTTCTGTTTATTCGCCAGGGTAAAGTGCTGGGCAGCCGCAGCTATTTCCCTAAAGTACCCGGTGGTACGGAACTGGGCGAGGTCGTCGAAACCTTTGTCGGGCAGTTTTATCTGCAGGGGAGCCAGATGCGTACCTTACCCGGGGAGATCCTGCTCGATTTCAATCTTAGCGATAAAACCCTGCTGGCAGACTCTCTGTCTGAACTGGCCGGACGGAAGATTAACGTGCAGACGAAACCGCGAGGGGATCGCGCGCGTTATCTGAAGCTGGCGCGGACCAACGCGGCAGTGGCGCTCACCACGAAACTTTCTCAGCAGTCGACGATTACGCAACGTCTGACGGCGCTGGCCTCCGTATTGAAGTTACCTGCGGTGAAGCGTATGGAGTGCTTCGACATTAGCCATACGATGGGGGAACAGACGGTAGCCTCTTGCGTGGTTTTTGATGCCAATGGCCCGCTGCGTGCAGAATATCGGCGTTACAATATTACCGGCATTACGCCGGGTGATGATTATGCGGCGATGAATCAGGTCTTACGTCGGCGTTATGGTAAGGCGATTGAAGAAAGTAAGATTCCGGACGTCATATTGATCGACGGCGGTAAAGGTCAGTTAGGGCAGGCGAAAGCCGTTTTTGCTGAACTGGACGTTCCCTGGGACAAACAGCACCCACTTTTGCTGGGGGTGGCAAAAGGGGCCGATCGTAAAGCCGGTCTGGAAACACTGTTCTTTGAGCCGGAAGGTGAGGGCTTTAGTCTGCCGCCGGATTCGCCTGCATTGCACGTTATCCAGCATATCCGCGATGAATCTCACGATCATGCGATTAGCGGGCATCGTAAAAAGCGGGCGAAAGTGAAAAGTACCAGCACGCTTGAGACCATCGAAGGTGTCGGGCCAAAGCGTCGCCAGATGTTGTTGAAATATATGGGAGGTTTGCAAGGTCTTCGTAATGCAAGTATCGAAGAAATTGCAAAAGTGCCGGGTATTTCGCAAGCTCTGGCAGAAAAGATCTTCTACTCGTTGAAACATTAGGCCCTCTGTAGCAACATAGGGGTAATTTCACTGACAACAGATAGTTATCCGTCATATGCAATTTAATATCCCTACGTTGCTCACGCTGTTTCGCGTCATCCTGATCCCATTCTTTGTATTGGCTTTTTACCTGCCATTCACCTGGGCTCCTTTTGTTTGTGCGCTGATCTTCTGTATCGCAGCGGTCACAGACTGGTTTGACGGTTTTCTGGCTCGCCGCTGGAACCAAAGCACGCGTTTTGGCGCCTTCCTCGATCCGGTCGCTGATAAAGTGCTGGTAGCTATTGCGATGGTACTGGTGACAGAGCATTACCACAGCTGGTGGGTGACGCTCCCCGCTGCAACAATGATTGCGCGTGAAATCATCATCTCTGCACTACGTGAATGGATGGCCGAACTGGGTAAACGCAGCAGCGTAGCCGTATCCTGGATTGGTAAAGTGAAAACCACTTCGCAAATGGCTGCACTGGCCTGGCTGCTGTGGCGTCCAAATATCTGGGTTGAGTATGCTGGGATCGCACTTTTCTTCGTCGCCGCGATACTGACTTTGTGGTCAATGTTCCAGTATTTGAGCGCTGCACGTGGAGATTTGCTTGATCAGTGATCGTTTCGACGCAAATTTCAGCAAACGATCGTTAGTGGTGAAAAATATCGTTGACTCATTGCGTCAGGTAAGTAGAATGCAACGCATCGAACGGCAGCACTGATTGCCAGACGATAACAAAATCAAGTGATTAACAAAGTTACTTGGTGATGCGGGAATAGCTCAGTTGGTAGAGCACGACCTTGCCAAGGTCGGGGTCGCGAGTTCGAGTCTCGTTTCCCGCTCCAAATTAGAGACATCGGCAATCGCGGATGTCGGCTGTAAAGCCAGAAGATTTCGGCGCGTTAGCAAAGCGGTTATGTAGCGGATTGCAAATCCGTCTAGTCCGGTTCGACTCCGGAACGCGCCTCCAATTTCTTCCCGAGCCCGGATGGTGGAATCGGTAGACACAAGGGATTTAAAATCCCTCGGCGTTCGCGCTGTGTGGGTTCAAGTCCCACTCCGGGTACCATGGGAAAGAACAGAATAATCAAAGCAATAAGCAGTGTCGTGAAACCACCTACGGGTGGTTTTTTTGTGCTTGTTTTTTACAAGCATAGAACTCACTATTGCTCATCAATCTATCGCCGAATAGGCGCGTTAAACATAAAGCCCCCTCGGGCAGGGTTGTTGATAAAACCATCGCGGGCGGGATTATAGTTGTGGTCCTGGAAACCATTCATCAGGATGGGATCGCCAAAGTCATCCTGTATCGCCAGGTGTCTGTGGATTCGGTTTCGTGCCCTGAACGTGAAAACGAAATCATCCGTCCCGCCAATGATGATCACGCCATTACCGGCTCGAAGTGCCGCGCTTAACTCTTGCTCTCTGACGGCCTGGTTTTGTAACGCGCTGGATGTGGCAGAAGATGACGACAGCAGCAGTAATATAAGAACGGTGCATGAAAATACCGATGGCAGTTTCATGATTAATACCTATTAAAAGTATGGCTATTAAAGTATAGCTTTATGTTGTCATCTCAACTGAAAAGAAAACCAATAATTTAAACCTGCTGTCCATACTGAGTCTGAGGGCCGGAAGAGTAGTGCCGCGCAGTTAAGAACTATAATAAAAACAGTCGGCAGGTGATAACTCCTGTTTGCCAATCGCGCTGGTTCAGGGGGCAGCTATGAACATTTCATCTTCTCCGATAGTCATGTTCGCAGCATTGCTCACCTTTAGTTGTGCAGCATATTCGGTGGAAAAAGGGAATATCTTTTCGCAGAATGCCAGGGCCATGGATCCCATCGCATTTTCTCAACAGTCATTTAAAAACCTGACGTCTTATCAGGTCATGATGCGCTCTTCGTCGCCATCCGATGAAAGCAAAATTATTCGCTATAGCTTTCAAAAGCCTGGGTATGTGCGGATGGATTTTACCCAACCGCATTCAGGAGCGGTGCTTATCTTTAATCCTGTCAGCGGTAAAGTGACGTTATGGCCATTTGGTGTGGGTTTTTTGCCCATTTTGCAACTGTCGCCTACTAATTCATTGATCCAGGATGAGCGTGGTCATCGAGTGGATCGCTCTGATATCGGCGTGTTGTTGGGCAATATTCGTCATCTGCAACGCGAAGGGACAATGACCACTGTTGGCAAGGAAAACCTTGCAGGACGGGCGACGACGCACGTATCTGTGGTTGGGCCTGGAACAATGGTGGTTGATGGTGTTCACCGCTATGACGTCTGGCTGGATAATTATCACGGACTTCCTGCCAAAGTGATCAGCTATGCGCCAGATGGGCAGCGATTAGAAACCGTGCTTCTGGATGCTATGGTCATTAACATCCGTTTTCCCGCCAATTTCTTCTCACCCTGAAGGAGGCTGTATTATGGCTGACTATCAGTTTTCCACCGTCTGGCGGGTTGAGGCTTCTATTCAGGAGGTATGGGATGTTTTTTCTCATCCCGATCAGTGGCCTGAATGGTGGGAAAGTCTGGAACGCATTGTTGAGATTAAAAAAGGTGATGTACAGGGCATTGGGGCGCTGCATCGTTATACCTGGAAAGGAGCGCTTCCCTATCGCTTAACCTTTGACATCAACGTGTTAAATATTCTGCCTTGCTCGCTGCTTGAGGGACAAGCCAGTGGGGCGGTAGAAGGGCGAGGTGTGTGGTATTTTTCTGCCAGTGGCGCTGAGACCATCGTCAGATATGACTGGAATGTTCGCACCACGATTCGTTGGATGAATTACCTGGCCCCGCTGGCGGCACCCGTTTTTCGCTGGAATCACGATACGGTCATGCGCGAAGGGGCCAGAGGATTAGCCCGCAAACTGGCAACGAATGTACATATATTTTGAGTTCAGTCAGGGTTGAGGATTAATTAGCGTCCTGATATTTAAAATTGCCTCCACTACTGATTAATAACTTAGCGATCTCAGTCAATTTCTTATCATACACGGCGGCATTTTGTAGGCCTGCCTTGCGCAGAAGTTCTAAGTTTTCACGCGATGCGTTATCCAGCGTTGGATCGGCGCCGTATAGTTCAGGCTGAATTCTGTAGTATTTAGAGTTTTTTACCGTTGAGGCAATTTGTTGCAGATAATACGCGGTCATCTGTGGCCCCCCCTCTAGCGCGATATCAATAGCCGGTTTTGCCCAGCCAAAGGGGCCCCAGTCCTTAACTTCGGAATAAGAATACCCCTGCAATTTCTTGCCGGTGCCCAGTGAGACAATAATCATATCCTTAATGCCAGCGACATTACTGAATTTAATCGCTTCGGAATAGGCGCAGAGTGCCGGGTCGTTTGCCACCACACCGCCATCAACCAGGACAAATTTTTCGGGTACCGGGGGTAATGAATAAATACGCGCTGCCTCGAAATAAGTGGGAGCTGCTGAGGTACCCCGTAAAGCATCCCTGACCAGGAAGTCCCGATTCTTGGCGAGGGCGGAGTGTTGTTTGAAAATGACAGGAAGACGACTGCTCACGTCATAAGAAACAAAGCAGGTTGGTCTTAATAATTCACTGATTTTTGTTTCACCAAATGCTGTTTTTAATACCCTCTCCAGCTCCTTTGCAGAATATTTTTCATCGCTAGCACCACCCAGTGAACTGATTGTTTTCCAGACGCCGACATCAAAAATTTCATCCCCATCCTGAAGGTAGAAATTGACGGCTTCCTGAGCGGAGAACTTGGGCTTTCCTTTCGCATCAGGGCAAACGTAAGCAGAACACAGAATGGCCCCGGTACTGGTACCGGCAAAGAGATCGAAGTAATCCGCAATTCTGGCGGCAGGATTTTGTGATATATCCTGCAATTTCTTCTCCAGTGCCACAAGTAGCATACCCGGCAGGATGCCTCTGATCCCGCCACCATCGATAGACAGTATTCTCATTGCCATTTTTATGTCCTCCAAAGATAAGAAACGGGATTTAGGGGTAGGGTTGTTTCCGCTATGGCTGCAGTTAAATATAGACAGGATTTACGCTGAATTTGTGTCATAAGAAGGGGGCTGGCAGATTGATATCCGCTCACTGCTGTACTTTTTTGCCTGTAAATGGCTTAATAGCGACCTTGTAGTATCTTATTTCATTCACAGTTAACAGGTCTGTTATTGATGAATAACCTCCATCGGCTCACCTTTTTATGTCAGCGTCTGTCTGCTGTGATGATCGTATACGGTTTTTACCTGCTTAGCCGTAGTTCAACTCTTACAACATGGACAGACAGCAATGCAACGTCGACAATTTCTCAAAAATAGCGTTCTCCTTTCGGCCGCCGGTTTAGTCGGTCCTGCGGTTATTAGTCAGACGGTTCGCGCCGCTGAGCCATCCGTTGCACCAGTCGCGCGTCGGCGCTTTGTGTTATCCCAGACCTATAAACTTAACCCTCCTAAGGGCTCGAGCGGTGTAGTAAAACTGTGGATCCCGCTTCCTGTAGATACCGCGTTTCAACAAATGACGGCGCTTGCCTTTAGCGGAAACTATAAGCAAGCGTATGTCACCACTAATAATACTTATGGCGCGAAAACGCTGTTTGCCACCTGGCCTGACTCGCAGGGCGAACTGTTGATTAACGTTGATATCGACATTGAAACCGCCGACTGGGAACCGCTGAAGCAGGACGCGTTGAAAACCTGGCAAGCGCCGGAGCAGATTATTTACCCGCTGGATGTAAAACCGTACCTTTTGCCGACGGCACATACCCCAGTTGATGGGCTGGTTCTGGAAACCGCACGTAAAATCACCGGTAATGAGCAGGATCCGCTGAAAAAAGCACGCCTGATTTACGAGTGGGTGAGTAGCCATATGGAGCGCGATAACGACGTTATCGGCTGCGGCACGGGGGATGTAGCGGAGATCTTAAAAAGCGGTAAGCTCAAAGGAAAATGCACCGACATGAGCTCCGTTTTTGTGGCTCTGGCGCGTGCCAGCGGCATTCCGGCGCGTGAACTGTTTGGTATCCGTCTGGGCAAGGCCAATAAGCTCGAACGTTACTCGAAAAGTGCATTTGGCAAAGCAGACAGCGCAGGCGTTGCTGATGTGAGCGGTGGGCAACATTGTCGTGCCGAGTTCTATCTGGCCGGTTACGGTTGGTTACCTTGCGATCCTGCTGATGTGACCAAAATGCGTCTGGCAGAGAAAAAATCGCATCAGGACGCCGATGTCCAGGCGGTAAACACTTACCTGTTTGGTAACTGGGAAATGAACTGGGTTGGATTCAACTACGGGCGTGATTTCGAGCTGTATCCGGCAACGGAGCAGGGCGCGGTGAACAACTTTGGTTATCCTTATGCTGAAGTTGATGGCGACCCGATCAATTTCTATGATCCTAAAGCGTTCTCCTACAGCTATGTCGCCACAGAACAACGCTAAACGGGCGGGACTCACCCTGTTGACGGCTGCGGTAGCTGCCGTCACTGCGGGCTTATGCTGCGTTGGACCGCTGCTCTACCTGCTGTTTGGTATTTCGGCGGCGAGCTTTGCTGTTTTCACCAAGTTTGAGTTTTTGCGAACGCCTCTGGTGCTGCTATCCCTGGGATTATTACTGCATGTCTTCTGGCGGCTCTATTTTTCCAAACGGCTGTGGTGTTCAGGCTGGCTAACGCTGAGGCAAGCGCGCATGTTCTACTGGTGCGCACTGGCATTGATTTTGCCAGTGTTATTTTACCCAACGCTTGTTGCCTGGTTTTATGAGGTATTTGAATGAAGATCTTCACGTTAGTTGCATGCTTGCTATTACCGCTGTGGGCTCAGGCGGCCAATCAAAAAGTGGTGCTGGATATACAAAATATGACCTGCTCGCTATGCGTTATTTCGGTCAATCAGGCGCTACGTGAAACCGACGGCGTGATTAAAGCAAAGTCCTCCCTAAAAACCCGACAAGCAGAAGCGATTGTGCCAGAAGGTTTCCCAACCGATACTTTACTTAACGCGGTAGCGAAAACGGGCTATACCGCAACGCTCAACCGCATTGAACAACAGTAAACCACCTGCGGGTGGTTTTATTGTGTTTTCCCGGTATGATGCCCGGCGGCTTAGTGTTCTCTTTTGTGCGTTAACTTCCGGAATTCCCCTCGTTTCCTGTTAACCTGAACAGGCGGCAACTGTATGCCGCATATGCCCATTTGTATCTGTTATCCCTCCAGCCATGTAGGATGATCACAGGCAAGATTTTTTGACTAAGGAAAAGCGTTATGAAAACGGGACCATTAAACGAGAGCGAACTGGAATGGCTGGATGATGTACTGACTAAGTACAATACAGACAAGGCTATTCTGGATGTGTCAGAACTGGATGGTTTGCTGACGGCGGTGCTGAGTTCACCGTATGAAATTGAACCAGAGCAGTGGCTGGTCGCAATTTGGGGCGGCGCGCAGTATGTCCCTCGCTGGTCCTCCGAAAAAGAAATGACGCGTTTCATGAACCTGGCGTTTCAACATATGGCGGATACGGCCGATCGTCTGGATGAATATCCTGAGCAGTTTGAGCCGTTGTTTGGTTTGCGTGAAATTGACGAGCATGAACTGACCATCGTTGAAGAGTGGTGCTTTGGTTATATGCGCGGCGTTGCACTGTCAGACTGGTCCGCGTTACCGGACACGTTAAAACCAGCACTTGAGGCTATTGCGCTGCACGGTACGGAAGAGAACTTTGCGGTGGTTGAGAAATTGACACCTGAAGCGTTTGAAGAGAGCGTCGATGCCATCCGCCTGGCTGCGCTGGACCTGCATGCTTACTGGATGGCGCATCCTCAGGAAACGCCGGTCAAAGTACCGGTGAAAGTGGATGCCAAAGTAGGGCGCAATGACCCTTGCCCCTGTGGCAGCGGCAAGAAATATAAGCAGTGCTGTTTGCATTAACAGAAAGGGGCGAAAGCCCCTTTGTTTTAACCCACTTCTGGTAGTAATCCTGCTGCAATAGAAAACTGTACTGCGATCACCACAATGCCGCACAAGAATACCAGCGCCAGCGCCGGAGCACCGCCGGCTACGCGGTAGTTGGCCTGCGGATTCTGTTTTCTGCTTTGCCATGCCAGCATCGAGGGAATGAGCAGCGCCAGCACCGCCAGGGCAACGCCCGCATACCCTAATGCCATGACAAAACCACGCGGATAGAACAGCGCGAATGCCAGCGGCGGCAGGAAGGTCACCACGCCGGTTTGCATTCTTCCCGCTACGGTATTGCGGCGCTGGAAGAGGTCGGCCAGGTAGTCAAATAATCCCAATGCAACGCCGAGGAAAGAGGTTGCCAGCGCGAGGTCGGCAAACAGATGTACCGCCAGTTCGACGTGCGGCGAAGCCACGACTTCACGCAATGCCTGCAATAAGCCGTTTAAGCCTGCGTGGTTGGCTAAAAGCCCCATGAACGTTGTCGAGTTAATGCTGCCAAGCGTCGCCAGTTGCCAGAAGATATAGGCGACCAGTGGAATAGCGCTACCCGTAATAAACACCCAACGCAGTTTACGGATGTTACCGTTCATATAGCTGACGATACTGGGAACACTGCCGTGAAAACCGAACGAGGTGAAGATGACCGGGATTGCGGAGAGCGCCAGCCCCTGTTGCAGCGGCAGCGTAAGCAGGTTCACTTTATGGATATGCGGCATTAACAGAGCCAGCATCGCCACCAGGAAGATTATCTTGGCGCTGAATAGCAGACGGTTGAACAGATCGACCAGCGAGGTCCCAACACAAACCACGCCACCGGCAACAAAGGTGAACAGCAGTACGCCTGTTGTCGGAGATATATTTGTTCCGGTCCAGTCGCTGATGCTGGAGGCCAGCAGTTCACCTGCACCACTGATGTACGCCGCCGTCAGGGCATACATTAAAAACATCATGCTAAAGCCCGTTACCCATTGTCCGTAACGACCAAGATACCGTTTTGCCAGCGTACCCAGCCCGGTGTCTGCCGGGACATGTTGATATACTTCAAGCAGCAACAGCGCGGTGTAGCACATCAACGCCCAAAGACTGACTAACAATACCAACGTGACGCTAAACCCCACGCCTGCCGCAGCCAACGGCATTGCCAACATACCGGCACCAATCGTGGTTCCCGCCACGATAAAAATACTACCCAGGGTTCTGTTTTTCACGCTTTCCTCTGTCCCAGAGATAATCAACGGTTATATCTGCGGCGCAGGTTAAGGCAAAACGCTATGTTCGTCAAATCGTCGTTACAATGGTTGTACATTAATGTTTACGATATTTTTGACCATTAAGATGTATAACAAATGACATTTATCTGCGGATAAACCTGCGTTAGCGCAAAGCAGCGCCGTGCGGTTCACATTAGGCTACGGTCTTTATTGAGGAGGTAGTATGGAATCTATTCACGGTCACGAAGTGCTCAACATGATGATTGAATCTGGCGAGCAGTATTCAAATGCCAGCCTTGAAGCGGCGATTACGGCACGTTTCGGCGAGCAGGCGCGTTTCCACACTTGTTCTGCGGCAGATATGACGGCAGGCGAGCTGGTGGCGTTTTTAGCGGCGAAGGGAAAGTTTATTGCAAAAGAAGACGGCTTCTCTACGCACGAAAGCAAGATCTGCCGTCACTGATTTTAATGGGTAATGATGGCGGGTTGCCTTCATTACCCCAAATTATTAATTCTGCGTATCAAGCGTAGCCAGTTCTTTATCGATGAAATAAAGACCTTCGCCGCTTTTCCCTGCCAGCGACAGCTTATCAATAACAGATTTAAATAATTTCTCTTCTTCATGTTGCTCGGCAACATACCACTGCAGGAAATTAAAGGTTGGATAATCCTGGTGGGTCATTGCCGCGTGTGCCAGCTCATTAATTTTCTGGGTGATCAACTGCTCGTGTTCGTAAGTGACACGGAACAGTTCATCCAGAGACGCATATTCAGCAAAAGGTGAAGAAACGGTATTAATACGCGGCAAGCTGCCGGTATCGGTCAGGTAATCGAACAGACGCTGCATGTGCGTCATCTCTTCCTGGGCGTGACGGCGCAAAAACGCGGCGGCACCTTCGAAGCTGTGATAGCTGCACCACGCGCTCATCTGTTGGTAGAGCAGAGATGAATATAATTCAAGATTCATTTGCTCATTCAGTTGGTCGATCATTTCTGTTTTCAGCATGGTTCTGCTCCACAAACATTATTATATATTGACGTGGCGTCACTATAATTTGTTATTTAATTATTTGCAAAAGGTAAAATAATAAATTTATTTATTAAAAATGAGAATGGGAATAAAACGCATTAACGATATTGAGCGGGGGATATAAATAATAAAGTGGTAAAAGACCAGCAAAAATGTGCTGGTCGGAAATATTAATAATTGAATGAGGGGGATTGCGATACCGCGACACCATGACACTGCCAGGCGAGTGTAATTTTGGTATTTAAGCACAGAGAACCTGCATATACGCTGCAGGTTGACACCGGCTGGCCAAACGCTTCAGCGCTGGCATAGCCCAGGCGCTGACACTCTTTGGTGGCTGTCCCTTGGGTAACGTAGTCATCGGTACGTGCTGTTTGTAACATGGCCTGATTATAAGTCAGGCGAACCACACCAGTGATGGCGCTGGCTTCGCTGACCTGTGCCTGTTTTGTAATTGTGCATCCTGTCAGCACGAGCGGCAAAAGCGCTAGGATAAAGGTCTTCATGAGATCGCTCTGAAAGTTCGAAGATACACTATCATGGCATACAGAGGCCCTCATCAATGGCTTGAATAGCCCGAAGATCACCTGTGATTAATCACAACGAGGTCATTCGTTTGAGGCAATTCTGAACTCTTCAGACAAGAATGTGAGCGCAACTTTGTTTTTTAAAACTAAATTTCATTAAATTTGAAAGTGTGATTGCAAAATAGTAATGTGGCTGAATGTTATGACTTTCAGCGGGCTACCGCAGCGCATTCAGGAGAGTACAGAATGAAAATTGCATTGATGATGGAAAACAGCCAGGCAAGCAAAAACGCCATCATCCATAACGAGCTTAAAGCCGTTGCGGATGAGAAAGGTTTTCCGGTCTATAACGTTGGGATGAGCGATGAAAATGATCATCATCTGACCTACATCCATTTAGGAATTATGGCCAGCATCCTGCTTAATTCCAAAGCGGTTGATTTCGTGGTCACCGGTTGCGGCACGGGCCAGGGGGCAATGGTGTCACTGAATATCCATCCGGGTGTGGTGTGTGGTTATTGCCTCGATCCTGCAGATGCGTTCTTGTTCTCTCAGATCAACAACGGCAACGCGCTTTCTCTGGCATTCGCCAAAGGTTTTGGCTGGGGTGCTGAGCTGAATGTGCGCTATATGTTTGAAAAAGCGTTCACCGGGCGTAACGGCGAAGGCTACCCACCGGAGCGTAAAGAGCCGCAGGTGCGTAACGCCGGTATTCTGAATCAGGTGAAAGCGGCTGTAGTAAAAGAAAATTATCTGGACACGCTGCGCGCTATCGATCCTGAGCTGGTGAAAACTGCTGTATCGGGCCCGCGCTTCCAGCAGTGCTTCTTTGAAAACTGCCAGGACAAAGCAATCGAAGCGTTTGTACGCGAGGTAATTGGCTAAATCCTGTTGGCCCGGCAGCGTTCACCCTCCGGGCTACTTGTTCTTGTTCGATACTGCACTTCCTGCATCACGGGCGAGTCGCAGCGTATCCACCATACCTACCAGACAAATAATGGCAATAGCGACAAAGGCCAGCCGGAAACTGATCCCTGGAATATTGCCCAATGCCAGCCTTTCACTGACCACATCGCCAATGCGGATCCCAATAGCGGCTAAAGAAATGCCCAATCCTACCGCTAATTGTGTCGCTGTACTGAACAGCGTATTAGCGTAGCTCATTTGTGCCGCGGGGACGTCCGCGAAGGCAAGCGTGCTGACGCCGGTAAACTGAATTGAGCGGAACACACCGCCCAGATACAACACCAGCAAAATAACCCACACGGGGGTCTGCGGCGTAATTAATGCACAGGCCAGCAGCGCCAGAACGTTAAGCGCACCGTTAATCAACAGCAGTTTCTTAAAGCCCAGCCAACGTATCAACGGTGTGGTGGCCGGTTTAATCGTCAGATTGCCCACAAATACCGCCAGCACCAGCGAACCCGCGTGGAAAGCGTTCATGCCAAAACCTACCTGAAACATTAACGGCAGCAGAAACGGCACGGCGCTGATAGAGGCACGAAACAGCGATCCGCCATACATGGTGACGCGAAAAGTAGGGACGTTCATGGCATCAAGGCGAATCATTGGCCATGCGGCGCGACGAAAATGATGCAGGGCAAACAGAAATGTCACTGTTCCTAGCGCCAAAAGTCCGGCGGTCAGCCAGCCCTGAGGCTGTTGGGTTCCCAGTAACTCCATGGCATACACCAGGCTTACCATCGCAACAGAGGTTGCGATAAATCCCGTTATATCAAATGGGCGGCGCTCGTCGTCATGAATATCCGGGATAAAACGAAGCGCCAGCGCAATCGCCAGTATCCCGAGCGGTACATTGATGAAGAAGATCCAACGCCAGTTGGCATAGCTGGTAATGAATCCGCCAAGGGGAGGGCCAATGATGGGGGCGACTAACGCGGGCCAGGTCAGGGTCGCAATAGCGGTGATCAACTGATGTTTAGGCGTGGTACGCAATACCGCAAGTCGGCCAACCGGAACCATTAGCGCGCCACCTACACCCTGTAAGATTCGCATGGCGACAAAGCTCTCAAGGCTTTCGGACAAACCGCATAAAACCGAGGCGAGAGTAAATATCGCCAGCGCCAGGGTAAACACCTTTCGGGCACCGAAGCGATCCGCAATCCAGCCGCTGGCGGGAATCAGCACCGCGAGGGTGATCAGATAGGCGCTGATACCTATGTTCAGGTCTACCGCTTGCACGGCAAAACTCTTCGCCATGTCGGGCAGTGCGGTGGCAATCACCGTGCCGTCAATAAACTCCATAAAGAAAGCCCCGGCAACAAGTAATGCAGCCGGGGATAGACCGCGTTTGTTCTCAACCGCTATATGTTCACTCATGTTGTGCTTGCCATCTCAAAAGAAACTGACTGGATCTATTTTTATTTTCCAGCGCATTCGTAATGCATGCGCGGCTATCGTTTCGTTCGTTGAATAGGTACTATGACGACCTTTCTATAAGGAGCTCACTATGTCCCAAACACTGAATGCCGATCAGGAACTGCTCTCGGACGTTGTTGCCTGTCAGCTGGTTATCAAGCAGATTCTGGATGTTCTTGATGTTATTGCCCCAGTAGAAGTGCGGGAGAAAATGTCCAGCCAACTGAAAAGCATCGATTTCTCCTGCCATCCTGCGGGCGCCGATCCGGTTACTATGCGCGCAATACAAAAAGCAGTTGCCTTGATCGAGTTGAAATTCACGCCGCAGAATGAATCTCACTAAAATAAACCGTTGTTTCAGGTTTTAGAAAGGTTTTTTTGCGCCTCGCAGAATGAGAGGCGTGAGCGTAGAGAAAATTAAGCACCAGCCGGATAAGGTGCGTCGCATCGTTATCCGGCATTAACACGATGAAAATTGAAGATTAGTGATGTTGATAATTCACGACGTTCAGCAGATGCTTATCGGTTTGCGCCATGCACAGTCCCGCACGTTTAGCGCTGCGGACTTCATCAAGAATCGTTTGTAACAGCACGCCATCCTGCTGCTGCTCTTTTTCCAGATCGTGAAGAAAATCAATGGTTGTTGCATCATTCAAGGCTTCTGCTTCATTGGTCAAGCGTGATAGCTTGCTGTAACGCTGTTGGTATTCATCCAGCGTTTTCTGAAACAGTTCTTCAAGAGAAGTTAGTTCATCACCCGGAACATCAATTGCCTTGACGATGGGGTTAGCTCCGGCACTTTTCATAAAATTGAACATACGCATCATTTGAGTCACGTTACCTTGTGCCTGAGTGCGTAGAAAGGTTGCGGTGCCAGTCAGGCTGTGTTCGTAACACCATTCACTGAGATGCAGGTAAAGATTCGATGCGTAGAACTCGAGGTTCATTTGTGTGTTGAGTTTATGAACAATTCCAACTGCAGCCATATCAATATCCTTATTTCCAGAAAGGGGGATGTACGTTACTTACGTCAGTGCAACGGGCTGCCGCTACACATCACCTCTACGTACAATTAAAACTGTTAGCAGAATAAATCCGTTCCGCCGGTCCTTTAGTGATCACGAATTATATTCGCTCCCGATCGAGATTCAGCATAACTCCTGTTCCGACTTAAGAAAATCCTTAAATCTGCGTATTTATGATTTTTTACATATTGTCATAGCAATATTAGTGATTTTTCTGCTTGTGTATATAAGTGATGTGAATATAAGAGATTGATATTTATGGGATTAAATCCAAGCATTAATATTGAAATGATGTTTCATATCACGAAATGGAATTTCACAATCAGGTATTGTCTCTCACCGGATGATTATCCGGCCTTGGGATGGAGAAATTTCATTATCGGGACGTGTCAGTGAACGTTATCTGCTGGCTAATTTTTTGCGCCAGATCAGTTTTGTGGAAATTAATAAAGTTAAGCGCCTGAATGATTCGGCATTTATGGTTTGGTGTATTTGGAAAAATCGAGGAGTGTGTATGAAAAAGGTTGCCGTGCTACTGGCACCTGGTTTTGAAGAGGCGGAAGCCATTGTTACCATTGATATTCTGCGCCGCCTGCAGATCGAAGTTGAAACACTGGCCTGCGCCGAGTCCCGTGCGGTGGTGAGCTATCATGACGTGCCGATGGTGACGGACAGCACGCTGGCTGCGCGTCAGACGGATCTTTACGATGCCGTTGTGTTACCGGGCGGGCCGCAGGGCAGCGTTAATCTTGCCGCCAGTAAGGCTGTCATCCAGTTTATCGCTCGCCATGACGAGGCAGGAAAAATCATTTGCCCGGTGTGTTCCGCGGCTGCGCGCGTGCTGGGTGGCAACGGCCTGCTGAAGGGGCGTCGCTACGTGTGTTCGGGGGATCTGTGGCAAAACGTAACGGATGGGGAATATATCGATGCGCCGATTGTGGAAGATGGCAACCTGATTAGCGGTAAAGGGTTAGGGCATATTTTCGATTTTGCATTGACGCTTGCGGCGCGTCTATTGGGAGATGATATTCCGGTTCGCGATCACGCTGATCACATTTATTACCGATGGTAAGCATTTTCCCGAATACTCCGGTATTCGGGAACAAGGATTCGTTGGCTGATGTTATGGACTAATCTGCTATTCCTCTTTTTTCCCGTCGACAAAACCGCGTTTTTTTATGTCATTTCCCGCTGAATTTATGTACGCAATTACTGTAATTCTGTGGTGTGATGCCGCTCTCTTATGGAGAATCAATTTCCCGCTACAAATACTCTCAGCACTGGCATTGATCTTATCAATAAAAGGTAATGCCTTGTTTTACGTCCGAATTACAAAAAATCGTCTGATTTTACCCTACATAAAAGAACGTTAAAGCTGGAGTTAACCATGCACAAATTCACTAAAGCGCTGGCTGCCATCGGTCTGGCGGCCATTATGTCACAATCCGCTATCGCTGAATCCATGAAGCTCGGTTTCCTGGTCAAACAGCCGGAAGAACCGTGGTTCCAGACTGAATGGAAATTTGCCGATAAAGCCGGCAAAGACCTTGGTTTTGAGGTGATTAAAATTGCCGTCCCGGATGGTGAGAAAACCCTTAACGCCATCGACAGCCTGGCTGCAAGTGGAGCAAAAGGGTTTGTTATTTGTACGCCAGACCCAAAACTGGGGCCAGCCATTATGGCTAAGGCGCGTGGCTACGATATGAAAGTCATTGCCGTCGATGACCAGTTTGCCAATGCCAAAGGTAAGCCGATGGATACCGTACCGCTGGTGATGATGGCGGCAACCAAAATTGGTGAGCGCCAGGGCCAGGAGCTGTACAAGGAGATGCAAAAACGCGGTTGGGATGTGAAATCCACCGCCGTAATGGCCATTACCGCCAACGAACTGGATACCGCACGTCGTCGTACTTCTGGTTCAATGGAAGCGCTTAAAGCCGCAGGCTTCCCGGAAAAACAGATCTACCAGGTCCCAACAAAATCGAATGACATCCCCGGCGCATTTGACGCCGCTAACTCCATGCTGGTTCAGCATCCTGAAGTCAAAAACTGGCTGATTGTCGGCATGAACGACAACACTGTGCTGGGCGGCGTACGTGCGACCGAAGGGCAGGGCTTCAAAGCACCAAACGTAATTGGTATTGGTATCAACGGCGTTGACGCAGTAAGCGAACTGTCTAAAGGCGAAGCGACCGGGTTCTACGGTTCACTGCTGCCAAGCCCGGACGTTCACGGCTACAAGTCCAGTGAAATGCTCTACAACTGGGTAACGAAAGGTGCAGAGCCACCGGCATTCACTGAAGTGACGGATGTGGTGCTGATTACCCGCGATAACTTCAAAGAAGAGCTGGCGAAGAAAGGCTTAGGCGGTAAGTAACACAAATGCCGGATGTGACGTCAACGCGTCTTATCCGGCCTACGAATTGCGTCCTCAGAAGGCCGGATGAGGCAAAGCCCCCCTCCGGCATAAAGATCTGACTCACGGAGACGTTATGCAACAGTCTACCCCGTATCTCTCATTTCGCGGCATTGGCAAAACGTTCCCCGGCGTTAAAGCGCTGACGGATATCAGTTTCGACTGCTATGCCGGACAGGTGCATGCGCTGATGGGCGAAAATGGCGCCGGGAAATCAACACTCTTAAAAATTCTCAGCGGTAACTATGCGCCAACGACGGGATCATTGACGATCCGCGGACAGGAAGTTTCCTTCGCGGATACCACTGCCGCGCTCAACGCCGGCGTCGCCATTATTTATCAGGAACTGCATCTCGTCCCGGAAATGACCGTTGCCGAGAATATTTATTTAGGGCAGTTACCGCACAAAGGCGGGATTGTGAACCGCTCGCTGCTGAACTATGAAGCAGCAATCCAGCTGAAGCATCTGGGCATGGATATCGATCCCGATACCCCATTGAAATACCTCTCCATTGGTCAGTGGCAGATGGTAGAGATTGCAAAAGCGCTGGCGCGAAATGCCAAAATTATTGCGTTTGATGAACCGACCAGTTCCCTGTCAGCACGTGAGATTGAGAATCTGTTTCGTGTCATTCGTGAGCTGCGCAACGAAGGACGCATCATTCTGTACGTTTCGCACCGTATGGAGGAGATTTTTGCCCTCAGCGATGCCATCACTGTGTTTAAAGATGGTCATTACGTCAAAACGTTCACGGATATGCAGCAGGTCGATCACGACGCGCTGGTGCAGGCGATGGTCGGGCGCGACCTCGGGGATATCTATGGCTGGAAATCCAGACCGTATGGCACAGAGCGTCTGCGGTTGCATGAGGTAAAAGCCCCGGGCGTGCGTACGCCAATCAGTTTATCTGTGCGAAGCGGTGAAATTGTCGGGCTGTTTGGCCTGGTGGGGGCCGGACGTAGCGAATTAATGAAAGGACTGTTCGGTGGTACGCGTATCACGGCGGGCCAGGTATTTATTGATGAACAGCCTATCGATATCCGTAAACCAAGCCATGCCATTGAAGCAGGGATGATGCTGTGCCCGGAGGATCGCAAAGCCGAAGGGATCATTCCGGTCCATTCAGTGCGCAACAACATCAACATTAGTGCACGACGTAAGCATGTTCTGGGGGGATGCGTGATCAACAACGGCTGGGAAGAGACCAATGCCGATCACCATATTCGTTCACTCAACATCAAAACACCGGGTGCAGAGCAACTGATCATGAATCTCTCCGGCGGTAATCAACAGAAGGCTATCCTCGGTCGTTGGTTATCGGAAGAGATGAAGGTGATTTTGTTGGATGAGCCTACACGCGGCATTGATGTAGGCGCCAAGCATGAAATTTACAACGTGATTTATGCCCTCGCAGCGCGCGGTGTGGCCGTATTGTTTGCTTCCAGTGACCTGCCAGAAGTGCTCGGTGTCGCCGATCGTATTGTGGTGATGAGAGAAGGCGAAATTGCCGGTGAGTTACTTCATGAACAGGCGGATGAGCGCCAGGCGTTGAGCCTTGCTATGCCTAAAGTCAGCCAGGCTGTAGCCTGAATAAGGAGAGTATGATGTCTTCCGTTTCTACATCGGGTTCTGGCGCAGCGAAGTCGGCGCTAAATCTGGGCCGCATTTGGGATCAATACGGTATGCTGGTGGTGTTCGCCGTGCTGTTCCTCGTTTGTTCCCTGTTTGTGCCAAACTTTGCCACCTTCATCAATATGAAGGGACTGGGGCTGGCAGTATCGATGTCGGGCATGGTCGCGTGTGGGATGCTGTTTTGTCTGGCATCCGGTGATTTCGACCTGTCTGTCGCATCTGTGATTGCTTGTGCTGGTGTTACCACTGCCGTAGTCATTAACATGACTGAAAGTTTGTGGATTGGCGTGGCTGCCGGACTTCTGCTCGGTATTCTGTGTGGCCTGGTGAATGGGTTCGTGATTGCGCGGTTAAAAATTAACGCCCTGATCACTACTCTTGCGACGATGCAGATTGTACGTGGTCTGGCTTATATTATCTCCGACGGTAAGGCTGTCGGGATTGAAGACGAGCGTTTCTTTACACTCGGTTATGCTAACTGGTTTGGTCTGCCTGCGCCTATCTGGATCACTGTCGTTTGTTTCATTGTCTTTGGTTTACTGCTGAACAAAACCACGTTTGGTCGTAATACGCTGGCCATTGGGGGCAATGAAGAGGCGGCGCGCCTGGCAGGGGTTCCGGTTGTTCGTACCAAGATTATTATCTTTATTCTTTCCGGTCTGGTATCCGCCATTGCCGGGATTATCCTCGCATCGCGTATGACCAGCGGCCAGCCAATGACCTCAATCGGTTATGAGTTGATCGTGATTTCAGCCTGCGTGTTAGGGGGCGTTTCGCTTAAAGGTGGCATCGGAAAAATCTCATATGTGGTGGCCGGGGTTTTAATCCTGGGTACGGTTGAGAATGCGATGAACCTGCTGAATATCTCTCCGTTCGCGCAGTATGTGGTACGTGGCCTCATCCTGCTAGCGGCGGTGATCTTCGACCGTTACAAGCAAAAAGCGAAGCGTACCGTTTGATGATTTAAACCCTAACTTTTTAGTCTAGCTTCTGCCCGTCGCCAGCCGCTACCCGGCTGGCGATTGTTTTTCCAAATGGCGAGCATGGTCACACTGTCTATACTTATATCCGTCATACATCATCTATACGCCGCGATCCGCGTGGCGTTCTGACTATGATGAGGAGGATAACCGGGTGACAGCATCACTGATCTTACCCCCTGAACAATCTGTAAACTGTGCTTACTTTTTTGATCTCGATGGGACACTTGCTGAGATTAAACCCTTTCCCGACCAGGTCGTTGTCCCTAAGGCAATCCTGCAATGTTTACATCAGTTAGCGACGCATAATGCGGATGCGCTGGCATTGATTTCAGGGCGCTCAATGGTTGAGCTTGACGCACTCACAACTCCGTTTCGTTTTCCGCTTGCCGGAGTGCATGGGGCAGAACGCCGTGACATCAATGGTCAAACGCACATAGTACACCTGCCTGAAGGTATCGAGCGTGAAGCTGGGGCTTTATTACACTCAGCGTTAGTGACGTTACCGGGGACAACGCTGGAAACCAAAGGTATGGCTTTCGCGTTGCACTATCGCCAGGCACCCGAACACGAAGCTGCGCTGATTACCCTGGCTGAAAGCATCACGCGCAGATGGCCGCAGCTTGCTCTGCAGCAAGGAAAATGTGTCGTGGAAATAAAGCCTAAGGGCAGCAATAAAGGCGACGCGATAGCTGCATTTATGCAGGAAGCGCCTTTTGCTGGCCGGATCCCTGTGTTTTTCGGTGATGATCTGACAGATGAAACAGGATTTGCTGTGGTTAACCGCGCTGGCGGTATTTCCGTGAAGGTGGGGATCGGGCCGACGCAGGCGACATGGCGTCTGGATGGCGTCAGGGATGTCTGGCGCTGGCTGGAGCAAATTAACTCTTCGCAGCAAGAATCGAAAGCAACGAATAACAGAAGAGGTGGCTATGAGTCGTTTAGTCGTAGTATCTAATCGTATCGCCTCACCAGATGACAAAGGGAGCGCGGGTGGGCTCGCGGTCGGTGTACTGGGCGCGTTAAAAGCTGCTGGTGGTCTGTGGTTTGGCTGGAGTGGTGATACCGGTAATGAGGATAAACCGTTAAAAAAAGTCACGCGTGGCAATATCACCTGGGCCTCGTTTAATTTGAGTGAGCAAGATTACGAAGAGTATTACTGCCAGTTTTCAAATGCGGTTTTATGGCCCGCATTTCACTATCGACTGGATTTAGTTCAGTTTCAGCGCTCTGCCTGGGAAGGCTACCAACGGGTTAATGCCTTACTGGTAGATAAACTTCTGCCGCTGCTTGGCGATGACGACATCATCTGGATTCATGATTACCATCTATTGCCGTTTGCCTGCGAGTTACGTAAGCGCGGTGTGAATAACCGCATCGGTTTTTTCCTGCATATTCCTTTTCCGACGCCGGAAATTTTTAATGCGCTCCCTCCACATCTGGCGCTACTTGAGCAAATGTGTGACTTTGATTTACTTGGTTTCCAGACCGAAAACGATCGCCAGGCTTTTCTGGACTGTCTCGCAGCCCAGACTCGGGTGTCCACGCATAAAGATAAGCAGCACCTGGCATGGGGAAAAGCGTTTCGCACTCAGGTCTATCCCATCGGTATCGAACCTGATGAGATTGCACGACAGGCGTCCGGGCCGCTGCCGCCAAAACTGGCGCAGCTAAAAGCGGAGCTTAAAAATGTGCAGAATATTTTCTCCGTGGAGCGTCTGGATTACTCCAAAGGCTTGCCGGAGCGCTTTCAGGCCTACGAGGCCTTACTGGAACATTATCCGCAGCACCACGGTAAAATTCGCTATACGCAGATAGCGCCGACCTCGCGTGAAGAGGTGCAGGCCTATCAGGATATTCGCCACCAACTGGAAACAGAAGCAGGGCGAATCAACGGCAAATATGGGCAACTGGGCTGGACGCCGCTTTACTATCTGAACCAGTATTTTGATCGTAAATTGCTGATGAAGATCTTCCGCTACTCTGACGTAGGATTGGTGACCCCGTTGCGCGATGGTATGAACCTGGTGGCGAAAGAGTTTGTGGCCGCACAGGATCCTGCTAACCCTGGCGTGCTGGTTTTATCGCAATTTGCCGGGGCGGCGAATGAGCTAACCTCTGCGCTTATTGTTAATCCTTATGACCGGGATGAAGTGGCAAGCGCATTAAACCAGGCGCTGACGATGCCACTTACCGAACGCATCTCGCGCCACGCTGAAATGCTTGAGACTATCGTTAAAAACGATATCGACAACTGGCAGGCGACGTTCATCAGTGATCTTAAAACAGTCACGCCGCGTCGGAGTCAATGCCAACTGCCAGACAATATTTCTTCCTGTTCTAAACTCGCATGAAGTCCTGGCGCTGTGTATTAATCTCCGGCTAGCGGAACCAGAAGAACGTCCACCTGGCTGGTATGAATCACGCTTTTCGCTGAACAGGAAGCGCGTGAAAAAAAACTGTGGTTATGGTTGCCGTAAATGACCAGGTCAATGGCGTATTTGCGGCATACATCCAGGATATGTTCATTCAGAGCCCCATAGGTAATAAAGGTATGCTCAATGGGGTATTCTGCTTCTTTGCTAAGTTTGTCGATAAAATCCTGAGTTTCTTCCTGCATGACTTCACGCAGGTCTTCCAGCATGGGAGCTGCAAACTGGTTATACAGTTCGGGGTCTGAGACCAGTGTAATCAGGCTAATTCGGGCGTTGACAGGGCGAGCGATAGAAACCGCCTTGTCTAACAACTGCTGACTTTCAGGGGTGGCGGCAACAGCAACAAGAATGTGCGAATAGCTCATAACTCGCTCCTTTTTTTCAAGAATTATGAGGGGGCTTTTCAGCTTTACTCAGCTTACTCCATACTGCAACGTTTCCTTCCTTCATAGTGTGAATGTCATCATGATTATTCATTAATTATTCTTATAAATAGAATAATCGATTCATATTGGTTGCAGATATGTTTAGGTAACTTAAGTAAAACCCACGGCTAATGAAAACAATGTGTTAATAAAAAATAAACATACATTAACATTTGCAAGGTCGTCACATCGCGGTATTAATTAATCGCCCTAAATATTTAAGTCATTGTTTATAAAGAATTTAATTAAAAAATTTTTTTGAGTTAAATATGTGATCCAGCTCGCTATTTCACGGCGTGATATTAACGGTCGTGAACATAATACTATTCGCTTTTATTGCAAGAATATTCGTACATCAGGAATCGAAATGGATAATGGAAGGTTAAGAAATAAGCAAAGTAAAAGCCACGCTGATGGATTTATGTTAAGTGTTTGGCTGTTTTATGTGATCTTGATCACATATTCTTTAAATTCGCAGCATAGCTCCGTTGTATGTGTAACTGACGGCGGGTAGAGTTGCGTCGAATTAGGAAAAATCTTAGACATTTGTAAGAATTGATGTGAGCTTGTAAGGGACGCTGCCTTCTTAAAAGGGATTGTTTAGACGACGCGTAAGTGTCGTTACGCTGCTATGTATTTGACCTTTTGCTTTTTTTTACCGGGCCTTCCCGGCGACATCACGGGGTGCGGTTTTACCGCATGAAAACAATGTTGGTTATTATGGATGCAAATAATGCATACATCCGAGTTGCTGAAACACATTTATGACATCAATTTGTCATATTTATTGCTTGCACAGCGTTTGATCGTTCAGGACAAAGCATCTGCGATGTTTCGCCTTGGTATCAGCGAGGAAATGGCGGACACGTTGGCAACATTAACACTTCCTCAAATGGTCAAACTGGCCGAAACAAACCAACTGGTATGTCATTTCCGTTTCGACGATCACCAGACTGTTACTCGCCTGACGCAAGACTCCCGCGTTGACGATCTTCAGCAAATTCATACTGGTATCATGCTTTCAACACGCCTGTTAAGCGACATCGATGATGCAGCACGTAAGAAAAGGGCTTGATGATGAGCGAAAAAAGCATTGTTCAGGAAGCGCGTGATATCCAGTTGGCAATGGAATTAATCACATTGGGCGCCCGTTTGCAAATGCTGGAAAGCGAAACGCAATTAAGCCGTGGTCGATTAATCAAGCTGTACAAAGAATTACGCGGTAGTCCTCCGCCAAAAGGGATGCTCCCGTTTTCCACCGACTGGTTTATGACGTGGGAACAAAATATTCATGCGTCGATGTTTTGCAATGCATGGCAATTCCTGCTCAAAACGGGTCTCTGTAGCGGCGTGGATGCCGTGATTAAGGCGTATCGGTTATATCTTGAGCAGTGTCCGCAGCCTGAAGAAGGGCCATTGCTGGCGTTAACTCGCGCGTGGACGCTGGTACGATTTGTCGACAGCGGATTGCTGGAGTTGTCCCAATGCAATTGCTGCGGTGGGAATTTTATCACTCATGCACACCAACCCGCAGGCAGCTTTGCCTGTAGTTTATGCCAGCCGCCATCAAGGGCCGTAAAAAGACGTAAACTTTCCCAGAATGCTGCCGATATTATTCCACAACTGCTGGATGAACAGATCGAACAGGCTGTTTAACTGATACGGTGTGGATGAACACTCCAGCAGCGGTAAGCGATTACCGCTGCTTTTTTTTGTCCTGACCTTACGTTAATTGCCCGACTGCGCATCCTGTCATAGTCAATTGCGAAAGGATGATGTCGTGCTTATCTTATTAGGTTACCTGGTTGTTATTGGTACAGTTTTCGGCGGTTACATGATGACCGGCGGACACCTTGGGGCACTCTATCAACCGGCTGAGCTGGTGATTATCGGTGGCGCGGGTATTGGGGCATTCATCGTCGGTAATAACGGGAAAGCCATCAAAGGGACGATGAAAGCGATCCCGCTGCTTTTCCGTCGTTCGAAATACACCAAAGCGATGTATATGGATCTGCTGGCGCTCCTGTATCGCCTGATGGCCAAGTCACGTCAACAGGGCATGTTCTCGCTTGAGCGCGACATCGAAAACCCAAAAGAAAGTGAAATCTTCGCCAGCTATCCGCGCATTCTTGCCGATGCCGTAATGCTTGATTTTATTGTCGATTATCTGCGCCTGATTATTAGCGGCAATATGAATACGTTTGAAATTGAAGCGCTGATGGACGAAGAAATTGAGACTCATGAGAGTGAGGCCGAAGTTCCGGCGAATAGTCTGGCGATGGTCGGCGACTCACTGCCGGCATTCGGGATCGTCGCGGCCGTTATGGGTGTTGTGCATGCACTGGCTTCTGCCGATCGCCCGGCAGCAGAGCTGGGGGCGTTGATTGCGCATGCGATGGTGGGAACATTCCTCGGTATTTTGCTGGCCTATGGATTTATTTCTCCGCTTGCCAGCGTTCTGCGCCAGAAAAGTGCTGAAACAACCAAAATGATGCAATGCGTGAAGATAACGCTGCTCTCCAATCTGAATGGCTACGCGCCGCCGATTGCCGTTGAATTCGGTCGTAAGACTCTGTACTCCAGCGAACGTCCTTCGTTTATCGAACTGGAAGAACATGTTCGTGCGGTGAGAAATCCAACTGCGCAACAGACGACCGAGGACGCATGAAAAATCAGGCCCATCCCATTATCGTTGTAAAGCGACGCAAACATAAGAATCACGGTGGTGGGGCGCATGGCTCGTGGAAAATCGCCTACGCCGATTTTATGACCGCGATGATGGCCTTCTTTCTGGTGATGTGGCTCATTTCTATTTCCAGCCCTAAAGAATTGATCCAGATTGCCGAATATTTCCGTACACCGCTGGCCACCGCGGTGACCGGGGGAAATCGTATTTCGAATAGCCAAAGCCCGATTCCAGGCGGCGGGGATGATTACACCCAGCAGCAGGGTGAGGTGAACAAGCAGCCGAATATTGATGACCTGAGAAAACGTATGGAACAGAGCCGCTTGAGCAAACTTCGTGGCGATCTCGATCAACTGATTGAATCCGATCCCAAACTGCGAGCGCTGCGTCCGCATTTAAAGATTGATTTAGTTCAGGAAGGGCTGCGGATACAGATTATCGACAGTCAGAATCGCCCAATGTTTAAGACCGGTAGTGCTGAAGTTGAGCCGTACATGCGCGATATCCTGCGCGCGATTGCACCAGTGCTCAACGGGATCCCTAACCGGATCAGCCTTTCCGGTCACACGGATGATTACCCTTACGCGAATGGTGAGAAAGGGTACAGCAACTGGGAATTGTCTGCCGATCGCGCAAATGCATCGCGTCGCGAGCTGGTTAGCGGCGGTCTGGATGATGGAAAAGTATTACGTGTGGTAGGTATGGCCGCCACGATGCGTCTGAGCGATCGCGGTCCTGAAGACGCTATCAACCGCCGTATTAGCCTGCTGGTTCTCAATAAGCAGGCAGAAGAGGCCATTTTGCATGAAAACGCTGAAAGCCAGAATGAGCCGGTAAGTGTCTTACAACGGCCAGCGGAACTCCCGCCGGTAAGCGTTCCCACATCGCCACCAGCCAATCCGAGGTGATAGCGTGAGCATGGATATTAGCGATTTTTATCAGACATTTTTTGATGAAGCTGACGAACTGTTGGCTGATATGGAGCAACACCTTCTTGATTTGGTTCCTGAAGCCCCGGACTCCGAACAGCTGAATGCCATTTTTCGTGCAGCGCACTCGATTAAAGGCGGGGCGGGCACCTTCGGCTTTACCATTTTGCAGGAAACGACCCATCTGATGGAAAACCTGCTGGATGAAGCGCGGCGTGGCGAGATGCAGCTCAATGCCGACATTATCAACCTGTTTTTGGAAACGAAAGATATTATGCAGGAACAGCTCGACGCCTATAAAAGCTCAGTGGAGCCTGATGCCGACAGTTTTGAGTACATTTGCCAGGCGTTACGGCAGTTAGCGCTCGAAGCGAAAGGTGAAACCGCACCGTCAGTTGTCAACTCAGCAAAACTGAGCGTTGTTGATAGCACCGCGATGCAGGAAGAGGCGGTTGCAAAGCCTGAACTCGCCAGTGAAGAGAGCAAAAAACGCATTACTCTCTCGCGTCTGAAAGCCAGCGAAGTGGATTTGCTGGAAGAGGAACTGGGGAATCTGGCGACCTTAACCGATGTGGTAAAAGGAAGCGACACGCTGTCAGCTACGCTTGATGGCAACCTCGCAGAAGATGACATCATTGCAGTACTCTGCTTTGTCATTGAAGCTGACCAAATTGAATTCGAAACCGTCAGCGCAGCGCCCGCGACCGTTGAAACTGAAGAGGTAGCCGTTGTCGCGAAGCCGCAGCCGGTTGCCGTTGCGCCAGCGGTGAAAGCCGCCGCCAGTGAAGCGCCACATGGGCGCGCGGAGCGTGAAAAACCAGCCCGCGCCAGCGAGTCGACCAGCATCCGCGTAGCGGTTGAGAAGGTCGATCAGCTTATTAACCTGGTCGGTGAGTTGGTCATCACCCAGTCGATGCTGGCCCAGCGATCTAACGAACTGGATCCCGTCAATCATGGCGATCTCATCACCAGCATGGGTCAGTTACAACGTAACGCCCGCGATTTGCAAGAGTCGGTGATGTCGATTCGTATGATGCCAATGGAGTATGTGTTCAGTCGTTTCCCTCGTTTGGTACGCGATCTGGCCGGTAAGCTGGGTAAACAGGTCGAGCTGACGCAGGTAGGTAGCTCAACCGAACTCGATAAGAGCCTGATTGAACGCATCATCGATCCGTTGACGCACCTGGTGCGTAACAGCCTCGACCATGGTATCGAACTGCCGGAAAAACGCCTTGAATCCGGCAAAAGCCCAATCGGCAATCTGACGCTTTCCGCCGAGCACCAGGGTGGGAATATTTGTATTGAAGTGACCGATGATGGCGCTGGCCTGAACCGCGAACGTATTCTGGCCAAAGCTATCTCCCAGGGCATGCCGATCCACGAAAACATGAGCGATGACGAAGTGGGTATGTTGATCTTCGCTCCAGGCTTTTCGACCGCCGAACAGGTGACGGATGTCTCCGGACGCGGCGTGGGTATGGATGTGGTGAAGCGAAATATCCAGGAGATGGGCGGCCATGTTGAGATCCAGTCCAAACAGGGACAGGGGACCACTATTCGCATTCTGCTGCCGCTGACGCTGGCGATCCTCGATGGGATGTCCGTGCGTGTGGCGGATGAGGTCTTCATTCTGCCACTAAATGCCGTTATGGAATCGCTGCAACCGCGCGAAGAAGATCTCCATCCGTTGGCCGGAGGCGAACGCGTTCTGGAAGTGCGTGGCGAATATTTACCGCTGGTTGAGTTGTGGAAGGTCTTTGAGGTTGAAGGCGCTAAAACTGAAGCGACTCAGGGCATTGTGGTTATTTTACAAAGTGCAGGGCGTCGCTATGCGCTGCTGGTCGATCAGTTAATTGGCCAACACCAGGTAGTGGTCAAAAACCTGGAAAGCAACTACCGCAAAGTGCCAGGTATTTCTGCAGCAACGATCCTCGGCGACGGCAGCGTCGCGCTGATTGTCGATGTCTCTGCATTGCAGGGATTAAACCGCGAACAACGTGTGGCGATCACAGCCGCCTGATTGAGTGAGAAGGGAATAATATGACCGGTATGAGTAATGTAACTAAACTGGCCGGCGAACCGTCAGGTCAGGAATTCCTCGTGTTTACACTGGGGGATGAAGAGTACGGTATCGATATCCTGAAAGTGCAGGAAATCCGTGGTTATGATCAGGTGACGCGCATCGCTAACACGCCTGCGTTTATCAAAGGCGTCACGAACCTGCGCGGTGTGATTGTGCCTATCGTCGACCTGCGCGTGAAATTTAGCCAGAGTGATGTGGATTACAACGAAAACACCGTGGTGATTGTGCTGAACCTGGGTCAGCGGGTGGTTGGGATTGTGGTGGATGGCGTTTCGGATGTGCTGTCTCTGACAACGGATCAAATCCGTCCGGCACCGGAGTTTGCGGTCACGCTGTCGACGGAATATTTGACGGGATTGGGTGCGCTGGGTGACCGGATGCTGATTCTGGTCAACATTGAGAAGCTGCTGAACAGCGAAGAAATGGCGCTGCTAGATATTGCCGCTTCCCACGTCGCATAATCGCCATAACTCATCCGGCCTACAATGATTACTGTTGTAGGCCGGATTAGCGTAGCGTATCCGGCAGATTTCCTTCTTACGCTTCCCGCTCAACCAGCTCAGGTTCTTCTTCCAGTAAACCTTCATCCTGCGCCAGCATCGCCGTTGCAATCCCATTACCTAATACGTTGATTGCTGAACGTCCCATATCCAGGAAGTGGTCAATACCCATCAGTAGCAGAATTCCGGCAACCGGAATATTGAAGCTTGGGATGGTTGCCGCCAGTACCACCAGCGCTGAACGCGGCACACCGGCAATTCCTTTGGACGCCAGCATCAGCGTCAGCATCAGGACGGTGATTTCTGCGAAAGAGAGGTGAATATTATAGGCCTGCGCGATAAACATGGAGGCAAATGAACAATAGACCATGGAACCGACCAGGTTGAACGAATAACCGATAGGCAGCACGAATGACACGATGTTGGGTGAGCAGCCAAATTTAGTTAATTGCTCCAGCGTTTTCGGATAAGCGGCCTCAGAGCTGCTGGTGGTGAATGCGACCAGAACCGGGTCTTTCAGCATGCTCACCAGGCGAAATACCTCTTTTTTCAGCATGACATAACCCACCGCCAACAGAACCAGGCAGGTCAGCAAAATCGCCACATAGTAGCCGCCGATAAACGATGCATAGTTAAGCAGGATCCCCAGACCCTGGGTAGAGATTACGGAAGAGATGGCGGCAAAAATTGCCAGCGGCGCGACGTACATCACGTAGCCGGTCACTTTCAGCATAATGTGGGAAACCACATCCAGCGCGGCAACCAGCGGAGCGTTAAATTTCTCTCCGAGCGATGCTCCACCAATACCGAAGAACATTGAGAACACCACGATTTGCAGGATCTCATTGTTAGCCATTGCCTCGGCTATGCTGGTTGGAATGGTATGTGTCAGAAAACCTTTCAGGCTCATGCCGCCTACGGCCAGACCGGTGTCGGTGGCTTCCAGCGGGATCGTAAGGTTTAACCCGCTCCCGGGTTGCTCAAGGGAAACCACAAACAGACCGACCAGAATAGATAATACAGAAGAGCTGATAAACCAGATCATCGCTTTGCCGCCCACGCGACCGATGGTCGATGTTTCCCCCAGGCGCATAATACCAACGGTCAGGGTGCTGAATACTAAAGGCGCAATCACCATCTTAATCAGACGTAAAAAGATGTCGGTGAGAAGCGTAATATTATCGGCCCAGGCGGTCACAACGCCGGGGGAGGCATAAGAGTGGATCACCGCACCCGACAGGATCCCCGCCAGCATGAAGATCACGATAAACAACGTGAGTTTGTTTGCATTTGCCACTAAAAAGCCCTCAGTAAGGATTTAACATTTATTGATCGGTTACTCATTTTTTATACTTATTAAGTGGTAACGAAGTATTCATCATATAAATTGGATTAAAGCGTAAACGGATACAACTTTTTTTAATTTTTTATCCATTTTGTTGTGGTATTTACGATGCGTATGTGTGATCCAAATCACACAAAAAAGTGTATTTCAGCCAATCTGACCGTGCTCACCGATGAGTATGTATGTTATTTGCATGATAATTATGGTGTTTTTATGTGAATAATTTGTGGTTGCTGCACACCAGTTTTACCTTCCCCTCGCCAGGCTTCACATCCCTTCAGGATTTCCTTTTTGCAAACGTAAAGTTATCTCTGCCACTGCCGATAACGTTGGTAACTCGTTTTCAGGAAGGTGCCTTATGTTTAACCGTATCCGCGTTGTCACAATGCTGATGATGGTGCTGGGGGTTTTCGCACTGCTACAGCTTGTTTCCGGTGGTCTGTTGTTTTCTTCATTGCAGCAGAATCAGCAAAGTTTTGTTATTTCTAACGATCTTCGACAGCAGCAAAGTGAACTCACCTCAACATGGGATCTGATGCTGCAAACACGAATCAATTTAAGCCGTTCTTCTGCGCGCATGATGATGGATGCGTCTAACCAGCAAAGCAGTGCCAAAAACGATCTGCTGAAGAATGCGAAAGCATCGCTGGCGCAAGCTGAAACGCATTACGCAAAATTTAAAAACATCACACCGTTGCCGGAAATGGCAGAAGCCAGCGGCAACGTTGAGGAAAAATATCAGCAGTACCATGCGGCCTTGGCAGAACTGGTTCAGTTTCTGGAAAGCGGCAATATGGACGCCTACTTTGCGCAGCCTACGCAGGGAATGCAAAACGCGCTCGGCGAGGCGCTGGGCAAGTACGCCAGCGTTAGCGAAAAGCTTTACGTTCAGGCATTTGATCAAAGCGCGCGGGATTACCATTTCGCCCAATGGCAGCTTGGCGTGCTGGCCGTGGTGCTGGTGCTGATTCTGGTGGTGGTCTGGTACGGCATCCGTCATACCCTGCTTAATCCTCTGTCCCGTGTTATTGCCCATATTCGGGAAATCGCCAGCGGTAACCTGACCGCAACTCTCGCCGTTAGTGGTCGTAACGAAATCGGCGAGCTGGCCAGTACGGTTGATCATATGCAGCGCTCGCTGACGGAAACCGTCACTCTGGTGCGTGAAGGCTCTGATGCGATTTATTCCGGTACCAGCGAAATTGCCAGCGGAAACACGGACCTCTCATCTCGTACGGAACAGCAGGCGTCTGCGCTGGAAGAGACTGCAGCCAGCATGGAACAACTGACCGCAACCGTGAAGCAAAACGCGGACAATGCGCGTCAGGCCTCGCAACTGGCGAAAAGCGCCTCGGACACCGCGCAGCATGGCGGCAAAGTGGTTGATAGCGTGGTGAACACCATGCACGAAATTGCCGATAGCTCGAAGAAAATTGCCGACATTATTAGCGTCATCGATGGCATTGCCTTCCAGACCAACATTCTCGCATTGAACGCGGCGGTTGAAGCTGCACGCGCCGGTGAGCAAGGCCGCGGCTTTGCCGTGGTGGCGGGCGAAGTGCGTAATCTGGCAAGCCGCAGTGCGCAGGCGGCGAAAGAGATTAAAGCGTTGATTGAAGATTCCGTTTCCCGGGTTGATACCGGTTCTGTACTGGTAGAAAGCGCTGGGGAAACGATGAACGACATCGTCAATGCCGTGACGCGGGTGACCGATATCATGGGTGAGATTGCCTCGGCTTCCGACGAGCAAAGCCGGGGGATTGATCAGGTTGCGCTCGCGGTCTCTGAAATGGATCGCGTTACGCAGCAGAACGCCTCTTTGGTACAGGAGTCGGCTGCCGCAGCGGCCGCTCTTGAAGAACAGGCCAGTCGCCTGACGCAGTCGGTATCGACTTTCCGTCTTGCGTCACGTCCGGCCTCGACAAAACCACGCGATACACGATTACCTGCAGCGCCGAGCGCATCCTATCCGCGCCAGAGCATTGAACAAGATACGAATTGGGAAACATTTTGACTGACAGTTAAACCGCGGCCAGTGCCGCCTGATGGGAGCGTTGATGTTTAATCGTATTCGAATTTCGACCACGCTGTTTTTGATTTTAATCCTCTGCGGTGTTTTGCAGATTGGCAGTAATGGCTTGTCCTTCTGGGCATTTCGGGACGGTTTTCAGAACCTGAATCAGGTCGAACGGAGTAATCAGCAACGCGCTGCGCTGGCCCAAACTCGCGCTGTGTTATTACAGGCCAGTACGGCCCTTAATAAGGCAGGGACGCTGACCGCCCTGAGCTATCCGCCAGAGGACATCAAAACCCTGATGACCCTTGCGCGCGACAGCCTGGCGCAGTCTGAATTGATGTTTAAACGCTTTATGGCGACATCGGATTCGACGGAACAAGGCAAGGCGCTGTTTAGCGCGACGGAGAAAAGTTTCAACCAGTGGCACAGCGATCTCGCGCATCAGGCCACCTGGCTTGAAAACAATCAGCTGTCAGATTTTCTGACCGCGCCGGTGCAGGCGGCTCAAGATGCTTTTGATGCGAATGTGAATGCGTGGCAGAGCAACATCGACCGCGTGTTGCAAACGGCAGGAGAGCAGAGTCAGCGCAATTACCATATGTCGGGGGTGATTTTCGCCACCATGGTGGTCCTGGCAGCACTGCTCACCAGCGGTGCGCTGTTCTGGTCACGCAAGATGATTGTTCAGCCGCTGGCGATTATTGGCAGCCATTTCGACAGTATTGCCGCGGGGAATCTGGCACGGCCAGTAGCGGTTTATGGGCGCAATGAGATCTCGGCCATTTTTGCCAGCCTGCAGAAGATGCAAAAGGCGTTACGCGAAACGGTAAGTGACGTTCGTCAGGGCAGCTCAGCCATGCATAGCGGTATTTCAGAAATCGCGATGGGCAATAACGATTTATCTTCGCGAACCGAACAGCAGGCGGCCGCGCTGGCACAAACGGCGGCCAGCATGGAACAACTTACCGCCACTGTCGGCCAGAACGCTGATAACGCGCGCCAGGCGTCAGGGATCGCCAAAAGTGCGGCAGACACAGCGCATAAAGGTGGCGAGCAGACGTCCCGGGTTGCCAGCACCATGCATGAGATTTCTGCCAGCTCGCAGAAAATCGGCGACATCATCGGCGTGATTGACAGCATTGCCTTCCAGACCAATATCCTGGCGTTGAATGCCGCGGTCGAGGCCGCCAGGGCAGGGGAGCAAGGGCGTGGTTTTGCCGTCGTCGCTGGTGAAGTGCGTAATCTGGCAAGCCGTAGCGCGCAGGCGGCGAAAGAAATTAAGGGGCTCATTGAGGAGTCAGTCACCCGGGTGCATCAGGGCTCGCAACTGGTGGATATGGCGTCGCGCACGATGACGGAAATTGTCAGTTCGGTGACCCGGGTTAACGACATCATGGGCGAGATTGCCTCGGCATCCGATGAACAGCGCAGAGGCATTGAGCAGGTGGCGCAGGCCGTCAGCCAGATGGACTCAGTGACGCAGCAAAACGCCGGGCTGGTGGAAGAAGCCGCATCCGCCACCGGACAACTCGCCACACAGGCCGATAATCTTTCCGCCTGTGTCGCATTTTTCAAGCTTGAAGAGCAAACCGTAGCAAAACAAGAGTTGGCGCAGCCGCAGGTTGTGCCCGTTGTATCCTGAATGTGATTGAGAAGGCGCTATGACATCATCTCTGCCCACCGGGCAAACGTCATTATTGTTACAGATGACACAGCGCCTCGCGCTGTCTGACGCGCATTTTCGTCGGATATGTCAATTAATCTACCAGCGTGCGGGGATCGTACTGGCCGACCACAAGCGGGATATGGTTTATAACCGCCTGGTCCGCCGTTTGCGTACCCTGGGGCTGGATGACTTTGGTCGCTATCTCAGCATGCTGGAAGCTAACCAGAACAGTGCTGAGTGGCAGGCTTTTATTAACTCCCTGACTACCAACCTGACCGCATTTTTTCGCGAAGGGCATCATTTTCCGGTGCTGTCAGATCATGCTCGTCGGCGCAGCGGTGAATACCGCGTCTGGAGCGCGGCGGCATCAACCGGAGAAGAACCCTACAGCATTGCGATTACGCTTGCCGATACCTTAGGTATGGCACCGGGCCGCTGGCGTGTTTTTGCCAGCGACATTGATACCGAAGTGCTGGAAAAGGCCAGAAACGGCATTTACCGCCTCGATGAGCTAAAGACGCTGTCACCCCAGCAGTTGCAGCGTTATTTCATGCGCGGCACCGGGCCGCATGAAGGGTTGGTACGCGTTCGGCAGGAACTGGCAGGTCATGTTGAATTTTCCAGCGTCAATTTACTGGATAAGCAGTACAACGTGCCAGGCCCTTTTGATGCCATATTTTGCCGTAACGTGATGATCTATTTCGATAAAACGACGCAGCAGGACATTTTGCACCGTTTTGTTCCACTTCTTAAACCTGACGGACTGCTGTTTGCAGGTCATTCAGAAAACTTTAGCAACCTTGTGCGCGAGTTTAGCCTGCGTGGACAGACCGTGTATGCGCATGCGCCAGGTAAGGATAAAGCATGAGTAAAATCAGGGTGTTGTCGGTAGATGATTCTGCATTGATGCGTCAAATCATGACCGAAATTATTAACAGCCACAGTGATATGGAAATGGTGGCGACGGCGCCGGATCCGTTGGTCGCCCGGGATTTAATCAAAAAATACAATCCCGACGTCCTGACGCTGGACGTGGAAATGCCGCGCATGGACGGCCTCGATTTCCTTGAGAAGTTGATGCGCCTGCGTCCGATGCCGGTGGTTATGGTTTCTTCACTGACCGGTAAAGGTTCTGAGGTCACGCTGCGGGCCCTGGAACTGGGGGCGATTGACTTTGTCACCAAGCCTCAGTTGGGGATCCGCGAAGGCATGCTGGCGTATAGCGAGATGATTGCGGAGAAAATCCGCACCGCATCGCGGGCAAAACTGGCCGCCCACAAACCCTTGGCGGCACCGACGACCTTGAAAACGGGGCCATTACTCAGTTCAGAAAAACTGCTGGTCATCGGCGCCTCAACCGGAGGAACAGAGGCAATTCGCCATGTACTCCAGCCATTGCCGCTTTCAAGTCCCGGTATTCTTATTACCCAGCATATGCCGCCAGGATTTACCCGTTCGTTCGCCGAACGTCTGAACAAACTGTGTCAGATTACCGTGAAAGAGGCAGAGGACGGAGAGCGCGTTCTCCCTGGGCATGCGTATATCGCGCCTGGCGACAAGCATATGGAGCTGGCGCGCAGCGGCGCGAACTATCAAATCAAAATTCATGACGGTCCGCCGGTTAACCGGCACCGGCCCTCAGTGGATGTGCTGTTTCATTCGGTGGCGAAACATGCGGGGCGTAATGCCGTTGGGGTGATCCTGACCGGTATGGGCAACGATGGCGCAGCCGGAATGTTAGCGATGAACCAGGCGGGTGCCTGGACCATTGCGCAAAACGAAGCAAGTTGTGTGGTGTTCGGCATGCCGCGCGAGGCCATCAATATGGGTGGCGTAAGCGAAGTGGTCGATCTTAGCCAGGTGAGCCAGCAAATGCTGGTGAAAATTAGTGCCGGACAGGCAATACGTATTTGAATCAGGAGTTTATTTTTATGGCGGATAAAGAGCTTAAGTTTTTGGTTGTGGATGACTTTTCCACCATGCGTCGCATCGTGCGTAACCTGCTTAAAGAGCTGGGATTCAACAATGTTGAAGAGGCTGAAGATGGCGTGGATGCGCTGAACAAGCTGCAGGCAGGGGGATTCGGTTTTGTTATTTCTGACTGGAACATGCCGAACATGGATGGACTGGAACTGCTGAAAACCATCCGTGCAGATGGTGGGATGGCTTCTCTGCCGGTGCTGATGGTCACGGCGGAAGCGAAAAAAGAGAACATCATTGCGGCGGCACAGGCAGGTGCCAGTGGCTATGTCGTGAAACCGTTCACGGCGGCGACGCTGGAAGAAAAACTGAATAAAATCTTTGAGAAACTGGGCATGTGAGGGTGTGATGATGATGCAACCACAAATTAAACCTGCTGACGAACACTCTGCAGGGGACATCATCGCGCGCATCGGCAGTTTGACCCGAATGCTGCGCGACAGCCTGCGTGAACTGGGGCTGGATCAGGCCATTGCCGAAGCGGCAGAAGCAATTCCCGATGCCCGCGATCGTCTCGATTACGTTGTACAGATGACCGCTCAGGCGGCAGAGCGCGCGCTGAACAGCGTCGAAGCTTCGCAGCCGCACCAGGACGCGATGGAAAAAGGGGCCAAAGACCTGACCAAACGCTGGGATGAATGGTTCGAAAATCCGATCGAACTGTCAGACGCTCGTGAACTGGTCACCGATACCCGTCAGTTCCTTGGTGATGTGCCCGGACATACCAGCTTTACCAATGCCCAGTTGCTGGACATCATGATGGCGCAGGATTTCCAGGATCTCACCGGACAGGTCATCAAGCGCATGATGGATGTTATCCAGGAAATTGAACGTCAACTGTTGATGGTTCTGTTGGAAAACATTCCGGAACAGGGCGCTCGTCCTAAACGTGAAAACGAAAGCTTGCTGAACGGCCCGCAGGTTGACGCCTCGAAAGCTGGCGTAGTGGCAAGCCAGGATCAGGTTGACGACCTGCTGGATAGCCTCGGGTTCTGATGAGTATTTGCCGGATGTGAGGCGTGGGCCTCTCATCCGGCTTACGCGCAATTCTGCTTAAAGCCATAAATCCCGTCTTTTTTACCGCTTACTCTTCCCATTGCTGGATAGCTGTTCTGGCATCATTCTCGCCTATATCTCTATCCAGGGTCTGATGCGTGGCAGAAGAAAGCGACGACGACAAAACAGAAGCCCCCACACCCCACCGACTTGAAAAAGCGCGGGAAGAAGGGCAGATCCCCCGATCCAAAGAGCTAACCTCACTACTTATTTTGCTGGTGGGCGTGTGTATTATCTGGATTGGCGGGGAGTCGCTTGCCCGCAGACTGGCCGGTATGCTGTCGGCCGGATTACGTTTTGACCACAGTATGGTCAACGATCCAAACCTGATCCTCAGCCAAATCATCCTGCTGATTAAAGACGCGATGATTGCGCTGTTGCCGTTGATTACCGGCGTCGTTCTGGTGGCATTAATCTCCCCGGTGATGCTTGGCGGCTTGATTTTCAGCGGTAAATCCCTGCAACCCAAATTCTCTAAGCTGAATCCGTTGCCGGGCATTAAGCGCATGTTTTCCGCGCAAACCGGCGCAGAACTGCTCAAAGCGATACTGAAGTCGACGTTAGTGGGCAGCGTGGCCGGGTTTTATCTCTGGCACAAGTGGCCAGAAATGATGCGGCTGATGGCGGAATCTCCGATTGCGGCAATGGGTAACGCCCTGGATTTGGTCGGCATGTGCGCGTTGTTAGTGGTACTTGGCGTCATTCCGATGGTGGGATTCGACGTTTTTTTCCAGATTTACAGCCATCTGAAAAAGCTGCGCATGTCGCGCCAGGATATCCGTGATGAATTTAAGCAAAGCGAAGGTGACCCGCACGTTAAGGGCAAAATTCGTCAAATGCAGCGCGCGGCCGCTCAGCGTCGCATGATGGCGGATGTACCAAAAGCAGACGTTATTGTCACTAACCCTACGCACTACTCAGTGGCGTTGAAGTATGACGAGAACAAAATGAGTGCGCCGAAAGTTGTCGCTAAGGGGGCCGGGCTGGTTGCGCTGCGCATTCGTGAAATTGGCGCAGAGCACCGTGTCCCTACGTTAGAAGCGCCACCACTGGCGCGTGCGCTCTATCGCCATGCTGAA
Source organism: Citrobacter sp. Cf088 (assembly GCF_030334295.1). Lineage (NCBI taxonomy): Bacteria > Pseudomonadati > Pseudomonadota > Gammaproteobacteria > Enterobacterales > Enterobacteriaceae > Citrobacter > Citrobacter sp. Cf088. Next base: position 577,290 of record NZ_JAOWEE010000053.1, read on the forward strand.
ATTGGTCAGCAAATACCGGGTCAATTATATGCCGCCGTTGCCGAAGTGCTGGCATGGGTATGGCAGCTAAAACGCTGGCGTCTGGCTGGCGGCAAACGTCCACCACAACCTGAAAACCTTCCGGTGCCTGAAGCACTGGATTTCATGAACGAGAAGAATACTGATGGCTAATCTGGTCGCGATGCTGCGTCTGCCCAGCAACCTGAAATCCACGCAATGGCAAATCCTTGCCGGACCGATCCTCATCCTGCTGATCCTGTCGATGATGGTGCTGCCGCTGCCGGCTTTCGTCCTCGATTTGCTGTTCACATTTAACATTGCGCTGTCGATCATGGTGCTGCTGGTGGCGATGTTCACCCAGCGTACGCTGGAATTTGCCGCATTCCCGACGATTTTGCTGTTTACCACATTATTACGCCTGGCGCTGAACGTCGCATCGACCCGTATCATTTTGATGGAAGGACACACCGGCGCGGCGGCGGCGGGGAAGGTGGTTGAAGCTTTTGGTCACTTCCTGGTGGGCGGTAACTTTGCGATCGGCATCGTGGTCTTCGTGATTCTCGTCATCATTAACTTTATGGTAATCACCAAAGGTGCAGGGCGTATCGCCGAGGTTGGCGCGCGCTTCGTGCTGGATGGTATGCCCGGCAAGCAGATGGCGATTGATGCGGATTTGAATGCCGGTCTGATTGGCGAAGATGAAGCTAAAAAACGACGCTCGGAAGTGACCCAGGAAGCGGATTTTTACGGCTCAATGGACGGTGCGAGTAAATTCGTCCGTGGAGACGCCATTGCCGGTATTTTGATCATGGTGATCAACGTAGTCGGCGGTCTGTTAGTTGGGGTGTTGCAGCATGGTATGAGCATGGGCAGCGCTGCGGAAAGTTATACCCTGCTGACCATCGGTGACGGGTTGGTGGCACAAATTCCTGCGCTGGTTATCTCTACCGCGGCGGGCGTTATCGTGACCCGCGTGAGTACCGACCAGGACGTAGGCGAACAGATGGTGACCCAACTGTTCAGCAATCCTAGTGTCATGTTGCTCAGTGCGGCGGTACTTGGACTTTTGGGCCTGGTTCCGGGCATGCCGAACCTGGTGTTTCTGATGTTTACTGCCGCATTGCTGGGCCTGGCCTGGTGGATGCGCGGTCGTGAGCAAAAAGCGCCAGATGAACCGCAGCCGGTGAAAATGCCGGAAAACAACTCCGTGGTGGAAGCCACGTGGAACGACGTGCAGTTGGAAGATTCGCTGGGAATGGAGGTAGGTTATCGCCTGATCCCAATGGTGGACTTTCAGCAGGATGGCGAGTTACTGGGGCGAATTCGCAGTATTCGTAAGAAATTTGCTCAGGATATGGGCTTCCTGCCGCCGGTGGTACACATCCGTGACAATATGGATCTGCAGCCGGCCCGCTATCGAATTTTGATGAAAGGGGTAGAAATTGGCAGCGGTGACGCCTATCCGGGACGCTGGCTAGCCATTAACCCGGGTACTGCTGCCGGGTCGCTGCCGGGCGAGAAAACGGTCGATCCGGCTTTCGGACTGGACGCTATCTGGATTGAAAGCGCATTGAAAGAACAGGCGCAGATTCAGGGCTTTACGGTGGTTGAAGCCAGTACTGTTGTTGCTACGCATCTAAATCACCTGATTGGCCAGTTCGCCGCTGAGCTGTTTGGCCGTCAGGAAGCGCAGCAGTTACTGGATCGAGTGTCGCAGGAAATGCCAAAGCTGACGGAAGATCTGGTGCCGGGCGTTGTGACGCTCACCACGCTGCATAAAGTGCTGCAGAACTTACTGGACGAGAAAGTACCGATTCGTGATATGCGCACTATTCTTGAAACGCTGGCGGAACATGCGCCGCTGCAAAACGATCCGCATGAGCTTACCGCGGTCGTCCGTGTTGCGTTGGGACGCGCCATCACTCAGCAGTGGTTCCCGGGGAATGAAGAGGTTCAGGTTATCGGTCTTGATACTCCGCTCGAGCGTTTGCTGCTGCAAGCGCTGCAGGGGGGGGGAGGCCTGGAGCCTGGGCTTGCAGACCGCCTGTTGGCCCAAACACAGGAAGCGCTGTCCCGGCAGGAAATGTTGGGCGCGCCGCCTGTCTTGCTGGTTAATCACGCGTTGCGTCCGCTGCTGGCGCGGTTTTTACGTCGCAGCATCCCGCAGTTGGTTGTGTTATCGAACATGGAGCTTTCCGATAACCGCCATATCCGCATGACGGCGACCATTGGAGGTAAATAATGCGCAAGTTACTGTGGTTGTTGTTTTTTCCTCTGGTGGCGCAGGCCGCCGGAGAAGGGGCCTGGCAGGCAAGCGGTATGGGGATCACCTTAAATTACCGTGGCCAGTCAGCCTCGTCTGCGCCTTTGGTTCCTGGCCAGCCGGTCTCAGGCTTAATGACGCTGGTAGTCTGGCGCTATGAGCTGAATGGCCCCACGCCCGCAGGTCTGCGGGTGCGTTTATGTTCTCAGTCCCGTTGTGTCGAGCTGGACGGGCAAAGTGGGACCACCAACGGGTTCAATAATGTTCCGGCCATTGAACCGATGCATTTTGTCTGGGAAGTCCCCGGCGGTGGTCGCCTGATCCCCGCGTTACGCATTCAGAGCAATCAGGTGATTGTGAACTACCGTTAACACCCTCCGTCATTCAGACCAGCAGTTAAAACTGCTGGTTGTTTCAACATTTCAGTCTCTCATTCAATTAAATAGAAACGCAGTTTTATAAAATAAGTGACGTACGTTGCCGGACTCTTTGTATTGTTGCCATTTCACGAATCCTTCTGGCAGAAATAGAAAGGTTTCACTTCCTGTTTGCTTTTACTGTGCCTCTATAAGGATGCCCATTGTCAAAGCGAGGATTGCGGGGCCTCCCAAATACAGCTGCTGCACCGCAACAGGGGCAGGTCACAGCATTGAATCCGACATTGACAGAGGTTAAGTAAATGATTGTTTACCCGGTTAAACATAGCCCGTTGTTGCGCCAGCCAGAACATTTTATTGCCAGGGATGAATTAAAAGTGCTGATCAAAAAGGTGACGCATAACCTGGTCAATATTCATGACGAAACTGGTGAGTTCTTGCTGCGTCTGGACGATGGACGCGTAATTGATACCAAAGGCTGGGCGGGATGGGAGTGGACGCACGGCGTCGGCTTGTACGGGATGTATCAGTACTATCTGCAAACCGGCGATGAAACGATACGCGATATCATCGATAGCTGGTTTGCCGATCGCTTTGCTGAAGGTGCAACCACTAAAAACGTTAACACCATGGCGCCATTTTTAACGTTGGCGTATCGCTATGAAGAGACGCGTAATCCAGCGTATCTACCGTGGCTCGACAGCTGGGCTGAGTGGGCAATGCATGAGATGCCGCGTACCGAGTTCGGCGGTATGCAACACATTACGCTGGCGGAAGAAAACCACCAGCAGATGTGGGATGACACGCTGATGATGACGGTTTTACCGCTGGCGAAGATTGGCAAGTTACTCAATCGCCCTGACTACATCGAAGAGGCAACGTATCAGTTCCTGCTGCACGTGCAAAACCTGATGGATAAAGACACGGGGCTGTGGTTCCACGGCTGGAGCTATGAAGGAAATCATAACTTTGCCAATGCCCGCTGGGCGCGTGGCAACAGTTGGTTAACTATCGTGATCCCGGACTTTCTCGAATTACTTGATTTACCAGAAAACAATGCCGTTCACCGCTATCTGGTACAGGTCCTGAACGCACAAATCGCGGCGCTGGCGAAATGCCAGGATGAAAGTGGGTTGTGGCATACCTTGCTGGACGACCCGCAGTCGTATCTGGAAGCATCGGCAACTGCCGGATTTGCTTATGGGATCCTCAAAGCTGTACGTAAACGCTATGTTGGGCAAGAGTATACGCTGGTGGCCGAAAAAGCCATTCGTGGCATTGTGCAGCATATTTCACCGGAAGGTGAACTGCTGCACACCTCGTTTGGTACCGGGATGGGACACAATCTCGATTTCTACCGCAACATCCCTCGGACTTCTATGCCTTACGGACAAGCGATGGCGATGCTGTGTCTTACCGAATACTTGCGTAAGTATTTTTGATATCGGTATTTGATGGCGCTACCGCTATCGGACCTGATGGTTGAGTCGTCACTGTTTGTACCGTGTTGTCCTGCGGGGCAAAGAGATGATCCATGATTTGACGCATAACCGGCGCGGCGGTGACACCATCGCTGCCGCCGTTTTCCAGAATTAACGCCACCGCGACCTCCGGGTTCTTATAGGGCGCAAATGCGGTATAGAACACGTGGTCGCGCAAGCGGACAGGGATCATCTTCGCATTGTAGGTCTGATTTTCTTTCAAGCTAAAGACCTGCGAGGTGCCGCTTTTCGCCGCAATGCCGTAAGGTGCGGTGTGAAAGAACTTATAACCTGTACCATTTGGTTCATTCGCCATGCCGAACATCGCCTGACGCACCAGTTCCCAGTAGGGTGACGAGGCTGAGGCGATTTGTGACGGTGCTTCTGGAGCCTGATACGGCGTGAGGGTTTTGCCATTTTCTTCATCGAGTAGCAGGTGAGGGACGATAACCTTGCCGTTGTTAATCAGTGCGACCATGGCTTTTACCATCTGGATAGGAGTGGCAATCCAGTAGCCCTGGCCGATGCCAACTGAGATAGTATCCCCCTGATACCAGGCTTTTTTATGCACTTTTTGCTTCCATTCACGGCTCGGGAGCAGGCCGTTATACTCCTCATCAAGATCGATGCCGGTCGGTTTACCGTAACCAAACTGGCTGAGCATGCTGTTAATCCGGTCGATCCCCATCATATACGCCACCTGATAGAAGAATGTATCGGCAGACTCTTCTATCGCTTTGGTGACATCCAGCATACCGTGGCCCGTTTTTTTCCAGTCACGGTAATGTCGCTCGGTGCCGGGTAGCGTCCAGGTAGGAGCACCGAAGAAACTGGTCTGCGGCGTGATCACACCGTTTAGTAATGCTGACATCGCCATATACGGTTTGACCGTTGAAGCGGGGGGGTACAATCCCTGTGTGACGCGGTTGATTAATGGCAGGTCTTTATCCTGGAGTAGCTTGTTATAGTCCTGATAGCTAATGCCTTTGACAAACGGATTAGGGTCATAGCTGGGGTTTGAGACCATCGCCAGTACAGAACCGTCGTGTGGATCTTCAACTAAAACGGCGGCACGCTGGCCAGCCAACAAGCTCTCAATATATTGCTGTAAATGTAAATCCAGCGTTAAATGGATATTTTTTCCGGCAACGGGCGGCACATCTTTGAGCAGGCGTACGATGCGTCCGTGGTTATCTACTTCCACCTCCTGATAACCGGTCTTTCCATGCAGTTCATTTTCGTAATAGCGCTCAATACCTTGCTTACCGATATTGTGATCGGCGGCGTAGTTCTCAGCCTGACCCTTTTGATCCAGAGCTTTCAGGTCGTTGTCATTGATTTTTGAAACATAGCCAAGGACATGTGCCAGCGCCGCGCCATAGGGATACTGGCGGTCTTCGTAGCTATTGATGTTTACGCCGCTAAAATGAAACTGGTTTACCGAGAAACGGGCGATTTCCACATCGGTAAGCGCATTTTTTAGCACGACCGGACGATAGCGGCTGCTGGCTTTTAGCTCATGGCGAAACTGATCAATATCATCAGGAGTGAGGTCAACGATGGGCGTGAGCTGCTGGATTAACGCATTCATATCGCTGATTTTATAAGGCGTAACGGAAATATCGTACCAGGTGACGTTGCGCACCAGCGGGATGCCGTTGCGATCGTAAATCATGCCACGCGTGGGGGCGACGGGTAGCATTTTGATGTCGTTTGCATTCGACCGGGTGGTGTAATACTGGTGCTGACAGATTTGTAAGTTATACAGATTGTAAATCAGGATGCCAAAACAGATGACCACCAGGCCAAAGGCCACCAATACACGCCGCTGAAAGAGTTTTTCTTCCGCCTCAAAATCTCTGAATGTCATTGACCCGTACCCGATTAATTCGCCGCCTAATGATACGGAGGCTTAAACGGGATGACAGGCAAAAAATGTTCCATATCTCTAGGGAAATGTGTCATTCCTTGTGGGCTGTTACAAATTACAGTGAACGTAGCCGCTTCTCGTAGGCCTGATTGCGCTGCCATGAGAACGGGTCAGGGAAAATAAAAAAGCCCGCGACATAGCGCGGGCTTTCACATTACTTGAGGTAATTACATACGTTCTACGGTTTCGATACCCAGTGTATCCAGACCCAGCTTCAGGGTTTTCGCCGTCAGTTGTGCCAGTTTCAGTCGGCTGTTACGAACCTCTTCGTTTTCAGCGCTGAGGATAGGGCAGTGCTCGTAGAAGCCAGAGAACAGACCGGCAACGTCGTACAGGTAAGCACACATCACGTGCGGTGTACCTTCACGTGCAACAACGGTCAGCGTTTCTTCAAACTGCAGCAAACGCGCAGCCAGCTGAGCCTCGCGATCTTCGTTGATAATCACCTGCGCATTTGCCAGCGCGCTTTCGTCGATATCCGCTTTACGGAATACGGACAGTACGCGGGTGTAAGCATACTGCATGTACGGCGCGGTATTGCCTTCGAACGCCAGCATGTTGTCCCAGTCGAAGATATAGTCGGTGGTACGGTTTTTGGACAGATCCGCGTATTTCACCGCGCCGATACCGACCGCATTTGCCAGCTTTTCCAGCTCATCGGCAGGCATGTCCGGGTTCTTCTCCGCGACCAGGCGACGTGCGCGCTCCAGCGCTTCATCCAGCAGATCGGCCAGTTTAACCGTGCCGCCAGCGCGGGTTTTGAATGGTTTACCGTCTTTGCCCAGCATCATACCGAACATGTGGTGTTCCAGCGGCACCGAATCCGGCACATAACCAGCTTTACGTACGATGGTCCAGGCCTGCATTAAGTGCTGATGCTGACGAGAGTCGATGTAATACAGTACGCGATCGGCATGCAGGGTTTCGTAACGATACTTGGCACAGGCGATGTCGGTTGTGGTGTAGAGATAGCCGCCATCTTTCTTCTGAATGATAACGCCCATCGGTTCGCCTTCCTTGTTTTTATACTCATCAAGGAATACGACGGTAGCGCCTTCGCTTTCAACAGCCAGGCCTTTGGCTTTGAGATCGGCCACGATGCCAGGCAGCATCGGGTTGTAAAGGCTCTCGCCCATGACGTCGTCACGGGTCAGGGTAACGTTGAGGCGATCGTAGGTTAACTGGTTCTGCGACATGGTAATGTCGACCAGTTTACGCCACATCTCGCGGAAGTATTCGTCGCCGCCTTGCAGCTTCACGACATAACTACGGGCGCGTTCCGCGAAGGCTTCATCTTCGTCGTAATGTTTTTTCGCGTCACGGTAGAAACCTTCCAGGTCAGCCAGCGCCATCTCTCCGGCATTTTCCTGCTGCTGTTTTTCCAGCCATGCGATGAGCATACCGAACTGAGTACCCCAGTCGCCGACGTGGTTGGCGCGGATAACCTTGTGACCAAGGAATTCCAGCGTACGCACCGCCGCGTCACCGATGATGGTGGAACGCAGGTGACCAACGTGCATCTCTTTCGCTACGTTAGGCGCGGAGTAGTCAACCACAACGGTTTGTTTAGCCGGTTGGGTGACGCCCAGACGATCGGAAGCCAGCGCCTGCTGAACGTGCTGCGCCAGAAATGCCGGGTCGAGAAAAATGTTGATAAAGCCCGGGCCTGCAATTTCAACTTTGCTGGCAATCCCGTTGAGATCCAGATGAGTCAGCACCTGCTCAGCCAGTTGTCGCGGCGCCATACCCAGTTTTTTAGCGACAGCCATCATGCCGTTAGCTTGATAGTCGCCGAACTGTACTTTTGCTGACTGACGAACCTGTGGTTCGCAATCTGCAGGCGCGCCTGCAGCAATCATGGCCTGACTGACTTTTTCTGAGAGAAGAGCCTGAATATTCACCGGAATACCTTACATTTATGAAGCGGTCTAAAATTCACCGCACCAGTTTAAGAATTAAGGGCGGGAGTATACTGCAAATGCCCGTTGCCGTCAGCATTGTGTGTACCGCCAGTAGCCTGAAATATAAACCATGCAATGGCGTAAATTTATCCATGACGTGTTCGGAGAAAACAGCGGTTGGATGGCGCAGCGCAACAGAGTAAATTAGCGACTTTGAACATGGATATGAGCTTTTAATATGGCGAACTGGCAAACCGTTGCAGAACTACAGGATATTTCTGCAGATTTACCGCATTTCACGCAGGCATTAACGGAACTTTCTACCCGTCTTGGGCTGGATATCACAGGTCTGGAAGCCGATCACATTTCCTTGCGTTGCCATCAAAATACCACTGCAGAACGCTGGCGTCGTGGGTTTGAACAGTGCGGTGAATTGTTGTCAGAAAACATCATTAACGGCAGACCTATTTGTCTTTTTAAACTGTATGAGCCGGTTTGTGTGCAACATTGGCAATTTTCCATCGTCGAACTGCCGTGGCCGGGCGAAAAACGTTACCCACATGAAGGCTGGGAACATATTGAAATTGTTCTGCCGGGTGAGGCACAAACGCTGAATGCGCGAGCGCTGGCGCTGCTTTCCGATCACGGTCTGAGTCAACCTGGTATATTTGTGAAAACCAGCTCGCCAAAAGGAGAACGTGAACGTTTACCGAATCCGACGCTGGCGGTTAGCGATGGTAGCGTGACGATAAAATTCCACCCGTGGTCGATTGAAACCATTGTGGCAAGCGAGCGTCAGGAGTGAGCATGACTATACTGGAAATCTGCTGTTACAGCATGGAGTGCGCGCGCACGGCGCAGCAAAACGGCGCGGATCGTATTGAGCTTTGCTCGGCACCCAAAGAAGGGGGCTTAACGCCTTCACTGGGCGTCTTGCGTTCTGTTCGCCAGCACATTTCGATTCCCGTCAATCCCATTATTCGTCCACGTGGAGGCGACTTTTGTTACACCGAAGGTGAATTCGCTGCAATGCTGGATGATATAGCGATGGTCAGAGAACTGGGGTTCTCAGGGCTGGTGACCGGCATTTTAGATGCGAATGGCGATGTCGATATGCCGCGCATGGAGAAAATAATGATCGCCGCCGGTTCACTGCAAGTCACTTTTCATCGTGCCTTTGATATGTGTGCTAACCCACTCAATACGCTTAAAAAATTAGCTGATTTGGGCATCGCCAGAGTACTCACCTCCGGGCAAAAATCAGATGCGGCGCAAGGTTTAACAAAAATAATGGAACTTATTGCGCAGCCTGGTGCTCCAATCATTATGGCCGGAGCGGGGGTTCGCGCCTCGAATTTGTCCCTGTTCCTTGATGCTGGGGTGCAGGAAGTCCACAGTTCTGCCGGAGTATGGCTGGCTTCACCAATGCGTTATCGCAATTCGGGGTTGTCGATGTCTTCGGATGCGCAGGCGGATGAGTATTCTCGCTATGCGGTAGACGGGGCGGCGGTTGCTGAAATGAAAGCAATCATTGCACACCATCAGGCCAACTGATTTTACCGTTGCATCATGTCGCCCAATATGATGCTTGCTCGTACCAGGCCCCTGCAATTTCAACAGGGGCCTTTTTTTCTCCTTCTCCTGCATATTTCGGTCTGCAACTGTGTTGGCTTTCCTCGCTCACCCCGGTCACGTAGTTATCTACGCTCCCAGGGATTTGCTGCGTCGCCGCCTTGTTGCAAACCGAACTATTTTGGAGAAATGGTGCTATACGTAATAGTCATTTGACAAAAATGACTACGGTTTACGCGCAATCAATACCGCACGCAGTGGGGCGGGGTAGCCTTCCACCGTCTTGCTGTGGTCGTTCGGGTCAAGGAAGTCGGCCAGCGATTCGGTAATCATCCATTCGGTGCGGCGCTGTTCTTCGGTAGTGGTCACACATACGTCGGCAATGCGCACATCAACAAACCCGCATTTTTCCAGCCAGTTTTTTAGCGCCAGTGCAGACGGGATAAAGTAAACGTTACGCATCTGGGCGTAGCGATCGCCCGGCACCAGCACGGTATTTTCATCGCCTTCGACGACCAGCGTTTCCAGTACCAGTTCGCCATCTTTAACCAACTGATCCTTTAACTGCCACAGGTGTTCCAGCGGCGAGCGGCGGTGATAAAGCACGCCCATGGAGAATACGGTATCAAAGGCGTTGAGCGCCGGAAGCTGTTCAATACCCAGCGGCAGCAGATGCGCGCGCTGGTCATTGCCCAGCAGTTTACGCACCGCCTCAAACTGGCACAGGAACAGTTGGGTCGGGTCGATACCGACCGCCAGATGTGCGCCCGCGCCAATCATGCGCCACATGTGATAGCCACTGCCGCAGCCGACATCAAGAATGGTACGTCCGGTGAGATCAGACAAGTGCGGCAGGACGCGATCCCACTTCCAGTCGGAACGCCATTCGGTATCGATGTTGACGCCGTACAGCGAGTACGGTCCTTTACGCCATGGCATCAGGTTACGCATCAGGGTGTCTATGCGTTTAAGCTGACCTTCGCTGAGCGGCTCTTTGCTTTCTGCGGTAACGCTATGCAGTAAGTCCAGACGATGCGGCGTTAGCTCGGGCAGAAACTCGACGGCGTTTGACCATTGTTTAAAAAGACCGTGCTGATCGCGCTGCCAGGCAGCGATTTGCGCCGGAAGTGTTTCCAGCCAATGGGACAGATGATTTTTGGCAATCAACTGATAAAAGTTACCAAAATCGATCATGCGCTAACCTCAGCTTTCAACGCCACCAGAGAGCCAAAGTTGAAGCACTGGAACCACAATTCGCTGTGCTCAAAGCCGGCCTGATGCAGTCGCGCTTTATGCGTTTCGACCGAGTCGGTGAGCATCACGTTCTCCAGCATGCTGCGCTTCTGGCTGATTTCCAGTTCGCTATAGCCATTGGCTCGTTTGAAGTCGTGGTGCATGTTGAACAGCAACTCGCCTACGTTCGCGTCTTCGAAGCTGAATTTTTCAGATAGCACCAACGCGCCACCGGGATTCAGCCCCTGATAAATCTTATCCAACAACGCCTGGCGCTCGGGTGGCTCAAGGAATTGCAGGGTAAAATTCAGCACCACCATCGAGGCATTTTCGATAGTAATGTTGCGAATATCGCCTTCGACAACCTCAACCGGAGTCGGTGCTTTATAAGCGTCGATGTGACGACGGCAGCGCTCAACCATCGCCGGGGAGTTATCGACAGCAATAATTTTGCAATTCTCGTGATGAATATTGCGACGCACCGAGAGCGTCGCCGCGCCCAGAGAACAGCCCAGATCGTAGACCTGCGTGTTGGGTTGTACGAAACGTTCGGCCAGCATGCCAATCATAGAAATAATATTGGAATAGCCAGGAACGGAACGCTGGATCATATCCGGGAAGACTTCAGCTACCCGTTCATCAAAGGTCCAGTCACCCAGACTGGCGATAGGCGCAGAAAAAAGCGTGTCGCGGTGAGACATAACGTAAAAATCCGGGAAAAATAAAGTGGCGTATTGTGCGCTAATGCAGGGAGAAAACCAACTCCCAGGGCATATACCAAAGATTCGCCAGCACCATTAGCAACAGCGAACACCAGGTTGCGCTCATGCCTGAACGGCGCCAGCGGAAAAGCCGGTGGTGGAATCCGTAATAATGCATCAGTCGTCCGGCAATCAACATCAGCCCGCAAAGATGCACCATCCACGTCTCTGCGCCGTTCATTTCCATAAATAACAGCAGCACTAACGCGACGGGAATATATTCCACCGCGTTACCGTGAATGCGGATAGCGCTTTGCAGTTCGCTAAAACCTCCATCGCCATAGGCAACGCGATATTGCATGCGCAGGCGAACAACGTCAAAGGAGAACTTTATTAACAATAACGCACCCAATACGGCATAAAGCGCGCTTACCATACAAACTCCCTTTTAAAATGGCTGATGGCCTTGACTATGATAGGTGGCATTTTCAGAAAAGAGAAGATTGCTGTGGAATAGACGGCGCTGATCCGATCTGTGGCAGAGCATTGCGTAAATCTGCCCATAGCGTATCAACAAGCTCCGGGGCCTGCGCGATGTCCGGCGTATGCAAAAACAGATACGGCGTCGTGGTGTGATGCCATAGCGACAGCTTGGTCAGCCAGACGGCAAAAAGCGCGCTGTTTTGTGCCATATCATCGCTACCGATAAAGCGTACCATCGGATGGTTTGCCGTCACCACCGCATGCACCGGAACCTTCGGTTTCTTGCGCTGGGCGTCACGTATCGCTTCGGTATGTGGGATTGCGGCATGTACCGGGCGGCTGTCCAGAATCACCCGGTTTACTTCACGCTCGTGTAACCCGCGATTAAATAGCTGTTCGGCTTCGCCTTTGGCAAAGAAGTCTGGATGGCGAACTTCCACACCGTAGGTAAAACATTTGGGGAGCGCATCGAGAAACTGCCACAGGGCAGGCAGGTCGCGTGGGCTAAAAGTCGCGGGTAATTGCAGCCAGTATTGTCCAATGCGCGACTCCAGCGGCGACATGCGCGTAAAAAATTCTTGTACCAGGTCATCACAATTACGCAGCGCGGCCTTATGCGAAATGGTCGCCGGAAACTTAAAACAAAATCGAAACGTATCGGTGGTCTGTGCCTGCCAGCGCGCAACAATCTCGGCTTTTGGCAGTGCGTACAGCGTGGTGTTGCCCTCCACGCAGTTAAAGTGGCGGGCATACTCTTCAAGGCTTGTGATCCCCAAACGCACCCATTTTGGATGCGACCACTGGGGTAAACCGATATAGATCATAGCGCTTGCAAAATCTCCTCCACGCTGCGAACGCGCGCAATGCGGGGGAAAATGTGAGTCATGCTACCCTGGTGTTGCTCAGCACTGGCGGCGCTACAGGCATCCTCTGCAATGATAAGACTGAAACCCAGCTCCCACGCATTTCGCGCCGTCGACTCAACGCCAATGTTCGTAGAGATGCCGCACAGGACGATGGTATCGATACCCCGGCGACGCAGCTGTAATTCCAGATCGGTGCCATAGAAGGCTCCCCACTGGCGTTTGGTTACTTCGAGATCGCTGGTGCATTTACCCAGAGCAGCCGGGTAATTCCACCAGTTTTCGGGCAACGCTTTTGCTGGAGTCTGAGCATCTACTGGTTGTTTCAGCGCTTCGGCGTAATCGTCAGACCACCCGACGCGCACCATTACCACCGGGGAACCGTGGGTACGGAATTTTTCCGCCAACTGCGCGGTGCGGGCAACCACAGCGTGTGCCGTATGAGGTCCGCCAGCGAAAGGCAGGATCCCTTCCTGTAAGTCAATCACGACAAGGGCAGTTGTTTTTGCGTTCAGTTCCAGCATGTTCACTCCAGTAAAAAATAGAATTCCGTTACACCTTAAGCGCGAATCAGTGTGAAAGGGGCGACAATTTTTGTTATTTTTTGTGAGATTACGCAATGCCCGTCCAGGAAACAGGCGTACAGTCAGTACCGGACTAAGAGTCTATCCCAGTAGGCTCTTATCGTGCGGCAGAATTTCCAGTATAATAGCCGCCTTTTTTCATTCAGTTGTGACATTCAGCTAAAGCTGCGACTTCGTCATCTGCGAGACAGGTGACAATCCGCCTGCGGCAAAGTTAAGGGATATCTCATGCGTACAGAATATTGCGGACAGCTACGTCTGTCCCACGAGGGGCAGCAGGTGACTCTGTGTGGTTGGGTCAACCGTCGTCGTGATCTTGGTAGCCTGATCTTTATCGATATGCGCGACCGCGAAGGTATCGTGCAGGTATTTTTCGATCCGGACCGTGCGGACGCGTTAAAGCTGGCCTCCGAACTGCGTAATGAGTTCTGCATCCAGGTTACGGGCACCGTGCGTGCGCGTGACGCGAAAAACGTCAACGCCGAGATGGCGACGGGCGAAATTGAAGTGCTGGCCTCCGATCTGACCATCATCAACCGTTCAGACTCGCTGCCGTTGGACTCTAACCACGTCAACACCGAAGAAGCGCGACTGAAGTATCGCTATTTAGATCTGCGTCGCCCTGAAATGGCGCAGCGCCTGAAAACGCGTGCCAAAATTACCAGTCTGGTGCGTCGTTTTATGGACGACCACGGCTTCCTCGACATCGAAACACCGATGCTGACCAAAGCGACGCCGGAAGGCGCGCGCGATTACCTGGTACCTTCTCGCGTACATAAAGGTAAATTCTACGCGCTGCCGCAATCACCTCAGTTGTTTAAACAGCTGCTGATGATGTCTGGCTTTGACCGCTACTATCAGATCGTAAAATGCTTCCGTGATGAAGACTTACGTGCTGACCGTCAGCCTGAATTTACCCAGATCGACGTTGAGACTTCCTTCATGACCGCACCGCAGGTGCGTGAAGTGATGGAAGCGCTGGTGCGTAATCTGTGGCTGGAAGTTAAAGGGGTGGATCTGGGTGATTTCCCGATCATGACTTTTGCCGAAGCTGAGCGTCGTTACGGTTCCGATAAACCAGACCTGCGTAACCCGATGGAGCTGGTTGACGTTGCCGATCTGGTGAAAGACGTTGAGTTCGCAGTGTTCTCTGGTCCGGCAAACGATGCGAAAGGCCGCGTAGCTGCTCTGCGTGTACCGGGTGGTGCCGCACTGAGCCGTAAGCAAATTGACGATTACGGTAACTTTATTAAGATTTACGGCGCGAAAGGTCTGGCTTACATCAAAGTCACCGAGCGTGCGAAAGGTCTGGAAGGTATCACCAGCCCGGTTGCTAAGTTCCTGAACGCAGAAATCGTGGAAGCGATTCTGGCGCGTACCGGTGCGCAAGACGGCGACATGATTTTCTTCGGTGCCGACAACAAGAAAGTGGTTGCCGACGCGATGGGCGCGCTGCGTCTGAAACTGGGTAAAGACCTGAACATTACCGACGAAGCCAAATGGGCGCCGCTGTGGGTTATCGACTTCCCAATGTTTGAAGACGATGGTGAAGGCGGACTGACCGCAATGCACCACCCGTTCACCGCGCCGAAAGATATGACAGCTGCTGAGCTGAAAGCTGCGCCGGAAGACGCGGTTGCTAACGCATACGATATGGTTATCAACGGCTACGAAGTGGGCGGCGGTTCTGTGCGTATTCACAACGGCGACATGCAGCAGACCGTATTCGGTATTCTGGGCATTAACGAGCAAGAGCAGCGTGAGAAATTCGGCTTCCTGCTGGATGCGCTAAAATATGGTACACCACCGCATGCGGGCCTGGCGTTTGGTCTGGACCGTCTGACTATGCTGCTGACCGGTACTGACAACATTCGTGACGTTATTGCTTTCCCAAAAACCACTGCTGCAGCGTGTCTGATGACTGAAGCGCCGAGCTTTGCCAACGAAGCTGCGCTGGCGGAACTGAGCATTCAGGTTGTTAAGAAGGCCGAGAATAACTGATATGACATACAAACAGCCTGTCTCGGTGTTAGTCGTGATTTATGCAAAGGACACCGGGAGAGTGCTGATGTTACAGCGACGCGACGATCCTGATTTCTGGCAGTCGGTCACCGGCAGCCTTGAAGAGGGTGAAACCGCGTCGCAAGCCGCTATGCGCGAAGTAAAGGAAGAGGTCGCCATTGATGTTGCATCTGAGCAACTGACCTTAATTGACTGTCAGCGCACGGTGGAGTTTGAGATTTTTAGCCATTTACGTCATCGCTATGCACCGGGAATTGAACGAAATACTGAATCCTGGTTTTGCCTGGCACTTCCCTCAGAACGAGAGATCGTGTTCACCGAACATCTGACCTATCGTTGGGTTAATGCGGTTGAAGCCGCCCAATTAACCAAGTCGTGGAGTAACCGGCAGGCGATTGAAGAGTTTGTAATTAACGTCGCCTGAAAAGGCGCGCTTTTTGGAGATATTATTTATGGCAGGTCATAGTAAATGGGCCAACACCAGACACCGTAAAGCAGCGCAGGATGCTAAACGCGGTAAAATTTTCACCAAAATAATTCGTGAGCTGGTGACGGCGGCAAAACTCGGCGGCGGCGATCCGGACGCTAACCCGCGTCTGCGTGCAGCGGTTGATAAAGCGCTGGCTAACAACATGACCCGTGACACCCTGAACCGTGCAATCGCGCGCGGTGTGGGTGGTGATGAAGATACCAACATGGAAACCATCATCTATGAAGGTTATGGTCCTGGCGGTACAGCCGTTATGATTGAATGTCTGTCTGACAACCGTAACCGTACTGTTGCGGAAGTGCGTCACGCGTTCACGAAAACGGGCGGCAACCTCGGTACCGACGGTTCCGTGGCTTACCTGTTCAGCAAAAAAGGCGTGATCTCCTTTGAACAAGGGGACGAAGACGCCATCATGGAAGCGGCGCTGGAAGCAGGTGCTGAAGACGTGGTGACCTTCGACGACGGCGCAATTGACGTTTACACCGCGTGGGAAGAGATGGGTAAAGTGCGTGACGCGCTGGAAGCGGCGGGTCTGAAAGCGGACGCGGCTGAAGTGTCTATGATTCCATCCACCAAAGCAGATATGGATGCAGAAACAGCGCCGAAGTTGTTGCGTCTGATCGATATGCTGGAAGACTGCGACGACGTGCAGGAAGTTTACCATAACGGCGAGATCTCTGATGAGGTTGCAGCTACCTTAGAATGAGGTGGCTGTACCACAACCTGACAGGAGGTGCGTGATGTCTATCATTCTCGGCATTGACCCGGGGTCGCGCATCACCGGTTATGGCGTTATTCGTCAGGTCGGCAGACAGCTGACCTACCTCGGCAGCGGTTGTATCCGCACCAAAGTCGACGATCTCCCGTCACGTCTGAAGTTAATTTACGCGGGCGTGACGGAAATCATCACCCAGTTCCAGCCGGACTATTTTGCCATTGAGCAGGTCTTTATGGCGAAGAACGCTGACTCGGCGCTAAAGCTTGGACAGGCACGCGGCGTGGCAATCGTTGCGGCGACCAATCAGGATCTACCGGTCTTTGAATACGCGGCCCGCCAGGTAAAACAGACTGTGGTGGGGATCGGTAGTGCGGAAAAAAGCCAGGTCCAGCATATGGTGCGCACGCTGCTAAAACTCCCGGCGAATCCGCAAGCGGATGCCGCGGATGCGCTGGCGATTGCTATTACCCACTGCCATGTCAGTCAGAATGCCATGCAAATGAGCGAGTCGAGGCTGAATTTGGCGCGAGGTCGATTACGTTAGTGACAAATGAGGCTGGATATCTATCCAGCCTTTTTTTATGATAGCGCATTACCTTTTAGCCCTTAACGCAGGAGCGTCACGTGATAGGCAGACTCAGAGGCATCATTATTGAAAAACAACCCCCGCTGGTCCTTCTGGAAACGGGTGGGGTAGGCTATGAAGTGCATATGCCGATGACCTGTTTCTACGAGTTGCCGGAAGCCGGGCAGGAAGCGATTATCTTCACCCATTTTGTGGTGCGTGAAGACGCTCAACTGCTGTATGGCTTTAACAACAAGCAAGAGCGCACGCTGTTTAAAGAGTTAATCAAAACCAATGGCGTGGGGCCGAAGCTGGCGCTGGCGATCCTCTCCGGAATGTCTGCGCAGCAGTTTGTTAATGCCGTTGAGCGCGAAGAGCTTGGCGCGTTAGTGAAATTACCGGGCATTGGTAAGAAAACCGCAGAGCGTTTGATTGTTGAAATGAAAGACCGCTTTAAAGGCCTGCATGGTGACCTCTTTACCCCGGCGGCGGATCTGGTTCTGACCTCTCCGGCCAGTCCGACAACGGACGACGCCGAGCAGGAAGCGGTTGCTGCGCTGGTGGCGTTGGGCTATAAACCACAAGAAGCCAGCCGCATGGTGAGCAAAATTGCCCGCCCTGATGCCAGCAGTGAAACCCTGATTCGTGAAGCGCTTCGCGCGGCATTGTGAGGTAAAGGATGATTGAAGCAGATCGCCTGATTTCGGCTGTCAGCACGACCCCTGAAGACCTGGTGGATCGTGCGATCCGCCCTAAATTGCTGGAAGAGTATATTGGCCAGCCTCAGGTCCGTTCGCAAATGGAGATTTTTATCCAGGCGGCGAAGCTGCGTGGGGACGCTCTCGATCACCTGCTGATTTTCGGTCCTCCAGGTCTTGGTAAAACCACGCTTGCCAATATTGTCGCCAATGAAATGGGCGTTAATCTGCGCACCACGTCCGGTCCGGTACTGGAAAAAGCGGGTGACCTGGCGGCAATGCTTACCAACCTTGAACCCCACGATGTGCTGTTTATCGATGAAATCCATCGTCTTTCGCCGGTGGTGGAAGAGGTGCTGTATCCGGCGATGGAAGATTATCAGCTGGATATCATGATTGGTGAAGGGCCGGCTGCACGTTCGATCAAGATCGATCTGCCACCGTTTACGCTAATCGGGGCGACGACGCGCGCCGGGTCGTTAACGTCTCCGTTGCGTGACCGTTTTGGTATTGTACAGCGCCTGGAATTCTATCAGGTGGCTGATCTGCAGCACATTGTAGGACGCAGTGCGCGTTTTATGGGCCTGGAAATGAGCGATGAAGGCGCGCTGGAAGTGGCACGCCGCGCTCGCGGTACGCCGCGTATCGCCAACCGCTTATTACGCCGGGTACGTGATTTCGCCGAAGTGAAGCATGACGGCACGATTTCAGCAGATATCGCCGCTCAGGCGCTGGATATGCTCAATGTGGATGCGGAAGGATTTGATTATATGGACCGTAAGTTGCTGCTGGCGGTTATCGACAAATTCTTTGGCGGACCGGTCGGACTGGATAACCTGGCAGCGGCGATCGGGGAAGAGCGTGAAACCATTGAGGACGTGCTTGAGCCATATCTGATTCAGCAAGGTTTTCTGCAGCGTACGCCGCGTGGACGTATGGCAACCGTGCGCGCCTGGAACCATTTTGGCATTACACCGCCACAGATGCCTTAATGCATGATGTCGCTACGCTTATAAGGCCTGGGCGATTTTGTAGGCCCGGTAAGCGCAGCGCCACCGGGCAACGCATGCTTAGCTCGCTTGCTTTTTCATCATGCTGAAAATAAACAGCAGCGCGGCACACAGCACCACGGAGGGACCTGCCGGGGTGTCATAGAAGGCCGAGAAGGTCAACCCGCCTGTAACCGCTATCATTCCCACACCAACGGCAACTCCTGCCATCTGTTCCGGCGTACGGGCAAAGCGACGGGCGGTCGCCGCAGGGATAATAAGCAGCGAGGTGATAATCAACGCCCCGACAAACTTCATCGCCACGCCAATCGTTAACGCCGTAACCAGCATCAGCAGCAGCTTCACGCGTTGCAGCTTCACGCCATCGACAAATGCCAGATCCGGACTGATGGTCATCGACAGCAGGTTACGCCACTGCCAGAACAGAATCGCCAGAACAATAACCACGCCGATGGCGATGGAGATAAGATCTTCAGGCGTCACGGCGAGCAAATCACCAAACAGGTAAGCCATCAGATCGACACGGATGTTGGACATCAGGCTGACGACAACCAGCCCCAGCGACAATGCACTATGCGCCATAATGCCCAGTAAGGTATCGATCGCGAGGTGAGGGCGCTTTTCAAGCCATACCAGACCGCCAGCCAGCAACAAAGTGACGGCGATAACCGCATAGAAAGGGTTTACATCCAGCAGCAGGCCAAAGGCGACTCCCAGCAGCGAAGCGTGGGCCAGCGTATCACCGAAATAAGACATTCGACGCCAGACCACAAACGAGCCGAGTGGGCCAGCAGCACAGGCCAGCATGATCCCGGCTAACCAACCGGGTAATAACAATTCAATCATGAGTGACCATTTCCCCGGCGTAAGACGATACGACCCTGTAAATCGTGGCGGTGATTGTGATTATGACGGTAAATTCCGAGTTGTTCGGCGCCGCGTTGCCCGAACATTGAGATGAATTCCGGGTGCATGGAAACCACTTCCGGTGCACCGGAACAGCAAATATGATGGTTCAGGCACAGTACTTCATCGGTTTTGGCCATCACCAGATGCAGGTCATGGGAAACCATCAGTACGGCGCAATCCAGTTCACGTCGCAACTGGTCGATAAGGTCGTACAGTGCGACCTGCCCATTGACATCTACGCCCTGGGTCGGCTCATCGAGCACCAGTAGCTGAGGTTTATTCAATAAAGCACGGGCTAACAGGACGCGTTGCGTTTCCCCGCCAGAGAGCTTTTGCATCGGCGCATTCATCAGATGTCCGGCCTGAACGCGCTTCAGTGCCGGAAGGATATCCTCTTTTTTGGTGCCGGGACGTAAGCGCATAAACCGGCTTACCGTCAGCGGAAGCGTAGTATCGAGGTACAGTTTTTGCGGTACATAGCCAATCCGCAATTGGCCATTACGCTTGATAACTCCCTCATCAGCCGCTACCAGTCCTAATACAACGCGCACCAGCGTAGACTTCCCGGCACCATTTGGGCCGAGAAGCGTTAAAATTTTACCGGGTCGAAGTTCAAGCGATACGTCAGACAGGACGCGGCGTTGACCATAAGAGACCGAGACATTTTCCAGTGAAACCAAAGTCGTCATATCAATTTTAGTCTTGCAGAAGTTATAGAATGTTATAATATCACATTTCTTACATTCATTACGATGATTGGTCGCATTATGTTACATAAAAATACGCTTCTTTTCGCAGCATTATCCGCTGCTCTTTGGGGTAGTGCAACACAGGCAGCAAATGCTGCTGTGGTGGCCTCGCTCAAGCCGCTGGGATTTATTGCTTTGGCCATTGCGGACGGGGTAACAGACACTGAAGTTTTGCTGCCTGACGGGGCTTCCGAACACGACTATTCACTGCGTCCATCAGACGTAAAACGCTTACAGGGCGCGGACTTAGTCGTTTGGATTGGACCTGAGATGGAAGCGTTTATGGAAAAGTCAGTCAAGAATATTCCTAACGCGAAACAGGTAACGATTGCGCAGCTCAATGACGTGAAACCGTTACTCATGAAAGGTGCTGACGACGACGATGACGATCATGGACACAATGACGCTGGCAGTGAAAA
Source organism: Citrobacter sp. Cf088 (assembly GCF_030334295.1). Lineage (NCBI taxonomy): Bacteria > Pseudomonadati > Pseudomonadota > Gammaproteobacteria > Enterobacterales > Enterobacteriaceae > Citrobacter > Citrobacter sp. Cf088. The sequence continues at coordinate 598,258 of NZ_JAOWEE010000053.1, forward strand.
AAGTGACGAGCATCACCATCACGGCGATTACAACATGCATCTTTGGCTTTCCCCAGAGATAGCGCGGGCCTCAGCGGTTGCAATCCATGAAAAATTAGTGGAACTTATGCCGCAAAGTCGAGCCAAACTTGACGCCAACCTGAAGGATTTTGAGGCACAATTAGCCGCAACCGATAAGCAGGTAGGTAACGAGCTCGCACCGCTCAAGGGAAAAGGTTATTTCGTTTTTCATGACGCCTATGGCTACTACGAAAAACACTACGGACTAACACCGCTTGGTCACTTTACCGTGAACCCTGAGATTCAACCTGGTGCGCAGCGTTTACATGAAATAAGAACACAGTTGGTTGAGCAAAAAGCAACCTGCGTTTTTGCTGAGCCACAGTTCAGGCCAGCGGTCGTTGAAGCCGTCGCGAGAGGGACATCCGTTCGAATGGGAACGTTGGATCCGCTCGGTACGAATATCAAACTGGGTAAAACAAGCTATTCAGCGTTTTTGAACCAATTAGCCAACCAGTATGCGAGCTGCCTGAAAGGAGATTAATGAGGAAGTGAATACGTGCAACAGATAGCCCGCTCTGTCGCTCTGGCATTTAATAATCTGCCGCGACCCCATCGTGTTATGCTGGGGTCGCTTACCGTACTGACATTGGCCGTCGCCGTCTGGCGGCCTTATGTTTACCATCCCGATTCTGCACCCATCGTTAAAACTATCGAGCTGGAAAAAAGCGAGATTCGTTCACTGTTACCTGAGGCAAGCGAACCTATTGATCAGGCTGCACAAGAAGACGAAGCCATTCCACAGGATGAACTGGATGACAAAACGTCTGGTGAAGCCGGTGTGCATGAGTATGTCGTCTCCACTGGCGATACGCTGAGCAGTATTCTGAATCAGTACGGCATCGATATGGGCGATATCAGTCAACTCGCTGCTTCCGATAAAGAGCTGCGTAATCTGAAAATTGGTCAGCAGCTTTCATGGACCTTAAGCGCGGAAGGTGACCTGCAGCGTCTGACCTGGGAAGTATCCCGCCGTGAAACCCGTACTTACGATCGCACTGCGACGGGTTTCAAAATGAGCAGTGAAATGCAGCAGGGCGATTGGGTTAACAGTCGTATCAAAGGCACGGTGGGCGGAAGCTTCGTCGCCAGCGCCAAAGATGCCGGGCTGACCAGCTCTGAAATCAGCGCAGTGATTAAGGCCATGCAGTGGCAGATGGATTTCCGCAAACTGAAAAAAGGCGATGAGTTCTCGGTGCTGATGTCTCGCGAAATGCTGGACGGCAAGCGCGAGCAAAGCCAACTGCTGGGCGTGCGTTTACGTTCTGAAGGCAAAGACTATTATGCCATCCGTGCTGCAGACGGTAAGTTCTATGACCGTAACGGTACCGGGCTGGCGAAAGGCTTCATGCGTTTCCCGACGGCGAAACAGTTCCGTATTTCCTCGAACTTTAACCCGCGTCGCCTGAATCCGGTGACTGGACGCGTAGCGCCGCACAAAGGTGTCGACTTTGCGATGCCTCAGGGGACGCCGGTACTGTCGGTGGGCGATGGTGAAGTGGTTGTAGCGAAGCGTAGCGGCGCTGCCGGATACTATGTTGCGGTTCGTCATGGTCGCACCTACACCACGCGCTATATGCACCTGCGTAAGCTGTTGGTGAAACCAGGTCAAAAAGTGAAACGTGGCGATCGTATCGCGCTGTCAGGTAACACCGGGCGTTCAACGGGTCCGCATCTGCACTATGAAGTATGGGTTAACCAGCAAGCCGTGAACCCTTTGACGGCGAAACTGCCGCGTACAGAGGGTCTGACCGGCTCGGATCGCACCGATTACCTGGCGCAGGTGAAAGAGGTTATGCCTCAGCTACGTTTTGATTAATTAGTACACTGATAAAGCCGGTACGCTATGCGTGCCGGCTTTTTTATTTTGTACGGCGCACGGTGCGCCGCTACACTATCAGCAGATTTACTTTTCGCGGCACCAGACACTGGAAAAGCATGGAAACGAAAAAAAAGAATATTGAGTATATCCCTGAGTTTCATAAATCATTTCGCCATCCGCGCTACTGGGGCGCCTGGCTGGGTGTAGCGGCGATAGCTGGGATTGCGTTAACACCTGCGTCATTTCGCGATCCTATTCTGGCAAAGCTTGGACGGATGGTCGGACACTTGGGAAAAAGCTCACGTCGAAGAGCACTGATCAATTTATCCCTTTGTTTTCCAGAACGCAGCGAAGCTGAGCGCGAAGCCATTGTCGATGAGATGTTCGCGACCGCCCCTCAGGCGATGGTCATGATGGCGGAACTGGCCATACGTGGCCCGGAGAAGATTCAAAACCGTGTTGACTGGCAAGGCCTGGAAATCATCGAAGAGATGCGGCGCAACGATGAAAAAGTTATTTTTCTCGTTCCACATGGCTGGGGTGTAGATATCCCGGCGATGCTGATGGCGTCCCAGGGACAGAAAATGGCGGCGATGTTCCACAATCAGGGGAACCCGGTATTCGATTACGTCTGGAACACGGTACGCCGTCGCTTTGGTGGTCGTTTGCATGCGCGTAATGATGGCATCAAACCGTTTATTCAGTCTGTCCGTCAGGGATATTGGGGATACTACCTGCCGGATCAGGACCATGGGCCTGAACACAGCGAGTTTGTCGATTTTTTTGCTACCTATAAAGCAACGTTACCGGCGATTGGTCGTCTGATGAAAGTCTGCCACGCGCGCGTGGTACCGCTGTTCCCCGTATACGATGGGAGAACGCACCGCCTGACGATCCATGTTCGTCCACCGATGGATGACATCCTGACGGCGGATGACCACACCATTGCCAGACGGATGAACGAAGAGGTGGAGATTTTTGTCACGCCTCATGTCGAACAATACACCTGGATTCTGAAACTGCTTAAGACGCGTAAACCCGGCGAGATTGAGCCCTATAAGCGCAAAGATCTCTATCCGAAGAAATAAAAAAAAGCCTCTCAAACGAGAGGCTTTTTTACATTTAAGCGACTTATTCTACGGTCAGAATACGCGTGGTATTGGTTGAGCCGATAGTGCTCATCACATCGCCCTGGGTCACGATCACCAGGTCACCAGAAACCAGGTAGCCTTTATCGCGCAGCAGGTTCACCGCTTCATTGGCGGCAACGACGCCGTCAGTTTCGCTGTCGAAGTGAACCGGGGTGACACCGCGGTACAGGGAGGTCAGATTCAGCGTACGCTCATGACGGGACATCGCGAAAATCGGCAGACCGGAACTGATACGAGAAGTCATCAGCGCAGTGCGACCGGACTCCGTCATTGCGATGATAGCGGTGACCCCTTTCAGGTGGTTAGCAGCGTACATCGCTGACATCGCAATCGCTTCTTCAACGTTATCAAACTGCACGTCAAGGCGGTGTTTAGAGACGTTGATGCTCGGGATCTTTTCAGCGCCGAGACAGACGCGCGCCATTGCCGCGACGGTTTCCGCCGGGTACTGACCTGCTGCTGTTTCTGCAGAGAGCATCACGGCATCGGTGCCGTCGAGGACGGCGTTAGCCACATCCATCACTTCCGCACGAGTCGGCATTGGGTTGGTAATCATCGACTCCATCATCTGCGTAGCGGTGATGACCGCACGGTTCAGCTGGCGCGCGCGACGAATCAACGCTTTCTGAATACCTACCAGCTCAGGGTCACCGATTTCAACACCCAGGTCGCCACGGGCTACCATCACTACGTCAGAAGCCAGGATGATGTCATCCATCGCATTCTGGTCGCAGACGGCTTCTGCACGTTCTACTTTGGCGACAATTTTCGCATCGCAACCGGCATCGCGCGCCAGACGGCGGGCATAATTCAGATCTTCGCCGCAGCGCGGGAAGGAGACAGCCAGATAGTCAACGCTGATTTGTGCTGCGGTAATGATGTCGGCTTTGTCTTTTTCGGTCAGGGCTTCAGCAGAGAGACCGCCGCCCAGTTTGTTGATGCCCTTGTTATTGGATAGCGGGCCACCGACGGTGACTTCGGTGAAGACTTTCATGCCCTGAACTTCCAGCACCTTAAGCTGTACGCGACCGTCGTCGAGCAGCAGGATATCGCCAGGCACGACGTCAGCAGGCAGCCCTTTATAATCAATACCGACTTTTTCTTTGTCGCCTTCGCCTTTGCCGAGGTTGGCGTCTAACAGGAACTTGTCGCCAACGTTAAGAAATACTTTACCTTCTTTAAAGGTGGATACGCGGATTTTAGGTCCCTGCAGGTCACCCAAAATAGCTACATGACGTCCCAGTTTTGCGGCAATTTCACGGACTTTATCCGCCCGCAGTTTGTGATCTTCTGGAGAGCCGTGGGAAAAGTTCATACGTACGACGTTCGCACCCGCGGCGATAATCTTCTCAAGGTTGTTATCGCGGTCAGTTGCCGGGCCTAACGTGGTAACGATTTTGGTTCTGCGAAGCCTTCTGGACATGTAATACTCCGTTGACTGAAACAACTTGGTGTTGCGTGAACATTGATCCGGCCGTTCTCAAACATTAACGGTAAATGAACAACCCGGATGATAAAAGGGTAGAACATTGTTATTGCTTTTAGCGGTCATCACTCTTGATGAGTAATTCTTTATCAAAACGCGATTCCTTGAGCGCTTCCTTGACACGCTTCAAGTTATCTCTAAATTTTGCCCCTCGGCGCAAAGTAAATCCTGTAGCCAGCACATCTATCACGGTCAGTTGAGCAAGTCGAGAGACCATGGGCATATAAATGTCAGTATCTTCCGGTACATCGAGGGTAATTGCCAGCGTGGCTTCCCGTGCCAGTGGCGTACCGGGAGAGGTGAGGGCGATAACCATGGCATCGTTTTCCCGCGCTAACTGCGCCAGTTCAACCAGACTTTTGGTTCTTCCGGTATGAGAAATAAGCACAATGACGTCGTCGTCGCTACAATTCATACAACTCATGCGTTGCAGAACAATATCGTCGGAATAAATTACCGGCACGTTAAAGCGGAAAAATTTATTCATCGCGTCATGCGCTACCGCGGCGGAAGAACCTAAACCAAAGAAGGCAATTTTCTTCGCCTGGGTTAATAAATCTACCGCCCGGTTTACCGCCGCGTTATCCAGCGACTGGCGAACGTGGTCGAGGCTTGCCATCGCTGACTCGAAGATTTTCCCCGTGTAAGATTCTACGCTGTCATCCTCATCCACATTGCGATTAACATAAGGGGTGCCATTTGCCAGACTTTGCGCCAGATGCAGTTTAAAATCAGGAAAGCCGCGGGTGTCCATGCTGCGACAGAAACGGTTCACCGTTGGCTCGCTGACATTCGCTTCTACAGCAAGTGCGGCGATGCTTGAATGGATTGCCCGCTCGGGAGAGGCAAGAATAATGTCGGCGACTTTACGCTCTGACTTGCTCAAATGTTCCAGTTTTAACTGGATTTTTTCCAGCATATTCATGATGTAGGTAGACTCATGGGTCATGGGCAAAAACGATTTCAGCGATACGGGGAAACCGATACACAATTTAGTGTATAGATATTACCCCTGCTAATGGAGCAACGGGGCAAAATGGACAGAATAGTTGTTGTTTTTTTTCATTACATGATCGGAGTCGGATTTTCATACTTCGTCATGGGTACGAAAAATACGACTTTTTTATCCATTTTGATGGGTTATACGCCAATAAAGCGGCTGTTCGCGGTAACAGCACGGCTGGATAAGCGTTTACGGTTTCCGGATTCACGTAAAAGCAGTACAGTGCACTGTAATAAAATTACAACCAGTGTCTGGCAAAAGCACCAGGCACTTAATTGAGGAGAATGACATGGCGGTAACGCAAACAGCCCAGGCATGTGACCTGGTCATTTTCGGTGCGAAGGGCGACCTGGCGCGACGGAAATTGCTGCCTTCCCTGTATCAACTGGAAAAGGCCGGCCAGATTAACCCGGAAACCCGTATCATTGGGGTTGGGCGTGCCGACTGGGACAAAGCAGCTTATACCAAGGTTGTGCGCGAAGCGCTCGAAACCTTCATGAAAGAAAAAATCGATGAAGGTTTATGGGAGACCCTCAGCGGTCGTCTGGAGTTTTGTAATCTGGACGTCAATGATACCGCCGCATTTAGCCGTCTGGGTGAAATGCTGGATCAGAAATCACGTACCACTATTAACTATTTCGCGATGCCGCCAAGCACTTTTGGCGCAATCTGCAAAGGTTTGGGTGAAGCAAAGCTGAATGCTAAGCCTGCCCGCGTGGTGATGGAAAAACCGTTAGGAACGTCGCTGGCAACATCGCGCGAAATCAACGATCAGGTTGGCGAGTATTTCGAAGAGTGTCAGGTTTATCGTATTGACCACTATCTCGGCAAAGAGACGGTCCTGAACCTGTTGGCACTGCGTTTTGCCAACTCCCTGTTTGTGAACAACTGGGATAACCGCACTATCGATCACGTAGAAATTACCGTGGCGGAAGAAGTGGGCATTGAAGGGCGCTGGGGCTACTTTGACCAGGCCGGTCAGATGCGCGACATGATCCAGAACCACCTGCTGCAAATCCTATGCATGATCGCGATGTCTCCGCCGTCCGATCTGAGCGCTGACAGCATCCGTGATGAAAAAGTGAAGGTACTGAAATCACTGCGTCGCATCGATCGTTCGAACGTGCGAGAAAAAACGGTTCGCGGTCAGTACACCGCCGGTTTTGCCCAGGGCAAAAAAGTTCCGGGATACCTGGAAGAAGAAGGTGCGAACAAGAGCAGCAATACGGAAACGTTTGTGGCAATCCGTGTGGATATCGATAACTGGCGCTGGGCGGGTGTTCCATTCTACCTGCGTACCGGTAAACGTTTACCGACCAAGTGCTCTGAAGTCGTGGTTTACTTCAAAACGCCTGAGCTGAACCTGTTCAGAGAATCCTGGCAGGACCTGCCACAGAACAAGCTGACCATCCGTTTGCAGCCTGATGAAGGTGTCGATATCCAGGTCCTGAATAAAGTGCCTGGCCTGGATCACAAGCATAACCTGCAAATTACCAAACTTGATCTGAGCTACTCCGAAACCTTCAACCAAACACATCTGGCCGACGCTTATGAGCGTCTGCTGCTTGAAACGATGCGCGGCATTCAGGCGCTGTTTGTGCGTCGAGATGAAGTTGAAGAAGCATGGAAGTGGGTCGACTCTATTACCGAAGCCTGGGCAATGGACAACGACGCACCGAAGCCTTATCAGGCCGGGACCTGGGGACCGGTTGCCTCTGTGGCCATGATTACCCGTGATGGTCGTTCCTGGAACGAATTCGAGTAAAATATCATCTAGCCCATAGGTGTTATTTTACCGGTAACATGATCTAACACAGATTGTAGAATAATTTTTGCACTTTTAAGCCTCGCGTGGATTCACCCGCGGGGCTTTTTTTATTACACTGCCTGAAACGATTTTGCCCCTGAGCTACGGCTAACAAGCGATTCAGCTGTTTTTAACCCAACTGAAACACATTGTTTTTCCAACGCTCTGACAGATAAATTTTAGGAGCCTCTATGAATCCGAATTTGTTACGCGTAACACAACGTATCGTCGAACGTTCTCGCGACACACGTTCCGCCTACCTTGCCCGTATTGAACAAGCGAAATCGACTACCGTTCATCGTTCACAACTGGCGTGCGGTAATCTGGCGCATGGTTTTGCTGCCTGCCAGCCGGATGACAAGGCTTCGCTGAAAAGCATGCTGCGTAACAATATCGCGATCATTACCTCCTATAACGACATGCTTTCCGCGCATCAGCCGTACGAACATTACCCGGACATCATTCGTAAAGCGCTGCATGAAGCCAATGCGGTAGGCCAGGTCGCTGGCGGTGTTCCTGCGATGTGCGACGGTGTGACCCAGGGACAGGATGGGATGGAGCTTTCGCTGCTGAGTCGCGAAGTAATTGCTATGTCGGCTGCTGTGGGACTCTCACACAATATGTTCGACGGCGCGTTATTCCTTGGCGTGTGCGACAAAATTGTCCCGGGTCTGGTGATGGCGGCACTGTCATTTGGTCATCTGCCTTCGATCTTTATTCCCTCCGGCCCGATGGCGAGTGGTCTGGCGAACAAAGAAAAAGTGCGTATCCGTCAGCTGTATGCTGAAGGTAAAGTCGATCGTATGGCGCTGCTTGAATCCGAAGCTGCGTCTTATCACGCACCGGGTACCTGTACGTTCTATGGCACGGCAAACACCAACCAGATGGTGGTGGAGTTTATGGGGATGCAACTGCCAGGCTCCTCATTCGTGCACCCGGATGCGCCGCTGCGTGAAGCGTTGACCGCCGCTGCGGCTCGTCAGGTAACGCGTCTGACCGGCAACGGCAATGAATGGATGCCGATCGGTAAAATGATCGATGAAAAAGTGGTGGTCAACGGTATTGTCGCGCTGCTGGCGACCGGGGGCTCCACTAACCATACAATGCACCTGGTCGCAATGGCGCGCGCGGCCGGTATTCTGATTAACTGGGACGACTTCTCCGATCTGTCCGATATCGTGCCGCTGATGGCGCGTCTGTACCCGAATGGTCCGGCAGACATTAACCACTTCCAGGCGGCGGGTGGCGTGCCGGTGTTAATGCGTGAACTGCTTAACGCGGGTCTGCTGCATGAAGATGTGAACACCGTTGCCGGGTTTGGTTTATCGCGCTACACCATGGAACCCTGGCTCAACGAGGGTGAGCTGGACTGGCGTGAAGGTGCGGCGAAGTCGCTGGACAGCAACGTGATAGCCACCTTTGACCAGCCTTTCTCCCACCACGGCGGCACCAAAGTGCTGAGTGGAAACCTCGGCCGCGCAGTGATGAAAACGTCGGCGGTACCGGTAGAAAATCAGGTGATTGAAGCGCCCGCGGTTGTTTTCGAAAGTCAGCATGATGTATTGCCTGCCTTCGATGCGGGACTGCTCGACCGTGATTGCGTAGTGGTTGTGCGCCATCAGGGACCAAAAGCAAACGGAATGCCAGAATTACATAAACTCATGCCGCCACTTGGTGTATTATTGGACCGTTGTTTCAAAATTGCGTTAGTTACCGATGGACGACTTTCAGGTGCTTCAGGTAAAGTGCCTTCAGCAATCCATGTAACCCCAGAAGCCTATGATGGCGGGCTGCTGGCAAAAGTACGCGATGGCGACATCATTCGTGTGAATGGACAGACAGGTGAATTGACGCTGCTGGTTGATGAAGAGGAACTTGCTTCTCGTCAGCCTCATATTCCTGACCTCAGCGCATCGCGCGTGGGCACAGGCCGTGAAATGTTCAGCGCGTTGCGTGAAAAGCTGTCCGGTGCGGAACAGGGCGCAACCTGTATCACTTTTTAAGACTTATTTTGTAATCAGGCGAGAGAAAACTCTGATGAAAAACTGGAAGACAAGTGCAGAAGCAATCCTGACCACTGGCCCGGTTGTACCGGTTATCGTGGTTAATAAACTGGAACACGCAGTGCCGATGGCAAAAGCGCTGGTTGCAGGCGGCGTGCGCGTTCTGGAAGTGACCCTACGTACCGCATGTGCGATGGATGCCATTCGCGCGATCGCAAAAGAAGTTCCGGACGCTATCGTTGGTGCAGGTACTGTACTGAATCCACAACAGCTGGCTGAAGTTACCGAAGCCGGTGCACAGTTTGCTATCAGTCCGGGTCTGACCGAGCCGCTGCTGAAAGCCGCAACGGAAGGCACTATTCCGCTGATCCCGGGTATCAGCACCGTATCTGAACTGATGCTGGGTATGGACTACGGTTTGAAAGAGTTCAAATTCTTCCCTGCTGAAGCAAATGGCGGTACTAAAGCGCTGCAGGCGATTGCAGGTCCGTTCTCACAGGTCCGTTTCTGCCCAACCGGTGGTATCTCTCCAGCGAATTACCGCGACTACCTGGCACTGAAAAGCGTGCTGTGCATCGGCGGTTCCTGGCTGGTTCCGGCGGATGCGCTGGAAGCGGGTGATTACGATCGCATTACCAAACTAGCTCGTGAGGCTGTTGAAGGCGCGAAGCAATAATTGCGCAAAATGCCCGGTAATCACTACCGGGCCTGCGAATCTGTAACGGGCCATTCGGCCCGTTTTTTTTATCCAGTAACTTTCACCTGTGCGGCCGCGTCTTTCGCGCGTATCACCGCATCTTCAATGCTCTGTGCTGTGGCCAGCACAACGCCCAGGCGACGGCTCCCGTCGATTTCCGGTTTGCCAAAGAACCTAACTTGCATACCCGCACCTACAGCGGCCTGCACGTTATCAAACGTGATATTCTGACTGGTAAGTTGCGGCAGAATAACAGCGGAAGCAGAAGGCCCATACTGGCGGATTTCGCCAACGGGCAGACCGAGAAATGCACGTACGTGCAGGGCAAACTCAGACAGATCCTGCGAAATTAAGGTCACCATACCCGTGTCGTGAGGGCGAGGGGAGACTTCGCTGAAAATCACCTCATCACCGCAGACAAACAGTTCCACGCCAAACAGTCCGTGACCACCCAACGCCAGCACCACCTTGCGGGCAATCTCCTGCGCGCGCGCCAGCGCCAGTTCACTCATCTGTTGCGGCTGCCAGGACTCGCGATAATCGCCATCTTCCTGTCGATGTCCAACCGGCGCGCAGAAATGCACGCCATCAACGGCGCTAACGGTTAGCAGGGTGATTTCAAAATCAAAATTCACTACGCCTTCGACGATAACGCGTCCGGCACCAGCCCGACCGCCCTGTTGAGCATAGTCCCAGGCTGCAGCGAGCTGATCGGCTGAACGGATAAAGCTTTGTCCTTTACCGGATGAACTCATTACCGGTTTCACGATGCAGGGGGAGCCGATTTCAGCGACGGCTTCGCGAAAGCGGACTTCACTGTCAGCAAAGCGGTAAGAAGAGGTCGGTAGAGACAATTCTTCGGCGGCGAGGCGACGGATTCCTTCCCGGTTCATGGTCAGTTGCGTTGCTCTTGCACATGGCACAACACGCTGGCCTTCCTGCTCAAGTTTTACCAGCATATCCGTGGCGATCGCCTCAATTTCCGGCACGATATAATGTGGTTTTTCACGCTCGACGAGCTGGCGTAATGCTTCGCCATCCAGCATGTTGATAACGTATGAGCGATGGGCAACGTGCATGGCTGGCGCGTCGGGGTAACGATCCACGGCAATGACTTCCACACCCAGGCGTTGACATTCAATTGCTACTTCTTTACCCAGTTCTCCCGAACCTAATAACATCACTCGCGTTGCTGCTGGACGCAGCGCTGTGCCTAATAACGTCATAAATTAATCCCCTGTTTTATCTGGGCGCAGTATATACGAAAACGTTTGCGTCTGTCTTTATTACCAGGTTGATTTCAGGGCTTAAAAAGAATATACTGTACATAAATACAGGTAATTTAAGAGGCTGCAAAATGGCGGTTGAAGTTAAATACGTAGTCATTCGGGAAGGTGAGGAAAAAATGTCGTTTACCAGCAAAAAGGAAGCCGATGCGTATGACAAAATGCTGGATACAGCAGATCTGCTCGATACATGGCTGGAGCAATCGCCGGTAGCGCTTGAAGACGAGCAGCGCGAAGCGCTTTCCCTGTGGCTGGCTGAGCAAAAAGATGTGCTGAGCGCCATTCTGAAAAATGGCAAGCTGCCTTCGCCGCAGGCTGTCGAAAACGATGCGCACGCTGGGGATGATACTCAGGCTGCCTGAAACGACTTGCGCTCCTGACGTTTTGTACCATGCTTTTCCCTGAATCATTGTGCAATCCCTGACGTTATTTCACGTTGCTACAGGCAATCTGAATGACGAAGGGGAGATTAAGGAGAAAAGAATGTATAAAAAAAGAGCGTTATTGAGCCTGCTGCTGCTGTCTGCCAGCGTATCTGTATTTGCGGCAAATATGGAAAGCAAAAACGTCCAGTTCCCCAAGTGTGAGGGACTGGACGCTAACGGTATTGCGGCGAGCGTGAAACGTGATTATCAACAAAATCGCATCGCGCGCTGGGCTGACGATCAAAAGCGCGTCGGGCAAGTCGATCCTGTCGCCTGGGTAAACACGCCCGATATTACGGGCAAAGACGGGAAATGGTCAGTTCCCCTGACGGTTCGCGGTAAAAGTGCGGATATTCACTATCAGGTAAAAGTCGACTGCAAAGCTGGAACAGCAGAGTATCAGCCGCAGTAACGGAGGTATTTGCACATCTTTTGATGACCTGAACACTTCCTGACATCCCCTCGGGTACGCTTTGATGATTATTCGTCTGTACTTGAGGGGCAAAATGGCTAACTGGCTAAATCAACTACAATCTCTTCTTGGGCAAAAAGGTTCCTCCGCGTCATCTTCTGGCGAGCAAGGGCTGAGTAAACTTCTGGTTCCAGGCGCGTTAGGCGGTCTGGCAGGATTACTGGTTGCCAACAAATCTTCTCGTAAATTACTGAGTAAATACGGCACCAGCGCGCTTCTGGTGGGCGGCGGCGCGGTTGCCGGGACTGTGTTATGGAACAAGTACAAGGATAAAGTTCGCGCAGCGCATCAGGATGAGCCGCAGTTTGGCGCACAAAGCTCACCGCTGGATGAGCGAACCGAACGTCTGATTCTGGCGCTGGTTTTTGCGGCGAAAAGCGATGGCCATATTGATGCCAAAGAACGTAGCGCCATTGAGCAGCAGCTCCGTGAAGCGGGCGTGGAAGAGCAGGGCCGCATTCTGATTGAACGCGCCATCGAACAACCGTTAGACCCTCAACGACTGGCGCATGGGATCCGTAACGAAGAAGAAGCGCTAGAAATTTACTTCCTCAGTTGTGCGGCGATTGATATCGACCACTTTATGGAACGTAGTTATCTCAATGCGCTGGGCGATGCGTTGAAGATCCCGCAGGATGTTCGTGAAGGCATTGAACAGGATCTCAAGGAACAAAAACAGGCGTTACCGGGCTAATTACTTACCGCTAAGGCGCATGTTTCGCTTGCATCATTGCTGTCTTTTGCCACCCTTATAGGATGTTTAAGCAAAAGAACAATGACATGCTACCAAAAGCTTCTCGTATTCCCCACGCCATGACGCAGCATGGCGATACTCGTGTTGATAATTATTACTGGTTGCGAGATGACACTCGCTCGCAGCCAGAAGTGCTGGATTATCTGCAACAAGAAAATGCGTATGGCCGTCAGGTTATGGCCTCGCAGCAGGCTTTGCAGGATCGCGTCCTGAAAGAGATTATCGACCGTATCCCGCCTCAGGATGCTTCTGCCCCCTATGTGAAGAATGGTTATCGCTACCGGCATATTTATGAACCGGGGTGCGAATATGCCATTTATCAGCGTCAGTCTGCCTTCAGTGAAGAGTGGGATGATTGGGACACTTTGTTGGATGGGAACCAGCGCGCGGCACACAGCGAGTTTTATACGCTGGGAGGACTGGCGATATCACCGGATAACACCATCATGGCACTGGCCGAAGATTATCTCTCTCGCCGGCAATATGGCGTGCGTTTTCGCAACCTGCAAAGCGGCAACTGGTATCCGGAAGTGCTGGAAAACGTCGAAGCGGATTTGGTATGGGCGAATGATTCTCAGACTTTCTATTACGTGCGCAAGCACGAAACGACGTTATTGCCGTATCAGGTCTGGCGACATACAGTCGGTTCGCCATCGTCACTGGATGAGCTGGTGTATGAAGAAGCCGATGACATGTTTTATGTCAGTCTGCATAAAACCACATCATTGCATTATGTGATTATCCACATTGCCAGTGCGACCACCAGTGAAGTTTTGTTGCTTGATGCAGAACTGGCAGATGCCGAACCGTTGGTCTTTTTAGCGCGACGCAAAGACCACGAATACAGTCTCGATCACTATCAGCACAATTTTTATCTGCGCTCCAACCGTCAGGGGAAAAATTTCGGCCTGTACCGTACCCGTGTTCGTGATGAGCAAGCCTGGGAGACGCTGATCCCACCGCGTGACAACGTGATGCTGGAGGGCTTTACGTTATTCACCGACTGGCTGGTGGTAGAAGAGCGGAAGCGGGGCTTAACCAGCCTGCGGCAGATTAATCGTAAAACGCGCGAAGTGGTCGGGATCGCCTTTGACGATCCGGCATATGTGACCTGGCTTGCCTATAATCCAGAGCCGGAGACATCGCGCCTGCGCTATGGCTATTCCTCCATGACTACCCCGGACACATTGTTTGAACTGGATATGGACACCGGGGAACGTCGTGTGCTTAAGCAGACGGAGGTCCCCGGATTTGATGCGGCGAATTACCGTAGCGAACACGTATGGATAACGGCACGTGATGGCACTGAGGTTCCGGTTTCGCTGGTTTATCATCAAAAGTATTTCCTGAAAGGAAAAAATCCGTTACTGGTTTATGGCTATGGCTCATATGGCGCCAGCATGGATGCCGATTTCAGCAGCAGCCGTTTAAGCTTACTGGATCGCGGCTTTGTTTACGCCATTGCCCATGTGCGTGGCGGTGGTGAATTAGGACAACAGTGGTACGAGGACGGTAAGTTTCTGCGCAAGAAAAATACCTTTAATGATTACCTCGACGTCTGTGATGCGCTGCTAAAAATGGGCTATGGCGCGCCTGAGTTATGTTATGGAATTGGAGGAAGCGCCGGGGGAATGTTAATGGGCGTCGCCATTAATGAGCGCCCGGAACGCTTCCATGGTGTTATTGCGCAGGTGCCGTTTGTCGATGTGGTAACCACAATGCTCGATGAATCAATTCCCCTGACGACCGGTGAGTTTGAAGAGTGGGGTAATCCGCAGGACGAAGAGTATTACACCTATATGAAAAGCTACAGCCCGTATGACAATGTAACCGCGCAGGCGTATCCGCATCTGCTGGTCACGACGGGATTACACGATTCCCAGGTGCAATACTGGGAACCAGCAAAATGGGTGGCAAAACTTCGTGAGCTGAAAACGGACGATCGTTTGCTGCTACTTTGCACGGATATGGATTCCGGACACGGCGGTAAATCCGGGCGTTTTAAATCTTACGAAGGTGTGGCTCTTGAGTACGCTTTTTTGATTGGACTGGCGCAGGGAACACTGCCTGCTCAGGCGTGATCCAAATAGTGTTTTAGCGTTAATCGCAGTTCCGGGCTCATATTATCAAGGTTATTAAATAACCAGCGCAGATAGCCCGGATCGCGTTCAGCCACTTCTGATACCGGTTTTCCGCGGTACTTACCAAAAGTGAAAGTAGTGAGTAACGCGGGACGGCCGGTAATATCGACCATTTGATCGGCTGTCCAGCCTGACGTCTGCATGATGTCGATCAGGAGTGCCGCAGTGATGTAGCAGTCGTACAGGGCGCGGTGATGGTGGAGACCCGCTGGCGTCTGTACGCTCAGCTTGCGCGATTTATACAGCGCCATGTTGCTGTATTTGATCCCCGGCCACAAACGACGGGAGAGCTTCATGGTGCAAATCCACTCTCCGGGCATATCGGGTAATACGCGGCGGTCAAAGCTGGCATTGTGGGCCACGTACCACTCGCTGCCGTAATACTGCGGGATGACGTCTTCAATCCACGGCTTATCGGCCACCATTGCTTCAGTAATGCGATGGATAGCCATCGCCTGTGGGCTGATGGGGCGGTCAGGGCGTACCAGGTGGCTCATTGGGTTGACTATTTTTCCGTCAACCACATCGACAGAAGCAATTTCAACAATGCCTCCCTGTAGACCACAGGTTTCTGTATCTATTATGCGCAACATGCCATGCTCCTGACCCAAAACGACTAGCGTAATGGAATGATATCACCTTGCCAACCCCGTGGCGTGCGTTGACCGGTTAACAGCAAAGAACCGCTGTCTGCGCGAACAATCAATCGGCCTCGCTCATCCCATAACGCGCTGCTGCCACGCGCATTGGCCATTAATACAGCTATGGCAAACTTATGCGAGAAACTCTGGAGACGAGATGTGGAGGAGAGCAATTCGGGTTCGCTAATGGACTGACTGCTGGTGAACAGGGAGTAAGCCGGGTCGATATCGATACCTTCCGGCTGGCTATCCACTACGCTAATGGCATTTTGCTGTCTGGCGATACAGGCTCCGTGACTTTGATGAAACGTTAAGGGCGAGGTCATCCAGGGAGAAAAGAGCGCGATGCCTTTTACGAACCGGTTGTTATGTTCCACCGGTAGTCCCGCAATGATTGTCATACGATAAGTCACGGCGGCATGGGCGAGAGGTTCTAACAGCGCTTCATCGGGTGGGGCAGGAAGCGCGTCATGTTCATCAACACAACCTAACAAGGAGAGGGAAGGAAAGACCAGCAATTCACATTGGCATTGGGCGGCTGCCTGAATGAATTGCAGGTGATGTGCGACATGCTCGGTAACTGAGGTGTGAAGAGGTTCGTACTGCGCTGCTGCGATTTTCCAGTGTGACATAATGATTTCCTTTTCATAGTGTCTACAATCATCCTGAAAGTATAGATTAAGAATATGCTTATACTGTAGCAGCCATCATGTAAGGAATCGTAACGTAGTATAAGTTTTATTTAACTTTAGGCTCGTAAGGTAAACGTGAAAGGGAAACGGATGCCAGTCGGTGCGCGATGAGTCTTTCGCGAAACCAGTCGCGTAAATGTTCGGGCTGTTCACGCTCAACAACTTCGGCAACAACCGGCATGTTGTATCGCTCCTTAAACGCTACACCTGCAGCGGCCAGGTCAACATTGACCTTATCCATCTCCGCCTGCTCAAGTTTGGCCAGATTGATGTTCATGGGCTTCTCCTTTTCTCTGTCTTTCGGCGCGCAAAGTTACTAAGAGTGTGCATTAATGGCAAGACCGAAATGATGATTCTCGACTCGATCATTGTAGAAGGTTATTCTCTATAGATTAGACATAACAAAAAGGAATAGTTGAAATGGCTTCATCTGCATCTATGCTTCGCAGCGCTCTCATCGTACTCGCCAGCGTGCTGGCAACGCCCGCCGCCCTGGCGCATGCCCACCTCACAAAACAAAGCCCGGCTGCTAATGCCGAGGTTGTGGCATCTCCTCAGGCGTTGACGCTGAATTTTTCTGAAGGCGTAGAGCCGGGATTCAGCGGCGCAACCCTGACAGGTCCAAACAAAGAACAGATCAAAACGGGCAAGGCGTCACGCAGTGAGCAGGACAAAACGCAGCTGATTGTTCCGCTTGATCAAACACTTGAAGCAGGAAAATATACGGTCGACTGGCACGTTGTTTCCGTGGATGGTCACAAGACGAAGGGGCAATATACCTTTAGCGTGAAATAACCGATGCTGGCATTTACCTGGGTTGCATTACGGTTTATCCATTTTACCACTTTGATGCTGGTGTTTGGTTGTGCGCTTTACGGCGCATGGCTGGCTCCCGTTTCGGTTCGTCGTTTAATGATGCGTCGTTTTTTGCGTCTGCAACGGCATGCCGCAACGTGGAGCTTTATCAGCGCGGCGCTGATGCTGGCGATCCAGGGTGGGTTAATGGGCTCAGGCTGGCGGGATGTTATCTCTACAGATGTATGGGGCGCGGTGTTGCAAACGCAGTTTGGCGGAGTCTGGTTATGGCAGATTATCCTCGCGCTGGTCACTCTGGTGGTGGTTATTATCGTACCGCGTAGCATGCCGCGACGGCTGTTAATGCTGACGATTGCGCAGTTTATTTTGCTGGCTGGCGTAGGGCATGCGACGCTGCATAGTGGTATTACTGGGGCAATCCAGCAGGTTAACCATGCCTTGCATCTGATATGTGCCGCCGCCTGGTTCGGTGGCCTGCTACCCGTACTTTACTGTATGCGAATGGCGCATGGCCGCTGGCGAGAACAGGCCATCAGCACCATGATGCGTTTCTCCCGCTACGGGCATCTTTTTGTTATCGGTGTTTTACTTACCGGTATTATGAATGCGCTGTTTATTGTCGGTTTTTCTGTTCCCTGGCACATGGCTTACGGGCGGCTGCTTTTGTTAAAAGGTGCCCTGGTCATGCTAATGGTGGCGATTGCGCTGGTGAATCGGTATGTTCTGGTACCACGCATGCAGCAGGATAACCGCGGCATGACTCTCTATTTTATTTGGATGACCAAGCTGGAATGGGGTATAGGAGCCGTTGTGCTGGCAATTGTCAGCCTGTTCGCAACCCTTGAACCTTTCTGATTGATGGACTGGCGAAACGCATGAAAAAAATCATTATCTCTTTATTACTCCTGGCAAGCTCCGGAGCCGCGCTGGCTGCGCCGCAGGTCATTACCGTCAGCCGTTTTGAGGTTGGCAAAGATAAGTGGGCGTTTAATCGGGAAGAGGTGATGCTGACCTGCCGCCCGGGTAACGCGCTGTATGTCATCAATCCCAGTACGCTGGTGCAATACCCGTTGAATGATGTTGCCAGACAGCAGATGGAGAGCGGAAAAACCACGGCAAAGCCGATCGAGATTATCCAGATTGATGATCCGGCGAAACCGGGCGAAAAAATGAGCCTGGCACCGTTTGTGGAGCGTGCAGAAAAGCTCTGCTAATTGTCAGATGTAGCGCTCTGATTTCCAATAAAAAACCGCAAGGTTCTCGCACGAGAACTTGCGGTTTTTGCGTTTGGATGTGTAACAAACGTCCTTTTTTTCCGGCCACTTTAGTCGCGGACTGGAAAACCTGGCGCTGTCATCTATTCTTAAATGGCAGGGTAACTTAGCCTGCATTAATGCCAACTTTTAGCGCACGGCTCTCTCCCAAGAGCCATTTCCCTGGACCGAATACAGGAATCGTATTCGGTCTCTTTTTATGTGGCGAATGCGATGCCATCCAGGGCAAAACACGACTTATCGCATGCTTCATTCTCCATAAACCATACCATACTCCTGCCCACGATCGTCCAGGCTTTTTTACCATCATTGCTAAAATTATAATCAGGTACCCTTGTACTCTGGAGGCGACATGGGACGACCTGACAATATCTATCAACGAATCGACGGTACGCAGTGGCGTCACGTCTGGGTGGTTGGGGATATCCACGGCTGCTTCTCGATACTGATGGCTAAACTGCGGCAGTACCGTTTTGATCCCTGGCAGGATCTGCTGGTTTCAGTGGGGGATGTTATTGACCGTGGACCAGACAGTTTGCGTTGCCTGAAATTATTGCGTAAACGCTGGATTGTCGCGGTCAGGGGGAATCATGAACAGATGGCGCTGGACGCGCTGGCGACGGGGGATAAATTCATGTGGTTAATGAATGGTGGCTCGTGGTTTGCGCAGGCGGAGCAACCGGCAGCGAAATTCGCTCTTGAAGAGTGTTGGCAATTACCCTGGATTCTGGAGCTGCACTGTCAAAACGGCATACACGTTATTGCTCATGCCGATTACCCGGATGATGATTATCAGTGGCTAAAAAAGATCGATTTACAGCGTGTGCTGTGGGATCGTTCGAGGCTAATGAACAACGGTTGTGGGATTCGCGGCGCGGATCACTTTTGGTTTGGCCACACGCCGTTGCGCCATCGGCTGGATCGCGAGAATCTGCATTATATTGATACCGGTGCTGTATTTGGCGGCGAGTTAACGCTGGTACAACTGCAATAATCAAAAATCGCTGTATTCCTGGGCCGGGTGCCAGAAACTATCAATGTAGTCATCCGCGGGTAAACACCCTCCGTTACGAATACGTTGATCGTCCATCGATATCAGGCACTGCTGCTCAGTTTTGTAGACATCAACCACGATATCTTCACAACCGCCATCCAGGTAGCACACAAAAAGAACCAGCGTGAACATTCCATCCTCAAATGGTAAAGCCATAGCTGTAGTGTAGAAGATGTTGATAGATGAGGGAAATTAACTAAGAAATAACCCGTCTGGCGACGGGTTCTTTTTGAATCAGGCAAGGCGCATGATCCAGGCATCTGACTTACGATCGTAGTGTTCGCGAAATAGTACTGAATGTTCTCCGTTCAACAGGGCCGGGACGCTGGTATCGGCATCCCAGGCATCCAGTTGCATACATAAATCCGGGTCGGATTTACACGGAATGGTTAACGTTCGGTCCCCCGGCGATTCGCCATGTAACTCGGCGTCGTCGATTTCAAAAGCGCCAATGCGCACACTGGTTTTCATCATCGTGCTCTCCGTTAATTTGCTAATTGTGGTACGACCAGTTAGGTCGTCCATTTTTCAGCGTAGTCAACGTTAGCAAAAGCGCCAGTAAAAACGTGCGTTATCCTGTAAAGAGTTTGCCATCCCGGACAAGATCGCGTGGGTAGCTATTCTTCAGTCGCGATCCAATACGTTTTGCCAGACCGATAGGCTGATGCTGGAATGTAACCAGTACGTCGTCACTCGTCGGTGTGGCTTGTGGGTAGACATCCCGGCCGCGGTACCACTCTTCAGCTTCGGCAAGCGTCAGTTCAAACGCATGGCTGTGATTTGGGTTGGCGAGCGCGATGACGGCTTCATGCTGCCAGCGGTAGCCTTTATTGTGCGTTTCGGCTAATTTGACGCCGAGTCGTGAAAAGCGGACTTTGCCGATCAGTGACTCAATTTCTGTTGGGAACAGCCAAATCTCTTTATCGCGCTGCCACAGGCGTAAATTATCTTCCCACTGCAGTCCACAAGCGCTCGCGGCTTGCGCGATAAGCGCGGACTCGCGTCCTTTCAGCGGGCTAAACGGGAAGTTACCGACTTTATATGTCGGCGCAGGTAGTGGAGGGATGGCGGCTGTTTTGCGCAAACGCGCAACGAAGAAACCTTCGCAATCGTAAATTTGCGGAAACACATGCAGGAATCCTTCCGGCGTCAGGGCGCGTTCGGCCTGTGGAAATAAATCGCCGAGTGGTAAAAACTCGACGGCGTCCGGGTAGGTTTCAATCAACCACCGCATGATATTTTCATTTTCGTCACGATTAAGCGTACAGGTCGAGTAAACCAACGTGCCGCCGGGGCGCAGAGCGTGAAAGGCGCTGTCGAGCAGTTCGCGCTGAGTTGCGGCAATTTCCAGATTACTTTCTGGCGACCAGTTTTTTAGCGCATCGGGGTCTTTACGCACTACGCCTTCCCCGGAACACGGGGCGTCCAGCAATATGGCATCAAATGATTCCGGCAACGCAGCACCAAATACTCGTCCGTCAAAATGGGTCAGGGCGACGTTGGCTATCCCGCAACGGCTGATATTGGCATGCAGGACTTTGACGCGACTGGCAGAAAATTCATTCGCCAGAATGGCGCCTCGATTATTCATTTTTGCGGCAATTTGCGTGGTTTTGGAGCCAGGGGCTGCCGCGACATCCATTACGCGTTCCGGGGTATTGCCTTCGGCAAACAGCGCAGCGACTGGCAGCATTGAGCTGGCTTCCTGAATATAAAACAGGCCGCTTAAATGTTCTGCTGTGCTACCGAGCGGCACTAACTCATCTTCATCGCGTTCGATCCAGAAACCTTCAGCACACCAGGGAACCGGAGTGAGAGACCAGTTGTAAGGTGCTGTCAGTGTGAGGAAATCGGCAACGGAGATTTTCAGCGTATTGACGCGAATGCTGCGGCGCAACGGGCGCTGACAGGCAGCGAGAAAATCATCGAATGAGAGCGTGGAAGGCATTGCTTCACGCATTTTAGTCAGAAAGGCGTCGGGAAAATAAGCCACTTGGTACCACCGGCAAAAAAACAGGTGCGCAGTGTAGCATAAGTGCTCCGGCGCGAGTACGCCGGAGCAAGTGGAGAGATTATCGTGGCAGGGCTGTTCCCCATTCACGCCACTCTTTCGGTTCGCTTTCGAGCAACAGGAAGTGTTTACCTGCCTGCGCTTTAGGAGCCAGCGGTGTACCTGGTGGAGTCGCGAAGGCGATGCCGCCGCGGATGAACTGATTGAAGGTACCGGTCTTCACGACACCGCCAGTCAGGCCGAAGTCAAGATTGTAGCCGGATGCCAGCCAGAACACGGAGTTGTTGCGCACCAGATGCTGATAGCGCTGGCTAATGCGCATGGCAACCATCACACGATCGGAAAGCGAGCCCAGCGTCAGCCCGGTGACGGTCCCCACTTCAATACCTCTGAACAAAACTGGGGTTCCGATATTCAGTGAACCTGCTTCCGGTGCTTCCACCACAATACTCAGACCATCGAGGTAACGAGAGTCGGTAATGGTGGCTTCCTGCAGCTCAAAATCACGGCGCGGATTACCGCGTCCGGGTTCAACGTTGATGTACGGCTGCAGGATTGTATCCAGATGCTCCACGCCAGCTGCCGAAATTTGCGGGGTGATCACGGAGAAACGGGTACCGCTTCGCGCGAAGGTCTGCACGTATTCCGGGTACAGAACCGCTTTTGCCTGCACTTCGTTACGGGCGGTGATCAGCTCAAGCGTCTGAATCTGGCCGATATCGATTCCCAGGTAGCGAATCGGCATGCCAGCAGCGAGTTTACCGGCATCGAACGCATGCAGCGTTATCTGGCCGCCTACCGCACGCGCGGCGGTTTCCGAAGCATACAGAATGCGCTTGTCGCCTTTGCGTTGGCTGGCGCTGGCACCGCTTAAATTATCGAAGCTAATTGCCCCTTTGAGCGCGCGTGAAAGGGGAGATGCCTGTACGGTTAATCCGCTGCCGTTAAGCTGAACTTTTGCTCCGCCTTCGGCCCAGAACACGCTGTTGCTGGTCAACAGGTTGCGATATTCCGGTTTAATATGCAGATCGATATCAAACGCATCGGCGCGAGGACGAACGCTGATCACTTCACCGACCTCGAATTTGCGGTATAGAACCACCGAGCCGGCCTGCACATCAGGCAGCGTTTCGGCGCTCAGGCTGACCGTGGTGGTTGGCAGATCGCTCAGGCTGTTTTCAATTGCTTTTTCCAGGTTGGCATACAGCGGGTAGCTTTTTTTCATTTCCCCCTTGGTACCGGGCAAAATACGAATGCCGCCGCTGAGCCACTCGCTGGCGCTGGCGCCAAGGAACTCCACGCCATCAAGTCCGACTTTGACGTCCACGCGGCTGTTGACCACGAACTTACTGTCACCTTGCACCAGGTCACGATGCTGCGGTTCGATGGCAACGGTAAATGAAACGCCTTTGCTGGAAAGCGTGCGCTCAATCACCTGACCGACCTGAACGCCGTGGAGAATCAGCGGCTGGCCAGCATCAATACCGTAACTCTCCGGTGCGGTGAGCGTAAATGTCATGACCCCTGGATCGTGTAACAACGACTTCTCTGCGGGGATAACAACAAACTGGCTACGCGGCTCGCCTTCGCCGGGGACCAGTTCAAACGTTTTACCCGTCAGCAGTGAGCTGAGATTGGCATCGTTTAACGATAATTTAGGGCTGTGTAATTCAATCCGCGTGTTGTCGCGCAGCAGCGTTACGACGCTGGGGTCGACCGTCATTTCTCCAGTCACTTTACCGCCTGGATTTAAATCCAGTTTGGTGAGTTGGCCGACTTGTAATCCTTGATACATCAGCGATGTTGAGCCAGCTTTGAGTCCGTCCCCGCTGGGTAAGTCAAGCTTGACGATCACCCCGCGCTGGCTGTGCGCGAGATCCTGATATAAACCAAACGTGTCGTCGGCTGCGGCGGGTTTTGAGTCTTCAGGCGAATCAAAAGCAATGGCGCCATTGACCAGCGCGGCCAGACTCTCCAGTTTGATCTTCGCGCCGCTGAGGCTGACATCCGCATTCACACCGGAGACGTTCCAGAAGCGGCTGCCTTTTTTCACCAGATTGGTAAACCGACGTTCAATCAGCACGTCGATAGTTACGCCCTGATTGTTGGGGTTGATAGTGTAGTCATACACCCGGCCCACCGGAATCTTACGGAAATAAACCAGCGAACCGCTATTGAGCGAACCGAGGTCAGGCGCCCGCAGATGCAGCATCAAATCGCCATTATCCAGACGGTATTTGGGCTGCGTGTCGAGGGCAACGAAATGATCTTCTTCCTCGCCGGTTCCGGGCATCATGCCGATATAGTTACCACCAACCAATGCATCCAGACCCGAAACTCCGGCCAGCGACGCTTTCGGCGTGACCAGCCAGAACTGGGTATCTTTGCGCAGTGCATCTTTCATGCTCGATTTGATGCTGACGCGGACTTCAATTTTACGCAGATCTTTGCTGAGGTTGATATCCTGCACCGTGCCCACTTCAACGCCCTGATAACGAACGGGCGTGCGTCCTGGTACAATGCCGTCCGCGGACATGAAGTCAATGGTTACGGTATTGCCGCGATCTTCATAGCTTCCCCAGATAAGCCATCCTGCGATCATCAGTGCAATGAACGGCAGCAGCCAGAACGGAGAGATACGGCGTTTTGTTTTAATCTGCGCTTCAGTCTGCGAAGCGGGCGTTTCCTGACTCATGTGCATCCCAAAGTAAGCGGCTGTCCAGCCATTCCACAGCAAGAATAGTCAATATTACCGCCGCGCCGAAATAAAACGCAGCCGGTCCCATAGTAAAAGCAAGTATCTGATCGCGATTAATCAGCGACATGGTTAAAGCGATAACAAAGAGATCCAGCATCGACCAGCGGCCAATCCAGGTCACCATACGCAGCAGTTTTATGCGGGTACGCAATCCTTGCTCGCAGTTAAAATGGATGCTGATGAGCAACGTAAACATCACAATCACTTTGGTGAATGGCACCAGAATACTGGCGATAAAAACGATCGCCGCCACGCCGACGTTGCTGTTTGCCAAAGACATTATGCCTGACAGGATAGTGTCTTCCTGCCTACCACCGTTGACATAAATTACCGAGATGGGCAGCAGATTAGCAGGCAAAAGCAGGACAATCGAGGCCAGTAGCGCCGCCCAACACTTTTGGATACTTTGATTCCTGCGCCAGCGCAGCGGGATATGGCAACGAGGGCAGCGACCCCGAGCGTCCGGATAACCTGTAAAGTGACAACCGAGGCAGACGCGGAGCTTTTCATCAGGGCGACGGGCTGGTCTTTGCGGGTAAAATCGGTCCCAAAGCTGCTCTACGTTGAGGTGCGACAGCGTCAAAATACTGAGGATCACCAGCGCAATAAAAGCAAACAGTCCCACACCGGGTTGCAAAAAAGCATAGTCCTGAACTTTGATTGACGCGACGCCAATGCCCACAAGATAGATATCGAGCATCACCCACTCTTTGAGCCTTTCCAGCATCAGCAGCACCGGGCGCAGGTTCATCCCAAGAATATTGCCAAACCACAGATAAGCAATTGAGGTCACGAGAATTAGCGGCGCGCCAGCGACGCAAAAAAGCACGAAAGAAGCAGTGAGGGGGTCACCTTGTCGGGTCATTTGCCAGATGCCTTGCATAACATTGGCATCAATGCGCACGCCTAATAAATAGATGTGCAGGAGTGGCTCTCCCCAGGCAAAGGGCATCAGCAGCAACATGGTGAAAGCCATTGCCGCAAGTCGCGTTAATGACCAGTCGCGTCCGTCACGAATTTTTGCCTGGCAGCGTGGGCAAAAGGCACTTTGGTGCGAACGCATTTTAGGCAAGCTAAATATCAGGTCACATTCAGGGCAGCGATGATAATGTGCACGAGGTAGTGCCTCACCGATGGACCTGATGGCTATTTTTTTAGTTGGCGTGATGCGTGGTGTCGTTAAGGCCATGTATCGCGAATCAAATTGTTGAAGTAATGTTATCTTAACTCATGACGGGAATGATCTTGAGCATTAACGCATTTAATGTTTATTTTAGTAGGCTGCAGTTTTAAGTAAGACAACTAAGTGATTACATAATGAACAAAATAGAGCTATACACGGATCTGAACCGTGATTTTCAGGCATTGATGGCAGGTGAAACCAGTTTTCTGGCAACGCTGGCGAATACCAGCGCATTGTTGTACGAGCGTCTTGCTGAAGTGAACTGGGCCGGTTTTTACCTGCTTGAGGACGATACGCTGGTGCTTGGTCCCTTCCAGGGCAAAATTGCCTGCGTGCGGATCCCGGTAGGGCGTGGTGTGTGCGGTACAGCAGTGGCGCAGAACCAGGTTCAGCGTATTGAGGACGTACATGCTTTTGATGGGCACATTGCTTGTGATGCCGCCAGCAACGCTGAAATCGTCCTGCCTATCACCGTCGAAAATCAGATAATCGGCGTGCTGGATATCGATAGCACGGCGTTTGGCCGCTTTACTGAGGAAGATGAACAAGGTCTGCGTACACTGGTGGCACAGCTTGAAACCGTGCTTGCAACGACGGATTACAAAAAATTCTTTGCGCACGTCGCAGGATAATCAACGGATAACGTAGCAATTACTGATGACGTCATTATAATGTCGCCTGTTCATGCCTGCGCTTGTTGGCTACGTCCGTTGTAATCAGGAAATTTCATGGAAAATCAACCTAAGTTGAATAGCAGTAAAGAAGTCATCGCGTTTCTGGCCGAACGCTTCCCGCAGTGTTTTAGTGCGGAAGGCGAAGCGCGCCCACTGAAAATTGGCATTTTTCAGGATCTGGTAGAGCGTGTTGAGGGCGAAATGAACCTCAGCAAGACTCAGCTCCGTTCTGCCTTACGTCTCTATACTTCAAGCTGGCGCTATCTGTACGGCGTTAAATTGGGCGCAACGCGTGTTGATCTCGACGGCAACCCTTGTGGTGAGCTGGATGAACAACATGTTGAACATGCGCGCAAACAGCTGGAAGAAGCTAAAGCCCGTGTTCAGGCGCAACGCGCAGAGCAACAGGCGAAAAAACGCGAAGCGGCTGCTGCTGCCGGTGAAAAAGAAGGCGCACCGCGTCGTGAGCGTAAGCCGCGTCCTGCACCGCGTCGTAAAGAAGGTGCAGAGCGTAAACCTCGCGCTGAAAAACCAGCAGCAAAAGCACCGCGTGCTCCTCGCGAAGAACAGCATACCCCGGTATCTGATATTTCAGTACTGACGGTAGGGCAGTCTCTGAAGGTGAAAGCAGGAAATAATGCGATGGATGCCACCGTATTAGAAATCACCAAAGATGGCGTCCGTGTACAGCTGAATTCGGGTATGTCTTTGATTGTACGCGCAGAACACCTGGTGTTCTGAAACGGAGGCCAGGCCTGGCATGAACACTTTTTTTAGGCTTACTGCGTTAGCTGGTCTGCTTGCATTAGCAGGCCAGGCACTTGCTGTGGAAGACATCACGCGTGCCGATCAAATCCCCGTTTTAAAGGAAGAAACCCAGCATGCGACGGTAAGCGAACGTGTGACGTCGCGTTTTACGCGATCACACTATCGCCAGTTCGATCTGGATCAGGCGTTTTCGGCAAAAATTTTTGACCGCTATTTGAATTTGCTCGACTACAGCCACAATGTGCTGTTGGCGAGCGATATCGAACAGTATGCAAAAAAGAAAACGGTCCTCGGCGATGAACTGCGCACTGGCAAGCTGGATGTCTTTTACGATCTCTATAATCTGGCGCAAAAACGCCGATTTGAACGTTATCAGTACGCATTAAGCGTACTGGCACGTCCAATGGATTTTACCGGTAACGACACGTTTAACCTCGACCGAAGCAAAGCGCCGTGGCCGAAGAGCGAAGCAGAGCTAAATGCGCTGTGGGACGGTAAGGTTAAATTTGACGAACTCAGCCTGAAGCTGACCGGTAAAACCGATGCGGAAATTCGCGAAACGCTGACGCGCCGCTACAAATTTGCGATTCGCCGTCTGGCGCAGACCAACAGCGAAGATGTGTTCTCACTGGCGATGACAGCGTTCGCTCGTGAAATCGACCCGCATACTAACTATCTCTCTCCGCGCAATACCGAGCAGTTCAATACTGAAATGAGCTTGTCTTTGGAAGGTATTGGCGCGGTTCTGCAAATGGATGATGACTACACCGTCATTAACTCCATGGTGGCAGGTGGTCCGGCAGCCAAGAGCAAGGCGATCAGCGTTGGCGATCGTATTGTTGGCGTCGGGCAGACGGGCAAGGGCATGGTCGATGTGATTGGCTGGCGTCTGGATGACGTCGTGGCACTGATCAAAGGACCTAAAGGCAGCAAGGTACGCCTTGAAATTCTGCCTGCCGGTAAAGGTACCAAGACGCGCACCGTGACGCTAACGCGTGAACGTATTCGTCTCGAAGACCGCGCCGTGAAAATGTCCGTGAAAACCGTTGGCAAAGAAAAAGTTGGCGTACTGGATATTCCTGGCTTCTATGTAGGCCTGACTGATGATGTCAAAGTCCAACTGCAGAAACTGGAAAAACAAAATGTCAGCAGTATTATCATCGATCTGCGTACTAACGGTGGTGGAGCACTGACTGAAGCGGTTTCGCTTTCCGGTCTGTTCATTCCTTCCGGCCCGGTGGTTCAGGTTCGTGATAATAACGGTAAAGTGCGTGAAGACAGCGATACCGACGGCGTTGTGTACTACAAAGGCCCGCTAGTGGTATTGGTCGATCGCTTCAGCGCCTCAGCATCAGAGATTTTCGCTGCGGCAATGCAGGATTATGGCCGAGCGTTGATCGTTGGTGAACCAACCTTTGGGAAAGGCACCGTCCAGCAGTATCGCTCCCTGAACCGTATTTACGATCAGATGCTGCGTCCGGAATGGCCAGCGCTGGGTTCTGTTCAGTACACGATCCAGAAATTCTACCGCGTAAACGGTGGCAGCACGCAGCGTAAGGGCGTTACGCCGGATATCATCATGCCGACAGGTAATGAAGAAACTGAAACCGGCGAGAAGTTTGAAGATAACGCACTGCCGTGGGACAGCATTGATGCTGCGACCTACACTAAGTCAGATAATCTGACGCCGTTCGGACCTGAATTGCTGAAAGAGCACAATGCACGTATTGCGAACGATCCTGAGTTCCAGTACATCATGAAGGACATTGCGCGTTTCAATGCGATGAAGGATAAGCGCAACATCGCTTCTCTGAATTACGCTCAGCGTGAAAAAGAGAATAACGAAGATGACGCAATGCGTCTGGCGCGTATCAACGATCGGTTTAAACGTGAAGGCAAACCGCCATTGAAGAAACTGGACGATCTGCCGAAGGATTACCAGGAGCCGGATCCGTACCTGGATGAAACGGTAAAAATCGCGCTCGACCTGGCGCATCTTGAGAAAGAGAAGCCAGCGGAACAGCCCGCAACCAGTCAATAACCTCGAACAGGCACAAGAAATTGTGCCTGTTTTTTTAACAAGTGCATGAAGACGTCAGCCTGATACGATAAAATGTAAAGTTGTGTCTTTCTGGTGACTTAGCACCTATGGATGCTTGAAAATAGTCATAAGACCCATACGATATGGGTAATCGCATAGTGCGTTTTGTTAAATTGAGGTTAAAAGAAAATTATGATGCGAATCGCGCTCTTCCTGCTGACGAACCTGGCTGTGATGGTCGTTTTCGGGCTGGTATTGAGCCTGACAGGGATCCAGTCAAGCAGCGTTCAAGGCTTGTTGATCATGGCACTGCTGTTTGGTTTTGGTGGTTCCTTCATTTCGCTGCTGATGTCCAAATGGATGGCGTTAAAGTCCGTTGGCGGGGAAGTGATCGAACAGCCTCGCAATGAAAGAGAACGCTGGCTGATGAATACAGTTGCGAATCAGGCCCGCCAGGCCGGGATCGCTATGCCACAGGTTGCAATCTACCACGCGCCAGATATTAACGCGTTTGCGACCGGTGCCCGCCGGGATGCCTCGCTGGTGGCTGTAAGTACTGGCCTGTTGCAAAACATGAGCCCGGATGAAGCCGAAGCGGTTATCGCGCATGAGATCAGCCACATTGCCAATGGCGATATGGTGACCATGACGCTCATTCAAGGGGTAGTAAACACCTTCGTTATCTTTATCTCACGTATTCTGGCGCAAATTGCCGCTGGGTTTATGGGCGGTAACCGCGATGAGGGAGAGGGTAGCAACGGTAACCCGTTAATCTACTTTGCGGTAGCGACGGTGCTGGAACTGGTGTTTGGTATTCTGGCGAGCATCATTACCATGTGGTTCTCTCGTCATCGTGAATTCCATGCGGATGCCGGTTCTGCAAAACTGGTGGGTCGTGAAAAAATGATCGCCGCGCTGCAGCGCCTGAAAACCAGCTATGAGCCGCAGGAAGCGACCAGTATGATGGCGTTCTGCATCAACGGTAAATCCAAATCGCTGAGTGAGCTGTTTATGACTCACCCCCCGTTGGACAAACGTATTGAAGCGCTGCGCAGCGGTGAGTACCTGAAATAATCTGCAGCAGACAACAACAAAAAGCGCGTCGACAGACGCGCTTTTTTTATGACTGAACTCGCGGTTGTGTAATACGTAAGCCACTTACGATTGCGGCCAGCGAAGCCAGAATACCCGCTGTTATCAGCGAGACGTGCGTTCCACTGTCACCAAACTGATTTAGCATCAGCGCAACCAGTGCGGCCCCGGTACTCTGACCCAGTAAGCGCGCCGTTCCGAGCATACCGCTCGCGCCTCCGCTACGATCGCGCGGCGCGGAGGTGATGATGGTGTGATTATTCGGTGACTGGAACAAGCCAAAACCCGCACCACACAAAATCATTGGCCAGATGATATTAAAATCGGAAGGTGATGCGGGCAGTAACACCAGAGAAAACAGCCCACACGCCATTACTGCCATTCCCAGCGCGCCAAGCAGACCTGCATGAACACGTTCAATCAAATATCCCGCCAGTGGGGCCATCACCATGGTTGCCAGCGGCCACGGCGTCAGCAGCAGGCCCGTTTCAACTTCGCTGCGTCCGAGAACCGTTTGCATAAAAAAGGGCAGGGAAACCATCGCCAGCATTTGTGCGCTGAATGAACAGATTGAGGTGCAAATAGAGAGTGAAAACAGCGGAATGCGTAGCAGATCAACCGGTAATAACGGTACTGGCAATGCGAGCTGGCGGCGGATAAAGAAAAACCCTACCACGAGAAGCCCCACAAGTTCAGCACCAATCAGTTTTAGCGACTGTCCCTGTGCAAATCCGCTGAGTGCCGTGATCAACAAACCGAATGTTAAGGCGTTCATTATTGCGCTGGGCAGATCAAAGCGCGGTTTATTGCTACGTGATGAATTGGGTGGCAAAAAACGCATAGCCAGCAGCAGGGCGATGATCCCCAATGGAACGTTAATTAGAAATAGCCATTTCCACGAGGCAATAGAAAGAATTGCCGCCGCAATAGTCGGACCCGCTGCCGAGGATACAGCCACGATAAAGGAGTTAATACCCATCCCGCGGCCAAGCTGGCGCTGAGGATAAATGAGTCGGATCAATGCCGTATTAACGCTCATCAGCGCCGCGCCGCCAAACCCCTGAGCCACGCGCGCTAACGTCAGCATATGCAACGAGTCAGACAAGGCACAAAACAGCGATGCCAACAGAAATACGACCAGACCACACTTATAAATGCGTCGGTAGCCAAACATATCACCTAAAAAAGAGAGCGATAACAGCGAAACAACGATCGCAATTTGGTAGGCGTTCACAATCCAGATTGAGCTGGCGGGTGAGGCCTGAAGATCGGTGGCGATAGTGGGGAGGGCAACATTCGCTATTGCGCCGTCGAGTACTGCCATAGAGATGCCAATAACAATGGTTAAAATTGCGCCATATCGCTGGGGCAATGGCAGACCATCGGTCTGAGTTTTTTCCATAGGAAGTCAATACTGTTGGAATTTATGATGAGAATAATAATTTTAGCATTGATATTCAGGCGTTAGGTCGCAGATTTGTAACTAAGTAAGCAAAGAGCGATTGCGAGGGCTGATACGTGAAATTATAATAAAAACCGGTTCTGATTTTTATAAAACACTCGAAAGGGGTGATAAATGGCAATCGCAGATCTGGATAAACAACCCGATTCTGTATCTTCCGTGCTGAAGGTTTTTGGCATTCTGCAGGCGCTGGGTGAAGAGCGCGAAATTGGTATTACCGAGTTGTCGCAACGCGTCATGATGTCAAAAAGCACCGTTTATCGCTTTTTGCAGACCATGAAAACGCTGGGTTATGTGGCACAAGAAGGGGAGTCTGAGAAATACTCACTGACCCTGAAACTATTCGAGCTGGGTGCTCGCGCGTTACAAAACGTCGATCTTATCCGTAGCGCTGATATTCAGATGCGCGAACTTTCGCGCCTGACCAAAGAGACAGTGCACCTTGGTGCACTGGATGAAGACAGCATCGTCTACATCCATAAAATCGACTCTATGTACAATCTGCGCATGTATTCTCGCGTAGGTCGCCGTAATCCGCTGTACAGCACGGCTATCGGTAAAGTTCTGCTGGCATGGCGTGAACGCGATGAAGTGAAGCAGATTCTGGATGGTATTGAGTACAAGCGCAGCACCGACCGTACTATTACCAATACCGATGAGCTGCTGGTATTGCTGGATAAAGTACGCGAGCAGGGCTACGGTGAAGATAACGAAGAACAGGAAGAAGGTCTGCGCTGCATCGGTGTACCGGTGTTTGACCGTTTCGGTGTAGTGATTGCAGGCTTGAGTATTTCATTCCCGACGCTGCGTTTCTCAGAAGAACGTTTGCACGAGTATGTGGCGATGCTGCATACGGCTGCGCGTAAAATTTCAGAACAAATGGGTTATAACGACTATCCGTTCTAATCTGATGCAATAGCGTCAAGGTAAAAACCCCAGGTATTTTTGTATCTGGGGTTTTTTATGAACAGTCATAATGTTAGTTGGTGCAAATAACGTAGCGGATGTATTGCTGCTATATTAACCGTTATCAATAATGACCGTGCTTTTTCTTAACAAGGGACAATCCGACAGGCCAATGATACCGCTGTTTGTGTGGACGTATTGCGCGGTGCTGGTTCCGCGGGCGGTCAGATACTGGCATTGCAAGCCCAGGCCCGCTGCATTCTCCTTACTTCCAATCAAAATTCCGTAGCCACTCAGTAATAAACCGATCCAAACCAGAGCTAACAACACAATAGCGCGGATTATCAGACGCATTACAACCTCTTATCTTTTCTCGTTATTATTAGATTAGCCTGTACATGAGATGAAACAAGTGAATCATTCCTAAAAAGATTGAATGCCGATACAGTTAACGCTGGGTTTAGGTAACGCATGATAATTTATAGGCATAAGATGTTGATTCGAAGAGTGGAGCTGGAGTGAAAAAAATTCGCTGGGTAGTGCTGATAGTTGTCGTGCTGGTATGCATACTGATGTGGGCGCAAGTGTTCAACATCATGTGCGATCAGGATGTACAATTTTTCAGCGGTATTTGTGCCATTAATAAATTTATTCCCTGGTAAGCGCATTTTTGCCACAGTTGATTACCTTCTTGTGCGGCAGTGGTAAACTACGCTGTCTACATTGAGGTGGTGAAATGAACGAAGTTTTGAATTCTGGCGCGTTGAGTTTGGCGTCTTTGGCTGTATCGGTGGTGATTCTGGTTGTCGGGCTTGTACTGTGGTTTTTCGTCAATAGGGCAAGTTCGCGTACTAATGAGCAGATTGAGTTGCTTGAAGCATTGTTAGATCAGCAAAAAAGACAGAACGCATTGCTCCGTCGCCTTTGCGAAGCTAACGAACCTGAAAAATCGGCAGAGCCTGCTGTGGTCACAGCGAAGGACGAAGATGATGACATCATCCGCCTGGTAGCTGAGCGGTAAAAACGGTATGACAGGGTGAGGATCTGTTGCTTACGTTCTCAGATGTTTCATCCTGTCGCCAACATGCCAGATTATTTTCTTCTGCATATGTCGTGTAATTAGCACTCTGATTCTCGTGTTAACTCAGTATTTTCAGATGCTCCAGCCAATTAATATCTTATCCCCGGTCTGATATAAATATAATTTCCCATACGATAAAAATATGATTATGTCATTTTTGTGATAGCGATCGTCTTATTAACAGCGAAACGTTTCTCTTACTTTTTTTGTGCATTGTCATCATTCTTTCATTATTTTGGTGCAAAAGCAGAAGGCAGATCTCATTTTTACGCTTGTGACATTTTATGCATTACTAAGCATAAAAAATGATATTCGGCACACCCTGTAACAGCTAATCTGGAACAACCGAAGCTATTGAGCTATGGTAGAAATGTCCCGGCTATGGTGCAAGCCTGGCGGGGGATGGGGCGAGCGGCGGGAATATAACACTACTCAGTGTGGCGCATAACTGTGCAGTTGCTGTTTGATGAACGACAGGATTTGTGCGACCGATCGAGACACGTTTAAAAATGGCTTGCCATTATTAACGTTGTATGTGATAACACGTTTTGGGTTAAACGAGGTACAGTTCTGTTTATGTGTGGCATTTTCAGTAAAGAAGTCCTGAGTAAACACGTTGACGTTGAATACCGCTTCTCTGCCGAACCTTATATTAGTGCCTCAAGCAGTAATGTCTCAGTTTTATCTATGTTATGCCTGCGGGCGAAGAAAATACTCTAAGGAATTTTGCAAATGGCAAAGATTAAAGGTCAAGTTAAGTGGTTCAACGAGTCTAAAGGTTTTGGTTTCATTACTCCGGCTGATGGCAGCAAAGACGTGTTCGTACACTTCTCCGCTATCCAGGGTAACGGCTTCAAAACTCTGGCTGAAGGCCAGAACGTTGAGTTCGAAATTCAGGACGGCCAGAAAGGTCCGGCTGCTGTTAACGTAACAGCTATCTGATCGACACCACTGATTTGAAGCGCATATGCGCAACCATCTCAGATATAAAGCCTCGCCTATGCGGGGCTTTTTAATTCAAAATACGTCTAAATATTTCTAAATGCCCTCCCATTAGCGCTTTGTTGCAAAGGCGTGATGTTCGTAGCATAGTTTTCCCCGCTTTCTTACGACATTTCTCGTTAAATCAGACACCTGAAAAACTATCTTGCTGGAGTTCAGGTGAAAAAGAAAAACGACGGCGACGCGCGCAATTTTACTCCCGTACGTTTTGCCCTGCTTTGTGTGGCAATATTATTGAGTCTGGGATTGCTGCTGGGTCGGGTTGCATGGCTGCAAATTGTCACGCCGACAAGTCTGGTGAAACAGGAAGACATGCGTTCATTACGTGAGGTAACTATTGCCTCGCCGCGCGGGATGATTACCGACAGAGAAGGGCGACCGCTGGCGGTAAGTGTTCCGGTTAACGCCGTATGGGCCGATCCTAAGACCATCATCAGCAAGGGAGGCGTGGGTTATAACGAACGGTGGCAGGCTCTGGCAAGGGCTCTGCATCTGTCACTGAGTACGCTGGCGGAACGCGTTAACAGTAATCCTGGCGGACGTTTTATTTACCTGGCACGACAAATTTCCCCTCAGCAGGCTGAGTGGGTCGATGATCTTAATCTCCCGGGCATTAACCTGCGCGAGGAATCCCGCCGGTTCTATCCTGCAGGCCACGTAGCGGCGAATCTCATAGGTTTTACCAACATTGATGGACAAGGCATTGAAGGGCTGGAAAAAAGCTTTAATAACCAGTTGATGGGTAAACCTGGCTCCCGTCTGGTACGTAAAGACAAATTTGGCCATGTAATCGAGAATATCACCGAAGTCACGCCTGTTCCTGCACACCAATTACAGCTCAGCATCGATGAGCGCCTGCAGACGGTCACCGAAGATGCGTTGGACAATGCCGTTACGTGGAATAAAGCGGAATCAGGAGCCGCAGTGCTGGTCAACATTGCTACCGGTGAAATACTGTCCATGGCGAGCTTTCCTGACTTCAACCCCAATAACCGTGAGGGCGCGGTACTGGATGATTTTCGTAACCGTGCAATAAGCGATACGTTTGAACCCGGTTCAACCGTTAAACCGCTGGTGATCATGACTGCACTCCAGCAGGGGATAGTACAACCGGACAGCGTGATTGATACCCATCCTTTTTACCTTGATGGACATCGCATTCGCGACGTCGGATTTTACCCGGAGCTGTCGTTGACCGGAATTTTGCAGAAATCGAGCGATACCGGCGTGTCGCACCTTTCACTGGCTATGCCTGTTCAAAAGTTGCTGGATACCTATAAGAGCTTTGGTTTTGGCGATCCAACCGGACTGGGATTAACCGGTGAAAGTAACGGTTTAATGCCTCAACGCCGTTACTGGAGCGATTTGGATCGCGCGACCTTTGCATTCGGCTATGGATTAATGGTAACGCCGCTGCAGTTGGCGCACGTATATGCAACCATTGGTAGTTTTGGTATCTATCGACCCCTTTCGATTACCCGGATTGACCCGCCGGTAATCGGTACCAGAGTGATGCCGGAGGAGCTGGTTCACCAGGTTGAACATATGATGGAAAGCGTCGCGTTACCCGGTGGTGGGGGAACTAAAGCCGCGGTCAGAGATTATCGCGTGGCGGTTAAAACAGGAACGGCAAAGAAAATTGGTGATGACGGTAAGTATGTCGATAAATACGTGGCCTACACGGCAGGCGTTGCGCCAGCGAGCGACCCGAAATTTGCACTGGTGGTCGTCATCAATAATCCGCAAAACGGTGCTTATTATGGCGGGGCTGTCTCTGCGCCTGTCTTCAGCCAGATAATGGGAGATGTCCTGCGTCTGGAGAACGTTAAACCGGATGGCATGCCTGCCGACTCTGATCATCTGCTGGTGATGCACGGCAGCAACGTATCCTCGCCGTCGCTGTAAGTTATTTTCCCAGGGCGCAATTCGCGTTACACTTGCGCCCTTAAGTCACCTGCCGGAGTTGTCATGTCGTTTTCCTGTCCTCTTTGCCACCAGCCTCTTACTCAAGCGAATAACAGTTTTGTCTGCCCCGGGCGGCACCAGTTTGACGTGGCGAAAGAAGGGTATGTCAACTTACTGCCGGTTCAGCATAAGCGGTCGCGCGATCCGGGTGATAGCGCTGAAATGATGCAAGCCAGACGGGCATTTCTTGATGCTGGGCACTATCAACCGTTGCGTGATGCGATTGTGAATGTGCTTAAAGAAAAGTCGAATTCAGAAGATGCAGCGATCCTGGATATTGGCTGTGGGGAAGGGTATTACACCCATGCGTTTGCCGACGTGCTGGCGGGCTGTACAACCTTTGGTCTTGACGTCTCCAAAGTGGCAATTAAAGCCGCAGCCAGACGCTATCCGCAGGTGATCTTTTGCGTTGCCTCCAGCCATCGTCTGCCGTTCGCAGACGAGTCAATGGATGCAATCATCCGGATCTATGCGCCCTGTAAAGCGCAAGAGCTGGCTCGCGTGGTTAAATCGGGTGGATGGGTGATCACCGCCACGCCGGGACCGCGTCATTTAATGGAACTGAAAGGGCTGATTTATGATGAGGTGCGTTTGCATGCGCCCCATACTGAGCAACTGGACGGTTTTGTTCTGCAACAGAGCATTGCGCTGGGATATCAGATGCAGCTTCAGGGCAGCGAGGCCGTTGCATTACTGCAAATGACGCCGTTCGCCTGGCGGGCAAAGCCGGAAGTGTGGGAAACGTTAGCGGGGAAAACGACGTTTGAATGCCAGACCGACTTTAGTATTCATGTCTGGCAGCGTCTGAATTAACCGTGGAAGTGTGCCCAGAGGATCTGGGCACCGATACCAATCAGCACCACCCCACCCAAAATTTCAGCTCGTTTGCCCAGCATTGGGCCAATGAAACGACCAATCATCATGCCGAGCGTGGACATAATCAATGTGGCGCAGCCGATGGCCAGCGCTGTGGCAATAATGTTGACCTGCAGGAAAGCCAGACCCACCCCGACGGCCATTGCGTCGAGACTGGTGGCAATGGCGGTGGTAACCAGCAGCCAGAAACCGTGGCGGCGCTGCGGTTCTTCCTCTTCATCGCCGTTGTCGCGAAAACCTTCGATTATCATTCGCCCACCTAAAAAGATCAGCAGAATGAAGGCGATCCAATGGTTCCACTCCAGCACGAATTTGCTGGCCAGCATCCCCATGCCCCAGCCAATCAGTGGCGTAAGCGTTTCTACTGCGCCGAATATCAGTCCGGTGCGCAATGCTTCAGAAAATTTGGGTTTATGCAGGGTGGCGCCTTTGCCAATTGATGCGGCGAAAGCATCCATCGACATGCCGAAAGCGAGAAGAACGGTAGCGGTGAGATTCATAACAGCGTCCTGACCGGGGTATCCATAAAACACATCACTGCCCCCAGTAACCATGCATACAGGCTGGAATCACTGTAAATACAGCGCCATTCAAATATGCATTGCAGTTGATGTGCCTATGGTCTCGCCTGACTAAACCTGTAAGTTCAGTCCGTACGCGCCACGTTTTTCAACGAGTATGTTGACACGTACATTTCCGGAGTCTGGAAATCGGCTACTCCCCAACGACGGGCGCAACCTTAACATATTTTGAGAATATAAAACAAGAAATGCAGAAATAATATTTGACTTCTAGTTGAAAACGATTTTCATTTAGATTTATTTATAAATAAAACGTTAAAATAAATAACATTGTGGACAGTGAAATATAGCCTTGGCTATGATTGTTTTTTTACTGATATATAAAAACATAGTTCAGGCTATATTTATAAACTATTGATTTGAAATTAAAAGTTTATATATCCTCTCAAGATCGTCGATATTTCGTACGCGAATCAACAATCTTCGATGTTCTAATTGCATCACCAATACACCGTCTTCAGATAAATTCATCTCTTTAATGCGGTTATATTCAATCCAGACGTTGGCGAAGAAAAAGCCTTTCTGTTTGAAGATGATTTTTGGCGTACGGATCCAGAACAGATACAAACCCATCAATACCAGTGCACATAATAACCATGTGGTAAATTGCGCGCCGTGGCTGGTGATGTTGTTGTAGATAAGAATAGCTACCAGGCCAAGGAAGATAACGCTGTCGACTCTGCTGCGGGGAAGCAGGGCGACAGTAAGCAGAGTAGGGCCATTACGGCGGGGCATGATGAACTGATCGTAAATGGCATACGCCAGCAGCGAAAAGATAAATAGAACCAGCACCAGGTCCGTGATAGTCATGAATCCTCAACCCTCTAAATAGAAAAACCGGGGGCAAGCCCCCGGTGATGTACAACAGTTTTACAGGCCGAGCAGTCCGACAGCGTAGCCCGCGATACCGATGACGAAGAAGCCAACGATGATCCACAGCGGGTTCACTTTCTTGCGCAACAGCCACATACAGGCGAATGTCAGCAGCAGAGGAACCAGACCCGGCATCAGCTGGTCAAGGATAGTCTGCACAGTGGTAACACGAGTCTGACCATCCTGACCGGTGATAGTAGAAACCACCAGTGGAATGTTTACGTGCGTCCACTTGTTAACCAATGCCCCCATGACAAACAGACCGAGGATTGACGCCCCCTCAGTCAGTTTCTGCAGGAAGCCGCCGCCCATATCTTTAACGATATCGACACCTTTACGGTAGCCATATGCCACACCGTAATAACGGGTTGCCAGACGAACCAGGTTAAACAGAACGAAGAACAGCAATGGCCCCAGCAGGCTGCCGCTCATCGCGATACCTGCGCCGAGCGCGGCGAATACTGGGCGAACGGTACCCCAGAAGATCGGGTCGCCGACGCCTGCCAGCGGACCCATCAGACCAACTTTGATACCGTTGATGGCACCATCGTCAATCTCTGCGCCGTTTGCACGCTGTTCTTCCATCGCCAGCGTAACGCCCAGTACTGGAGCCGCTACGTACGGATGAGTGTTAAAGAATTCCAGGTGACGCTTAATCGCTTGCTTACGTGCGTCGTTGTTTTCCGGGTACAAGCGACGGATAGCCGGCACCATGGAGAAACAGAAACCCAGCGCCTGCATACGTTCGAAGTTCCATGAACCCTGAAACAGGTTAGAACGAATGAACACGCCACGAATGTCACTCGGAGTGAGTTTTTTCTCGGTGGTAGTTTTAGTCATATCAACCATTTCGCTCACCTGCTAGTCCAGTTCGTTATCGAGATCGTTATTGCCAGCCGCCGCAGCAGGTACACCGGCTACGCGGTTATATTTCGGGCTCAGCTGAATGTAGAGGATCGCCATTACTGCGCCAATCACACCCAGAGCAACCAGGTTGAAGTTAGTAAATGCCGCGGTGACGAAGCCGAGGTAGAAGAATGGCATCAGGTAGCCTGCGCGCATCATGTTGATGACCATCGCATAACCAACCACCACGATCATACCGCCTGCGATGTTCAGACCGCCGGTCACGACTTCCGGAATGGCGTTAAGCATGCTCTGAACTTCACTGGTACCAACAGAAATCGCTACGATTACCGCTGGGATAGCGATACGCATAGCCTGCAGGAACAGAGAGGATACATGCAGCCAGGAGAGCGCCGTCAGGTTACCGTTTTCGGCCGCCTTATCCGCTGCGTGCTGGAATGCTACGGTGATAGTACGAACGATAATGGTCAGTACCTGGCCTGCAGCTGCCAGTGGGATAGCCAGCGCGATACCGGCACCAATGCTTTGGTGACCTGCGATAACCAGAACGGTAGAGATAATTGAGGCCAGTGCCGCATCTGGTGCAACCGCAGCACCGATGTTCATCCAGCCCAGGGCGATCATTTCCAGGGTACCACCGATGATAATACCGGTTTTCATGTCCCCGAGAACGGCACCAATCAGCGTACAGGCCACCAACGGACGGTGGAACTGAAATTCATCGAGTACCGACTCCATACCCGCGATACATGCGACGATGAACACCAGCACAATCTGAAGAGTGGTAATCTCCATTGTACTTCTCCTATTGCTATACAGACTTAAGTGTGAAAACTAAGTAAATGCCAGGAAATTATTTCACCTTGGCAATCAAATCCATCATTCTCAGTTTCTGATCGGTAGAAACCTTACGTGCCTCAAGCTCAATACCGCGTTCGTTGAGTTTCTTGAAGGCTTCGATGTCTTTGTCATCGACAGAAATTGCGTTGTTTACCTGCGTCTTACCCTGACGGAAAGCCATACCGCCAATGTTTACGGAGGTAATTTTCACACCACCTTCAACGATACGTTCTACGTCGGTTGGGTTGGTGAACAACAGCATCACACGCTCACCTGCATATTTAGGGTTGTTGTAGACGCGGATCATTTTTGCGACATCAACCACATGCGCCGTCACACCCGGAGGTGCTACCTGAGTCAGCAGCGTTTTACGCACGGTATCGGCGGCAACTTCATCACTGACGACGATAATGCGTGTTACGTTGGTTTCTTTGGTCCAGCGAGTTGCCACCTGACCATGGATTAAACGGTCATCAATACGCGCCAGGCCGATCTGCATATAATCGTTCGGACCCATCGGTTTGGCGGGAGCTGCTGCTTTGGGCGCTGCTACTGGGGCAGGAGCGGCTTTCTCAACCGGTTTGGCTTTCAGCGCTTTCACGCCTTCGCTACCGGTTTCAACGGCCAGTGCCACTAATTCATCAAAGCTCGGGTTGTCATCACGCGCCATGAAGGTTTCAACCAGCATGGGAATGTTCACACCGGCGATAACTTCGTAATGCTCTTTATCGACGACAATGCGGCTTGCAGCGTTAAACGGGCTGCCTCCCCATGTGTCAACGAGAAACAGCACGCCTTTACTGGTATCGAGTTTTGCCAACTGAGCGTTGTACTTTTCGATCAGCGTTTCGGCATTTTCGCCTGGAACGAAATCTATCCAGCCGACATTTTCCTGCTCGCCTAACAGCATTTCTGCCGTCTTAAGTAACTGCTCTGCAGCCCAACCATGTGTGCCTATTACAATAGCAATGGTCACTTGCTACCTCCTT
The DNA here is from genome assembly GCF_030334295.1 of Citrobacter sp. Cf088. Classification (NCBI taxonomy): domain Bacteria; kingdom Pseudomonadati; phylum Pseudomonadota; class Gammaproteobacteria; order Enterobacterales; family Enterobacteriaceae; genus Citrobacter; species Citrobacter sp. Cf088. Next base: position 639,811 of record NZ_JAOWEE010000053.1, read on the forward strand.
TATTATCGTTAACACATCAACGTGAAGATGTATTTGAATCGTCGTCCGCAATCGAATCGATTCAGATAAGGGTTACAAAGAAAAACCTATGATTTTCGTGAATTATTTTAGATATCGAAAAAAATATTTTATGTGATGAAGATCCGTAATTTAACTTCCGATTTAAAGAAATTTCGAAGGGTAAAATATCTCCGAAACAACTTATTGCAAAGGAAGGTAAATCTTTGCTAAAAACCGCTTCTCTCTGTTATGTTTAGCATCTGTTTAATTACTCAGGAGTATACGGCAGTAGCCCACCATATGGATCGTCACCGACGTCATTTCACCTTCAGGCCGTATCAAGCCTGTCAGATTGGCACTTTTTGCCACAAATTTTCTCTGCATATCGCTTTAACGCCTGAGATCCTCAGCGCGCAGTTTGGTCATTCCTTAAGCAGGAGCTTGTCATGGAATTATTAATGGACCCGCAGATTTGGGTGGGTTTGCTCACGCTTGTCGTTCTTGAAATTGTTCTGGGTATTGATAACCTGGTCTTCATTGCGATCCTGGCTGATAAGCTGCCGCCGAAACAGCGAGATAAAGCGCGTTTAATCGGTTTGTCACTGGCACTGATTATGCGCCTGGGCCTGTTGTCCGTGATTTCGTGGATGGTGACGCTGACAAAGCCGCTGTTCACGGTAATGGACTATGCGTTCTCGGGGCGCGATCTGATTATGCTGCTGGGGGGTATCTTCCTCTTGTTCAAGGCTACGACAGAGCTGCATGAGCGGCTGGAAAACCGTGAACATGATACCGGGCAGACGAAAGGGTATGCGAGCTTTTGGGTTGTCGTAACGCAGATTGTCATCCTCGATGCAGTGTTCTCGCTGGATGCCGTGATTACGGCGGTCGGTATGGTCAACCATCTGCCAGTGATGATGGCGGCAGTAGTGATTGCCATGGCCGTGATGCTGTTGGCTTCTAAGCCGCTGACACGTTTTGTGAACCAACACCCGACGGTGGTGGTGCTGTGTTTGAGCTTCCTGTTGATGATTGGTCTGAGCCTGGTTGCCGAAGGGTTTGGCTTCCATATTCCGAAAGGCTATCTGTATGCGGCGATTGGCTTCTCAATCATCATTGAGCTGTTTAACCAGATTGCCCGTCGTAACTTTATTCGCCACCAGTCGACGCTGCCATTGCGTGCGCGTACTGCCGATGCGATTCTCCGTCTGATGGGCGGTAAACGTCAGGCCAGCGTGCAGATGGAATCCGACAATCCGGTACCGGTTCCCGTCCCAGAAGGCGCATTTGTAGAAGAAGAACGCTATATGATCAACGGCGTCCTCTCTTTGGCGTCGCGTTCATTACGCGGCATTATGACGCCTCGTGGGGAGATTAGCTGGGTTGATGCAGACCTGAGCGTGGAGGAAATTCGCGAGCAGTTGCTTTCGTCACCTCATAGCCTGTTCCCGGTATGCCGTGGCGAACTGGATGAAATCATCGGTATCGTGCGTGCTAAAGAGCTGCTGGTGGCGCTGGAAGACGGTGTGGATGTGGCGGCGATTGCCTCTGCCTCTCCGGCTATTGTTGTTCCGGAAACGCTGGACCCGATCAATCTGTTAGGCGTTCTGCGTCGTGCCCGCGGTAGCTTCGTTATCGTCACTAACGAGTTTGGCGTAGTACAGGGTCTGGTCACGCCGCTGGATGTATTAGAAGCCATCGCCGGTGAATTCCCTGATGCTGATGAAACGCCTGAAATTATAGCTGATGCAGGCGGTTGGTTGGTCAAAGGCGGTACCGATCTGCATGCGTTGCAACAGGCGCTGGACGTGGATACGTTAGTGAATGAAGACGAAGACATCGCTACGGTGGCAGGTTTAGTCATTGCGGCTAACGGCCATATTCCTCGTGTAGGTGATGTTATCGAGGTCGCACCGCTGAGCATTACGATTGTCGAAGCGAATGACTATCGTGTGGATTTAGTTCGCATTGTTAAAGAACAACCCGCTCACGACGAAGACGAGTAACCGGGTTTAGCGAAACGGCATGACGGGCATACTGTGTCTCCCGTTATGCCGGGTGGGCGGCGGCGTGCTGCCCGCCAGCCATTTTGGAAAATCGCGCAGCGGCATTGGCTTGGCATACAGAAAACCTTGCAATAAATGTACGCCGTGTCGGCGCAAATGCTGAGCTTGCGCCTGTGTCTCAACGCCTTCCGCCACCAGTTCGATATTCAATTTTTTCCCCAAAGCAATAATAATGTCTGTGACGGTTGAGTTCACGGCGTCTGTTCCTATTGCCGAAGTAAATGATTTATCGATCTTCAGCACATCCGGGCGGAGCTTTTCCAGCCAGGAGAGCGAGCTATTGCCGGTGCCGAAATCATCAATCGCCAGTTTTACGCCAAGCCGATTTAATTCGCGTACGACCCGATAATCCACATCCAGTAACGCATCGCGTTCGGTCAGTTCGATAACCAATTGCTGGATTGGGTGCTGGCTGAACCAGTATTGATTAAGATCTTTTAGCAACGTGCCATTACGAAAATGGCTGGCGGCGACATTAATCCCAATATGAAACTGGCTGCTCATCGGGAAAACGTGTCGTTGCTGAATGGTTTCTGCGATGACATGACGGGTAAGCGGCACAATCAGGTTGTGCTCCTCTGCAATGGGAATAAACACTTCCGGAGAGATCCAACCCTGGCGTGGGTTATTCCAGCGTAAAAGGATTTCCACGCCCATGCATTGCTGGGTTTGCGCATTAAGCAGCGGCTGGCAAAATAGTTCGAATTCCCGAGCAGCAAGGGCCAGATTAATCTCCCATGAGAAACTCATTCTGCTGGCGGTAGCCAGCCATGCCAGATAACCCACTAATAAACTTAGGATCACCGCCAGCGGCAGCTGTGTTGGCAGGTGTTTTACCGCCAACTCACTGGGACCGGGGCCGGTGACGCTAATGGTAAACGGGAAATGTTGAGATGAAAGCTGGTAGCGTTTTTCATCATTTAGCTTAGGCAGCGTATCGACAACACCTTGATCATACAGTAGATGCCGATTACCAACGGTTAAGCTGGCATCGGTGATCTGCGGCGGCTGGGGTTCAAGCAACATAGACGACAATAAGTCAATATTGACGATTTCCAGCACGCCATCTTCACCATCGGCAGAGGACGGATACCACTGAGTCAGAATCGGACTGCCTTTAATCAACGAATGGTCGGTAGACAGCAGCAGTTGCGGTTCCCTGCTGGGTAATTCGGGCTGCAGTTGACTAATGGGAACATTACGATAACCAAAAATGCTGGAGCAATAGAGGATCCCGCTTTGAATCAGATTAATAGAACGCACCGTTTGCAACCTTGCGGCATGTTTGCTTAAGGGTAAACGCGCCACTGAGCAGGGGAGGCCAATCAACGGCAGCAATACATCCCGTCCGGTCTGCAAGGGTAAAAGCACGTCATCCAGTTCTTCTACAGCATGGTTGGCAAAGGTGACGATATTTCGGTGATTTAAATTACGCTCCGAAATAAATCTGACAGTTAATGTGAGGATGAGCGTCAGTAGTGCACATACTGTGCAGACGATTAAGCGATTCCGGCGATAATTTTTAATGATCCGTTGTGCTGTTTGCATGCGGGCCGCCCGATAAGCCGTTGGTCACAGAAGCCAACAGCAACAGAGCAAGTGTAGTGGGGAAAATTACAGTAGACGAGGGAGAGGGGGCAAATTCGCCCATCCGTCGCAGATGGGCGAAAATTAAGTATTAGTCACATTGAACTTTGATCGCCAGGCCACCGCGTGACGTTTCGCGGTATTTGGCGTTCATATCCTTACCCGTTTCGTACATAGTCTCAATGACTTTATCCAGCGAGACGCGCGGCGCGCTGGTACGGCGCATTGCCATACGCGCAGCGTTGATCGCCTTCACTGAAGCAATTGCGTTACGCTCAATGCACGGAACCTGTACCTGACCGGCAACCGGATCGCAGGTTAAACCGAGGTTATGTTCCATGCCGATTTCAGCAGCAACACACACCTGCTCCGGGCTTGCGCCTAACAGTTCAGCCAGACCCGCGGCAGCCATGGAGCAGGCTACGCCCACTTCACCCTGACAACCTACTTCTGCACCAGAGATAGAGGCGTTCATTTTGTACAACGCGCCAATCGCACCGGCCGCCAGGAAATAGCGGGTATAGATATCCGGGCTAACGGACTCAATGAAATGATCGTAATAGGCCAGTACCGCAGGCACGATACCGCAGGCACCGTTGGTTGGCGCTGTCACTACGCGACCGCCCGCGGCGTTTTCTTCGTTAACGGCCAACGCAAACATGTTCACCCAGTCGATCACGTTCATTGGATCGTTGGACAGCTTATCGCTGGAAACCAGCATACGACGCAGGGCTGAAGCACGGCGAGGAACGCGCAGCGGACCCGGCAGCACACCTTCGGTGTTCATGCCACGATCGATACATGCCTGCATGGTTTGCCAGACGTGGCCAAAGTACTCTTCAATCTCTTTCTTACTGTGCAGCGCAAGTTCGTTCTGCATTGCCATGCCAGAAAGAGACAGGCCGGTGCTGTTACAATATTCCAGCATTTCAGTAGCGGATTTGAACGGATAAGGCACGCTGACCTCGCCCGAGGCATCCTGACCAAAATGTTCTTCATCAACGATGAATCCACCGCCGATTGAGTAGTAGGTTTTGCTATAAATGACGGTTTCGCCATTGTACGCATGGATCTGCATTCCGTTTTCATGCAGCGGCAGGTTGCCGTTGTGAAAACGCATCCCGTCATTCTGCGGGAAATCCACTTCGTGCTGACCCTGCGCAAGCAGCAGGCGTCCACGCGTTTCTACGTCGCGGATAAATCCGGGGATGCTATCAATATCCACGGTAGCAGGCTCATTGCCCGCCAGACCCATAATAATGGCGATATCGGTGTGGTGACCTTTACCCGTGAGCGACAGTGAACCATACACGTCGACGGCGACACGAGTAACGCTGTCCAGTAATCCTTTTTCGACCAGGTCATCGACGAACTGTTTACCCGCCTTCATAGGCCCTACGGTATGGGAAGATGAGGGACCAATCCCCACCTTAAACATGTCGAATAGACTAATCACGATAATACTCCTACAGGGCGACTGGGCTTTCCAGTAACGATGTTATAACTGCGCATAGTGTAAGAGGGAACGCGGCGATCGGCTTAACTATTCACATGAATTAAACTAATAGATAACCGCGGTTTTACTAATGTTGTGACCTGAGTTTCAAGTTGTCTATTGTGTGCGTAAAGATAAGTATAGTCAGGGCTTGACGCCAATTTGCAGCGCCAGCTCACGAATTATTCCGGCAGTCATTCCCCAGACGAAATATTGCTCATACCAGGAAAGCCATACGCGATGTGAATCGCCACGACGGTAAATATCCAACGGGTGGTAACGACCTAAATGCAGGGCCTGGGCCAGCGGCATTTCGAACACTGCGGAAACTTCATCTTCACTGGCGCGATACGGCAGATTAGGCGGGATAATGCCTACCACAGGGGTGACCTGGAAACCGGTCACGCTGTCGACAGGCGGCAGAACGCCAATCACTTCTACGCATGAAGGTGGGATCGCCACCTCCTCCTGCGCTTCGCGAAGGGCGGCGGCAATTAACGAGGCATCACTGCTATCCACTGCCCCACCGGGGAATGCGACCTGTCCGGCGTGCTTGCGCAGGTGAACGGAACGCTGGGTTAACAGCAACCCCGGCTGTGGGCGACGCACGACGGGGATCAGTACGGCGGCCTGGCGCTGGTTTAACGCGGCATGATTGACCTGCGGGCGCAGGAGTTGAAAGCGCGATAAAAAATCATCAAGCGTCAGGCTGCTGTATTCCACGTGTCAATTCTCCAGTTGGTGCAAAATGCGATTCACTTTATCAAATGTTTCCTGATATTCAGCGTCTTCCTGACTGTCTGCAACAATACCACCGCCTGCGGAGCAATAAATTTGTCCGTTTGTGGCTGTCAGCGTGCGAATGGTAATGCTGGTATCCATATTGCCGCAAAAGCTCAGATAACCAATGCTGCCGCACCAGGCGTTGCGTCTTTGTGGCTCCAGTTCGTCAATAATTTCCATTGCCCGCACTTTCGGCGCACCGGTAATAGAGCCGCCGGGGAAGGCGGCGCGTAGCAGATCGGTGGCGTATAATGACTCTGGCAGACGTGCGGTAATGGTGCTGACCAAATGATGAACGGCAGGGAACGGTTCGACGATAAACAGCTCCGGAACCTGTACCGAACCCGGTACGGCAACGCGGCCAATATCATTACGCATCAAATCGACGATCATCAGGTTTTCCGCACGATCCTTCGGCGAATTCGCCAGTCGCCGGGCCTGCTCACGATCGGCATCGGTATCTTCAAGCCTCGGTAGCGTACCTTTAATCGGACGCGTCTGGATGTGCTGGTTTTCCAGCAGAATAAATCGTTCCGGCGAAAGGCTGAGGATTGCACCTTCCTCAAGACGAATAAATGCACTAAACGGGGCGCGGTTGGCGTGATTGAGAGTGACAAATGCCTGCCACTCATCGCCCTGGTAATGCGCCTGAAAACGCTGGGCAAGATTGACCTGGTAACAGTCACCGCTGTGCAGATAATCCTGCACCCGGCGGAATTTTTCGCCGTACTGAGCACGGCTCATATTAGACTGCCACGCCGAAGTTAATGTAAACGGCTCACGCGTTGGCGGTTGTTGCGCGTCGAGCCATTTCAGGCGAGCCTCGACATCGGTATGGCTGAGCAGCGATACGGTCTGCAACTGGTGATCGACAATCAGTGCCCAGTCGTAAATGCCAACGGCCATATCCGGTAGCGTAATATCGCGCTCTGCAATAGTGGGCAGAGATTCGAAGCGTCGGCCAAGATCGTAGCCAAACAGACCTAACGCACCGCCCTGAAACGGCAGGTCGGGGTGATATTCGGGGTGAATCTTGTGTGCGGTTAGTGCGGAATGTAATACCGTCATGGGATCATCAAGCGAGCGAGAGGTTGCGTGCCCGTCCTGCACTACGGTCTCTGTAGCTCGCGTAACAAGCGTGGTGACGGGATCCGCCACCAGAATATCAAAGCGGTTATGCGGATGGTCGGCTTGACCCGAATGCAGCAGCATCGCCCAGGGCAGATGGCTTAATGTCGAAAAATAGCGTTCAGCGGCGTCCTGACGCCAGGGTAATGTGATTACTGCGGGAGATAACGTCTTCATCAGTCCTGACTCGTTGCTACTCTACTGGCTAACTGCCCGGTAGCATGAAATAATTAGCGCAGACAATTTAGCAGGAGTTAACAATGTTTGCAGGTTTACCTTCACTCAGTCATGAGCAGCAGCAAAAAGCGGTAGAGCGTATTCAGGAGCTGATGTCGCAGGGGATGAGCAGCGGACAAGCCATTGCTCTTGTTGCTGAAGAGTTACGCGCCAGTCATACCGGCGAGCGGATCGTGGCGCGCTTTGAAGATGAAGACGAATAACGCCGCTTAAACTGCAGCGATAATCTTAATCTCAACTTTGTATTTCGGGTTCATCAACCCGGCCTGAACGGTACAACGTACCGGCGCGTGACCAGCAACAACCCACGCGTCCCAGGCTTTGTTCATGGCGGCAAAATCATTTTTGTCTGCCAAAAACAGGGTGACATCAATAATACGTGACTTGTTGCTGCCTTGTTTTTCCAGCACCGCATCAATTTGCGCCAGCGTATTTGCCGTTTGCTCAAAAGCGTCTGCATCCAGATTTTCCGGCACGCCGGTGTAATACAGCGTGTTGTTGTGGATAACCACGTCGGACCAACGCGCTTCGGCATCAATGCGCACAATCGTCATAAATCATTCCTCATTTACGTGTTTTCAAATGGCTTTGGGTTGCGCCAAGACTGCCATAATGTTGTGCCCACGTCACCTCTTCAACTGGCGAAAGAGCTGCTGGCCTGACATAATCCCTGTTCAAATGAACAGGGGGCAGTGTGACGGACGATTTTGCAGCAGACGGTCAGTTGGCTAAAGCGATACCGGGTTTTAAACCGCGAGAACCACAGCGGCAGATGGCCATCGCCGTCAGTCATGCCATCGAAAAATCACAACCGTTGGTGGTAGAAGCCGGAACCGGGACGGGTAAAACCTATGCTTATCTTGCCCCAGCGCTGCGTGCCGGAAAGAAGGTCATTGTCTCCACGGGCTCGAAGGCGTTGCAGGATCAGCTATACAGCCGCGATCTCCCGACCGTCGCTAAGGCACTAAAGTTCACCGGTAAACTGGCGCTGCTGAAAGGGCGTTCAAACTATCTGTGCCTTGAACGTCTCGAACAGCAGGCTCTCGCGGGTGGTGACTTGCCGGTACAAACGTTAAGCGACGTCATCCTGCTGCGCTCCTGGTCAAATCAAACCCTTGATGGGGACATCAGCACCTGCGTCAGCGTGGCGGAAGACTCTCAGGCCTGGCCGTTGGTCACCAGCACTAATGACAACTGTCTGGGCAGCGACTGCCCGCTGTATAAAGAGTGTTTTGTCGTGAAAGCGCGTAAAAAAGCGATGGATGCCGATGTCGTCGTGGTTAACCATCATCTGTTTCTCGCTGATATGGTGGTAAAAGAGAGCGGGTTTGGCGAACTGATCCCGGAAGCTGATGTAATGATCTTCGATGAAGCGCATCAGCTACCGGATATCGCCAGCCAGTACTTTGGTCAATCGCTCTCCAGTCGCCAGCTGTTAGACCTGGCGAAAGACATCACCATTGCCTATCGCACCGAGCTGAAAGACACTCAGCAGTTGCAAAAGTGCGCCGATCGCCTTGCACAAAGCGCTCAGGACTTTCGCTTGCAACTTGGTGAGCCGGGCTATCGCGGAAACCTGCGGGAACTGCTGGCCGACCAGCGCGTACAGCGCGCGTTTTTGCTGCTCGATGACACGCTGGAGCTATGTTATGACGTGGCGAAGCTGTCTCTTGGGCGTTCGGCATTGCTGGATGCCGCGTTTGAACGCGCCACACTTTACCGTGCGCGCCTGAAGCGTCTGAAAGAGATCAACCAGCCAGGCTTCAGCTACTGGTATGAATGCACCTCTCGCCATTTCACTCTCGCGCTGACGCCGCTCACTGTGGCGGATAAATTCAAAGAAGTGATGGAGCAAAAGCCGGGCTGCTGGATTTTTACTTCCGCGACGCTGTCAGTAAACGATGACCTTCATCATTTCACCGCGAGGTTGGGGATTGAAGATGCCGAGTCGATGTTATTGCCGAGTCCATTTGATTATACGCGCCAGGCGCTGCTATGCGTGCCGCGTAATCTCCCGCAAACCAACCAGCCGGGGGCTGCGCGCCAGTTAGCATCCATGCTGCGGCCTATTATTGAAGCGAACAACGGTCGCTGCTTTATGCTGTGCACTTCGCACGCGATGATGCGCGATCTGGCGGAACAATTCCGCGCCACCATGACGCTTCCCGTTCTGCTGCAGGGCGAAACCAGTAAAGGGCAACTGTTACAGCAGTTTGTCAGCGCAGGTAATGCGCTACTGGTTGCCACCAGCAGCTTCTGGGAAGGCGTGGACGTGCGCGGTGATACGCTGTCGCTGGTGATAATCGACAAACTGCCGTTTACCTCGCCGGACGACCCGCTGTTAAAAGCCCGAATGGAAGATTGTCGACTGCGCGGCGGCGATCCGTTTGAAGACGTCCAGTTGCCGGATGCGGTCATCACCCTGAAGCAGGGGGTAGGGCGTCTGATACGTGATGCCGACGATCGCGGCGTGCTGGTGATTTGCGACAATCGTCTGGTTATGCGGTCATACGGCGCCACCTTCCTGGCGAGTCTTCCTCCTGCGCCGCGGACGCGTGACATAGCTCGCGCGGTTCGCTTTCTTGCCATACCAACGACTGAGTAATTTGTTACGGAGTGTGGTAAGATGCGCGCCAAATTTATTGATCTGATCACAAACACCCATGCGAATTCTGGCTATCGATACCGCCACAGAGGCGTGCTCTGTTGCCCTGTGGAATGACGGTGCTATCAAGGCTCACTTTGAGCTTTGCCCACGAGAACACACCCAACGAATTTTACCGATGGTTCAGGAAATCCTGGCCGCTGGCGATCTCACGTTAACCGATATCGACGCCCTGGCGTTTGGTCGGGGTCCCGGCAGTTTCACCGGCGTGCGTATCGGTATTGGCATTGCTCAGGGGCTGGCGTTAGGCGCAAACTTACCGATGATCGGCGTCTCCACCCTGGCGACCATGGCGCAGGGCGCCTGGCGTAAGTCGGGCGCGACTCGTGTACTGGCGGCGATTGACGCGCGAATGGGCGAAGTCTACTGGGCCGAATACCAGCGTGATGACAACGGCAACTGGCACGGTGAAGAAACCGAAGCGGTGTTAACCCCCGAGCAGGTACATGAGCGTTTACTGCAGCTTTCTGGCGAGTGGGTAACTGTTGGGACGGGGTGGCCAGCCTGGCCTGAGCTTGGTAAAGACAGCGGTCTGACGCTCAGCGATGGTGACGTGCTGCTTCCTGCGGCTGAAGATATGCTGCCTGTCGCCATGCAAATGCTGGCTGCGGGTAAGACCGTAGCGGTCGAACACGCGGAACCGGTTTATTTACGTAACACCGTGGCGTGGAAGAAACTTCCCGGTAAAGAATGAATCTTAGTAGTACATCCCCGGTTTATTTTCATAGACGTCGGTGCACAGCATCGTGAACAGGCCGGGGCAGAAGCTAAGAAAAGGGAGTCGCAATATGGCGGTGCAAAAGCAGTTATTGAAAGGTGTGTTGGCGGGGGCCTTGGCGTTAATGCTTAGCGGCTGCGTCACCATACCGGATGCGATTAAAGGTTCGAGCCCGATGCCGCAGCAGGATCTGGTGCGGGTGATGAATGCGCCGCAGCTGTATGTCGGACAGGAAGCGCGTTTTGGTGGCAAAGTGGTGGACATTCAGAACCAGCAGGGAAAATCCCGTCTGGAAATTGCCACCGTTCCGCTCGATAGTGGTGCGCGTCCAGTGCTGGGTGAAGCCTCTCGCGGGCGGATATATGCTGATGTAAATGGCTTCCTCGACCCGGTGGACTTTCGCGGGCAACTGGTCACCGTCGTCGGCCCGATTAGCGGTACGGTGGACGGAAAAATAGGTAATACGCCGTATAAATTCATGCTGATGCAGGTAACCGGTTATAAACGCTGGCATATTACTCAGCAGATTGTCATGCCGCCTCAGCCTATCGACCCCTGGTTCTACGGTGCGCGTGGCTGGCCTTACGGTGGCTATGGCGGATGGGGCTGGTACAATCCCGGCCCGGCACAGGTTCAGACCATAGTAACAGAGTAACTCTTTGTTTTATTGGTAAAAGAAACAGCGGCCCGTCCGCTGTTTCTGCATTAACGTGGATATAAGAAAAATAAATAGTGACGTGCTTCGCAACCTTGTCGTTGCGTAATAAACAAACTGGTACGCTGAGTTAATATTATGTTAACAGTTTGTTTATTGCCTGGGGTTGTGATGACGACGAATACGCATTTTAGAGGTGATGTATTGAAAAAGGTTTGGCTTAACCGTTATCCCGCTGGTGTTCCTGCGGAGATCAATCCTGACCGTTATCAATCCCTGGTGGAACTCTTTGAACACTCAGTAAGACGGTATGCCGATCAGCCCGCGTTTGTAAACATGGGGGAGGTGATGACCTTCCGCAAGCTTGAAGAGCGTAGCCGTGCGTTTGCCGCTTATTTGCAACAGGGGCTCGGGCTGAAAAAGGGCGATCGCGTCGCGCTGATGATGCCGAATCTGCTGCAATATCCGGTCGCACTGTTTGGGATTTTACGTGCCGGCATGATCGTCGTGAACGTAAACCCGCTGTACACGCCTCGCGAGCTGGAACATCAGCTCAACGATAGCGGTGCGTCGGCGATTGTCATCGTATCTAACTTTGCCCACACGCTGGAAAAAGTAGTCGACAAAACGTCTGTGCAACACGTGATCCTGACGCGTATGGGCGATCAGCTGTCCACCGCCAAAGGGACGCTGGTTAACTTCGTCGTCAAGTATATCAAGCGTCTGGTGCCGAAATATCACCTGCCGGATGCCATCTCGTTTCGCAGTGCGCTGCAAAACGGTTATCGCATGCAGTATGTGAAGCCCGAAGTCGTGTCGGAAGATTTGGCGTTCCTGCAATATACTGGCGGGACAACCGGCGTGGCGAAAGGCGCGATGCTTACACACCGCAACATGCTGGCTAACCTGGAGCAGGTTAACGCCACCTATGGCCCGTTGCTGCATCCGGGTAAAGAGCTGGTGGTAACGGCCCTACCGCTGTATCACATTTTTGCGCTAACGATGAACTGCCTGCTGTTTATTGAGCTAGGTGGTCAAAACCTGCTGATTACTAACCCGCGTGATATTCCGGGGCTGGTAAAAGAGCTGGCGAAGTATCCATTTACCGCGATGACCGGCGTCAATACGCTGTTTAACGCGCTGCTGAATAACAAAGAGTTCCAGCAACTGGATTTCTCTTCACTCCACCTCTCGGCAGGCGGCGGAATGCCGGTTCAACAGGCGGTAGCTGAACGTTGGGTGAAGCTGACAGGTCAGTATCTGCTGGAAGGCTACGGCCTGACGGAGTGCGCGCCGTTGGTAAGCGTCAACCCTCACGATATCGACTACCACAGCGGCAGTATCGGGTTACCGGTGCCTTCCACCGAGGTCAAGCTGGTGGACGACGACGACAACGAAGTGCCGCCGGGAGAACCGGGGGAGCTCTGCGTGAAAGGCCCGCAGGTGATGCTGGGCTACTGGCAGCGACCAGACGCCACTGACGAAATCGTCAAAGACGGCTGGCTGCACACCGGCGATATTGCAGTGATGGATGATGAAGGCTTCCTGCGTATTGTCGATCGTAAGAAGGACATGATCCTCGTGTCCGGCTTTAACGTCTATCCGAACGAAATTGAAGACGTGGTTATGCAACATCCTGGCGTGCAGGAAGTGGCTGCGGTTGGTGTTCCGTCCGGCAGCAGCGGTGAAGCGGTAAAAATTTTCGTGGTGAAGAAAGACGCCTCGTTAACCGATGAAGCGCTGGTCACTTTCTGTCGTCGTCACCTGACGGGCTATAAAGTACCGAAGCTGGTGGAGTTTCGCGATGAGTTGCCGAAATCTAACGTCGGTAAAATTTTGCGACGAGAATTACGTGACGAAGCGCGCGCCAAAGTGGACAATAAAGGCTGAGCGTTAAGTCAGCCAGCAGAAAACGCCGGGTAATCCGGCGTTTTTTTTGGCGCAAACCTAAGAGAGCACGATTTGAATTATCAAATGATCACCACGGACGACGCGTTGGCCACGCTGTGCGAAGCCGTCCGTGAATTTCCGGCGATAGCCCTGGATACAGAATTTGTTCGCACGCGTACCTATTATCCGCAGTTGGGGCTGATCCAGCTGTTTGATGGCAAACACGTTGCTCTGATTGATCCGCAGGGGATCACCGACTGGTCGCCGCTGCGCGATATTCTGCGTGATACTGCCATCACCAAATTCCTACATGCAGGTAGCGAAGATCTGGAAGTGTTTCTCAACACTTTTGGCGAACTGCCGCAGCCGTTGATTGATACACAAATTCTGGCTGCTTTTTGCGGTCGTCCGCTGTCGTGGGGCTTTGCCGCGATGGTGGAAGAGTTTACGGGCGTGGCGCTCGACAAAAGCGAGTCGCGTACCGACTGGCTGGCCAGACCGCTGACCGAGCGTCAGTGTGAGTACGCGGCGGCTGATGTCTGGTATCTATTACCGATCACCACAAAACTGATGGTCGAAACTGAAGCCAGCGGCTGGCTGCCAGCCGCACTGGACGAATGTCGCTTAATGCAGCAGCGTCGCCAGGAGGTTCTGGCGCCTGAAGACGCATGGCGCGACATCACCAACGCCTGGCAACTGCGTACCCGTCAGTTGGCCTGCCTGCAACTGCTTGCCGACTGGCGACTGCGTAAAGCTCGTGAGCGCGATCTGGCGGTGAATTTTGTGGTGCGTGAAGAACACCTGTGGTCGGTCGCTCGTTATATGCCGGGCAGTCTGGGTGAGCTGGATAGTCTGGGACTTTCCGGCAGTGAAATTCGCTTCCACGGCAAGACGCTGATCTCCCTGGTAGAAAAGGCACAGGCCTTACCGGAAGAGTCGCTGCCGCAGCCGCTGCTGAATTTGATGGATATGCCAGGCTATCGCAAGGCGTTCAAAGCCATTAAGACGCTGGTTGCTGAAGTGAGTGCGGAACATAATCTTAGCGTCGAGCTGCTTGCTTCGCGTCGTCAGATTAACCAGTTGCTCAACTGGCACTGGAAATTAAAGCCGCAGCAGACTCTGCCGGAGCTGATTTCCGGTTGGCGTGGCGAGTTGATGGCAGAACGACTCAACGCGCTGCTGCAAGAATACCCACAGTAGAAAACCTAAAAAAACGGGAGCTGGCGCTCCCGTTTTTAATCGGATTTGAGTTAGCGACACAGTGCCTGACGAATGGCTTCACCTACCTGTTGGGTGGTGGCGCAGCCTTTCATATCTGGCGTTTTCGGGCCGCTGGCAATGACCTGCTCAATTGCCGCCAGAATACCGTCGTGGGCGGCTTTATAGTTGGCATCACCGTTGCCAAGGAAGTCGAGCATCATGGCTCCAGCCCAGATAGTCGCTATAGGGTTGGCGATATTCTGACCGTAGATATCCGGGGCCGAACCGTGTACCGGCTCGAACAGGGACGGGAAGGTGCGTTCCGGATTTAAGTTGGCAGAAGGCGCAATGCCAATCGTTCCGGTACAGGCTGGACCGAGATCGGAGAGGATGTCACCAAACAGGTTGGAAGCAACCACGACGTCAAATCGCTCAGGCTGCATGACAAAGCGGGCGCACAGAATATCAATATGCTGTTTATCCCAGCGGATCTCAGGATAGTGTGACGCCATCGCTTCGACGCGTTCATCCCAGTAGGGCATGCTGATGGCCAGCCCATTGGATTTGGTCGCCGAAGTCAACGTTTTGCGTGGTCGACTTTGTGCCAGTTCAAAGGCATAACGCAAAATTCGGTCGACGCCACGGCGGGTGAAGACCGACTCCTGGATCACCATCTCGTGTTCAGTACCTTCGCTCACGCGTCCGCCGAGGGCAGAGTATTCTCCCTCGGTGTTTTCGCGTACGACGTAGAAATCAATGTCGCCAGGCTGCTTGCCAACCAGTGGGCAAGGAACTCCCGGAAACAGGCGCACCGGTCGCAGGTTGACGTACTGGTCGAATTCGCGGCGAAACTTAAGCAGCGAACCCCATAATGAGATGTGGTCAGGCACGGTGTCCGGCCAGCCAACCGCGCCAAAATAGATAGCATCGAAGGATTGCAACTGCTCATGCCAGTCATCGGGCATCATCTTGCCGTGATGGGCGTAGTATTCGCAGCTGGCCCATTCCATTTGCTCAAAGCTGAGCGACAACCCCCAACGCTCGGCGGCTGCCTGCAACACATGAATGCCCTCAGGCAGGACTTCTTTACCAATGCCATCTCCGGGGATAGCGGCGATACGCCAGGTTTTCTTCATAGCAGCTCTCACTTGTGCGCCATCAAAATTGACTTTCCCCTCATCCTATAATTGACTGATTAATAGTTAATCCCCCTAACTGGTGAAACATAAAACACAGATCATGAATAATCTGCCGCTGCTAAATGATTTACGCGTCTTTATGCTGGTTGCCCGTCGTGCAGGATTTGCCGCCGTTGCCGAGGAACTGGGCGTATCACCGGCTTTTATCAGTAAGCGCGTTGCCCTGCTGGAGCAAACGCTGAATGTAGTGCTGCTGCATCGAACAACGCGGCGCGTAACCATCACGGAAGAGGGGGAGCGGATCTACGAATGGGCGCAGCGGATCCTACAAGATGTCGATCAAATGATGGACGAGCTTTCTGATGCCAGGCAGGTCCCGCGGGGGATGCTACGTATTATTAGTAGCTTTGGCTTTGGCCGCAGGGTGGTGGCTCCGGCGCTGTCGGCGCTGGCAAAAGAGTACCCGCAGTTAGAACTGAGGTTCGATGTTGAAGATCGTCTGGTGGATATGGTGAATGAGGGCATCGATCTTGATATTCGTATCGGGGATGATATCGCGCCGAACCTGATTGCCCGCAAGCTGGCGACTAATTACCGTATTTTGTGCGCCTCGCCGGAATTTTTGACGCAGCATGGGACGCCGAAGCAACTCAACGATCTTGTCACTCTTCCTTGTCTGGTGATCAAAGAGCGCGACCATCCGTTTGGTATCTGGCAAATGCGCAATAAAGAGGGCGAGCATTCGATTAAAGTTACGGGACCTCTGTCGTCTAATCATGGCGAAGTGGTACATCAGTGGTGCCTTGATGGCCAGGGAATAGCCCTGCGGTCATGGTGGGACGTTTGCGACAACATTGCCAGCGGAAACCTGATACACATATTGCCCGAGTATTATCAACCAGCAAATATTTGGGCGGTGTATGTTTCCCGGCTGGCGACGTCGGCAAAAATCCGTATTACGGTCGAGTATTTGCGCCGCTATTTTACCGAAAACTATCCAAAGTTTACTTTGGAATAAAAGTGCAACAGGTTGGCAAGAAACAGAAAATAAAAAAGGCAGAATAATCTGCCTTTTTTTGTAACGATAACTCTCTGAGTAAAGTCGTTATTTAGATTCTTCGGCTTCAGGCAATGTCACGTTAAGTTCGAGGATAGAAATATCGCCGTCTTTTTGCTCAAGCTGTACGGTCACCATTTCAGGATCAATTTGTACATACTTGCAGATAACCTCGAGAATATCTTTCCTCAACTGCGGTAAATAATGTGGCTCGGCGTCACTACGACGGCGTTCCGCAACAATAATCTGCAGTCGCTCTTTAGCGATGTTCGCTGTGCTCTTTTTCCGCGAGAGAAAAAAATCCAGTAATGCCATAACTTATCCTCCGAACAGGCGTTTGAGGAAACCTTTCTTCTCTTCTTCAATGAAGCGGAAAGGACGTTCTTCTCCCAACAGACGGTCTACGGTATCAGCATAGGCTTTACCGGCATCAGCATTGATGTCGAGAATAACCGGCTCACCCTGGTTAGACGCGCGCAGGACTGACTGATCTTCAGGAATCACGCCAACCAGCTTGATTCGCAGAATTTCCAGTACGTCTTCCATGCTCAGCATGTCACCTTTATTTACGCGGCCAGGGTTGTAGCGCGTCAGCAACAAATGCTCTTTAATCGGATCTTCACCGTTTTCCGCACGACGAGATTTCGACGCCAGAATACCCAGAATACGGTCAGAGTCACGTACAGAGGAAACTTCCGGGTTAGTGGTGATTATCGCTTCATCGGCAAAATACAGGGCCATCAGCGCACCGGTTTCAATACCCGCCGGAGAGTCGCAGACAATGAAGTCGAATTCCATCGTTTTCAGGTCGTCCAGAACTTTCGCGACGCCTTCACGCGTTAGCGCGTCTTTATCGCGAGTCTGTGAGGCCGGAAGAATAAAGAGATTTTCGGTACGCTTATCTTTGATTAACGCCTGATTTAACGACGCATCGCCCTGAATAACGTTGACGAAGTCATAAACGACGCGGCGTTCACAACCCATAATCAGATCGAGGTTACGCAGGCCGATATCAAAATCAATAACGACAGTTTTCTTTCCCTTCTGGGCCAAACCTGTAGCGATGGCCGCGCTGGAGGTGGTTTTGCCAACGCCCCCTTTACCCGAAGTAACAACAATAATGCGTGCCATAGAAATTCCTTGTTAAAAAGGGATCAATTCAACGGTTGAACTGTCAAAGCGTTCTCTGCTAATTGCAGACGTGCCGCTTTGCCATAAAATTCTGCTGGGATTTTATCACTCAGCCAATAAACACCTGCGATAGACACCAGTTCTGCCGTCAGATGGGTACAAAAAATTTGCGCTTCCCGATCACCGCTAGCGCCTGCCAACGCACGGCCTCTCATCATTCCATAAACATGAATATTGCCATCAGCGATAAGCTCTGCGCCTGCACTGACGTGGCTTGTAACAATCAGATCACATTGTGGTGCATAAATGCGCTGACCGGAACGAACCGGCACATTTATTAATCGTGTTTTTGTGATGGGAGTAACGTTTTGCGGCGGAGCGACGTGAGCCGGGGCCTCAACGGGCGCAGGACGAATAGCTTTTTCTTTACCTTCAGTCAGTAAAGGAAGACCCATTTCGTCGATTTCAGCCTTGAGTCTGGCGTCTTTGCATCCGCTAACGCCGATAATGCGCAATCCAGTAGACGCGACAACTTTCTGCAACGCTGACCAGTTTACTGGGCTTTCAAGACCACTCACGTTAACCACGACGGGAGCATGTTTTAAAAAAGCAGGTGCCTGCGCGATTTTGTCTTCCAACGCCTGACGAATAACCTCGGGTTCTGCTTCATGTAAGTGAACCACTGATAAGGTGAAGCTACTGCCTTTAAGCTCGATTGGCGTGTTTGACATCCTGGCCTTACTCAATTTGCTATTTATCATCCCCAGCGCGGGGTGATATTCCGAAGACTATAAGGCATGTTATAGTCAGTATTATATTGAGGCAAGCCACCATTCCGTGAATTCAGAGTAAAAGATATGTTTTGTGTGATCTACCGAAGCAGTAAACGTGACCAGACCTATTTATATGTCGAAAAAAAAGACGATTTCTCGCGAGTTCCTGAAGAACTGATGAAAGGATTTGGTCAGCCGACGCTGGCAATGATGTTGCCGCTTGATGGCCGTAAAAAGCTCGTTAATGCCGATCTGGAAAAAGTAAAACAGGCACTCACCGAGCAGGGCTATTATTTACAAATACCACCACCGCCAGAAGATTTACTTAAACAGCATCTGGCTGCGGCGAAACAAAATACACCAGACGCTAAACGTTAAACTGCATCCGGCAGCAGCACGCCCCATCGATGCAGTACCTGAAATCGATAACTACGTTAGGGGAAAATAATGTATCAACATCATAACTGGCATGGTGCTCTGCTGGATTATCCGGTGAGTAAGGTGGTTTGCGTAGGGAGTAACTATGCCAACCACATTAAAGAGATGGGCGGAACCCCTCCGGAAGAGCCGGTGTTGTTTATCAAACCGGAAACTGCGCTATGCGATTTGCGCCAGCCGCTGGTGATCCCATCTGATATGGGTTCAGTTCACCATGAAGTTGAGCTGGCGGTACTGATTGGCGCGACCCTACGTCAGGCGACGGAAGAACATGTGCGCAAAGCCATCGCGGGCTATGGCGTCGCGTTGGATCTGACCCTGCGTGATATTCAGGGCAAAATGAAGAAAGCGGGGCAGCCGTGGGAAAAAGCGAAGGGTTTTGATAACTCTTGTCCGCTGTCGGCTTTTATTCCGGTGGCCGAGTTTAACGGCGATCCGCAGGATACGATGCTGGGGTTAACGGTCAACGGTGAAACACGCCAGCACGGCTCCACGGCGGATATGATCCATCAAATCGTTCCTTTGATTGCCTATATGAGTCGTTTCTTTACCCTCAAAGCGGGCGATGTTGTGTTGACGGGGACGCCAGCAGGTGTTGGGCCGTTAAACAGCGGTGATGAGCTGGCCATCAGTTTTCATGGTCAAACGCTGACGACACGCGTGCTGTAATCTCTTCTTGCCGCCTTTTCGGGCGGCAAAACTTGCATCAGCGTGCCAGACTGGTTATAAGGTGCAGCTTTATTGCAATAGCGGATACCCTGATGAGCGACATACCTTTCTGGCAAAGTAAAACCCTGGATGAAATGACCGATGCCGAGTGGGAGTCATTATGTGACGGGTGTGGTCAATGCTGCCTGCATAAGCTGATGGATGAAGACACCGACGAAATTTATTTTACCAACGTCGCGTGTAAGCAGCTCAATATCAAAACCTGTCAATGCCGTAATTACGAACGCCGATTCGAGTACGAGCCTGACTGTATCAAACTGACGCGCGATAATCTGCCTACCTTTGAATGGCTGCCGATGACCTGTGCTTATCGTCTGTTAGCGGAAGGTAAAGGGCTGCCGGAGTGGCATCCACTGCTGACGGGGTCCAAAGCGGCAATGCACGGCGAGCGTATTTCAGTACGTCATATTGCGGTGAAAGAATCGGAAGTGCGTGACTGGCAGGACCATATTTTGAACAAACCTTCATGGGCGGACTAAGCCGCCCATCGATTAGCAGGCGTAAAGGCTTAAGACTTTTTCGCCTGATACATCTCATCTCCATGGTTGTCATCTTCAACCCAGAAATTGATGTTGAATTGGGCGTCGTCGCTTAATTCAACGCGATGCCAGTACTGCGGCGGGCTGGTCGCGAACTGACCGGCATTAATCACCACTTTTACTTCAGGCTCTTTTGCGTCTTCATTGGCAAAACCGTAATACGTTACCGTACCTTCCATCACACAAAGCTGGCCAAAAACGCCTGCTGCAGTGTTATGGTGAGAAAGAAGTGCTGCGGGGACATTGTCTTTGGTAAAGAAGGGAGTAGAGCGTTTAACTTTCCAGTTTGCCGGGATGCGTAAATGGGACATAAGACATCTCCTTGGTGTGGCATCTATAAGATGTATTTAATATACATCTTATAGATGCCAGCAGGCAATGAATTTAAGCCAAAAAAAACGCTCCCGAAGGAGCGTCTCTGTTAGCGACCGAAGAGGTCACGTTTTTTCGGTTTGAACGGCTGTGCTATCACCACCAGCACGGCGACTACCATGTAGGCGGCGAAGATCCCCAACAGCCACTGCGGCATTTCCAGGGTTAAAAAAGACCACTGACGCTCAGCACAGTCACCGGACGCTAAAAACACCTGCGGCAGCCATTTGTCCAATGGCAGCCAGCTTGGGAAGCGAGCGGCAAAATCACAGGTCATAAACGGGGATGGGTGCAGCTGAATCATGGTGTGCTCATATGCTAACTGAAGTCCGCGCCAGGCACTGTAAATCCAGATTATCATCGCCACATAACGCAGCGGTGTTTTTGGTGCAATAGCACCCACCAGCCCTGCACCCATCACGCCAAATAATGCGCTACGTTCGTAAATACACAACACGCAAGGTTTTAGCAGCATGACGTGCTGGAACCACAGCGCAACGAGCTCCAGCGCAAAGGCGGTTAACGCCAACAATAACCATGCCCCACGACCTCGGGAGCACTGGTTTAAAAATCGCAACATAATCATTTCCCTGCAACATGCGTAGAGACCGCAGTTTAAACCAATTCACTTTATGCGCCACTAGCGGGAATTGAAAATTTGCGTAATCGGATAATTATCATGCAAAAAGTCAAACCGGGCAGTGATTTGCCCGGTTAATTGTTATGAAAGTGTAGCTAACCAGCCCGTTTGGGTCATCCACTCGGTCACCGGGACAAGCGTGAACTCGACGCAAAGCAGACCGACGAGCGTCAGGACGAGAGTATAAGGCAGAGCCATCCACACCATGCGACCATACGAGAGGCGAATTAACGGCGCCAGTGCAGAGGTCAGCAGGAACAGGAATGCAGCCTGGCCGTTTGGCGTGGCCACCGAAGGCAGGTTGGTCCCGGTATTGATCGCCACCGCTAACAGCTCATACTGATTGAGGCTGATGGTCCCCTGTTCCAGCGCGGCTTTGGCCTCGTTAATGTAAATGGTACCGACAAATACGTTATCAGAAATAGAAGACAGCAGGCCATTGAAGAGATAGAACAGCGTCAGTTGGGCATGTTCTGAGGATTGCAATACGAACTGAATGATCGGCGAAAAGAGCTGTTGATCGATAATCACCGCAACAACAGAGAAGAACACGGTCAGCAGGGCGGTGAAGGGCAGCGACTCGGTAAAGGCTTTACCTATCGCATGTTCGTCGGTGACTCCCGTCAAGGAGGTTGCCAGAATGATGACCGACAAACCGATCAATCCTACTTCAGCCAGATGCAGGGCCAACGCAACTACCAGCCAGACGCCAATAATCGCCTGGACAATCAGTTTGATTTTGTCCTGGCGGGTACGTTGCTGGCGGCTCTGATCGTCAAACTGTTGCAGGACATCACGGACGGTCTCCGGCAGCGTTTCGCCATAGCCAAACCAGCGCAATTTCTCGACCAGTACACAGGTTAACAGGCCGCAAATCAGTACCGGGACGGTAACCGGCGACATGCGCAGGAAGAAGTCGCCAAAATGCCAGCCAGCCGCTTTGGCGATAATCAGGTTTTGTGGCTCGCCCACCATGGTCATCACGCCGCCTAACGCCGTACCGACACCCGCGTGCATCATCAGGCTACGCAGAAAACCACGGAACTGTTCAAGAACGACCTTATTGTGCTGATCGATATGGCTGTCATCGAGCATGTTGTTGTCTTCCGCGCGGGAAGAGGCAACGCGATGGTAGATGCCATAAAAACCGACCGCAACGCTGATTACCACGGCCACGACGGTCAGCGCATCAAGGAACGCCGAGAGGAAAGCGGCCGCAACACAAAATGCCAGCGACAGCAGCGTTTTGGAGCGAATAGTGAGTAGCAGACGCGTGAAAATAAACAGTAGCAGCTGCTTCATAAAGTAGATGCCTGCCACCATAAACATCAGCAGCAATAACACCTCAAGGTTTGCGGCAACCTCTTCACGAACATGCGTTGCGCTGGTCATACCAATAATGACAGCTTCGATAGCCAACAGCCCGCCAGGCAGCAGTGGGTAGCATTTTAACGCCATCGCCAGCGTGAAAATGAACTCGGCCACCAGCAACCAGCCGGCGATAAAGGGGTTGATGAAAAAAATAATCGGGTTAACGACTAAGAAGACAAGCAGTGCAAGTTTGTACCAGTCTGGTGATTGACCTAAAAAATTGCGCCACATCGCGCGGCCCCATGATAGCTCCATGGTGATTTCCCTACCTTTAAAAATGAAATCATATTTTTATGTTTGACCGCAAAGCTTAGCGGGAGGAGGGAGTACAGGCAAGCTATTCACAAGACTGGCAAGATTGGCTGTATTGCAGCGTTATTTGGAAAATGAAGCCTTGATCCACTTTTTCTTCATTGCGTCAGCTATCAGCTAAGATACCCATCTGGTATGATGTGTGTAACTATGTTTTGCTGTGTAATGGAATTTTTACTATGGTCATTAAGGCGCAAAGCCCGGCTGGGTTCGCGGAAGAGTACATCATTGAAAGTATCTGGAATAACCGCTTCCCACCTGGCACTATTTTGCCCGCTGAACGTGAACTCTCCGAACTTATTGGGGTGACACGTACCACGCTACGCGAAGTATTGCAGCGTCTGGCGCGAGATGGCTGGTTGACCATTCAACACGGCAAACCGACGAAGGTAAATAACTTCTGGGAAACCTCCGGGCTGAATATTCTTGAAACGCTGGCGCGCCTCGATCACGAGAGTGTTCCGCAGCTGATTGATAATCTGCTGTCTGTGCGTACCAATATTTCGACGATCTTTGTTCGTACTGCGTTTCGCCAGCATCCTGATAAAGCGCAGGAGGTTCTGGCGACGGCAAATCAGGTGGCTGACCACGCTGACGCATTTGCCGATCTGGACTATAACATTTTCCGCGGTCTGGCATTTGCCTCCGGCAATCCGATTTACGGTTTGATCCTCAACGGTATGAAAGGATTATATACCCGCATTGGCCGCCATTATTTTGCCAACCCGGAAGCGCGCGCGCTGGCGCTGAGCTTCTACCACAAGCTGTCAGAACTCTGCGAGCAGGGTGCTCATGAGCAGGTGTATGAAACGGTGCGCCGCTACGGTCACGACAGTGGCGAGATTTGGCATCGTATGCAGAAGAATCTGCCGGGCGATTTGGCGATTCAGGGCCGTTAATCGCTCAAAGCCGGATGGCGACGCCAAAGCGTCTTATCCGGCCTGGAATGCATGCACTTCGTAGGCCGGATAAGGTGTTTACACCGCCTCCGGCAATAAGATTTACAGACCGTTCATCCTTGGCGGACAACGCTCCAACAGCTCCACGCTGCCATCTTCATTCTGCTGCTCCAGCATCACATCAAAACCCCAAAGCCGGTGTACATGCTTGAGCACTTCTTTGCGTCCTTTATCCAACGGTGCGCGGTTATGCGGAATATAGCGCAAGGTGAGCGAACGGTCGCCACGCAAATCGACATTCCAGATTTGAATATTCGGCTCCAGGTTGCTCAGGTTGTATTGCGACGACAACCTGTTGCGGATCTCACGATATCCTTCCTCGTTATGAATCGCAGAAATCTCCAGATAGTTGTGACGATCGTCATCCAGCACGGTGAACAGGCGGAAATCGCGCATTACCTTCGGTGACAGGAACTGGCTGATAAAACTCTCATCTTTGAAATCGCGCATCGCGAAATGCAGGGTTTCCAGCCAGTCAGAACCCGCTATATCCGGGAACCAGTATTTGTCCTCCTCGGTCGGCGACTGACAAATACGTTTGATATCCTGGAACATGGCAAACCCCAGGGCATAAGGGTTTATCCCGCTATACCACGGACTGTTGTAGGGTGGCTGAAATACCACATTGGTATGGCTATGCAGAAACTCCAGCATAAACCGTTCGGTGACTTTACCTTCATCATAAAGGTGGTTCAGGATGGTGTAATGCCAGAAAGTGGCCCAGCCCTCGTTCATCACCTGCGTCTGTTTCTGCGGATAAAAATACTGGCTGACCTTGCGTACAATGCGTAGCACTTCACGTTGCCAGGACTCCAGCAGCGGGGCGTTCTTCTCCATGAAGTACAGCAGGTTTTCCTGTGGCTCAGAGGGATAACGCCGGGCTTCCGCCACGCTTTTCTCTTCCTCTTTCTTCGGCAGCGTGCGCCACAACATATTGACCTGACTTTGCAGATACTCTTCACGACTTTTCTGCCGGGCTTTCTCTTCCTGTAGGGAGATTTTTTGCGGGCGTTTGTAACGGTCAACGCCGTAATTCATCAGCGCATGGCAGGAGTCGAGGAGCTTTTCGACTTCATCTACCCCGTAGCGTTCTTCACACTGGGTTATATAGTTTCGTGCGAAGATTAGGTAATCGACGATGGAACTGGCATCCGTCCAGCTACGAAACAGGTAGTTGTTTTTGAAGAAGGAGTTGTGTCCGTAGCAGGCATGCGCCATCACCAGCGCCTGCATGGTGATGGTGTTCTCCTCCATCAGATACGCGATACACGGATTGGAGTTGATAACAATCTCATAGGCCAGTCCCTGCTGACCATGCTTATACAAGCGCTCGGTTTCAATAAACTTTTTACCAAACGACCAGTGAGGATAGTTGATCGGCATCCCGACGCTGGAGTAAGCGTCCATCATCTGTTCGGAGGTGATCACCTCGATTTGGTGCGGGTAGGTATCCAGTCTGTAGAGTTTCGCCACGCGGTCTATCTCTGCCAGATAGACATCCAGCAGATCAAACGTCCAGTCGGGTCCATCGCTTAACCGTGTGCTGTCCTTGTTCATGGAATCAATCGTAGCCATTCGCGCACCCTCATTGTTGGCGGCACTCTCTGTCTGGAGTACCTCATTTCAAGCATAGATCATGGTGTTAAAAAACGTGCTGCGGCAGAAATTTTTTCTTTGCGATTTCTCGTTAGCGAGGCGTTGAAAAACGACATTGCCGCAAAATTTTATGCTGGATAAAAATAACGCACAGCAGGAGATGCCAAAGCAGAGAGTTCCCCGCCATCACCGCTATATGTGAGATAAGTCACCATAAAAAAGCCATATGTTGAATAATATTTTCAACTGAGTTATCAAGATGTAATTAGATGATTGTTCTTTTACTGTTAACGGAGTGGCTATGCGAGTTGTCATACTGGGAAGTGGTGTCGTTGGCGTGACCAGCGCCTGGTACTTAAGTCAGGCTGGACACGATGTCACCGTCATTGATCGTGAGCCCGGTCCGGCACTGGAAACCAGTGCGGCGAACGCGGGGCAAATATCTCCAGGTTATGCGGCACCATGGGCGGCACCAGGCGTACCGCTTAAAGCAATCAAATGGATGTTTCAGCGCCACGCTCCGCTGGCCGTTCGTCTTGACGGAACCCAGTTTCAGTTGAAATGGATGTGGCAGATGCTGCGCAACTGCGACACCAGCCACTACATGGAAAATAAAGGACGCATGGTGCGACTGGCGGAATACAGCCGTGATTGTCTGAAAGCGCTGCGCGCCTCTACCGGTATTGAGTATGAAGGACGTCAGGGCGGAACCCTGCAACTGTTCCGTACCGCTCAACAGTATGAGAACGCCACTCGCGACATCGCCGTGCTCGAAGACGCTGGCGTGCCATATCAGCTCCTGGAAGCAAATCGTCTGGCGGAAGTCGAACCGGCACTGGCAGAAGTAGCGCACAAACTGACCGGCGGTCTGCGTTTACCGAATGATGAAACCGGCGACTGCCAGTTGTTTACCCAGCGTCTGGCGCAGATGGCGGAGCAGGCGGGCGTTAAGTTTCGCTTTAACACCCCGGTCGATAAGCTGCTGAGCGATGGTGAGCAGATTTATGGCGTCCAGTCCGGCGAAGAGATTATCAAAGCCGATGCCTATGTGATGGCGTTTGGTTCGTATTCCACGGCGATGCTGAAAGGGATCGTTGATATCCCGGTCTATCCGCTCAAAGGCTATTCGTTGACTATTCCGGTAGCGCAAGACGACGGTGCGCCGGTTTCTACTATCCTTGATGAAACTTACAAAATCGCTATTACCCGCTTTGACAATCGTATTCGGGTTGGCGGCATGGCGGAGATTGTCGGTTTTAATACAGAGCTGCTACAACCTCGTCGTGAAACGCTGGAAATGGTCGTACGCGATCTCTTCCCGCGCGGCGGTCATGTGGAGCAGGCAACCTTCTGGACTGGACTGCGTCCGATGACGCCGGACGGTACGCCGGTGGTGGGGCGCACCCGCTTTAAGAATCTGCTGCTCAATACCGGCCACGGCACGCTGGGCTGGACCATGGCCTGCGGTTCCGGTCAGTTGCTGAGCGATATCCTTTCTGGCCGTACGCCAGCCATACCTTATGACGATCTGAGCGTGGCGCGTTACAGTCCGGGGTTTACCCCCTCTCGTCCACGACATTTACATGGCGCACATAACTGATAAGGACGTGAGATGACCCGCCCGATACTGGCCAGCATTGACCTGCAGGCGTTGAAACAAAATCTGACCATTACCCGCCAGGCAGCGCCGGACGCTCGCGTCTGGTCGGTGGTGAAAGCCAATGCATATGGACACGGCATTGAACGCGTCTGGAATGCGCTGGGCACAACCGATGGTTTTGCCATGCTCAATCTTGAAGAGGCGATAACCCTGCGCGAGCGCGGATGGAAAGGCCCGATACTCATGCTGGAGGGTTTTTTCCACGCTGAAGACCTGACGGTATATGACAATTATCGACTGACCACCTGTGTACACAGTAACTGGCAGCTAAAAGCATTGCAGAATGCCCGCCTCAAAGCACCGCTCGATGTTTACCTGAAGGTGAACAGCGGTATGAACCGGCTTGGGTTTTTACCGGAAAGAGTTCCAACGGTCTGGCAACAGCTGCGGGCGATGCCCAACGTCGGCGAAATGACGCTGATGTCGCATTTTGCAGATGCAGAGCACCCGGAAGGTATCCAGGAAGCAATGGCGCGTATTGCGCTGGCAACAGAAGGACTGGAGTGCAGACGGTCACTGTCGAATTCGGCCGCCACGCTGTGGCACCCTGAAGCGCATTATGACTGGGTTCGTCCGGGCATTATTTTGTATGGCGCGTCGCCTTCGGGACAATGGCGGGACATCGCCAACACCGGCCTGAAGCCAGTGATGACTCTGAGCAGCGAGATAATCGGCATACAAACGCTGAAAGCTGGCGATCGGGTGGGTTACGGTGGCCGTTACACCGCCAGCGGCGAGCAGCGCATCGGAATAGTGGCGACCGGCTATGCAGACGGTTATCCGCGCCATGCGCCAAGCGGAACGCCTGTGCTGGTGGATGGTGTACGTACCGGGACGGTAGGGACAGTCTCAATGGATATGCTGGCGGTAGATCTGACACCGTGCCCTCAGGCAGGGATCGGGACGCCGGTAGAGCTGTGGGGCAAAGAGATTAAAATTGACGATGTAGCTACCTCAGCAGGAACGGTGGGCTACGAGTTAATGTGTTCTTTGGCGCTGCGCGTACCGGTTGTGACGGTGTAACTTTTGTTTGCCGGGTAAGGCGCTGCCGCCACCCGGCAAACAACATCCGCTTTACTCATCCTCGTCTTCAGCAACGCGAACACCGACCTTCAGCACTGCATTATCTTCCTTCTCGGCCACCGTCCAGATCATGCCAGCGAATTCCACCTGGTCACCGACGACCGGCGCGGCACCAAGCAGATGCTGGACAATTTCACCCAGCGTTTGCTGCTTATCACGATACTCTGTGCCATCATCCAGGCCATAAATCAGCGCCACATCGGCATATTTCGCGCTGGCTTCCAGAATAAAATCACCGAAGAAGCGCTGGTCTAACGACACCGGTGGCGACTGGCTGAATAGCTTGCCGAGAGCGGGGAGATCGCGCTCGCGACCAATAACACACAATACGTCGCCTTCGCGCAGACGCGTGCTGCCGGAGGGGTGAAACAGCACGTTGTCACGAAACAGGGCGGCTATTCGCGTTTCTTCCGGCATATGCAGGTCGCGCAGCGCGGCACCCACACACCACTTATCTGCGCTGAGCTGATAAACAAACTGCTCCCACGGGTTATCTGGGTGAATATCGAGACCAATGCGCGAAACGGGCCAGCCGACAGGAGGGACCACCACCTTGGCTTTTTTCGCGGCCCATGAAAGTGACGTTCCCTGAAACAGCAACGAGATCAGTACCACAAAGAAGGCGACGTTAAAGAACAGGCGCGCGTTCTCCAGGCCCGCCATCATTGGGAAGACGGCGAGGATGATCGGCACCGCGCCGCGCAAACCCACCCAACTGATGAAAATACGCTCGCGCAGATTAAAGCCACGAAACGGCAGCAGTCCGGCGAAGACCGAAAGCGGGCGGGCAATGAATATCATCCACGCAGACAAAATCAGCGCAGGGATTGCGATAGGCAGCAGGTCGGACGGCGTAACCAGCAGTCCAAGCACCAGGAACATGGCGATTTGTGCCAGCCAGGCCAGACCGTCGAAGTTTT
This sequence comes from Citrobacter sp. Cf088, assembly GCF_030334295.1. Taxonomy (NCBI): domain Bacteria; kingdom Pseudomonadati; phylum Pseudomonadota; class Gammaproteobacteria; order Enterobacterales; family Enterobacteriaceae; genus Citrobacter; species Citrobacter sp. Cf088. The sequence goes on from NZ_JAOWEE010000053.1 coordinate 668,954, forward strand.
GCAGGATACCAAATCGGTTGCGGATGGGGCGATTCCCCAGCAGGAAACCACACAGATAAACCGCCAGAATACCGCTGCCTTCCAGCGCAGTGGTCAGGGCAAAAATCAGGATCCCACCGCTTAACGCCAAGAGTGGATACAGTCCGGCAGGCAGAGAAATGCGGTTAATCATCTGCTGGAGCATATATCCACCGCCAAGACCGATAACGATTCCTAAGCCAAACTGCTGGATAATGTGCACCGCGAACATCCAGCTTAATCCGGTCTCGTGATTTTGGATCATGGCGATGAGTGTGATGGTCAAAAACACGGCCATCGGGTCATTACTACCGGATTCAATTTCCAGCGTAGAGCCAACGCGTTCGTTAAGTCCCTTACCGCCAAGCAGGGAAAAGACCGCCGCGGCGTCAGTTGAACCAACAATCGCGCCAATCAGCAGCCCTTCGATAAGATCCAGATGAAACAGCCACGCGGCCATCATGCCAGTGAGTCCGGAAGTAATCAGCACACCGACCGTCGCCAACGATAGCGCCGGGCCTAACGCAACGCGAAAAGAGCTGGCCTGAGTGCGCATGCCGCCGTCGAGTAGGATAACCGCCAGTGCCAGGTTACTCACCATGTAGGCGAAAGGATAGTTATCGAAAGGTATGCCGCCAATACCATCCACACCCGCTAACATACCGATAGCGAGAAATATCACCAGAATTGGGATACCGAGACGTGATGAGAATGAACTGAGTAAGATACTGCAGGTGACGAGAACGGAACCCAAAATAAAAAGGCTAATAATTGCTGCGGCATCCAACGTTCGGTTACTCCTGAATTACGCTGTTTCGTATTAATAAACCCTACCATAATAACGACAGAAACAGCGTTTTACTTAGCCCCATTAGCCGCTTTTTTTACGATTTTAGTACCGGATGCCCACTTAAGGTGAGCTGAGTGCTGTTTTTATCGTTTTTCAGCACCGCTCTGGCTCCCAGCGGCAGGGTGACGGTGCGTTGTTCATGGCCAAAATCGAGGCCGCCGATCAACGGAACGGACAGCCTGGTGCGCAGAAAATCACAAACTGAATCAAGATTGTAACCAGCGTCGTAATCATTCGGCGCGCTGCCGCTAAAACTGCCGAGGATAATGGCGTTTTGCTGGGCCAGTATTCCCGCGTGGTACAGTTGCAGCAGCATGCGCTCGACACGGAATGGATGCTCGTTAATGTCTTCCAGCACCAAAATGCCGTTTTTGATGGCCGGCATCCACGGTGTACCCATCAGCGAAATGATCATCGCCAGATTTCCGCCCCACAGTGTACCTTCAGTCGCGCACTGCGGACCGTCACCCTGCCATTCGAGGGTAAATTGGGCATTACGCAATGCTTGCCAGAAATGGTGCTCGGTGAATGTGTTCATCTCCTCGGCACCGAAGTTGGCCGCCAGCATCGGGCCGCTGAAGCTAATCACATTCCCTTGAGCCAGTAGACCACACTGGATCGCCGTAAAATCGCTGTGCCCGCACAGCAGCAGCGGATCTTGTTGCTGGCGGGCTGCCAGCCCTTGCCAGTCAATATCTTCCAGTAAACGGCTCGCGCCATAGCCGCCACGTACCGCCATCACAATGGTATTGGGGGTTTTCAGATTAACGAGCGAGTTCACATCAGCAAGCCTTTCTGCCTCTGTACCCGCAAAACGCTGGCAGCGGCGCGCAATGACCGCTGAATTATCGACCTGATGACCGGCCTCAGTAAGACGTGCAAGCCCACGTAACGCAGCCTGCTGATTGATACAGTAGCCCGACGGGGCAATTAAGTGAAACCGGGACATGGCATTTCCTTGCTACAACTAAAACCAAATGTATATCATGCCGCGTAGGTATGTCGTTGTCACCTCAGCGACAGGTTCCGGCTATAAGGATAGATGACGTGAAATTGAGATGGTTTGCTTTTTTGGTTGTATTACTTGCGGGCTGTAGTTCAAAACATGATTACAAAAACCCGCCGTGGAATGCTGAAGTTCCGGTTAAACGCGCAATGCAATGGATGCCGATCAGTGAAAAAGCCGGTGCGGCCTGGGGTGTCAGTCCACAATTGATTACCGCTATTATTGCCATTGAATCAGGCGGTAATCCGAATGCGGTCAGTAAGTCTAATGCGATTGGTCTGATGCAGTTAAAAGCCTCGACTTCAGGCCGCGATGTTTATCGTCGCATGGGATGGAGCGGAGAGCCGTCGACCAGCGAGTTGAAAAACCCCGAACGCAATATCTCCATGGGGGCCGCATACCTGAGCATTCTGGAGACCGGGCCGCTGGCAGGGATTGAGGATCCACAGGTGATGCAGTATGCGCTGGTAGTATCGTACGCTAACGGAGCGGGAGCATTGCTGCGAACGTTCTCTTCCGACAGGAAGAAAGCCATCAATAAGATCAACGATCTCAGCCCGGATGAATTTATTGAACATGTTGCGGACAATCATCCGGCGCCGCAAGCTCCGCGCTATATCTGGAAGCTTCAGCAAGCGCTGGATGTAATGTAATTCAGGTGATGTTAATCGCGCACTTTGTTCGACTTTTCCCGGGCCTCGCGCTCAAGGGAAAAAATAATCCGCTGTAAGTTCCGCTCCACCGCCGGGCCGACGTTGAGAAAACGAAAGCTCAGGCGGGGAGTGGTAATGGTTTCGTTTTTACTGTCGATAACTTTGCGTTCGCTAATGGAAATAAGCTGGGCGTCAACGTGATACACTCCCCATTGTTCCATGTTCAGTTCAACCTGCGCGAAGCGTATACCTTCTACCAGTCCTTCTGGTTTTGCCGTTTCTAACAGCCCGCCCATACCGCCAAGCGACAAATCGAATAAGCGAAAGCACAGCGTGCTGTTGTCCGGCATTTTTGCCGTGCAGCGATAGGGAGGATGCAGCGGAGCGCCGATGCGGAAATATTCCCGACGCTGAACAAACCACAGGGAAGGCGGCAAGGATGAAATAAACGCTGGCAGTTGCTGATACTCACCTTTTTTTAACTGTGGCAGGGTGAATTCTACTTTGGCTCCCTGCGTTTCGGCGATAATCGAGATCTGACTGGCCCGCTGTACGGCCTGGTTTTCATATTCCTGGCTACCAAAATCCATGACCAGCTCGTTCGGGCTGACGGCCAGAACTTTGCTGATGAACTGGCCGCCCGACCAGGAGATACGCAGTGGAACCTGCTGCGATTTTAAGTCCCGAAGTACACCTAACACCGCTAACGGATTTTGCTTCAGGAACTGCTCATTGTAGTTACTCACACCTAATGACTCCCGGATGCTTGGTTTGTCGTTGGATTATCGGCATCAATCAACGGAACTTAATACAAATGGATGAAATTTTTTACCAACGCCAATGAATTAAGTCTGCGTGAAAACAGCATATAGCGATGGTTTGCCTATACTTTAAAGGCTGGCGCAAGAATGTCTTGCGCGTGCGTTCACTGGAAAGAGGGCCTGAAAATGGGAATTATTGCCTGGATTATTTTTGGTCTGATTGCGGGGGTTATCGCCAAACTGATTATGCCGGGGCGCGATGGCGGTGGATTTATCCTGACCTGTATTCTCGGTGTTGTCGGTGCTGTGGTCGGTGGATGGCTGGCAACGATGTTTGGTATCGGCGGCGATGTCAGCGGGTTTAATCTCCACAGCTTCCTGGTGGCCGTGGTCGGCGCGATTGTTGTGCTGGGTGTCTTCCGACTGGTGCGGCGAGATTAATCGAACGGCCCCCGCGGGGGCCGTTTCTCTGTATTGCTAAGTCAGAACTGATACTCGATCCCCGCCCAGTAATTACGGCCTTCTTCAATAAATCCTTCACTATAAACGTACTGCGTATCGAACAGGTTATTGACCGACGCGTTAACGCTGAATCCGTGACCGATGGCGTAGTCAGCGCGTAAATGGGTAATGGCGAAACCAGCGGCTTTCTGTGAGCCGTCGCTATTGCTATAGCTCGACGAACGGGCCTCTTCTGACAGCGTAATACTGAGCGGATCCCATGGCTTCAGCGTCATCCAGGCAGTCAGGGTTTGCGTTGGCAGGTCGGTAATCTTGCCGATGTCGCTGCGTTTGACGTCTGCATGAATAAGGCCGTAGCTCAGACCGACATCCAGTATATCAAAGACTTTACCTTTAACGCCTGCATCCAGACCGGTGTAATCCACCCGGCCGCTGTTCTGATTCTGAATGGTGTCGGCATCAATATTGTGTGAAAGGATGGCGTCGCTGATGCGGTTGTAATACACGCTGGCTTCGAATCCCCAGTTCTGACTAAGTGACCCATTCCAGGTCAGATCCACGCTGCGGGCGCGTTCAGGTTTAAGCTGCGGATTGACCAGCGCCACCTGGTTATAGGCCGGTTTTGAGGTCGTGTAGCGTTCTTTCAACGTAGGGAAACGCGTTCTGTCAGAATAGGACAGCGCTAATGTGTCTGCATTTTCGAAGTGATATTTGGTCATCATCTGCCAGTTGAAGGCCGACTGATTGTTGTCATCATAGTGGGTGACGCTACCATTTTTTTCGTGCTTCATGCCTTCCAGACTGTCGCGCCAGTCATAGCTTATTCCCGCCACTACATCGACATTATCCGCCGCTGCCCACTGATATTCACTGGCAACAGACCAGGTGCGGTCTTCGTAACGGTCGTAAGCCGCATTCGGTGCGCCTTTCTCGCGGTGAACATCATCCTTCCAGTTTACGGCGAAAGAGAGCAGGTCGTTTTCACGCATATCCGCAGCGAGCTGCAGGCCAGCCCCATCGCTATAGTCTGAATAATGACTGTAGTTGCCTTTTTTGTTTTTCAGATCGGCAAGCGAGTTGTACATCATCAACGTATTTTCAAAGGTATCGCGATACAGACGGCTTTTCAGAGTGAAACGATCGCCCAGATGGGTGGTGCCCTGATAGTAATAGCTCTCTTTATCGTACTGTGGCCATTGCCAGTAGCGTGATTTCTGACTGCTGGTTCCGGCATATGGTGGGTTATCTTTTTCACCGTCCTGATTTATATAGGTCAGGACATATTCATCATCGCCGCGAGGGGTAAAGCCCAGCTTCACGATGCCGCGTTTATCATCGGCGGACGAGTTGGCAATCTTGCCGTGACTGCCCGCAACCGGATTGTCCACGCCGTGCGGTAAGCCAAGGAAATCCTGCTTCAACTGGCTGCCGCTGAGCTGAATGTAACCCAGATCGTTACTGGCGCCAAATGAAGCGTGCATATCGTGAGCGTTGTCTTTGCTACGACTCCAGCCCTGGCGATAACCGATGCTGCCTTCAATTGGTTTGGTGGGCTTTTTGGTGGTGATATTAATGGCACCGCCCATCTGGTTAGGCCCTTGTAGCAGAGATGAGTAGCCTTTGGATACTTCAACTGAAGCGATATCGGATGTCAGAAAACGGCCTAAATCGAGGTTGCCGTCATAGGGGATGTACACCGGCACACCGTCAAAAAAGACGGGAACCTGACGGCTGTCAAAACCGCGTACTTTCACCTGCTGCTCATTGCGGTTGCCCGACTTTTGCAGCACCACGCCGGGGACGACGCTTAGCGCCTGCGCCACGTTTTGTTTATCCAACTGTTGGATCGTTTCCTGGCCGAGAACCGTAGTGGTTGCCGCAGAGGCCGGGCTTGACCAGACGGTCATGGTTTCGCTTTCTTGCCCAGCAAAAGCACTGTGCGCGAAAGCAAACGACAGGGCTGTGTAAAGACAACTTTTGTTGAAATTCATTATTGTTAGTCCATTTTTTAATGTTATATGCCACGTGCGTCCGGGCTCAGGTTAACTTTGATATCCGCAGGTGGAGCGTAATAAGGTGCGGAAGTGATAAAGAGCCTGATGCCACAGTCGAGATAACCCGCCAGCGAGGCGAGGGTAATGCCGCCAGTCAGCGCCAGCGTGCAATGGGGGGCCAGTGAAGGTGCCAGGCGGGCAATGTCTGTCGCCTGCTCAGGGGTGAATTTGTCGAGTTGCAGAATATCGGGCGCGGCGCGTAGAGCGGCTAATGCTTCATCTGGCGTATCCGCTTCGACGACGATCTTTTTTTCTGGCGCATGGCTGCGTAAGCGTGCGACCGCGTTTGTCCAGTCGTTTGGGTTGGTAAGAAAACGGCGGTGATTAGCGAACAGCAGCACCGTTTCGGCGCATCCTCCGCGATGAATAATGCCCCCGGCAGCGAGTATTGCCTGAGTCGCCAATGAACGCGTGCCGGGAATGGCTTTGCGGGTGCAGGCAATCTGCCCATCAGGATAGCGTTGGCGCAGTTGGCTCAACATGCTCTCAAGATAGCCCGAAACTCCGCAGCTCCACTCCAGAACGTTTTGTACCGCTTTCCAGCCCTGGTGTAGCGCCGCCGCATTTCCGTGCGCACAAATTATTCTCTGTCCCGCGCTCGCTCGTTCGCCATCGGCCATAATATCGCTGACGGTTATGCCCAATGACGTCAGCATTTGTCTGGCAACGGCGGTGCCGCTAACGCACCCGCCCTGGCGATGGTAAAACGCCATAACGCCCGGCTGTGCGCCAATTCCCAACGCGCGGGTAGTCAGATCGCCGCCCTGAATATCTTCCAGCAGCAGCGCGTCGGTTTGCGCCTGCGAAAAGTAGATCATCGCAGCGCCTCCCGTGGGACGCTGTCCCACCAGATAAGCGCCCAGTCACGGCTGGCAGGGGCAATCGCGCGTGGATCCTGCTGCTGATACCAGGTTTCCAGACGTTCGACCTCGTCGGCGCTTAGTTCGCCCATACTCCAGCGCACGTTTTCCAGAAAGCGCGTCCAGGTACTATTGTCCTGCTGACAGTTGGGCCCGCGGATAAAATCAACGTGCGCGTGGATCCCCATCTGATACAGGACATTAAGCGCATAGATATAGTTGGGAAGCTCAATCACCTCGCGGCCCAGCGCACGTTGAATGGTGGGGGAAACGAAAGATGAACTGACGAGATGGGTGGTGTAAATCCGCAGCCGGGCCTGATTATTCAGTTTGGTCATCGCCTGGCGCATATCGGCAACCAGCGTAGAGCGCGAGGCGACGGCGATATCGCACTGGGGTAAATCATCCCAGTGTTCTTCCCAGGCCCGCTGCACCCACTGTACGTGACGGGCGTTCATTTGCACAGCGCGGTGGGCAGCAACGCTCAGCATTCCCTGGCTGTAATCTACGCCGTAAATTATTGGTATCTTTTTAGCCAGCGCCAGCGAGACCGTACCGGGACCGCAGCCCATATCAAACAGCGACTCCGCTCCTTGCAGGTCGATTTTCCCCAACAGCTGTAGCAAATAGCTGTCGGTTAATGAGGCGCAATTCTCCGCCATTTTTTCCGCACGTTTATCCCAGTGCTCCGGCTTTTTCTCGGTTCTGTTCGCCAGTTGTAACTGTTTACGGTAAAGATCGGCAAAATCAATGTCGTCAATGAGCATTCTTATTCCTTAATTATGTGAGCCAAAGAGGTGATGGGCGATTTGTGACGGTGTAACGTGATACAGCGCAGCCAGGCGATCGGTGGCGAGCTGGTGTTCAGGAAGCCCCTGCGACACTTCACCGTTCGGTTCAACGCGTACCACGCTGTCGGCGATTGCCCGGGCGTGCAACGGATGATGCGTAGACATCAGCAGGGCCATACCCGAATTTTTCAGCGTCACCAGCGTGTCGAGCAGACGGATCTGATGCCCAAAATCCAGGCTGGAAGCGGGTTCATCCAGCAACAAAAGGCGCGGACGTTGCGCCAGCGCGCGTGCAATCAATACCAGTTGGCGCTCTCCGCCGCTCAGAGTGTTCCAGCGCCGGGGCGCCAGGTGAGAGATCCCCAGCATCGCCAGTTGTTGATGAGCAATTTCGTGTTCTTTAGCCCCGGGAACCGCAAATGCCGCCAGTTGCGGGGCCAGCCCCATCATCACCATGTCCAGCGCAGTGAAGGCAAACGCGCCGTCATGCGCCTGAGGAACCCAGGCGATAGCGGCGGCGCGTTGCCGATCGTTGAGATGATTTATGGCGATGCCATCAAGAAGAATGTCACCGTGAAGCGGCGAAAGAACGCCGAGAATGGTGCGCATCAGGGTGGTTTTTCCGCTACCGTTGGCACCAAGCAGACAACAGACGGAGCCGGGCGGAACCTGAAAGGAGACATCGCGTAGCACGGGCTGTTGACTGTGGTATCCCAGCGATGCCCGGCGCACGATTAATAGCGTCATGGTCGGTTTCCCCGTAGCAAAAGCAGCAAAAAGAACGGTGCGCCAATAAATGCAGTCAAGATCCCCAGCGGAATTTCCGTGCTGCTAAGCGTACGGGCGAGGGTATCGGTGAGCAGCAGCAAAATGGCGCCGACTCCCATGGAAACCGGCAGCAACTGCTGGTGGTTATTGCCACTGAGGAGTCGGCCGATATGTGGCACAACCAGCCCAATCCAGCCGATGATGCCCGCGATGGCGACGGTGCAGGCGGTGATTAATGTTGCGCAGACGATCAATCCCAGCCGTAGTCGGGAGACGTTGATGCCAAGCGATCGTGCTTCATCATCCGAAAGGGTGAGCAGGTTCATGCGCCAGCGCAGCAGCAATAGCGGGACCAGTCCAGTGAAGATCAGCGGTGCTGAGAACCACAGATCGTGCAGCGTAATCGTTGATAAACCGCCCAGCAGCCAGAAGGTGATAGACGGGAGTTGGGTATACGGGTCGGCCAGCGTTTTGATGAGTGAAATCCCCGCGCCACATACCGTACCCAGCGCAATCCCGACCAGAACCAGCGTTAACACCGGGTCGTGGCGCTTGACTCGCCGGGTAATCAACCAGACACCGGCGACCACGAATAAACCACCCGTGAACGCATACAGTTGAATAAACAGGATCGGTAATCCAAACAGGATTGCCGTACAGGCACCTAAACCGGCACCCGCCGCCACGCCGAGGATATCCGGCGAGACTAGCGGGTTGCGGAACATGCCCTGATAGGTGGTTCCTGCGCCTGCCAGCGCCGCGCCGAGCAGCAATGCAGCCAGAATGCGCGGCAGGCGGATTTGCCAGAAGACGATTTTGTCCTGCATCGGGACGTCATCAGTACCTGTAATAAGATTCACAACCTGTTGCGCATCCAGGCGGTACGCGCCCGATACCGCAGCGACGCTCGCGCAAAGCACCACCGCAGCAATCATCAGAAAACCGAGGGTAGATGTTTTCATCAGACTGCCACCAGACGTTGATACTGTGCATCGCTTAGCGTGGTATGCCAGAACAGTTCGCTGTAGCGCTGCATATCGGCTTTAAAGCTCTCGTTAACCTGCGGTTCAAGCCAGGCGTGCAGGCGGCGTAACCCCAGTAAACGGTTGATGCCAGGAGGTGCATCCAACCAGCCAAACGGCAGACCGCTGAGAAACAGAATGCGCCGGTCAGCAACCGCTTTGACCCCTTGCCAGATCGGATCTTCTCGTAGGTGCTGCGCTGTCATCGCATCCTGCACCAAAATAATATCGGGCTGCCAGCTGAGCAGATTTTCCATTGAAACCTGTGTGAGCCCCTGTCTTCCGGGGATGTGCGCCACATTCTGTAGCCCCAGCAGTTCTGCCGCTTCGGTATGTAAAGAACCTTGTAAACCTGTCTCCAGTCCTCTGGCACCGCGCGCGGCATAAAAACGCAGATTCGCTGCAGCTGTATGCGAGAAAGCTATTGCATTATCGATAAATCGACGGGCCAGCGCGGCCTGCATTGCGGTACGCGAGACGACGCCCAATGCTTCACCGGCTGCGCGCAACTGTTCTGGGGTATGGCGTAGTTCGCCGTTAATCAGCAGCCAGGGAATGTGAGTTTGTGCGCTCACTTGTCTGGCCTGAGAAAGCCAGGTTTCATCGGCATTGCCGCAGTCAACAACCAGGTCGGGTTTAAGCGCCAGTAACGCTTCAAGTGATAGGGTACTGGCGCGTCCTGCCAGCCTGCCCAGTTTCGGCAATGCCCGAATATCATCGTGGAACGGGATGGCGGTCTGGCGAGATAAATCAATGGAGGAAAGCCCTACCAGTTTTTCCGGCGCGACGGCCAGCAGCAGCATGTCAGCGGGCGCCCCCGCGCTGACCACGCGTTGGGTTATATTCGGCCCTGGCGAGCCTCCAACGGCAACGGTTAGCGGCGTTTGCGCCAATGCGGGAAGATGGCGTAGCAGCAGTGCAGATGCCACGAGTTGGGCAAACATCCGTCTTGTCAGTGCCATTATCAGTATCCTGAAGGTTACAAATTCGCTATATATTTACATATACAGCGAATAAAAACATGTTCAGAATCAAATTCTCACGGATGAAAACACCGGATACCCCATAAGGGCTAGAGGGGATAGAGGCAGCTTAAATAGCGAAAAATATGACAGAAAAATCCGCGACGAAGCGCGGATTCGGGGAGTAAAACGGCTCAGGTAATGACGTTATGGCGTCGGTTGAGTCTGTTTTTTAGGCTCGGCTGGTGGTGTACTTGTCGGTGTTGGCCGCGATGCGGGTACGCTGTCACAGGGCTTCTCTTTGGCGCAGATCAGGTCAAGCATTTTTAGCGTGACGCCGTTGGTCCAGCCAAAACCATCCTGCAATGGATATTCCCCGCCACCACCGCCGGTGCCGGTAGTGCTCACGTCATATTTTTCAACCAGCTTTTTCTCTCGATCGTAGGTGTGCTGCACATTGGTAAGGAATCGCCAGGTCACATCCATCGCAACGTTATCCTGACCGTAATTCTGTAACCCGGATGCTGCGACCCACTGGAGCGGGGCCCAGCCGTTGGGGGCATCCCACTGCTGGCCGCTTTTCACCGACGTGGTAGCAAGGCCGCCCGGTTGCAGCAGATGTGCCTGGGTGGCCGTGGCGACTTTACTGGCGCGATCTTTTGCCGCCGCATTGACATACAGCGGGAACAGGGCGGCGGCCGTGAGCTGATTGCGTACTTTATGGCTTTTCAGATCGTAGTCGGCATACCAGCCTTCTTTGTCGTTCCACAGGTACTTTTCGATCCCTTTTTGTCGGGCATTAGCGAAGCCATCGTACTGCGCCGCTTTGGCATCATTACCGGCAGCCTTGCTGGCGAGGGCGATCATTTTTTCCATTTTGTACATCAACGCATTGAGATCGACCGGAACGATGCTGGTGGTGCGCAGAGTGCCCAGCTGATTAGGATTGTCCATCCAGCGGGAGCTAAAATCCCAGCCGGACGCAGCCGCTGAACGCAGGTCGCGGTAGATTTCTGTGGCAGGGCGATTGGGGTTGCTTTTAGCGGTGGCGATATCCTCTACCCAGGACTCTGGCCTCGGCGTATCGCGGTCATCCCAGTAGCGGTTCAAAATGGTACCGTCATCCAGTTTAACCACGCGCTTATTTTGCTGACCGGGCTGGAGTGTTTCGACGCCTTCCATCCAGTAGCTGTACTCTTTGAGCATCTGCGGGAGGTATTTTTTCAGCACGTCATTCCCGTCATGCTGCGCCAGCAGTTCAACCATAAAGGCAAAGAACGGCGGTTGCGAACGGCTCAGGTAGTAGGTGCGGTTGCCGTTAGGAATGTGTCCCCAGGAATCAATCTCGTAAGCGAAGTTTGCCACCATATCCGAGACCTTATCCCAGTGATTGCTTTCGGCAAGCCCCAGCATGGTGAAATAGCTGTCCCAATAATATATTTCGCGAAAACGCCCGCCAGGCACCACATACGGCTCTGGAAGTGGCAGTAGCGAGTCCCATTTTTCAGCGTCAGTTGTCGAGCGGGTGAGGACCGGCCACAGTCCGTCAATATGTTCGCGTAATGATTGCCCGGCCGGGGGAACGTATTTCTCGCCTTCTTTCGGCAAGGTGAAATTCACCTCCACAAAATGGCGTAAGTCGAATCCGGACTGATTTTTCTGCATCCGGTAATCGGCAAGGATCATGAGAGGATCGCTGTTAGGAACTGCGTCAGCAAAGGTTTTCTGGTCTGGAAACAGTTTAGCCGTTTGTACATCGTTAAACAGAGGTCCAAGCAGGATATCTGGCGGCTGCGGTGTAGCGGCTGGCGCGTCTTCTGCATTGACGGCAAAAGAGGAAAGGGCAAAAAAGGTACTGGCGAGAGTCAGTTTTATTGCAACAGAAAGCAGGCCTGGATGGCGAGTTGCAGGCGTTATCATCGGTTAATCTCCTTAGCGGTGTGCCGAAGTAGCGGCATTTACCATGAGAAAACCTTAGTTCAGGATCGACCGTTGCGCGTGATCGACACCCCATTTTGCGAACAAACAGACATTTCCCGACGCGAATAGGGAAGAAGCACACCCTTTGTCGAAAAGGGTGTGCTTCGGTATCAGTTTGCGCGGGTTATCCGCTGTGTGACACAGTCAATGGTCAGAGTATCGCCCATCTTTATGCTATCGAGAGCAGCGCCTTGCTGACACATCCAGCACAGACCCATTTCACGAGCGATAATCGCCGGATGAGAGGCTTCGCTGCCGTCCCGCAGGCAGATACCTTTGATGGTCTTCGGATCGAGTTGCAGTACCGTAGACGGATAAATGACATCAGCGACCAGGATAGTGGGGCGCAAGAACGCGGGAATTTGTGCGCTCTCTCCCGTCAAATGTTGCAGTGAACGAGACAGCAAATCTTCAATATCAATGTATCGCGCCTGCAGATAAGGATCATCGAGCTGTAAATACTGCTGGCTGAGATCGCTCAGCACCTGATGCCAGGCCCAGGCGGCGCTGCATTGTTTTTCACGCATTACATCGCAGGCCATTTCAAACAGTTCAGGATCGTCCAACAGCGTGTGGTGACCGGAGAAGATGGCGGCGATATCTGCGGAATATCGTTCTTCAGCAAGAGCGGTGAGTTCGCTCAGATCGTTCAGCGTACTTTGGATGGCGGTCTGTAATCGCTGCTGCTCAGCCTGCAGTGATGCGGCGGACTGCGGGTTTACCTCTGGCGAGAACGGCGTGTGACAAAATGCCGTCCCCGTGACTTTTGAGGGAGCCAGAGTTGCCTTGTTATCAGTATGCGCGGGCTCGAGCGATTCACCAAAATTCTCTGCCGCCAACTGTTTAAAGGCGGCCAGCGCATCCTCTGCCTGTTCGCCCTTAGCAATCAGGCGCAACGTGTCATTACAGCGTACCTGCAGCAGGGCTATTTGATTCAGGCTATCAGGGACCACACACTTGCCGTTTTTCTCCAGCCACAGGTCGGCGTTAAAACCAGACAACGCAGAAACCAGCCGCGAAGCCGGGCGGACGTGGATGCCGTTAGGGTTTTTCACCACAATGGCAACAGAACGGGCATCAGAGTCGGGAGACAGTTCAGCGGATGTGGGTTTCGCTGCGGATGGCGAAGGTAAACCCAGTTGTTCACATTTGGCGTCGAGGGCGTTCATGGCATCACGGATGACCCGATCGATATCAGCACCTGCGGCGGCGCTAACCGTCGCGGCCAGTGTGCCTTCAACCAGTGGTGCTGCGCACAAACGCACTTTGGCGGCAATGTTAGGGTCGAGCAGTTCCAGCGCGGTTTCCGCACTCAGTAATGCACTACCGATATCCATCATCACCAGCACGTGGTCCGTATCGGCCACGGACTCGATGGCTTCCATCACCTTAATCGGATCGGTGCCAATCGGATTCTCAGGATCGTCAATGCCTGCGGCAATGGCGATTTTGCAACCATCACCCATTAACATCTGCCGGGCCAGCACGCCGACGCCTTCGCCCAGTTGGGCGCTGTGAGAAACAATAACCAGGTTTACCATCGCTTTATCCTTACTCTCTGGACGCCTGAGCCAGCATTTGCATCATAAACATGACCGACGTTGCGCCGGGATCCTGATGCCCAATGCTGCGCTCACCTAGATAGCTGGCGCGGCCTTTGCGAGCCTGCATGGTGATGGTGCTTTGCGCTGCGACTTCCGCTTGTTGGCTTGCCGCTTCCAGTGCCGCCTGGACGCTCAGCTTCTGTTCGCATGACTGGCGTAAAGACTCCACTACCGGCAGCCAGACGTCGCACATGGTTTTATCGCCAGGTTCAGCCTTACCGCGGCTAATCACACCTTCTGCGCCATCACGAATCATTTGATACAGCTCTTCAAGCGTCAGGCTTTGATGAGCCTGAGTCACCTGGGCGGCGCGGATAAAAAACGTGCCAAACAGCGGTCCACTGGCCCCGCCGACGCTTGAGAGCAGCACCATACCGGTGTTTTTCAAAATAAAGCCGATGTCTTTGTCCGCGATGGACGGCAGCTTTTCAACGACTTTGCTGAAACCACGATGCATGTTCAGACCGTGGTCGGCATCGCCGATCTCCCGGTCAAGTCCGGTGAGAAAATCACTTTCAGTGGTGAATATTTCACCGCAGCGATAGAGCCAGTTAACAATCTGTGTTCTGTTGAGGGACATCATGAATCTCCTTATTTACCCCAGTTGAGAGCAGGGGTGTGAACCGGTGCATCCCATAAGTTCAGCGTTTCGTCATCCACCTGTAACAGGGTGATGGAGAAGCCGGTCATATCCAGAGAGGTACAGTAAGAGCCGATCAGGTTGCGCTCAATGACGATGCCTGCATCCTGGCAACGGCTTTCGAGGCGGTTATACACGCCGAAGAGTTCAGACAACGGCGTCGCACCGAGATTATTGACCAGCGCAATAACCCGATCGCCACTTTGTAACGCACGCTTGCTTTCTTTACCTTCATGCCACGCGCCCTGGACGTTGTCCCAGTGGCGGAGCGTACGGCTGTAGTTACCGTTTTCCAGCAGGGTATCGAACATTTCATCAACGGTCTGATCGAGAGAGGTGAAGGTGCGGCGGTCAATGCCCGGTTCCCCGTGGATACCTACGCCAAACTCCATCTCGTTATCCTGTAACGTGAACGACGGTTGTCCGGCTGCCGGAACGGTACAGGCGCCAATGGCTATGCCAATGGAGTGGCCCTGGTTATTCAGCTTACGACCCAGCGCAGCACAGGCTTCCAGCGAGTCACCGCGTTCGGCGGCCGCGCCGACCAGTTTTTCGATCAATACGGTATTAGCCACACCACGGCGTCCGGCGGTATACAAACTGTCTTTCACCGCCACATCGTCATCCACCACCATGGTGGTGACCTTGACGCCGCTTTCGTGCAGCAGCTCGGTAGCGGTTTCGAAATTAAGAATGTCGCCGGTGTAATTTTTGATTATCAGCAGCACGCCTTCCCCGCCATCAATTTGCATGGCGCATTCGAACATTTTATCCGGCGTGGGGGAGGTAAAAATCTCACCCGGGCAGGCGCCGGAGAGCATGCCCTGACCAATGTAGCCGCAATGCATAGGCTCGTGCCCGCTGCCGCCGCCGGAAAGCAGCGCCACTTTGCCCATCACCGGTGCATCCGCGCGGGTGACATACACTGGGTCCTGATGCAGTGCCAGGGAAGGATATGCTTTCGCCAGTCCGGCGAGTTGTTCATTCAGTACGTCTTCAACACGGTTGATCAATTTTTTCATTATTTATGCTCCGCAGACAGTCCTGGATGGCTGCCAAATTCGGGCAGGCATCTGATGTAGGGTATCGGTTTGTACAACGCCACGGCGACCGCTCGCTGCCGATAAGGTAATTTTGCACACGGGTTTGCAAAAGAAAATTGCTGTGAAGAGCGTTTCAATACGAAACATAGCAGCATAATAATGTTCCGTATTGGAACGTCATGGTGCATAAAACAGCGAAAGTGAGAGGTCGGGCGGTATTTGTGCGGAAAGTTTTTGAACGATTTTTTATGGAAAACAAACCACCTGCAGAACAGGTGGTTTGTAGGCATGGTCGATTTCGGCGTTAACCCGGATAAATTCCGCGATCTTTTCGTGCCAGCAGAATGCGTTCGCAGGCAACGATGTAGGCTGCGGTACGCAGGGAGCAGGATTTCTCAGCTGCTTTTTCCCAAACATGCACCATCGCATCAGTCATGATTTTGTCCATGCGATTGTTGATCTCTTCTTCACTCCAGAAGAAGCTTGCCATATCCTGAACCCATTCGAAGTAGCTGACGGTTACGCCGCCGGCGTTACAGACCACATCAGGCACAACCACGATACCACGGCTTGCCAGCACATCGTCGGCATCCGGATAGGTTGGGCCGTTAGCGCCTTCAAGTACCAGTTTACAGGTCAAGGTTTCCGCACGGTCACGGGTGATCTGACCCTCGAGCGCGGCCGGAATAAGAATATCCATATCCAGGCTCCAGAAGGCCTCGCTGGCGATGGTTTCAGCGCCCGGGAAACCGGCAATCTGTTTGTGCTCTAACTGCCAGGCAGACAACGCGGTCATGTCGATACCTGTGGAGTTAAACAGCGTAGCGGTGTGATCCTGAATCGCGACCACGCGTGCACCAGCTGCCGCGAACAGTCGGGCGGCTTCGCTGCCGACGTTACCAAAACCTTGCACTGCAACGCGAGCACCTTCAACTTCGATGTTGGCACGGCGCGCGACTTCCAGACCGCTGACGAAAACGCCGCGACCGGTGGCTTTATCACGACCTAATGAACCGCCAAGGTGAATAGGTTTACCGGTGACCACGCTGGTCACGGTGGTGCCGTGGTTCATGGAGTAGGTATCCATCATCCAGGCCATGACTTTTCCGTTAGTACCTACATCCGGCGCAGGAATGTCTTTCTGCGGCCCAATGATAATACCGATTTCGCTGGTATAACGACGAGTTAAACGCTCCAGTTCGCCTTCAGACAGCGAGAACGGATCGACGCGCACTCCACCTTTGGCACCGCCGTACGGCAGGTTCAACGCTGCGCATTTGATGGTCATCCAAGCGGACAGGGCCATCACTTCATTAAGATCAACATCAGGATGATAACGCACACCGCCTTTGCCCGGCCCGCGGGAGAGGTTATGCTGCACGCGATACCCTTCAAAATGACGGATAGTGCCGTCATCCATCTGCACCGGGATATCGACAATCAGCGCGCGTTTTGGGTGGCGCAGGGTATCCACCCAATGGGAAAGTTCGCCCAGGTAAGGGGCCACACGCTCGATTTGTTGCAGGTAGGTATTCCAGGCAGATGTGCTGCTATCTGAAGCGTAAGATAACTTATCCATGATAAACCTTAGTTATAAAAGTAATATGTTCTTAATTTGGCCGTGGTATACAGTGAATCTCACCATATAAACCTAAATTTAACATTTTTTTCATAGAAGGGCCTGCCCGACCAGCACGAATTATCGCCATGATTAGTATGGACTTTAACTTGCGATTGAATAGTTATTCTTTGTCTTTGCTTGTATTTGGGTTGTTTTGCAGGGTGCGTAATTTAATATGCAGAATATATTAAAATCGTAATTTGTTAGATTTATGACGCACCTCTAAAAGTAAATAATTTGATAACAAAATGTATTTGCTTTATTGCGGTTAAGCTGAGGTCAGTAGGTTACGGCGATGGTAACGGTATCGGCATAGTTGTCTGGCGTGTAGTTCGCGCTGGGGACGGTGGCGTAAACCGGGTAGGTAGTTGTTGTCCCCGTACCGTTGCCCGCGACGGTATTGAGTGATGTATTGCCCCAGACCGTACCGGAAGGACCTGGCGTCGAACTAAGCTGGTAGGGGACTTTATCCGTATTTGACCCCGTGCCCGCCATCACGCCGCTGCCTGCCGTATTACCGTTGGAGGGCTGAAGCCCGATGGTGTAAGGCGTGTTATTGGAACATGCTACGCCCACGGTATTTGAAGCCGTAAGGTTACGCCCGGTCGCCCTGGCTGGCGCAAAGCTAATATCGGTTGCAGAGGTGATATTGCACTGTTTGCTTACGGTCGCCGATACGGTGAAAGGCAGCCTGGCAGCAATGGTATCGCCACAGGTTGTTGGCGGGAAAAGCAATCCGGGATTGAGAGTGACAAGGGCTGTTGCCGTCGTATAGTTATCCTGATAATTTCCGGGGACGGCTGCGGTTTGTGGTGTGACGATCTGCGCCGATACCGTGAGTGAACCCGTCACTGGAGTCAGATTCAGCAGGTTAAGCTGTACCATGGGAAAAGTGGTTCCCGACTGATACTGGCTGCCCCAAACTTTGGTGCGCCCGCTGTCCTGGTAAAGCTGGTATGCCAGTGTACTGGCAGGCGTTCCGCTTAATGACATATTTCGCGGTGTCACCTGGCCGCTGACGGCCGAGGCGCCAATATTAAAACAGAGATTGATCCCTGCCAGCGCGTCACCAAGCTCTTTGGTGCAGGTGTAACTGAACGTCATTGATGACGTTGCGCCTGTTGCAGACAGTGGATTGACCGAACCTAAATTTATGGGTTGAACATTGCTCACCGAACAGGTTACCGCATGGCTAATTGCCGGACAAAAAAGTACGGCAGCGATGAGTAGCAGATGTCTTAACCTCATGAACGTACTCCTGTTAGTGTGGGCGACAAACCAGTGGGCCTATTTGCATAATCCCCTTTGCTGACACGGGATAGTCAAATTGCACGCGACAACTACCGGTGTCCGTATCAACGCGCAGCGTGTTGTGCTGCTCCAGTGTGTCGAACCAGGTCATCCCATCAAAACCAACGACAGACGACTGTCCTTTTCCGTTGATGGCGTAAGCCATGCTACCTTCAGGAATTGGCTTACCCTGATTGTCGACGAGGATAACCTGCGCAGCACGTACGGTGGTGATGCCAAAACTAACCAAAGTACCGGAACGATCTGCAGGCGTGGCATTCGTCTCAACGCGTGCGATCCGCATATTGGTGGGGAGATCCATCGGGTCAATACTGATCAGGTTTTTTTGATAACTGTTGAGCGGCGTGACCAGCAGTAGTCCCTGGTCATCGCTGCGACCAATCAGGTTATTTTGCAGTTTGACTGGAACATCAGGCACGCCGTCAGTTGAGACGACGGCAAAACCATTGTTGATTTCCCTTGCTGCAAACAAGCCGCCTCCCATGGTCACCAGCGATCCGGTTGCGCCTGCGTAGCCGTAATGGTTATCTGGTAAACGGCTGAATCCCGCGTACGCTTTACCATAACGCCCCAGATATCCTACTTCTCCCTGGCCACTTTGTCGGGAAGCCTGCTGACTGGCGGCCAGATTCCAGCCCCAACCGCCGTCGGCAGGCGGCGTCTTGCTGGCGTTGAGCTGATAGCCGGTTTCATCGTTGGTGCGTTGTAGCGTGCTGCTGGCGCTCAGATTGTTATCAGTGGTAATCGTTACCATCAGATAGATACTGCGATCGCGGTTATCGTCAATGTTCTGGTTGAATCCGGCATTCAGTGAGATGTTGTCTGTAACGGATTTGAACCAGCTGGCGTTAGCGTAGCGCACCGCATTTTCGTGTGGATAACGAAACTGCAGGTAACTCAGGCTGACATTTCCGACAGATTCCAGCGAATAGCCAATGACCGTGTTGCTGTTAAGCGTTGGGGGCGGCTCACCATAATGGGTGGCGACATCGCGGTAATCGCCAGAAGTTGCCGTGGTACTGGTACTGAAATTAAACCGTTCGCCGGACCAACGATAACCAAAGCTATACAGAAATCCGTTCTGCCCTGAATCGCTACTTGCGGCAAGTGATGTCGAAAATGTGCCGCTGCGGGTTCCCGGGATCCAGTCGTTACTGAAGCCTGCGTTAATTAGTCCATCGCTGGTTTCTGCGTGAGCCCCGGCGGTCAACGTATTGCTAAACCCGCGACGCCACGTAGCGCTCAATACCGGTGCGCTGGCATAGTCAAAAGAGGAATAACCATAATTTTCGCGTACCGTGCCCAATTCTGCCGACCAGGCGGTTAATCCTTCCCGCAGGAGTTGTTGATCGTTGTAGAACGAAAAATTTTGTACGCTCGTTCTGCCCAACGCATCTGTCATCATCACCTGACCCGTTCCCGCGCCGCTGATGTTAGGCATGGTGTTGATCTGAAAACTACCTGCGGGGACTTCTCCGTTGTAGTACCTGACACCGTCCACGTACAGCTCAATGTTTGATGGCAACGTCGCGGATCCCAGATATGCAGGGAGCGGGGTGGTTGGCATATAGGGCTGTAAACCAAAATCGGTGCCTATCTGAATGCCGCCAATACGCGTAGGTCGGGACCAGATTAGTGAGCTTGTCAGGGTATCGCCAACGGTTAACGCCAACATCGTATCAGGAAATGAGGTACGCCAGCTGGTATCAAGGCGCTCAAAGCTGTTATCGGCGTATTCCTCAGTGGAGTACTGCGTCAACTGGGTGGTGCTGAGCACGCCGGCAGCATTGAAGGCGCGAAGTTCACTGAAGGTATTGATTGCGCTCTCATCCCCCTGCTGGGTATAGATATCATAATTGAGCAGCGCTCCGCGTGATGTTGTTGCCGTTGGCGTGGTTTCGGTAGGCGAGTTAAGCTGCGTGGTTGCAAGATCGAGTGAACTAAGTGGCGCAGTAAGCGAGAGCGTTTGCAACTGAACGTTGTAGTCAATGGTTAGCTGGGGGATATCGTTCAGGCAGACGGCGTTAGTGGCGTCTGGAGCAAAGCGAAAGCCCATTTTACTCAGGGTATTAGCTCCCGCATAAAGCTTTCCATTATCGTAGCCAAAATGTACCAGCCCAACGGGATTCCCATTCAAGGTGACATCGAGATACAAATCGACTCCCGTAATTTGTGAGGTGCTATTAATAACACCATTCTCACTCTGGTTATTATTCAGCGTTTGTGCGCAAACCATTCCCGATATTAATACTCCATTGAGAAAGCAATATTTCACCAGAAGCCAGAGTCTGTTACAGATCTTGTACTGTTTTTTGGCCATTGATTGTGACTTCAATTTTCCCGCCATAATGGTTATTACTGGCCGACGGGGAGACTATCCAGCGCATTGTTGAGCCTGGTAAAACGTAGCCTAATAGTCCGGGTGTAATGACTTTTTTAGTACCGTCAGGGCTTATAAATGTTGCAGCAGATAACTGTGCATGCCCATTTCCCTGATTACTGACTTCAATGAATTTTTTGCCATCCAGTTGTTGTAATTTCCATTGCAGTTTTGCCTGCGTTTGTGCCGCTGATGTTGGTTGAATGAAAACGGGAACGGAATAATGCAGCACAAACTGAAGCTTATTTTTTTCTACTTTTGCAGGAGGTAACTCATCTATCGACAAACGATAAGCGTCTTCGGCATGTGCCGAGGGAGGGCTTGTGCGAATAACGCGAATTAACTGACGTTCTCCAGGGGCTAATGCCAACATCGGCGGGCTTATCACCAGCCCCTGAGAGGGGGAAAGTTTGTTGTCATAAGCACTTTGACTCCAGCGAAAAACCCGAACCTGGGCATTGAGCACATTTTCACCCGCGTTACTCAGCCAGATACCATCGGCATTTTGCGTCGCTTGCAACGTTAACGTGACCGGGGCTATTTGCAGCCCACTGGCGGTGGCAAGGTTGGCGCTCGCAACCATCCCTAGCAGGCATGCGCAGGCGCACTGCTTAACAGGCAGTTTTACTCTCATATAGCTTCCTGAAGTTAGTAGTTAACGTTAACCGTTACCGTGTCGGCATAGTCGTCAGGAGTGAAGTTGGCGCTCGGTGCGGTGGCATAAACAGTAAAAGTTTGCACCAGGCCGGTCCCTGTCGCTGCTACGCCATTCCCAGGTGCGGTGTCGGTGGCGGTATTTCCCCATACCGGACCTGTTGCTGACGTGCGATTTAGCTGATAGGGCACTTTATCGGTATTGGTGGCAGCGTTAGCCACAGAGGACATGGCGCCCGAGCCCGTCGTCGTCCCTCCATTGGCAGCCGACGGTGCCAGGCCGATAAAATAGGGCGTGGTTTTTGAGCAATTAATTGAAATAGTGTTGCTTGCACTGGTATTTGTCGCCGTGGTATTCACCGGACCAAGTGTGATATTTGAAGCCGAACCCGCTGTCACGGTACAGGCCTTTTGAATCGTCATCAGCACCTGAAATGTTCCGTTAACGGTTGCTGCATTTGCCACAGAGATAATGGAAAAGGCGCAGCAACAAAGAATTAAGCGTTTGTCTAAGACTAGAGCCATATCCTTTACCTTTTTCAAATAACCACATTTATTACTTTAGAAAAACAATAATGTGGCACAAGAAGACATAATTTAACCCTAGAATAAGTATTAGGTGTACGCCAGTTGATCTAATGAATTTTACTTAGGAAAAAGGTGATGTCGTCGACAAAAAAATAATACCAACGGGTGAGTATGTTGTTTTGTTTTTATGCTATGGCGGGTGTTAAGTCAGGAGAATAGGGGCAACATACTCCTTGGATGGTACTCAAAATAACCACCCAAAAAATGAGAGTCGTATGATTTATCTTACACGTATTACGTATTGGCTACGGGCTGTGGAAAATGACCTTATAACCTTGCTCATTCCAGTGTTGTAGCAGTTCATTTTGTCTGCGGGTTGGCGCGATACCGGTCCAGACAAAAAGCGTTTGCCCAGGGAAAAGTTCAGGTCTTGGCGATTCAATGGGTTCAGCCAGAACGGCAATATGCCAACCAGATTGCGATAAACGCCAGGCTTCGAGCCACAGACGGGTTCTGTCTTCAACATCCCAGGCCATCAGGAGAGCATCCTTTCCTGACTTGCGCCGTGTTTCAGACAGCAGTGTTGCAACATATTCAATCAATGCGCCATCAAGCATGCTGTTCATTATGCGTGATGTATTATGGTCAAGTATCAGCCGTTGACGTACGGGAAGATAAACGTGATCAATCAGCGCATCTACGGGGTGAACGCGACCGAGTGCGGTAATTTTGGCTCGCAGCTTCGGTGGATGCGCCATGCGAAGAATGCTCATCATCTCTTCTTGTACTTGATTCCAGTCGTCGTCAGCTTGACGGATACTGGTTTCCAGCAATGCCTTTACTTTGCCGACAGGTATGCCATTGCTAATCCAACGTTTTATTTCTTCAATACGCTGAATATCTTCTTCATCAAAGAGTCGGTGACCACCTTCACTGCGTTGAGGTTTGAGTAAACCGTAACGTCGTTGCCATGCCCGAAGGGTGACAGGATTTATCCCGCAACGTTCTGCGACATCCCCAATGCTGTAATAAGCCATAGTTCCCCCGAACACTCCTGATTCTCCGTCACCGATATGCGGTTCCTGCTACTTTGTACAACATGCACCAAATTGTACAAAACATATATAAGATTCTAGCAAAATTAAGATTTACTTTACTATCATACAAGGAGTAAATGCTGAGTTTTTATGTTCAGCATGAGGGCGGTTGTGATGATTGTTGATTTATAACAATGCGTTAGTTATTTTGACGCTGAGAAATCATTTTTCTCTGGCCATGCAACAGACGGAATACCATTCAGGCAGGCTTGTGCAAAAAGGTTACCCTGGAAGATTTCAATGCCCGCGGATTCAAGCCACATCCACTCTTCGGGTTTTTCAACGCCGACTGCGGAAATCATAATTTCCAGTGACGCGCAGCATTTGATAATTGCCTGAATGATAGCCTGCCGCGGTCCACTTTTATGCACATCCGTGATCAGCTCGCGGCTTATCTTAATTCGGTCGGGTTGAAAACGAGACAGAAGCTGAAGCCCGGCAAAACCAGCCCCAAAATGATCTATCGCCACACAGATCCCCGCTGCCTTGAGTGACTTCACGGCCTGCGCGAACGTATCAAAGCGAGAAATAACTTCACTTTCGGTAAACTCTACAATGATTTGTTCAGGCACCAGCCTGTGCGCAGCGATTTCGTTTATAAGAAAGCTGACTGCATTGGGTTTGTTTACCAGGGTCATGGGGAGCAGATTGACTGACAGCATTTTGTCGTTAAGTCCCAGCGCGCTTGCCATTGCAAAAGCAGTCTTTTTGCTCTGCAGATCCGCGGTATACAGTTCCTCAGGATTTAAGTTGTCAAAATAAGTTGCGGGCGTTTCACCGTCTCTACCACGAATAAGTGCTTCCAGGGCAATGACGCGTTGCGACATAGGATCGATAATTGGTTGAAAAGCAAAGCTGAAATCGATATCGGATGGGAGTGTGTTTTCATCCAGGAGAGTACAAGAGTTGTCGGCAATAAAACTCCAGCAATCCGGCGCTGGTATTTCAAAATAGCTCGATTTTTCCGTCGCAAGGACAAATGTGCGGAAAAACTGTAACGCCCTGTCATCATAGGTGAGCTGAAATTTTGATGTTCCCTTATTCAGCACAGCTTGCAGAACGTCATTGCGTTCATGTTTTTGTAGATCAAATAACTCCATTCCCACTTTTCCGAATCTTCTCGCAGGAGCGTAATCACACATCAGCTCAACGATATTGTGGTGCCGTGGATCGTTACAAATACAACAATAAATCTCTTTTACCTGCTCCTCAGGGCCTTCAAGCAGTTGGAAAAAGTGGTGACCGTTAAAGAGTAAGATTCCCGTAACATCAGATCGCCTGTTTTTGATATTTGCGGCTGTCACCATATCCTCAAGCGCTTTGATGGGGGCGTCATCACGTAGATGGCTGCGGTAAATAATGGTCGTGAGCATGGACAGTCCGGGAATAAGGGAGAGGAAGATATATGACAGTATCAGACAACCCAGGTTATGTCCTGATTTTAATACATTATTCTAACTTTAACTTCACAATTGAACGGTCTGATTAAGATGAAATTTAGCCATGTTACGACGTGATTTGTACAGTGATCCTAATGTTTATATCAATCGATACAATCGTAAGTAATTGATTTATATTATTTAGCACATTTTGGTAAAAACAAATTAATCTTGTTGTACACATTTTTGGTACAACTTTGCTACTGTTATAAAACTTAATATTCACCAGCATTTTGATACAGGAGCATGACATGCAGCAGCATAACGTTCGCACTGATACTGCAAGCGCGATTTCTCGTTACTTTGCGAAGGCGCATCTGCCAACTCAACAGGAAACATTGGGAGAAATCGTCACTGAGATACTCAAAGATGGACGTAATCTGAACCGCAAATCACTTTGCACTAAGCTTTTGTGTCGTCTTGAAAAAGCATCAGGGGAGAAAGAACAAAAACATTACAATGCGTTAATTGGCCTGCTCTTTGAATAAAATAAACCCCTTATATGATAGGGGCAAGTAGTGAAGGCGTTATGAAGAAAACTGATAGTGAACGCTTGAAACATGAAATTACAGGTTTGGCTGTGCTAGAAATTCTGCGAATGCATAGAGACGTTTCGTTAGCTGCAGTGATTAAGCAATTGCGGCTTATGCAGGCCAGTGAAATAGATGGCACACGCAAGCAATTAATTGACAGCGTTATCAATGATTTTACAAACATTAATCCGGAGAAAATAAGCAGAAAACCGGATAAAACCAGAGATGAGAGTGCATTCAGTGCCAGCAAAAACCCTAAATTACATTAAAGATAATCTTCCAGACTATACAAGCGAGGTTACCATGCTCCATGAAATTAATGTCCACAACGTAATGACGGATAAAGCTTTATCAAGTTACTTCCATAATGCAGGTGAGCTATTAGCAGATGAGTCTGTGGTATTGGGGCAGGCGGTAACAAATGTAATTCTGGCAGGTGATAATGTTAATAATAAAAACATCATTTTAAGCCTGATTGGTTCTCTGGAGTCAACTGTTGACGTTGTCCAGGCAGATGTTATCAGAAAAACCCTGGAAATAGTGTTGCGCTACACAGCTGACGACGTTTAATAAGTCTTCATATTAACAAAATATGTACAGTACCCTTGTTATATGCTGAAAGCCCTTATGCTAAGCATTTTTTGAATTAAGACTATACATAGCACCCCTCTAAATCAATTATGATTTTTCATTGAGGCCATAATGATGAACATCGTTCAGGAACATACTCTAAACGCAGAGTTATGGATTGATGATATTTTTGTCAGGCAAGGGTTAATGAATATTCTTGCAGATATCATTTTTGAAGATGACAATGCGCGACTTGTATTCTTTACCGCGAATCACTTTGAGGCGGTAAAAAAGAAAAATTACAATCTGAAAACGCATCGTCTGGTATTGCTGATTGATGGTCATTTGTATCAGTATCTTAATGATGTTTCGCTTTACAGACTACCAGTAGATATCGGAGTTGCCTCAATCAAACAATTTATTGTTGATATTACTCGTGCTGGTGGTAATCACGAGAATCAATCGGATTCAAATATCTCATTAACCGCGAGAGATAAATATATTTTAACGCAGTTAGGAGAAGGTCGAACTATTTTTGAGATATCCGCATTGTTAAATCTACACTTAAAAACGATTTACCAGGCCAGGCAGAATCTGATCAAGAAGCTTGGTTGTTCTGGGCTGATTGATTTTCAGGGAATACTGCGAGCGCAAATATTCCGCAACTGGCTGGAACATGCCTGAGTAAATCGACAGTTCGTACTTACTGTTGAGGGGGTACGACAGGGCTAATGGCCCTGTCGCGATATTAATAAAACTTCGCTACTCTGTCACCAGTTCATTGATACCCTTCTGCTGATGATGCTTTTTACTCAGCGAGAAGTAGCCAAATATTAGTGTTATTACCACGATGCTCGCCATAATCAGGAAGATTTCCTGATAGCCCACTTTATCAAACAACTTACCGACAGGCAGCGACAGCACGATGATGCCAATGGAACTGGCGATATTGAAGCCAATAAGATATATCGTTGACGACAGGCGCTTATCAAAATTCGCTACGCTGAATTTAAACACTGAAATAACGAACAGTGGGACCTCCAGCGCATGGAGCATTTTAATCAAGGAGATAATATATATATCGGTGAACAGTGCTGAACCCAGGATTCGACAGGTCATGATTGTTCCACCCAGCAGCAATGCGGATTTAGGCCCGATGCGGTTAATCAGGAACGGAACCAGCGCCATACCGACGGCCTCCATAAAGACTTGTACCGAGTTGAGGTAGCCGTATACGCGTGGTGCCAGTTCGGGATCGTCAAATAAGCTGGCGTAAAACACCGGGAACATCTGCTGATCGTAGATGCTATAGAACGACCAGGTACCGACGACAAAGATGACGAAAAACCAGAACTGCGTATCTTTAAAGATAGTGAGAAAATCCTTTCGGGTCAGCGCGTCGGGTTCAGGAGAACGCGTTTTTACAGACGATGGTGCGGGTGAGTTGGTTTTGAACACCACGTTAATCACCAGGAATAACACCCCCATGACCGACACGCACCAGAAGTTAATGTGTGGGTTGATGCTGAAGAAGATACCGCCAACAAAAGTCCCTGCGGCGTAGCCAAGCGATCCCCACAAGCGGGCGGTGCCGAATTCAAAGTTGAATTTGCGGCTCACTTTCTCGACGAAGCTTTCTACCAGACCGCAACCGGCGAGATAGCCAAGGCCAAAGAAAATGGCGCCTAGCACCATGCCAAGCTTGAAGTTGGAGACCAGCAGCGGTTCATAAACATAAATCAGGAACGGACCGCTGAGCGTGATGACAGTCCCCATCATCCAGATAAGGGGTTTGCGGGTACCGAGCTTATCCTGCAGAAAACCGTAGCCCAGCATAAACAGCATGCTGAAAAACTGGTTTACGGCATACAGCATTCCCAGCTCCGATCCGGACAGGCCAAGTTTATTTTTTAGCCATATTGCATAAAAAGACCACCACAACGACCAGGCGGCAAAGAAAAAGAGCAGATACCCGGATGAGTATCGATATTTATCATTACTGAACGGCATATTTATCTTCATGATTTTTCCAATCCAGATCAGGTCATTGTAAGGTCTTTCTGATAAGACGTAACAGTGCGCTTTATTACGGGGTAATCGTTCTCCGTAGCGACGGTTGTGACTGAATAAAGCTGCTCAGGTGTTGGCTGTCGGGAAACGCGCTTAGCGCGCCACGCCGGGTGGTCGCCAGAGCACCACAAGCGCTGGCCTGCTCGATAAGCGGAAGTAGCGTTGACGTCGATGTGGGCCAGCCTTCTCCGGCGAGTGCCGCCAGCAGCCCGGCCATAAAGGCGTCACCGGCGCCGGTGGTATCGATGCTGTCGACGCTATAGCCGCTTAAAGTCAGCCTGCTGTTCTGCCAGAAAACGATAGCGCCATCGGCACCGCGGGTTATGACTTTCAGGCGCGCGGGAAAATCAGCCAGGCATTCGCAGGCGCTACTGAGACAGTCGGTTTGTGTTAGCCACAGCAGCTCTTCTTCCGACATCTTCAGAATGTCGCTCTGCCGGGCAAACTCTCTGACAAGGTCAAACATCTGCATTTCGTTGCTCCACATCTGCGGACGTAGATTGATGTCAAAGCTCAGCGAGCCACCGGCCTGGCGCATAGCCGCCATCGCCTGGGTAAGCGTGGCTCGGCAGTCAGGGGCGACCAGCGCCAGCGAGCAGAAGTGCAGAATATCGGCACCAAAGTCGGGCAGGCTCGCCGGGCTGAGAAATTGATCGGCAGACGGATTAACCAAAAACTCAAACTGCCGCTCACCGTTGGGAGCTAGTGAAACCAGTACGGTACTGGTGTGCTGTTGTGCATCAAACTCCAGACTTCCTGTATCCACCTGCGCTGTTACCAGCGTCTGATGCAGAAAGCGGCCAAAAGTGTCATTGCCCACACGGCCGATAAAGCCGCTGTCATGGCCGAGGCGGGCGACGCCGATTGCCACATTGAAGGGCGCGCCTCCCGCACAGGCTTCAAACTGCATATTGTCGCGCGGTAGCAAATCCACCACGGCATCTCCGAGCGTCCAGATTGTCATTATTTTTCCCCAAAGCAGTGAGACGGGTGTTTAATTGGCGGCGAGCGGCCAGGCATGCCCGTTATTAAAAATGGCGTGTCCGTTCTGGCTAAATAAGGTCAGTTGGCGATCGTCCGGTTCAGGATAAATACGGCTGCTGAGGGTGTACTCGCCGTGATTAACAAAGACTTCTACCGACGAACTATCGATAAATAGACGTAGGTCCAGCACATCATTGGCGGGCAGCGGTATGCTACGGCAGCCCGAGAGGCCGTGTTGCGGATAGCGGCGTTCAAGCACCAGACGCTGTGCCTGGGTATCGACGAAGACGCGCAGCCCGTCACCCAGCGCGATGCCATACTGTTCAGCATGGCTGCGGGCGATATCGAGGCTCAGTTCGACCTCGAGAGCATGCGCCTGTTCTTCTACCATCAGGGTGCGATTGTTCAGGTCACTGACCGGCCAGACATGAAGCTGACCGCGTAATGCCTCCAGCTCTTTGACCGGGTTCATGCGCAGCCGCAGATCTGCATCGAGCGTCACTTCCCGGGGAAGAGTAAGCATGCCCGCCCAGCCGTCGGCCTGTTCTGGCATCGGCGACTCCCACATGGATAGCCAACCGATCACCACGCGGCGACCGTCCGGAGTGATAAATGATTGAGGGGCGTAAAAATCATGCCCGTGATCCATCTCCTGGAAGGGTTGGGTAACGTGGAACTGATGGTCATCCTGCCATTCGCCGACCATATAGCCGCTCTGGAACAGGTTACGGTAATCGTATCCGTCCGCGGCGATGCCCTGCGGCGAGAACATGAAGACGAGTTTATTGTCCAGCGGGAAGAGGTCCGGGCACTCCCACATGTAGCCCATGCCGTCATCGGCCTGGGCGAGCGTACTGGCAAACTGCCAGTGCTGCAGATCCTGCGAGCGATAGAGCTGTACTTCTCCGACGTCGTCGACCCGGGCACCCACCACCATGTACCAGCGGTCTCCCTCTTGCCAGACTTTCGGATCGCGAAAATGGTGTACGCCTCGCGGGGTATTCAGAATCATGCCCTGGCGTTCAAAGTGAATCCCGTCGGTGCTGGTAGCCAGGCACTGTACCTGATACAGGTTTTCCTCTTTCGCTTCGCCGTCGAATTTGTGCCCGGTGTAGATCAGGGCCAGTTTATTGCCGTCAACCACCGCTGAACCGGAAAAACAGCCGTCTTTATCTTCTGGTCCTTCTGGCGCCAGTGCTATCGGCAAGTGCTCCCAGTTCACCATGTCGCGGCTGCGCGCATGGCCCCAGTGCATTGGCCCCCAGACCGGTTGCCACGGATAGTGCTGATAGAACGCATGGTAGTAACCATCGAACCAGGACAGGCCGTTAGGGTCATTCATCCAGCCCGCCGGAGGGGCGAGGTGATAGCGCGGATACCAGCGCGGATTGATACGATCTTTTTGCTGGTTTAGGGCCTCGTTGGCCGCGGCGAGTAATGCTGTCATTTGCTTGTCCCTGTCAGTGAATTGAGCAAAAGATAACGTTAACATTCTCGGTTTTCTCGCGGAATTGATGGTAATATCGATGTTAATCACAAAAGTTAACGTTAACATTTTGCGGGTGTTATCAAGATCGCATTTTCAGACCCGGAAGGGTGAACGCCGTCAAAGGAGAGGGTATGGCATCTTTAAAGGATGTGGCGCAACGGGCTAACGTCTCGTTAATGACCGTATCGCGAGCGATTAACGAGCCCGAACGACTGCGGCCAGAAACCTATAAAAAGGTGATGGAAGCGGTAGATGCGCTGGGGTATGTCTCCGATCTCTCCGCGAAAAAAATTCGTGGCGCGAAAACCACGGCTAACACTATCGGGGTGTTAGCGCTGGACACCATGACCACGCCGTTTTCCGTGGAGATAACGCTCTCTATCGAAGAGACCGCGCGGGCGCACGGTTGGAATAGCTTTGTGGTGAATATGTTCAGCAATGACCAGCCAGAGAAAATGGTGGATCTGCTGCTGGCGCATCGCCCTGACGGCATTATCTACACCGCGATGGGGCTGCGTCAGGTTCCGGTGCCGGAAAAGCTGCATAAGTATCGCTGCGTGCTGGCGAACTGCGAAAGCATCAGTGGCCCTTTTCCCACCTATATTCCTGATGATGAGCAAGGGCAATATCTTGGCGTGAAAGCGCTGTTGGCCGCAGGCTATCGTCGGCTGCTGTGCATACACCTGCCAAAAGGGATTGTGGCCACCGATCGCCGCCGGGCGGGAATGGAGCGCGCCTGTCGTGAAGCGGGCGTAGACCCTGATGCCATGTTCCACCACTATCTTCCGGCGGGCGAGAGTCACCATATTGATGCGGCGGAGATTGCCGGGCATTACCTGAGTGGCACGGGTCCGATGTTTGATGCGGTGGTATGCGGTAACGACCGCGTGGCTTTTGTTATCTACCAGGTCTTGCTGGGGCGAGGGCTGCGCATTCCGCAGGATGTTGCCGTACTGGGCTATGACAACATGGTAGGCACTGGCGAGCTGTTTTTGCCGCCGCTATCCACAGTACAGCTACCGCACTATGAAATTGGTCGTCTGAGTGCACTACATCTTATCCAGGGGCTCGATCACCGCGATACCGTGCGGGTAGACAGCCCCTGGCTTCCGCGCGCCTCAATATGATTAACCCAACCGCTTCCTTTCATCAACCGGAGGAATGAGTGCATTATGTGGAGGGAATCGCTAATTTGCTGGTGGATGTTACAAAGCTGAAACGTGGAGGTACTGTTAAGTCACTGTTTAGCGCACAAGGCTCAAAGTTGGGTCGTGTATTAAACGCTCGCCGAAATTTTGGGTTTCAATAAAATAACCGTTATTTATTAATGTTAACGTATCAACACATTGTAAATTTGGCTTAGTGGAAGAGATAGCCGTTAGCCAGTTTGTTGAGTATGTATGCAGGCGGTCTTTTGGCTGTATATCTCTGGTAGTTACTCTTGACGAGGAGAGCTTTTTGCCCCTAAAAATTGCCCAATGCGACTAACGGTCAAATAAATTGCCGGTTTCTCTAAAAAAAATGATCAACGTGCCGATACACTGACAGGATATGTCAGCATTTTATATATAATTCATGTCAGGAAAACAGAAAAGTAGGTGCTTATGGCTGATTCAGCAAGGAGTTGCTCAGCAGAACGTTTAGTCGATATCCTAATAGAGCTACAAACTTGTGGCGTTGTGAATCGCTATCAGTTGATGAAGAAATTTAATATCACTGAACGAACGGTCTATCGTGATCTTAATATGCTTTCCTCCTTTATTGAGGGGTGTGGTGGCGGAGAGTATCGATTGATACCGATTCGAGCGCAGAATAATAGCGCCTATGCCCTTCATGATCCACTGGCAAAGCTGCTGGACGCCGACGCGGTTTTTCCTGACAGAGATGAGGATTTTTGGCTTAGCTTAGAGAAAAGAGCTGCAGAACAGCATGTTAGAGTTCAGTTTGGTCGTCCTGAGCATTCAGTCAGAAATGATTTGCGAAAGTATTTTAACTTATTAGAAAAAGCGATTCAGAAAAACAGCGTCTGTCATATTTTATATAAAGACAAAACGCGCACCGTTCATCCTTATAAATTAGCTAACCAGAAAAATATTTGGTATCTGCAGGCGACTGAGGACGGGAAACTAAAGTCTTTTTCGTTAAGTAAAATTCGGTGGTTGGATATCCGGAAAGAGCATTTTGCTGTCGATACACCCACACTGTCATTAATTGATGAGCATCGCGATCCTTGGGTGAGTGAAGAGACGTTTGAGGTGCGGGTGCGTATTAAACACAGTATTGCTGGCTACTTCTTAAGACGAGACTTACTGCCTCAGCAAGAATTGATTCGCGAAGAGAATGATGGCGTGACTTTGCTTTGCAAGGCAGCACATGAGAATCAAATTATTCCACTAATTCTATTCTGGTTACCGAATATAGAAATTCTGGAACCAGAATGGTTGAAAAAAACGGTCATCAACTTACTGCATAACTACATCACTGGCGATCGCGACTCAGTTCCTGTTCAGGAATGTGATGCGTAGCGGGTAACAACGACTTATTGCACAGGAGATTATTATCTATGGCATTACCATTCATTATTCTGGGCGTCGCGGCAGCGGCAACGGCGTTTGGCGGCAAAAAAGCTTATGATGGCTATCAGAAAAAATCGGAAGCTGATGATGTATTAGATCGCGCGCAGCGTCGCTTTGATAAGCATAAAGAGAGCTTTGATCTGGCAAATGAAACAACGTCGAAAAAACTGGCCGAACTGGGTGAAAAAGAGCTGGAAATCGGTAAAGATTTCAATGAGTTTAAAACGATTGCCGACGATCTGCTGGCGCGTATGGCGATAGATGGGCATAAAGATCTTCGTCTGAAGGTACCACAGCATAACATCAATAAAATTCAGAATCTGGCGATTTCCGCCACGGAATACCTGACGACGGTCGTCGGAGCCGGGGTTTCTGGTGCTGCCGCTGGTTTTGCCGTGTACAGCGGCGTGATGGCGTTTGCCGCAGCTTCTACCGGTACGCCGATCGCCGCCCTGTCTGGTGCGGCGGCGTATAACGCCACAATGGCGGCGATTGGTGGTGGTTCCCTGGCCGCAGGTGGTTGGGGGATGGCGGGCGGCGCGATGGTGCTTGGCGGTGCAGTGGTGGCTCCGCTGATTGCTATTGCGGGCTGGGCTTACGATAGCCATGCCGAAAAGGCGCTTAACAATGCTTATCAAAGCTCCCGTGAAGTGACCGCGGCGGTGGAAAAAATGAATGCGGCTGAAGCGCAGCTGACGAAGGTGCAGCAGTATGTAAATAGCATTTATGAATCAATAACCCGTATGCATAGCGTCTTTATTCAGCATTACTTTGAGCCGCTGAAAGCGATGCATGCCATCATTGTTGAACGTCATGAGAAGAATATCACTACCGAGATTAGTGAGTCGGAAGAGATCATGGCGATTATCGACCATGGTTATGAATTAGCCGCCATCATGACCGACGTGATCACCACGCCGCTGTTCAAGCCGGTGACGCAGGAAAACGGTGAAGCCATTATCGAAGATGGGGTGATCCAACTGCAGACCGACAGCAATGGTATGAACCTGCTGAACAAAGAGATTCTGGACGAAAAACTGGCGGCTTCTGCTTCTGAGTTTGACGCATTTTCTTCTCGTATTTAATCGACTCGCCGGGCGAATCTGCCCGGCATTGCTATGGGCGAGCACAATGAACACAGCCAGGTTTGACTGGGGTGAAGAGTTACATCAGACGGTGGTCAAGAGTCTGACCACCTCTTTTGGGTTGGATTTTCTCTTGCTGGAGGATAAACACGGCGGCGATGTGAATACCATTCATAACGCTCGCGAGGGAGTGTATGCTACCGATGCCGAGCGTCAACGGTACGAGCAACGTGAAGGGTATGATTCTCATCATTACCATAGCCACGAAAACTACATTGCCACCAACCAGGCGGGAAAAAAGGCGCACGAGGCCGGTACGTTGACCGATACCTACACCGGTGAGAAATTTGCGGCTAATGATAAAAAGAACCTCGACCATATTATTGCCGCCCATGAAATTCACAACGATCCAGGGCGTATCCTTGCCGAATGCGATGGTGCCGATCTGGCTAATGATTCATCAAATCTGACCTTCACGAATGAGTCGCTGAATAAGGCGAAGAAGGCGAAAACGATGGATGCCTTCGTGCAAACGCTACAAGAACAGCATGCTGTGACCACGCAGGAAATTGCCCGTTTGCGCAGCCAGCCAACGCTTTCCGAGCAAGAGCAAAAACAACTGAATAAGCTGGAAAATAAAGCCGCCGCCGATTTTGAACGGATGAAAGAGGCCGACAAAAAGGCGCGGGCAAAATACAACAGTACGATCAATGGGGAATATTACACCAGCAGCAAGTTTGCGAAGAATGTCGCCACCGCCACAATGAACAATGCATTTCGCATGGGAACGCGGCAGATGTTGGGGCTGGTTCTGGCAGAGACCTGGTTTGAGTTCCGCGAGCGTATTCCCGTGATGTTTGAGAAGCATCGTCGTTCATTCGATGCCGGAGACTTCCTGCAAGATGCGGCGGAGGCATTACGCGCAGTCTGGCAGCGAGTGCAGGGTAAATTCAGCACTTTCCTGACGTCCTTTAAAGACGGTGCCATCGGTGGCGTGCTCTCCAGCATTACGACGACGCTCTTCAATATCTTCTTTACGACTAAGAAGATGATGGCGCGCCTGATTCGTGAGATGTGGAACAATTTGGTACAGGCCTTTAAAGTTATGGTCTTTAACCCTGAGGGGTTAACGCCGGGGCAGCTAGCTAAAGCGGTGAGCAAGCTGGTGGCTGCAGGTGTGGCCGTGGCTGCTGGAGTGGTGGTTAATGATGCTTTAGCCAAGATGCTCGTCTTTCCTTTTGGTCCGGAACTGGCCGCGTTCTGCGGTGCGCTGGCGACAGGTATTCTGACGCTGGTAATGAACTACTTCCTGGAACACAGCGCATTGATGAAAAAGGTCTGGGCGTTTCTGGATACGTTTAAAGATAAGTATCAAAAAGCACTAGAGTATTATCAGCAGGTGAATGTTGAACTCGATCGTTATCTACTGGAGCTTTCGGCGTTAGAGTTTGCTATTGATACGTCTGCGTTATCGCGTTTCTCGCTGCATCTTAACGCGGTGAATAGTGAAATTGAGCGCGGTTTGTTGCTGCGTGCAGAGGTTGAGCGCCGTAATATTACGCTACCGTTTGAAGCAGGGAATACCCGCTCTGTGCGTAGCTGGTTAAGTAAGCTATGACGCTAACGCCCGCGTTTCCCTGTAACCAGTGCGGCGCTTGTTGCCGCCACGTCGATCGCGCCAGTGAAACGCAATTTCTAGATCGCGGGGATGGCATTTGTCAGCACTATCAGATGGAGACAAAGCTGTGTGCGATTTATGAAACACGTCCGCTTATTTGCCAGGTAGAGAAGCAGTATCAGCTTAACTACCAACAGCAATATAGCTGGCAGGAGTTCATTACGCTTAATCGTGAAGCGTGTTTAATTCTGGAGAAACTGTAGGACGGTGTGCTTCACGAAGGAGCCAGTGTCAATATGTACTCATTTTTGACGGTGTTGTGACGAGATGAGTTGAGACATTACGAAATAAAAAATCCACGCAATTGCGTGGATTTTTTAGCTTTTTGCGATTCTTATGAGATGTGTTGAGATCTCATGAGACAACAAATTTTATTTAGACGTTGAACAGGAAGTTCATGATATCGCCATCTTTGACGATATAGTCCTTACCTTCGGCACGCATTTTCCCAGCTTCTTTCGCACCTTGCTCACCTTTATAGGTGATGAAATCTTCAAACGCGATGGTTTGTGCGCGGATAAAGCCTTTCTCGAAGTCGGTATGGATTTTACCTGCTGCCTGCGGAGCCGTGGCGCCGACAGGAATGGTCCATGCACGGACTTCTTTCACGCCAGCGGTGAAGTAGGTCTGCAGGTTCAGCAATTCGTAACCAGCACGGATAACGCGGTTCAGGCCCGGCTCTTCCAGACCCATTTCAGCCATGAATTCTTCACGGTCAGCATCATCGAGTTCTGCGATGTCAGCTTCAACGGCAGCGCAAACGGCAACCACAACAGAACCCTCGGCAGCCGCGATTTCGCGCACTTTGTCGAGGTACGGGTTGTTCTCAAAACCGTCTTCATTGACGTTAGCGATATACATGGTTGGCTTCAGGGTCAGGAAGCTCAGGTATTTGATGGCCGCTTTGTCTTCGTCAGTCAGCGTTTTCAGCGCACGCAGCATGCCGGCGTTTTCCAGCTGTGGCAGGCATTTTTCCAGCGCAGCCAGTTCTGCTTTAGCGTCTTTGTCACCGCCTTTGGCTTTCTTCTGTACGCGATGGATAGCACGCTCACAGGTATCCAGGTCAGACAGCGCCAGTTCGGTATTGATAACCTCGATGTCGTCAGCCGGATCCACTTTGTTATTAACGTGGATGATGTTGTCGTTTTCAAAGCAACGCACCACGTGGCCGATAGCTTCGGTTTCGCGGATGTTGGTAAGGAATTGGTTACCCAGACCTTCACCTTTGGACGCGCCTTTTACCAGACCGGCAATGTCGACGAATTCCATCGTTGTAGGCAGGATACGCTGTGGTTTGACGATTTCGGCCAGCTGATCCAGACGCGGATCGGGCATCGGGACAACACCCGTGTTCGGCTCGATAGTACAGAACGGGAAGTTTGCCGCTTCAATACCCGCTTTTGTGAGCGCGTTGAACAGGGTGGATTTGCCTACGTTTGGCAAACCGACGATACCGCATTTGAATCCCATGTTTAAATCACCTTAATCTTTTGATATTCAACCTGTTATGGAAAACAGATTGTAGAAATGTAAATAACTTTGCCTATTATACACAGCACGCGAGAAAAATGCCGCACATCACTGCTTATTGCGCTTTAAAGGTGTGTAATCGGCTCGTAGCTTTGGTCAGGCCATCTTTGAACAAAATCTCGGTACAACGTGCCGCTTCGTCAATCGCTTCATCAATTAACTTCTGTTCTGAAACAGGCGGTTTGCCTAAAACAAATCCGACAACTTTATTTTTATCGCCCGGATGGCCAATTCCAACGCGTAAACGATGAAAGTTGGGGTTATTACCTAATTTGCTAATGATGTCTTTCAGGCCATTATGTCCGCCATGGCCTCCGCCAAGCTTAAATTTGGCGACGCCAGGAGGCAGGTCTAATTCATCGTGCGCGACCAAAATTTCATCGGGGTTAATACGATAAAAACTGGCCATCGCACCGACGGCCTTGCCGCTAAGATTCATAAATGTGGTCGGTACCAGCAGACGGACATCTTCACCTTCAAGCGTTACTCGGGAGGTGTAACCGAAGAATTTCGGCTCATCGCGCAGGGGGGCGCGTAATCTCTCTGCCAGTAGATCGACATACCATGCGCCTGCATTGTGTCGCGTTGCCGCATACTCTGCGCCGGGGTTCGCCAGGCCGACAATCAATTTAATCGCCACGTGTTTTGTCCTGAGTGTTTCGATAAACGACGTGTAGTTTACTGTCTGACGGTGCGCTTGACAAAAAACTGCGTGCTTATCGCCAAAAGCTGAATAATTGCACAAATGGACTATTAGAAAATGAGTATGTTCAGTGGCTTATTTGTAAAGTTTTGTTGCATGAGTGTTTGTAATTGTGATCGCTCCCGCACTTGCGAACGGCAGTGTTGTCTATACTTTACACATAAGGATTAGGGGTATTCCCTGTAACAACCCAAAGTTCCGGAGGTGACACATGAAACGCAAAAACGCTTCGCTACTCGGTAACGTGCTCATGGCTTTAGGGTTGGTGGTAATGGTTGTGGGTGTGGGTTATTCAATTTTAAACCAGTTGCCGCAATTTAATCTGCCGCAGTTTTTCGCACATGGTGCGGTGCTCAGTATTTTTGTTGGCGGTATTCTCTGGTTAGCAGGTGCCAGAGTGGGTGGACACGAACAAATCAGTGACCGTTACTGGTGGGTACGTCATTATGACAAACGCTGTCGTCGTGGTGACACCAATCACCGTCATAACTAAATCCTCCCTCTGTTGAGAGGGCGGTGGTCAGAATGAAGAGCCTCGGTTATAAAACCAGGGCTCTGCTTGTTTATGATCATTGCTTAAACTGGATGCGACAGAATAAGAGAAGAATTATTCGAATAACCGGTAATGTAATGCTCTAATCGCGCTATCTGCATCGTCAGCCGGTAACAGGATGCACAGGTTGTCGTTCGATGCTCCATGGCAAATCATTCGTACCGTATGCTCTTCAAGCCAGGCAAAAACGTCTTTGCAAACTCCCGCAGCCTGTGTGAGTTGATTCCCCACCAAAGTGACCAACGCCAGCCCGGTTTCCACTTCCACACGACAGTGGGAGGATAATGCGGTAAACAATGCGGTGGTCAGCACATGGTCTTCACCTGAGGTTGCATGAGTGGCGTCCAGCGCCAGCGCAATACTGTTCTCTGAGGTTGTAACCAAATCCACCGTGACAGCGTGGCGAGCCAAAATGGCGAAGGACTGCGCCAGGAAAGAGCAGGAAGGTTGCTTCTCCAGACTGTGTAACCGCAACAGCGTCTGTTTACGACGCACGGCGAGCGCACGATAGCGAGGTGGATTATCGGTGGTGTTGTGCACCAACGTACCTCCGGCGGCAGTATCCTTACTTGAGCCAACAAAGACCGGAATGCTTTTACGCATTGCCGGGAGTAGCGTAGCCGGGTGGAGGACCTTCGCACCGTAGGCGGCCATATCGCTGGCCTCGGAAAATGAGATATGGTCGATTCGTTTGGCCCGCGGCGCAATGCGTGGGTCGGTGGTGTAGATCCCTGCGACGTCGGTCCAGATGTCAACGCGTGTGGCGTGAAGCGCCTCACCGAGAAGCGTAGCCGTGTAATCACTACCGCCGCGTCCAAGCGTTGTGGTGTGTCCTGCGGCATCACGCCCGATAAATCCCTGAGTCACCATAATCGCTTGCTCAAGACGAGGGCGCAGGTGAGTCTCCACCTGGTGGTGCAGTGTGCCAAGCTCGGGTTCGGCGCAGCCGAAGTTCGCGTTAGTACGCATCACGCAGCGGGCGTCAAACCACTCGGCCTCGGCCTGCCGTTCACGTAAGACTTCAGTAAACAGTAGAGAGGACATCAGCTCGCCATGGCTGACTAATTCATCGCTTAACGCATCAGACGGTGAAACCATCGCCGTTTGTGCAAGACGATGTATATTGTTGAGAAGATTATCGATTTCCGTGCTGATAACGGAAGGCTGCTTCAGGCGGGAAATAATGTTGTATTGGATGGCGCGTAAAGTCTCAAGCTTATCTAATTGTTGATGCGTTTCCAGACCTTCAGAAAGCTCGACCAGTAAGTTTGTCACGCCTGCTGAAGCAGACAAAACGACTAAACGGACATCTTGATCAGCAAGGACAATGCTGGCGCTTCGGTTCATCGCATCAAAATCAGCGACGCTGGTGCCGCCAAATTTGGCAACGACGGATGGTGGATAAATGCGAGTCATAACAATCTCATATCAGGGCGCCATAAAAGTATGGCTAGAAAATTTTCATTCTCGGCATAAGGGAACAAAGTTCGCCTTACGAAATGTCCGCCCGCGAACATTTCTGCTGACAACCCAGGGTATACCTGTTGTCGATAACGAGTGTCGCCTGTACGCGTTACCGGGTGCTGCGCATTAATTTTATTTACAAAGCCTGCAAATAAGCGCGCCATACTAAGTGATTTATATTAAGGGATCGACTTTTTTATTCGGTTTATAGGCAAATAAGTGAAAAATCATGTCGTAACAAGAAAGTGCCTACATTATTAATGGTAAAAACGTGTAAAAAAATAATAAAAACATGAAAATCTCATGGTTTTTATTACATTGTCTGCGTTGCAATTAGCGACAACATTGTTAATTAAATAGCTATATTTCTTTAGGATTTAGTAATGGCGGATGGTCTTTGTGCTTTGATTTTTAAGGGGAAAGTTGTTATTTCTGATGCAAGGAAATAAATGATTGAGTCCTAAGCTAAAACAACATATATTAGCCGCGCTTTTTTACAGGTAATCCTTATAACCATTTATTCAATCAGGCGTTAATCTACACCTGGTTGTAGGAGTGATATGATGACGGATAAAGTCCGTATTGATACTTTAAGTGCTAATTCATTACCACAGAGCAATGATACCTTTTTAGCAAGACAGGCTGAGTTTGAATCTAATGTCCGCAGCTATCCACGTAAACTGCCATTAGCAATCGCTAAAGCGCAGGGCGTCTGGATTACTGATGTAGAAAATAATCAATATCTTGATTGCCTGGCAGGTGCCGGAACCCTGGCGCTTGGTCATAACCATCCTGAAGTGCTGCAGAGCATTCAAAGTGTCATCACAAGCGGCTTACCGT
Organism: Citrobacter sp. Cf088; assembly: GCF_030334295.1. Taxonomy (NCBI): domain Bacteria; kingdom Pseudomonadati; phylum Pseudomonadota; class Gammaproteobacteria; order Enterobacterales; family Enterobacteriaceae; genus Citrobacter; species Citrobacter sp. Cf088. The sequence goes on from NZ_JAOWEE010000053.1 coordinate 709,533, forward strand.
TACATACGCTTGATCTTACTACCCCATTAAAAGATGAATTCTCATCATATTTACTGTCCTTATTACCGGGCCAGGGCAAAGAATATTGCCTGCAGTTCACCGGCCCGTCCGGTGCAGATGCTGTTGAAGCGGCGCTGAAGCTGGCGAAGAAAGTGACCGGCCGTTCCAGCATCATCAGTTTCTCCGGCGGCTACCACGGGATGACTCACGGCGCGCTGTCCGTGACCGGCAACCTGTCACCGAAAGAAGCCGTCAGCAACATGATGGCGGAAGTGCAGTTTATGCCGTATCCGCATCAGTACCGTTGCCCGCTGGGTATCGGCGGTGACGCTGGCGTCAAAGCATTAACCTATTACTTCGAAAACCTGATTAACGACGTTGAAAGCGGTGTGCGTAAACCGGCTGCCGTAATCCTCGAAGCGGTGCAGGGCGAAGGTGGCGTGAATCCGGCTCCGGTTGAATGGCTGCAACGCATTCGTAAAGTAACCCAGGAACACGGCATTCTGCTGATCATCGATGAAGTTCAGGCTGGTTTCGCACGTACCGGTAAGCTGTTCGCCTTCGAACACGCTGGCATTGAGCCAGACATCATTGTGATGTCCAAAGCGGTTGGTGGCGGTCTGCCACTGGCGGTACTGGGCATTAAAAAGCAATTCGATGCGTGGGCTCCGGGCCACCACACTGGCACCTTCCGCGGCAACCAACTGGCGATGGCGACCGGTCTGACAACGCTGAAGATCCTCAAAGACGACAAGATTGCCGATAAAGTTGCCGCCCAGGGCGAGTGGCTGAAAGGCAAACTGACTGACCTGCAGAAACGCTACCCGGTTATCGGTCAGGTGCGTGGTCTGGGCCTGATGATCGGCCTGGAAATCGTGAATCCGAACGAAGCGCAGGATCATATGGGTTGCTACCCGGCTGATGGCGAGCTATCTGCGTTGCTGCAGAAGAAATGCTTCGAAAACGGGCTGATTCTGGAGCGTGGTGGCCGCAACGGCTGCGTGCTGCGTCTGCTGCCGTCTCTGCTGATCACCAACGCTGAGCTGGAAATTTTCCTCGATAAATTCGAAAACGCCCTGCTGGGCGCTGGCGTGAAGCCGGTTTAAACGGAGTTGGATCGAATGTCAGACGTAAACCCGATTCTGTCCGGCTCGGCGCAAAGCATCGCCGCCTATCAGGACGCTATCGAGCAGAGTACGCAAGCGGTCGTTGAATGGTTGAAGCAGCCTGAGATGTATCAGGGCAAAACCGTTGAGCAACTGCGTGAACGTATCAACCTGAATTTTACGTCTCAGGGCCTGGGCAACCAGGCCGCTATTGAGCGTGCGGTTGAATACTTTCTCAAAGACAGCCTGTTGGTTCACCATGCTCAGTGTGTGGCGCACCTGCACTGCCCAAGTCTGGTGATTAGCCAGGCGGCGGAAGTGCTGATCAACGCCACTAACCAGAGTATGGACTCCTGGGACCAAAGCCCGTCGGCCACGATCATTGAGATCAAACTGATCGAATGGCTACGTGAGCAGGTGGGTTATGCGGCAGGCGATGCCGGCGTGTTCACCAGCGGCGGCACCCAGAGCAACCTGATGGGCCTGATGCTGGCGCGCGACGCCTTCTTTGCTCGCCTGGGACATTCCATTCAGCAAGATGGTCTGACCGGTGATCTGAGCAAAATTAAAGTGTTCTGCTCTGAAAGCGCGCACTTCTCCGTGCAGAAGAACATGGCGTTAATGGGGCTGGGCTATCGCTCCGTCACCCAGGTGAAGACCGATGCGTTTTCACGCATGGATCTGGCTGACCTGAAAGACAAGCTGGCCCAGGCGAAAGCCAACGGCGAGCAGGTGATGGCCATTGTCGCGACGGCTGGCACGACAGATGCGGGCGCCATCGATCCGTTAGCGGATATTGCGGCGCTGGCGGCAGAACATCAGATCTGGATGCACGTGGATGCGGCATGGGGCGGGGCGTTACTGCTTTCTGAGCAGTATCGTCACTTCCTCAACGGCCTTGAGCTGGCAGATTCGGTGACGCTGGATTTCCACAAACAGTTCTTCCAGACCATCAGCTGCGGTGCGTTCCTGTTAAAAGATGCACGCCACTACGAGCTGATGCGTTACCAGGCGGCGTACCTGAACTCTGATTTCGATGAAGAGGCTGGCGTACCAAACCTGGTATCGAAGTCGCTGCAGACCACGCGTCGTTTCGATGCGCTGAAGTTGTGGATGGGCCTCGAAGCGCTGGGCAAAAAGCAGTATGCCGAAATCATTGATAATGGCGTAACGCTGGCGCGTGATGTTGCTGAGTTTGTCAAAACCCAGTCGCATCTTGAACTGGTGATGGAACCACAGCTGGCAAGCGTGCTGTTCCGCTTCCGTCCTGAAAGCGACGATATAGCGTTCGTTGCGCTGCTGAACCAGCGTATTGGCGACGTGCTGCTGGCTTCAGGTAGCGCCAACGTCGGCGTGACCGAAGCGGATGGCATCACCTGCCTGAAGCTGACGCTGCTGAACCCGACGGTGTGCCTGGAGGATGTGAAAGTCCTGCTGGCCAGCGTGAAGGCAACGGCATTGAGCATTTTAAACGCGTAATTGCCCGGTGGCACTGCGTTTACTGGGCCTACGGGTTCGGTGCAATGTTTGGGTTTTGTAGGCCGGATAAGCGAACCGCATCCGGCAATAAAAAGGCTCCCATTCACGGGAGCCTTTTTGCTATTTAATATCCGCTAAAGCGGCGTCTTTATTCGGGAAGAATGCCAGACGACCGGGGATCGGCTGAATACCCGCGCGCGCCATGGTGCGCAGCGGCTGAAATTCCAGGTTAGATACCCGCAGCTCGCAGCCTTCAGGCAGCTTTTTCACAAAGCGCTGGAAAGCGTCCAGACCACCGGCATCCAGTACCGGGACCGCGTCCCACTTCAAGACTACGATGCGTTTACCTTCAATACGCGACTCGAGATCGGTAAATAATCCTTCCGCCGCGGCAAAGAATAGCGGGCCAATGACGCGCAACACCAGCACATCGTCCGGTACGTCTACGTTGACCGACGCCAGACGCGTCATGCGTGCAATACGACGCATAAACAGTAGAGATGCAAGAACGATACCGACGCTGATGGCGATAACCATATCGAACAGCACCGTCAGCGACATACACATCAGCATGACGATGATGTCGTCTTTCGGCGCATGACGCAGCAAATCCACCACTTTATGCGCTTCACTCATGTTCCATGCCACCATTAGCAGAAGGGCGGCCATGGCGGAAAGCGGTAACCAGGAAAGCAGCGGTGCAAGCACCAGCAGGGCAAGGATCACCAGAATCGCATGGATAACCGCTGAGATTGGCGAGGTTGCACCCGCGCGGACGTTTGCCGCAGAACGGGCAATTGCCGCCGTGGCGGTGATACCGCCAAAGAACGGTGCGACGATGTTGCCCAGTCCCTGACCAATCAGCTCACTGTTAGCTTTGTGTTTGGTGCCGGTCATCCCATCAAGTACGACGGCGCACAGCAGAGATTCGATCGCCCCGAGCATTGCCATCGAGAAGGCTGCCGGTAACAGCGCCTGTAACGAGCTCCAGCTCAGAGTAAAGTTTGACTCTGGCATATTCCACGGTAATACCAGTTGCGGCAGCAACTGTGGGATACCATTGCCCTGCGAGCCGTCAGCCAGAATATAGTGGAACTGAGATCCGATGGTGGCGACATGGCCGCCGGTCAGGTTCACGATACCCATTACCGCACAGCCTGCCAGTAGTGCGGGAAGGTGGCCCGGTAATCGGATACCCAGACGCGGCCAGAAAATCAGGATCCCCAGTGTCACCACGCCAATCGCGGCATCACCCACGTTGATGGTCGGCAAGGCCATAAATAGCGCGCCCACCTTCTGCAAATAGTGCTCTGGCACGTGGGTCATTTGCAGGCCGAGAAAATCTTTAATCTGCATGGTACCGATGGTGATACCGATACCTGAGGTAAAACCTAACGTCACGGAGACCGGAATATATTCGATCAAACGACCAAAGCGGGCGAGGCCGAAAAGGATCAGGAATATCCCGGACATGAGCGTGGCAACCAGCAGGCCTGCCAGCCCAAACTGTTGCGACACCGGATACAGAATCACCACGAAGGCGGCGGTTGGGCCAGATACGCTAAAGCGCGAGCCCCCGGTAAGGGCGATAACAATCCCAGCAACGGCTGAGGTATACAGACCGTACTGCGGAGCAACGCCACTGCCTATTGCCAGCGCCATCGCCAGTGGAATGGCAATGATCCCAACCGTTATCCCGGCGATCAGGTCGCGGGTGAAGCGGGAAGCAGTATATTTTTCTTTCCAACAAGCGTCGATGAGGGCGCGGAAAGGCATCACATGTGAGGAAAATAATCTGTTCACAATAATGTTTCATCCATGGGCGCATCATCTGTCAACTGAATGGCAGGTGAAGGAGGCAAAAGTCATACAAATAAATATTACAGATAAAAAAACCCGCCGCAGCGGGTTTTTGAGCCGGGCTCGATTAATGCTCGAACATAGCAGAGATGGATTCTTCGTTGCTGATACGACGAATCGCTTCGGCCAGCATACCCGACAGGGTCAATGTACGCACGTTTGGCAGTGCTTTGATTTCGTCAGTCAGTGGAATTGTGTCACAGACAACGACTTCATCAATAACAGAGTTGCGCAGGTTGTTTGCCGCATTACCTGAGAAGATCGGGTGGGTTGCGTAAGCAAATACGCGTTTTGCACCACGTTCTTTCAGTGCTTCTGCTGCTTTGCACAGCGTACCGCCGGTATCGATCATGTCATCAACCAGCACGCAGTCACGACCTGCAACGTCACCAATAATGTGCATCACCTGAGAAACGTTCGCACGCGGGCGACGTTTGTCGATGATAGCCATATCGGTATCGTTCAGCAGTTTAGCGATAGCGCGGGCACGCACGACGCCACCGATATCCGGAGAAACCACAATTGGGTTGTCCAGGTTCAGCTGCAGCATGTCTTCTAACAGGATCGGGCTACCGAATACGTTATCAACCGGTACATCGAAGAAGCCCTGGATCTGTTCAGCATGCAGGTCAACGGTGAGGACGCGGTCAACGCCAACGCTGGACAGGAAATCAGCGACGACTTTAGCGGTAATCGGTACACGAGCGGAACGTACGCGACGATCCTGACGTGCATAGCCGAAGTAAGGAATAACGGCGGTGATACGGCCTGCGGAAGCACGGCGCAGCGCATCAACCATAACGACCAATTCCATCAGGTTGTCGTTAGTAGGGGCACAAGTGGACTGGATGATGAAAATATCACCACCGCGTACATTTTCATTAATTTGTACGCTGACTTCGCCGTCGCTAAAGCGACCTACAGCGGCGTCGCCGAGTGAAGTGTACAGGCGGTTGGCAATACGTTGTGCTAGTTCCGGGGTGGCGTTACCAGCAAAAAGCTTCATATCAGGCACGAGAAGAACCTCAGGCATGCGTCCATTGGTGGAAAGAATCTGCCGAAAACTGTGCGGGCCAGGCAGTATCCTCTCCATGCGGTGTATTAAAGAGCGCGATGCAACGTCTGGAACAGGGTGACGTTGTCACCGCAACTCAGCTTGCCCGGTTTACTCGTTATCCTTCGTGTTTCATGTTCGCTGGCATCAATTCCTCACACCAGTCACATACTTTTGTATGCTCCTGGCGGTTCGTCATTTCGCCATCTTCCTGAAACCAGAAGGATTTAGAGTAACGCTCTGTGCAATGGGGAGAGGTTGACGCCTTTCGCCACAAAGCCTTTGAGCCATTCCGGGGCTTGCTCAAGCACCTGGCGAGCACGAGACTCAGTGTCAAATTCAGCAAAGACACAAGCCCCTGTACCAGTCAGGCGCGACGGCGCGTATTCTAACAGCCAGGAAAGCGCCGCATCAACCTCGCGAAAACGTTTTCTTGCGATAACCTCGCAATCATTGCCGAATTCACATTTTAGTAACGTTTTTATTGACCTTTTTGGCGTGTTGCGCGGGAGGTCGGGATCGTTAAAAATCACCGGTGTCGGAATGCTGACTCCCGGGTGAGCAACCAGATACCACTTTTCTTCAGGCTCGACCGGCGTCAGAATTTCTCCTACGCCTTCGGCAAAGGCCGCATGGCCGCGCACGAACACGGGAACATCCGCCCCCAGGGTTAAACCGAGTGCCGCCAGTTCATCAATCGAAAGTCCACACTGCCAGAGATGGTTCAGCGCCACCAGAACGGTTGCCGCATTTGATGAACCACCGCCAAGACCGCCGCCCATCGGCAGGCGTTTGTCGATACTGATGTCCGCACCGCTCCCGTTGGGAAGGCGATTGTTTTCAGATGCTACCTTCATCAGCAAACGTGCCGCACGGACGATCAGGTTGTCTTCGTGCGCAACGCCTTCCACCGGGGTTAACAGGCGAATTTCGCCGTCGCCACGCAGCGCAATATCTATCGTGTCGCCATAATCAAGAAACTGAAATAGCGTTTGCAGCGTGTGGTAACCGTCTGCACGTTGCCCGGTGATGTATAAAAACAAATTCAGTTTTGCCGGAGAGGGCCAATGAGTCATCATTTCACAATCCAGTTGTCCATTTTCAGCTTAATACGCTGGGAGCCGTCCGACAGCTCCATGTTTGCCGGCATCGCTGGCTGGGTTTTGCTGTCGTAGCCGCTATAGGCCACTTTCCAGTTTTTACCGTCTTTGCTGTAATTCACTTCACTTAGACGGTATTGATCATCGAGTTTGTAATCGGTGGCATCTCCCGGCAGACCCAGGATCCACTGGCGCAGGCTATTCAATGGGATAGGCATGCCGGTCAGTTTGCCGATCATCTCTTCAGCGTCGTCGGCAGTGTAGTGCTTGCCTTTGTTATCGACCAGTTCGACGTTGCCCGGCTGCGCATTGAGTTCCAGTTCAGTGCTGCCCAGCGGGTTGGTCAGCAGCAGACGATAGCGATCCTGACCGGTTTGCTGCCAGAAAAAGCGGGCATACACTTTCTGTTGATCGGAGATATAAGCGAACGCACCGCGCGTCTGATATTGGTTCAGGGCGCGTACTTCCTGCTGGTGCTGGCGCCACTGCGGGGAATCGGGGCTTTTGCCGGGACCTTTCGGCGCGTTGAGGGTACAGGCACTAAGAACCAGGGCCGCAAGGGGCAGCAGGCGAATCAGGCGAAAATCAGGCAGGGTCATAATGATGACAAATCCTTGAGATACGTTGCAGTTATAACTCTCAATGCTAGCGCTACCATCTGACATCGTCTACGTTCAAGTTATCTTAAATCGCTTAAATTTGTGCACTAAGCTATTACTCCAAAAGGGGTCAGTCTCTTTTATTGACCGCACGCATCCTGTATGATGCACCCAGTCTAACCTTATCAACGCTGGTACTATTCCCGCACACATGACCCTTTTAGCGCTTGGTATTAACCATAAAACGGCACCTGTATCGCTGCGAGAACGCGTAACGTTTTCGCCGGATACGCTCGATCAGGCGCTGGACAGCCTGCAAGCGCTGCCAATGGTGCAGGGCGGGGTAGTGCTGTCGACGTGTAACCGCACAGAGATTTACCTCAGCGTGGAAGAGCAGGATAACCTGCGAGAAGCGCTGATTCGCTGGCTGTGCGAATACCATAACCTCAATGAAGAAGACCTGCGTAATAGCCTGTACTGGCACCAGGACAACGACGCCGTCAGTCATTTGATGCGCGTTGCCAGTGGTCTGGATTCACTGGTGCTCGGTGAACCGCAAATTTTGGGGCAGGTGAAAAAAGCATTTGCGGATTCGCAAAAAGGCCACCAGAACGCCAGTGCGCTGGAGCGCATGTTCCAGAAATCATTCTCTGTTGCTAAACGTGTACGTACAGAAACTGACATCGGTGCTAGCGCCGTGTCGGTGGCGTTTGCCGCCTGTACTCTGGCGCGGCAGATATTTGAATCGCTCTCAACGGTAACCGTGCTGTTAGTCGGTGCGGGCGAAACCATCGAGCTGGTAGCGCGACACTTGCGCGAGCATAAAGTGAAGAAGATGATCATCGCCAACCGTACGCGCGAGCGTGCGCAGGTGCTGGCGGATGAAGTCGGCGCCGAGGTGATTTCACTGAGTGATATCGACGCACGTTTGCAGGATGCCGATATCATTATCAGTTCTACTGCCAGTCCGCTGCCGATTATCGGTAAAGGAATGGTGGAACGCGCGCTTAAAAACCGCCGCAATCAGCCTATGTTGCTGGTGGATATCGCCGTACCGCGCGATGTCGAGCCGGAAGTGGGTAAATTGTCTAACGCCTATCTGTACAGCGTTGATGACCTGCAAAGCATCATTTCGCATAACCTTGCCCAGCGCAAAGCGGCGGCGGTGGAAGCCGAAACGATTGTGGAGCAGGAAGCCAGCGAGTTTATGGCCTGGCTACGCGCCCAGGGCGCAAGCGACACTATCCGCGAGTATCGCAGTCAGTCAGAACAGATCCGTGATGAACTGACCGCTAAAGCGTTGGCCGCTCTTCAACAGGGCGGTGATGCGCAAGCCATTATGCAGGATTTGGCCTGGAAACTGACCAACCGCCTGATCCATGCACCAACCAAATCACTTCAACAGGCTGCCCGTGACGGGGATAGTGAACGCCTGAATATTCTGCGCGACAGCCTCGGGCTGGAGTAGCAGCACACCAATCTTATTTTTTACAGGGTGCATTTACGCCTATGAAGCCTTCTATCGTTGCCAAACTGGAAGCCCTGCATGAACGCCATGAAGAAGTTCAGGCGCTGCTCGGTGATGCGGGTACTATCGCAGACCAGGATCGCTTTCGTGCGCTGTCGCGCGAATATGCGCAATTAAGCGATGTCTCTCGCTGTTTTACGGACTGGCAACAGGTTCAGGAAGATATCGAGACGGCTCAGATGATGCTCGACGATCCTGAAATGCGTGAAATGGCGCAGGATGAACTGCGCGAAGCAAAAGAGAAATGCGAGCAACTGGAACAGCATCTGCAGGTCCTGCTGTTACCTAAAGACCCCGATGACGAACGTAACGCTTTCCTCGAAGTGCGTGCGGGAACCGGTGGTGACGAAGCGGCGCTGTTTGCCGGCGATCTGTTCCGCATGTACAGCCGTTACGCTGAATCGCGTCGCTGGCGGGTAGAGATCATGAGCGCCAGCGAAGGCGAACATGGCGGGTTTAAAGAAGTCATTGCCAAGATTAGCGGCGAAGGCGTTTACGGGCGACTGAAGTTTGAGTCCGGCGGCCATCGCGTGCAGCGCGTACCTGCGACGGAATCGCAGGGGCGTATTCATACTTCTGCCTGTACGGTCGCTGTCATGCCGGAACTGCCGGATGCCGAACTGCCGGATATCAACCCGGCCGATCTGCGTATTGATACCTTCCGTTCATCAGGCGCGGGCGGTCAGCACGTTAACACCACCGATTCCGCAATCCGTATTACCCACTTACCGACCGGTATCGTGGTGGAATGCCAGGACGAACGTTCACAGCATAAAAACAAAGCCAAAGCGATGTCGGTGCTGGGGGCGCGAATTCGTGCCGCCGAAGTGGCAAGACGTCAACAGGCGGAAGCCTCTGAACGTCGTAACCTGTTGGGCAGCGGCGATCGCAGCGATCGTAACCGCACCTATAACTTCCCGCAGGGTCGTGTGACCGATCACCGCATTAACCTGACACTCTACCGTCTGGATGAAGTGATGGAAGGCAAACTGGATATGCTGATTGAGCCGATTGTCCAGGAATACCAGGCCGACCAACTGGCGGCGTTGTCCGAGCAGGATTAATGGATTATCAGCACTGGCTGCGTGAAGCGATAAGCCAATTACAGGCAAGCGAAAGCCCGCGCCGCGACGCCGAGATTTTACTCGAGTTTGTCACCGGTAAGGGGCGCACCTTTATTCTGGCGTTCGGCGAAACGGTGTTAACCGAGGCGCAGCGTCAACGGCTCGATACATTACTGGAACGCCGTCAGCGAGGTGAGCCGGTGGCACATCTGACCGGCGTGCGCGAGTTCTGGTCGCTGCCGCTGTTTGTCTCTCCGGCTACGCTTATTCCACGCCCGGATACTGAGTGTCTTGTTGAGCAGGCGCTGGCTCGTCTGCCTGCCTCTGCGTGTCGTATTCTCGATTTGGGAACCGGTACGGGCGCCATTGCGCTGGCGCTGGCAACTGAGCGTCCGGATTGCGCGGTGACCGCGGTTGACCGCATGCCCGATGCCGTGGCGCTGGCAACTCGCAACAAACAGCATCTGGCCATCGACAATGTTTGCGTGCTGCAAAGCGACTGGTTCAGCGCTTTGCAGGGGCAGAAGTTTGACATGATTGTCAGCAATCCGCCGTATATCGACGAACAGGACCCGCACCTGGCGCTTGGCGATGTACGTTTTGAGCCGCTATCGGCACTGGTGGCGGGTGAGCAGGGTATGGCGGATATCGTGCATATCATTGACGAGTCTCGACACATGCTAACGCCCGGCGGCTATTTGTTGCTGGAGCACGGCTGGCAGCAAGGACAGGCAGTCCGCGACGCCTATACTCATGCCGGTTACCAGGCGGTTGAAACCTGCCGCGACTATGGCGGCAACGAGCGAATTACGCTTGGACGCATCCCATCATGAGTACTTTCAGCGTGTTACTCAACGTCCATCTCATCAGCATTGCGCTTTCAGTTGGTCTGTTAACGCTGCGTTTTTGGTGGCGTTACACCGACTCGCGCCTTGCCTGTGCGCGCTGGACGCGCATCGTGCCGCCGGTTGTCGATACCGTTTTATTACTCAGCGGCATAGCGTTAATGGTTAAAGCGCACATCCTGCCATTCACTGAGCACGGGACATGGCTGACTGAAAAGCTGTTTGGGGTTATCATTTACATCGTTTTGGGTTTTATTGCGCTCGATTATCGTCGGGCGCGCAGTCAGCAGGCGCGATTAGTCGCATTTCCGCTGGCGCTGGTGGTGCTGTACATCATCATTAAACTCGCCACCACAAAAATACCGTTACTGGGGTAAGCATGAGGTCGTTAGCTGATTTCGAATTTAATAAAGCGCCATTGTGTGATGGGATGATCCTGGCGTCGGAGTCTATCCGTCTGGATTTTCCAACACAAACTGTGTATGACGAACTGGAACGTCTGGTTAGTCTGGCGCAAGAAGAAATTAGCCAGCTCCTGTCTCAGGATGAGCAACTGGAAAAACTGCTGGCACTTTTTTACGGCGAATGGGGGTTTACGGATACCCACGGCGTCTATCGTCTTTCTGATGCATTATGGCTTGACCAGGTACTGAAAAATCGTCAGGGCAGCGCTGTATCTCTGGGCGCTATCTTGTTGTGGATTGCCAATCGACTGGAGCTACCGCTGGTGCCGGTGATTTTCCCGACACAACTCATCCTGCGTATTGAATCGCTCGATGGCGAAATGTGGCTAATCAATCCGTTCAATGGCGAAACGTTAAATGAGCACACGCTGGAAGTGTGGCTGAAGGGGAATATCAGCCCGGTCGCGGAGCTGTTTAACGAAGACCTGGATGAGGCGGATAATGCAGAAGTAATCCGCAAGCTGCTCGACACGCTGAAATCATCGCTGATGGAAGAGCGGCAAATGGAGCTGGCTCTGCGTGCCAGCGAAGCACTATTACAGTTTAATCCTGAAGATCCGTATGAAATACGCGATCGTGGATTAATCTACGCGCAGCTCGAGTGTGAACATGTTGCGCTGACCGATTTAAGTTATTTCGTTGAGCAGTGTCCGGAAGACCCGATCAGCGAAATGATTCGTGCGCAGATTAATACTATTTCGCACAAGCAAATTGTATTGCATTGATTAATGACACTTTACCTACCGTTTAAGGCGATCCTATGAAACAAAAAGTGGTTAGCATTGGCGACATCAACGTGGCAAATGACCTGCCGTTCGTGCTGTTTGGCGGAATGAACGTGCTGGAATCCCGCGATCTGGCGATGCGCATTTGTGAGCACTACGTAACCGTTACTCAAAAGCTGGGTATCCCTTACGTGTTCAAAGCCTCCTTTGATAAAGCCAACCGTTCTTCCATCCACTCTTACCGTGGACCGGGCCTTGAAGAAGGGATGAAAATCTTCCAGGAACTGAAGCAGACTTTTGGCGTAAAAGTGATCACCGACGTTCACGAAGCCAGCCAGGCGCAGCCTGTTGCTGACGTGGTGGATGTGATTCAGCTGCCGGCATTCCTCGCGCGTCAGACCGATCTGGTGGAAGCGATGGCGAAAACCGGTGCCGTTATCAACGTGAAGAAACCGCAGTTCGTAAGCCCTGGCCAGATGGGCAATATTGTGGATAAATTCCATGAAGGTGGTAACGATAAAGTTATTCTGTGCGACCGTGGCGCGAACTTTGGTTATGACAACCTGGTTGTGGACATGCTGGGCTTCAGCGTGATGAAGAAAGTCTCCGGAAACTCACCGGTGATTTTTGACGTTACCCATGCGCTGCAATGCCGTGACCCGTTTGGCGCAGCAAGCGGCGGTCGTCGTGCGCAGGTTACCGAACTGGCTCGCGCCGGTATGGCGGTAGGTCTGGCGGGTCTGTTTATTGAAGCGCATCCGGATCCAGCCAATGCGAAATGCGATGGCCCATCCGCGCTGCCGCTGGCGAAACTTGAACAGTTCCTGACGCAGATTAAAGCGATTGATGACCTGGTGAAAAGCTTCGACGAGCTGGATACTGAGAACTAATTCATTTTGTGTGCCTGATAGAGCTTGCGCTTATCAGGTATACGAAAGGAAATAAGAAGCCGGACCCGACAAGTTATGTCGGTGTCCGGCTTTTTTCATCAGGCAAATATCGTCATCAGATAGGCGATAAACAGCGCCAGATGTGCCGCACCGTTAAGCACATTGGTGCGTCCGGTGGAGAAAGAGATATGGCACAATACCAGTGAAGAAACCATCACAATCATCTCTGGCGCGCCCAGCGCAAACACCAAATCATTCCCGGTTGCCCATGCGATCAGCGTCACCACTGGTACGGTCAGTGAAATAGTGGCTAATACTGAACCGAAGAACAAATTCATCGCCCGCTGTACCTGATTGCTCAGAACCGCTTTCAGCGCGCCCAGCCCTTCAGGAGAGAGGATGAGTAACGCGACCAGGAAACCGGTAAAGGCCACTGGTGCATTCAGTTCAGTCAGCAATGTCTCCAGAGGGCTGGCGTTCATCTTGGTTACGGCGATAACGGCGATCAGATGAATGATAAGCCAGGCGGCGTGCCACATATTGCTGTGTGCTGACGGCTTACCGTGATGCGGGTCGTCATCGTCGCCTTCATCTTCATGCTCGTAAATGAACAGGCTTTGGTGCGTTTTGGTTTGGATTAGTAAAAATACGCCGTACATCGCTGCAGAAATTAACGCGACCAACAACGCCTGCGCAGTGGTGAAATTAGCGCCCGGTAGAGCCATTGGGAACACCAGGACAATAATGGCCAGTGGGAACAGGGCAATTAAATACTGTTTAATACCAAACAGGTTCATATACTGAGTAGCAAATTTACGGCCACCCAACAGTAATGAAAAACCGACCAGACCTCCGGTGACGATCATAATGATTGAATACAGCGTGTCGCGCATGAGGGTAGGCGCAGCATCACCGGTCGCCATTAATGCGGAGATTAAGCTGACTTCGAGAATAACGACGGACAGGCTGAGGATCAGCGACCCGTAGGGCTCGCCAAGTCGATGCGCTAATACATCCGCATGACGGACAACGCTGAATGCGCTGCTTAATATACCAATAAGGGCCAGCGCATTAATACCGATGACCACTGGTAGTGACTGACTGCTCCCCCAGAAGAACAGGACTACCAGCGCCAAAATCGGGAAGACGAGAGAGGTCTCCTTGTGGCGGGTTTTTACCGCCTCATGTACTTGTGTCATTGAACTAATTCTCCATCTCTGCAGGTATTTATAATTATAAAAGTATTAAAGAATGTAAAAAATAACAGATCTTTCGGTATTTCCGATCCGATTTTACGTAATTTTACGGCATGGACCAATTTTTGCATCAAAGCGAATAAAATTGCATATCTTGTTTATAGAATATTTAAATAACAAAGCATTAGGCTTTAGCGTCAACAAAAATTGCTGATAATCCTGATACAAATGATAGTGCAGGACGTACCAACGCGAGAGGATATAAAATGCCGTTGACGCTTTGCTGGCTTGCAAGCGAGCGGTGAATTGCCTATTGTCCAGCTATTGGTTTCAAAATGAGCAGTAAAAAAGCCCGGAAGGCGTCAAAAAAGTTGTCGCAGGGAAGCAGCAGTGGCGGAGGTGTAAGGTGTTAACACGTGATTTTTTATTGAATGCCGACTGTAAGACGGCATTTGGTGCTATTGAAGAATCACTACTCTGGTCAGCGGAACAACGGGCAGCCTCACTGGCGGCCACGCTTGCTTGCCGACCCGATGATGGACCGGTGTGGATCTTCGGTTATGGATCGTTGATGTGGAATCCGGCCTTAGAGTTTGATGAGTCCTGTACCGGGACGTTAGTCGGCTGGCACCGCGCTTTTTGCCTGCGCCTGACGGCGGGGCGAGGAACGGCGGGTCAGCCAGGACGTATGCTGGCCTTGAAAGAGGGCGGACGCACTACTGGTGTAGCCTATCGTCTGCCGAACGCGTCGCTGGAACAAGAGCTCTCTTTGCTGTGGAAGCGTGAAATGATCACCGGATGCTATCTGCCCACCTGGTGCCAGTTGGCGCTGGATGATGGTCGGACGGTGAACGCGCTGGTCTTTATTATGGATCCGCGTCATCCGCTGTTTGAGTCAGACACGCGCGCGCAGGTGATTGCGCCGCTTATCGCTGCGGCGAGCGGACCTTTAGGCACCAACGCCCAGTATTTGTTCTCGCTGGAACAAGAGCTGGTCAAGTTGGGAATGCAGGATGACTGTCTTAACGATCTGGTGATCTCGGTCAAACGATTGTTGGGAGAGAACCTGCCGGAAGGCGTTATGCGGCCAGGGTTTGCCTGAATCTAGCCGGGAACTGAATGCCCGAAAGCCAGGCGCTTTTCGGGCAATTAACGCTTAGGCTGCAATATAACTTATTGAATGCTCTAGCGACTGGCTGTGGCTGTCGATCAGCACATTCCAGATGCCGGTATAGGGCACGGTCAACCATGCGTTGTCACGATCCTGCACGCTTAAGATGTCGGACTGCGTGTCTTTGACGTGATTTTTCTCGCTCATCAGATGGATGTGACAGCGCTCGGAACAGCGCACAACCACCGTATCGCCACCAAATAACTTTAAACTTGCCTTCACTAATGCCATTTTTCACCCCGTTCTTGAAAACAACGTACTTTCTGTCGAAAGTGCTGCGTGATGTTGTTCACATTTCACTCATTGCATAACACCAAAGGGGGCGCAACGGGATGCTGATTTTGATCAAAAAATGGCATAACGATTAAACAAAAGTGACAAAATCCCTCAAAAGGATTGAAAGGGCGTGCTAACGTTCAACGAAACCGCGCCCATCTACGATTAAATCCGGAAATTATCGACACTTTCAGTGTGCTTGCCTGAAAGCGGTGTATCAGAAGGTCAGTACTTTATCTGCAGCCAGCGTCCATTGAGCCAGTTCAACCAGCGTGCCGACGGCTACTCCGTCAATTAACGGCAGCATCGTGATCCCACGGCCATCGGTGCAGGTTTTGCACAGTTTGACCGGCACATTTTGCGCCGTAAGAATCTCCAGCATTTGCTGAATATTGTATCCTTCCGCGGGTTTTTGACCACGCAATCCCGCGGTTACCGCGTCCGACATTAAAAACAAACGCAGGTCGAGATCCCCTTCCTGCTCGCGCAAGGCGATAGCCAGACGTAGGCTGTTAAATAACGATTCGCTTCCATAGGCTGCACCGTTCGCGACGATCACTATCTTTTGCATTTTTACTCCTTTTGCTGCATGTGAGCGTTAAAAACTGACACATATGTTACACCTATTTCTAGATGCCAGGATAATGCCGAAAAAGGAAGGAAGGGCTGAAAATCAATACTGAAGACGTTATGGTTTAAGATAAGTATGCCGCTGTGGCTAATAGATATAAGAAACCACTAACGATTTGAGCCGTAATATTTATTTATCTCTCGCTGTATTTGCACTCTTGCCGTTGGCAGGCGGTACTGCCAGCGCGCAATCGTCATTTATTCACCAGGCGGAAAACCCTTTCGATAACAATAGTGATGGCTTGCCCGATCTTGGTATGGCGCCGGAGTCGCGGGCAGGCGAAAAGCACTTTGCCGAAATGGTCAAAGCGTTTGGTGAAGCCAGCATGACCGATAACGGGCTTGATACCGGTGAACAGGCGAAGCAGTTTGCGTTTGGCCAGGTGCGCGACAGGGTCAGCGAACAGGTGAATCAGCAACTGGAATCCTGGCTCTCTCCCTGGGGAAACGCCAGCGTCGGGTTGCAGGTGGATAACGAAGGCAGCTTTACCGGGAGTCGGGGAAGTTGGTTTATACCGTGGCAGGATAATCAACGTTATCTTACCTGGAGCCAGTTGGGGCTCACGCAACAGGACAGAGGCCTGGTCAGTAATGCGGGGATTGGGCAGCGCTGGGTTCGTGACGGTTGGTTACTGGGTTACAACACCTTTTATGACAACCTGCTGGATGAGAATCTGCCTCGGGGAGGCGTGGGGGCAGAAGCGTGGGGTGAATACCTCCGTTTATCTGCTAATTACTATCAACCGTTGTCCTCCTGGCAGGATCGTTTTGCAACTCAAGAACAACGGATGGCCCGGGGATACGACCTGACCGCGCAAATGCGCATGCCGTTCTATCAACATCTCAATACCAGCGTCAGCGTGGAGCAGTATTTTGGCGACCAGGTGGATCTGTTTCATTCCGGAACTGGGTACCACAATCCTGTGGCGGTGAATCTGGGATTGAGCTATACGCCGGTGCCGCTGATCACCGTGACAGCACAGCATAAGCAGGGTGAAAATGGCGTCAGTCAGAATAACCTCGGATTAACGTTAAATTACCGTTTTGGCGTGCCGCTAAAAAAACAGCTGATGGTAAGCGAGGTGGCAAACAGCCGATCGCTGCGCGGCAGTCGTTATGACGATCCACAACGTAACAATCTGCCGACGCTGGAGTATCGCCAGCGTAAAACACTGTCGGTATTTTTGGCCACGCCGCCCTGGGATCTCAAGCCTGGTGAGACGGTGGCGTTGAAGCTGCAGGTGCGTAGTTTGCATGGGATCCGTCGTCTGGCATGGCAGGGTGATACTCAGGCATTGAGCTTAACGGCTGGCAGCAATAGCCGAAGCGCGCAGGGTTGGACGATTATTATGCCGAAGTGGGACAACAGAGAAGGTGCGACAAACCGCTGGCGGTTGTCTGTGGTGGTAGAAGATGAGCAGGGCCAGCGTGTCTCTTCCAATGAGATCACGCTATCACTGACCGAACCGTTTATTACCGTTTCGGAAAATGATCCTCGTTAACAATGACGCATGAGCGCGTTATCAGAAAATGCGTTCCTGGTGCACCCATACCGCGGCTTCAACGCGTGATTTGAGCTTCATTTTCTTCAGCATATGCTTCACGTGAACTTTTACTGTGCTTTCGGTGATGTCGAGGCGGCGGGCGATCATCTTATTAGGCAGACCCTGGGCGATGAGTTTAAGAATATCGCGTTCGCGCGGCGTCAGTTGAGTAACATCACGGTCGGACGTTGCGCGATTGGCGCGCAGGCTGGCGGCCAGAACCGGGGTTAAGGCTTCGCTCAGCACCATTTCACCAGCGGCAGCCTGCTGCAATGCTTTCAGTAAATCTTCTGGCTCCATATCTTTCAGCAGGTAACCGTCGGCACCACGCTTCAGTGCGGTAACCACATCTTCTTCATGATTGGATACGCTAAACACAACGATACGGCCCGACAGTGATTTTTCACGCAGCTTATCGAGGGTTTCCAGACCGTTCATGCCGGGCATGTTGAGATCAAGCAGGATCAGATCGGGATCAAGGGATTCAGCCAGCTCGATACCCTGCTCACCATTGCTGGCTTCGCCGACAACGGTAATATCGGGCGCCATGCTGACAAGCTGTTTTACACCGGTTCTCAGCATCGGATGATCGTCGATCAACAGGATAGTTGCCGGTTCCAGATTACTCATGGGTATCTCCTTGGACTTCTGTGAAGTTTGTTTCGGGAATAAAAGTGACAGCAACTTCAGTACCGCCCGTCTCGCGACGGCGTACGCGGCAATCGCCGCGCAAGCTCTGCGCGCGGTCGCGCATTATTATCATGCCGTAGTGGTTACTGCGTTCGGCGTTTTCCGGTACGCCGCAGCCGTTATCTTGCACTGTCAGTTTGACCTGCTTGCCATTTTGCACCACCGTCACGACCACTTCATTGGCCTGAGAGTGTTTAAGTGCGTTGCTCAGGGCTTCGCGCGCAATTTGTAGCAGGTGAATCGCCTGATGCGAAGGGACCAGGCGTGGCGGTAGCTGATAATCCAGCTTAACCGTAAATCCAAAACGGGCGCTGTACTCCTGACAGCTGGCTTCCAGCGCCGGTCGTAATCCAGGTTCCGTGAGCTGTAAACGGAAGGTGGTTAACAGTTCTCGCAGTTGTGCCCATGAAGCATTTAGCTCGTTACGAATCTGGCTGAGCAACTCGCGACAGTTATCTGAAAGCGCATCGCCCTGCATCTGTAAACAGCTAACCTGCATCTTCATACAAGAGAGCGATTGTGCAATAGAATCATGAAGTTCGCGCGCAATGGTGGCACGCTCTTCCATCACAATCAACTGCTGTTGACGCTCCTGATGCCTGTCGAGCGCAAGCGTTGCGGTCAGTTGCTCAACCAGTGTATCAACCAGCTGCTGCTGATCGTGGCTGAGATGGCGTCCGTTCGGCAAGGTGGCGAGCAAAATACCATACTGGGTATGCGCGTCGGTCAGCCGCCATTTCAATGTAATCCCGCCGTCAATCGCGGGCAGCGTTCCGCGAGGACACAGATGGCAACCTTTCTCATCACAGCTGGCATTTGACTGACAGGTAAATTCCTGATGATTGTCTTCATCTTCCAGGTCGTAAACCCGGAGCTCAATATCATGCAGCAAGGTCAAATTTTGCAAACCATTCAGTACCGGAGAGAGGCGTTCGCACAACGGCACCTGAGAGTGCAGGCGGCGGTTAGCTTGCCACAGGAAAGAAAGAATCTGATTTTTGTGCTCCAGCCCCGCCGTTTTCTCCTGTACTCGCTGTTCCAGCACAGCGTAACTTTCGGCCAGTTCTTCCGACATATTATTTAGCGCCGAACCCAGAGCCGCCATCTCATTACGACCGCTGATATGCGCGCGTTGGGTAAAATCACGCTGGCTGACGGCTCGCGCCATCGACAGCAGCTGTTTCCACGGCTCTAACAGGCGCACGCGCAGCCAGATAATCGTGAAAACCAGCAGCAATGCCATAAATACGGCCATCAGGCGATGCAGCAGGACGACGCGTTCAATGCGTAATTCGGTGGTATGGTCAAAGGCGGTGACCAATTTATCCAGTCCGCCCACAAAGCGCGTCACATCCTGCGCTACCGCATCAGGCGTTTGCGCATGCGCAAGTCCCGGCGCAAGTTCAGTGTGCCAGTAATCCTGTAATGCTTTTAACTGCGCCTGTTGTCCGTCTCGTTTTGCGGCCCGCGTCAACTCCGGGCTAAACGCCGTTTGCTCCATTTCATCCAGCAGCGGTTGATCGCTAGCGTCCAGTGGTACGGCAGCCAGCAGGCGATAACTCTGCATGCGCAGCGATCCCGCTTTGTTGATTGCATGGGCGCTACCCTGAACGCCCTGAACCAGCCAGCCGGAGACAGCCATACCCGCCACGCCGATGGCTGTGGACAATAAAACAATCAGCGCCACCTGGTTGACCAGCGTAAGCGGGGAGAGACAACGTTTAAACATGGTGACTTGTTCCTTCGGGTTTTCGTCGAACAGAAAACCTTATTGAATGACGATTCTGCTGCAGGCAGTGGCGTTATTCTCGGCGATACACTGGAGTATACCCATACCTCAAACGGGCTACCTCTTAATTGCCAGTGGAGGGAGAGATCCTGGGCGACGGGGAGTAGGAGGCGACAGAAGCGTGAAAAACCACATCTTTTTTACCGAAGTTATGTACTCATTAAGGGTAATAATAAATTTTAGGCATGAATAATGACACCTTTTCCTTTGATTTATATCAACTTACCTCCAGCTGTAAACCCTAATGTTGCAGGCATCGAAACAAGTATCAGAGGTGTCTATGAGTCACTCATCTGCCCCGGAAAGGGCATCTGGAGCTGTAATTACCGAATGGCGGCCGGAAGATCCCGCCTTCTGGCAGCAGCGTGGTCAACGAATCGCCAGCCGTAACCTGTGGATTTCCGTCCCTTGCTTGCTGCTGGCGTTTTGCGTGTGGATGTTATTTAGCGCCGTGGCGGTGAACTTACCGAAAGTCGGATTTGATTTCACCACTGAACAACTGTTCATGCTGACGGCATTACCTTCGGTGTCCGGCGCGCTGCTGCGTGTTCCGTACTCCTTTATGGTCCCCCTGTTTGGTGGACGTCGCTGGACGGCATTTAGCACCGGCATCCTGATCATTCCTTGCGTATGGTTAGGTTTTGCGGTGCAGGATACCTCCACGCCGTTTAGTACCTTTATTATTATCTCCCTGCTGTGCGGCTTCGCTGGTGCGAACTTTGCGTCCAGTATGGCAAACATCAGCTTCTTCTTTCCAAAACAGAAACAGGGCGGCGCGCTGGGTCTGAACGGTGGCCTGGGCAACATGGGCGTCAGCGTGATGCAGCTGGTCGCGCCGCTGGTGGTTTCATTGTCAATCTTTGCCGCATTTGGTAGCCACGGGGTTGAACAACCGGATGGTACACAGCTGTATCTGGCAAACGCCGCATGGATTTGGGTGCCGTTCCTCGCTATTTTCACGCTGGCCGCATGGTTCGGTATGAACGAACTGGCAACCTCCAAAGCCTCGCTGAAAGAGCAATTGCCGGTGCTGAAACGCGGGCATTTGTGGATTATGAGCCTGCTGTATCTGGCGACCTTCGGTTCCTTTATCGGTTTCTCTGCCGGTTTCGCGATGCTGTCAAAAACGCAGTTCCCTGAGGTGCAGATCCTGCATTACGCCTTCTTTGGCCCGTTCATTGGTGCGCTGGCGCGTTCTGCGGGCGGCGCAATCTCTGACCGTCTGGGCGGGACCCGCGTCACGTTGGTGAACTTCATTCTGATGGCTATTTTCAGTGCCTTATTGTTCCTGACGCTGCCATCAAACGGTGTCGGCGGCAACTTCATTGCCTTCTTCGCTGTGTTCCTGGCGTTGTTCCTGACGGCTGGTCTGGGGAGTGGTTCAACCTTCCAGATGATCTCTGTAATCTTTCGCAAACTGACGATGGACAGAGTGAAAGCTGAAGGTGGTTCAGAAGAGAAAGCGATGCGCGAGGCGGCAACCGATACGGCGGCAGCGTTGGGCTTTATCTCTGCTATTGGTGCGATCGGCGGCTTCTTTATCCCGAAAGCATTTGGCACGTCCCTGGCATTAACCGGTTCTCCGGTCGGTGCGATGAAAGTATTTCTGATCTTCTATGTCGCTTGTGTGGTTATCACCTGGGCGGTATACGGACGTCATTCTAAAAAGTAAAAAAGTGGTATACACAAAATCATTCTAACTGCATCAAGGCGACAAGTGAGAAATCCCCAGGAGCTAACAGAAGTAAGTGACTGGGGAGAACGAGCGCAGCCAACGCGAAGCAGTTTGAAGGATGAAGTGTAAGTTGATTATCCATTGCGCGGTGTTAGACCGCGCTTTTTTTTGTCTGTAATTAGTTACAACATACTTTTGTATTGTGGCATGACAACAGCCTGTGAGAACGGCGTACGCAACATGCTAAGCAGGGGGGATACCCCTTAATACCCACTTATAAAGAATTTAACATTTGCATGATAATTGAATTATTAAAAATCCTTTAAATTCAATTTATTACGTTAAATATCAATATCCCACTTTGGGGGTATGTAAAAACCAACCCTCATTTTTCATCCCTGCCTGCCTTGATCGTTATCAATTCTCACGCCCTTTCAGAGCGTTACCTTCGCTCTCAATCAAGCAATGTCGATTTATCAGAGAGCCGTCAGGCTCCTACAGGAGAAAACCGATGAGTAAATTCCTGGACCGGTTTCGCTACTTCAAGCAGAAGGGCGAAACCTTTGCCGATGGGCATGGCCAGCTTCTCAATACCAACAGGGACTGGGAGGACGGATACCGCCAGCGTTGGCAGCATGACAAAATCGTGCGTTCAACCCACGGGGTAAACTGCACTGGCTCATGCAGCTGGAAAATCTATGTGAAAAATGGTCTGGTGACCTGGGAAACCCAGCAAACCGATTATCCGCGTACCCGTCCGGACCTGCCAAACCACGAGCCTCGTGGTTGCCCTCGTGGTGCAAGCTATTCCTGGTATCTCTACAGCGCTAACCGTCTGAAATACCCGCTGATGCGCAAACGCCTGATGAAAATGTGGCGTGAAGCGAAAAGACTGCACAGCGATCCGGTAGACGCATGGGCCTCCATCATCGAAGACGCCGATAAAGCAAAAAGCTTCAAACAAGCGCGTGGTCGTGGTGGTTTCGTGCGTTCTTCTTGGCAGGAAGTGAATGAGCTGATTGCCGCTTCTAACGTTTACACCGTTAAAACCTACGGTCCTGACCGCGTGGCGGGCTTCTCGCCGATCCCTGCGATGTCGATGGTTTCCTACGCCTCCGGTGCACGATATCTGTCGCTGATTGGCGGCACCTGCCTGAGCTTCTACGATTGGTACTGTGACTTGCCGCCTGCGTCTCCGCAGACCTGGGGTGAGCAGACTGACGTTCCGGAATCTGCCGACTGGTATAACTCCAGCTACATCATCGCCTGGGGTTCCAACGTTCCGCAGACCCGTACCCCAGATGCGCACTTCTTCACGGAAGTTCGCTACAAAGGGACTAAAACGGTCGCCATCACCCCGGATTACGCTGAAATCGCTAAACTCTGCGATCTGTGGCTGGCTCCGAAGCAGGGCACCGATGCCGCAATGGCGCTGGCAATGGGCCACGTCATGCTGCGCGAGTTCCACCTTGATAACCCGAGCCAATACTTCACCGACTACGTGCGTCGTTACACCGACTTCCCGATGCTGGTGATGCTCGAAGAGCGTGACGGGTATTATGCGGCGGGTCGTATGCTGCGTGCCGCCGATCTGGTTGACTCCCTGGGTCAGGAAAATAATCCAGAGTGGAAAACTGTTGCCATCAATACCGACGGCGAAATGGTTGCGCCAAACGGTTCAATTGGTTTCCGCTGGGGTGAAAAAGGTAAATGGAACCTTGAACAGCGCGACGGCACGTCCGGTAACGAAACCGAACTACAGCTCAGCCTGTTAGGCAGCCAGGACGACATCGCTGAAGTCGGCTTCCCGTATTTTGGCGGCGAAGGCACCGAGCACTTTAGCAAAGTTGAACTGGAAAATGTTCTGCTGCACAAACTGCCGGTAAAACGCCTGCAACTGGCAGATGGATCTACTGCGCTGGTGACGACCGTTTACGATCTGACCATGGCCAACTACGGTCTGGAACGCGGTCTGAACGATGAAAACTGCGCCTCCAGCTACGACGATATCAAAGCGTATACCCCGGCATGGGCAGAGAAAATCACTGGCGTATCGCGCGCTCAGATCGTGCGTATTGCCCGTGAATTTGCCGATAACGCAGATAAAACGCACGGCCGCTCAATGATTATTGTCGGCGCGGGTCTGAACCACTGGTATCACCTCGATATGAACTATCGTGGGCTTATCAACATGCTGGTGTTCTGTGGTTGCGTCGGCCAGAGCGGCGGCGGCTGGGCGCACTACGTGGGCCAGGAAAAACTGCGTCCGCAGACCGGCTGGCAGCCGCTGGCGTTTGCCCTTGACTGGCAGCGTCCGGCGCGTCACATGAACAGTACGTCCTACTTCTATAACCACTCCAGCCAATGGCGCTATGAGACGGTTACGGCACAGGAACTGCTGTCCCCGATGGCAGACAAATCCCGCTATAGTGGCCATTTGATTGACTTTAACGTTCGCGCTGAACGTATGGGCTGGTTGCCATCTGCGCCGCAATTGGGTACTAACCCGCTGTACATTGCGCGTGAGGCGGAAAAAGTCGGGATGACACCGGTGGATTACACTGTTAAATCTCTGAAGGAAGGTTCTATTCGCTTTGCGGCTGAACAACCAGAGAACGGTAAAAACCATCCGCGTAACCTGTTTATCTGGCGTTCTAACCTGCTCGGCTCTTCCGGTAAAGGCCACGAGTACATGCTGAAGTATCTGCTGGGTACTGAACATGGTATTCAGGGGCTGGATCTGGGTAAACAGGGGGGCGTGAAGCCAGAAGAAGTGGAATGGCAGGATAACGGACTGGACGGCAAGCTGGATCTGGTCGTCACCCTGGACTTCCGTCTGTCGAGCACCTGTCTGTACTCCGACATCGTGCTGCCGACCGCCACCTGGTATGAAAAAGACGATATGAATACCTCGGATATGCATCCGTTTATTCACCCGTTGTCTGCCGCCGTTGACCCAGCCTGGGAATCGAAGAGCGACTGGGAAATCTACAAGGCTATCGCCAAGAAATTCTCTGAAGTTTGCGTGGGTCACCTTGGCAAAGAAACTGACGTAGTGACGCTGCCTATCCAGCACGACTCGGCCGCCGAACTGGCGCAGCCGTTGGATGTTAAAGACTGGAAGAAAGGCGAATGCGATCTGATTCCAGGCGTTACCGCGCCGCACATCATGACAGTTGAGCGTGATTACCCGGCAACCTACGAACGCTTCACGTCCATCGGCCCACTGATGGATAAAGTCGGTAACGGCGGGAAAGGGATTGCCTGGAATACCCAGAGCGAAATGGATCTGCTGCGCAAGCTCAATTACACCAAGGCTGAAGGCCCGGCAAAAGGCCAGCCGATGCTGAATACGGCGATTGATGCCGCTGAGATGATCCTCACCCTGGCACCGGAAACCAACGGTCAGGTGGCGGTGAAAGCCTGGGCAGCGCTGAGTGAATTTACCGGCCGTGACCATACGCATCTGGCGCTGAATAAAGAAGACGAGAAAATCCGCTTCCGCGATATTCAGGCGCAGCCGCGCAAAATTATCTCCAGCCCGACCTGGTCAGGACTGGAAGATGAACATGTTTCTTACAACGCTGGTTACACCAACGTTCACGAGCTGATCCCATGGCGTACGCTGACTGGTCGCCAGCAACTGTATCAGGATCATCAGTGGATGCGAGACTTCGGTGAAAGCTTGCTGGTTTACCGCCCACCAATTGATACTCGTTCGGTGAAAGAGGTGATGGGCGAGAAATCAAATGGTAACCCGGAAAAAGCGCTCAACTTCCTGACGCCACACCAGAAGTGGGGTATCCACTCCACCTACAGCGATAACCTGCTGATGCTGACGTTAGGTCGCGGCGGTCCGATCGTGTGGATGAGCGAAGCGGATGCGAAAGATCTGGGTATCGAGGATAACGACTGGATCGAAGTCTTTAACAGTAACGGGGCACTCACCGCCCGTGCGGTTGTGAGTCAACGTGTCCCGGCCGGGATGACCATGATGTACCACGCCCAGGAACGTATTGTGAATATTCCGGGGTCGGAGATTACCGAGCAGCGCGGCGGGATCCATAACTCGGTGACCCGTATCACACCGAAACCGACGCACATGATTGGTGGTTATGCCCACCTGGCCTACGGCTTTAACTACTACGGCACCGTAGGTTCGAACCGTGATGAGTTCGTGGTGGTTCGTAAGATGAAGAACATTGACTGGTTGGATGGCGAAGGCAATGACCAGGTACAGGAGAGCGTAAAATGAAAATTCGTTCACAAGTCGGCATGGTGCTGAATCTCGATAAGTGCATCGGTTGCCACACCTGTTCAGTAACCTGTAAAAACGTCTGGACCAGCCGTGAAGGTGCGGAGTATGCCTGGTTTAACAACGTTGAAACCAAACCGGGTACTGGCTTCCCCACTGATTGGGAAAACCAGGAAAAATGGAAGGGCGGTTGGATCCGTAAGATCAACGGTAAACTGGTGCCGCGCATGGGTAACAAAGCGCTGCTGCTGGGTAAAATTTTTGCTAACCCGCATTTGCCAGGTATTGATGACTACTACGAACCGTTTGACTTCGATTACCAGACTCTGCACAACACCCCGGCAGACAGCAAAGCACAGCCGATTGCCCGTCCGCGCTCGCTGATCACCGGTCAGCGTATGGATAAAATCACCAAAGGTCCGAACTGGGAAGATGACCTCGGCGGTGAGTTCGAGAAGCTGGCGAAAGACAAAAATTTCGAGAACATGCAGAAGGCGATGTACGGTCAGTTCGAAAACACCTTCATGATGTATTTGCCGCGTCTATGCGAGCACTGCCTTAACCCGGCGTGCGTGGCAACTTGCCCGAGCGGTGCCATCTACAAGCGTGAAGAAGATGGCATCGTGCTGATCGATCAGGACAAATGCCGCGGCTGGCGTATGTGCATCACCGGTTGCCCTTATAAAAAAATCTACTTCAACTGGAAGAGCGGTAAGTCAGAGAAGTGCATTTTCTGCTATCCACGTATCGAAGCCGGTCAGCCGACCGTGTGCTCCGAAACCTGCGTCGGTCGTATCCGTTACCTCGGCGTACTGCTGTATGACGCGGATGCGATTGAAAGCGCGGCAAGCACCGAGCATGAGAAAGATCTGTACCAGCGTCAACTGGACGTGTTCCTCGATCCGAACGATCCGGCTGTTATTGAACAGGCGCTGAAAGATGGTATTCCGCTGAGCGTTATCGATGCCGCACAGCAGTCTCCGGTTTATAAAATGGCGATGGACTGGAAGTTGGCGCTGCCGCTGCATCCGGAATACCGCACATTGCCGATGGTTTGGTACGTGCCGCCATTGTCACCGATTCAGTCTGCCGCCGATGCGGGCGAGCTGGGCAGCAACGGTATTCTGCCGGACGTTGACAGTCTGCGTATCCCGGTTCAGTACCTGGCGAACCTGCTGACAGCAGGCGATACTCAGCCGGTGCTGTTGGCGCTGAAACGTATGCTGGCGATGCGTCACTACAAACGTGCGGAAACCGTTGACGGTAAAGTCGATACCCGTGCGCTGGAAGAGGTCGGTCTGACCGAAGCTCAGGCACAGGAGATGTATCGTTATCTGGCCATTGCGAACTACGAAGATCGTTTCGTGGTGCCGAGCAGCCATCGTGAACTGGCGCGTGATGCGTTCCCGGAGAAAAGCGGTTGCGGCTTTACCTTCGGTGACGGTTGCCACGGTTCTGATACTAAATTCAATCTGTTCAACAGCCGCCGCATCGACGCTGTCGATGTGACCAGCAAAACGGAGCCGCACCAATGATTGAACTCGTCATTGTTTCGCGTTTGCTCGAGTACCCGGATGCTGCCCTGTGGCAGCATCAGCAGGAACTTTTCGATGCACTCGCGTCATCTGAGAACCTGGATAAAGAGGATGCCCAGACTCTGGGCGTTTTCCTGCGCGATCTAATCGCGCAAGACGTGCTGGATGTGCAGGCAAGTTACAGCGAACTGTTTGATCGTGGCCGTGCCACCTCGCTGCTGCTGTTTGAACATGTACACGGTGAATCCCGCGATCGCGGTCAGGCGATGGTTGACCTGATGGCACAGTATGAACAGCACGGTTTGCAGCTCGACAGCCGCGAACTTCCCGATCATCTGCCGTTGTATCTGGAATATCTTGCGCAACTGCCGAAAAGCGAAGCGCTAGGTGGCTTGCAGGATATTGCGCCGATCCTGGCTTTGCTCAGCGCCCGTTTGCAGCAGCGTGAAAGCCGTTATGCAGTACTGTTCGATTTACTGTTAAAACTGGCGAATACCGTAATCGACAGCGATAAAGTGGCTGAAAAAATTGCGGATGAAGCCCGTGATGATACTCCACAAGCGCTGGATGCGGTCTGGGAAGAAGAGCAGGTAAAATTCTTCGCCGATCAGGGGTGTGGCGAGTCGGAAATCTCCGCTCACCAGCGTCGTTTTGCCGGGGCCGTTGCGCCGCAGTATCTGAATATCACTACCGGAGGACAGCACTAATGCACTTCCTGAATACGTTCTTCTTTGACATCTATCCGTACATCGCGGGTTCTGTCTTTCTGATCGGCAGTTGGCTGCGTTATGACTACGGGCAGTATACGTGGCGTGCGGCCTCCAGTCAGATGCTGGATCGCAAAGGGATGAACCTGGCGTCAAACCTGTTTCACATTGGGATCCTGGGGATTTTTGCCGGGCACTTCTTGGGTATGTTAACGCCACACTGGATGTATGAAGCGTGGCTGCCGCTTGAAGTGAAACAAAAGATGGCGATGTTCGCAGGTGGCGCTAGCGGCGTAATGTGTCTGATTGGCGGTGTACTGCTGCTGAAACGTCGTTTGTTCAGCCCACGAGTGCGGGCTACCACCACCGGAGCGGATATTCTGATCCTCTCTCTGTTGGTTATCCAGTGTGCGCTGGGTCTGCTGACCATTCCGTTCTCCGCCCAGCATATGGACGGCAGCGAGATGATGAAGTTGGTGAACTGGGCGCAGACAGTGGTGACCTTCCATGGCGGAGCGTCTCAGTATCTGGATGGCGTCGCATTTATTTTCCGTGTGCACCTTGTGCTGGGTATGACGCTGTTCCTGTTGTTCCCATTCTCGCGTCTGGTACACATCTGGAGCGTCCCGGTCGAATATCTGACACGCAAATACCAGATTGTTCGTGCACGTCACTAATTGTATTTCTGTGAAAGATAAAACCCTGCTTCGGCGGGGTTTTTTTATGCCTGTTTGCCGGATGGCGGCGCAAACGCCTTATCCAGCCTACGCAGGTTTCAGCGAGCGCCGTAGGCCTGCGTAGTGCATCAGGCAATTTGTGGGCATGTGTCGAGTTTGTAGGCCTGATAAGCACAGCGCATCAGGCAAATAAAGGGCATTGCAGATTGATTATGTGTTGGTGCTTTATGAAGTGATGGTGGTGGGGGAAGGATTACTCAGCGCTGCGCGCTTCGCCCTTCGGGTCGTTGCCTGCGGCAACGCTTTCTCGCTAACGCTCGAATCGAACCTTGGTCAAAGCTTCTCATCCTTCCCGAATAGGAAAAATATGGGGCATTGCAGATTGATTATGTGTTGGTGCTTTATGAGGTGATGGTGGTGGGGGAAGGATTCGAACCTTCGAAGTCGATGACGGCAGATTTACAGTCTGCTCCCTTTGGCCGCTCGGGAACCCCACCAGGGGTATACTAATTTTGTGAATCTAAAAGAATGGTGGTGGGGGAAGGATTATTCGTCGCTTCGCTCCTCACCCTTCCCCGACAAGTGCAAACTTCTGTATTGCTCACCGGGATAACTACATCGCTGTAGTAAATAATGGTGGTGGGGGAAGGATTCGAACCTTCGAAGTCGATGACGGCAGATTTACAGTCTGCTCCCTTTGGCCGCTCGGGAACCCCACCACTGGGTAATGCTAATTACTGGCCTGCTTCCGTTGGAAGCGGGGCGCATCATATCAAATGATGCGCCCCTGTAAAGCATTCCGTTCATAAAAAAGAACTGGCTGCCTGATTTTTACACGTAAAGATGTAAAGGTAACCAATTAACTTATCAATCGATTACAGAATAATCGTTCGGTTACCGTAAACAAAGACGCGCTGAGCCAGAACCTGATACAGCGCACGGCTTAAAACATTTTTTTCAACGTCGCGACCCGCACGCATCATATCTTCGGCAGTGTAAGTGTGATCAACATGGATCACGTCCTGCATAATGATTGGGCCTTCATCAAGGTTATCATTTACGTAGTGGGCCGTCGCGCCGATGATTTTCACGCCGCGCTCATAAGCTTGATGGTACGGGCGAGCACCAATGAATGCTGGCAGGAATGAATGGTGAATATTGATAATTTTATTTGGGAAGCGTGAAACAAATGTCGGGGTCAGAACGCGCATGTATTTAGCCAGCACGACATAGTCCGGCTGGTGGGCGTCGATAGCGTCAGCCATTTTCTGATCATGTTCGTCACGTGTTAAACCTTCATGGCTGACCAGCTCAAACGGAATATCAAACCGTTCAACCAGAGGACGCAACGTCTCGTGATTGCCGATCACCGCGGCGATTTCAACATCCAGCCCGCCATAATTGGCCTTCATTAACAGATCGCCCAGGCAATGCGCTTCCTTGGTGACCAAAATGACGATGCGGCGGCGGCCTGCTGGGGTTAATTCACGAATTGAGCCTTCAGGTAAGGCGCTGTCCAGATCGGCAAGCAGCGTGACGTCGTTAAAAATGCCCTCCAGTTCGGTGCGCATAAAAAAGCGTCCGGTGCGGTGGTCCACAAACTCATTGTTTTGCACGATGTTCAGTTCATGCTTGTAACAGATATTCGTAATGCGCGCGATCAGACCTTTTTGGTCCGGGCAAATAGTACGCAGCACTTTTCTTTGTAATGAATGCATTTGCAGCGGTGATCCTGTTGAGAATGTTTGCAAAATTGATACTGTCGGGCGTTGATTAGCCGCAGCACTTTTTAAATTTTTTACCGGAGCCACAAGGGCAGGTATCGTTTCGTCCAATTTGAGGGCGTGTACCGTCTATATAGTACCACTGACCGTTTTCTTTTAAAAAACGAGAGCGCTCGATAATTGCACCTGTTTTACCTTGTTCAGAAAACCGCGCGACAAAACTGACATAGCCGGTATTTTCTGTGTCTGCCGTCTCTTGTTCAAAAACGGTCAGTCCGAGCCATTCTGTATGACTAAATCCTGCGATAATGTCGTCGCGAAACGAGGCCGCATGACAATCTGGATGCCAGGTCCTGATAAGGTAATCTGCGTCTTTCATCACAAAAGCACAGTAACGAGAACGCATGAGGTGTGACGGCGTAGGTGCTACTTGCGCGCCGGACACATAACGGTAGCAACATAGGCTATACTCGACAGCGCTACCACAGGGACAAAGCTGAGACACAAAGTACTCCCTGGAATATAAAAACGGCGTAAAAACGCCAGAGTGGCACTATGTTAACTGAGCGGTAGCGATGTTGCTACGTCTGCAAGCCAGGGGAAGTTTGTACGTATAATGAGAAAAATAAAAATTGGGCTGGCGCTAGGTTCCGGCGCGGCGCGAGGTTGGTCGCATATTGGGGTTATTAAAGCCCTTAAGCATATGGGCATCGATGTTGATATCGTGGCAGGGTGCTCCATCGGTTCGCTGGTTGGCGCTGCCTACGCCTGCAATAAGTTACCTGCTCTTGAAAAGTGGGTATGTTCTTTCAGCTATTGGGATGTTTTACGGCTGATGGATCTCTCATGGCGCAGGGGAGGTTTACTGCGCGGTGAACGGGTATTCAATCAGTACCGTAATGTCATGCCGGTAGAAGCAATTGAGCAATGCACACGCCGTTTCGCAACAGTTGCTACTAATCTGAGTACGGGGCGGGAGTTGTGGTTTACCGAAGGTGATTTGCATCTGGCTGTCCGAGCCTCCTGTAGTATTCCTGGTCTGATGTCTCCCGTGGCGCATAATGGTTACTGGCTGGTCGATGGCGCGGTGGTGAATCCCGTCCCTGTATCCCTGACTCGTGCGTTGGGGGCCGATATTGTTATCGCGGTCGACCTGCAACACGATGCTCATCTCATGCAACAAGATTTACTCTCCTTCAACGTCAATAGCGATGCCGAATCGGGTAATGATGCTGACGAGCTTTCATGGCATGCCCGTCTGAAAGAGCGATTGAGCAACATTACGGCCAGGCGTGCGGTCACGGCACCGACAGCGATGGAGATCATGACGACGTCTATTCAGGTTCTGGAAAATCGTCTGAAACGTAACCGCATGGCCGGCGACCCTCCAGACATACTGATTCAGCCGTTTTGTCCACAAATATCCACGCTGGATTTTCACCGCGCCAGTGCAGCAATTGCTGCCGGGCAGTTGGCGGTCGAGAAGAAAATGGATGAACTTCTACCCCTGGTGAAAACCAACGTCTAACGCATTTTTTATCAACACTTAAGCTAATTCTGACAGGCGTGAGTGGCAATAGCATGCCACTATTTATTAAAGCCAGTCAGGGGGGAGAATATGACGCAGCCATTGGTCGGAAAACAGATTCTTATCGTTGAGGATGAGCCGGTATTTCGCTCACTCATGGACTCATGGTTTTCCTCTTTGGGAGCGACAACGGCGGTGGCTGGCGACGGGCTTGAAGCACTTGAACTACTTGGACACTTCACACCAGACCTGATGATTTGCGATCTGGCTATGCCAAGAATGAACGGCCTCAAACTGGTTGAGTATCTACGCAATCGTGGCGATCAGACCCCGATACTGGTGATTTCTGCGACGGAAAACATGTCCGACATAGCCAAAGCGCTACGACTCGGGGTGGATGATGTCCTATTGAAGCCGGTGAAAGACCTTAATCGCTTGAGAGAAACCGTCTTTGCATGTCTTTATCCCAACATGTTTAATTCACGCGTAGAAGAAGAAGAGCGGCTGTTTCGCGACTGGGATGCGATGGTGGACGATCCTGCCGCCGCCGCGAAGCTGCTAAAAGAATTACAGCCTCCAGTGTCGCAAGTGATTTCGCACTGTCGCATTAACTATCGACAATTGGTAGTAGCCGACCAACCGGGGCTGGTGCTGGATATTGCGCCGCTGTCGGATCATGACCTTGCATTCTATTGCCTTGATGTGACGCGGGCAGGGGATAATGGTGTCTTGGCTGCATTATTATTGCGGGCGCTATTTAATGGTTTACTGCAGGAGCAACTGACACAACAAAATCAGCGGTTGCCGGAGTTAGGTACGTTATTGAAACAGGTAAATCATTTGTTGCGGCAAGCCAATTTACCAGGGCAGTTTCCCTTGCTGGTGGGGTATTACCACAGCGGATTAAAAAATCTGATTCTGGTATCTGCAGGGCTGAATGCGACATTAAATACAGGTTCCCACCAAGTGCAAATCAGCAATGGCGTTCCGCTGGGTACCTTAGGTAATACGTATCTTAATCAGTTGAGCCAACATTGTGAGTCATGGCAATGCCAAATTTGGGGGGCGGGAGGGCGCCTGCGCTTGATGTTGTCTGCGGAATGAACAATTGAGAGGCGTGCAAATGAAATTGGTTCACCCTCCCTGTGCTGTGAGTGCTACTATCAGCGCCAGATTTATTCGTATTTATCTTAATTATACCGACGCGCGTCCTTTTCAGACCAGAAGTTTGTCGCTGTACTGATATACTCGGATGCGATACAGAATGATGAACACGTTCAATACATGAACAGTCCAGGAGAGTTTTAAATGGCTGCCCTTAATTCAAAAGTCAAAAAAGCCGTTATCCCAGTTGCGGGATTAGGAACCAGGATGTTACCGGCTACGAAAGCAATCCCGAAAGAGATGCTACCGTTGGTTGATAAGCCATTAATTCAGTACGTCGTAAACGAATGTATTGCTGCGGGCATCACTGAAATTGTACTTGTAACTCACTCGTCTAAAAATTCTATTGAAAACCACTTCGATACCAGCTTTGAACTTGAAGCGATGCTGGAAAAACGTGTAAAACGTCAGCTGCTGGAAGAAGTGCAATCTATTTGCCCGCCGCATGTGACTATTATGCAGGTACGTCAGGGGCTGGCAAAAGGTCTGGGCCACGCAGTATTGTGCGCGCACCCTGTGGTTGGCGATGAACCGGTTGCTGTAATCCTGCCGGACGTAATTCTTGACGAATACGAATCTGATTTATCCCGCGACAACCTTGCCGAAATGATTCATCGCTTTGATGAAACAGGTAGCAGCCAGATTATGGTTGAGCCGGTAGAAGATGTTACGGCTTATGGTGTTGTTGATTGTAAAGGCGTTGAATTATCCCCGGGCGAAAGCGTCCCGATGGTTGGCGTGGTTGAAAAACCAAAAGCTGATGTAGCGCCTTCTAATCTGGCCGTTGTGGGTCGTTATGTCCTTAGTGCCGATATCTGGCCTCTGCTGGCTAAAACCCCTCCGGGAGCGGGTGATGAAATTCAGCTGACAGATGCAATCGATATGCTGATTGAAAAAGAGACGGTTGAAGCTTATCACATGAAGGGCAAAAGCCATGACTGTGGTAATAAACTGGGCTATATGCAGGCGTTCGTCGAATATGGTATTCGCCATAATACTCTCGGCGCTGAATTTAAAGCCTGGCTGGAAGACGAGATGGGTATTAAGAAGTAACCTTCTTGCATTATCTGGTCAGAACGGCGTTGTATTAACAGCGCCATTTTTTTATACCTAATCCGGGTAAGGCTGAGCGAAGTACCAGTAAAAAAAATCCCGCCAATGGCGGGATTTTAAGCAAAGTATTTCTGAATTATTCCTTGATCAGGAAATCGTCCAGTTGTTTACCTTGCTCTTCCATCGCTTTTTTGATCACTGCCGGTGTACGACCCTGGCCAGTCCAGGTTTTAGTTTCACCGTTTTCGTCAACATAGCTATATTTAGCCGGACGTGCAGCGCGTTTAGCTTTGGTGCCAGATTTAACAGCAGCCATGCTATTCAGCAGTTCGTTCGGATCAATGCCGTCAGCGATCAGCATTTCACGATATTGTTGCAGTTTACGAGTGCGTTCTTCAACTTCAGCGGCAGCAGCGCTTTCTTCTTCGCGACGCTCGCTAACTACAACTTCTAATTTTTCCAGCATTTCTTCAAGCGTTTCCAGAGTGCATTCTCTTGCCTGCGCACGAAGAGTACGGATGTTGTTCAGAATTTTAAGTGCTTCGCTCATTGTAGTAATCTCAAACTTATATTGGGGTGGTTTGTTGAGCTAATAATAGAGCGATAAATTCAGTTGTGCAATAGCCAGGAATGTAAGGAATTCAAAATTGCGCTTTATTTAGTAACAGAATTAATTCTCCTGTCTTAAATTCCCCATGATGTTGGGCATAAAAAAGGCTTATTGGCGAGGGGGCTTCTCAGCAGCTGAGAGTAAAAATTCAAGATTCAGGTCACATTTTATGGTGTACAAATAGTATCTCTTTGCAGTGATTTCAACCTTTTGTATTAGTTTTGCTTACGTGAATTCGCTAATACATGGTGAGAGTGGGTAGATTCAATAACAATATGGGAAGGGTTTCTTTATTGCCGTATGATGATAAGTGACATTGATAAATTTCATGAGCACTATTTGTGAAAGAGAGTGTATATACGCGTCCGAGCTCGGGCTGTATGGTCGATGGTTGTATGCTCTCTCACAACCTGCTACTTAAATTCAGGCGGCACTGAGCGGGCTTGCCCGCGCATTTATACGCCTTTGGGCGCAACGCTACACCGACACTTTCGTGAAATATGATACAATCCCGCGCATATTTATTTCCCCATGTGAGGGCCTTCGGTCAATGGCACAGCTATATTTTTACTATTCTGCAATGAATGCCGGTAAGTCGACTGCATTGCTGCAATCTTCGTACAATTATCAGGAACGTGGGATGCGTGCTGTTGTATATACAGCGGAAATTGATGACCGTTTTGGTGCAGGAAAAGTAAGTTCACGTATAGGTCTGTCGTCGCCTGCAAAATTGTTTAACCAAAATTCATCTTTGTACGAAGAGATTCGTGCTGAAAATGAGCAGCAAAGAATTCACTGTGTACTGGTTGATGAGTCGCAGTTTCTGACTCGACAACAGGTTTATGAATTATCTGAAGTTGTCGATCGGCTGGATATTCCTGTGTTGTGCTATGGCTTACGCACAGATTTCCGTGGTGAATTATTTGGCGGTAGCGAATACCTGCTTGCGTGGTCAGATAAGCTCGTTGAATTAAAAACCATTTGTTTCTGTGGGCGTAAGGCCAGCATGGTTTTACGTCTTGATCAGTCTGGAAGGCCCTATAACGAGGGCGAGCAGGTGGTTATTGGCGGGAATGAACGCTATGTGTCGGTATGCCGTAAACACTACAAACAGGCGCAGTCTGAGGGCTCTCTGACGGCGATACAAGAACGACACAGCCACGATTAACCTGCAGGCTTCTGAGCGCTTATAAATACAGGGTAGGCCGGGACATTCGTCAATATTCTCTACCCTGTCAGACTCTCTTCTGACGGCTATTCTCACATCTTCCTGAATACATCTCTTACCGTGCCATTCTATTCACATGGTTAAATTGGGGAGCACTCAATTTTCATAACACAAGACGAAAAAAAACGGTCCCAACTGGGACCGTTTATAGTGAAACTAAAACTTATCTGAGAAAATTAAGCGGATTTCTTCGCTTTCTTTTCTGCTTTCGGTGCAGCTACTGCTTCAGTCTTAGCGGTGGTCTGGCCTTCGCTGTACTCACGACCGTAGTATGTATCCAGCAGGATCTGTTTCAGTTCAGCAATCAGCGGGTAACGTGGGTTTGCACCAGTACACTGGTCATCAAACGCATCTTCAGACAGTTTGTCCACGTGTGCCAGGAAGTCAGCTTCCTGAACGCCAGCTTCACGGATAGACTTAGGAATACCCAGCTCAGCTTTGATTTCTTCCAGCCAGCCCAGCAGTTTCTGGATTTTCGCGGCAGTACGGTCGCCCGGTGCGCTCAGACCCAGATGGTCTGCGATTTCAGCGTAGCGACGGCGTGCCTGCGGACGGTCGTACTGGCTGAATGCAGTCTGTTTAGTCGGGTTGTCGTTCGCGTTATAACGAATAACGTTGCTGATCAGCAGGGCGTTCGCCAGACCGTGAGGAATGTGGAACTGAGAACCCAGCTTGTGCGCCATTGAGTGACATACACCCAGGAAGGCGTTAGCGAACGCGATACCGGCGATGGTTGCTGCACTGTGTACACGCTCACGTGCTACCGGGTTCTTAGAACCTTCATGGTAGGACGCCGGCAGGTTTTCTTTCAGCAGTTTCAGCGCTTGCAGAGCCTGACCGTCGGAGAACTCAGAAGCCAGTACGGAAACG
This sequence comes from Citrobacter sp. Cf088, assembly GCF_030334295.1. NCBI lineage: Bacteria > Pseudomonadati > Pseudomonadota > Gammaproteobacteria > Enterobacterales > Enterobacteriaceae > Citrobacter > Citrobacter sp. Cf088. Next base: position 746,569 of record NZ_JAOWEE010000053.1, read on the forward strand.
TAAGCTTCCAGAGCGTGAGTGACGGCATCGAGGCCACCAAACGCACACAGGGACTTCGGCATATCCATCACCAGGTTGGCGTCAACAATCGCCATATCCGGAGTCAGCGCATAGTCTGCCAGCGGGTATTTCTGCCCAGTTGCATCGTCAGTAACAACCGCAAACGGAGTCACTTCAGAGCCGGTACCGGAAGTGGTGGTGACGGCGACCATCTTCGCTTTCACACCCATTTTCGGGAACTTGTAGATACGTTTACGGATGTCCATAAAGCGCAGCGCCAGTTCTTCGAAGTGAGTTTCCGGGTGCTCGTACATAACCCACATGATTTTCGCGGCGTCCATCGGGGAACCGCCGCCCAGCGCGATGATTACGTCTGGTTTGAAGGAGTTAGCCAGCTCAGCACCTTTGCGAACAACGGTCAGAGTTGGGTCAGCTTCAACTTCAAAGAACACTTCGGTTTCAACGCCAGCAGCTTTCAGAACGGAGGTGATCTGGTCTGCATAACCGTTGTTGAACAGGAAGCGGTCGGTCACGATGAGCGCACGTTTGTGACCATCGGTAATCACTTCATCCAGTGCGATTGGCAGAGAGCCACGACGGAAGTAGATAGATTTCGGAAGTTTGTGCCACAACATGTTTTCAGCTCGCTTAGCAACGGTTTTCTTGTTGATCAGGTGCTTAGGACCAACGTTTTCAGAGATGGAGTTACCACCCCAGGAACCACAACCCAGAGTCAGGGAAGGTGCGAGTTTGAAGTTGTACAGGTCACCGATACCACCCTGAGAAGCTGGGGTGTTAATCAGGATACGTGCGGTTTTCATCATCTGGCCGAAGTAAGCAACACGTTCTGGCTGGTTGTCCTGGTCAGTGTACAGGCAAGAGGTATGACCGATACCGCCCATCGCAACCAGTTTTTCAGCTTTAATGACTGCGTCTTCGAAGTCCTTCGCACGGTACATTGCCAGCGTCGGAGACAGTTTTTCATGAGCAAACGGTTCGCTTTCATCGACAACCGTCACTTCACCGATCAGAATCTTAGTGGTTTCTGGTACGGAGAAGCCTGCCAGTTCAGCAATCTTGTATGCCGGCTGACCAACGATAGCTGCGTTCAGCGCGCCATTTTTCAGGATAACGTCCTGGACTGCTTTCAACTCTTTGCCCTGCAGCATGTAGCCGCCGTGAGTCGCAAAACGCTCACGTACTGCATCATATACAGAGTCAACCACGACGACAGACTGCTCAGAAGCACAGATTACGCCGTTATCGAAGGTCTTAGACATCAGAACAGATGCAACAGCACGTTTGATATCAGCGGTTTCGTCGATAACAACAGGGGTGTTACCTGCGCCTACGCCGATAGCCGGTTTACCGGAGCTGTATGCCGCTTTAACCATGCCTGGACCACCGGTCGCAAGGATCAGGTTGATGTCAGGGTGGTGCATCAGCGCATTAGACAGTTCAACGGAAGGTTGATCGATCCAGCCGATCAGATCTTTCGGTGCGCCAGCAGCGATTGCAGCTTGCAGAACGATGTCTGCTGCTTTGTTAGTTGCATCTTTTGCACGCGGATGCGGAGAGAAGATGATGGCGTTACGGGTCTTCAGGCTGATCAGCGATTTGAAGATAGCGGTAGAAGTTGGGTTAGTGGTTGGAACGATACCGCAGATGATACCAATTGGTTCCGCAATGGTAATGGTACCGAAAGTGTCGTCTTCAGACAGCACACCACAGGTTTTTTCATCTTTGTAAGCGTTGTAAATGTATTCAGAAGCAAAGTGGTTTTTGATCACTTTATCTTCGACAATACCCATGCCGGATTCGGCAACGGCCATTTTCGCGAGAGGGATTCGAGCGTCTGCGGCAGCCAGAGCGGCGGCGCGGAAGATTTTGTCAACCTGTTCTTGAGTGAAACTGGCATATTCACGCTGGGCTTTTTTTACGCGCTCTACAAGTGCGTTAAGTTCAGCGACATTAGTAACAGCCATGATGCTCTCCTGATAATGTTAAACTTTTTTAGTAAATCATCTGCTCGATACGAGAGTATAGACAGACCGACGAAAATTTGTGTAACGGTTTGAAAATCAAACGGTTAATTAACGTCCACTTTACTTTGATTTACTAAAAGAGCTTATACGCTAGTGCCAGTTAACTCTAACGCGTTACCTCCAGGTGGCGTAAGCAAGATTACTCACTTCTGAGTAGTAATTGCGTGATCTGGATCAAAAATTCGCAAAGCTGACACCTTTCAGCAGGCCCTTTTAGCGTTTCTCGTTAAGTGTTAATAAATTGACGTAATGAATGCTAATAACGTTAGCATAATTCATACATATTAATAACACTGAGTATTGGTAGCGTATTTACGTAGATATACGAAGATAGAAGGTGAAGTATGCTGACAAAAGGCGTATCTTCAGCGCGGATTTTATCAATTTTTATGACTCATTTTATCCGGCTAACGCTTCGGAGCTAACCGTGATCCAAACGCTATTTGATTTTCCTGTCTATTTTAAATTTTTCATTGGGTTATTTGCGTTGGTCAACCCGGTAGGGATCATCCCTGTCTTTATCAGTATGACCAGTTATCAAACTGCTGCAGCGCGAAACAAAACCAACCTTACGGCAAACCTGTCGGTCGCTATCATTCTGTGGACTTCGCTGTTTCTTGGTGATGGTATTCTGCAACTTTTCGGTATCTCAATAGATTCGTTCAGGATTGCCGGCGGCATTCTGGTTGTGACTATCGCGATGTCAATGATTAGCGGAAAACTAGGGGAAGATAAACAAAACAAACAGGAAAAATCAGAAACTGCAATTCGTGAGAGTATCGGCGTTGTACCGTTGGCATTGCCGTTGATGGCGGGCCCGGGGGCGATAAGCTCAACTATTGTTTGGGGTACGCGATATCACAGTGCGATTAACCTGTTTGGCTTTTTTGTCGCGATTGCGCTGTTTGCCCTGTGCTGCTGGGGGCTGTTTCGCATGGCGCCATGGCTGGTACGACTGTTGGGACAAACTGGCATCAACGTCATTACGCGTATTATGGGGCTACTGTTAATGGCCTTGGGTATCGAATTCATTGTTACAGGTATCAAATCCATTTTCCCTGGTTTGCTGGCCTGATATCTCTCTTCTGTACAAACGGAGTCGGTCCCGGCTCCGTTTCCTTTCATTATCAGTAAAACTTCTCACTAAAGTTGAAAATCAGCATAGTGATAATAAAAAATGCTGATGGTTATTCATTTGTTTATTCATTGATTTTATGAATGTAACGCTCATCCATCTGCCAGAGAGAGCCTGATATCGCTGTTATTTAATTAACATCATACTCTGGGGCTTGCTGAAGGATTATCGAAATGTTATTAGTTATTTCAGCGTTTTTTTCAGTTGAATGTGCTAATTAATAACCAATTGTTAAATTTATGTGCATTTTGACGTGGTGTTGACACCTGACAGGGTAGTTAACACCCGGCTTGATGTAATTTATTGTTTTTTATGGGTTTATTGTAAAAAACCTTCATTCGTAAGACTTTCTTTGTGAGATTTATTTCCAATAAAAGAGAATTGGTTAACAAATTTGTAAAATGTATTGGCGGTTAAGAAACGCATTTGATACTTTCCGGCCAGGTATTATGCAGAAGAATTCACGTTGATGAGAATCATTTGCAGTTAGTTTCTCTCAACAGGGTAATAGCGTGTTTCCGGCAGGGGAGGCACGTAGATAATCGACGAAAGGCGGTCATACGAACCGCCAGAATAAATAAAGTCGGTGATAGCAAGCAGTAAAACAAAAAACGACCTGACGGCAGAAAATCTCCGGTGCCGTACAGTGATCCTGACAGGATTAACAGTCTGGTTAAAAAACCAGCCATAATAATGAGGGAGTACAACACAATGACTAACATCACTAAAAAAAGTTTAGTAGCTGCGGGGATCTTAACTGCGCTAGTCGCTGGAAATGTTGCCACGGCGGCAGTAGTGCCAGCGGGTGTGCAGCTTGCTGAAAAGCAGACTCTGGTGCGTAATAACGGTTCGGAAGTGCAGTCACTCGATCCCCACAAAATCGAAGGTGTACCTGAATCCAACATTAACCGTGACCTGTTTGAAGGTTTATTAATCAGTGATGTCGATGGCAAACCATCGCCCGGCGTGGCTGAAAAATGGGAAAATAAAGATTTTAAAGTCTGGACATTCCATCTGCGTAAAGATGCTAAGTGGTCTGACGGCACGCCTGTTACCGCGCAAGATTTCGTGTATAGCTGGCAACGTTTGGCTAATCCAAATACTGCATCACCGTACGCCAGTTATTTGCAGTACGGTCACATCGTCAATATTGATGATATTATCGCCGGCAAAAAACCGATCACCGATCTCGGTGTAAAAGCTCTCGACGATCATACTTTTGAAGTCACCCTCAGTGAACCTGTTCCTTATTTCTACAAACTGCTTGTGCACTCTTCTGTTTCACCAGTTCCTAGAGCTGCTGTTGAAAAATTCGGCGAGAAGTGGACCCAGCCCGCTAACATCGTTACTAACGGTGCGTATAAACTGAAAGACTGGGTTGTGAACGAGCGCATTGTGCTTGAGCGTAATACCAACTATTGGGACAACGCCAAAACGGTTATTAACCAGGTAACCTACCTACCTATTTCTTCTGAAGTGACTGACGTTAACCGCTATCGCAGCGGTGAAATCGACATGACCTATAACAACATGCCGATTGAGTTATTCCAGAAACTGAAAAAAGAGATCCCGAACGAAGTCCACGTTGACCCGTATCTGTGCACCTATTATTACGAAATCAACAACCAGAAAGCACCGTTCAACGATGTTCGTGTTCGTACCGCCCTGAAGCTGGCGTTGGATCGTGACATTATCGTCAATAAAGTGAAAAACCAGGGTGACCTGCCGGCGTATAGCTTTACTCCTCCATACACCGATGGCGCGAAACTGGTTGAGCCAGAGTGGTTCAAGTGGTCTCAGGAAAAACGTAATGAAGAAGCGAAGAAACTGCTGGCTGAGGCCGGATATACCGCTGAGAAACCGCTGACCTTTGACCTGCTGTATAACACTTCAGACCTGCATAAGAAGCTGGCTATTGCCGCGGCATCTATCTGGAAGAAAAATCTGGGTGCTAATGTGAAGCTGGAAAACCAGGAATGGAAAACGTTCCTCGATACGCGCCATCAGGGCAACTATGATGTTTCACGTGCGGGCTGGTGTGCGGACTATAACGAACCGACGTCCTTCCTGAATATGGTGCTGTCCGACAGCTCCAATAATACCGTCCACTATAAGAGCCCGGCATTTGATAAGCTGATTGCGGATACGCTGAAAGTGACGGATGAAGCGCAGCGCAGCGAACTGTATTCGAAAGCGGAACAGCAGCTGGATAAAGATTCTGCGATTGTACCGGTTTATTACTATGTTAATGCCCGCCTGGTGAAACCATGGGTTGGCGGATACTCCGGTAAAGACCCGATGGATAATATCCACGTTAAAGACTTGTATATTATCAAGCATTAATGGCAAGACGTGGGGCAATCATTTTTGCCCCACAGTGTCTTTTTTCTTCGAACTATTAATACCGCTTTACCTGAACGTCGGGGTTAAAGAGGTATAAAGGCACACGCCAGAAGGTACGGGCAATGTTAAAATTCATATTACGTCGCTGTCTGGAAGCGATTCCGACGCTGTTTATTCTTATTACGATTTCATTCTTTATGATGCGCCTTGCGCCCGGAAGCCCATTCACCGGGGAACGCGCGTTACCGCCAGAGGTGCTGGCGAATATTGAAGCGAAATATCATCTTAACGATCCTATCTCGACGCAGTATTTCAGCTATCTGAAACAGCTGGCGCATGGCGATTTTGGACCATCCTTTAAATATAAAGACTACACGGTTAACGACCTCGTTGCTTCGAGTTTTCCGGTTTCTGCGAAGCTGGGTGCGGCAGCCTTTATTCTGGCGGTACTCGTCGGCGTTAGCGCCGGGGTGATAGCCGCGCTGAAGCAAAATACACGTTGGGATTACACGGTGATGGGGGTGGCAATGACTGGGGTAGTTATCCCCAGTTTCGTGGTCGCTCCCTTATTGGTCATGATATTTGCCATAACCTTGAAATGGCTGCCCGGCGGGGGCTGGAACGGTGGGGCGTTGAAATTTATGATCCTGCCAATGGTGGCCTTGTCACTGGCCTACATCGCCAGTATCGCTCGTATTACTCGTGGTTCGATGATTGAAGTGCTGCACTCTAACTTTATTCGTACCGCGCGCGCCAAAGGGCTGCCGATGCGGCGGATTATTTTCCGCCATGCGTTAAAACCTGCGCTGTTGCCAGTGCTGTCCTATATGGGACCGGCATTTGTCGGCATTATCACTGGTTCGATGGTTATTGAAACCATCTATGGTTTACCTGGCATTGGTCAGTTGTTCGTCAACGGTGCGTTAAACCGCGACTATTCGCTGGTTCTGAGTCTGACCATACTGGTGGGTACTCTGACCATCGTGTTTAACGCGATTGTCGATGTGCTTTATGCCGTTATCGACCCGAAAATTCGTTACTGATACTGGAGCTCGCTATGATGTTAAGTAAGAAAAACAGCGAAGCGCTGGAGAATTTCAGTGAAAAGCTGGAGGTCGAAGGCCGCAGCCTGTGGCAGGACGCGCGTCGACGCTTTATGCATAACCGAGCTGCGGTAGCAAGCCTGGTGGTGCTGGTAATTATTGCGCTGTTCGTGACGCTCGCGCCGATGCTGTCGCAGTTTACCTACTTCGATACTGACTGGGGCATGATGTCCAGCGCGCCGGATACGGAATCAGGCCACTATTTCGGTACTGACTCGTCGGGACGCGACCTGTTGGTGCGCGTGGCGATTGGCGGGCGCATCTCGCTAATGGTCGGCATTGCGGCGGCGTTGGTCGCGGTGGTTGTCGGTACGCTGTACGGTTCTCTGTCGGGCTACCTCGGCGGAAAAATCGACTCGGTGATGATGCGTCTGCTGGAAATTCTCAACTCCTTCCCGTTCATGTTCTTCGTGATCCTGCTGGTCACCTTCTTTGGGCAAAATATCCTGCTGATTTTTGTCGCTATCGGGATGGTCTCCTGGCTGGATATGGCGCGTATCGTGCGTGGACAAACGCTGAGCCTCAAGCGCAAAGAGTTTATTGAAGCGGCGCAAGTGGGCGGGGTGTCTACCGTGCGTATCGTTATCCGCCATATTGTGCCGAACGTGCTGGGTGTGGTGGTGGTATACGCTTCATTGCTGGTGCCGAGCATGATCCTGTTTGAATCCTTCCTGAGCTTTTTGGGATTAGGTACGCAGGAGCCGTTAAGTAGCTGGGGCGCTCTGCTCAGTGATGGTGCCAACTCAATGGAAGTCTCACCATGGCTGCTGCTGTTTCCGGCAGGTTTCCTGGTGGTCACTTTGTTCTGTTTTAACTTTATTGGCGATGGCTTGCGTGATGCCCTCGACCCGAAAGACCGTTAAGGAGTGCAGCCATGAGCGTAATTGAAACCTCAACCGCGCCGCTCGCGCAACAACAGGCTAACGCACTGCTGAACGTAAAAGATTTGCGTGTGACGTTCGCTACCCCCGACGGCGATGTAACTGCGGTCAACGATTTAAACTTTTCTCTGCGAGCTGGAGAAACGCTGGGTATTGTCGGAGAATCCGGTTCAGGTAAATCGCAAACGGCCTTTGCCCTGATGGGCCTGCTGGCGGCTAATGGTCGTATCGGGGGCTCCGCAACGTTCAACGGACGTGAAATTCTGAACTTACCGGAACGTGAACTGAACAAACTGCGTGCTGAGCAAATCTCGATGATTTTCCAGGACCCGATGACGTCTCTCAATCCGTACATGCGGGTCGGGGAGCAGTTGATGGAAGTTCTGATGCTGCATAAAGGCATGAGCAAAGCGGAAGCTTTTGAAGAGTCGGTCAGAATGCTGGATGCGGTGAAAATGCCGGAAGCGCGTAAGCGCATGAAAATGTATCCGCATGAATTCTCCGGTGGTATGCGTCAGCGCGTTATGATCGCTATGGCGTTGCTGTGCAGGCCCAAATTACTGATAGCCGATGAACCGACCACTGCGCTCGATGTGACGGTACAGGCGCAAATCATGACGCTGCTGAATGAACTGAAAAGCGAATTCAACACCGCGATTATCATGATCACCCACGATCTGGGGGTTGTTGCCGGTATTTGCGATAAAGTTCTGGTGATGTACGCCGGTCGTACGATGGAATACGGCAGTGCGCGGGATGTCTTTTATAAGCCCGTTCATCCGTATTCGATTGGTTTGCTGAATGCCGTACCTCGTCTGGATGCAGAAGGGGAAGAGATGCTCACGATCCCGGGCAACCCACCGAACCTGCTGCGTCTGCCAAAAGGCTGTCCATTCCAGCCGCGTTGCCCGCATGCGATGGAAATCTGTAGCAGTGCTCCGCCACTGGAGGAATTTAGTCCAGGCCGTTTGCGCGCCTGCTTTAAGCCGGTGGAGGAACTGGTATGAATGCGGTAACCGAACAACGTAAAGTGCTCCTTGAGATTGCTGACCTTAAAGTCCATTTCGATATTAAAGATGGCAAACAGTGGTTCTGGCAACCATCTAAAACCCTGAAGGCAGTTGATGGCGTAACCCTGCGACTGTATGAGGGCGAAACCCTGGGCGTGGTCGGTGAATCAGGCTGCGGGAAATCGACCTTTGCCCGTGCGATTATCGGCTTGGTGAAGGCCACCGATGGAAAGGTTGCCTGGCTGGGTAAAGATTTACTCGGCATGAAACCCGATGAGTGGCGGGAAGTACGCAGCGATATCCAGATGATTTTCCAGGATCCGCTGGCATCGTTAAACCCGCGCATGACCATTGGTGAAATCATTGCCGAACCGCTGCGAACTTATCATCCGAATCTTCCTGGTCAGGAAGTCCGCGATCGTGTGAAAGCGATGATGATGAAGGTAGGATTACTGCCCAACCTGATTAACCGCTACCCACATGAGTTTTCAGGTGGCCAGTGTCAGCGTATTGGTATTGCCCGCGCGCTGATCCTCGAACCGAAGTTGATTATCTGCGATGAACCCGTTTCGGCGCTGGACGTGTCAATCCAGGCCCAGGTGGTTAACCTGCTGCAACAACTTCAGCGAGAAATGGGATTATCGTTAATCTTCATTGCCCACGACCTCGCGGTGGTTAAACATATCTCCGACCGTGTGCTGGTTATGTATCTCGGACATGCGGTGGAATTAGGGACCTATGACGAGGTGTACCATAACCCGCTGCATCCTTATACCAAAGCGCTGATGTCTGCGGTGCCGATCCCCGATCCGGATCAGGAAAGGAACAAGGTTATCCAGTTGCTGGAAGGCGAGTTACCGTCCCCGATTAACCCTCCTTCCGGTTGCGTGTTCCGTACGCGCTGCCCGATTGCAGGGCCGGAATGCGCAAAAACGCGCCCGGTTCTCGAAGGAAGTTTCCGACACGCAGTTTCCTGCCTGAAAGTAGACCCGCTATAATTCCGAGGGCTGACAAAAGTCAGCCCTTTTTTTTGGTGAGGTATCTGTGCCAGGTTTAGTCTCTTCTGTCCGCCGCGCGCTCTTTCGCAAATTATTCGATTTAAACACCCGTTCAGGGCGTCGCTTTGAAGGTATGTGCGCGCTATTCGCCTTGCTCAGCGTCATTGTTATCTTCATTGAGTCCGGAGTAGGGACGCAATACCATTTAACCTTTGAGGAATGGCGCGTTTTTGTCTGGCTGGAGATCTTTATTACTCTGGTCTTTACTCTCGAATATCTTCTGCGCTTATGCTGTTGGGCCAATCCCGCCAAATATGTGTTTAGTTTCTGGGGGATAGTTGACCTTGCCACCATTCTGCCGCTGTATGTGATGTGGCTATGGCCGGAAATCAGTCTGAGTTATGTTTTCGCCTGGCGGGCGATGCGTGTCCTGCGCGTCCTGCGTATTCTCAAGCTGTTGCGCTTTATGCCTTCTCTACGGGTGTTCTGGAATGCGTTAAAAAGTGCCCGACATCAGCTGATGTTATTCTATTCCTTTATCGCCATTCTGATGGTGGTTTTTGGTGCGATGATGTATCTGATTGAAGGGCCAAAATATGGATTTACTACGCTGAATGCGTCAGTGTATTGGGCGATTGTTACTGTAACCACCGTCGGCTATGGCGATATTACGCCGCACACTCCGTTGGGGCGCATGGTGGCGTCCGTGCTTATCCTGATTGGTTACTCGGTGATTGCCATACCGACGGGATTGATTACCACGCACATGAGCAGTGCGTTCCAGCATCGCGGGCACCAACGAAAATGTCCCCACTGTCAGCAGGCGCAGCACGAAAATAGCGCGCAGTTTTGTAACCGTTGCGGAAGCAAACTACCGGGCTAAAAATAAAAAAAGCTGCGAGAGCAGCTTTTTTGTTTGATTATTCGCGCCAGAGAATATGGCAGAGCTTATGATCTTTTTCGCGACATAATAAAACGCGCGCAAAAATATCGTTAATCTCACCGTCTTCTGTATCTGCCAGACCAATCACCACTTCGGCAAAGAAATCAGGGTTCAGGTCAAAATCAACATGCTCCTGCCAGTCTTCTGCCGGATCGAATAACTCGGCACCGCCGCGTTCTTCAAACTGCAAATTGAACAGAATGATATCTGCCGGATCGAGGTTATCCGCAGCCAGTTCGAGAAAAATGTCGTAAGCCTGCTCAAGCGTTTCGTCTTCGGTCAGGCGATTGTTCAAATCCATATCCATAATGACTACCTGTTTACTGTCTGATGGGCACGTTTTACAGCAACGGACTAAAGAAGTAAAACAGTCGCTCTGCTATCCGCTGCCAGAGTGGTCGTTTTACCCACAAACGGGCATCAAGCAGGCGGGAACGCGAAATATAATCATCCTGCACGGCGGCGAGATCGCCGCCGAATCCAGCATCGTCAATGACCAGCGTGATTTCAAAATTGAGCCATAGACTGCGCATATCCAGGTTAACGGTACCGACCAGGCTCAGCTCGCCATCGACCAGTACGCTCTTGGTGTGCAGCAGGCCGCCTTCGAACTGATAAATTTTAACGCCAGCTGCCAGCAACTCAGTGAAAAAGGCCCGGCTTGCCCAGCCAACCAGCAGGGAATCATTCTTACGTGGAAGAATGATACTGACGTCGACCCCACGCTGCGCTGCCGTACAAATTGCATGCAGCAAATCGTCGCTGGGTACAAAGTAAGGCGTGGTCATAATTAAATATTCGCGCGCTGAATAAGCTGCGGTTAACAGCGCCTGATGAATCAAGTCTTCTGGGAAACCAGGACCCGAGGCAATTGTGTGAATGGTGTGCCCGCTGGCCTGCTCAAACGGCATGATATTGACGTCCGGCGGCGGGGGCAAAATGCGTTTTCCGGTCTCAATTTCCCAGTCGCAAGAATAGACGATGCCCATAGCGGTGGCTACCGGGCCTTCCATTCTTGCCATTAAATCAACCCATTGCCCAACGCCTGCATCTTGTTTGAAGAAGCGCGGATCGACCATGTTCATGCTACCGGTATACGCAATGTAGTTGTCGATCATGATCATTTTGCGGTGCTGACGCAGGTCCATACGGCGTAAAAATACACGCATCAGGTTCACCTTCAGCGCTTCTACAACCTCGATACCTGCGTTACGCATCATCGCCGCCCAAGGGCTGCGGAAGAACGCCACGCTGCCGGCGGAGTCCAGCATCAGGCGACAGTGAATGCCACGCCTCGCGGCAGCCATTAACGACTCGGCTACCTGATCGGCCATACCGCCTGGCTGCCATATGTAGAACACCATTTCGATGTTGTGGCGCGCCAGCTGAATATCGCGGATCAGCGCCTGCATCACGTCATCTGAACTGGTGAGCAGCTGCAGCTGATTACCCTTAACGCCGGCGATTCCTTGACGACGCTCGCACAGTTTAAATAAGGAGGAGGCGACGCTGCTGTTTTCCTGCGCAAAAATATGCTTACAGGCTTTAAGATCGTTCAGCCACTTGGCCGTTGACGGCCACATTGCCCGGGCGCGTTCGGCGCGGCGTTTACCCAGGTGGAGCTCACCGAAGGACAGATAAGCAATGATCCCTACCAATGGCAGAATATAGATGATCAAAAGCCAGGCCATTGCCGAGGGCACTGCGCGTCGTTTCATTAGAATGCGTAATGTTACGCCAGCAATGAGTACCCAGTAACCCAGAATGACCAGCCAACTCACCACGGTGTAGAAGGTTGTCATAAATTTAAAAATCCTTTTGAAAGCGTATTGTTAAGAGTTTACGCATCAGGATTAATCTGGCAAATAAAAACACGGGAAAACCGCTGGTCTGCATTCGGTGTGGCGTTATAATGGCCACTCAGTGACTGAAAGAGTAGTAAACATGAAGCGTAGTAGAACGGAAGTGGGACGCTGGCGGATGCTGCGTCAGGCTAGCCGCCGTAAAGCACGTTGGCTTGAAGGACAATCGCGTCGTAATATGCGTATCCACACTATCAGAAAGTGCATTCTCAACCATCAACGCAACTCGTTGCTGTTTGCGATCCACAGCATCTGATCCCAAAAGGGCACCGCTGGCGGTGCCCAAAGTCTGGTTTTTGCTTAGTCATGTCCATTGATTTACATCAGACAGAATTTAAAATATAGCTAGCAAAGTACCTGTTTATTTGAAAATTTTTTTTAACATTGCCAGTGATGACATTACAAAGGCTATATCTAATATAAACATTATTCTTACCCCGCTAGCCTGTACCGTTGGGGAGAGTCCAATAGCGACGACAGCCCCAACTGATGAAAGTAAGCAGGATGCGCAGAAGTATAGTGTGAAATCATTTTTACTTTGTATATATAAATAACTAATGATACCACCAATGATCAGAATGGTTATTGAGTATGACAAGTACATTCCATAGTCGTCATACGCCTTACCAGTCATATATTCCCCTCTTATTATATTATCCAGTGGGGTTTGGATTCCTAAATTTGCAAAGCAAATATGTAACACAGGAATTAGAATGGTTAAAAGAATTAGCCAGTCAAATGCAACTTTTTCTTTCTTTAGATATATGAATAGAGCAGTTGTTGCGCAACATATTATATATGCAAAATTATATTTTTGGTTGACCCCCGAGTTCAATCTATCAACACCCAATGTAATTTTATCTAAAAAATTATAATATTTGAAATCAGGCATCCATGTAGACATCTCAATGAAAAATCTGCTGGAATTCCCTGGTGCCATAATACAAAGTGCCAAACTCAATGAAAGAGTTAAAAAATATATTGTTTCAAATTTAACATTCTCTTTCCTAACTATTTTTCTGCCTATGACCGGTAGCATTAATAGTATCGCGAAAGCTCCGAACATTTCGTTGTTTGCAGCGATGAATCCGAGAGTAAGACATGTTAACTCGATGGGTTTTGTTTTTTTATTCTTAAAAAAACCAAAGAAAGAAGTAAAACCCAGACAAAAAGGAAGCAAATAGTTATAACCACCAGTCACCCAAAATACAGCCTGTACAGCGGATGGAGAGCAGCAAAGAATTAAAATCATTGCTATTAACCAACAACCTACAGATGGTGTATCATTTGTGGCTATCTTAGCCATGGCAAATGCCAGTAGGGCAAAAGAACACGTGATAATTGTCGCCGGCAAATATTTAATATTTATTGTTTTAATAAGTATGGCTTCAATTAGAACTCTTCCGCTCCACGTCTCATATCTCATACTTAAAAATGACAAAAGTGTTGAGTCTTTTAGTGCCTTCGAGAAGTATAGGTCATCATACATTCCAGCCGGTTTAATACTAAAAAACAAAAGCATAAGAAGAATGACGGACACCACAGCGAGAATTATGTTTAATCTTTTACTTGCATTCATGAGATATGCCTTTTAATACAATTCCATTGTCTGAAACAAGATATATTGTTTTGCTAATCTTTTTGTCGGTTGTTATAGGGTTGAAACTTAATTTCCCTTTAGCTTCAAAACCTGTGTAATCAAACGAACCTGTTTTTTTAAAGAAAGAACTGACATCTGTTCTGACTGATCTTGTTGGCCTTAACTTGAAGAAGTCATCTCCAACTTTTATTATTGCGTAGTTATTTGCCCTATACATGTCACTCGTGTCTCTGGGATCTACAGCCCATCCAGAAACAAAAATAGTATCACCTTCTATTACACACTCATCAATACCACCAGCGAAGCTATCACTTTTAATTGACTCAAGTTTGAATTCTGGTAGATAGATGACCTTGTTAAAACTAATGTACATCACAATACTTATTAGTATTGCTGTAATCACAACAACAGGGAAAAGAATTTTTCCTAAGTTAAAATTTCTCACTTTTTTTTCCTTTTAAAATATATCGTGGGCGAACTTTACTTTCGATATAAATTCTGCCTACATATTCTCCCAGGACACCGATGCCAATCAACTGCACTCCACCAAGAAAAAGAACCGATACTAGCAAAGATGTATAACCTCTGACAGGATTACCGAACATAAGCGTTTCGAATATCATTGATGTACCATAAATAAATGATAATCCAGCAACAAGTAAACCAATATATGTCCATATACGCAGCGGGAATGTTGAAAAACTGGTTATACCTTCGAGTGCAAGGTTCCATAGCTTCCATCCATTAAATTTTGATTCGCCAGCAACGCGTTCAGCACGTGAATATTCAACGATATCTGTTTCTCCTCCAACCCAAGAAAGTACACCTTTCATGAACAGATTACGCTCAGGCAGCAGTTTTATATTATCTACCACTTCACGTGATAACAGTCGAAAATCACCAACATTTTCTTCAATTTTCGGATTGCTTATTTTATTATGTAATTTGTAAAACCATTCGGCGGTTTTTCGCTTAAGATGGCCATCGGTGGAGCGATCTGTACGTTTAGCGAGCACTATGTCAACGCCAGTCTGCCATTTTTCTATCAAGTGCGGGATCACCTCGATTGGATCCTGCAAATCAACGTCTATTGGTATAATTGCATCGCCTGTTGCATGGTCTAAACCTGCAAATAGGGCAGGTTCTTTACCAAAGTTGCGTGTAAACGACAGAGAAATGATTAGGGGATCTGTCGCAGCAATTGAATTAATTATTGATTCGGTTGCATCAGTACTTCCATCATTGATGAAGACAATCTCAACCTTATACTGCTTTAATCCTTCGAACTCGCGCACTGATTTGTAAAAAATCGGTATTGTAGTCTCTTCATTAAAGACAGGAACAAGTAAAGATATTTTCATTTTATATCCCTAAAAACAATGAACTTTGAATAAATAAAACCGCAAATAAGGCTGATTAATGAGAATGTAATTAAAGTAATAATCGGTGCCAGACTGAAATTGTCTGCTACCCATCCTATGACAGCGCTCAAAATTCCCATGAATCCAACATACATCATGTAACGCATAGTTGTTATTGAGGCATTGAAAGTGAACCTTGCATTCGCGAAAAAACTGAATGAGACAGCAACTACGAAGCCAGCAAAGTTTGCAGGAGCTTGATTTATCTTAAGTACATAAACGCATACACCAAATACTATCCAGTGAATCAGCGTGTTCAGGACACCAATAGATATGTATTTTGCGAACAACTTTAACATTTGGTTAATCATTGGATTGAGAAAGTTCTGAATTCTACCACCAACATTCTGTTTTATCGACACTTTAACTTGACAAATATCTTCTCTAAGGATGGAAGGCGAAATGGTTTGCATTGACAGATGTCAATATATATGAATTAAAATCGATAGTACTGGCAAATTCGCATACGTTAGACATTTATCCCATCATGGGCTTTCTGGGCATGCGGATAACTAAAAGTTGATTTAATATCTCTCTCTTCTCTCAGTTTCCTTGCATGGTTATGGTAGTTCACTACCCGCGGATCAAGGGTGTACCCTTATCTTTGAAGGGGCTACGAACAGGCCATTTAGCTTGTGGCTATATGGGATATTGAGATTTGCTTGTTCAGCTAGAAACGGAAATGGTCCTTATTGACGAAGACCAAAAGAAGGCGGCGCACAAAAAAATCTTGAGGCCTGATAGGAGACTTGCTGCATGGTTGATGGCAAAAAACGAGGATGATTGAGATTTGTTACTCCCTAAACACATCCTCATTTTTGGTTTTATCAGATTGAATTTTATTTGTTTTATTAAAATACTTTCTTATACGGTTTTACTGAAACCTGAGCATAAACGCCCGCTGCAACATACGGATCGGCTTCCGCCCACGCCTGTGCCGCCTCCAAAGATTCAAATTCGGCAATCACCGTCGAGCCGGTAAAACCCGCCGCACCGGGATCGTTACTATCGACCGCTGGCATGGGGCCCGCCGTGAGCAAACGACCTTCGTCATGAAGGAGTTGCAGGCGAGCCAGATGAGCAGGGCGCACGGAAAGACGTTTTTCGAGAGAGTCTGCGATATCTTGGGCGTAAATAACATACAGCACGGGTAGAACTCCTTGAACGGTAAAAGTCGTTAATAACGTTATTGGAAAGGCCTAACAACTGCAACGGAAAGATAACTGATATGTTAAGGCCATACTCTGAAAGTGGTTTTTTATCATAAAATCGCGTTTTAAATGTCAGTTACCGCCACGGGCTTATTGAATATGATTGCTATTTGCATTTAAAATCAGGGCCTGGTTTTTTTACTGAAACGATTATGACTTCAATGACCCTTGATTTACCTCGTCGCTTTCCCTGGCCAACGTTACTGTCTGTCGGCATTCATGGTGCCGTAGTGGCTGGTTTGCTGTATACCTCGGTACATCAGGTTATTGAACTGCCTGCGCCAGCGCAGCCGATCTCTGTCACGATGGTCGCGCCTGCCGATCTCGAACCACCTCAGGCCGTTCAGCCGCCGCCGGAACCTGTTGTCGAGCCTGAACCGGAACCAGAGCCGATTCCAGAGCCACCAAAAGAGGCGCCGGTGGTGATTGAAAAACCGAAGCCTAAGCCTAAACCAAAGCCAAAACCGGTGAAAAAGGTGGAAGAACAGCCGAAACGCGATGTTAAACCAGCAGAACCGCGCCTGGCCTCCCCGCTGGAAAATACGGCACCTACGCGCACAATGACCAATACCGCGCCGGCAACTACCAGCAAACCGGTGGTCAGTGCGCCATCGGGTCCACGTGCTTTAAGCCGTAATCAGCCTCAGTATCCGGCGCGAGCTCAGGCGCTGCGCATTGAAGGGCGGGTAAAGGTCAAATTTAACGTAACGCCGGATGGTCGGGTTGAAAATGTGGAGATCCTGTCTGCGCAGCCTGCCAATATGTTTGAGCGTGAAGTGAAAAACGCGATGCGTAGATGGCGTTATGAAGCAGGTAAACCCGGTTCCGGACTCGTGGTAAATATTGTTTTCAAATTAAACGGCACAACGCAGATCGAGTAAGCATCAGGCCGTCCGGCAATGATCAAGAGTGATGATTGCCGGATAGCATTACTGGCGTGTGCTATCAGGCCAACGTGGGGATTGGACGCGGTTTCCCGTCTTTATCAACGGCAACGTAGATAAACAGAGCTTCGGTAGCCTTATAACGCTGGCCAATAGGTTCAGAAGCGACTTTCTTCACCCAAACTTCAATATTGATGCTGATTGAGGTTGTCCCGCGTTTCACACAGCGAGCATAGCAACACACTACATCACCTACGGCGACCGGGCGCAAAAAGCTCATTCCTTCAACCCGCACCGTTACCACACGACCATGTGCGATCTCTTTGGCCTGAATCGCGCCACCTATATCCATTTGTGACATCAGCCAGCCGCCAAAAATATCACCGTTCGCGTTGGTATCGGCAGGCATGGCCAGAGTGCGTAAAACCAGTTCACCCTGGGGAGTGTTATTCGTTGTTGTCATTGTAGAACCGACTATAGAGAAAGATTACAGGCGCGATGCTACTAGAATTTGTGCGTCGAGAACAGAGGGGATGCGGCATGCAGAGCAGATGTAAGTCAGGTTGTCAGCTCTATGGAACGCGAGGGGATAAAAATTCGCCAGATCCGCAGATCTGGCGAGCATGTATTACGATTTATCTTCTTGCGGCAGATGACGGTAAATATAGACTCCACTCAGCAGCGTAAAGAATAAAGTCAGGGCGGTCAGGCCGAACACTTTGAAGTTGACCCAAATGTTCTGCGGTAGCCAAAATGCAATATAGATATTCGCCAGACCACACAGGATGAAAAAGACTGCCCAGGCTAAATTTAGTTTCGACCACACTGGCTGCGGCAGGGTCAGTTCTTTACCTAACATGCGCTGGATCAGCGGCTTTTTCATCACCCACTGGCTTACCAGCAATGCACCAGCAAACAGCCCGTAAATCACCGTTACTTTCCACTTAATGAATTCATCGTTGTGGAAAAAAATAGTCAGGCCACCAAATACGGCCACCAGGACAAAGGTGATTAACGCCATCTTCTCGACCTTGCGATAGCGAACCCAGCTGTAAATCAACACTACAGCCGTCGCGACAATCAGCGCCGAGGTCGCCGCATAGATGTCGTAAAGCTTATAAAAAGCAAAAAAGACAACCAGTGGTAAAAAATCAAGAAACTGCTTCATTCTTCGATTCCGTCATCAAAAGCACCGGGTACAAGCCCGGAATGCGTTCAGGGTTTATTGGCGAATCAGCATGTACAGGCGGAACAAATAGATCAGCAACACCGCGGAGATCATATTGCTCAGCGTATTCGCCAATACCGCGCCTACATTCGGCGTAAGTACTGCAAAACTTGGCGCAAAAAGCAACAGCAGCGTTTTTGCCAGCAACCAACCGATTACTGCCGGCGCAACCAGTCGCATATTCGACCACGCCAGACGCATACTGTTGCGCATCGCGGCAAAGACACCCATTTTGTCCTGTACCAACATCACAGGTGCGAGTGCCAGCAGGATGGCCAGCAGAATACCGGGAACAACAACCAGCATAATACCGATTTGCACCAGCAGAGTAGTCAAAAAAATCAGAATAAACAGCTTTGGCAACACTGGCGCACTGGCGCCGATGGCACGTAATGCGCTGACCCGATGACCTGCTGAAATCAGCTGAATCATCAGGATGACACCACCGGCGAGGATGGCATTACCAATCAGACCGGAAAACGTAGACGCCGCGGAAGCGCGTAGCAAAATTTGCTGTTGCTCCGGGGTCATGTTTTGCACCAGATCGAACAACCCCACGCTGCTGGTTAACTGATCGCCTTCACTGAGTTGCGCAATTTGTGCGTCAGTGGGGGAAAAGGCATGCCCTAACACCACTGTGATAAACGCGCACAACAACGATACCAGCAAGATGGTAATGAATTGATTACGGAAAAAGTTTCCCGTGTCACGGTAAACGGATTTCGCCGTGATAGACATGCACTCTCCTTGAGTTTTGCAGGTGTTCATTTGCGGGCAATTGTACCCTGGATAACTCTACAGTGGCAGCATCGCGCGATGTATGGAAAAGCATATCTTTGTAAAGCTGCGGTAATTTTTGGCTATGACTTCAGCGTCGTGCATGAACGCTGTTTGTTATCTGCGCATCGCGTGCAGATAACCATCACCCATCAGCAATGAGTGGAGGTACTTGCACATTGAAAATATATCAAAATTGATCTGAATTAATTTAACCAGGATTTTGAATGCAAGTTCTAACTTAATCTGGATCAATAAATGTTAAATTATCAAAGTCAATGTGATCTATGTTAGATCATTTATTACTCCGAAGTGGGTATATTCATTCCGCTTTTATAACCATAACGATGGAGCGGACATGAAAAAATTAACAGTTGCAGCATTGGCTTTAACAACTCTTCTCTCTGGTAACGCATTTGCGCATGAAGCTGGAGAGTTCTTTATTCGTGCAGGTTCAGCCACCGTCAGACCGACGGAAGGTGCAGGTGGTACGCTGGGCAGCTTAGGTGGCTTTGATGTCAGCAATAACACGCAGTTGGGTCTGACATTTACCTACATGGCAACCGACAATATCGGTGTTGAATTACTGGCGGCTACGCCGTTCCGCCATAAAATTGGCACTGCAGCAACGGGTGATATTGCCACCGTACATCATTTGCCGCCGACGTTAATGGCACAGTGGTACTTCGGTGACTCCAGCAGTAAACTGCGTCCGTACGTAGGTGTTGGTGTGAACTACACGACCTTCTTCGATGAAGGCTTTAACGATAACGGTAAAGAAACAGGATTATCGGACCTGAGTCTGAAAGATTCCTGGGGTGCAGCAGGGCAAGTCGGTATGGACTATCTGATTAACCGCGACTGGCTGATTAACATGTCGGTCTGGTACATGGATATCGACACCACTGCAAGCTATAAAATGGGTGGCGTCCAGCAGCGCGACAGTGTACGCCTCGATCCGTGGGTGTTTATGTTCTCTGCGGGTTATCGTTTTTAAGTTCTTCTGCAAAACTCCTCTGCAAAACTGGTCATCAAATGACCAGTTTTTTCCATTCTTTTCCACGCGTATTGTTGTTTTGACCAGCCGTAGTCAACTGAGTCACGTGTGCTTCTGAACGCATCAGTCAGAGATGCTGGTTGTACCGTTCCACCCATTTAGCATTTCCCTTTGTTGTAGTGGTGGAGTAAATATAGGCTAAGTATCTTGTCCCGGTACTAAACGAACACACTATCAAATAAGGCGCTGTGCAAGATGACTTGTAGCGCTCTCTTTAAGCAGTACCGCGGTAACTTTAATAGCCTGTGTGTTTATCTGGAATATCGCTTTTGTTTCTATTCTCTTATGCATTATTGCTGCGGCTCATTTATTACGTACAAAAAAGAACCTGCAGATAATAAGGGGATAACTTATCCAAAATGTTAACTATTGATAAAATTAAAGTAACATATCGTAAAATTTGGATATTTTATTTTTCATGGACTAAGGTTTATACATCATGATATAATGTGATGGCAGATTATTTACCATTCAATAATGTAAATGAATTTTCGAGGAGATCATTCCAGTGGGACGTAAGTGGGCAAATATTGTTGCTAAAAAAACAGCTAAAGACGGTGCAACGTCTAATGTATATGCAAAATTCGGTGTAGAAATTTATGCTGCTGCTAAACAAGGCGAACCAGACCCAGAATTAAATACATCTTTAAAATTCGTTATTGAACGTGCGAAACAAGCGCAGGTTCCAAAACACGTTATTGATAAAGCCATTGATAAAGCCAAAGGCGGCAGCGATGAAACGTTCGTGCAAGGGCGTTATGAAGGCTTTGGTCCCAGTGGCTCACTGATTATCGCTGAAACATTGACTTCAAACGTTAACCGTACGATTGCTAATGTCCGCTCAATTTTTAATAAAAAAGGCGGGAATATCGGAGCTGCGGGTTCTGTCAGCTATATGTTTGACAATACCGGAGTAATTGTATTTGAAGGGACAGACCCTGACCATATTTTTGAAATTCTGCTTAATGCTGAAGTAGATGTTCGTGATGTAACCGAGGAAGAAGGAAACATCGTTATTTATACTGAATCTACAGATCTTCACAAAGGCATTGCAGCTCTAAAAGCAGCAGGAATTACTGAGTTTTCAACCACAGAATTAGAAATGATTGCTCAATCAGAAATTGAACTTTCACCAGAAGATTTAGAAGTCTTTGCAGGGCTTGTTGATGCTCTTGAAGATGACGATGATGTTCAAAAAGTATATCATAACGTTGCAAATCTCTAATGATAGATTAAAGAAATCTGTCATTATGGCAGATTTTTTTAACTCATAAAGTTGTAATGAGTGCACTATTTATTACAAACTCGGATATTTTCCATCATCATCAACTAAAAATATCTGAGATAGGTACCAGGTATCATTCTCTTTGGACAATTGATATTCATAAATAGGTGAATAATACTGCCTCGATAATCTGGTCGTCACGGTCGCTACTTTTTCAGAAATCTGAACCGATATGATGTTCTCTTGCTCAGGATCATGACTAGACTCAGAACCAAAAGCTATAGGCTCGCCCTGAAAACCAGGTTTTGTATATTTATTCAAAAGCTCATTCCAACCCTTCTGGGCCAGGAGCATAACTTCTTGCTTTCCGTAGTTCTGATTTCTCTGAAATGACTGGTCATTCCAATATTTATAATCCCTCTGGAAAGCGGTGATTACCTGTTCCGGAGTATTTGCCAGTATGTCCCCAGCGCTTAAAAATCCAACGCTTAACATAACTAATTTAATCAACAGATGTCTCAACAAGTTCACCCATATTTGGCATGCTTTACTTCAGTGTCTCGCAAGGGACTTTTTGAAGTCAACTTCATTAATGGTTGCACAACCAAAACGACTGAACTGTATAGATTCCGGGCATACCTGCCCGTGGTTAGCAACCAGGAAAAATTCCCCTCGTTCTTCATTTAAAAAATTCTGGGGAAAACATCCTGCCTTTCTCCCCTTTGATGTAGTGCTACTCTTTAAGCAAACCAACTTTGAGGGAATTGCTGATGATGTTGACCCGCCATCTGCTACAGCAAAAAATCACACTTCTGGAACCGTTCTACGAGGATCAAACGGCAGCGTTTGCCGTGAGTGTTGCACGTGAATTATTGCTTTACATGGATAAAACTGAGGCGCTGGAGAAACTTATTGCGACTCCGGTTACACTACCTTATTGCAGCGCAAGTCCGGTTTGTGAGATTGAGGCGGGCTATGCCGCAGGCGTAAACGACTGCCGCGAGGCCATCCGGCGGGCAGGGTATCCTATCGAAGGTGATGATTAGTTTGCGCTTATGTTAACAAATATGTGCTTTTGTTGTATAAATCTGTAACCTAAGCGCGCGATTGCGGGCTACATCAACGTACCTGCTTCGGAGTGGCAAACATTCTCTATCAACGTACAACGCTGTTATGCAACAACATAAACGGGTAACCGATTTGGCAATACTGTTAACTATCAGGGTGGACTCGTGAAGATTGTGCAGGATAAGCTCAGAAACAGGCAGGCTCTGCTAGTATCCGGGCTCATTACGTTGATTTTTACCTCGTTGTTTCTGTTTATCATTTATGAACAGCGTATGGCGGCCGCCAGTGAAGGCGTTAGCCGCCTGCAAGCTCACATGTTGGACATTTTTAATGATAATGAACTGATTGCCGATGCGATTGGCGAGCGTTATTACCACATCAAAACCGGCGAACAGTGTGGTGTTATGGCGCAGTTTGTTCCGCGAAACAAAGATGAATGGGGAATTAACGCCGACCCAAAGCGGGTTCATTCTGCAACGGGGACGATTATTGCTCAGCAACCCAGCCATAATGCGCTGTGTATGTATACTGCGGCGGAGTTCATTCGCGGAATGGTTAATGAGCTAAATCCAGGCAGCTTCGATGCGCACCGTTACATTATCGCCAGCAATTCAGATTATTTTTATTGGTTTATGGCTTCTGACTCGCGTAATTTCAGTTTTTCTGACTCCGAAATGGCGATGGATATAACGCATTTTTTCTATCCGCCCACCGATTTCTATACCCGGTTGTTGCAAAAAAACGTCAAAAATAAAGCTCTCAGTTCAACAAACTTCTATACCGATAAAATTACCGGTGAAAAAGCCTACAGCGTAGTGAGCTATATCTACGATCTGTCGGGTAAGGAGATATCAGACCAAATCGTTGCCTATCTGGTCTATGATCATTCGAAGCCTGAGCTGCAGGAAGCGTTAGCCGAGGCGTTTGATAATCAAATCCTTCCCGGATTGAACGTGGAGTTGGTGAATCTGACCAACAAAGAGAGCCTCTGCTTATCCGGCAAATGTGCGGGGCAATCCAGCTATTTGGTGCGCAATTTTTCGGAGAAATATGCGCTGCACTATTCGCTTTCATTAGGCCGTTTTATGGCGCGCGATACACATGCCGGGATTGTTATCCTGCTGGCGCCGTTCTTTTTCATCATCATTAGCTTCTCGTTAAAGTCATGGCTAAACGAAAGCGACCTCAAGGTTTATATCGATACTTTGACTGGCTGTTTTAACCGCCGAATACTCGACATTATCAAGCGTCGGGATTTATCACACTGTTCGGTGGTGCTACTGGACTGCAATAAATTTAAGGCCGTCAATGATACCTGGGGCCACGCGGCAGGCGATCGCGCGTTGCAAATTATCGCCAACAGGATGCTGTCAAACACCCGCACCAGCCACGATATTGTGATTCGTACCGGCGGGGATGAATTTATGATCCTGCTGTTTCGATCGCAGGCAACTGACGCCATAGCAATAGCGCAACGTATTAGCGGGCAGGTGACCAGTCATGTGTTTGTGGTGGATGGGCATACCGTGCCATTGTCAGTATCGTGGGGAATTGCAGAGGTGAACGGTGAACTGGATGTGGCCATTCAGAATGCGGATAGCGCTATGTATAGAATGAAGCACACGAAAGAAGGGTGAAACCGCCAGACGTCTCTGGCGGTTGATTTAACTTACTGGTGGGTGGCGGCTTTCATCGTGCTGACAAACGCTTTCAGCTCAGCCAGCATCTGTTCCGGTGCCGCAACATTTTTCTCAATGATTTTCACAATTGCCGAGCCGGAAATTGCACCGGCAGCACCGGCTTCAATAGCTCCGGCTACCTGTTCAGGCGCAGAGATACCGAAGCCCTGTAAAGAAGGCGGAGCATCATATTGTTTCAGCTTTTCAACCAAATGATGCAGCGGTAATGCCGCACGATTTTCGGCACCGGTCACGCCTGCACGTGAAAGCAGATAAGTGTAGCCGCGACCGTAAGAGGCAATCTGGCGTAGCAGTTCTTCATCAGCGTTCGGCGGGCAGATGAAAATCGGTGCGATGTTGTGACGCAGTGCAGCAGTTCTGAATGGCGCAGACTCCTCAACAGGGACATCGGCTACCAACACAGAATCCACACCCACTTTTTCGCACTGGGCGTAAAACTCGTCAATGCCCTTGCTGAAGACCAGGTTGGCATACATCAGCAACCCAATGGGAATCGTCGGATGCTTCTGGCGAATCAGCGCCAGCATTTCAAAGCATTGCGATGGTGTGACGCCGGCGGCAAACGCACGCAGAGTGGCTTCCTGAATGGTTGGGCCATCGGCCAGCGGATCGGAGAACGGAATGCCGAGTTCAAGCGCGTCGGCACCAGCTTCAATCAGCGTATCAATGATTTTCAGTGACTGCTCAACAGATGGATCGCCCAGGGTTACGAAGGGGACAAAAGCACCTTCTTTGCGGTCCTTCAGCTGTGCAAACAGGTTTTCGTAACGTTCCATCAGATTTCCCCTCGCGCTTTCAGAATATCGTGTACGGTGAAAATGTCTTTGTCGCCGCGACCGGAGAGATTAACCACCAGTAACTGCTCTTTTTCCGGATTTTCACGCATCATTTTCAACGCGTGCGCCAGGGCATGGGAGGACTCCAGTGCCGGAATAATCCCCTCGTGCAGACACAGCGTTTTGAAGGCTTCCAGTGCTTCATCATCGGTTATTGAAACATAATCGGCGCGACCAATGCTGTTCAGGTACGCATGCTGTGGCCCGACCGACGGGAAATCGAGCCCGGCGGAAACAGAGTAAGACTCTTCAATCTGTCCTTCTTCGGTCTGCATCATCGGGGACTTCATGCCGAAGTAAATCCCGACACGACCATGTTTCAACGGCGCGCCGTGTTCTCCAGACTCAATCCCGTGACCGCCTGGCTCTACGCCAATCAAACCGACGCTGGTTTCATTAATAAAATCGGCGAACATACCGATGGCGTTAGAACCGCCACCCACGCAGGCGATAACGGCGTCCGGCAGACGACCTTCTTTTTCCAGAATCTGCGCCTTGGTTTCTTCACCGATCATCCGCTGGAACTCACGCACAATAGTCGGGAAGGGGTGCGGACCTGCCGCTGTACCGAGCATATAGTGCGCGGTATCGTAGCTGCCAGACCAGTCGCGCAGCGCTTCGTTACAGGCATCTTTCAGCGTTGCGGAACCGCTGTGAACGGGGATAACTTCTGCACCCATCAAACGCATACGGAAAACGTTCGGCGACTGACGTTCAACATCTTTCGCGCCCATGTAAATACGGCATTTCAACCCCAGTAGTGCGCTGGCGAGAGCAGATGCAACACCGTGCTGCCCCGCGCCTGTTTCGGCGATAATTTCCGTTTTACCCATGCGCTTCGCCAACAACGCCTGGCCCAGCACCTGGTTGGTTTTGTGCGCGCCGCCGTGCAGCAAATCTTCACGCTTGAGATACAGCGTCGTGTTGGTGCCTTGAGTAATGTTCTGGCACTTGGTCAGTGCGGTTGGGCGACCCGCATAGTTTTTCAGCAGGTCTGTAAACTGCGCCTGAAATTCAGGATCTTTTTGCGCGCTGACAAAAGCTTCTTCCAGCTGGCGCAGGGCAGGCATCAGAATCTGTGGCACATACATACCGCCAAATTCACCAAAATACGGATTGAGTAATGTTGTCATGTCCTTTTCCTTAATATGCGCGCAGCGTCTGAAAGACCGAATCCAGAAGACGTGCATCTTTGATGCCCGGCTGTGACTCTACGCCAGAATTGAAATCGAGACCGGCACAGCCGGTTTTTGCCGCGTCAACGCAGTTATCTGCGCCAAGTCCGCCAGCCAGTAATACGTTATCCAGCGATTGTCCGCCTAAAAGTGACCAGTCGAAGCGTTGCCCGCTGCCGCCCTGACCGTTGTCGAATACGTATTTATCGACATGCTGATAATCCCGGGCTGGCAACTTATCGCTGACGCTGAGCGCCTTCCAGATTTGTACCTGTGCGGGTAGCGCATTGCGTAGCGCGTCTATGTAGGCCTGATCTTCGCTACCATGCAGTTGCACGGCCGTGAGTCCCAGAGCAGCCGCTGTTTCACGTACGTCGATAATATCTGTGTTGCGAAACACCCCGACGTATTGCAGCGGCGCGCCGGTCATCACCTCTCGCGCTTGCTCAACGCTAACCGCGCGTGGCGATGTGGGTACAAAAATCAGTCCGCCATAAATCGCGCCAGATTTATACGCCGCGTTGGCATCCTGAGCCCGGGTTAAACCGCAGACTTTATTCTCGCCGAGCAGTACGCGACGCACGGCAGCGTGCAGATCATCATGCGACATCAGCGCGGAACCAATCAGAAAACCGTTGGCGAAGTGGCTGAGTTCGCGCACCTGTCCATAGGTATTGATCCCGGACTCGCTGATGACGGTCACACCGTGGCCCAGTCGCGGCGCAAGCTGGCGGGTGCGATTCAAATCAATCGACAAGTCGCGTAAATCGCGGTTGTTGATACCAACGACTTTGGCGCCCAGTGCGATAGCACGCTCCAGCTCTTCTTCATTACTGACTTCGGTCAGTACGCCCATTTTCAAACTGTGGGCGACGGCGGCGAGTTGACGATATTGTTCATCATCGAGGACCGACAGCATCAACAAACAGGCGTCCGCCTGGTAGAAACGCGCCAGGTAAATCTGGTAAGGATCGATAATAAAGTCCTTACACAGAACAGGTTGCGGCGCGATGCGGCTGACGATGGGCAGGAAATCAAAGCTGCCCTGGAAATATTTCTCATCGGTCAGTACGGAAATCGCGGAAGCATAATGTTTATATACGCCCGCAATCTGTGCCGGATCGAAGTCATCACGGATCACGCCTTTTGACGGAGATGCTTTTTTACATTCCAGAATAAAGGCGGTGCGCGCACCTTGCAGCGCATCGTAGAAATCACGAGAGCTGGGTTGAACATCATTTTGAAAGCTGGCCAGCGGTTGTTGCTGTTTGCGGGCTTCTACCCAAATCGCCTTGTCTGCGACAATTTTCGCTAAAACGGTTTGCATCATTTACCCTCTTGCTGCCAGTGCAGTGACACGGTCATAGGCCGCACCGCTGCGCAGTACATTAATCACGGTTTGCGCATTGGCTTTTAAATCTTCTTCACCGTGCAAGCGCATTAACATGGCGACATTCGCGGCAACAGCGGCTTCATGAGCGGCTTCACCTTTACCTTGTAACAAGCGACTAAGAATGTCACGGTTTTCTTCCGGCGTGCCGCCAGCCAGCTGTTCCTGGTGGTAAGGCGTCAGGCCAAAATCTTCTGCCGTCAGTTGATAACTCTTGATTTCCCCATCGTGCAACTCTGCCACAATGGTCGGTGCATGCAGCGAAACTTCGTCCATGCCACCACTGTGCACTACGGCTGCCCGCTGATATCCGAGCACGCGCAGCGTTTCGGCAATCGGCAGCACCAGCTCCGGGCTGTAAACGCCGATCAGCGCCAGCGGCGGATGTGCCGGGTTAATCAACGGGCCGAGCACGTTAAACAGCGTGCGGGTTTTCAACTGCTGGCGTACCGGCATGGCATGGCGAAAACCGGTGTGGTATTTCGGCGCAAACAGAAAACACACGCCGAGATCGTCAAGCGCCTGACGTGATTTGTCGGCGTTCATATCCAGATTGATGCCAAATGCCGCTAACAGATCCGAAGAGCCTGACTT
This sequence comes from Citrobacter sp. Cf088, assembly GCF_030334295.1. NCBI lineage: Bacteria > Pseudomonadati > Pseudomonadota > Gammaproteobacteria > Enterobacterales > Enterobacteriaceae > Citrobacter > Citrobacter sp. Cf088. The sequence continues at coordinate 775,055 of NZ_JAOWEE010000053.1, forward strand.
GCTGGAGACGCTGCGGTTGCCGTGTTTGGCAACTTTCAGTCCGCAAGCCGCTGCAACAAAGGCGCTCGCGGTAGAAATATTGATGCTGTTGCTGCCGTCGCCGCCGGTACCGACAATATCGGCAAACAGATAATCAGGACGCGGGAACGGAGCGGCGTTTTCTAGTAGCGCGGTTGCCGCACCGGCAATTTCATTCGGGTGTTCGCCACGGATTTTCATGCTCACCAGCGCCGCAGCCAGTTGTTCCGGCTTCAGTTCACCGCGGACCACGGCGGAGAACAGCTGGTGGCTTTCCTGCTGAGACAGCGTCTGCGCCTGGTACAGTTTCTCCAGAATTGGTTGCAGCGTATTGGTTTGTTCAAGCTTCTGTTGCGCCCAGGCCAGCGTTTGTTCCAACAGACGCGCGCCCTGGGTGGTCAGAATGGACTCCGGATGGAACTGGAAGCCGCAGACGCGATCGGTATCGTGACGCACCGCCATCACCATGCCGTTAAAGTGGGCGTTAATGGTTAATCCTGCCGGAACGTTGCTGCCAACCAGCGAATGATAGCGTGCCACCGGCAGCGGATTAGCCAGACCAGCAAACATTGCCTGACCGTCGTGTTCAATGCTGGACGCTTTGCCGTGCAGGATTTCTCCAGCCTGGCCCACATATCCACCATAGGCCTCAACAATGGCCTGATGTCCCAGACAAATGCCGATGATTGGCAGCTTGCCGCGCAGACGGGTTAACAGCTCCGGCATGCAACCTGCTTCGCTTGGCGCACCTGGGCCTGGAGAGAGCATCAGCACAGGATTTTTCATCGTTGCTAAGCGGTCAATCAACGTCTGGGCCGGAATATGGTTGCGGTAAATCACCACGTTGTGACCATTAGTACGCAGCTGATCCGCCAGGTTATAGGTAAAAGAGTCGATATTATCGAGCAGCAGAATGTCAGCCATTAGAAGGTCTCCTGTGCGTGGTGCGCGGTGGCGATAGCACGCAGAACCGCGCGCGCTTTATTACGGGTTTCATCGGCTTCAGACTGCGGTACAGAATCCAGAACAATTCCGGCACCGGCTTGTACGGTGGCAATACCGTCTTCCACGAGGGCGGAACGAATGACAATACAGGTATCCAGATCGCCATGAGCCGTGAAGTAACCTACCGCGCCGCCGTAGCTGCCACGGCGACGACCTTCTGCCTCGGCGATAAGCTGCATAGCGCGAACTTTTGGCGCTCCGCTTAACGTGCCCATATTCATACAGGCGCGGTAAGCGTGCAGCACATCCAGATCGTTACGCAGCTCGCCGACCACGCGTGAAACCAGGTGCATAACGAAGGAGTAACGATCGACTTTGGTGAGGTCAGCAACATAGCGGCTGCCAGGCGTACAGATGCGCGCCAGGTCATTACGCGCAAGGTCAACCAGCATCAGGTGCTCAGAAAGCTCTTTATGGTCGGTACGCATTTCCAGCTCGATACGGCTGTCAAGGTCGCGGTCAAGCGAACCGTCCGCACGACGACCGCGCGGACGAGTGCCGGCAATCGGATAGATCTCAATCTGGCGGCTGGTGGCATCGTATTTCAGCGAGCTTTCCGGGGAGGCGCCAAACAGCGTAAAATCGTTGTCCTGCATGAAAAACATGTATGGGCTGGGGTTACTTTTCTTCAGCACATAGTAGGCTGCCAGCGGTGACGGGCAGGGTAGCGAGAAACGGCGGGACGGAACTACCTGGAAAATTTCGCCCGCGCGAATCGCTTTTTGCATCCCACGCACCACGGCGCCAAACTCTTCATCGCTCTGATTGCATTCGCAGCGCATCTGCGGGACTTCAGTAACGGGCAGCGGCGGCGCAGGCTCGGTAAGCTGTTGGCTCAGCTGCGCCAGACGGGCGTTAAGACGCTGTTTCTCCGCATCATTGGGGGTAAAAACACTGGCCTGAATTCGGGTGCTTTTTTTCTGGTGGTCGATAACCATCAGCGTTTCTGCCAGATAGAAGCAGTAGTCAGGACAACGGTTGCCCGCTTCAAGCTGAGGTAAATCTTCAAAACCGGCAACCAGGTCGTAGGAAAACAGACCGCCGAAGAACATCGCTTCACGTTCTTGCACAGGAACATTCACCAGCCCCTGCAGTAAGCGAAAAGCATCAAATACGGAAAGAGAACATAAACGGGCGTCTTCATCCAACAGCGGGCTGACGGCAGGGAATCGCAGATGACGACCATTCGTCTGTTTTTCATTCTCAACGCCAGCGGGCAGGGCAGCATCCAGCAAGGGCAGCAGCGATGCGCCGTTTGTGGATAACGCCTGAATAGTGACAGTGTCACCGAGAGCGGTAATGCGCAATGCGCTGTCGACTAGCAGCAAGCTCTTCAGATCGTCTTTGCTGTCGATATCTGCAGATTCCAGCAGCAGCGTTGCCGGACGTGCGCCACACACCTGATGAAACAGCGATGTCGGATTCTCACGGTAGGCGGCATCGCAGGCAAGCAGTTCGAGTATCGGTTTTTGTGTTTGCATCGTTATTCTCATTAATTTTGTTCAAAAAAAAGCCCGCTCATTAGGCGGGCCGGGTATCTGGTTGCAAATTGCAGACGTAAGACACTGCCCGAAATCAGGAAGTGCGCCACCAACCGTGCAGAAAAAATGTTGCTTTCATTGCAGATACCTTCTTCATGTGAACTTGCGTACTAGTTAACTAGTTCGGTGGGATAAAGTCAACACCTGATTTCAGTATATTTGCCGAAACCGCTATGATGGGCGTGTTACGACATTTATTGAAACGGGAGCCGCCTTGAGCGACACGAATTACGCAGTGATTTATGACCTGCATAGTCATACTACAGCCTCCGATGGGCGATTAACCCCAGAAGCCTTAGTACACCGTGCGGTAGAGATGCGAGTCGGTACACTGGCGATCACCGATCATGACACCACGGCGGGCATTGCGGCGGCAAGAGAAGAAATTTCACGTTCGGGATTAGCGTTAAATTTGATCCCTGGTGTCGAGATATCAACTGTCTGGGAAAACCATGAGATCCATATAGTGGGTCTGAACATTGATATCGCCCATCCCATGATGTGCGATTTTCTGGCGCAACAAACGGAACGTCGTCAGCAGCGTGCGCGCCTGATTGCCGAACGACTCGACAAAGCGCATATCCCCGGCGCGTGGGAAGGGGCGTTGCGCCTGGCTGATGGCGGGGCGGTTACGCGGGGCCATTTTGCGCGTTTCCTGGTGGAATGTGGCAAAGCCACAACCATGGCGGATGTCTTTAAAAAATATCTTGCCCGTGGGAAAACCGGTTACGTTCCGCCACAGTGGTGTACAATAGAACAAGCTATTGATGTCATTCATCATTCTGGCGGTAAGGCTGTTCTGGCTCATCCTGGGCGGTACGATCTTAGCGCTAAGTGGCTGAAAAGACTGGTTGCACATTTTGCTGAACATCGCGGCGACGCGATGGAAGTAGCGCAGTGTCAGCAGTCTCCCAATGAACGCACCCATCTGGCGACGCTTGCGCGTCAGCATCAATTGTGGGCATCGCAAGGGTCTGATTTTCATCTACCCTGCCCGTGGATTGAGTTGGGTCGTAAACTTTGGTTGCCCGCAGGCGTAGAAGGCGTCTGGCAACTTTGGGAGCAGCCCGAGATCACAGAGAGGAAAGTATGAGCCAGTTTTTTTATATTCATCCCGAAAATCCGCAGCAGCGCCTGATCAATCAGGCCGTTGAAATCGTGCGTAAAGGTGGGGTGATCGTCTATCCAACCGATTCCGGCTATGCGTTGGGCTGCAAAATTGAAGATAAAGGCGCAATGGAGCGCATTTGCCGCATCCGTCACCTGCCGGACGGGCACAACTTTACGCTGATGTGCCGTGACCTGTCTGAACTGTCGACCTATTCATTTGTCGACAACGTGGCCTTCCGTTTAATTAAAAACAACACGCCGGGCAACTACACCTTCATTCTGAAGGGGACGAAAGAGGTTCCGCGCCGCTTGTTGCAAGAAAAACGTAAGACCATCGGCCTGCGCGTACCCTCAAACCCGATAGCACTGGCGCTGCTTGAAGCGCTGGGCGAGCCGATGCTCTCCACGTCACTGATGCTGCCGGGTAGCGAATTTACCGAGTCAGATCCGGAAGAAATTAAAGACCGCCTGGAGAAACAGGTGGATTTAATTATCCACGGCGGATATCTCGGCCAGCAGCCGACCACGGTCATTGATTTAACCGACGATTCTCCGGTGGTGTTGCGTGAAGGCGTCGGTGACGTTAAACCTTTCTTATAAGGGCGCGAACCGCTATACTACGCGGCCTTAAAATGGCGCTGACTGGCGCCGTTGATTCTCCTGTTCGACGCCTGTGAAGGCGACACCTAAAGGAAGCTCTATGAGCGAAAAGTTACAAAAAGTGCTGGCGCGTGCTGGCCACGGTTCTCGCCGTGAAATCGAATCTATTATTGCCGCGGGTCGCGTGAGCGTTGATGGCAAAATTGCCACGCTCGGCGATCGCGTTGAAGTCACTCCGGGTCTGAAAATCCGTATCGACGGTCATCTGATTTCGGTTAAAGAGTCTGCGGAGCAAATCTGCCGTGTTCTGGCCTATTACAAGCCAGAAGGCGAACTGTGTACCCGAAACGACCCAGAAGGTCGTCCGACCGTGTTTGATCGTTTACCAAAACTGCGTGATGCGCGCTGGATTGCCGTAGGGCGTCTGGACGTGAATACCTGCGGTTTACTGCTGTTTACCACCGATGGTGAACTGGCTAACCGTCTGATGCACCCAAGCCGCGAAGTTGAGCGTGAATATGCGGTACGTGTGTTTGGTCAGGTTGATGATGCAAAACTGCGCGATCTGAGTCGTGGCGTGCAGCTGGAAGATGGTCCGGCGGCATTTAAAACGATCAAGTTCAGCGGTGGTGAAGGGATCAACCAGTGGTATAACGTCACGCTGACCGAAGGGCGTAACCGTGAAGTCCGCCGCCTGTGGGAAGCTGTAGGTGTACAGGTAAGCCGTCTGATTCGTGTCCGTTACGGTGATATCCCGCTGCCGAAAGGCCTGCCGCGTGGTGGCTGGACAGAGCTTGATCTTGCTCAGACCAACTATCTGCGTGAACTGGTGGAGCTGAAGCCGGAAACGACCTCTAAAGTGGCCGTCGAGAAAGATCGTCGTCGCATGAAGGCGAATCAGATCCGTCGTGCGGTGAAGCGCCACTCTCAGGTTGGCAGCAGCCGTCGTCCGGGTGGTCGCAGCAACAACGGTTAATCATAACCAGGCCTGATAAGCAAAGCGCCATCAGGCGTTAGCGTGGAGCCGGATACAGCGCAAACGCCTTATCCGGCCTACACTCAATAATCGATCCCTGGTTGGGCTTTCACGCCCGCTTCAAACGCATGCTTGACCGGGCGCAGCTCGCTGACTGTATCTGCTAACTCCAGAATATCGCGATGACATCCACGGCCGGTGATAATGACCGTTTGATGGGCTGGGCGCGCGTTCAGGGCATTGATGACCTCTTCAAGCGGCAGATAGTCGTATGCCACCATGTAGGTCAGCTCATCCAGTATCACCATATCCAGTTCATCGTCGGACAGCATCCGCTTGCCATGTTCCCACACGGCCATACAGGCTGCGGTGTCAGACTCGCGGTTCTGCGTTTCCCAGGTAAATCCTGTCGCCATAACCTGAAACTCTACGCCGTGGGGTTCAAGTAAGTTACGTTCTCCGTTTGGCCACGTACCTTTAATAAATTGTACGACGCCGACTTTTTTACCATGGCCCACCGCGCGCGTGGCGGTACCGAATGCGGCGGTGGTTTTACCCTTACCATTTCCGGTGAACACGATGATAATTCCGCGCTCATCTTTCGCTGCGGCAACGCGTGCGTCAACCCGATCTTTTACGCGCTGTTGACGTTGCTGATAGCGTTCTTCACTCATTGGGCAATTCCTGGTTTACGGCCCGGCTGGGCATCAAAAGTCATACCGGTTTTACGGCGGCTGTCATCGCCCATCAGCCACAGGTAGAGCGGCATAATATCGGCGGGAGTTTTCAATTTTTGCGGATCTTCCGTTGGGAATGCGCTGGCTCGCATGCCAGTTCGCGTCCCACCAGGATTGATACAGTTTACGCGCAGATGACGGTTTTGATACTCATCAGCCAGAACCTGCATCATCCCTTCGGTCGCAAATTTTGAGGTGGCATATGCTCCCCAATTGGCGCGTCCCTGGCGACCGACACTGGAAGAGGTAAAGACCAGCGATCCGGCATCGGATTTGAGTAACAACGGCAGCAATGCCTGAGTCAGCATAAAAGTGGCATTTACATTTACCTGCATCACATCCTGCCAGATCTGCGGGTTTTGTTCACTCATTGGACAAATATCGCCGAGTAATCCGGCGTTATGCAGTACGCCATCCAGACGCGGGAAATGTGCAGCAATGCGCTGCGCAAGCTGGTGACATTCTTCAGAGGTACAGGTCAGTAGATCCAGTGTAAACCACTGTGGTTGTGTTCCGTTTTCATCGGCGATAGTGCGGGCAACCTGACGCAGTTTTTCTTCGTTACGCCCATGCAGGATAACTGTCGCGCCATAGCGTGCATAGGTCTGCGCGGCCTCGCGTCCGATACCATCGCTGGCACCGGTGATAAGAATAATGCGGCCCTGTAGAAGGTCTTGTTTAGGTTGGTAATGCACGGCAACTCCTCGGCGACGTCCTGGATATCTCGTTCGCGATAACTTTTGGGCTTTATGCCTTAAACCCTGTACTTTTTCAATCAGCCAAAGGCAATAACACCGCAAAATGAACGCTTTGTCATGCTTTTTACTGATTCAGCACTGGATGTATGAAGCAAGACGAGGTGACACGCCTGTTGTACACTGAGCGGAAGTCGCGTTGTTTAACCAAGGTGGATCTCGTGGAATTGTTGTCTGAATATGGGTTGTTTTTGGCAAAAATTGTCACTGTCGTGGTGGCTATTGCAGTGGTGGTGATGCTGATCGTAAACGCGACACAACGCAAACGTCAGCGTGGGGAATTGCGGGTTATTAACCTCAGCGATCAATATAAAGAGATGAAGGAAGACCTGTCGCTAGCCTTATTGGATGGGCATCAGCAAAAATTCTGGCATAAGGCGCAGAAAAAGAAACAAAAGCTAGAGGCGAAAGCGGCTAAGGCAAAAGCGAAACTGGGTGACAGTACGTCATCAGATAAACCTCGTGTATGGGTGCTTGATTTTAAAGGCAGTATGGATGCCCATGAGGTCAGCGCATTACGCGAAGAGGTGACGGCTGTGCTGGCGGTTGTTAAACCTCAGGATCAAGTGGTGGTTCGTCTGGAAAGTCCGGGTGGTGTGGTACATGGTTATGGCCTGGCTGCGTCCCAGTTACAACGTCTGCGCGATAAGCAGATCCCGCTGACCGTTACGGTAGATAAAGTCGCTGCGAGCGGCGGATATATGATGGCCTGCGTGGCGGATAAAATTGTCTCGGCGCCGTTTGCTATCGTCGGCTCAATTGGCGTGGTGGCGCAGATCCCGAACTTTAACCGCTTCCTGAAAGGGAAAGATATTGATATCGAACTGCACACTGCCGGACAGTATAAGCGTACGTTGACCTTACTCGGTGAAAACACGGAAGAAGGGCGGCAGAAATTCCGCGAAGATCTGAACGAAACGCATCATCTGTTTAAAGATTTTGTGCAGCGCATGCGTCCGACTCTGGACATTGAGCAGGTTGCCACCGGTGAACACTGGTTTGGTCAACAGGCGCTGGCAAATGGGCTGGTGGATGAGATCAATACCAGCGATGAGGTGATCCTCGGGCTGATGGACGGTCGTGAAGTGTTGAACGTTCGCTATCTGCAGCGTAAAAAGCTGATGGATCGTTTTACCGGTAGTGCGGCGGAGAGCGCCGATCGTTTGCTGATGCGCTGGTGGCAGCGGGGGCAGAAGCCACTGATGTAAAATTGTCATTGCCGGATAGCGATGCTCACATATCTCCTATCCGGCCTACAAATATGCATCAATATAGGCTGGATAAGCCGATGCCGCCATCCGGCAAATTATTACTCGTGTTAATCGATCAAGTGATACTTTTCGGAAAGTACGTGCGCTAGGTGTTTAAACATATTAAACACCGCCGTACTTTTGGGCGTTGGTAGCCCTTGTTCGTCTAAAAAGTAATCTCCGCTGAAAACCAGCACGCCGTTTCGCTGCGTAACGCCGGTGGCGACAATCCCCGCCAGCGTGTCCTCATGCTCACGAATGATTTTGTTGGCTTCAATCAGCAGTGTTTCGCGATCGATGGGTTGAGTGTCTTTATGCATGATTTACTCCTTAAACAAGGACATTAGTCTACGCTGAGCCCGCCTTATGGGCAAATATTCCCTGACATAAATGAAGGTTTTACGACAGTGTTGCAACTGGCGAGATTTGTTTTTGCATGCTAATAAAGTTGCGTAACGCATTTTATCAGGTACAGTGTGACGCTTTCGTCAATCTGGCAACAGATTTGCTTGACATTCGACCAATACTTCGTCGTGCTAGAGCGTTTGTGAGAAAAAAAGCCTGTTAACTCAGTTACATGAGAGTTACATTACAAGCGCGAATCAGTTTAAAGGGTTGATATCCGCCGACGCAGAGACCATATCGATGTCTCGTCGCCAGTGGAAGGTGAATCAACGTGCGACGCATTCTGGAAGAATCAAATTAGGTAAAGGTGAATATGGGTAAAGCTCTTGTCATCGTTGAGTCCCCGGCAAAAGCCAAAACGATCAACAAGTATCTGGGTAATGACTACGTGGTGAAATCCAGCGTCGGTCATATCCGTGATTTGCCGACCAGTGGCTCAGCAACTAAAAAGAGCGCCGACTCAACCTCCACCAAAACGGCTAAAAAGCCCAAAAAGGATGAACGTGGCGCTCTCGTCAACCGTATGGGTGTTGACCCGTGGCACAACTGGGATGCGCGCTATGAAGTGCTGCCTGGTAAAGAGAAAGTTGTTTCTGAACTGAAGCAACTGGCTGAAAAAGCCGACCACATCTATCTCGCAACTGACCTTGACCGCGAAGGGGAAGCCATTGCATGGCACCTGCGGGAAGTCATCGGTGGCGACGACACCCGCTACAGCCGCGTGGTGTTTAATGAAATTACCAAAAATGCTATTCGCCAGGCGTTTGAAAAACCGGGCGAGTTGAACATCGATCGTGTTAATGCGCAACAGGCGCGCCGCTTTATGGACCGTGTTGTGGGCTATATGGTGTCGCCACTGCTGTGGAAAAAAATTGCACGCGGTCTGTCAGCTGGTCGTGTACAGTCTGTGGCTGTGCGCCTGGTGGTTGAGCGTGAACGCGAAATCAAAGCATTTGTTCCAGAAGAGTTCTGGGAAATTGATGCTAATACGACCACGCCGGGCGGCGACGCGTTGCCGCTTGAGGTGACGCATCAAAATGATAAGCCGTTCCGTCCCGTAAATCGGGAACAAACGCTTGCCGCTGTTAGCCTGTTGGAAAAAGCGCGCTATAGCGTATTGGAACGTGAAGATAAACCGACCAGCAGCAAGCCGGGCGCACCGTTCATTACCTCCACGCTACAGCAGGCTGCGAGCACGCGTCTCGGCTTCGGTGTGAAGAAAACCATGATGATGGCGCAGCGTTTGTATGAAGCGGGTTACATCACTTACATGCGTACTGACTCAACCAACCTGAGCCAGGATGCAGTGACCATGGTTCGCGATTACATCAGCGATAATTTTGGTAAAAAATATTTGCCGGAAAACGCGAACCAGTACGCCAGCAAAGAGAACTCGCAGGAAGCGCACGAAGCTATCCGTCCTTCTGATGTCGCCGTACAGGCGGAATCGCTGAAAGATATGGAAGCTGATGCGCAAAAACTGTATCAGCTGATCTGGCGCCAGTTTGTTGCCTGTCAGATGACCCCAGCTAAATACGATTCCACCACGCTCACCGTGGGTGCGGGTGATTTCCGCCTGAAGGCGCGCGGTCGTATTCTGCGCTTCGATGGCTGGACGAAAGTGATGCCAGCGTTGCGTAAAGGCGATGAAGATCGCATCTTACCGGCGGTGGACAAAGGCGATACCCTGACGCTTATCGAACTGACGCCAGCACAGCACTTTACTAAACCGCCTGCGCGCTTCAGTGAAGCTTCGCTGGTTAAAGAGCTTGAAAAGCGTGGCATTGGTCGCCCATCTACCTATGCGTCGATCATTTCTACGATTCAGGATCGCGGTTATGTTCGCGTTGAAAACCGTCGCTTTTACGCTGAAAAAATGGGTGAAATCGTCACCGATCGTCTGGAAGAAAACTTCCGCGAACTGATGAACTACGATTTTACCGCGCAGATGGAAGATAGCCTCGACCAGGTGGCGAATAAAGAAGCCGAATGGAAGGGCGTACTCGACAACTTCTTCACTGATTTTACTCAGCAACTGGATAAAGCCGAGAAAGATCCTGAAGAAGGCGGTATGCGTCCGAACCAGATGGTGCTGACCAGCATTGATTGCCCGACCTGCGGACGCAAAATGGGTATTCGTACCGCCAGTACCGGCGTTTTCCTTGGTTGCTCCGGCTACGCACTTTCCCCGAAAGAGCGTTGCAAAACCACCATTAACCTGGTGCCGGAAAACGAAGTATTGAACGTGCTGGAAGGCGACGACGCGGAAACGAACGCATTGCGCGCCAAACGCCGCTGCCAGAAGTGCGGTACGGCAATGGACAGTTATCTTATCGATCCTAAGCGTAAATTGCATGTGTGTGGTAATAACCCAACCTGCGACGGCTACGAGATCGAAGAGGGCGAGTTCCGTATCAAGGGTTATGACGGTCCTATCGTCGAGTGCGAAAAATGTGGTTCTGAAATGCACCTGAAAATGGGACGTTTCGGCAAGTACATGGCGTGTACTAACGACGAGTGCAAAAACACCCGTAAGATCCTGCGTAACGGTGAAGTCGCTCCGCCGAAAGAAGACCCGGTTCCGTTGCCGGAACTGCCGTGTGAAAAATCTGACGCGTATTTCGTGTTACGTGATGGTGCTGCAGGTATCTTCCTGGCGGCCAATACGTTCCCGAAATCACGTGAGACTCGTGCGCCGTTGGTGGAAGAGTTGTACCGCTTCCGCGATCGCCTGCCGGAAAAACTGCGTTATCTGGCAGATGCGCCGCAAACTGATCCGGATGGTAACAAGTCCATGGTTCGTTTCAGCCGTAAAACCAAGCAGCAATACGTTGCCGCTGAGAAAGACGGTAAGGCGACTGGCTGGTCCGCGTTCTTCGTTGACGGCAAATGGGTAGAAGGGAAGAAATAACAGCGTTTCGGCTGAATTTCTCCTCAAAGGGTCGCGTAAGCGGCCCTTTTTGTTTCTCGCATATTATTTTTTGTCATACCTATACAGCGTACATAGAAATGATATAGTGGTTATAGTTAACAGACTTTTTATTATTAAATCGTATTAGCAGCGCCCGCGAGCCTGCATTGAAACGATGATTTGATGGCGCGAATCGGGATGGCATAACATGAAATTACAGCAGCTTCGCTACATTGTTGAGGTGGTGAACCACAACCTTAATGTCTCCTCAACAGCGGAAGGGCTTTATACCTCGCAGCCCGGTATCAGTAAGCAAGTTCGTATGCTGGAAGATGAACTTGGCATCCAGATTTTCGCCCGTAGCGGTAAGCACCTGACGCAGGTTACGCCAGCAGGGCAGGAAGTTATTCGTATTGCGCGAGAAGTTCTGTCGAAGGTGGATGCCATTAAGTCCGTTGCTGGCGAACATACCTGGCCGGACAAAGGCTCGTTATATATCGCCACTACGCATACTCAGGCGCGTTACGCTTTACCGAACGTGATTAAAGGTTTTATTGAGCGCTATCCTCGCGTCTCATTGCATATGCACCAGGGATCGCCGACGCAAATCGCCGAAGCCGTTTCGAAAGGAAATGCAGATTTTGCTATCGCGACGGAAGCTTTGCACCTGTATGACGACCTGGTGATGTTACCTTGCTACCACTGGAACCGCTCAATCGTCGTCACGCCGGATCATCCGTTGGCGGGAAAATCTTCGGTTTCTATTGAGGAACTGGCACAGTATCCGCTGGTGACCTACACGTTTGGTTTTACCGGACGCTCGGAGCTGGACACCGCGTTCAACCGCGCGGGTCTGGAGCCACGTATTGTCTTTACCGCGACCGATGCTGATGTCATTAAAACCTATGTTCGTCTGGGCCTTGGCGTGGGTGTAATTGCCAGTATGGCGGTTGATCCTGTTTCCGATCCTGACCTGGTACGCGTGGATGCTCACGATATCTTCAGCCATAGCACCACCAAAATTGGTTTTCGTCGCAGCACCTTCTTACGCAGTTACATGTATGATTTCATTCAACGTTTCGCGCCGCATTTGACGCGTGATGTGGTGGACACGGCGGTGGCGCTGCGTTCCAACGATGATATTGAAGCCATGTTTAAAGATATTAAATTGCCTGAGAAATAATAACGGCTGTAACCTCGTCGGTATCCATAAGCATAAAGCGATACCGACGGGAAACACTGAATTAATTGATAATTTACCGTGAATAAATTAACCATATATAGTTTATGGAAAAAGTTCTCTAAAGTAGTTTCAAATTAGTCAGCTTGCCAAAAATTCCTTTCAAATATTTATAACCGATCAAACAATCGATTTATTTATCAGGACGAGTCTGAAAATTAACTGGCTTTTTTTCGCCTTTTTTATTAGGATTCCTCCTATCTGATGATTAATTGTACCGATTGTTTGGTGCCTAAATGATAAGTGATTTCGATAGTATGAGGTTAGCGATGCCTTCAGGAAACCAGCCAGCACGCAGGGATCCGGTGATGAAACGTAAAGCCTGGTTCGCCGTATTTCTTGGTTCTGCGATATTCTGGATTATTGTCGCACTCGTGGCCTGGAATGTGTGGGGGTAAGTATGTCCGCACCAGAGCAGCACTCTACCGAAACGCTATCGCCTCATGACCATGAACAAGAGAGCAAAACCGTCGCAGAGAAGGGGCAGAAGGTACCCGAATCCTGGAACCTTTCTCCTGAGCAACGGGCGTTTATTGATCTGTTAACTGATGATGATGAACAGAAACAATAATTCGTACGTATTTTATAATAACGATTACCTTGTGGCCTTGAATATCGAATCATTTATCCATGTAATCGTCATCAACAACCTAATCAACGTATTATCCATTGCTCTATTGCCTGCTGAATATTCATCCTATTAATCTACACGGCTAGACCTTCCTCCTCACCATCGACCTCAGTTCGCGCTTTTATATCGCCCGCTACTTTTATCATTTTGAGTTGTTATCAAAGCGTTACATTTTGTTTGTGTTATCTTTAATACTAACCCTGAGGAAAATCAGGGGATCCAACCCTGTCATTTAAGGAGGAGCTATGTCGTCGACCCTACGAGAAGCCAGTATGGACACATTGCAGGTTAAAGATAAAACCTACCGCTACTACAGTTTACCTCTGGCCGCTAAATCACTGGGTGATATCACCCGACTACCCAAATCGCTAAAAGTGTTGCTGGAAAACCTGCTTCGTTGGCAGGATGGTAATTCCGTTACCGAAGATGATATTCATGCTCTCGCACATTGGCTGAAGACCGCCCACGCCGATCGTGAAATTGCCTATCGACCCGCTCGTGTTCTGATGCAGGATTTTACCGGCGTTCCGGCGGTGGTCGATCTTGCCGCCATGCGCGAAGCTGTGAAACGTCTGGGGGGAGATACGGCAAAAGTGAATCCGCTTTCGCCAGTGGACCTTGTCATTGACCACTCGGTAACGGTGGACCGTTTTGGTGATGATGATGCTTTCGAAGAAAACGTTCGCCTGGAAATGGAACGTAACCATGAACGTTATGTGTTCCTGAAATGGGGACAGCAGGCATTTAGTCGCTTCAGCGTTGTACCGCCGGGAACGGGGATTTGCCACCAGGTAAACCTTGAATACCTTGGCAAAGCCGTCTGGAGCGAGTTACAGGACGGTGAGTGGGTGGCTTATCCCGATACGCTGGTCGGTACCGATTCCCATACGACAATGATTAATGGTCTCGGTGTGCTGGGATGGGGCGTTGGAGGCATTGAGGCTGAAGCAGCAATGCTGGGTCAACCGGTCTCTATGCTTATCCCGGATGTTGTGGGCTTTAAACTAGTGGGCAAACTGCGGGAAGGTATCACCGCTACCGACCTGGTTTTAACCGTTACCCAGATGCTGCGTAAGCACGGCGTGGTCGGTAAATTTGTTGAATTCTATGGTGATGGCCTCGACACCTTACCGCTGGCCGATCGGGCAACCATTGCTAACATGTCGCCGGAATACGGCGCAACCTGCGGTTTCTTCCCGATCGATGGCATCACTCTTGAATATATGCGTCTGAGTGGACGCAGTGAGGAGCAGGTTGAGTTGGTCAGCGCCTATGCTAAAGCGCAGGGAATGTGGCGTAATCCAGGGGATGAACCCGTATTTACCAGTTCACTGGAGCTGGATATGGGCAGTGTGGAAGCTAGTCTTGCCGGACCGAAGCGCCCGCAGGATCGGGTGGCACTGGCTGATGTTCCGAAAGCGTTTTCGGCGAGCAATGAACTCGAAGTAAATAGCTCGCTGAAAGACCGTCAGCCCGTGGACTACACCATGAGCGGCCAGCAGTATAAGCTGCCGGACGGTGCGGTGGTGATAGCAGCTATAACTTCCTGTACCAACACCTCTAACCCAAGCGTATTAATGGCGGCGGGACTGCTGGCGAAAAAAGCAGTGACACTTGGTCTGAAACGTCAGCCTTGGGTGAAAGCCTCGCTGGCGCCAGGTTCGAAGGTGGTGTCTGATTATCTGGCGCAGGCTGGGTTCACGCCGTACCTTGATGAGCTGGGATTTAACCTTGTAGGTTATGGCTGTACCACCTGTATTGGTAACTCGGGTCCGTTACCCGATCCTATCGAGACAGCCATCAAAAAAGGCGATCTCACCGTTGGCGCCGTACTTTCCGGCAACCGAAACTTTGAGGGGCGTATCCATCCGCTCGTGAAGACCAACTGGTTGGCGTCTCCGCCGCTGGTGGTGGCATATGCGCTAGCAGGGAATATGAATATCAATCTGACGAAAGATCCGTTAGGCCATGACAAAAAGGGCGATCCCGTTTATCTGAAAGATATCTGGCCGACGGCTCAGGAAATTGCCCGTGCCGTGGAGCAGGTTTCTACCGCCATGTTCCATAAAGAGTACGCTGAAGTCTTTGAAGGCACGCCAGAATGGAAAGCTATCCAGGTTGATCGGGCTGATACCTATGGTTGGCAGTCTGACTCAACTTATATCCGCTTGTCGCCGTTCTTCGATGGCATGCAGGCTACGCCGGATCCGGTCCAGGACATTCATGGTGCGCGTATCCTCGCGATGCTTGGGGATTCCGTCACCACCGACCATATTTCTCCTGCCGGCAGTATTAAGCCGGATAGCCCGGCAGGTCGTTATCTGCAAAGCCACGGCGTTGAGCGTAAAGATTTTAACTCCTATGGTTCACGACGCGGGAATCATGAAGTGATGATGCGCGGTACCTTTGCCAATATTCGTATTCGTAATGAGATGGTACCCGGCGTGGAAGGTGGGATGACGCGTCATTTGCCGGGAACCGAGGTAGTGGCTATCTATGATGCGGCTATGCAATATCAACAGGAGAATATCCCCCTGGCGGTTATTGCCGGGAAAGAGTATGGCTCTGGCTCCAGTCGCGACTGGGCGGCAAAAGGCCCGCGCTTGCTGGGGATTCGCGTAGTTATCGCTGAGTCCTTTGAGCGAATTCACCGTTCTAACCTGATTGGTATGGGGATTTTGCCGCTGGAATTTCCGCAGGGCGTCACGCGCAAAACGCTGGGGCTAACAGGTGAGGAAGCGATCGATATTACGGACCTGCAAAACATCAAGCCGGGCGCAACAGTACCGGTGAATATGGTTCGCTCAGATGGACGTAAAGAGGTGATTTTATGCCGCTGCCGTATCGATACCGCGACGGAGCTAACTTACTACCAAAACGATGGTATTCTGCACTACGTGATTCGTAATATGTTGAATTAAAATGTATAAAGCCTGCGAGAGCAGGCTTTTTTATCGGCGGTAACAACCATTACTTGCCCAGCAAATGCCCCATCTTGGCGGCTTTGGTGTCCAGGTAATGTTCATTGTTCGGGTTACGACCCACAATCAGCGGCACGCGTTCAACAATATTGATTCCCGCTTCGGTCAGAATTTCCACTTTTTTCGGGTTATTGGTCAGCAAACGAACTTCGTCCACGCCCAGCAGCTTGAACATATCCGCACACAGCGTGAAATCACGCTCATCTGCCGCAAAGCCCAACTGATGGTTAGCCTCAACGGTATCATAACCCTGGTCCTGCAACGCGTAGGCGCGGATTTTATTGAGCAGGCCGATATTGCGTCCTTCCTGACGATGATAAAGCAGGATACCGCGCCCTTCTTCAGCAATGTGGGTGAGAGCCGCTTCGAGCTGGAAGCCGCAATCGCAACGCAGGCTAAACAATGCATCGCCAGTCAGACATTCGGAGTGGACACGCGCCAGAACAGGCGTTTGACCAGTGATATCGCCAAAAACCAGTGCGACGTGATCGTGTCCGGTTGCCAGTTCTTCAAATCCCACCATCAGGAAATCACCCCAGGGGGTTGGCAGTTTGGCTTCTGCCACACGTTTAAGCTGCATGTAATTCTCCAGATTATGCTGGCACTGTCGTGCCGTCGCCTGTTGGCTTCTTGTTCTGTATTGCACTATTTTGCCATAAGGCAACGATGTTCACCTAATCGCGACAACGGATTCGCCTTTGGAATGGCACAAAAATGTCAATTTTCCCGGCATGCACTTTTTTCAGTTATGATTGTGAGACTTATCGACGAAAGGAGAGGCAATGCTGTCAATTGCAAAGCGCACTGCGGTCGGGGCCGGGCTGCTACT
Source organism: Citrobacter sp. Cf088 (assembly GCF_030334295.1). NCBI lineage: Bacteria > Pseudomonadati > Pseudomonadota > Gammaproteobacteria > Enterobacterales > Enterobacteriaceae > Citrobacter > Citrobacter sp. Cf088. Next base: position 792,044 of record NZ_JAOWEE010000053.1, read on the forward strand.
TATTATGCCGGTTGCTGTATGGGTATCGGGCTGGAGTTGGCAGCCGGGACACAACGTTTGGTGGCTAAAATCTCTGTACTGGGTAACGGAAACAGTGACGCAGCCGTGGGGGATTATCACTCACGTTGTGCTCTGCGCATGGTTTCTGTGGTGTCTGCGTTTTCGTCTGAAAGCTGCGGTAATGCTGTTTGCGATCCTGGCCGCGGCAATTTTAGTCGGTCAGGGAGTGAAGTCCTGGGTTAAAGACAGGGTGCAGGAACCTAGGCCCTTTGTCGTATGGCTGGAAAAAACGCACCATATCCCGGTTGATGAGTTCTACACTTTAAAACGTAAAGATCGTGGCAACTTAGTTAAAGAGCAATTGGCCGAACAACAGGATATTCCGACGTTTCTACGTAAGCACTGGCAAAAAGAAACGGGTTTTGCCTTTCCGTCAGGACATACGATGTTTGCTGCCAGTTGGGCTTTACTGGCAGTAGGGCTGTTATGGCCACGCAGACGTACGCTGACGATTGTGTTTTTGCTTATCTGGGCGACAAGTGTTATGGGTAGCCGCTTGCTGTTGGGCATGCACTGGCCGCGTGATTTGGTCGTTGCAACGCTGATTTCATGGCTGCTGGTAACGCTGGCGACCTGGCTCGCGCAGCGAGTATGCGGACCACTTACGCCGCCTGTGCAGGAGGCAAAAGAAATCGCGCAACGCGAGCAAGAAAGCTAGCTATGATTGATTTTTCAAATTTTGCCCTTAAATCAGAAAGCGGAAAGCGCTTTTCCATTTCGCACTCGTTGTGAAAATGGTAATTTAAAGGGCTCAACGCGGTAAGTTGTACACGATTTATTCGCTTAAACCACATAACGGGAAGTAATGTGAAATATTTACTCATTTTCTTACTGGTGTTGGCGATTTTTGTTATTTCGGTGACATTAGGTGCGCAAAACGATCAACAGGTTACGTTTAATTACCTGCTGGCTCAGGGTGAGTATCGTATCTCTACGCTGCTTGCTGTATTGTTTGCCGCAGGTTTTGCGATTGGTTGGTTAATTTGCGGCCTTTTCTGGCTGAAGGTTCGTGTGTCTCTTGCGCGCGCCGAACGTAAAATCAAACGACTGGAAAACCAGCTTACGCCTGCGACCGACGTTGCGGTTTCTGCCGATTCGTCGGTTGTGAAGGAATAATTATTTATGTTGGAGTTGTTGTTTCTGCTTTTACCTGTAGCCGCTGCCTATGGGTGGTATATGGGTCGCAGAAGTGCGCAACAAACCAAGCAGGATGAAGCTAACCGTCTTTCCCGTGACTATGTCGCCGGGGTTAACTTCCTCCTGAGCAACCAACAAGACAAAGCGGTGGATCTGTTCCTCGATATGCTAAAAGAGGATACGGGCACCGTTGAGGCTCATCTCACTCTCGGAAACCTGTTTCGCTCGCGCGGTGAAGTCGACCGCGCAATCCGCATCCATCAAACGTTAATGGAAAGTGCTTCGCTGACCTACGAGCAGCGTTTGTTGGCCGTACAACAGCTGGGGCGCGATTACATGGCCGCAGGTCTGTACGACCGCGCGGAAGACATGTTCAATCAGCTTACCGATGAAACAGATTTTCGCGTCGGTGCATTACAGCAACTGCTGCAAATTTATCAGGCGACCAGCGATTGGCAGAAAGCCATTGATGTCGCAGAACGTCTGGTGAAGCTAGGCAAAGATAAACAGCGTATTGAGATAGCCCACTTCTACTGCGAACTGGCCTTACAGCAGATGGGCAGTGACGATATGGATCGCGCCATGACGCTGTTGAAAAAAGGGGCTGCGGCAGACAAAAACAGTGCCCGGGTTTCCATCATGATGGGCCGTGTGTACATGGTGAAAGGCGAGTACGCGAAGGCCGTTGAAAGTCTGCAACGCGTGATTTCTCAGGATAAAGAACTGGTCAGCGAAACGCTGGAAATGCTGCAAAGCTGCTACCAGCATCTGGGGAAAACCGATGAGTGGGCAGAGTTTTTACGTCGGGCCGTTGAAGAGAATACTGGCGCCGCCGCCGAGCTGATGCTGGCCGATATTCTTGAAGCGCGTGAGGGGACTGATACCGCTCAGGTTTATATTACCCGCCAACTACAACGCCATCCTACGATGCGCGTGTTCCACAAATTAATGGATTACCATCTTAACGAAGCAGAAGAAGGGCGCGCGAAAGAGAGCCTGATGGTTCTGCGCGATATGGTCGGGGAGCAGGTGCGCAGCAAGCCGCGCTATCGTTGCCAGAAGTGCGGATTTACCGCATATACACTGTACTGGCACTGCCCATCTTGTCGCTCATGGTCAACCATTAAGCCTATTCGCGGACTTGATGGGTTGTAATTTTTAAAAAAATCTTACTTTAGTTACAACATACTTATGATGAGTAACAAAGCCATCCTCAGCCGCCGTTGCCAAATTCGCCTGGCAGAAATGGAATCGCGCCTGTTAATTTTCTATTACCGCAGGTAGAATGCACGCCGTTTACCCATTTCGCGCTACTGTCGGCGCCCATCCTCAAGAAGGTCTGGTCATGACGTTTACTGCTTCATCTTCTTCTCGTGCTGTTACTGATTCTCCTGTCGTTGTCGCTCTCGATTATTCCAATCGTGATAAAGCATTAGCTTTTGTCGACAGAATTGATCCTCGTGATTGCCGTTTGAAAGTGGGCAAAGAGATGTTCACGCTTTTTGGACCTCAGTTGGTTCGCGATTTACAACAGCGTGGCTTTGACGTTTTTCTTGATTTGAAATTTCATGATATTCCCAACACTACCGCGCATGCCGTTGCTGCAGCGGCTGAGCTTGGCGTGTGGATGGTTAACGTTCATGCTTCTGGTGGGGCGCGTATGATGACCGCCGCACGTGAAGCCTTATTACCTTTTGGCAAGGACGCACCGTTGCTGATTGCGGTAACGGTTCTGACCAGTATGGAAGCCAGCGACCTCGCCGATCTCGGCGTGACGTTGTCACCTGCAGAACATGCTGAAAGGCTGGCGCGCTTAACCCAGCATTGTGGTTTGGATGGCGTTGTATGCTCCGCGCAGGAAGCGGTGCGATTCAAGCAGGCGTTTGGCCAGGCATTTAAATTGGTTACGCCGGGTATTCGTCCTGAAGGCAGCGAGGCGGGCGACCAGCGTCGCATTATGACGCCGGAACAAGCACAGTTAGCTGGTGTGGATTATATGGTTATTGGTCGTCCGGTCACGCAGTCGGCAGATCCGGCTCAGACGCTGAAGATGATTAATGCCTCACTGAAACGAGGTGCGTAAATGAACGACTCAAACTCTCGCCTGGTCTACTCAACCGACTCCGGGCGCATTGATGAACCAAAAGCTGCTCCTGTGCGTCCACAAGGCGATGGCATTGTCCGTATCCAGCGCCAGACCAGTGGCCGCAAAGGCAAGGGCGTGTGTTTGATTACCGGTATTGATCAAGATGATGCCGAACTGACCAAATTAGCTGCGGAACTGAAGAAAAAATGTGGTTGCGGCGGGGCAGTTAAGGATGGCGTGATTGAGATACAGGGTGATAAACGCGACCTGATTAAATCGCTGCTGGAAGCCAAAGGAATGAAAGTTAAACTGGCTGGCGGTTAATAAAAAAGCCACGGAATTTTTCCGTGGCTTTTTAATAATACAGACCTGAAAAAGTAAACGTATTATTATATCGAGCCGTTCAACCGTAGATTATTTACCCACCTGGTGGCCAATGATACCACCTACTGCAGCACCACCCAGCGTACCCAGCGTGCTGCCGTCAGTCAGGACTGCACCACCTATTGCACCTGCACCAGCACCGATTGCGGTGTTACGATCGCGTTTGGACCAGTTAGAGCAGGCGCTCAGCGACATTGCCAGAGTAATCGCCAGAATGGCAGCGGTCATTTTTTTGCTCGTTACTAACATAATACTTTCTCCTGAATTATTGATTCACGGAATCCAGTGTTCTTTAAGAATAGCGCTAAATTTAGGCTAACGAAGATATTTCCGTGAAACCGTTTAGCGAAGGCATTACAAACACTATCCTGAAGTTGGAGGTTCGTTCCTGTTATATCGCTAACATTAATTTTACGACTTAATCCTGTTAACGACAGGTAAAAAGTCTTAATTGGGCTGTCAGATAGCTCTCAGAGGGGAGATGATTTGCCAACTGACAAATCATCTGCTGAAGATGTTACGCGTGGGCATCAATGATATTGACGGTTAATCCGGAGTGCTCAAGCTGCATTTGTACGCTGGCGCTAAGTCTGGAGTCCGTGACTACGCGGCTGAATCGCTCTAATGGACCCAGCGTGTACGGGTGAATGGCTTCGAATTTTGAGCTGTCAGTAAGCACAATAACTTCTGCACCTTTTTCCAGCACCGCGTTAACCACATCAGAACGCATCATGTCGCGTCCGGTGAAGCCGGTGTCAGCCTGCCAGCCATCAATGCCGATAAAGGCCTTGCTGAAGTGTACCTGCTGGATAAACTGGCGAGTTAAGGGCCCAACCATACTTTCGCTTTTTTTCTGATAGATGCCGCCAAGAAGAATCACTTCGCAAGGGGTTTCTTTCAGCAGATGGGCTATATAGCTGCTGACGGTAATGATGGTGACATCTTTTTGCTCCGCGAGCGTTCTGGCTAAGAGCGCATTGCTACTGCCGTTTTCAATGAATACGGACTCGCCTGGGCTTACCAGCGATGCGGCGAATTCAGCCAGCTCACGCTTCAGCGTAAAATTAGTCATCATGCGCGTTTCCACATCATCGCTGTTCAATGAAACAGCAAAACCGTGCGCTCGGCGTAAATAACTCTGTTTTTCCAGTGTGTTCAGATCCTGTCGAATCGTCACTTCTGAGACACCGGTGATTTTTGCCAGTTCGGCAACGCTCATCTGACCTTTATCAGTCACCATCTGCAAAATAGATTGTTGTCGGGAATTCATAATATTAATTTTATTGCGATATCGTATCGGAAATTAAACGGAAACTGCCTCACGTGCAGTTTGCTTACAGCAGCGACATTAAAGGGTTAATGCCATCAGATCTCCCAGGGAGCCTTGTGCTTTTTGGGCAAAGATTCGGCATCTTCTTTGGTCATGTTTAGCAGCTCAGCCTTCAGAATTTCGAGATTATGGATAGCTGAGTGGTAATCACCTGCAACGAGGATATCCAGCACAGTATCAATGCGTTCGGCCAGACGCTGAGCGTCGATATCAGACATGGTTATCATCCTAATGGCAATAGAGTTTGAATTTCATGATGCAGAATTTCATGGCAAAAGAGAAGGGAAAAATAGTATTAACTTCAACGATAGAAGAATATTATATATTCTGTGATTACATGCAGATAGGATCGTTACGTAATGTCCATTTATGGCTATTCTCAACGTTTGATCCCACTGCATTAGCGTGTTTTTTTATTCAGGTGCCGTCGATACCAACGTTCAAATGCAACTGCTGGCATTGGCTTGGCAAACAAAAAACCCTGACGCTCGTTGACGCCATTTTTGGTTAAAAACGCATCCTCTTTCGCGCTTTCAACACCTTCGGCGATGACCTGTAGGTTGAGTGCCTGTGCGACCGCAACAATGGCACGTACCAGCGACTGCGAAACAGGTTGTTTGTGTACATCCCTGACAAAGGTTTGATCCAGTTTAATTGCATCAAGTGGGAACCGGGCCAGTTGAGACAGTGACGAATAACCGGTACCAAAATCATCCAAATGGATTTGCGCCCCCATCTGGCTAAACTGCTGAATGACGGACAGTGCCAGTTGCTCATTTTCAATTAAACTGCTTTCCGTTAACTCGACATCGATGGGGCAATATTCAAAGTCGAGTTCATGAAGCACCTGCTTGAGATCGGTAAATAGCGTCTGATCGGCGAGCTGCCGGGCAGAAACGTTTACCGCCACGCGCAGATTGATTCCCTTTGCGCGCCATTTTGCTATCTGACGCACAACGTCCAGAATAACCCAGCGACCCAGAGGAACGATAAGCCCTGATTCTTCGGCGTAAGAGATAAATTCCAGTGGTGGAATGAGGCCACGTTCCGGAGACTGCCAGCGAACCAGCGCCTCCAGGCTGCGCACTTCGCCTCGCCAGGTTATCTTTGGCTGATAATGGATGACCAGTTGATCGTTTTCCAGCGCCTTGCGCAGATTAGTATCCAGCCACAGATATTCAAATACCCGCTGATTCATTTCCGGAGAGAAAACACAAAACTGTCCGCGGCCACCTTCTTTCGCGGTGTACATGGCCGTATCGGCGTTACGAATGACGCTCTCGCAGTCCTGACCATGTTGTGGAGCGAGGGAAATACCAATAGAGCATCCGGTATAGATTTCAATCAGGCCGATGCGAAAAGGTTGACGTAGGCGTGTCAGAATACGCGACGCGGTGGCTTCCAGTGAACCCTGGGATGTTTCGGTGGCAAGGACAATAAACTCATCGCCGCCAAACCGTGCCAGTAACTGGTTTTCGCTAAGGCAACTGAGTATTGCCAGCGATACGCTTTGCAAAAGCTGATCGCCAAACATATGCCCGTAGGCATCGTTTACCTTTTTGAAGTTATCCAGATCGAGGTACACAATCCCGACCTGAGTATCGCCCGCGTTCTCAATCGCATTGCTGATCAGATCATGAATAGCGTTGCGATTGGGTAATCCAGTGATAGAGTCGGTATTCGCCAACACCCGCAAACGCTCCTGGGCGCGGCGTTCTTCAGTGATATCGGTCCCGGAACAGATCAGAAATATTTCGTTCTTGCCGCTACCGTTATGCACAAATTTATTACGAAATAAAAACAGACGCTGTCCTTTGCAGGTCTTCACCCAGCGTTCAACTTCATATGAGTTACCTTCGCGAAAAAAGACCTCAATATTGCGTCGTGACGCGGCAGCTTCACGTCGACTCATAAATAATGTAAATACACTTTGGCCAATGACTTCACGTTCTTTGAGTCCGGTATACTCTTCGCACAGTCGATTAAACCGCTGAATGTTGCCCATGCGATCAAGAATGACAATAACTGAATTGGCTTCAGAAACCACCTGTTCGGCAAAAGAGAGGCCGTGAGCCAGGTCACGGGCGACGGAAGGGGTGTCATCCCAGGCGGATGCGCTACCGGCCCATTCACGCTTATTGATTTTTCGGCCGACCAGATGCACGGGAATGTTGTCATCTTCAATCGGTAACGTCATTAATAAACTTGACGTAATTACCGTCATCTCGCGAATGCGTTCGGCTTGTTCCGGGGATAATTCGATGGTCTGATCGGCCTCTGACGTTTCTTCGACAGAGAAATGCAGGATGTTGCAATCCTCTGACAAACGCCAGTAAGGGTTATTAGTGCCCACATAGCTATACAACGTAATCAGCTCCCGGACGTCTTTCATGATGTGTACTATCCCGTTTAAAGCGCATAGAGCCTCAAAAGTATGGGTAGCCATGATTCATTCAGGGTGATTATGGCTGAACGTATTGTTTTTTTTATATATTTATGTGTAATCCAGAATCCGTAAAAAGCAAAGCCAACGGAACTGAAAAATAGTAAATAAATTTTTTGACTGGATGAAAGAAGTGTAGTGCGCGGTTGAAATTTGGGAGGTAAAAAGAAAACGACCTTTCAAAAATGAGAAAGGTCGCTTGATTTATGCGTGTTACGCGGCTGGACGCGCGATAACGCTGCGGGTTTCCATCCGTACTTCAGCGATAGTTACGTCAATCACATCCGTGACTTTGTAAACAACTTCACCTTTAATTTGCACGGTGCCGCTTTCCTGGCTGCATACCAGTTCATCACGAACGGCGTGCAGGAACGGTGCTGGAATAAATGCAACAGCGCCATTATCAACTAAGCGCACGCGCATGCCACCGCGGCTGACGTCAATGATCTCGGCCGCAAAGCGGGTGTCGGTACCGGCTTTATCACTCAGGAAACGGGCGTATAGCCAGTCACCCACGTCACGCTCAGCCATCCGGTTCAGGCGACGACGTTCTGCCATTTGCACGGTGGTATCATCCAGAGGTCGGGCGATGGTTTCGCCTTTGATGACGGCCTTAAGCAGACGGTGGTTGATCATATCGCCATACTTACGGATTGGGGAAGTCCAGGTGGCATATGCCTCCAGACCCAGCCCAAAGTGTGGACCTGGTTCAATACTTATTTCAGCGTAGGACTGGAAGCGGCGAATTCGGCTGTCGAGGAAGCCGGATGGCTGAGCATCCAGTTCGCGGCGCAGTTTGCAGAAACCTTCCAGAGTCAGGACTTCTTCGGCATCGACGTGCATACCGTGGGTTTTCAGCAGCGCGGCCAGAGCGTCGGCGTTGGCCGGGTCGAATCCCATATGGACGTTATAAATACCGAAACCCAGTTTGTCGCGAAGCACACGAGCGGCGCAAATATTTGCCGCAATCATGGATTCTTCCACGATACGGTTTGCGATGCGTCGTGGCTCAGCGACGATGTCCAGTACTTCACCTTTTTCACCGAGAACGAAACGGTAATCCGGGCGATCTTTAAAGACCAGCGCGTGGTTATGACGCCACTCTCCTCGGCTCAGGCAAATACGATGCAGTAGACGGATTTGTTCCGCAATCGCGTCGTTTTCTGGTTGCCAATCGCCCGTACCTTCCAGCCAGTCGGAAACATTGTCATAGGCCAGCTTCGCTTTTGACTCAATTGTCGCAGCGAAGAAGGTGATGTTGTCTTCAATCGTGCCATCGGCGGTAATGCTCATACGACAAGCTAAAACTGGGCGCACTTCGTTCGCGCGCAGAGAGCAGAGATCGTCAGACAATTCACGTGGCAACATCGGGATATTGAACCCCGGTAAATAATTGGTGAACGCGCGAATTTTTGCCGTTTTATCCAGCTTACTGCCTTCTGCAATCCAGGCTGTTGGGTCGGCAATGGCGACGGTTAATTGTAGCGTGCCGTCAGCTTGTTCTTCAGCATACAGCGCATCGTCCATATCTTCGGTGCTGGCGCTGTCGATGGTGACGAAATTGAGGGCGGTTAAATCTTCACGAACCAGGCCTTCGTCCAGCATTTCGGTTGCTACGCCGTCCGGTGCTTCTTTTTCCAGATTATGGCGTGCCAGTGTGACCCACCACGGGACAAAGTGGTCATCAGCAAAAGTGATAAATTGGGTTAACTCGGCGTAGAAGGTGCGATCGCCTTTCAGCGGATGACGGCGCATTTCTGCAACCGCCCAGTCGCCTTCTTTAAATTCATGTTCAACGCCGCGGGTGGCTCGACATGGAATAGCATCTTTCAGTAACGGATGATCCGGCACGATGGACAGACGATCATTTTTGCCCTGAACTTTACCCACGAAGCGCGTCAGGAAGGGTTCGATCAGTTCTTCCGGCTCTGCAGACTCACGATCTTTTTCTGTATGGATAACCGCAACAATGCGGTCGCCATGCATCACTTTTTTCATCTGCGGCGGTGGAATGAAATAGCTTTTTTGTGCATCGACTTCCAGGAAGCCAAAGCCTTTTTCCGTGGCTTTTACCACCCCTTCAGCACGTGGCGTCTGGGAATGTAGTTGCTGTTTAAGCTGCGCTAGCAGCGGGTTGTCCTGAAGCATAATTGTCTATTTTCGTGGCTAAAAGAGCGGCTGACAGTTTTACGCGATTCTGCCAGTGGCAGCAAGCGCTCTTTCAGTAAGTGGATAGGTTAATCAGTGTCGCCCAGCGCGATTTTCAAGCGATTCAACCATCCGCACAATCCACTCCAGGCTAGCAGGTTAATGGCCTGCTCTGAAGAGATTCCCTGATCGAACAAAGACGTTAACAGTGCGGTGCTAAAGCGGTCGGGCGCCCGGGTCAGCCATTGTACCGCCTGTAGGGTAACGCGCTCAACCGGATGTCGTTGTTCCCAACGTTGTAATTCACGTTCATCCAGGCGAAGCAGGGCGATAACGTCGACTAATTCATTTGCTGTATACGCCTGCTCGTTAAAGCAGGCCACGCTGCCGTTAATTCGTGACGTCATCAGCGCTGCCAGTGAAAATGCCTGTACTGATACAGCGCTGCGCCGGGCACTGGAAATCAGCGTCGTGAGTAAATCTAAAATGACCGGTGAATGTATCAATAATGGCACCAGCGCTTGCAGTTCATCGGGATATCCTCTGGCAGCGTTCTCATCATGGGGGGGATATTTTTCGATCGGGAATGGTGCAGCATGCCAGGTTGTCTTTGTGGCGTTAAATAACGAAGCGTGAGCAAATTGCTGAATATCCAGCCCCGGTATTCGGCGTACCGGATGACCAGACCAGGCCTGAAACAGGGCCACGGTTCGGGCCTGAAAACCGACGAAGCCGATGATTTGATTCATCAGAATATTATCGCTGGTGGTCAGTCCGACCGCCTCCAGATGCTGACGGTCGCGTTCGCCTATCACGGCAGGAGAGCTGGCAAGTTGGCGAGCATATTGGGTGATTTGTGCCAGTCGATGGTTACTTTCCCGCGAGGAGTCCGGACCGGGAAGCGGTGTTAAACGCGCGGCATAGTGATTACATAATCGCTGCACACCATACACCTGAGCGACGGTCAGGGCTGTACTCATCCGTTCATAAGCGCTGAACGTATGCATCTGATTCAGGTTTACATGAGCCGGGAAGAGCGTCTGGGCAAGTTTACGGGCAGGGGTTAACCAGGATTGAAAGGGCGAAAGAGCGTCATCAGGTAATGTCAGATCCAGTAAAAAACTGTCGTCGACATGAGCGGCTTCCGGGACCAGCGGCAGAACATCTTGCGGATACGTGCTGGATTGCGTCTCATGATACCAGTGGCTTTTGCCTTCAATTCGGCGTTGTTCCATGGGCGTTCCTTGGTCTAAAAGTGGCGACCCGGACTCGTCGTCATACTACTACGCCGGATCGTTTGCGCTGCAATATCCTGACGTAAGCAGATGAGGGGATGAAAGATTGTTACGTGATAATAAATATCAGAAAGGCATATGTGGTAGCTGAGAGGAGTGTCATGGGCGGCGCAAGACCGCCCATCGAGGTCTTAGGATTATTTAAGTTCCAGCTCGTTCATTGCGGCGATGCTGAAGCCACCGTCAACGTGTACGACTTCACCAGAGATACCGGCAGAGAGATCGGAGCACAGAAATGCAGCGGAGTTACCCACATCTTCAATGGTAACGGTGCGGCGAATCGGTGTAACCGCTTCGCAGTGCGCCAGCATTTTACGGAAATCTTTAATGCCAGAAGCGGCGAGTGTACGGATTGGACCTGCGGAAATGGCATTCACACGCACGCCTTCAGGCCCCATCGCATTAGCCATATAACGGACGTTCGCTTCCAGGGAGGCTTTCGCCAGGCCCATGACGTTATAGTTAGGGATTGCACGCTCTGCGCCCAGATAGGACAACGTCAGTAGCGCAGAGCCAGGGTTTAGCATGGAACGACATGCTTTTGCCATCGCAACAAAGCTGTAAGCGCTAATGTCATGCGCAATTTTAAATCCTTCGCGGGTAACTGCGTTCACATAATCGCCATCCAGTTGGTCAGCAGGTGCGAAGCCGATTGAGTGTACGAAACCGTCGAATTTCGGCCAGGTTTTGCTCAGTTCAGCAAACATGGCGTCAATGCTGGCATCTTCAGCCACATCACACTGCAAAACAATGTTGGAGCCTAATTGCGCTGCAAATTCTTCCACACGACCTTTCAGCTTGTCGTTCTGGTAGGTGAACGCCAGTTCAGCACCTTCGCGATGCATCGCCTGAGCGATTCCCCATGCGATAGACAATTTACTGGCAAGGCCTGTCACCAGAATACGCTTACCTGATAAAAAACCCATGGCTTTAATCCTTTTTGTTAACACTTATCTTTTACCAATCAATGAATTATGATTGACGCGTTAAGCTCACTCGAAATTGGTCTGAAATTATATCCCACGCCTTTTCCCTGAGGAATTGTTATCAACCTCACGTGACCTGTCACTTCATTGCATGTGGGGAGTATATCATCCCCCACAGGTTATGCTTCGTTCAGGCATTTAACGTCGGTGAAGCAGAGAAAATGCAAGGTTTCAAAGGCATTGAAATGGTATTATTTCATTGCTAGCTGATGTTAATAAACATAGCAAGGTAGGAACTTTCTTAAAACAAAAAATATGACAATATTCAGCTTGTTATGATATATTGTTTTTATCGATCAATATCGATACATTGATCGATATTATTGATTGATTGTGATTAGAAGTGCATTATCAGGATGTTATGATCAATTGGAGTGGTCTTATGCACTACCATTTCATCGCGGAAACGATGAGAGACACAACAGATAAATTACTGGGTGTGGAGATGAACGCCCGGTTTACTTCAGATACGGTTCAACCGTTGCATCCAGATTTCATCATTTCAGCGTGGGATAGCGAACAAAAGCGTAATTTCATGCTCGAGCAAATTCGATTAATTGCCGAAAAGCGTGACTGGTTTGAGCGTAACAGCCTTATTTGTACCCTGAAACTCATTGACGAAATGGCGCTGCTGGCGATTGGTGATCCAGCCATCAAGTCGGCCTTACAGGCACTACCATTTATTGCACTGGAACTTTCAGAACGTTTTCTGACGAATACAGTGTGCCTGAATAGTCTGTTGATTAATTCACTTCGCGACGGCCCAAACGCATTGTGGTTAGGCGATCTTGGCTCCGGCAGCGTAGGGGCCAGCCCGCTGGTTTGCGGTCATTTTGACGTTGTTAAACTGGATCGCGGTTTTTTCCTGGAACAGGTAGAAAAACCGATGTTCCCGGTGCTGATCAAAAATATCAGGGAATATTGCGACCGTGTTGTAGTGAAGGGAGTCGAAACAGCACAACTTGTCGACGAGGCCAGTGCTGCAGGTGTCTGGGCAATGCAGGGTGCCCTTTATCCGTCAGTCACGTTTACCGAAGTTGATACGCTGCTCTTACCTACGTTGTGTCACTGATGGCAGAATGCCCCCCGGTTGAGGGGGCAGTCGTTTGTTAGCGATCTTTCCGCCAGGCGTCGGCGGTAAGCGCTTCGCCGAAATGACCTGCAATCAGGCGACGGGTAAGTTCATGCAACGGGGAGGCCAGAACGTCCGCTGTACTGCCGCGCTCAACAACTTCGCCCTGATGCATGACTAATACCTGGTCGCTGATGTGCTTCATCATGCCAATATGCTGAGTCACATAGATATATGAAATCCCTTGTTTTTCCTGTAATTCCAGCATCAGATTGATGAGCTGCGAACGCATCGACATGTCCAGAGAAGCCAGGGCTTCGTCGGCGATAATGACTTTGGGCCGTAAAATGAGCGCACGGGCAAGGCCCAGACGCTGTTTTTGCCCCGGCGCTAACATATGCGGGTAATAGCTTACGTGATCGGGCAGCAGTCCGACCATGCGCATGGTCTCCACGATCTGTTTACGACGCTGCTCAGGCTCGAGGTCGGTATTCAGTCGTAGCGGAAAATCGAGGATCTGCGAGATACGTTGCCGAGGATTAAGCGATGTTGACGGATCCTGGAAAATCATACGGATCCGCTGACTACGAAATGAATAATCACCATATTTTAACGGATGATCGTCAATCAGCAGCTCACCGCTGGTAGGTTCAATCATACCCGCCAACATTTTTGCCAGCGTAGATTTCCCTGAACCGTTTTCACCAATGACGGCGAGCGTCTGACGTTCGCGCAGGGTGAAACTCAGGGGCTTGACGGCCTCAACGGTCTGGCGGCGAAATAAACCTGTCCGGTAGCGAAAGGTTTTGCTCAGGTTACGAACTTCGAGCAGGGTTTCTACCATCTCACTCTCTCTCCATGTTCAGCGGGAAATGACAGGCGTAGAGATGATTCTTTGCTCCGGTCAGTCTTGGGGTTTCAATACATTCGCGTTGTGCATAAGGGCAGCGCGGCCCCAGACGACAGCCGATGGGTAATTGTTCCAGCAATGGAATTGCTCCTGGCATGGTATTCAGGCGGCTTTTGTGCGGCATTGCGCTACCAAAATCAGGAATAGCGCGAATCAACGCTTGAGTATAAGGATGATGCGGAATGGTCACCAAATCTTTACTTGGCGCGGTTTCCACCGTTTGTCCGCAGTACATCACGTTGATTTTGTCAGCCCACTGGCTGAGCATTTGCAGGTCATGGCTTATCAACAAAATGGTGGTATTGCTGTTTTGATTCAGACGGGTTAGCAGACGGAAAATTTGCGCCTGGGTGGTTGGCTCCATCGCGTTCGTCGGTTCATCGGCAATCAGCAAACGCGGCTGATTCGCCAATGCGATAGCGATCATGACCTTCTGGCATTCGCCGTCGGTTAGCTCATACGGGAAGCTGCGCATGGCATCTTTATGGTCTTTTATCCCGACGCGGTGTAAGAGTTCAATCGCACGGCGTTTGCGCCAGCCGATGCGTTGCCACCAGCGGCCCTTGTAAGTCCAGGCAGGAATATTTTGCATTAGCTGCCGTCCGATCCGCTCAGACGGATCGAGACATGACTGTGGCTCCTGAAAGATCATGGAGACGTTATGACCGACCAGTTTGCGTCGTTCACGCGCGGAAAGGCGTAGCAGATCGATATCATCAAAACGCATACGGTCTGCGGTTACGCGCCAGTTATCTTTAGCGACGCCGCAAATGGCCTTAGCGATCAGACTTTTGCCGGAACCCGACTCGCCGACCAGCCCGCGGATTTCACCCTCGTTGAGGGTCATGCTGACGCGATCAACTGCCTTAACCCAGTCGTCACCGGTTCTGAATTCAATCGTCAGGTTGCGGATATCCAGTAATGGCATTATTCCACCCCCGCAATAATTGCGCGGCGCACGCCGTCACCCAGTAGGTTAACCAGCAGCACGCTTATCATAATTGCTGCGCCTGGCAGCATGACCGTCCACGGTGCGACATAAATCAGCTCCAGCGCGTCACCGAGCATGGCCCCCCATTCCGGGGATGGCAGCTGTGCGCCAAGGTCGAGAAAACCCAGCGCGGCGATATCCAGAATCGCCATCGACAGTGCGCGGGTGATTTCAGTAATCAGACCGGCGGTAATATTCGGCAGAACGGCAAACCACAGAATATTCAGTGTGGTTGCACCATCCAGGCGAGCGGCAATGACGTATTCTTTCTCCAGCTCGTCATGCACCATGCTGTAAACGGAGCGCACCATGCGCGGCAGCAACGCCAGCCAGACCGCAAACATGGCGTGTGTCAGATGCGGTCCGGCAAAGGCCACCACAATAATCGCCAGCAGCAGAGAAGGGATCGACAGCAGGGTGTCCAGAATGTGGTTCAGCACTGCGGAGCGCAAGCCGTGCGTCGCACCGGCAACTACGCCCAATACAAGGCCACACAGTGTGGCGGCAAGAGTGACGACAAACGCGCCTCCAACGGTCGGGGCCGCGCCGCTGAGCAGACGACTTAAAACGTCTCGTCCCAGATCGTCAGTTCCGAGGAAGAAAGAGACTTCGCCATAGCGTGACCATGACGGCGGTAAAAGCTGATAGCCGAGAAATTGCTGATCGATGCCGTAAGGGGCAAACCAACCACCAAAAATACACAAAACAGCCAATCCCGCGCAGCCGTACAGGCCGATCATCGCAGTTGCATCACCATAGAAATTGCGCCATGCGGTGCGCAACGTACCTGGCGGGCGTTTTTCGCTATAGACGCTATCGTAAGGCATACCATTCCTTATGTTTCAGAGGGTTAGCCATAGCACCCAAAATATCAGAGATAACGTTGACGATGATAACCAGTGAGCCAATCACCATAACGCCCGCTGAAATCGCCGCGTAATCCTGCTGGCGAATCGCGTTAATCAACCAACGGCCAAGACCAGGCCAGCTAAAGACCATCTCGGTGATCATCGCCAGCGTCAGCATGGTGGAAAACTGTAAGCCCAGGCGTGGGATCACCGGCGGGAGGGCGTTGTGCAGAACGTGACGGCGCAGAATCGTTAAGCGTGACAAACCGCGTGTGGCCGCCGCTTTGACGTAGTTCTGATCAAAGACCTCAATGGTGCTGATACGCATCAGGCGAATGACTTCGGTGGTGGGCGCAACGGAGAGCGTTAGCACCGGGAGCACCATATGACGGATAGCGCTGACCAGCATTTCATCGCGCCAGGGTGAATCGGAGATCCACGCATCAATAATGGCAAAACCGGTAACGGGTTTCACCTCGTAGAGAAGATCAAAACGCCCGGAAACGGGTAACCAGCCGAGGGTCAGTGAGAAGAGCAATGTCAGCAGCAGAGCCAGCCAAAAAACGGGGATAGAAAACCCCATCAGAGCCAATGCGCTGATGCAACGATCCTGCCATTTGTTGCGCGTGATACCTGCCAGCATACCAACGGGGATCCCGACCATTAGTGCAAAACCAAAGGCAAGAATGCACAGTTCCATTGTGGCCGGGAACACCTCTTTCAGCTGTTCTGAGATCAACTGACCGTTGATACTGGATACGCCGAAATCCCAGTGAATGAGACCATTGAACCAGAATACCCAGGCGTTCCACAACGATGCTCCCTGTAACGGCGCATGAGGTGTGAAATAGCTCAGGCTGAATCCAATAAAAGTCAGGAAGAACAGGGTGACCAGTAGCAGCAAAAATCGACGCAGGGTGAAGATAATCATGGTTTTTTCACCTCATCTTTCTTTTCCCGGGATACCCCGGCAAAAGAGGAATTGCCGAACGGACTGAGCACCAGCCCTTTGATGTCGTAGCGGTAAGCCTGTAGACGCAGTGAAGAGGCCAGCGGCAGGATCGGTAACTCTTGCGCAAGAATATTTTGCGCTTCGTCATAGGCATCAATTCGCGATGAAAGCTGCTGCGAAGAGAGGGCTTTGCGCAGAATGCTGTCAAACTGCGGATTACACCAGTGGGCAAAGTTGGTCTGTGAATTGATGGCGGCACAGCTGAGCAACGGCCGGAAAAAACTGTCAGGATCGTTACTGTCCGTCGCCCAGCCGGATAACGTCAGATCATGGTTCATATCCATTAATCTTGCCTCCTGAAAACGGCCTTCTACCGGGATGATCTTCACTTTCACACCCACCTGAGCCATATCTGCCTGAATCAGCTCTGCGGTTTTCAGCGGACTGGGGTTCCAGGCCTGAGAGCTGGTAGGGACCCAAAGTTGTAACGTCAGATTCTCCAGCCCCAGTGCTTTTAACTGCTCGCGCGATTTTGCCGGGTTGTACTCTGTAATTTTAGCTTCGTTATCATAAGCCCACGAGGCGCGAGGCAAAATAGATGCCGCGGTTTCTGCCGTCCCGTAGTAGATAGACTGCATTAACCGTTGGTTGTTGATCGCTAGCGCCAGCGCATGCCGCACGGCAGGGTTATTCAACGGCGGTTTATTGGTGTTGAACGCCAGATAGGCAATGTTCATCCCCGGGCGCAGCGTCAGACGCAGGCGAGGGTCATCACGCAATATGCTGAGCTGGCTGGCGGCAGGCCAGGCTAAAACGTCACATTCGCCGGTCAGTAACTTTGATAACCGTCCGGTTCCGCCAGAACCGAGGTCCACTACCACCTGCGGCATCAGAGGAGTGCCACGCCAGAATTTTTCATGCCGCTGCAACCGAATATATTGGCCGGCACGATTCTCCGAAAGTTGGTACGGTCCTGTGCCGACAGGTTGTCTGTCGAGCAGTTCCTGACGATCCTGTTTTGCCAGGTTAGCCGCATATTCCGCCGACATTACGGAGGCATAGTGTGTGGCAAGATGCCACATAAAGGAGGCATCAGGTTGAGTTAAGCGGAATTCAACGGTGTTGTTGTCCAGTTTGCGCACACTTTGGACGTTATCGGCGAACTGCAGGCTGTCGAAGTAGGGGAAATTGCTGCCGTTCACATTGTGCCACGGATGGTGGCGATCAAAGATGCGCTCGAAGGTAAACACCACATCGTCTGCATTCAGTTTGCGGGTGGGAGTGAACCAGGCAGTCTTCTGAAACTGTACGTCACGACGCAGATGGAAGCGGTAGGTTGCGCCGTTATCCAGCACCTCCCAGCTTTCAGCCAGCTCAGGCACCAGTCGATAGGTGTAGGGATCTACATCAAGCAGTCGGTCATACAATTGGGCCGCTAACGTGTCGACGATGAGACCACTGCTCGTTTTTTGCGGGTTGAACGTATTGACCTGCCCGCTGACGCAATAGACAAACCCACTGTCACGGATATCAGCGTGCGAAGCTTGCTCAGGCGCAGCAGCAGCCTGACCACTCAGAAATCCAGCCATCACGATCAGAGATGATAAAACCAGGCGCATAATTTTAAAGGGTTATATATAAAGTGGCTATCTTACTAATACTTAATGACATTTGCCATTACCGTTTGTGTTGGGGGTTGCAAGAGTGATAACCGCGAATTCAATATCGCGGCATGGTCAAAATTCATACCTGCTATCCACTTTGAAGATACTCTATTAACTATCTTAGCATTTTCATGCCCCATCTGACTTGCTATAAACGCGGTGCAGGATGTGGACAGTTGGCGTAATTTGTTACGGTTTCCTCGCTGTGACAAAATGCGTAAGCGATTACAATGCGTTAGTGTACGAATCAACGGGAATATTTAATAAATGAGCAACTTAGCGGATTATGTCAATGCTATAAAAATAGGCAAAAATGTTATTTGTATTGAGGATGTCAGTAAACGGGATGACATGGCTGAAGTTGAGATTATAAATAAGACATGGCTTCATGATTCGGGAGTGGTTATTCGTTGTTCTCGCGAAAATGAATTGGTTAAATATTCATCAAATGCATGTCCAGAATGCAGCATTAGATGGCATGTCGTTGATGCGGCAGGTCAGGATATTCGTCCACTGGAGAAAACGTTTCACAATGCTTGCCAGGAGTCGTACTGGTTAAAAGTAAATCGTCAAACGCATCTCCCGGTGTAAACGCTGGGCTAACCAATCACAGCGATACCAAGCCGCTCCATGAGCAACGATGCCTGGTAGTTGTCTAACTTAACGCCTTGTAAATCAACACCCCGAATATCTAAGTCACCTAACTCCGAATTGGTCAGATCGCAATGTGCGAAGTTTGCTGCTTGCCAGTCGAAAGTAGAAAACTCGCCGCCGGAGAGATCTGAGCCACTGAATGTCGCACCCAGTACCTGAGTCCCCATCCAGCGGTTCTCCCGCAGCTCACACTTTTCCAACACGACTTTCGAAAAATTGGCGTAGCTTAGATGAGGTTATGCGTCAAACCCGCCAGTATGACACTTGCAAATGCGTGCTAGATCTGGTGCTTCTTCAGCAAGGCTCGTAGCTGATGATAAGTCAGACCCAGTAATTCAGCGGCTTTTTTCTGGTTAAATTTAGCCAGCAGTAAACTGGTTTGTAGAAAGTCTTTCTCTTGTTGCTGCTGGAATTCACGCAGATCCAGCGGTAATGCTACAGATGCTGGTTTTGCTTCCTGCACCTGAGATTCCACGACATGGCGGCGGAAGGGGTCAATGATTATCTCATCCAGCGGGTAATCACTGGTCCCATGTCGATAAACGGATCGCTCCACGACGTTTTTCAGTTCACGAATATTGCCCGGCCAACGGTAGTGGAGGAGCGTTTCTCTGGCTTCGGCACTAAACCCTGGAAACAGTGGTAACCCGATCTCGCGGCACATCTGAATGGCAAAATGCTCGGCCATTAACATTATGTCGCTTTGGCGTTCGCGTAACGGTGGGAGTTGCACTACGTCAAAGGCCAGACGATCCAGCAGGTCCGCGCGAAAAGTACCTTCGTTGACCATGCGAGGTAAGTCGGCATTGGTTGCACAAACAAGTCGTACGTTAACCTGCAACGGCTGGCTGCCGCCAACACGTTCCAGCTCTCCATATTCAATAACGCGCAGCAGTTTTTCCTGCACCAGCATTGGGGCGGTTGCCAGTTCATCAAGAAACAGCGTACCGCCGTCGGCGCGTTCGAAACGCCCTGGATGGCGTTTTTGCGCCCCGGTAAAGGCACCTGCTTCGTGACCAAACAGTTCGGAATCAAGCAAGTTCTCGTTGAGTGCTGCGCAGTTAAGCGAAATAAACGGGCCTTGCCAACGGGTGGACAGATAGTGCAGGCGGTTGGCAATAAGCTCTTTCCCAGTACCTCGCTCACCGATAACCAGGACAGGCTTATCCAGCGGTGCCAGATGAGAAACCTGCTCCAGCACTTCAATAAAGCTGTTTGCTTCACCCAGAAGATTATCTTTGTATCCTGCCATGATGAAATTCACCATTTGTTAGTGTTATTCACCAATTTACCCTAATTCTCTCGCCAGGTAAAATTAGATATAATTATTAAAATCAATGGGATAAAAAGTTGGCACGCCAAGTGCATTACGAAATCAGCAGGGCATAGCCCGATATCAGAACAGTAAGTGAGGATTACATTATGGGTATTTTTTCTCGTTTTGCCGACATCGTGAACGCCAACATTAATGCGTTGCTGGAAAAGGCTGAAGATCCGCAGAAGCTGGTGCGGTTAATGATCCAGGAAATGGAAGATACGCTGGTTGAGGTGCGTTCAAACTCCGCACGCGCTCTGGCAGAAAAGAAACAATTATCTCGTCGTATCGAACAGGCCAGCGCGCAACAGGCAGAGTGGCAAGAAAAAGCTGAGCTGGCGCTGCGCAAAGAGAAAGAAGATTTGGCGCGTTCTGCGTTAATCGAAAAACAGAAATTGACTGACCTGATTACCTCTCTGGAGCATGAAGTCACGCTGGTTGACGATACGCTGGCGCGTATGAAAAAAGAGATTGGTGAGCTGGAAAATAAACTCAGTGAAACCCGTGCTCGTCAGCAGGCGCTGATGCTACGTCATCAGGCAGCGAGTTCTTCACGTGATGTTCGTCGTCAACTGGACAGCGGTAAACTTGATGAAGCGATGGCGCGCTTTGAATCTTTCGAGCGTCGTATCGATCAGATGGAAGCTGAGGCTGAAAGCCATAATTTCGGTAAACAGAAGTCCCTGGATCAGCAATTTGCTGACCTGAAAGCAGATGATGAAATCAGCGAGCAGCTGGCGCAACTTAAAGCCAAAATGCAGCAAGACAAGCAATAATAACATCTGGCGGTGCCCGATCGCGCCGCCGCTCATCACCTGTAAGGAGTACTCATGAGCGCGCTATTTCTGGCTATCCCGTTAACCATCTTTGTGCTGTTTGTTTTACCGATTTGGCTCTGGCTGCATTACAGCAACCGTTCCAGTCGTGGCGAACTGTCGCAAAGTGAACAGCAACGTCTGGTCGAACTCAACGATGACGCACAGCGGATGCGTGAGCGCATTCAGGCGCTGGAAGACATCCTTGATGCTGAACATCCAAACTGGAGGGACCGCTAATGGGAGGCGTTAATCTGAACAAAAAACTGTGGCGTATTCCGCAGCAGGGCATGGTGAAGGGGGTTTGTGCGGGTATTGCGCATTATCTCGATGTGCCTGTGAAGCTGGTACGGATCCTGGTGGTGCTGTCAGTCTTTTTTGGTCTGGCCTTTTTCACCTTCGTCGCTTACATCGTGCTGACGTTTGTATTGGATCCGATGCCGGATAATGTGGTTTCCGGCGAGCAGCAGCCATCAAGCGGTGAGCTGTTGGATGCCGTCGATCGCGAGCTGGCGGCTAGTGAAAAGCGTTTGCGTGAAATGGAACGTTATGTGACGTCCGATACTTTTTCCTTACGTAGTCGTTTCCGCCAATTGTGAGGTTAGAAATGAACAATCGCTGGCAACGTGCCGGGCAAAGGGTTAAGCCGGGCTTTAAAATAGCAGGTAAGCTGGTGCTTTTAACGGCGCTTCGCTACGGCCCGGCGGGGGTAGCAGGGTGGGCGGTGAAATCCGTCGCCCGACGCCCGCTAAAAATGCTGCTGGCGTTGGTTCTGGAACCTGTGTTGAGTCGGGCTGCGGCAAAATTGTCGAAACGATATTCCGGTAATCGAACCTGATATTTGAATCAGTAAAAGCAAGCAACAATTAATCAACATTCCCTCAGTTAATTTGCGGCAGCTCACAAATACGATTTTTTGGCTGCCAAAATTCTTTTTTTACCCCCCTCCAGACCACCTCAGCTAATTGACAGCTTATTTTCCGCAGAGTAGTCTTCTGGTTCATGGGACCGCTACCACGAGAATCGAAGGTGAACCAAAAAATCCAAAAATGCCTGACAGAAGTTTATGGTCATACATTTACTTCATGCCACTATGAAGCGCTGTTTGCACGTTTAGAGAAATCACAGGGATTAATTAAAAAAATCCGTAAAGCGCATTGGGATGAGGGCGATGTGGTGCTTATTACCTACGCCGATCAATTCCACGGGGTTGGTAAAAAACCGTTGTCGACGTTTAATCAGTTTTATAATGAATGGTTTAAGTCGACATTTTCTCATGTGCATCTTCTGCCATTTTATCCGTGGTCATCGGATGATGGTTTTTCCGTGATTAATTACCATCAGGTTGCCGAAGAAACCGGTGACTGGAATGATATTAAGGAATTAGGTGAGTCCAGTCGACTGATGTTTGATTTTGTTTGTAACCATATGTCAGCTAAAAGCGAGTGGTTTAATAATTATTTGCAACAGCTTGACGGTTATGAAAATTTCTTTATTGCAATGGATCCTGATACGGACCTGAGCAACGTCACACGTCCACGCGCATTACCGTTACTGACACCATTTACGCTAAAAGATAACACCGTGCGCCATTTATGGACGACGTTCAGCGATGACCAGATCGATCTCAACTATGCCAACCCGGTGGTGTTACTGGCGATGGTCGATGTGCTGCTGAGCTATCTTGAGCAGGGCGCAGATTATGTTCGCCTGGATGCGGTTGGCTTTATGTGGAAAGAGCCTGGAACGAGCTGTATTCATCTGGAAAAAACGCATCAGCTTATCAAACTATTCCGCGCTATTGCGGACTGCGCGGCGCCTGGTACGGCGATTATTACCGAAACCAACGTCCCGCATAAGGATAACGTGTCCTACTACGGTAATGGCCATGATGAAGCGCATATGGTGTACCAGTTCTCGCTGCCGCCGCTGGTGCTGCATGCGGTACAACGCCAGGACACGTCGATATTGTGCCAGTGGGCGCAATCACTGGAGCTGCCGTCTGGTGAGACAACCTGGTTTAATTTTCTCGCATCGCATGATGGCATTGGTCTCAACCCATTACGCGGTTTGTTGCCTGAAGACGAGATCATGCGGCTGGTGACAGAACTACAACAGGAAGGTGCGCTGGTTAACTGGAAAAATAACCCTGATGGCAGTCGCAGTCCGTATGAAATTAACGTGACATATATGGATGCGCTAACCCCTAGTAATTGTAGCGATGCCGAACGGTTTTCTCGCTTTATTCTCGCACATGCCATTTTGCTGAGTTTTCCAGGCGTGCCGGCGGTTTACATTCAAAGCATACTTGGCTCACGCAATGATTATAAAGGTGTTGAGACGTTCGGTTATAACCGCGCGATCAACCGCAAAAAATATCAGGTGAGACAAATAGAAGCGGAGCTGGCAGATGAAACCAGTTTACGTCACGCTATTTATCATGAGTTTTCCCGACTAATTGTAATACGTCGTAATAATAAAGCATTTCATCCTGATAGTGATTTTCAAATTAACAGTATTACACCGGCCGTAATGCAAATTAAACGTACGGCGGAAACAGGTGAGAAAATTACCGGGTTATTTAATGTCAGCGGTCATACTCAAACCATTCGTATTGATATTGAAAATGGAGTTGATTTGATTGGCGGTAAAGCTATTTCCGGTAAGGAATTAACGTTGTACGCCTGGCAGGTTATGTGGGTTAAGTAATAAAAAGGAACATTTCATGCTTAAAGCTAAAATTGTGCTGATTTCAGCACTGGTTTCCTGCGCCCTGGTTTCTGGGTGTAAGGATGATAAAAAGTCCTCTGTCGCGATTGAATTTATGCACTCTTCTGTTGAGCAGGAGCGGCAGGCGGTCATTGCAAAACTGATTGAGCGTTTTGAAAAAGAAAACCCGGGCATCAGCGTCAAACAGGTTCCTGTGGAAGAAGATGCTTACAACACCAAGGTCATCACTCTGGCGCGCAGCGGTTCACTACCTGAAGTTATCGAAACCAGCCATGACTACGCGAAAGTTATGGATAAAGAATCCCTCATTGACCGTAAAGCGGTAGCGCAGGTCATCAACGGCGTAGGTGAGGGTACTTTTTATGATGGCGTCCTGCGTATTGTACGCACTGAAGACGGTAGTGCATGGACCGGGGTTCCGGTCAGCGCCTGGATTGGCGGGATCTGGTACCGCAAAGATGTGCTGGCAAAAGCCGGACTGGAAGAGCCAAAAGACTGGCAGCAATTGCTAAACGTGGCGCAGAAGCTCAACAATCCTGGCAGTAAGAAATACGGCATTGCGCTGCCGACGGCAGAAAGCGTTTTGACCGAACAGTCATTCTCCCAGTTTGCGCTCTCTAACCAGGCCAATGTTTTTGATGCGCAGGGAAAGATTACGCTCGACACACCTGAAATGGCGCAGGCGTTGCAGTATTACCGCCAACTTGCCATGAACACTATGCCTGGCTCGAACGACATCATGGAAGTCAAAGATGCTTTCATGAACGGCACGGCGCCAATGGCGATTTATTCCACCTATATCCTCCCGGCGGTGATCAAAGAGGGCGATCCTAATAATGTTGGCTTTATGGTGCCGACGGAAAAAAATTCCGCTGTTTACGGCATGCTGACGTCGCTGACCATTACCGCAGGTCAAAAAACCGAAGAAACAGAAGCGGCAGAGAAATTTGTCACCTTTATGGAGCAGGCAGACAACATTGCGGACTGGGTCATGATGTCGCCAGGGGCGGCGCTGCCGGTCAACAAAGCGGTGGTGAATACTTCGACGTGGAAAGATAACGCTGTTATCAAAGCGCTGGGTGAATTACCCGATCAACTGATTGCCGAACTGCCAAATATTCAGGTCTTTGGCGCCGTCGGTGATAAGAACTTTACCCGCATGGGCGACGTAACCGGCTCCGGCATCGTGAGTACCATGGTGCACAACGTCACGGTAGGAAAAGCTGACCTTTCATCGACCATCAAGGCAAGCCAGACAAAACTGGATGACCTCGTTGAACAGCGCTAATGGGGAAATGGAAAGCCGTGATGAATAAGTTCTTTTCAGGTCGATCTGATATGCCATTTGCCATGCTGCTGCTGGCGCCCAGCTTGCTGTTATTGGGCGGTTTAGTGGCGTGGCCGATGATATCTAACATCGAAATCAGCTTTATGCGTTTGCCGCTTAATCCGCAAATTGAGTCTACGTTTGTCGGGCTGAGCAACTATATCCGTATCTTATCCGATCCCGGATTCTGGCATTCGCTGTGGATGACGGTCTGGTATACCGCGCTGGTTGTGGCAGGGAGCACGGTGCTGGGGCTGGGAGTGGCGATGTTTTTTAACCGTGAGTTTCGTCTGCGGAAAACGGCGCGCTCACTGGTCATCCTCTCTTACGTAACGCCATCAATTTCGCTGGTGTTTGCCTGGAAATACATGTTCAACAACGGCTACGGCATTGTGAACTACCTCGGCGTGGATCTGTTGCATCTCTACGATCAGGCTCCGCTGTGGTTCGACAATCCCGGTAGCAGCTTCGCGCTGGTCGTGTTGTTCGCCATCTGGCGCTACTTCCCCTATGCCTTTATCTCGTTTCTGGCGATTTTACAGACTATTGATAAATCGTTGTATGAGGCGGCAGAAATGGATGGCGCGAACGCCTGGCAACGGTTTCGCATCGTCACGCTGCCAGCGATCATGCCGGTACTGGCGACCGTAGTCACACTGCGTACGATCTGGATGTTTTATATGTTCGCCGATGTTTATCTGCTGACCACTAAAGTCGATATTCTCGGGGTCTATCTCTATAAAACAGCGTTTGCATTTAATGACTTAGGCAAAGCGGCCGCGATCTCTGTCGTCCTCTTCGTCATCATTTTCGCTGTTATCCTGCTGACCAGAAAACGGGTGAACCTCAATGGCAACAAATAAGCGCACGCTTGGCCGCATCGGCTTTTACTGTGGATTAATTGTCTTCCTGGGTATCACGCTATTTCCATTTTTTGTGATGCTGATGACCTCATTTAAAAGCGCAAAAGAGGCGATTTCGCTGCATCCGACGCTGTTACCGCAGCAATGGACGCTGGAACATTACATCGACATCTTCAACCCGATGATTTTCCCGTTTGTTGACTACTTCCGTAATAGCCTGGTGGTATCGGTGACTTCTTCGGTGGTGGCGGTATTTCTGGGCGTGCTCGGGGCGTATGCGCTTTCCCGCCTGCGTTTTAAGGGACGAATGACCATCAATGCCAGTTTTTACACGGTGTATATGTTTTCGGGGATCCTGCTGGTGGTGCCGTTATTCAAGATCATTACGGCACTCGGCATCTACGACACCGAAATGGCGTTGATTATCACTATGGTCACCCAGACGCTGCCGACCGCAGTGTTCATGTTGAAAAGCTATTTCGACACCATTCCGGATGAGATCGAAGAAGCCGCGATGATGGATGGGTTGAACCGTCTGCAGATCATCTTTCGTATTACCGTGCCGTTGGCAATGTCTGGTCTGGTTTCGGTCTTTGTGTACTGCTTTATGGTGGCGTGGAATGACTATCTGTTTGCCTCGATTTTCCTTTCCAGCGCCAGCAATTTTACCTTACCGGTCGGTCTGAACGCGCTGTTCAGTACGCCTGACTACATCTGGGGACGCATGATGGCCGCATCGTTAGTCACCGCATTACCGGTGGTCATTATGTATGCGCTTTCCGAACGTTTTATTAAAAGTGGTTTGACCGCAGGCGGCGTGAAAGGCTAAGCGGCCAGTTTAATTAAGGAGTTGTAAATGAAGAAGTTAGTTGCCACAGAACCGCGCGTTGCAGCGTTGGTGGAATATGAAGACAGAGCGGTATCGGCCAATGAAGTTAAAGTTCGCGTTCGCTTTGGTGCGCCGAAACATGGCACAGAAGTGGTCGATTTTCGTGCTGCCAGCCCGTTTATTGACGAAGATTTTAACGGTGAATGGCAAATGTTTATGCCGCGTCCGGAAGGGGCTCCACGCGGAATCGAATTCGGTAAATTCCAGCTTGGCAATATGGTGGTGGGCGATGTTATTGAGTGTGGCAGCGATGTGACCGAATACGCCGTTGGCGATTCAGTTTGCGGATACGGTCCTCTGGCAGAAACGGTTATTTTTAATGCGGTGAACAACTACAAACTACGCAAAATGCCTGAAGGCAGTTCGTGGAAAAATGCCGTGTGCTATGACCCGGCACAGTTCGCCATGAGCGGTGTGCGCGACGCCAATGTGCGCGTCGGTGACTTTGTGGTCGTCGTGGGCTTAGGCGCAATTGGCCAGATTGCCGTGCAACTGGCTAAGAAAGCGGGAGCCTCAGTGGTCATCGGCGTCGATCCTATTGCCCATCGCTGCGATATCGCGCGTCGCCATGGCGCGGATTTCTGCCTGAATCCGATTGGCACCGATGTAGGCATGGAAATTAAGAAGCTGACCGGTAAGCAGGGCGCAGATGTGATCATCGAAACCAGCGGCTATGCAGATGCGCTGCAGTCGGCGTTACGCGGTCTGGCCTATGGTGGAACCATTTCCTATGTCGCTTTCGCGAAACCTTTTGCTGAAGGTTTCAACCTGGGGCGTGAAGCGCACTTCAACAATGCCAAAATTGTCTTCTCACGTGCTGGTAGTGAACCTAATCCAGATTATCCGCGCTGGAGCCGCAAGCGCATCGAGGAAACCTGTTGGGAACTGTTGATGAACGGTTACCTGGACTGTGAAGAACTCATTGACCCGGTAGTGACTTTCGCCAACAGCCCGGAGAGCTATATGCAGTATGTCGATCGCCATCCGGAAAAAAGCATCAAAATGGGCGTGACGTTTTAATTAAGGAATGCAGAAGATGAAAATTGGAACACAGAATCAGGCTTTTTTCCCGGAAAATATTCTCGAGAAATTCCGTTACATCAAAGAGATGGGGTTTGATGGTTTTGAAATTGACGGTAAGTTGCTGGTCAATAACCTTGATGAAGTAAAAGCGGCGATCAAAGAAACAGGTTTGCCTGTTACCACTGCCTGTGGAGGATATGACGGTTGGATCGGTGATTTTATCGAAGAGCGTCGTTTGAAAGGGTTACAACAGATTACCCGCATTCTCGAAGCGCTGGCCGAAGTCGGCGGACAAGGCATTATTGTACCTGCTGCATGGGGCATGTTTACCTTCCGCCTACCGCCGATGACCTCTCCGCGTAGCCAGGAAGGCGATCGTAAAGCTATCAGTGATTCATTGATTTATCTTGATAAAGTTGCCCATCGTACGGGTACGGTGGTGTATCTGGAGCCGCTCAACCGCTATCAGGATCATATGATCAACACCCTGGCGGATGCCCGTCGCTATATCGTGGAAAATAATCTGAAGCATGTGCAAATCATTGGTGATTTTTACCATATGAATATCGAAGAAGACGATATGGCACAGGCGCTGCACGACAATCGCGATCTGCTGGGTCACGTCCATATTGCGGATAACCATCGTTATCAGCCGGGAAGCGGTACGCTGGATTTCACTGCACTGTTTGACCAGTTACGTGAAGATAATTATCAGGGCTACGTTGTGTACGAAGGGCGCGTGCGAGCAGAGAATCTGCCGGAAGCGTATCGTCAGTCACTGGCCTGGCTGCGTACTTGCTAAGAGGATTTCCGTGAAAAGTGCACTGACAAGCGCTCCGTTACGTGTCGCCATTATTGGCGCCGGGCAGGTGGCGGATAAAGTTCATGCTTCGTACTACTGCACCCGCAACGATCTGGAACTGGTGGCTGTCTGCGACAGCCGCCTGTCACAGGCGCGGTTGTTTGCAGAAAAATACGGTAATCCGCAGGTTTGGGACGATCCGCAAACGATGTTACGCGAAGCTAAGCCAGATATCGTCAGCATCTGCTCGCCCAATCGCTTTCATTATGAACACACCATGTTGGCATTGAACGCTGGATGCCATGTGATGTGCGAGAAACCTCCGGCAATGACGCCAGACGAGGCGTTGGAAATGTGTAAAACGGCGCGTCGGGTGGGAAAAGTACTGGCTTATGATTTTCATCATCGTTTTGCGCTGGATACGCAACTGCTTCGTGAGCAGGTGATGGCCGGTATTCTGGGTGAAATCTATGTCACCAATGTCCGCGCTTTGCGCCGCTGCGGCGTGCCCGGCTGGGGAGTGTTTACCAACAAAGAACTGCAGGGCGGCGGGCCGCTGATTGATCTTGGTATTCATATGCTTGATGCCGCCATGTATGTGCTGGGGTTCCCGGCGGTAAAGCGTGTTAACGCGCACAGCTATCAGCGCATTGGCACGCTTAAAAACAGCGGTCAGTTTGGGAAATGGGATCCCACCACATATACCGTGGAGGATTCTTTGTTCGGCACGATTGAATTTCATAACGGCGGTATCCTGCGCCTGGAAACCTCTTTCGCGCTGAATATTCCTGAACAATCGATTATGAACGTTAATTTCTGCGGCGATTTGGCGGGGGCGACGTTATTCCCGGCCCAGGTTTACACCGACCGTGATGGTACGCTTGACGTGCTGCTTGCGCGCGAGATGGCTGATGACAACCGTCATTATCGTAGCATGGAAGCCTTCGTTAACCATGTCCAGGGCGAGCCTGTCACTATTGCTGACGCAGAGCAGGGCGTCGTTATTCAACAACTGGTTGCCGCACTGTACCAATCGGCTGAAACAGGGACCTACGTAGACTTATGACGAAGCCAGTAATGCTAACTGAACCGGCTTTTTGCCCACATAGCCTGAATAAATATGCGTCACTCATGACGACCGGTAACGGGTATATGGGAATTCGCGCCAGCCACGAGGAAGCTTACACCTTACAGACTCGCGGCATGTATCTGGCTGGGTTGTATCACCGTGCGGGTAAAGGCGAAATTAATGAACTGGTTAATCTACCTGATGTAGTCGGAGTGGAGATCACGCTTAATGGCGAGATTTTCTCGCTAACCAGCGGCGTGATTGAAAGCTGGCATCGCGAGCTGGATTTTGCCAGCGGGGAATTGCGTCGTGCGCTTATCTGGCGTGCACCTGGCGGGGCACGTTTCGCTATTGAGAGTCGGCGATTTGTCTCGGCACAGAAGCTGCTGCTGTTTGCTATGGAAGTGGTCGTAACGCCGCTGGATGCCGATGCCAGCATTGGTATCTCAACCGGTATTGATGCCACGATCACCAATCATGGTCGTCAGCATCTGGATGAAACACAGATTAGAGTATTTGGTCAACATCTTCTGCAGGGCATCTACACAACCCAGGACAATCGCAACGATATCGCGATCACTTCATATTGTGACGTCGACGGCACAGCGCAGCGCTGCTTCACCGCGAAAGAACGTCGGTTGTTACAACACAACACCGTGCAGGCGCAAGCCGGGCAGCGTGTCACGCTGACGAAAATGAGTTGGGTTGACTGGACGAGCGAACGCAACCTGTCGCTTGAGACCTGGGGACGCCAGTCGCTGCGTAACATTGAAGCATGCGCGCAACAGGGATATGACGCTCTGTTGGTTGAGTCGAGCGCCAACTGGCATGCCTGGTGGCAAACTCGTCGCGTTCAGGTTACCAGCTCTGATATTAGCGATCAGCGCGCGCTGGACTATGCGCTCTATCATCTGCGTGTGATGACCCCAGACCATGATGAGCGCAGCAGTATTGCGGCCAAAGGTCTGACGGGTGAAGGGTATAAAGGCCACATCTTCTGGGATACTGAGGTCTTTTTGTTACCGTTTCACTTGTTTACCGAACCGAAAACCGCGAGAAGTCTATTGCGTTACCGCTGGCATAATTTGCCGGGCGCGCGTGAGAAAGCCCGCCGTAACGGTTGGCAGGGCGCGCTGTTCCCGTGGGAAAGCGCTCGCAGCGGTGATGAGGAAACGCCTGAATTCGCGGCGATCAACATCCGTACCGGGCTGCGACAAAAAGTGGCCTCCGCACAGGCTGAACATCACCTCGTGGCGGATGTTGCCTGGGCGGTAATCAATTACTGGCATGCCACAGGGGATCTAAACTTCATGACCCGTGAGGGCATGACGCTGCTGCTGGAAACGGCGAAGTTCTGGATTAGCAGGGCTGTCATGGTCAACGATCGTTTAGAGATCCACGATGTGATTGGCCCGGATGAATACACTGAGCATGTGAACAACAATGCGTTCACCAACTACATGGCCTGGTACAACGTAGAGCAGGCGCTGGGTTTTGCCCGTCGGTTGGGCTGTGGCGATGGCACGTTTATTCATCGCGCAGAGCATTTTTTACAGTATCTCTGGCGACCGGAAGTGCAGCCCGATGGCGTGCTTCCTCAGGATGATACCTTCCTGAACAAACCGGTTATCGATCTGTCGCAGTACAAAGCCAAAGCGGGCAAGCAGACCATTTTGCTCGATTACTCCCGTGCAGAAGTCAATGAGATGCAAATTCTTAAACAGGCTGATGTCGTGATGCTGACCTACATGTTGCCGGAGCAATTTAGCCCGCAAACCTGTCTGGCTAACCTGCGTTATTACGAGCCACGTACGATTCACGACTCCTCTTTGAGTAAGGCGATTCACGGGATTGTGGCTGCGCGTTGTGGTGATTCGGCTCAGGGATATCGGTTTTGGCGCGAAGGTTCGCTAATCGATCTCGGGGATGACCCGCACAGCTGCGATGATGGTATTCATGCGGCGGCAACGGGCGCAATCTGGTTGGGCGCTATCCAGGGATTTGCCGGAGTGAATGTTCGCCATGGGGAGTTACATCTTGCCCCTGCATTACCGGAACATTGGCAAACACTGTCTTTCCCACTGCGCTGGCAGGGTATCGATTTGCAGGTAACCATCAATGCAACTGAAATCCGCATTAACAGCGCCGAGCAGATTACTCTTTGGGTAAAAGGGGAAAAGATCTCTGTTCAGGGGGAGATAGTTATCTGCAATGACGCCATTATTTCGCCCACTTATGGGACCGCTTCCACGAAAGGGGATGATGAATGATCCTCAAACCACAGGCCATCATTTTTGATTTAGATGGCGTGATTACCGACACTGCACATTTGCATTTTCTCGCCTGGCGGCAGGTAGCCGGTGAAATAGGGATTGCGATTGACGAGGCATTTAATGACAGCCTGAAAGGGATTAGTCGCGGCGAATCGCTACAGCGTATTTTGCAATATGGCGGGAAAGCGGGGGAGTTTACACCTGAGGTTTGCGCACAATTGGCCGAGAGAAAAAACAGACTGTATGTCCATTCTTTGCGCCAGTTGACGGTGAACTCGGTATTGCCGGGAATACGTGAGCTGCTGATGACGTTGCGGGAAGAGCGGATTCCGGTGGGGCTGGCCTCTGTGTCGCTCAATGCCCCTGCGATTTTACAAGCGATTGATCTTAAATCTTATTTTGATTTCTGTGCGGATGCCGCGCTAATTTCTCGCTCGAAACCGGATCCGGAGATTTTTCTGGCAGCCTGTGCGGGCCTTGGCGCTGACCCACAGCAGTGTATTGGCATAGAAGATGCTCAGGCGGGTATTGATGCGATCAACGCCTGCGGCATGCTCTCTGTTGGCATTGGTACGGGGCTGAACGGAGCAAGCTTGCAACTTCCTTCAACCGAATTTCTGACGTGGCCGTGCTTATCGGCTCTCTGGCAACACGACAAGTAAAGGATTCAACATGGCACAGCTTTCGTTGCAACACATTCAAAAAATTTACGACAACCAGGTACACGTCGTTAAAGACTTCAATCTGGAAATTGAAGACAAAGAGTTTATTGTTTTTGTTGGCCCTTCAGGCTGTGGGAAGTCAACGACGTTGCGCATGATCGCCGGTCTGGAGGAGATCAGCGGTGGCGATCTGCTGATTGACGGTAAACGGATGAACGATGTGCCGGCGAAATCGCGCAACATTGCGATGGTCTTTCAGAACTACGCGTTGTACCCGCACATGACAGTCTATGACAACATGGCGTTTGGCCTGAAAATGCAGAAAATTGCCCCTGCCGTGATTGAGGAACGTGTCAACTGGGCGGCGCAAATCCTTGGCCTGCGCGATTATCTGCAACGTAAACCGGGTGCGTTATCCGGTGGTCAGCGTCAACGTGTGGCACTGGGGCGTGCGATTGTTCGTGAGGCAGGGGTCTTCCTGATGGATGAACCCTTATCGAATCTCGATGCCAAACTTCGCGTACAGATGCGGGCAGAAATCAGCAAGCTGCATCAGAAACTCAATACCACCATGATATATGTTACCCACGATCAAACAGAAGCCATGACGATGGCGACGCGTATTGTGATTATGAAGGATGGTATTGTTCAGCAGGTTGGTGCGCCGAAAACAGTTTATAACCACCCAGCAAATATGTTTGTCGCAGGATTTATTGGCTCACCGGCCATGAACTTTATTCGTGGCGCGATTGACGGTGATAAGTTTGTTACTGAAACACTAAAATTAACGATTCCAGAAAATAAATTAGCACAATTAAAAACGCAGGGTTATGAACATCAGGCGATCACGCTGGGTATTCGCCCTGAGGATATCCATCCGCAGCTTAATAATGAAAATAGTGTATCAGCAAAAATTAGCGTTGCAGAACTCACTGGCGCTGAATTTATGCTTTATACCATTGTTGGGGGGCATGAGTTGGTGGTCCGTGCCGGTGCAGTGAATGATTATCACGCAGGAGAAAATATCACTATTCATTTTGATATGGCGAAATGCCATTTCTTTGATGCTGAAACTGAAGTTGCTATTCAATAAAATTTCGGGGGGATCCCCCCCCAAGCCTTGGGGCATTTTGCGAGTATTTTAACAAGGAATAATAATGAAAACCCTACTGTCCGCGACTGCGCTGATTATGAGCGCAGGAATGGCCTGCGCGCAGGCTGCTGAAAAGAATGACTGGCACTTTAATATCGGTGCTATGTACGAAATAGAAAACGTTGAAGGTCAGGGCGAAGATATGGATGGACTGGCTGAGCCGTCCGTCTATTTTAATGCGTCCAATGGGCCGTGGAAAATATCGCTGGCCTATTACCAGGAAGGACCGGTTGATTACAGCGAGGGCAAGCGCGGTACATGGTTTGACCGCCCTGAACTGGAAGTCCGCTATCAATTCCTTGAAAGCGAAAATGTTAATTTCGGTCTGACCGGTGGCTTCCGTAATTACGGTTATCACTATGTCAATGAACCCGGAAAAGACACTGCTAATATGCAGCGCTGGAAAGTGCAGCCAGATTGGGATGTTAAACTTACTGATGACCTGCGCTTTAGCGGCTGGTTTGCGATGTATCAATTCGTTAATGATTTGAGCACCACCGGCTACTCTGATAGCCGCGTCGAAAGTGAGAGCGGGTTGAATTATACGTTTAACGAAACAGTAGGATTAACGGTCAACTATTACCTTGAACGCGGCTTTAATCTGGCGGACTCGCGTAATAATGGTGAGTTCTCAACCCAGGAAATTCGGGCTTATCTGCCTCTGTCCTTCGGCAATACAACCCTGACGCCGTATACCCGTATCGGGCTTGATCGCTGGTCAAACTGGGACTGGCAGGATGATCCTGAACGCGAAGGCCATGATTTCAATCGCCTCGGTTTATTGTATGCGTATGATTTCCAGAACGGTTTATCAATGTCTCTGGAGTATGCTTATGAATGGGAAGATCATGACGAAGGTGAAAGCGACAGGTTCCATTATGCTGGCATAGGCGTGAACTACGCATTCTAAAAATGAACAGGGGCATTATTATGCCCCTGTTTTTACACCAGTGAGTCCGCCAATGATATTTGCGTGCTCACCGTGATATTCTGTAACCCTTTTTCACCTGCAATCAGATTAAATAATAAATTACAACTTTGTTCACCCAACTGCTGAGTAGGTACATCAATTCCACCAGGAACTGGTGTGAGCATAAAAGAAAGTAGCTCATTACTATAGCCTACAACGGCAAGTTGCTTTGGAATGGAAATATTTTTCTCGGCCGCTACGCGATATAAACTCATTAACTTCAAGCTGTCTGTCGCAAATACGGCATCGGGTAACGGTTGCTGACTAAGTAATTTTCGAGAAGCAAGTAGGGCGGTTTCATGAGTATACCCCCCGTCAATAACCCACTCATCGCGCATTTTAATGTTATGTGCCTGAAGGCTGGCTTTATAACCGTTAACGCGATCGATAGAAACATGAACGTCAAGCGGTGCATGCAAACAGGCAATATTACGGTGGCCACTCT
Organism: Citrobacter sp. Cf088; assembly: GCF_030334295.1. NCBI lineage: Bacteria > Pseudomonadati > Pseudomonadota > Gammaproteobacteria > Enterobacterales > Enterobacteriaceae > Citrobacter > Citrobacter sp. Cf088. Next base: position 827,340 of record NZ_JAOWEE010000053.1, read on the forward strand.
CAATCAGCGCATTTGTCAGCGTAATACTGTCGCGATAATTATCGGTGTCTACAGAATAGACATTAGTGTAGTCACCTTCAACCTTCCCGATAACCACAACCGGGACGTTGTATTTATCCAACCGAGCAAAAAATGATTCATCGGCAGGAGAGCTCAGCATAATGATCCCTTTGATCAACTTCTGCTTAATTTTGCTCTCACATTTTTGTAAATCATCTTCGGTGCTTCGCGACGTCTGCAATATGACATCAAAACCGACTTCTTCAGCCTTGGCAGTAATTGCATGCAATACTTCAGAGAAAAACGGATTACCGGCAGTTGTTTTTGCAGAACGGGTGGATATCACCATTATTGCATCAAACCCGGAAGAGGTAAGCGCGCGAGCAAGTTTATTCGGCTGATACTGTAACTCATCAATTGCGCGCAGCACCTTTTCAAGCGCCTCCGGCGAGATGTTGGTTTGCTTATTAAGCACGCGCGATACCGTGGATTTTGATACACCAGCGGCTCGTGCAATATCATAAATGGTAGGAGACATAGATCCCAAGCTCCGTCCGAGAGTCAATGGCGGACATATTATGGAGTTAAGTGGCGAATGACAACAATCTCGGAATGCGGGTAGGAAAATCAAAAGGCTAACCGCACTATGTGCGTGCTGAGGAACAATCGTCCACGGGTGCGGACGGTGATAATGCGGTCGCAATATTTTCTTAAGAACTGGCGTATAGTGTAGGGGTTAAATCCAACTATCAGTCAGGAAGATATTATGTTGAAGAAAAGCGTATTAGCGTTGGCACTGGTTATTGGCATGCCGGTTTATGCTGCCGAGCACTGGATTGATGTTCGCGTTCCTGAACAGTACCAACAGCAGCATATTCAGGGGGCTGTCAACATCCCGTTAAAAGAAATCAAGGCGCGTATCGTAACTGAAGTTCCAGATAAGAGCGATACCGTGAAGCTCTATTGCAACTCTGGGCGTCAATCAGGGCAGGCGAAAGATATGCTGACTGAAATGGGCTACACGCAGGTGACCAACGAAGGTGGCATCAATCAGATAGCGCTTCCTAAAGTAGAGAATAAATAAACCACCCGCATTCATTCTGCTACAGGCGGTAAGAATAATGCCGCCTGATACAGCTCAGGTAGTTGATAAGTAAGAATTGACCCCTATCTTTACTTCCTGTTTGTTATAATTTCTTCGGTTCCTTCAGCAAAACGGGATGGCGATGAAGCGACTTAAAAATGAATTCAATTCGCTGGTTAATCGCGGCGTAGACCGGCATTTACGCCTGGCTGTCACCGGACTTAGCCGGAGCGGTAAAACGGCGTTTATCACCGCAATGGTAAATCAGTTACTCAATATTCATGCCGGGGCGCGTTTGCCGTTGCTCAGTTGCGTGCGCGAAGAGCGTCTGCTTGGCGTGAAACGAGTTCCACAACGCGACTTTGGTATTCCGCGCTTTACCTATGATGAAGGACTGGCGCAGCTGTATGGCTCTCCGCCGACCTGGCCGACACCAACGCGCGGTGTGAGTGAAATTCGTCTGGCGCTGCGTTACAAGTCTAATGACTCATTACTGCGCCACTTTAAAGACACCTCCACGCTGTACCTGGAAATCGTCGATTATCCGGGGGAGTGGCTGCTCGATTTACCGATGCTGGCCCAGGATTATTTGAGCTGGTCGCGGCAAATGACCGGATTATTACAGGGTCAGCGTGGCGAATGGTCGGCAAAATGGCGGCAGTTAAGCCACGGGCTGGATCCACTGGCACCTGCTGACGAAAACCGTCTGGCGGAAATTGCTGCTGCCTGGACGGAGTATCTGCATCAATGCAAGCAGCAGGGACTGCACTTTATTCAGCCGGGCCGTTTTGTTCTGCCAGGAGATATGGCGGGCGCGCCTGCGTTGCAATTCTTCCCGTGGCCGGACGTTGATGCCTGGGGAGAATCGAAGCTGGCGCAGGCAGATAAACACACCAATGCGGGCATGCTGCGCGACAGGTTTAATTACTACTGTGAAAAAGTCGTGAAGGGATTTTATAAGAATCACTTCCTGCGCTTTGATCGTCAGATTGTGCTGGTCGATTGCCTGCAACCGCTCAACAGCGGGCCACAGGCGTTTAACGACATGCGTCTGGCGCTGACCCAACTGATGCAAAGTTTCCATTATGGACAGCGCACGCTGTTTCGTCGGCTGTTTTCTCCGGTGATCGACAAACTGCTGTTTGCCGCCACCAAAGCCGACCACGTCACCGTCGATCAGCACGCCAATATGGTGTCGCTATTGCAGCAGTTAATTCAGGATGCCTGGCAAAACGCTGCGTTCGAAGGTATCAGCATGGATTGTCTGGGGCTGGCATCGGTGCAGGCAACCACCAGCGGCCTGATCGATGTGAAAGGTGAAAAGATCCCCGCGCTGCGTGGTAATCGTCTGAGCGATGGCGAACCGCTAACCGTTTATCCGGGGGAAGTGCCCGCGCGTTTACCTGGACAGGCATTTTGGGACAACCAGGGCTTTCAGTTTGAGGCGTTTCGCCCGCAGGTGATGGATGTCGATAAGCCCTTACCGCATATCCGTCTTGATGCCGCGCTGGAGTTTTTAATAGGAGATAAATTGCGATGAGCGAGCCGTTAAAACCGCGTATCGATTTCTCAGGTCCGTTGGACGTGGAACAAAACACGGCGTTTAAAGCGCAGCAGATGTTTAACGAAACGGAGGCGCAGACTTTTTCTCCGGCGACAGTGGATGAACCACTGGAAGACGAAGGTCAGGCAGAAGCCGTTATTGATGCGGCCCTTCGCCCTAAACGCAGTCTGTGGCGTAAGATGGTGATGGGTGGCCTGGCGCTGTTTGGCGTGAGCGTTGTCGCTCAGGGTGTGCAGTGGACTATGAATGCCTGGCAGACTCAGGACTGGGTCGCGCTGGGAGGATGTGCCGCAGGCGCATTGATTATCGGTGCAGGGGTTGGATCGGTGGCGACCGAATGGCGTCGGCTATGGCGATTGCGTCAGCGCGCGCACGAACGTGATGAAGCGCGAGATCTACTCCACAGCCATGGAACCGGAAAAGGTCGTGCATTCTGTGAAAAGCTGGCGCAGCAGGCGGGCATCGATCAGTCTCATCCGGCATTGCAGCGCTGGTATGCCTCAATTCATGAAACGCAGAACGATCGCGAAGTGGTCAGTCTATACGCCCATCTGGTGCAGCCGGTGCTGGATGCGCAAGCCCGGCGTGAGATTAGCCGTTCAGCGGCAGAGTCCACGTTGATGATTGCCGTCAGCCCGCTGGCGCTGGTGGATATGGCGTTTATCGCCTGGCGCAATCTGCGGCTGATTAATCGTATTGCTTCGCTGTATGGCATTGAGCTGGGTTATTACAGCCGCCTGCGTTTGTTCCGTCTGGTGCTGTTGAATATCGCTTTTGCCGGGACCAGTGAACTGGTGCGGGAAGTAGGGATGGACTGGATGTCGCAGGATTTAGCCGCCCGCTTATCGACACGTGCAGCTCAGGGCATTGGCGCGGGGTTATTAACGGCGCGTCTGGGGATCAAAGCCATGGAACTATGCCGACCGCTACCGTGGATTGATGATGATAAGCCTCGGCTGGGTGATTTCCGCCGCCAACTGATTGGTCAGGTGAAAGAGACCTTACAAAAGAATAAATCTCCGCGCGAAAGTTAGCTATAAAACAGGCGCCGATCGTTTAACTTTACGCTCCGGCGCCCAATTTTCCAGCTCGCTGTCAATATTTGTTGACAGAGTTCTTCCTGCAAACCAAATACTGGCTTATCATTTAACACATAATCCCTTGTCCAGGTGAAGGTTCCTATGCGTTTGGAAGTCTTTTGTGAAGACCGTCTTGGTCTGACCCGCGAACTGCTCGATTTACTGGTGCTGAGAAGCATTGATTTACGCGGTATCGAGATTGACCCCATCGGGCGAATTTACCTTAATTTTGCGGAGCTGGAGTTCACCAACTTCAGCAGTCTGATGGCTGAAATCCGCCGTATTTCAGGGGTTACGGATGTGCGTACCGTACCCTGGATGCCTTCCGAACGTGAACATCTGGCGCTTAGTGCGCTGCTTGAAGCGTTGCCAGAACCGGTCCTTTCTCTGGATATGAAAAGCAAAGTCGAGATGGCGAACCCTGCGAGCTGTCAGCTTTTCGCGCATACGCAGGATCGGATGCGCAATCATACCGCCGCCCAGCTAATCAATGGGTTTAACTTCCAGCGCTGGCTGGAAAGCAATCCGCAGGATTCCCAGAGCGAACATGTCGTAATTAACGGACAGAATTTCCTGATGGAAATTACGCCTGTCCATTTGCAGGGCGAAAATCAGGAGCAGATGCTGACCGGTGCGGTGGTGATGTTGCGCTCCACTATCCGAATGGGACGCCAGCTGCAAAATATGACTACGCAGGATCTCAGCGCGTTTAGCCAGATTATTGCCGTCAGCGCCAAAATGAAACACGTGGTGGAACAGGCGCGCAAGCTGGCGACGTTGAGCGCGCCGCTGCTGATTACCGGTAATACCGGCACCGGCAAAGATCTCTTTGCTCATGCCTGCCACCTGGCAAGTCCGCGTGCGTCAAAACCGTATCTGGCGCTGAACTGCGCGTCAATTCCTGAAGATGCGGTTGAAAGCGAGCTGTTTGGCCATGCGCCGGAAGGTAAAAAAGGCTTCTTTGAGCAGGCGAATGGCGGTTCGGTTCTGTTAGATGAAATTGGCGAAATGTCGCCACGTATGCAGACCAAATTGCTGCGTTTTCTCAATGACGGCACATTCCGTCGCGTGGGAGAAGATCACGAAGTTCATGTTGATGTTCGCGTGATTTGCGCAACGCAAAAGAACCTTGTGGAACTGGTGCAGAAAGGACTTTTCCGTGAAGACCTCTATTATCGTCTGAATGTACTAACGCTAAACCTGCCGCCGCTGCGCGATTGCCCACAAGATATTATGCCGCTTACCGAACTGTTTGTGGCGCGTTTTGCCGACGAGCAGGGCGTGCCGCGTCCGAAACTGTCTGCAGATCTCAGCACGGTACTAACTCGTTATGGTTGGCCGGGCAACGTGCGTCAGCTTAAAAATGCGATCTACCGGGCGCTGACCCAGCTAGAAGGCTATGAGCTACGACCACAGGATATTTTGCTGCCGGATTACGATGCGGCAACGGTTGCTGTCGGAGAAGAGGTGATGGAAGGGTCGCTGGATGAAATCACCAGCCGCTTTGAACGCTCCGTGTTGACGCAGCTGTATATGAATTATCCCAGCACGCGCAAGCTGGCCAAGCGCCTCGGCGTTTCGCATACTGCGATTGCTAACAAATTGCGTGAGTATGGACTGAGCCAGCAGAAAAAAAGCGAAGAGTAATGCCGTAAATGAAAATGCCTCCATGCGGAGGCATTTTTGTATGCAGACGCAGCTTACGCTTTCAGTACGTCCAGCGCAGCAGTGTAGTCTGGTTCGTTGGTGATTTCATTGACCAGCTGGCTGAAAACAACGTTATCATTTTCGTCAATAACGACCACGGCACGTGCGGCCAGGCCTTTCAGCGGGCCTTCAGCGATTTCAACACCGTAGTTTTTCAGGAATTCTGCGTTGCGCAGGGTGGACAGCGTGATAACGTTGCTCAGACCTTCCGCGCCGCAAAAACGAGAGTGGGCGAATGGCAGGTCGGCTGAGATGCACAGTACGACGGTATTGTCGATTTCTGTCGCCAGTTGGTTAAACTTACGTACCGATGCCGCGCAAACGCCGGTATCGATGCTTGGGAAAATATTCAGCACTTTGCGCTTGCCTGCGAACTGGCCCAGCGTAACGTCAGACAGGTCTTTAGCCACAAGGGTAAAAGCCTGAGCTTTGCTTCCAGCCTGAGGAATAGAGCCGGCGACTGCAACCGGGTTGCCCTGGAAATGAACGGTTTGTGACATGGTTATCTTCCTGTTTACATATAGTTAACGTCGAGGCTAGTTTATGCCATCAGCAGTTAACACGGCAAACGCTATTTGCGGATATCCGCTTCAGGGACTGCATTAAGGAAAACAAATGAGAACAGTTAAGGTATATGAGGAAGCTTGGCCGCTGCACACTCCCTTTGTCATTGCCCGTGGGAGCCGGACCGAAGCGCATGTGGTGGTTGTCGAAGTGGAAGAAAACGGCGTCACAGGTATTGGCGAGTGCACACCGTACCCGCGCTACGGTGAAAGCGATGCCTCAGTGCTGGCGCAAATTATGAGCATTGCGCCACAACTGGAAAACGGAATGACGCGTGAAGAGCTGCAAAAGCAGCTGCCAGCGGGGGCAGCGCGTAATGCCGTGGATTGCGCGTTGTGGGATCTAAGCGCGCGCCAACAGCAGCAGTCGCTGGCGGAATTAGTGGGAAGTGAACTAGCGGAAGTGGTGACTACGGCGCAAACCGTAGTGATTGGCTCGCCGGAACAAATGGCTGCGAGCGCGGCTGCGCTGTGGGAAAATGGCGCGAAATTGCTGAAAGTTAAACTGGATGCTCGCTTGATTAGTGAGCGAATGGTTGCCATTCGTGCAGCTGTTCCTGACGCCACGATTATTGTCGACGCCAACGAATCCTGGCGGGCAGAAGGCCTTGCGGCACGCTGTCAGCTGCTGGCTGATTTAGGGGTTGCGATGCTGGAGCAGCCGCTGCCGGCGCAGGATGATGCCGCGCTTGAGAATTTTGTACATCCGCTGCCCATCTGCGCAGATGAAAGCTGCCACACCCGTAGCAGTCTGAAAGCACTGCACGGACGCTATGAAATGGTCAATATCAAACTGGACAAAACAGGCGGCCTGACGGAAGCGCTCGCGCTGGCAACCGAAGCACGCGAGCAGGGATTTGCGCTGATGCTGGGCTGCATGCTGTGTACCTCCCGGGCGATCGGCGCGGCGTTACCCCTTACGCCACTGGTTAGCTTTGCGGATCTTGATGGCCCAACGTGGCTTGCCACCGATGCGGCGCCAGCCCTGCATTTTACGACCGGGCAGCTCCATCTCTAGGGTGCCAGCGCAGGAGATTGGACATGGCTAGCAGGTATTTTTCGCTCGCTTCATCCGATGAAATGGGCGGAAATTCGGCTGTTATACAGTGTAAGTTTAGGTCTGCGCACCAGCTACCAAAAGAGCCGGGCGTTTCATAACCTACACTGGTGACCAGAGGCAATTCAAACGATTGTGCCAGCCACGCGCCCAGCTCGCTGCTTCTGGGATCTTCAATACAGGCCAGTGGATCGTGAAAAGAGACTACCCAGGCGGGATGAATTCGGTGAATAAGCTGACACAATGCCTGGGTTTCTGGTTCCGAGCCCGGATGATCGCCAGTCAACAACACCACATCACGCTCTTCTGCGCTACTGTTCCAGCGATACACCGTTTCGCCTGCTTTCCAGTTTGCGGCGGGAAAGTTACGGTTAAGATCGACGCCGTTCGCATTTGCGCGCAGCCCAAGCTGGCAACCGTCAGGGTTTACGGCTAGCACCACATGATGGCGACGCAGGGAAGGGTTAAGCGTACGCAATGCGCAGGAAAGGGTAACGACCGAGGAGTTTTCGTCGCCGTGCGTTCCCGCCAGTATCAGGCCGCTTTCACGATCGGCTGCCAGTGCAGGAAACCAGATTAGCGGTGCGCCTAACAATGAACGTCCGTAATGTTCGGTTCCAGGTGGGAATGCGCCGCGCTCGGCACGGGGACGGGTAACGGTCATAGTCATCTCTGAATGCTTGGATTGTTACTCGCAGTGTTGTGCAAAATGTATGGATAATCAAATCGTTTTCACACACTTATCTTTTCAGGTGTAATATCACTTTCTTGTCGGAAGTTAATTGCATTTCCTGCTGGCGATACAAATAATTACACATTCACTTAGTAGCCGGAATCGAGGGTATCTTATGCAGCATTCTGTTTCAGTAACCTGTTGTGCGTTGTTGGTTAGCAGCATTTCTTTATCCTGGGCTGCTGATGTTCCCAGCGGAACGGTACTGGCAGAGAAACAAGAACTGGTGCGTCATATAAAAGACGAACCGGCGTCGCTTGATCCGGCAAAGGCCGTCGGGCTCCCTGAGATTCAGGTAATTCGTGATTTATTTGAAGGGCTGGTCAACCAGAATGAGAAGGGTGAGATCGTACCTGGCGTCGCTACCCAGTGGAAGAGTAATGATAACCGCATCTGGACGTTTACGCTGCGCGACAATGCGCAATGGGCGGATGGTACGCCCGTAACGGCGCAGGATTTTGTCTACAGCTGGCAGCGTCTGGTTGATCCAAAAACGCTGTCGCCGTTTGCCTGGTTTGCTGCGCTGGCGGGCATTAATAATGCTCAGGCTATTATCGATGGTAAAGCCACGCCTGATAAACTTGGCGTTAGCGCTGTCGATGCACGGACATTGAAAGTTCAACTGGATAAACCGCTGCCCTGGTTTGCCAATCTGACGGCGAGTTTTGCATTTTATCCGGTACAAAAAGCCAACGTTGAGAGCGGCAAAGAGTGGACCAAACCGGGTAACCTGATTGGTAACGGCGCCTATGTGCTAAAAAATCGCGTCGTGAACGAAAAACTGGAAGTTGTCCCGAACACGCATTATTGGGACAACGCCAAAACAGTGCTGCAAAAAGTCACATTCCTGCCAATTAACCAGGAATCGGCAGCGACCAAGCGCTATCTTGCTGGTGATATTGATATCACGGAATCCTTCCCGAAAAATCTGTATCAGAAACTGTTGAAGGATATCCCGGGTCAGGTTTACACCCCGCCGCAGCTTGGTACTTATTATTATGCCTTTAATACCCAGAAGGGACCGACTGCCGATTCACGAGTGCGTCTGGCGCTCAGCATGACTATCGATCGTCGCCTGATGGCGGAGAAGGTGTTGGGTACCGGTGAGAAGCCTGCATGGCATTTTACGCCGGATGTAACGGCAGGATTTGTGCCGGAACCTTCACCGTTTGAGCAAATGAGTCAGGAAGAATTGAATGCGCAGGCGAAAACGCTGCTGCGTGCGGCGGGTTATGGCCCACAGAAACCGCTTAAATTGACGCTGCTGTACAACACCTCAGAAAATCATCAGAAGATTGCTATCGCAGTGGCTTCTATGTGGAAGAAAAACCTCGGTGTTGACGTGAAACTGCAGAACCAGGAATGGAAAACGTATATCGACAGCCGTAATACCGGTAATTTTGATGTGATCCGTGCCTCCTGGGTGGGCGACTACAATGAGCCTTCTACGTTCCTGTCATTATTAACATCGACCCATACGGGCAATATCTCCCGCTTTAATAATCCGGCATACGATAAAGTGTTGACCCAGGCTACTCTGGAGAATACAGAAAAAGCGCGCAATGCTGATTATAACGCTGCGGAGAAGATTCTGATGGAACAGGCACCTATTGCGCCGATCTATCAGTACACTAATGGGCGTTTAATTAAACCATGGCTGAAAGGGTATCCGATTACTAACCCTGAAGATGTGGCCTATAGCCGCACAATGTATATCGTTAAGCACTGACAGAGATAATGGCTGGTGTGATTTTGCATCAGCCATTCTACGTTTCCGGCGGTTGATGCTCACGGCAAATCAGCAACGAATCTTCTTCACTTAATCTCTCTTTCGTCAGATTACAAAATCCCTGACCATCAATTTTTTGGTGGAACCGACAGCTATGGCAAAGACCAAAGCCAGGCACATTGTTGGTCCTCTGGATCCCGCGTAACAGTTCTAACAGCAGCTCTCTGAGTACGCTCGCCCGTTCACCCATTGCCGATTCACCCTCCACTAAAAACGTGGGGGGCAGCAGGGCTTCCAGTAAGGTATTGGCAGACTCACTTAAGTGGAGATGGACGCTACGTTTATCACGGTCATCCGGCTTACGAACAATCAACCCTTTGTTTTCCAACAGCTTCAGCGATTGTGACACGGTACCTTTGGTGAGACCAAGGTAGTCTGTCACGCCAAGCGGCGTATTGGAATAACGGTTACAACGGGCCAGATACATTAACGCACTAAGTTGTACTGGCTGAAGATCCACCAGTAAAGGATGCTGGCGAAACCACATCCGTGTCAGGCTGGAAAGCCGGTCAAGTACGTCGAAAAGTGACATGTCGGGCATAACAAATCCTCCTCGGCATATAGTATCGATTAAAAACTATATTGACAAAGAATAAAAGCAACGTACTATAAATTATAGTATCGAATCGATACTATAATTTATAGGAGATGTATCATGACTAAAGCTCGTTTCTATCATGCAGGTTGCCCGGTTTGTGTTTCCGCAGAACAGACTCTTCTGCAGCACTTGTCTGCGGATGTTGAAATCGATGTGGTTCATCTGGGAGAGCATCCTGATCGGGTTGCCGAGGCTGAAGTGGCTGGCGTGAAATCTGTTCCGGCGCTGGTGATTGACGGCAATGTGCTGCATATTAATTTTGGCGCTCCCATTGAAGCGTTGAAATAGCTGGATAGTTCGGGAAGTTGCGTTGGTGATTTCCCGAATATACAAGACGTTGGGGAAGGTAACGCGATGAACACGACCGAAGAGTATCACCCGATAGATTGCGATCTTCATGATTATCTGGAAATCGCCTGCATGTACCACTATTGGTTGCGCATTGAACTAACGGATGGCACATGTTTTGATGCTAAAGCGTTGACGACGTGTACCACCGTGGAAAAAGAAGAATTTCTGGTAGTGGGGCAATCTGAAAATCAGCAAAAAATCCGTCTGGATTGTCTGTCAGCTATCACCGCGCTGACGCCAGGAGCGACGTTTAGCACAGTAAGTTTTCAGAGAGCCTGCCGCGGTTAGACGGTATAAATCCGAATGTCGTGCGCCTGGAATGCTGTGGCGTACTCTTTGCTGATGTTGTCCTCTACAACAATTACATCAATATTGCTGCTTTCGGTAACGACATATCGGGCGATGGCTGGGATTTTTTCAGCGGTTAGCGCGACGATAGTTTCATTACATTGTTTGATCACCGCTTTTTTGAACTCACAATCCGCGTAATCAAACCCCGTTAAGCCGGATTCAGGCGACATCGCACAGCCGCCAATAAATCCCTGATCGAATAAAATGTCCTGCACTTGTGCGATGGCGGAAGCTCCCACACACCCGCCTGAAGATCTCTGTACCGCGCCGCCCAGCATAATGACCTCAAACAGCGGTTTTTTTAGCAAAACGGCGGCAATCTCCGGTGAATTTGTCACCACGGTTAACGCCAGTTCGGCGGGCAGAGCTTCTGCCATCGCCAGATTGGTGCTACCCGTGTCGATAAAAATACAGCTTCCGGATTTGACCAGTCTGGCACATCGCTGCGCGATGTTGCTCTTTTTGGCCACATTAATACCCTTGCGCACGGCAATGTCTTCGGATTCAGGGAGTGCAATTACCGCGCCACCATAGACCTTCTTGCATACGCCATCTTTGCTCAATTCATGCAAGTCACGACGAATTGTATGTTCAGAAACGCCTAATCGGTTCGCGAGTTCAGAACAAATGACTCTGCCGTTTTCTTGCAGGATCTGATAGATAAGCGCCTGGCGCTGTTCCGGGAATGCGGCGTAATCGAGCATAGATACTCCAGGTAAAATAAACATCGAGCAATAAAGTGCATGATCGTGCATTATGATTAACGATGTCAACATCCCTTACAGGGATCGTACTATTCTGGATACAACGGGAAGAGGTTCGCTATGAAGATTGCGCATATGGCGTTATGGACACAGGATCTCGAGCAGCAAGCTCGCTTCTGGGTTTCATTTTTTGACGGTAAGATCAACGAGAAATACTGCAGTAAAACCAACCCTGGGTTTGAATCTTATTTTGTCAAAATTGGCGAGGATATTGCAATTGAGTTAATGACCAAACCGGGTCTTGTCGGGCAGCAACCTGACAATAATCGTTGCGGATGGGTACACCTCGCCATTTCTGTTGGCGGCAATGAAAATGTTGATGCCGTTGCAATGCAAGCGCAGGAACAGGGGATATTAGTCTCAGGTCCGCGCACTACGGGCGATGGTTATTACGAAGCGGTGATACGCGATCCGGACGGTAACCTGATTGAAATTGTGGCGTAGGGCTTAAAGCAAGCGCCATGGGATAAATCGTACGCTTATTATTAATGAACATGATTCATAAGTTTGTCCTTCTTTCCACCTCTAATCACCAGCCTGTCGAGTCTCTATAATTTTTATAGTTTTCAGCATCCGGTGGCGCATGCCGCCACCGTTTTGGAGAATCGAAATGCAAAATCAACTGAATACCGCGCCCAGCGCCAGCGCGGAGATTATGAATCAACAATTTGATGGTAACAGCGTCTTTCCGCGAGGCGAGAAAAATGATGCTTATGCGAAGTATTTCACTGGTGATAGCTATCTGACCATGCTCTCCATGGAAGGTGTGGTAATTGGCAATGTCGCATTTGAACCGGGTTGTCGTAACTTCTGGCATGTTCATCATGAGGGCGGACAAATATTGCTGGTGACCGGTGGTAGAGGCTGGTATCAGGAATGGAATCAACCGGCGCGCGAGCTGGAAACCGGTGATATCGTGCATATTCCGGCGGGAATGAAACATTGGCATGGCGCTGCGCGTGATAGTTGGTTTGCCCATATCGCCGTGGAAATCCCGGCCCCTGGCGCGTCGAACGAATGGCTGGAACCGGTTAGCGACGCTGAGTACAACCTGCTGCCCTGAACTATGCTGGTTCTGGTAACACCTAATCCCTGAGGAGATCTCAATGGTCATGAACGTGAAGGGTTATGCTGCTCTGGCAGTGAAAGAAGATTTAGTCCCCCATAGTTTTGTTCGTCGTGACCCGCGTGAAGATGATGTGGTTATCGATATTTTATACAGCGGTGTTTGCCACTCGGATATCCACAACGCCTACAACGATTGGGGCGGTGCTAAATATCCGATGGTACCAGGGCATGAAATCATTGGCCGCGTGGTGCATGTTGGTAAATCGGTAACGAAATTCAACGTGGGCGATCTCGCAGGGGTAGGCTGCATGGTTGATTCATGTCAACACTGTAGCGCCTGTGAACAGGGGCTGGAACAATATTGCGAAGAAGGCAACACGCTAACGTATAACGATATCGACCGTCATGACGGTCTGCCCACTTTCGGCGGCTATTCTGACAAAATTGTCGTTACTGAAAAGTTTGTGGTGAAGGTTCCTGAAGGGATCGATTTACGCGGTGCGGCACCGCTGCTCTGCGCCGGGATCACGACATGGTCGCCTCTGCGCCACTGGCAGGTAGGCGAGGGCAGTAAAGTCGCGGTTGTTGGTCTGGGGGGACTTGGGCATATGGCAATCAAACTTGCAAATGCGCTGGGCGCGGAAGTTACGCTGTTTACGCGTTCACCGGGCAAAGAAGCTGATGCCAGACGTTTGGGTGCCAGTCATGTTGTGCTTTCCACTGACAGTGAGCAGATGAAAGCGACAGCGAATCAGTTTGATCTGATTATCGATACTGTGCCCTACGTTCATGACCTGAACCCGTATATCCCAACCCTGGCACTAAGCGGTACGCTGGTGCTGGTTGGTTATCTCGGTGCGTTGGATCCGTTTCTGAATACGGTTCCCCTGATCCTTGGACGTAGGTCTGTGGCGGGTTCAGTTATTGGCGGTATTGCCGAAACGCAAGAGATGCTCGATTTTTGCGGTCAGCATGGTATTACCGCCGATGTCGAAGTGATCAATATTCAGGATATTAATCATGCCTGGCAGCGGATGTTGAAAAGCGATGTGAAATACCGCTTTGTAATTGATATTGCCTCATTGAAATAAGTACAAAAAAGACGCGGACTTCCGCGTCTTTTTTTTGTTAGTGTGTCGACGGCGATGCTTCAGGATTATCCATATACAGCGTCTGGCTGGGGAACGCAAAGTCGGCGCCATTTGCCTGGACTATCGTGATAATCTTTAAATAAACGTCTTGCTGTACCGCGAGCCATTCCTTCCAGACGGTGGTTTTCGTGAAGCAATACACCATGATATTCAACGATGAATCGGCAAATTCATTAAAATAGACCAACAGAGTTTGTTTCTGGTCTATTCCTGGATGGTTTTGCAGCATTTCTCTGACCGACTCGACAACAGCACCGACTTTATCGGCATCCTCATATCGTAACCCGATCACCGTTTTAATACGCCGGTTGGTCATGCGCCCTGGATTTTCTACGCTGATGGAGGAGAAAATCGAGTTTGGCACATACAACGGACGATGGTCGAAGGTGTTTATTTTAGTCATTCGCCAGCCAATTTCGGCCACAGTGCCTTCAATATTGCGGTCCGGGGAGCGGATCCAGTCGCCGATGCTAAACGGTCTGTCGAAATAGAGCATAATGCCTGAGAAGAAGTTGCTCAGAATATCTTTCCCCGCCATACCCACAGCGATACCGCCAATGCCGCCAAAGGTTAACAGGCCGGATAAGCTCATACCGAAGTGTTCGCCATACAGTAAAATGATGGCAACCACGATAGTAATCTTGATGATACGCGACAGGATCCTCGCGCTGGTGATATCTCTGCCTTTATTAATCTGCGTCTTTTCAAACTGATTAATCACCAGAAAAAGTTTGATCGTCAGGATTAACGCAATCAATGAGGTGCAGATAAAGTCGACCACGCTGGGGGAGATAAATTTCAGGCTGTAACTTTCGATAACGTTATTAGCAATGCTGCCAAACGTCCCAATGATAATGGCATAGACAAAAAATTGTGCGGCATGAAATATGAATCCTTTGCAGCGACGCTCTTCACGATGATACCAGACGCTCATCAGGACCAGCGCGGCACAGCAACTGAGAATTACCGTCAAATTAAACGCATTATTCATAAACAGTTCAGCGATCATGATTCTTCCTGGCAACTCCATGTTATCTAAATATCATCTGACATCTTAATCCCCGGATATTTTACTCAGTTAGGGTGGTCAGATCATTAATCAAAAGGAGAGATAAATAATGCAATCAGCGTTATTTTCAGCGAAATAATGCTGACGTCAACCCTGTATGCGGTTTATGTAGCAGACAGTCAGTTGATGTCATGGTATTGTTAGCTCAAAGTAACAAGGTTTTCATCTGCAAAAGGACAGTACTATGATCATGGCTAAGCTGAAAACAGCGAAGGGACGGAAGTTTCTGTTGTGCCTGCTTGGAGTGTTTATTATCGCAGCGTCGGTCGTGACGCGCGCGACGATCGGCGGCGTTATTGAACAGTATGACATTCCGCTATCCGACTGGACCGCTTCAATGTATGCCATTCAATCTGCAATGATTTGTGTCTACAGCATGGTGTTTACGATTCTGTTGGCTATCCCGCTTGGTATCTATTTCCTCGGCGGCGAGGAGCAACACTAGGCGTTTAAAATGCCGGATGATATCGCCATCCGGCATTTTATTATGTGGTTAATCGTCTTCTTCGTCGTCCAGTTCAACTGGCGTCTGATATT
The DNA here is from genome assembly GCF_030334295.1 of Citrobacter sp. Cf088. Taxonomy (NCBI): domain Bacteria; kingdom Pseudomonadati; phylum Pseudomonadota; class Gammaproteobacteria; order Enterobacterales; family Enterobacteriaceae; genus Citrobacter; species Citrobacter sp. Cf088. Next base: position 842,805 of record NZ_JAOWEE010000053.1, read on the forward strand.
CATCTGGCTTGATGACCAGCAGGTCACAGCGTAGATGATCGATAACCTGTTCCGCGGTATTACCAAGGAACGCGGCAGAAATACCGGTACGTCCGACGGTCCCCAATACCACAATACCTGCCTGTAGGTGCTCGGCTAAATCAGGAATGACCTCTTCAGGTAAGCCTTTTTCAACGTGCGTCACTTTCTCATCAATACTGAATTTCTGGCGTAGCGCCTTCATGGCCAGCAGATGCTGTCCACGGATTGCGTCGTTATAAACGCTGGGATCAAATTCAGGCAGTTCAATCGCGATGTTGATTGGCGTAACAGGGTAGGCGCCTACCAGATGCACTTCGGTATGGTTAACCTGTTCTGCAAGCTGTAGCGTCTCTTTGACCAGTTTTTCATTGAGCGCGTTGTGATAAGCCTCTTCACTGGCGAGGTTTACTGCAACCAGTGCTTTACCCCCTTCAGGCCATGGCTGGTCTTTCACCATCCATACCGGACTTGGACATTTACGCAATAAATGCCAGTCGGTTGGTGTAAATATTACGGCTTCGAGGCGGTCGTGTTGGTGCGCCATCTTGAGGACCAGGTCATGCTTGGCGCTGATGACTTCCTGAATGATGGCTTCAAAGGGTCGGTTATGCCAGACCACTTTAATCTCCAGAGGGATCCCTGCTTCGATATAGTATTTCGCTTGTTCACGTATCCATGCACTTCGCTGGCTGATAACCCCCTGACGCATTGCCGTACGCTCATCGGGCGACAGCAGGGTAGTCATCTCATAGGAAAAGTCATAGATCGGCAAAAAGGCTTTAATTTTGCCACCAATCCGTTGATGCAAATAAACAGCTCGCCGTAATGCTGGTTGATCGTCCTGGTTCGGGTCGATGACGACCAGCATATTTTTATACATAGCCATACAGGGTCTCCTTACAACTGTCATCGCAGTTTGTAACTAAAAGAGTAACCCAATAATGTGGTTTGAAACAGGGAATAACCTCCTGCCAGATCAATAAATCGGGATAATTTAGCGATTTGACAGAAGGATAACAGAGATGCTTGCGGAAAGATTACGCTACGTTACGCGTATGGCCAGCAAGAACTGCCAGCGCGTCGCTATTCTCAATAGTGATGTATTTGCCTTTCACCGCCAGCATACCGCTTTTCTGGAAACGACCCAGCAGGCGGCTGATGGTTTCAACCGTCAGACCGAGGTAGTTACCGATGTCGCCACGGGTCATGGTCAGGCGGAATTCACGAGGCGAGAATCCGCGCTGGGCAAAGCGACGAGACAAATTGTAGATAAAGGCCGCCAGGCGCTCTTCAGCGTTTTTCTTCGACAACAACAGGATCATATCCTGGTCGCCTTTGATTTCGCCACTCATCAGACGCATCATCTGCTGACGCAGATTTGGCATTTTGCCGGACAGGTCATCAAGGGTTTCGAAAGGAATTTCGCATACCATTGAGGTTTCCAGCGCCTGAGCAAAGCTCGGGTGATGTCCGCTGCCAATCGCGTCAAAACCGACCAGATCGCCCGCCAGATGGAAGCCAGTAATCTGCTCATCGCCTTGTTCGGTAATGGTATAGCTTTTAATCGTTCCGGAGCGGATAGCATAGAGTGATTTAAGCTCATCACCTGCTTTAAAGAGCGTCTGCCCCTTTTGGATAGGCTTTTTGCGCTCGATGATGTTATCGAGCTGGTCAAGCTCATGCTCGTTAAGTGTGAACGGGATGCAAAGCTGGCTGATGCTGCAATCCTGGCAATGGATAGCACAACCGCCAGACTGAATGCGCCGTATAATTCGCTTTTCCGGGATCATAGGTCTGCTCAAGCCGTAATTGATATTTGTCAATTTTAACATCTTTTTGGTGAGCACGTAAGCCTGAGCTACTCCCAATAGAGAATAATTCAGGCATAACTGGAGTGAATGTTTGTATCTGCTTGATTAACCACAATTAATTTGGGGTCACATTATGCGGAAGTGTGATGGATAAGGCATTAATTGCCTGGAATCTAGAGTAGCAAATAACCTTCGTGACGCAATAACCACTCTTTTCGTTGTACGCCACCGGCATATCCGGTCATGGTGCCGTTACGTCCAATGACGCGATGACAGGGGACCACAATGCTTACTGGATTGGAGCCATTAGCTGCGCCGACGGCTCTTGCAGCACCGGGGCGTCCCAACTGTTCGGCCAGTTGACCATAATGCATGACCTGCCCGCAGGGGATAGTGCGTAACGCTTGCCAGACTTCACGCTGGAAAGGCGTCCCAGCGGTTGCCGTTTCCAGCGTGTCAATGATGCTGAGGTTTCCGGCAAAATACTCAGCGAGTTTGTCGCTTAATCCACCTGGGTTTTTGGCGGTAATGCGCTGGTAACCTTCTGTGCGGTAATGAATATCCAGCAATTGTTCCATGCGATCGCTGTGCTGATCCCATTCCACTGCGCGCAGGCGAAATTGCTCATCACAAATAACCCACAGCGGGCCCAGCGGCGTGTCGATGGTGTCTTCCAGTAAGTTAAGCATCCGTTTCTCTCATTACAGCATTCAGGCGAGGCTACACATTATCACGCCAGTGACCGTCGCAGCTATACCTCTAAAAATGGATATCAACTTGTTGTGAGTAGATCGGTTCAGCGCGACGGATCCGGTTAATTATTGGAAATAACCGTAAACCGTTACCGGTATAGTTGTCGGTATAATAGTGCGCGGTTATGATAATGCCCGTCGCAATACGCTGGAGGATGAAACATGAACCTTGATGATGCATCGTTGTTTCTTGACGCTATGGGGGATGTTCAACCGCTGAAAAGCCATACCGATGTACACTGGCAGCCCATGCGTAATCTTCGCACTCCGGCGCGTATCGATACGCTTCAACTGGATAATTTTCTCTCGACGGGATTTCTCGATATTGTCCCGTTAAGTGTGCCGCTCGAGTTTCGTCGCGAAGGTTTACAGAACGGTGTGACTGACAAGCTGCGAAACGGAAAATATCCGCAGCAGGCGAGTCTTAATCTTATTCGCCAACCTGTTGAAACATGTCGTCAGATGCTCTTTAGCTTTATTCTGCAGGCGCAGCAAGAAGGGTTGCGTAATGTGCTGGTGATACACGGCAAGGGACGTGACGATAATTCTCATGCCAATATTATTCGCAGCTACGTAGCGCGCTGGTTGACGGAATTTGACGACGTGCAAGCATACTGCGCCGCACTGCCGCATCACGGCGGCAGCGGGGCATGCTATGTGGCATTGCGTAAAACCGCGCAGGCAAAACAGGATAACTGGGAGCGTCACGCTAAACGTAGTCGCTGAACGACGTAAACATCAGGCGGCCAGCACTCTGTTCCTGCCTTCGTTCTTGGCTTTGTACAACGCGTCGTCAACACGTTTGAATAACTCATCGATACTTTCATTTGTTTCGTGCCGTGCTACACCAATGCTGACGGTAAAGCGGGGAAGGCCAGGGAGAGTCACCTTTGCCACCGTCGCACGGATCACTTCTGCGAGGTTGAGAGCGACATCCAGCGACGTTCGCGGCAGGAGCAGCACAAATTCTTCACCACCCCAGCGAAAAATAAGATCGTCTTTTCGCGCACAGGATTCCAGGGTGCGTGCCAGAGCACAAAGCACTTCGTCGCCTTTTAAATGGCCAAACAGATCGTTAATGCTTTTAAAGCGATCCGTATCGATCAACAACAGGCTGTAGTCCTGCGTCAATGATATCGCATGCGTCTGTTCCGGCTCGGTTATCTGATAAAAATGTCGGCGGTTAAGTAATCCCGTTAAAACATCTCGCAGGGCCGCACGCTCCAGCTCCTGTTCCAGCCGCTTTTGCTCGGTAATGTCATGAATAATGCACAACATCAGTTTATTACCGTAAATTTCGATCGGTCCAGCGTAGGTTTGCACATGACGGGAAGTCCCATCAGCCAGTTTATGGACAAAATGCAAAGGTTTATGGCCACCGGGCAGATGGGCGATTTCATGCATCACCGGAAGTATATGGCGGCCCAGCATATTGATTTCCCATGTATGTTTCTGACACATCACATCATGAGTGTATCCATAAAAATTGAGCGCACTGAGGTTTGCATCCACGATCAACCCATCGCGTGACGGATCAATAAGTAACATTGGCGCGGAATTAGTCTGGAAGAAGCGTGCATAAAATCCCTGCTTTTTCCGCTGATAGGTTGCTGAACGGCTCGCTTTCAGACCCTGTGCAGTAGGCGTCTCAATGCCTTCGAAAAGGATGACTTCACCCATGCCTGGTAGGGGTTTAATGGAAAGGCGACTTGCCATCGCAATCTCTTCACCGTCGCGGTAAACCGTGAGAATTTCCACTACATGGTGATGATTTCTCAAGTCGCTGAGATACATAGTTAAATCATTTTGAGCATGCGTTGAAAATGTTCCCTTGCGGAGCGGGGAAAAACAGAGACCCTGCATTAGCTCCCGTGCAACGTTATTAGCGAACACCAGCTCTTCGGTATGTGGCAAAACAATCCACACCGGAATGGTTAATAAATCCAGTGAATGCAGCTCGGTTGTGCTCATCGATAATCCCGTTATTTTTATCTGCTGTGTTGCCTGTTAAATGGCGAATATTTTTAGATATTACGTCTCACAATGTTATTGATTGTCGGTGAGACAAGGGGGGTACAATTGGCTTTTGCTTGATGCTGTTTTCTTGTTGTATCAATTCATGAATCTTATGTGCTGGCAGCGGTTTTGCAAACAAGAAACCTTGCAGCATGCTACACCCCATCTGAGTAAGGAGTATTTCCTGTTCCTGGGTTTCTATTCCTTCTGCCACCACACGCATATTCATGGAGTGAGCTATGTCAATAATGGTAGACACAATTTTTGTGTTTTTGCTGTTCTCGCTGATATCTTTGACAAATATCCTGTCAATTTTTAATTCGCGCGCCGGAAGAGACTTCAGCATCAATATATTTGAATAACCTGTACCGAAATCATCAATAGATACGGTGATCCCCAAAGCAGAAAAAGCATTCAGGACTTCCACACTGCGTTTCAAATTTTTAAGGGCGGTGCTTTCAGTGAGTTCCAGCGTGAGGCAGGCAGGTGACAGTTGATACTGCGCCAGGGCATTACAAACAACATCAATAATATCATGCTGTTCAAACTGGGCGGGTGAGAGGTTAACGGCGAGCGTCCATTCTGTATTTCCCTGTAATTTCCATTGATGCAACTGCAGGCATGCCTGCTGGATAACCCATTTCCCAACGGGAATAATCAGGCCCGTATCTTCCAACGCAGAAAGAAATTCGGCTGGCAGCAGCATGCCGCGTTCCGGATGATGCCAGCGTAATAATGCTTCAAAACCGGTCAGGGAATGATCTCCAGCGGTATATTTAGGCTGATACCATAGCTCAAACTGGTTGCGTTCAAGCGCTTGCGACAATTCTTGTAAAAATGTCGGCGGTGTATCCGCGATAGCTTCCATTTCCGGATGATAAATAGCCCAGCCGTTTCTGCCCGCCTGTTTGACATGATACATCGCCATATCGGCCTTCACTTTTAGCTCATGCAGCGTTGAGCCATGCTCAGGGTAAATACTGCTCCCCGCACTTAACGAAACCCGAATGGTATGTTCGAACAAGGTAAAGGGTTCACCGATCACATCGGCAATCCGCGTCAGCAGGGCGGAGATATCCTGCTGGTTGCAGTCTGGAACCAGTAGGATAAATTCATCGCCCCCCAGTCTTGCCAGCGTCATTGAGTCATCAAGGCAAGTGAAGATTCGCTGTGTACTGGCTATCAGTAGCTGATCGCCAATGTGATGTCCCCAGGTATCGTTAACGACTTTAAAACGATCGAGGTCGATAAATACCAACGCGAAATGCTGCTGATGCAGTTTAGAATGCCGCAGGCAGGCCAGTAAGCAGGTGTCTATTTGCGTACGATTAGCGAGACCGGTCAGCGCGTCGAAGTGAACCTGATGCTCAAGCTGGCAGTTCAACTGATGCAGATTGTCAGCCAGTCGGGAGGTACGGAGTTGCGAATCCACCATCGAAACCACCAGCATGATCCCCAAAATAACAAGCGTGACGGCGCAGACCCAGATAGAAAGTTCCAGCGTGCTGAGACCATCGTGCGCAGTGTGTCCAAAATGGGTGAACGTAGCGGCTCCCATACCGGTGTAATGCATAGATGCTATTGCCAGCGCCATAATAAAGGCAGCAATAAGCCGATTTATTAGCGCTCGACGGCTATTTTGGCGTAAGTGAAAGGCCAGCCACAAACCCACGCCAGACGCAGCGACGGCAATAATCACGGAGAGCAGGATCAGCGAGCGATCCCAGGTTATAGCCACATGTTCGATAACGGCATACATACCAACGTAGTGCATTGTAACAACACCGGCACTTAATATGCTGGTAGCAATGAGCAGGCGTTTTGTTGATAGCGTATTACCAGAAATGGCGATATTGATGGCGACTGTCGCAGAAATGAGCGCAATAAAGAACGAAAACGCGGTGAGGGATAAATGGTAATTTATTGGCATACTCATTTTCATGGCCAGCATACCGATAAAATGCATCGACCAGATCCCCATACCCAGCGTAGCACCGCCAGAGAGTCGCCAGAAGGTAGATTCACGTCTGCTGGAAATTGCCACTTTGCCCGCGCTGTCGAGAGCAATAAAGGAGGCAATAAACGCGACAATAAAGGAAATCCCAATCAATACAGGGTCCCACGACACGTGCAACATCTTACTACCTATCAAAAAAAAGACGTGATGATAAATTTAGCAGGTTTTGTCCAGTTAACCTGATAAAACCTGGGATGTTCTTGTGTTTTTACAATGACTATTAGAGGGAAGGGGCAAACATCGAAAATGATAGACCTTTACTTATACAAATATTCATCAGATTTATAATTCTGTGCATTTTATGCACACAGCGTGCTTGCCATCACAATAATCTAGCGACAAGCGTCAGCATCATCCTTTGCAGGATAAAACACCTGGTTAATGTAAATTAATAGTGTGATTGCCTGTCTTAAGTGAAAGGATTGCAGACTCTCATTGAAAGTTCGTCTTTCGTCTCCGCGTTATGGAAATCTGCATTGCAGATGCTATAAAAAATAATATCCACGTTATTTCTTAGCGCACAGGACTAAAATGTTAAATGATATTAGCGTCAGAACCTTTATTATTTTTTTTCTGCTCATTACGGCGGTCGCTCTGAATTTTTTTGAAATGATATTTTCTGCTCCCCTGGTAATTATCATTGGAACTAATTTGGTCAGTTTTACTTCTATATTATGTTTGTGGTGGTACATGACGAAATATTTGGTTGTGCCAATTAATACGGTTAAAAGAAGCATTGAGGAGGTAACCTCCGGGAATCTGGCGATTAGTATTCCAGAGTTTGGCAATAACTGTGCGGGGAGATTAATACCGGGCATTAATAGTTTATCAAGTAATATTTCAACACTCGTTAATGAGATCAGAACATCTTCGCAAACGGCGATGGCGCTCTCTGAGCAGCTCGCGGAACGCAGCGCTGAGTTATCAGTAAAAACAGAGCAGCAATCCGGAGCATTAATGCAAACGGCTGCCAACATGGATGAAATAGCGGTCAGCACGCGTAACAATGCAGAGAATACGCAAATGGCGAGTGCTAAGGCCAATATTGCAACACTATCTGCCCGGCAGGGCGGTGATTTAATGGTGCAGGTCGCAACCAATATGCAGTCGATCACCGAGTGCGCCCAGCAGATGACAGAAATTATTACCCTGATAGATGGTATAGCATTCCAGACAAATATTCTGGCATTGAATGCCGCCGTAGAAGCGGCGAGAGCGGGAGAACATGGCAAAGGTTTTTCCGTGGTGGCCGGAGAGGTACGAATGCTAGCGCACCGTAGCGCAGATGCCGCTAAGAATATTAAACATCTGATTGCCCAAACTCATGAAAACGTTCAGCAAGGCGCGGCTATTGTGCGTGAAGCTGAAAAAAATATGCAGGATATTGTTGGTGGCGCCGGGCAATTAAACCAACTGATGGGCGAGATATTAACCACTACGCAGGAGCAGGAGAAAGGGATCATCAGTATTACTCATGCGCTCGCGGAACTGGAAAACGTTACCCAGAGTAACGCCATTATGGTGGATGAGCTGTCTGACTCTTCGGATATTCTGAAAAATCAAGTGACTGACCTCCAGTCACGAACGCACAAGTTTCGTTTAAGTCACGCTTTTGAATCTGAGAGACGCCAGCGGGCTTAACAGGGTACCTCACAACAAGCGCCACATTTGTCGGCGCTTTTTGTTATCAGATACTTTTATGAGTCATTTCAGCACAATGGGACAATGAGATATTGCTTAACATATTCTGACGGCTAGACTAACGAAAAAAGCTGAATGTTTGTGGAGGCGCTGTGGAAGCCATTAAGGGAACGGATGTTAATGTGCCGGATGCCGTGTTTGCCTGGCTGTTGGATGGGCGTGGTGGGGTGAAACCACTGGAAGATAACGATGTTATCGACACTCAGCATCCCTGCTGGCTGCATCTTAATTATACTCATCCTGAAAGTGCGCAATGGCTGGCGACAACGCCCTTACTCCCCAATAACGTGCGTGATGCGCTGGCGGGTGAAAGCACACGCCCGCGTGTCAGCAGGGTAGGAGAAGGTACGTTAATTACGCTGCGCTGTATCAACGGTAGCACCGACGAGCGGCCTGACCAACTGGTAGCGATGCGTTTATATATGGATGAGCGTCTGATTGTCTCAACGCGTCAGCGCAAAGTGCTGGCACTGGATGACGTGGTCAGCGACCTCCAGGAAGGTACAGGGCCAGCTGATTGTGGCGGTTGGCTGGTGGATGTTTGTGATGCGCTGACCGATCATGCCAGCGAATTTATCGAACAGTTGCACGACAAAATTATCGATCTGGAAGATAACCTGCTCGATCAGCAGATCCCGCCGCGTGGCTTCCTGGCATTACTGCGTAAGCAGTTAATTGTGATGCGCCGTTATATGGCGCCACAGCGTGATGTCTATGCCCGCCTGGCGAGCGAACGGTTGTCCTGGATGACTGACGACCATCGGCGACGGATGCAGGATATCGCTGACAGATTGGGGAGAGGACTGGATGAAATCGATGCCTGTATTGCCAGGACCGGTATCATGGCGGATGAAATTGCGCAGGTGATGCAGGAGTCTCTGGCTCGCCGAACGTATACAATGTCATTGATGGCAATGGTTTTTCTTCCCAGCACATTCTTAACCGGGCTTTTCGGCGTTAACCTCGGCGGTATCCCTGGCGGTGGTTGGCAGTTCGGTTTCTCACTTTTTTGTATTCTGTTAGTGGTCCTGATTGGTGGTGTTACTTTATGGTTGCATCGTAGTAAATGGTTGTAACAACAACGTTTTTTAGTGACTTTTGCGCATGAAAACGTCCTGAATTTTGAGCGAGGTCAATAAACCATCTACCTATTCGGGGCAATATCTCTCTCGCAGGTGAATGCAACGTCAAGCGATGGGCGTTGCGCTCCATATTGTCTTACTTCCTTTTTTGAATTACTGCATAGCACAATTGATTCGTACGACGCCGACTTAGATTAGTCGGCTTTTTTTTGCCTGCAGGAAATCAGCGTCTACCCTAAAAGAGTCAACCTGAATGACTGGAGGAGTATATGACCTGTCTGATTGCAACTGCGCACACGGATTCGCTCCCGACTGACCCGGTTCCCATTCCCGATCCCATTCCTCGTCCGCAGCCAATGCCGGATCCGCCGCCGGATGAAGAACCTATTAAATTGTCGCATCGTGGGCGTAGATCTGCGAGGATACGCGCCTGCTGAATGTGAGTTTTTACCGCGAGATTAAATTGTGACCGCTTTTTCAACCCTGAATGTTTTACCTGCTGCTCAACTCGAGAACCTTAACGAGCTGGGTTATCTTGAAATGACGCCTGTTCAGGCTGCTGCATTACCGGCAATCCTGGCGGGTAAAGATGTTCGCGTGCAGGCTAAAACCGGCAGTGGCAAAACGGCTGCTTTTGGTCTTGGGCTATTACAGCATATTGATGCCGCGCTGTTTCAGACGCAGTCTCTGGTGCTGTGCCCAACCCGAGAGCTTGCCGACCAGGTGGCGGGTGAACTGCGTCGTTTAGCGCGCTTTCTGCCAAACACCAAGATCTTAACGCTGTGCGGTGGGCAGCCCTTTGGTGCACAGCGTGACTCTCTGCAGCATGCACCTCATATTATTGTCGCCACGCCGGGGCGTTTACTCGACCACCTGCAAAAAGGCACCGTTTCTCTGGAAGCCCTGAATACGCTGGTTATGGATGAAGCCGACCGCATGCTGGATATGGGCTTTAGCGATGCAATTGATGATGTCATTCGCTTTGCACCAGCATCTCGCCAGACCTTGCTGTTTTCTGCGACCTGGCCGGAAGCCATTGCCGCCATCAGTGGCCGGGTGCAACAAAATCCATTAACCATTGAAATTGATACGGTCGATGCGTTACCGGCGATTGAACAGCAGTTTTTCGAAACCTCCAGCCACGGAAAAATTCCGCTGCTGCAAAAATTGCTCAGCCAGCATCAGCCTGCTTCATGCGTCGTTTTTTGCAACACCAAAAAAGACTGTCAGGCCGTGTGTGACGCATTGAATGCGGCGGGGCAAAGCGCACTTTCACTGCATGGCGATCTTGAACAGCGCGATCGCGACCAGACGCTGGTGCGTTTTGCCAACGGCAGCGCACGCGTTCTGGTTGCCACCGATGTGGCCGCACGTGGCCTGGATATTAAATCACTCGAACTGGTAGTTAACTTCGAACTGGCGTGGGATCCGGAGGTTCATGTCCATCGTATCGGACGTACCGCGCGAGCCGGTAACAGCGGTCTGGCGATTAGTTTCTGTGCGCCGGAAGAAGCACAGCGTGCCAATATTCTTTCTGAAATGCTGCAATTGAAGCTGAACTGGCTGCCAGCGCCAGCTAACGTGTCAATCCTGCCGCTGGAAGCAGAGATGGCGACATTATGCATTGATGGTGGCAAAAAGGCTAAAATGCGTCCTGGTGATGTTCTGGGGGCTCTGACCGGTGATATTGGCCTGGATGGCGCCGATATCGGCAAAATTGCCGTTCATCCGGCACACGTCTATGTCGCCGTTCGCCAGAACATAGCGCACAAGGCGTGGAAACAATTGCAAAACGGTAAGATTAAAGGCAAGACTTGTCGAGTTCGTTTATTGAAATAAATACCCATTGGAGTGCCTGATGGCGCTCCGCTTATCAGGCCTACAACGGGCATATGCTCGTTGTAGGCCTGATAGGGCGTTTACATAATCGACTTACTTCACTTCCACCACGTTCAGGCGTAACTCATCCAGTTGAGCATCATCTTCTTCTGGCTGCCAACCCGCAGGCTGCAGCGGGATCTCTTCACGATCGAACGCTAAATCACCGCCGTCCACAACCTCTGAACCGTGCTTAATGCCTTTAAAATCGAACAGATTGATATCGCTCAGATGTGAAGGCACAACGTTCTGCATCGCACTGAACATGGTTTCAATCCGACCTGGATAGCGTTTGTCCCAGTCACGCAGCATGTCAGCAATGACCTGACGCTGCAGGTTAGGCTGTGAGCCGCACAGGTTGCACGGAATAATCGGGAAACCTTTCGCTTCGGAGAAGCGCTCGATATCTTTCTCACGGCAGTAAGCCAGCGGGCGGATCACGATGTGCTTACCGTCATCACTCATCAGCTTCGGCGGCATACCTTTCATTTTTCCGCCGTAGAACATGTTTAAAAACAGCGTTTGCAGGATGTCGTCGCGATGGTGGCCGAGCGCAATCTTGGTGGCACCTAACTCGGTTGCCGTACGGTACAGAATGCCGCGACGCAGGCGAGAGCAGAGCGAGCAGGTCGTTTTGCCTTCAGGGATTTTGTCTTTGACGATCCCGTAAGTGTTTTCTTCGACAATCTTGTACTCAACGCCCAGCTGTTCCAGATACTCCGGCAGAATGTGCTCTGGGAAGCCGGGTTGTTTTTGATCGAGGTTAACCGCAACCAAGGAAAAACTGATCGGGGCGCTTTGCTGCAAATTACGCAGGATCTCCAGCATGGTATAGCTGTCTTTCCCGCCGGAAAGACACACCATAATGCGATCGCCGTCTTCGATCATATTGAAGTCGGCAATGGCTTCGCCCACGTTACGACGCAGACGTTTTTGCAATTTGTTCAGGTTGTATTGTTCTTTCTTGCTAATATCTTGATTTTGCGACATTTAATAGAGGCTCAATTCATAGTGTGGCATCAGAAGAGTATGCATCACGCCGGATAGTCCGGCAAAAGAAGTCTGATATAAAAACTGTGGCGTGTATGGTACGGATAAGCGGGAAAAATGTCAGCACATTTAGGACAGGAATCGTGGGGTATAAGTGGTAGAAACAAAAAGCCCGCAGCGATGTGCGGGCCTGAAAGCTTAGCGGACTACCAGTACCGAACACTCCGCATGACGCACTACTGCTGCGGCGTTAGAGCCCAGCAGGTAGGTGGTGATGTCAGGTCGGTGTGAGGCAATAATGACCATATCAGCCGGTAATTTTTTGGCGATCTCCAGAATCTTATCTTTCGGCGCACCTTCTGCGACATGAATGTGCACTCTGTCCGTTGGGATATTGAACTTCTTGATAATCTCTTCCAGTTGAGATTTTGCTTCGGCTTTCAGATCGTCCATGGCCGGTAACTCTGCCGAGTAGGCCAGTCCCAGAGAAGCGTAATAGGGCAGTGACGGAATTACGGTCAGAAAATGGACCTGCGCATCGTCAATTTTGGCCTCTGCTTCAACATGGGCAATAACGCGTTGAGTTAATTCTGAGTCTGAAATATCGATGGGTACAAGAATCGTTCTGTTCATAAAACCTCCTGTTTAAGTATCCACCTAAAGCTTACCGCGTAATGGCACTTTATGTACAATGACAAAGATCACATTTTGGCATCACTTTATTTTGATTTCAGGAAACTTGCCTTTTATTACGCCGTCGTAAAATCGACCTTTCGAGACCACGCTCAGGAAATCACGAAAAATACGGGCAGGGACAGGCTGATATTGCAGGGTAGCCAATTGGTGAAAGCGAATTTCCAGCGTGTGAGAGGATTCGTCATAGCCGACGGATGCAATACGGGATGATTTTACAGGATGATGATTCATTGCAGGTATCCTCTACTACAGGTCTTAATGCAAGATATCATCTATCAAAGGCGTGTTTTAATACAATAGATATAATATTTCGATCTGGATAAAACAGATTGGTTATCAAAGAAAGGATAGCCCGCTGTTGCCAGCGGGCTGACGGATTAGAACTGGTAAACCAGACCTAATGCAACTACGTCATCAGTAGAGATGTTGTTACGAGTGTAGAAGCTGTCGTCTTCGTCCAGCAGGTTGATTTTGTAATCAACATAGGTGGACATGTTTTTGTTGAAGTAGTAGGTAGCGCCGATATCAGCATATTTAACCAGGTCTTTGTCACCGTCGGTAGCGTTCAGGTCTTTACCTTTAGACATCAGGAAAGACACAGCCGGACGCAGACCGAAGTCGAACTGGTACTGTGCAGTGACTTCGAAGTTCTGAGTTTTGTTCGCCACGCCGCTGTCGCCGTACGGAGTCATGTTACGGGTTTCGGAGTACATGGTTGCCAGGTAGATGTTGTTTGCATCGTATTTCAGGCCGGTAGTCCATGCGTCAGCTGTATCACCGCCGGCAACGTTGCCGCCAGCTTTACCAGCGTTAACCTGATCGTTAGTACGGTCAGAAGTCGAGTAAGCCGCACCGAAGCTTACGCCCATACCCAGATCGTAGGTAGAGGAGATACCGAAACCGTCGCCGTTAGAGTTCTGCACGTTACGATCGCTGCCGTTACCGGTACCTTCCTGCTCATCACCCGCTTGCTCGTTCGCGCCCTGATACTGCAGTGCAAAGTTCAGACCGTTCACCAGACCGAAGAAGTCAGTGTTACGGTAGGTCGCTACGCCGTTAGCACGGCCGGTCATAAAGTTATCAGCATAGGTGTAGGAGTCACCGCCGAACTCAGGCAGCATATCGGTCCAGCCTTCTACGTCGTACAGTACGCCGTAGTTACGGCCGTAGTCGAATGAGCCGTAGTCGCCGAATTTCAGACCGGCAAAGGCCAGACGAGTGAAATTATTGTTGCGGTTGCCTTCAGTGGTGTTGGCATTGACCTGATATTCCCACTGACCGTAACCGGTGAGCATATCGTTGATCTGAGTTTCGCCTTTGAAGCCGCCACGAACATAAGTCTGATCGCCATCTTTGTTGGCATCATCAGAGAAATAACGCAGGCCGTCTACTTTACCGTAGAGATCTAATTTGTTGCCGTCTTTATTATAAACTTCAGCAGCGTGAGTAGCGCCTGCAGCCAGCAGGGCAGGAATTATGAGAGCCAATACTTTTCTGTTCATTGAAATAATCCTTTAGTTTTTTTATTAACCTGTGACTACCCATGTAGGGAGTAAAAGCATGCTAAAGGAGAAGTTCCGTAAAGAGATAAATATGAATTGTTACGCCTTAAGTAAAACCTTAAACAAATAATTCTACGGAAATGGTAATAGATATCATGAATGAATTGGTTGAAATATATATAAAATAAAAATTATACAATTGAATTTTGTTGGGTTATTCTGCGCGTGTTATATGCCTTTATTGTCACGTTTTATTTTTTGTTGGTATATTGATGGTAATTATTAATTAGCCAGCGAATAAATTGACAAGCCCGAACAACTGTTCGGGCTTTTTTTTGGTTCCAGGCAAATACTGAGATAAATGTATTACTCGGCACCGCTCTTTTCTGCTTTACCTGCCAGTTGGGCCAGGAAGTCGTAGCGTTTTTGCAGATCGGCGGCGGCGTCTTTCCACAGTTGCTCAGCAACTTCTGGCTGTTGGGCATTCAGGCGGCGGAAGCGCTGCTCGTTAAGCAATGTTTCGGCCAGCGCGTCTGACGGTGGGCGAGAGTCCAGCGCCAGCGGCAATTTACCTTCATCTGCACGACGCGGATCAAAGCGGTACAGCGGCCAGAATCCGGTCGCCGTCAGCTGGCGCATCTGATCGTGGCTTAGCGCGAGATCGTAACCGTGCTCCTCACATGGGCTATAGGCGATAATCAGCGACGGACCAGGATAGGCTTCCGCTTCCTGAATCGCTTTCACCGTCTGGTTCAACTGTGCGCCCAGAGAGATCTGCGCGACATAAACATGCCCGTACATCATCATACTGACGCCAAGATCTTTACGCGCCTTGCGCTTGCCGTGTTCGCCAAATTTGGTGACAGCCCCGAGCGGCGTGGCTTTCGACGCTTGCCCACCCGTGTTGGAGTAACATTGAGTATCCAGCACCAGAATATTGACGTTCTCGGTCAGACTCAGGACGTGATCCAGACCGCCAAAACCAATATCGTAAGCCCAGCCATCGCCGCCAATCAGCCAGATGGATTTCTCGACCAGCGCGTCGGCATCGGTTAACAGCTGCTGTGCGCCATCGACATCTTTCAGGTGCTGGCGCAGCGCGGCAACTTGCTCACGGCGAACCTCTGGCGTCGCTTCAGCGTGCAGGGCGTCATTCAGTTCAGCCGGAATGTTGTCGGCAAACTGTTCCAATAAACGCATAACGCGCACACGGTGCTGATCTACCGTCAGACGGAAGCCCAGCCCGAACTCGGCGTTATCCTCAAACAGTGAGTTTGCCCACGCGGGCCCACGACCGTTAGCGTCGGTGGTATACGGTGTTGAGGGCAGGTTACCGCCATAAATTGATGAACAGCCGGTCGCATTGGCGATCAGCATGCGGTCGCCGTACAGTTGCGTAAGCAGCTTGATATACGGCGTTTCACCACAGCCCGAGCAGGCGCCGGAATATTCAAACAGCGGCGTTATCAACTGCGAGGTACGAATATCAATGCGTTCCAGTTTAGTACGGTCTATTTCCGGCAGATTGAGGAAGAAGTCATAGTTAACTTTTTCTTCTTCAACATGCTCAAGGCGCGACATCATATTGATGGCCTTGATCTCCGGGTTCTGCCTGTCTTTCGCCGGACACACTTCGACGCACAGATTACAACCGGTGCAATCCTCAGGCGCAA
This sequence comes from Citrobacter sp. Cf088, assembly GCF_030334295.1. Taxonomy (NCBI): domain Bacteria; kingdom Pseudomonadati; phylum Pseudomonadota; class Gammaproteobacteria; order Enterobacterales; family Enterobacteriaceae; genus Citrobacter; species Citrobacter sp. Cf088. The sequence continues at coordinate 858,944 of NZ_JAOWEE010000053.1, forward strand.
CCTGCAGGACATATTTCTGACCGCGCATATCGCGTGATTTCACATCCAGAGAATGCAGGCTGGCAGGGGCGTTTTCCATCGCTTCTGGTGAAACCACTTTGGCGCGGATTGCCGAGTGCGGGCAAGCGGCAACGCAGTGGTTACACTGGGTACACAGCTCTTCCTTCCAGATGGGGATCTCTTCGGCGATATTGCGTTTTTCCCAACGCGTGGTGCCCATTGGCCAGGTGCCGTCTGGCGGCAGCGCGGATACGGGAAGAGCATCACCCAGACCGGCGAGCATTGCCGCGGTAACGGTTTTCACGAAATCCGGCGCGGCATCAGAAACCACCGGTGGGCGGTTAGCGCTGTGCGGGTCAACTGGCTGGAGTGCCACTTCGGCGACGGATTCACGCGCCAGAGCCAACGCCTGCCAGTTACGTTCAACCAGATCCTGACCTTTACTGCTATAGCTTTTCGCAATCGCTCCCTGCAATTCAACCAACGCGCTGTCGCCGGGTAAGATTTGCGTCAAATGGAAGAATGCCATTTGCATAACGGTGTTAATACGCGCTGCCAGACCGCATTCGCGAGCGATTTTAGCCGCATTAATCACGTAGAAACGGGCCTTCTTCTGATTCAGTACTGCCTGAACTTCCTGCGGCAAACGCGCCCAGACTTCATCCACGTTGTAAGGCGTATTAAGCAGGAAGATCCCGCCTGGTTTCAGGCGCTCGGCCATCTGATACTTATCGATAAATTGCAGTTGGTGACAGCCAACAAAATCGGCTTGTGAAACCAGATACGCTGATCGAATAGGCTGCTCGCTGACGCGCAGATGAGAAACCGTCAGACCGCCTGCTTTTTTCGAGTCATACACGAAATAACCCTGCGCATACCACGGCGTCGAGTTACCGATAATCTTGATATTATTTTTGGTGGCCGACACGCTGCCGTCACTGCCCAGACCGTAGAACAGCGCTTCGAGCTTCGCGGTACCGGGCAGGGTGTTTTCCGGTAGCGGTAGTGACAGGTTGGTGACATCATCATAGATACCAACCGTAAAGCGAGGTTTCGGCTTCGCGCTACTCAGCTCAGTAAAGACCGCCATGACGCAGTCCGGGCCAAACTCTTTGGAAGAAAGGCCATAACGCCCGCCAATTACGCGCGGTAGGGTTTCCCGCTCGCCGCAGTTAAAGGCTTCCGCCAGCGCGGTCATTACATCCAGATATAGCGGTTCTGCCTGGGCACCCGGCTCTTTAGTGCGATCCAGAACGGCGATGCTGCGTACGGTTTCCGGCAGGGCGCGCAGTAAATGTTTGGCAGAGAATGGGCGGAACAGCCGAACTTTCAGGACGCCAACTTTCTCTCCACGAGCAAGTAACTCTTCGACGACTTCTTCGCAGGTACCAATTGCAGAACCCATCAAGATAATGACACGTTCCGCCTGTGGATGACCGTAATACTCAAAGGGTTGATACTGGCGGCCCGTCGCCGCGGCGAAGTCGTTCATCGCCTGTTCGACGTTTTCGTAAACCGCGTTGTACCAGGGGTTTGTCGCTTCACGCGACTGGAAGTAGGTATCCGGGTTCGCAGATGTCCCGCGAATAACGGGATGTTCAGGGTTCAGCGCGCGGGCACGATGCGCATCAATTTCAGCTTGCGGCATCAGGCTGAGGATCGTGTCATCGGCCAGCGGCACAATTTTATTGATTTCATGCGATGTGCGGAAACCATCAAAGAAATGAATAAACGGAACACGACTTTTCAGAGTGGCCATTTGTGAAATGAGCGCAAAGTCCTGTGCTTCCTGCACGCTGCTGGCACACAGCATCGCGCACCCTGTCTGGCGCACTGCCATTACGTCGGAATGGTCGCCGAAGATAGACAGCGCATGAGTAGCAATGGTACGCGCGGCAACGTGCAGCACAAATGGCGTCAACTGACCGGCCAGTTTGTACAGCGTTGGGATCATCAGCAACAGGCCCTGCGATGAGGTAAACGACGTCGAGAGCGCACCGGTCTGCAATGCACCGTGAACGGTCGCGATTGCGCCGCCTTCTGACTGCATTTCTACGACGCGAGGGGTATCTCCCCAGACGTTTTTAAGCCCGTTTCCGGCCCAGGCATCTGCCTGTTCAGCCATCGTCGAACTGGGCGTAATCGGGTAGATGGCGATAACTTCGCTGGTACGAAATGCGACTGAAGCAACCGCACCATTACCGTCAATTGTGATCATACTGACACCCTTACATTGCGCAAAAAGAGGGACCCGCGTAACCGCGGCGAATCCTGTAGTTATCTTTCTATTTTAGCAAAAGCGCTAAAGACAGATTTTCGCTTTTGTGTCCTGGGAATAATCAGAATGAATGGTTTGATCAAAGGAGTAGCCAAAAAATTGCCAGAAAATGTAAACAGCACGCATAAATGCGCATTTTGCCTCTCGACGGCAATGTTTCCGCTGCCTATTATTTATGGCTGTGTCGTTTGGTTAATATTCAGAGGGGAGTAAGATGCGCGCAGCGTTTTGGGTAGGGTGTGCCGCGTTATTATTATCGGCGTGCAGCAGTGAACCTGTTCAGCAGGCAACCGCCGCTCATGTCGCACCGGGGATGAAGGCCGCAATGTCCAGTTCTGGAGAGGCAAATTGCGCCATGATTGGAGGTTCGCTCTCCGTGGCACGCCAACTGGATGGTTCTGCCATCGGCATGTGTGCATTACCTAACGGCAAACGCTGTAGTGAGCAGTCGCTTGCCGCCGGAAGCTGTGGGAATTATTGAGCCACTGTTTTTACTACATTAAATCTGCCAGTTTAAACGTCAACGTTTGTTCTGCCGTAGCCAGTGTTAACTGGTCAGCAGTCAGATCAACCTGTGCGCCTTGCTTAAACATCTCGCTGACGATGCCGTCGAGCGCGTTAAGCTGTGGATCGGCGCACATCATGCGCGTCATTGCCATGTCTTTCACTTTTAATTCACCGTCGGACAGCTTGCCCTGACCATGGAACTGATTACACATTTTTCCCGACACTGTCATATTTTCACCGAAACTTAATTCAGGTGGGTTATTGGCGACGGTTACCGGTTTGCCATTGACGCTCTGCAAAACGAAGCGGTGATGCTGCAACTGTTCGCGATTGACGGACACTTTTCCATTGCTCACACAGCCAGCCATCAGCATGCTGAGCGCAATCAACGTGACAACTTTCTTCATTCTATTTCTCTGGGTTTGTGACGGGAATACATTCAATATAATAATGATACTGAGTGTTTTATCATCGGTGATTGTCTGAAAATGCTCCCCTGAATCCAGGGGAGCACGGAAATCAGAAGAGGGCGTTTGGACAGGTTTCGCCTTTGGAGATTTGTGCCAGATTCTGTAGCGTAGTCTCAGAAATGCTGGTTAACGCTTCGGCGGTCAGGAACGCCTGATGCCCGGTAAACAGCACGTTATGACAGGCCGACAGGCGACGGAACACATCATCCTGAATCACGTCATTGGATTTATCTTCAAAGAACAGATCGCGTTCGTTTTCATACACGTCCATACCCAGAGAACCAATTTTCTGGTTTTTCAGCGCATCGATAGCGGCTTGCGAATCGATCAACGCCCCACGACTGGTGTTAATAACCATCACGCCGTTTTTCATTTGCTCAAAGGCTTCGTGATTGAGCAGATGATAATTCTCCGGTGTTAACGGGCAGTGCAGAGAGATGACATCGGACTCGGCAAATAGCGTTTTAAGATCGACATATTCAACACCTAACTCCAGCGCAGCAGCGCTTGGGTAGGGATCAAACGCCAGCAGGCGCATACCAAAACCTTTCAGGATCCGCAGGGCCGCAATACCGATTTTACCAGTACCGATCACCCCAGCTGTTTTGCCATACATGGTAAAGCCGGTCAGCCCTTCAAGAGAGAAGTTGGCATCACGGGTACGCTGATAAGCGCGGTGAATGCGGCGATTCAGCGTCATCATCATGCCAATCGCATGCTCAGCGACGGCTTCCGGTGAATAGGCTGGCACACGTACGACCTGCATACCCAGCTCTTTTGCAGCGTCGAGATCGACGTTGTTGAACCCGGCGCAACGTAGCGCGATATATTTCACGCCATGCTTTTTCAGCTCTTCCAGAACAGGGCGGCTACCATCGTCGTTAACGAAAATGCACACGGCTTCACAGCCATGGGCGGTTTTCGCTGTCTTTTCCGTCAGCAGAAAGTCAAAGAATTCAAGTTCAAAACCAAAAGCCTCGTTAACCTGCTGCAGATACTTCTTGTCGTACTGTTTTGTACTATAGATGGCGAGTTTCATAAGACTTTCTCCAGTGATTTTGACGTCACATTAATCCAATTCAAATTATTTTACAAAATATAAAAAGTTATTGATAGTCATGGACGTAATGAATAATTCCAACGTATATCTGGTTAGTGTGGGCAGATTACGCGTTTTCAACAACTGGATAATTTTCATCCAGCTCATGCCGGTAAAGACAACGTGGTTAAAAAGCCAGCCGAATCACATCCTGACAGCTACGCTTATACAGGTAGCAAATATCGGGAGGAGTCATGTTAACTCACTCTGAAGCAAAACGATGGGCCACCTTAATGCTGAAGGCGGCATTATGCGATGGTATGAAACCTGATGAGATTTCCCGGCAGGTACATCTGGTCTGCGATCATCATGGTAGGGAGTGCCTCGAAGAACTCATTGAAGAAATTCTGATAGAAGCAGGTCGTATAGGACCTAAACATAGCGATGGACAACTGAGGCCCCATTGAGTCTGAATCTTAATATCCCCGACGGCACGTGTAACAGCGTGCCTATAAAACGGTTATCTATCCTTAATGTGGGCATATCCAGTTAAACATGCCACAATACGGGCCTAAACCGGCTTAAATTTTTGCTAAATCAGGATATTAACTACCCATGAAGGGTAAATATAAAGCCGTTCTGGCACTCCTCTTATTATTGATTCTCGTGCCGCTGACGCTAGTGATGACGCTTGGCCTGTGGGTGCCTACGTTGGTGGGTATCTGGTTACCCGTTGGAACACGCATCGCGCTGGACGAGAGCCCGCGGCTGACACGGCATGGGTTACATATACCTGAACTCCGCTATCTGGTTGAAGATTGTCCGCTAGCGCGTATTACTCAGGCGGATCTGTCTCACCCCAGTCGCTGGTTGCTGAATGTCGGGACCATCGAGCTGGACTCAGCTTGCCTGGCCAAATTGCCACAGACAGAGCCGTCGCCAGTAGCGCCCAAAACGCTGGCTGAATGGCAGTCAATGCTGCCTAATACCTGGATTAACATCGACAAACTTATTCTCTCTCCATGGCAGGAATGGCAGGGAAAACTGTCACTCTCGCTCACTCCCTCCACTCAACAGCTGCGTTACCAGGGGGAAAAAGTTAAATTCCAGGGGCGTTTGCACGGGCAAAACCTCACAGTAACTGAGCTGGATGTTGCGGCATTTGAAGGCCAGCCGCCGGTAAGACTGGTCGGTGAATTTACTATGCCACTGGTGCCCGATGGACTGCCGGTAAGCGGTCATGCGGTTGCGACGTTAAGTTTGCCGCAAGAACCTACGCTTGTGGACGCCGAACTGGAGTGGCAACAAAACAGCGGACAACTGATCGTCATGGCGCGGGATAATGCCGATCCGCTGCTTGACCTTCCGTGGGAAATAACACGCCAGCAACTGACCATCAGCGACGGACGCTGGAACTGGCCTTATCAGGGATTCCCGTTAAGTGGCCGGCTGGGCATGAAAGTTGAAAACTGGCAGGGAGGACTGGAAAACGCGGTGGTGAGTGGGCGTCTGAACGTTCTGACGCATGGCGACGCCGGTAAAGGAAATGCCGTATTAACGCTGGGGCCGGGTAAGCTTTGCATGGATAGTAGCGAGATGCCGCTACAGTTGACCGGTGAAGCGAAACAGGGCGATCTGATCTTCTACGCGAAATTACCCGCGAGACTCACCGGAAGTCTGAACGATCCGCAATTGGCTTTCGAGCCAGGGGCGCTGCTGCGCTCACGTGGGCGGGTGATTGATTCGCTGGATATTGACGAGATTCGCTGGCCGCTGGCAGGGGTAAAAGTCACGCAACGCGGTGTCGATGGGCGTCTGCAGGCTATTTTACGTGCGCATGAAAACCAGATGGGGGGCTTTGAACTGCATCTGGATGGCCTGGCAAATGATTTTCTTCCTGATGCTGGTCGTTGGCAGTGGCGATATTGGGGTGAAGGCAGCTTTACGCCGATGCATGCCCGTTGGGACGTAGCGGGTAAGGGGGAATGGCATGACAATACCCTGAAGCTATTTGATCTTTCCACCGGATTTGATCATCTGCAATACGGCACGATGAAGGTGGAAAACCCACGCCTGGTGATGGACGAACCGATAGTCTGGGTGCGGGATGCAACCAAACCGACATTTAGCGGCGCGCTATCGCTGGACGCAGGGAACACCACCTTCACCGGGGGAAGCGTGTTACCACCATCGACGCTGAAGTTCAGCGTCGATGGTAGCGATCCGACAATCTTCCAGTTCAAAGGCCAGCTTCACGCTGGGGCGATTGGGCCCGTACAGCTGAATGGTCGTTGGGACGGTATCCGCCTGCGCGGACAGGCCTGGTGGCCAAAACAATCGCTCACCGTATTCCAACCTCTGATCCCACCTGACTGGAAAATGAAGCTACGAGAAGGTGAGCTGTATGCGCAGGTCGCGTTTTCGGCAGCCCCGGAGCAGGGCTTTGAAGCGGGCGGTCATGGAGTGTTAAAAGGCGGTAGCGCCTGGATGCCCGATAACCAAATCAACGGTGTCGATTTTGTATTGCCTTTCCGGTTTAGTGAAGGTGCATGGCAACTGGGTACGCGTGGACCTATTTCACTGCGTATTGCGGAAGTGGTGAATCAGGTGACGGTGAAAAATATCGCCGCCGATCTGCAGGGGGCGTACCCCTGGAGTGAAAACAACCCGTTACTGTTGAGCGATGTCAGCGCTGATCTGCTGGGGGGTAAAATCATCATGCAGCAACTGCGGATGCCGCAGCACGATCCGGCCTTATTGCGAGTGCAGAATATCTCTTCCAGCGAGCTTATCAGTGCGGTTAACCCCAAACAGTTCGCCATGTCTGGCCCGGTCAGTGGCGCGTTGCCATTATGGCTGGATAACGAAAAATGGATCATCAAAGACGGCTGGTTGACTAATCCGGGGCCGATGACGTTGCGTATTGATAAGGACACCGCGGATGCGGTCGTCAAAGATAACATGGCGGCGGGGGCGGCCATTAACTGGCTGCGTTATATGGAAATAAGCCATTCGTGGACGAAAATAAATCTGGATAACCTCGGTGTCTTAACCATGCAGTCAACCGTGACTGGCAATAGTCGGGTGGATGGCAAAGTAGGTACAGTTAATTTGAATTATACCCACGAAGAAAACGTCTTTACGCTATGGCGCAGCTTGCGTTTTGGCGACAATTTACAGGCATGGCTTGAACAAAATGCAGCGCTGCCGGAAACCCATTGCCCGGAAGGCAAGGAATGTGAGGAACAACAATGAAAACGATAGCTGCCATGCTGGGTCTGCTGGCTTCATCTCTGCTGGTAGGGTGCACTCCCAGAATCGAAGTGGCTGCGCCAAAAGAGCCCATCACTATTAATATGAACGTCAAAATCGAGCATGAGATCCATATCAAAGTTGATAAAGACGTCGAAAGCTTATTGAAATCGCGCAGCGATTTGTTCTGAGGTCATGATGAGAAAACAGTTTGCAGTGGCGCTGGTCGTCCTGAGTTTACTCAGTAGCAATGCGTGGGCATTGACCCTGAATGAAGCCAGAACTCAGGGTCGAGTAGGAGAAACGCTCAATGGCTATCTGGTTGCATTGCAAACCGATGCCGAAACGCAGGCACTGGTGAGTGAGATTAATAAAGCGCGTAACGCCAGCTATCAGCAACTGGCAGAGAGCAATAATATTCCGCCAGATGAAGTAGCAAAAATGGCCGGGCAAAAGCTGGTTGCTCGCGCTAAACCGGGTGAATACGTCCAGGGTATAAATGGTAAGTGGTTGCGGAAAGAATAAATCTCTTTGTACACAACCCCTGGTCACGACGCTGACTTACTCATCGACATCGCAATAGTTGCCACACGGCATAAAATGGATGCTGATATAGTCCAACACCGGTCGCGTTGTGGGGTGAAATCATGTGGCTTCTCAAGTGGTATGTCTGGAATCGTTGGGTATTCAAACTGTTAAGCCGGGATGTCGCGGAGCCTGAACAATTTTTGCTTCATTGCTGGGAAGAGAATCTGGCGAAATGCAGGGATTATGCAACCATCTGGCGTGATATTAATCGCATTCACGGCAAACAGATACGGGTACAGGTAAAGAAGTAAGTGCCGGCCGGAGAAACCCTCTCACCGGACGGTGAGAGGGGAAATTATCAGGCAGCGACTACGCTGTCGATAGCGGCTTTCGCGTCGGATTGTGCTTTAGACGCCACTTCCGGGCCGTAAGCAATACCTTCAGCAAAGACGACATTCACGTCGGTGATGCCGATAAAGCCCAGGAATACGTTCAGGTACGGCGTGATCAGGTCGGTTGGTGTATCTTTATGGATACCACCACGGCTGGTCAGCACCACAGCGCGTTTACCCGTCACCAGACCTTCCGGGCCTTTCTCGGTATAACGGAAAGTCACACCAGCGCGGGCAATCAGGTCAAAGTAGTTTTTCAACTGCGTTGGGATGTTGAAGTTGTACATCGGCGCGGCGATAACAATCACATCATGCGCTTTCAGCTCAGCAATCAGCTCATCGGACAGCGCCAGCGCTTCCTGCTGACGCGGCGTCAGCGGTGTATCGCTCGGGCGCATCGCACCCACCAGTTCGCCATCCAGTACCGGTACAGGGTTTGCAGCCAGGTCACGGACAGTGATTTCATCAGCAGAGTGCTTTTCACGCCACTGTTCAACAAAATAATCAGACAACTGACCAGACTGAGAGTACCCTGCCAGAATACTGGATTTAAGAACTAATACCTTGCTCATGGGTGTTTCCTTTTATGTGTTTGAAGGGGGAGAGCCCCGTTGCTTGTTGACACTTTATTCACAATCCTGTCGCAGTGATAGCGCAATATATCGAATCCTATGTTCGAAATTATTGAACAACACATGAAAAGCGCCGATGTGGTACTCTATACCCATCATCTAAAAGAGATTTAACCCGGCAGAGCACTGCCTTTTAACGCTATGACAGAACAACAAAAATTAACCTTCAACATGTTGCAGCAACAGCTGGATTCATTGATGCTGCGTGACAGACAGCGTTTTGCCCGCCGCCTGCACGGTGTGAAGAAGGTTAAAAATCCTGATGCACAACAGGCCATTTACCAGGAGATGGCGAAAGAGATTGAGCAGGCAGCCGGTAAAGTTGTGCTGCGTGAAGCGGCGCGTCCGGAAATCAGCTATCCGGAAAACCTACCCGTCAGCCAGAAAAAACAGGATATTCTGGACGCAATTCGCGATCATCAGGTGGTGATTGTTGCTGGCGAGACCGGCTCGGGGAAAACCACCCAGTTACCCAAAATCTGTATGGAACTGGGGCGCGGGGTAAAAGGGCTGATCGGCCATACCCAGCCGCGTCGTCTGGCGGCGCGCACCGTGGCGAACCGTATTGCGGAAGAGCTGCAGACCGAGCCGGGCGGCTGTATTGGTTATAAAGTTCGTTTCAGCGATCATGTCAGTGATAACACCATGGTCAAGCTGATGACGGATGGTATCCTGCTGGCGGAAATCCAACAGGATCGGCTGCTAATGCAGTACGACACTATCATCATCGATGAAGCGCATGAACGCAGTCTGAATATCGACTTTCTGCTCGGCTATCTGAAAGAACTTCTGCCGCGTCGCCCGGATCTAAAAATTATCATCACTTCGGCGACCATCGATCCTGAACGCTTTTCAAAGCATTTCAATAACGCGCCGATTATCGAAGTCTCCGGCCGAACGTATCCGGTGGAAGTGCGCTATCGCCCGATTGTTGAAGATGCAGATGACACCGAGCGTGACCAACTGCAGGCGATTTTTGATGCCGTAGATGAGTTAGGCCGTGAAAGTCAGGGCGACATTCTGATCTTCATGAGCGGCGAACGTGAAATCCGTGATACCGCCGATGCCCTGAATAAACTGGATTTACGCCACACCGAAGTGTTGCCGCTGTATGCGCGTCTTTCAAACAGTGAGCAGAACCGTGTATTCCAGTCGCACAGTGGTCGCCGTATCGTGCTGGCGACCAACGTGGCAGAAACGTCGCTGACCGTTCCGGGAATCAAATACGTAATTGATCCGGGCACCGCGCGTATCAGTCGCTACAGTTACCGCACCAAAGTTCAGCGCTTGCCGATTGAACCGGTGTCGCAGGCTTCTGCCAACCAGCGTAAAGGCCGCTGCGGTCGTGTGTCGGAAGGGATCTGTATTCGTCTGTATTCCGAAGACGATTTCCTGTCGCGTCCGGAGTTTACCGACCCGGAGATCCTGCGTACCAACCTGGCATCCGTTATTTTGCAGATGACCGCGTTGGGGCTGGGCGATATCGCGGCGTTCCCGTTTGTTGAAGCGCCGGATAAGCGCAATATTCAGGACGGTGTACGCCTGCTCGAAGAGCTGGGGGCGATAACCACCGACGAACAGGCAACCGCTTACAAGTTAACGCCGTTGGGCCGTCAACTGTCGCAACTGCCGGTGGATCCGCGTCTGGCGCGCATGGTGCTGGAAGCGCAAAAACATGGCTGCGTACGTGAGGCGATGATCATTACCTCGGCATTGTCCATTCAAGATCCGCGCGAGCGTCCAATGGACAAGCAGCAGGCTTCCGACGAGAAGCACCGCCGTTTCCACGATAAAGAGTCTGATTTCCTCGCGTTTGTGAACCTGTGGAACTATCTCGGCGAGCAGCAAAAAGCGTTGTCGTCAAACCAGTTTCGTCGCCAGTGCAAAGTCGACTTTCTGAACTATCTGCGCGTGCGAGAGTGGCAGGATATCTACACGCAACTGCGCCAGGTGGTGAAAGAGTTGGGTATTCCGGTTAACAGCGAACCTGCTGAATATCGGGAGATCCACGTCGCGTTGCTGACCGGTTTACTGTCTCATATCGGGATGAAAGATACCGATAAACAGGAGTTTACCGGGGCGCGTAACGCTCGCTTCTCGATCTTCCCGGGGTCAGGTTTATTCAAAAAACCGCCGAAGTGGACGATGGTAGCGGAGTTGGTGGAAACCAGCCGCTTGTGGGGACGCATTGCCGCGCGTATCGATCCTGAATGGGTGGAGCCGGTAGCCCAGCATCTGATCAAACGTTCATACAGTGAGCCGCACTGGGAACGCGCGCAGGGTGCTGTGATGGCGACAGAAAAAGTCACTGTCTACGGCTTACCGATTGTTGCGGCCCGTAAGGTGAATTACAGTCAGATCGATCCTGCGTTATCGCGTGAACTGTTCATTCGTCATGCGCTGGTGGAAGGTGACTGGCAAACGCGCCATGCGTTTTTCCGCGATAACCTGAAACTACGAGCGGAGGTGGAAGAGTTAGAGCACAAATCACGCCGCCGTGACATTCTCGTCGATGACGAAACGATGTTTGAGTTCTACGACCAACGTATCAGCCATGAGGTGGTTTCTGCTCGTCACTTTGATAGCTGGTGGAAAAAGGTCAGCCGTGAAACACCGGATCTGCTCAACTTTGAAAAGAGCATGCTCATCAAAGAGGGCGCGGAGAAAATCAGTAAGCTGGATTATCCGAACTTCTGGCATCAGGGTAACCTTAAGCTGCGCCTGAGCTACCAGTTCGAACCCGGAGCCGATGCGGACGGTGTGACCGTACATATTCCACTCCCGCTGCTCAACCAGATCGACGAGAGCGGTTTTGAATGGCAAATTCCAGGGCTGCGCCGCGAACTGGTGATCGCCCTGATTAAGTCGTTACCAAAACCGGTACGACGCAACTTTGTACCCGCACCGAACTATGCGGAAGCGTTTTTAGGCCGAGTGACGCCGCTGGAACTGCCGCTGCTGGACTCGCTGGAGCGTGAACTGCGCCGCATGACCGGCGTCACCGTTGACCGTGAAGACTGGCACTGGGATCAGGTGCCCGATCACCTAAAAATCACCTTCCGGGTGGTGGATGATAAGAACAAGAAGCTGCAGGAAGGGCGTTCGCTACAGGATTTGAAAGATGCGCTGAAGGGCAAAGTTCAGGAAACATTGTCTGCGGTGGCCGATGACGGTATCGAACAGAGTGGATTGCACATCTGGAGCTTCGGCCGGCTTCCGGAAAGTTACGAACAAAAACGCGGTAACTATAAGGTGAAAGCGTGGCCGGCGCTGGTCGATGAGCGTGACAGCGTTGCCATCAAACTGTTTGATAATCCGCTGGAACAACAGCAGGTGATGTGGTGCGGTTTACGCCGCCTGTTGCTGCTGAATATTCCTTCGCCAATCAAATATTTGCACGAGAAGCTGCCCAATAAAGCCAAGCTGGGACTGTACTTTAACCCGTACGGTAAAGTTCTGGATTTGATAGACGACTGTATCTCCTGCGGTGTGGATCAGTTAATTGACGCCAACGGTGGTCCGGTGTGGACCGAAGAAGGCTTTGCGGCGTTGCATGAAAAAGTGCGGGCTGAACTGAACGATACGGTGGTGGAGATTGCGAAGCAGGTCGAACAGATCCTGACCGCAGTGTTTAATATCAACAAACGTCTGAAAGGGCGCGTGGATATGACCATGGCGCTGGGGCTTGCGGATATCAAAGCGCAAATGGGCGGACTGGTGTATCGCGGATTTGTTACCGGCAACGGTTTCAAACGTCTGGGCGATACGTTGCGTTATTTGCAGGCGATTGAAAAACGGCTGGAGAAACTGGCCATCGATCCGCACCGCGATCGCGCGCAGATGCTGAAAGTGGACAGCGTGCAGCAGTCCTGGCAGCAGTGGTTCAATAAACTGCCGCCCGCGCGCCGCGAAGATGACGATGTCAAAGAGATCCGCTGGATGATAGAAGAGCTGCGCGTCAGCTACTTTGCCCAGCAGCTTGGCACGCCGTATCCGATTTCGGATAAGCGTATCCTGCAGGCAATGGATCAGATTACGGGTTAACGCAGTGCTGGACCGTAGACTGGATAAGGCGTAGCCGCCATCCGGCATCTGTATCCGGTAAAGAACAAACTCCAGGAGTCATGAACATGAGACAGTTTCCGCCACTTTCCGCCACCACCCTTGCGGCGATTAACACCGTGGGGCAATGGCTGGCGCAAAATGATTTCGCTGAAAATATCACGGTGCAGACAGATTGCGTGATTCTGGCCGGGAACGCAGTGATCCCGACCATCGATGCAGCCTGTCGGGTAGCGAAAGAGCAACAGGTTCCCTTACTGATTAGCGGTGGTATCGGTCACTCAACGACCTTTCTGTATGCTGCCATCGCAGAGCATCCACGCTACCACACGATTCGTACCACCGGTCGCGCGGAAGCGGCGATCCTTGCCGATATCGCGCACCAGTTCTGGCACATTCCCGGTGAGAAAATTTGGGTGGAGGATCAGTCCACCAACAGTGGGGAAAACGCCCGGTTCAGTTGTGCGTTACTGCGTCAGGCGGCCCAAACCATGGAGACCGTCATTGTGGTGCAGGACCCTACTATGCAGCGCCGCACCATGGCGACATTTGAACGCGTCACGCGTGACGATCCGCAGGCTCCACGCTGGATCAGTTTCCCCGGTTTTGTCCCCGAGTTGACTGAGCAGGGCGACGGCGTGGATTTTGCCCCGACCACCGAAGGTCTGTGGTCGGTGGATCGTTACCTGTCTCTCATTACCGGTGAGCTTCCGCGCCTGCGTGATGATGCAACCGGCTACGGGCCTTGCGGCCGCGATTTTATCGCCCATGTTGATATTCCTCAGGACGTTGAGCAAGCCTGGCAGCAGCTAAAAAATGATACCGCGCTGACCGACTTACTTGAGAGCCGTTCTCTGTAATCCCTTCTGCCCGTTTGTCGGCGTTTTACGGCAAACGGGCAGAAAGCCCACCTGTTTTTTCTCTTCATCATCACTTTTCCAGACGCTTTTATGAAGCAGTTCACAGAACCGCCACTCCAGCGGTAATGCGCCATGCATGATTGATATTAATTAACAATGATTTTACTTGTTAAAAACAAATCAATCACAGGAGAGCCGCATGTCAGTACCCGTACAACATCCTATGTATATCGATGGGCAGTTTGTGACCTGGCACGATGACGCCTGGATTGATGTCGTCAATCCGGCCACGGAAGAGATTATCTCGCGTATTCCCGATGGGCGTGCCGAAGACGCACGTAAAGCGATCGATGCCGCGGATCGCGCTCAGCCGCAATGGGAAGCGTTGCCTGCCATTGAACGGGCAAACTGGTTACGCAAAATTTCTGCGGGTATCCGCCAGCGAGCCGATGAAATCAGCGCGTTGATTGTGGCGGAAGGTGGAAAAATTCGACAACTGGCTGACGTTGAAGTCGCGTTTACCGCCGACTATATCGATTACATGGCGGAGTGGGCGCGTCGCTATGAAGGCGAGATCCTGCAAAGCGATCGCCCGGGTGAGAATATTCTGCTGTTTAAGCGTGCACTGGGCGTGACGACGGGCATTCTGCCGTGGAACTTCCCGTTTTTCCTGATTGCCCGCAAACTGGCTCCCGCCTTGCTGACGGGGAATACCATTGTCATTAAGCCGAGTGAATTCACACCGAATAACGCCATCGCCTTTGCCAAAATTGTTGATGACATTGGTTTACCGCGCGGGGTCTTTAATCTGGTGCTGGGACGCGGTGAAACGGTCGGTCAGGAGCTGGCCGGAAACCCCAAAGTGGCGATGGTGAGTATGACCGGCAGCGTCGGCGCGGGCGAGAAAATTATGGCCGCAGCGGCCAAAAACATCACTAAAGTTTGTCTGGAGTTGGGTGGTAAAGCTCCGGCTATCGTGATGGACGATGCTGATCTTGAGCTGGCGGTGAAGGCCATTGTTGACTCGCGGGTGATCAATACCGGACAGGTATGCAACTGTGCTGAGCGCGTATACGTTCAGAAAGGTATCTATGACCAGTTCGTTAATCGTTTGGGTGAGGCGATGAAAGCCGTGCAGTTTGGCAATCCGGCCGAACGCAATGACATTGCGATGGGGCCGCTGATTAACGCCGCTGCGCTGGATCGTGTGGGGCAGAAAGTCGCACGAGCGGTGCAGGAAGGGGCCAGAGTGGTGCTGGGCGGTAAGGCTGTTGTCGGCAAAGGTTATTACTACCCGCCGACGTTACTGCTAGACGTGCGCCAGGAGATGGCGATTATGCACGAGGAGACGTTTGGTCCGGTGCTGCCGGTGGTAGCGTTTGATACGCTGGAACAGGCGTTGACAATGGCCAATGACAGCGACTACGGTCTGACCTCATCGATCTATACGCAGAATCTGAATACGGCAATGAAGGCGATTAAGGGGCTGAAGTTTGGCGAAACCTATATTAATCGT
The DNA here is from genome assembly GCF_030334295.1 of Citrobacter sp. Cf088. Classification (NCBI taxonomy): domain Bacteria; kingdom Pseudomonadati; phylum Pseudomonadota; class Gammaproteobacteria; order Enterobacterales; family Enterobacteriaceae; genus Citrobacter; species Citrobacter sp. Cf088. Next base: position 874,480 of record NZ_JAOWEE010000053.1, read on the forward strand.
GAAAACTTCGAGGCGATGCAGGGCTTCCACGCTGGCTGGCGTAAGTCCGGGATTGGGGGGGCTGATGGTAAACATGGTCTGAACGAATACCTGCAAACGCAAGTGGTGTATCTGCAGTCCTAAGTTTTTCGCCGGGTGAGTCTGTACGCCACCCGGCGCAATCTTCACACTTTAGTGGCTACCCAGTTCATCATCATTTCCGGCCAGATTGCCAGCGGTAACCCTTGCGCATCACGAATACCAAATCCGTGCTTACCGCGTTCAAACAGATGCATTTCGACCGGAACGCCCTGCTCACGTAGCGCATTAAAGAAGACCAGGCTGTTTTCTACCTTCACCGCCGGATCGTCAATGGCGTGTAGCAGGAATGTCGGCGGCGTTGTGCTATCCACGCGTTCTTCCAGAGAATAGTGGCGCAGATCTTCCTTTTCTGGCTTAGCGCCAACCAGCTCAAGACGAGATCCCGGGTGACCGATGTCTTCGCGCAGAGTGACAACCGGGTACACCAGTGCCATAAACGCAGGGCGCGCAGGTTGCTCGTCTACGTTATCTATCGGCGTATAAACCGTTTCGGCAAACCGGGTTCCCAGACTGGCGGCCACGTGACCACCGGAAGAGAAGCCCAACACACCGATACGATCAGGGTTAATTTTCCATTCATGGGCGTTGGCGCGAATGTAGCGCATGGCGCGCTGGGCATCGGCCAGCGGCGCGTTTGCGCCTTCCTCATGGCCATCACCCGGCATGCGGTAGGTCATCACAAACAGGGTATAACCGCGAGCGTTAAAGAACGGTGCCAGTACGCTGCCTTCTTTATCCATCACCACGCGACGATAAGAGCCGCCTGGCGTGACAAGGATCCCTATGCCGTTAGGTTTTGCGGGGGCATAAACGGTAATTTCCGGGGCGCGAATACCGGTGACCGCACGATCATACTGAGATGTTCCTGTATGTCGGGGTTCAGGCGTAAACACCGCATCGCTGTTTTTTGCTCCGGGGGCTTCACCCTGCGGCCAGAATGAGACGGTGGTGGCCTTAGCAACGGCTTGCTCCATCATGTTTTCTAACGTTTCACGACTCAGTGCTTCCATTACTATGCTCCCTCAGTGGCAAAGGTTAGCTATAGCACAGTCAGTGAATCGAAAACGGGGAGAGACTCACAACGTATTGAATTCGCGGGAAATGAAAGAGGGCGGAGGCGAGCCTCCGCCAGAACATTAGAGCTTGATAAATTTATCCAGTGTACGAATAAGTTGGGTGACAAAACCGTATTCGTTATCGTACCAGGCGACTGTTTTTACCAGTTGCAGATCGCCCACTTCGGTAATTTCGGTTTGTGTCGCATCAAATACCGAACCGAAATGCGAGCCAATGACATCTGACGAGACGATTTCCTCATCGGTATAACCAAATGACTCATTGTCTTGCGTGGCTTTTTTCAGCGCGTTGTTGACCTCTTCAGCAGTGACTTTTTTCCCCAATACCGATACCAGTTCCGTGACGGATCCTGTTTTCACCGGAACACGCTGGGCGTGGCCTTTTAATTTTCCGCTCAATGCCGGAATGACCAGACCAATGGCTTTGGCGGCTCCGGTGGTATGGGGAATGATATTCTCCGCTGCTGCCCGTGAGGCGCGCAGATCTTTCCCGCGAGGTCCATCAACCAGCGACTGCGTTCCCGTGTAGGCGTGAATGGTGGTCATGGTGCCAAGCTGAATACCGAAGCTGTCGTGCAGGGCTTTCGCCATCGGTGCGAGGCAGTTAGTGGTGCACGATGCGACCGAGATAATCCGATCGTTCGCATCCATTGTATCGTCGTTGACGTTAAAGACGATGGTTTTCATATCGCCAGCCGGGGCGGATATCAGCACTTTTTTGGCCCCTGCATCCAGGTGCGCGTTGGCTTTTTCTGTCGAGGTATAAAAACCGGTGCATTCGATGATTATCTCAGCGCCAGTCGTTTTCCACGGAATATTTTTGGCCTCTTTTTCTGCGTAAACCGCGATTTTTTTACCGTCGACAATCAGCGCGTCTTCGGTAAAGTCGATGCTCCAGGGAAACGGGCCGTAGTTTGAATCGTGCTTTAACAGATAGGCGAGAATTTTGGGCGAGGTGAGGTCATTAATGGCCACAACCTCCACGTTGCTTTTGACTTCCAGTAGTCGACGCAATACCAGACGACCGATACGACCAAAACCGTTAATGCCAATTTTACTCATGGTTTTCTCCTGTCAGGATGAGGCGGTACGACATATTTTCCCTACCAGGCTTAGTCCAGACAGGCATCCTCGGCAATAGCGGTTCTTGCGGTTAAGCGTAAGCGACTGAAAATGGGTGAACAAAAGTTAATGAATTTTTAACAAAAGCCCGTTATGTTGACGCATTATTGTTTTTATTCAGGAAGTGTTATGGGGAATAAGTATTCTGGCCTGCAAATCGGTATTCACTGGCTGGTCTTTTTGTTGGTTATTGTGGCGTACAGCGCCATGGAGTTTCGCGGATTTTTCCCGCGCAGCTATCGCCCCTTGTTCAACATGGTGCACGTCTCCTGCGGTATCACTATTTTAACGCTGATGGTGGCGCGTCTGCTGGTCAGGCTGAAATACCCGGCTCCGCCGATTGTGCCAAAACCGAAGCCGATGATGACCGGAATGGCGCATCTGGGGCATCTGGTTATCTATCTGTTGTTTATTGTCCTGCCGATTATTGGGCTGGTGATGATGTACAACCGGGGTAACCCGTGGATTGCATTCGGCATCGTTATGCCGCATGCGGCAGAGGCCAACTTTGATTTAGTGGATATGCTGAAGTCCTGGCACGTGACGCTGGCAAACCTGGGTTATTTTGTTATTGCTCTGCATGCTGCTGCTGCCCTGATGCATCACTATTTCTGGAAGGACAATACGTTGTTGCGCATGATGCCGCGAAAACGCTCCTGAGGTAATGCCCCGCAAATGTGGGGCATTTTTTTAGCCGATTATTTTTCCAGACATCATAAAAGCTTATCGACAAGATGGTTAAACAACGCTCAATTCGCCACACTTGTCACTTGATCACTGTCTTCATTAAAACTACTGTATATAAATACAGTTATATGAGAGGCAGATTATTATGTTGTTTTTCCAGCCAGTTGAACGCCGCGAAATCAAACATTTCCCGCTATTTAGCGATCTCGTGCCCTGCGGTTTTCCCTCTCCTGCGCAGGATTACGTTGAGAAACGTATCGATCTCAACGATCTGTTGGTGCAGCATCCCAGTGCAACCTATTTTGTTAAATCGTCTGGCGACTCCATGATGGGGGCAGGGATCGGTGCTGGCGACTTGCTGGTAGTCGACAGTGCCAGAAAAGCGGCCCACGGAGACATTGTGGTTGCTGCTATTGAAGGCGAATTCACCGTTAAGCGCCTGCAATTGCATCCGGTGGTGATGTTGAAGCCAGAGAACAGCGCCTACGCGCCGATCATGATCGGCAGCGAGGACACGCTGGATATATTTGGCGTAGTGACATTCATCATTAAATCTGCGGGCTGATTATGTTTGCGCTGGTGGATGTTAATTCATTTTATGCCAGCTGTGAGTCGGCATTCCGGCCCGATCTGAAGGGTAAACCCGTTGTCGTTCTTTCAAATAACGATGGCTGTGTCATTGCCAGTAGCGCGGAGGCAAAAGCGCTTGGCGTTAATATGGGCGCACCATATTTCAAACAGAAAGATCTGTTCAGGCGCTATGGCGTGTTCTGTTTTAGTTCGAACTACGAATTGTATGCGGATATGAGCAGCAGGGTGATGTCGATTCTGGAGGAGCTGTCGCCGCGCGTGGAGATGTACAGTATTGATGAAGCCTTTTGCGATTTAACGGGCGTGCGAAACTGCCGGGATCTGACGGATTTTGGTCGGGAAATCAGAGCAACCATTTTACAAAAAACACGCCTCAAGGTTGGGGTCGGTATCGCCCAGACCAAAACCCTGGCCAAGCTGGCTAACCATGCGGCCAAAAAGTGGCAGGAACAGACTGGCGGGGTGGTGGATCTCTCGAATATTGAGCGCCAGCGTAAGCTGATGACTGCGCTCCCGGTTGATGAAGTCTGGGGTGTTGGACGCCGTATCAGTAAAAAACTTGACGCTATGGGCATTAAAACGGTCTGCGACCTGGCAGATACCGATATTCGCTTTATCCGCAAACATTTCAACGTTGTGCTTGAGCGCACTGTGCGGGAATTGCGCGGTGAACCTTGCCTGGAGCTGGAGGAGTTTGCGCCAGTTAAGCAGGAAATTATCTGCTCAAGATCGTTTGGTGAAAAACTCACGGATTACAACGCGATGCGAGAGGCAATTTGTACCTATGCTTCACGTGCTGCGGAAAAGCTGCGCAGAGAGCACCAGTTCTGCCGGTTTATCTCTACGTTTATCAAAACCAGCCCATTTTCCCTGAATGAACCGTATTACGGTAACAGCGCATCGATAAAACTGCTGACACCAACCCAGGATAGTCGGGAAATTATAAGGGCGGCCACATGTAGCCTGGACGCAATATGGCGAGAGGGGCTACGTTATCAAAAAGCAGGGGTCATGCTGGGCGATTTTTTTAGCTCAGGTGTTGCACAGTTGAATCTTTTTGATAACAACGCTCCACGGCATAACAGCGATAAGCTGATGGCCGTTCTGGATACGCTCAATGCTGAAAAGGGTAAAGGAACGCTCTATTTTGCCGGACAAGGTATACAACAACCGTGGGCGATGAAGCGAGATATGCTCTCTCCGCGTTATACCACGAGATACAGTGATTTGCTGCGGGTTGGGTAGGGTTTGTTCATCATTGAATGGAGGGCCTTTTATTCGCCTGATAATCAGGTCTCGCAGCGCCGCAGTATATCACTGGGTCATTGAGAGAATAAGACCGCTGAATAACAGCGGTCTTATTGATTTTATTTAGACTCTAATTCCGGTGCTTTTTCTTCAGTAAGTTCAACCTCACGATACCAGCGAGGATGGTGTTTCTTCGCCCAGCGTCGACTCACTTTCCCTTCGATCATACCTTTAATTGAACCTTTTACCCAAAACGCCATGTACATATGGATCAGAATGGCGTGGATCAGCACAATGGCTGCTGTCGCGTGGATTAACAAACTCCAACGAACAATGTTAATTGAGAAATAATGGGCAAAGTAGGGCCTCCAGATAATAACGCCGGTAATCAGTAATACCAGAATTAGACTCATGATGCTCCAGAACATCATTTTCTGCCCTGCGTTGTATTTCCCCACATCAGCGACTTTATGCTCATTGCCTTTAAGTACCTCAACGATCCCTTTAATCCAGGGAAGGTCCTGTTTATCGGGAATGTTGTGGTGTACAAAACGGACGAACATAAACATCAGCACGATGAAAATCATCACCCCGAAAAACGGATGTAAAATTCGTCCCATTTGCGGTGTACCGAAAGTTTCGGTGAGCCATTGCAACGTCGGGAAGAACAGCGCAATACCGGAAAGCGACACCAGGAAGAAGCTTATTACCACCGTCCAGTGACAAGCACGGTCGATGAATTTGGTGCGCAGAATCATTTTGCTTTTACTCATGACCGTTCTCCTCTTCATCATCATCCGTCTCTTTGTTTGGGCCGACTCCCACGTAGTGGTAAATCAGCCCTGCAAAGGTGGCGATAAATCCGGCGGCGGAGAGTGGTTTTAAAATCCCCTTCCAGAGGTTCACTGGTGCGGCGATTTTTGGCTCATCCGGCAGATTGTGGTACAGCGATGGTTGATCCGCGTGATGAAGTACATACATCACGTGGGTGCCGCCGACCCCTTGCGGGTTGTAGATGCCCGCATTGGCATAGCCGCGTTTTTTCAACTGCGCCACGCGAGTTTCCGCTACATTGAGCATCTCTTTTTTGGTGCCAAACTGGATAGCGCCGGTCGGACAAGTTTTCACGCAGGCCGGTTCCTGGCCCACGCTGACCCGGTCAACGCACAGCGTACATTTGTAGACCCGGTTATCTTCGGGATTAAGCCGGGGAATATTGAACGGGCAGCCAGCAATGCAGTAGCCACAGCCAATACAGTGCTCGGACTGAAAGTCGACAATCCCGTTGGCATACTGAATGATTGCTCCAGCGGATGGACAGGCTTTCAAACAGCCTGGATCGGCGCAGTGCATGCAGCCGTCTTTGCGGATCAGCCATTCCAGCTTGTCGTTCTGGGTGGTTTCGCTAAAGCGCATCACCGTCCAGGACTTAGCGCTGAGATCGGTCGGGTTGTCGTAGACGCCGTTGCAGTAGCCCACTTCATCGCGAATATCGTTCCACTCTGAGCAGGCGACCTGACAGCCTTTACAGCCAATACAGGTAGTGACATCAATTAATTTTGCCACTTCTGCACGGTAATCCCGCGCCTGGGGCGGTGGCGTGATGCTGTTCGTCGCCGAGCGTTTAATAATATCTTGTGATTGCATAGCCATGAGTTCCCTTCCTTACGCTCGCTCGATGTTGACCAGAAACGCTTTATACTCCGGTGTTTGCGAGTTCGCGTCACCCACCGATGGCGTTAACGTATTGGCGAGGAACCCTTTGCGTGTGGCGCCTTCAAAGCCCCAGTGACAAGGGATACCGATAGTATCGACCGGCTTACCATCGATCGTCAGCGTTTGCAAACGTTTGGTGACCACCGCCTTCGCTTTGATAAAGCCGCGTTTCGACATCACTTTCACCGTATCACCTGCCGCAATGCCTTTTTTGCTCGCCAGCGCCTCACCGATTTCGATGAATTGATCGGGTTGAGCAATGGCGTTGAGCAGCGCATGTTTGGTCCAGTGGCGGAACAGTTCGGTAATGGAGTAAGTTGTGGCGACGTACGGGAAGGCATCCGCTTTACCCATATTGGCGATATCGTCATGGTAGATACGCGCAACCGGGCTGGATACGACATCCGGGTGCAGCGGGTTGGTACCAATAGGCGACTCAATGGGTTCGTAATGTTCCGGGAATGGCCCGTCGTTCATTTTGTCGATGGAGAACAGACGCGCTACGCCTTCCGGATTCATGATAAACGGACCAACGTTGCTGCCCGGTGCGGCCTGGCCGTAGTCGGCTACGTCCATACCGACCCATTTTTTGCCATTCCAATGCAGCAGGGTTCGTTTGGGATCCCACGGTTTTCCTGATGGATCGGCCGAAGCGCGATTGTAGAGAATACGGCGGTTGGCAGGCCATGACCACGCCCAGCCCGGTGTGCAGCCCAGACCATACGGATCGCTGTTGTCGCGATTGGCCATCTGGTTGCCTTGTTCTGTCCAGCTTCCGCAGTAGACCCAGCAGAAACTGCTGGTCGAGCCGTCATCGCGCAACTGTGCAAAGCTGCTGAGCTGCTGGCCTTTTTTGGCTATAAGCTGGCCTTTGTCATCATAAAGGTCTTCAAGCGCCTGGCCATTTGCTTCACGCGCAATCTCTTCTGGGTGTGGGTCGTATGGATCTTTATAATTCCAGGCAATATTCAACAAGGGTTGCGGATTCGCTCCACCTTCCTGTTGATACAACTCGCGCAGCCGCATAAACAGGCGACCGAGGATCTTCCCGTCATGTAAGGCTTCACCTGGTGGTTCTGCCGCAGCCCAGTGCCATTGCAACCAACGCCCGGAGTTAGCGATTGAACCATTTTCTTCAGCAAAGCAGGAAGAGGGCAGACGGAAAACTTCGGTCTGAATATCTGCCGGGTTTACATCGTTCATCTCGCCATGATTTTGCCAAAAATTGGACGACTCAGTGACCAGCGGATCGATAACCACCATATATTTCAGTTTTGAAAGCGCGCGAGTTGATTTGTTTTTATCCGGAAACGCCGCCAGCGGATTGAAGCCCTGAACGATGTAACCATTAATCTTCCCTTCGAGCATCAATTCAGCCTGGGTCATTACGTCATACAGGCGATCCCATTTAGGTAGCCAGTCGTAGCCCCAGTTATTTCCCACTGTTGCATTGTCGCCCCAGAAACTTTTCATCATGCTAACAAAGAACTTCGGCGTATTTTGCCAGTAATTGACCTCATTCACGCCTAGCGCAGGCGGCGTGATTTGCGAAATATAGGTCTGGTAGTCAGGCTGTTTTTCCGACGGCAGCGGCATATAGCCCGGCAGGTTCGTCGACAACAAGCCAAGATCGGTATAGCCCTGAATATTGGAGTGGCCACGTAAGGCGTTAACGCCACCGCCCGCCATGCCTATATTGCCCAGTAGCAACTGGAGCATAGCGGCGGCGCGGATAATCTGTGCCCCGGCGGAGTGGTGTGTCCAACCCAGCGCATACAGAATAGTAGCGGTGCGGTCAGGCACGCTGGTGCTGGCGAGAATTTCGCAGATACGATTGAAATCTGCCACTGAGGTCCCACACAACCGGTTAACCATTTCTGGCGTATAGCGGTCGACGTGGGCTTTCAGCAAATTCCACACGCAGCGTGGGTGAGACAATGTTTCATCACGCAGGGCATTACCCTGTTCGTCAAGCTGATAGAACCAGCTCGATTTATCGTACTGGCGTTTTTTGTCGTCATAGCCGCTGAACAAGCCGTCGTCGAACTGATAGTCATCACGGATAATCAGGCTGGCGTTGGTGTAATGGCGCACATAGTCGTGCTGCACTTGGTCGTTTTCCAGCAGATAACGGATTACACCGAGCAGGAATGCGGTGTCGGAACCAGCGCGTATTGGCGCATACAGATCGGCGACGGCGGCGCTACGGTTAAAACGCGGGTCGACTACCACCACGGTGGCGTCATTTTTAGTTTGCGCTTCGACTACCCATTTAAAGCCTACCGGATGTGCCTCAGCGGCATTGCCGCCCATAATAAGCACTACGTTGGCATTTTTAATGTCGACCCAGTTGTTGGTCATCGCACCACGTCCAAACGTTGGTGCAAGAGCAGCAACGGTGGGACCATGACATAACCGTGCCTGACAGTCGATAGCGACCATACCTAGTCCGCGAGCAAATTTACCGTCGAGGATCCCGGTTTCATTACTTGCCGCTGAGGAGCATAGCATGCCCGTGGTGGACCATCGGTTGACGGTAACGCCCTGGGCATTTTTCTCTATAAAGTTGGCATCGCGGTCATCTTTCATGAGTCGGGCAATACGATTAATCGCATCATCCCAGCTAATGCGCTGCCATTTATCCGAACCCGGTGCGCGATATTCGGGATACTGCAGACGGGTTTCACTATGAATATAATCCAGCACGCCAGCGCCTTTAGGGCACAACGATCCACGGCTCACCGGATGATCCGGATCGCCCTCAATATGGTAGATACTTTCTTTGACGTTTTTGGCTGTATCGCCAAGGCTGTACATCAGCATGCCGCAGCCTACTGAGCAGTACGTACAGTTATTACGTGTCTCTTTTGCTTTTAAGAGTTTGTATTGACGGGTTTCCGCGTGAACGGAAAAAGATGATAAGAATCCGAGAGATGCAACAGTTGTTCCTGCCATACCGCCCGCGCAGATTCGAAAGAACTGCCTCCGGCTGAGCTCCATTTTTTTCTCCAGCTTAAACTTAAGACATGAAAAAGTATGGTTATTGTAAGGTTAAATTGTTTTATAAACCATTAACTTTTAGTGGTTATTGACGTGAGAGAATATTAATGCTGTAAGCCAGGGTTATGGATTGGTAAAAATTGATCATGTCAGGTTGGTTGCCGATACGTACGGCGAACTGAATCTTTTTGACGACAACCTAACGCTGTGGCGTAACAGCGATAAACTGATGGAGGTATCTGGGAAAAGGGTAAAGGAACGCTCTACTTTGTCGGACAAGGGATACAGCAACCGTGGGCGATGAAGAGAGACATGCTTTCACCACGTTATACAACGATTTGCTACGAGTAGTTTGATAGCCAAACCGAAAACAAGGAGTTCATTCCACTCAACCGAACTTATCCATAGTCTATATTTTGACCTTCCCAGACGATCAAACAAAAATTATAGATTCCTGAACATATAGGCATATAAATAACAAGGTTATAAAGGTCGTGATTTCTACAACACAGGACCTCTGGATATGATGGATAAACTATACCAATATGTTTCAACGAAAGAAAACGTGGGAATAAATCTTTGTCGCATTTCTATTGCCATTGTATTTATGTGGATAGGATTGTTGAAGTTCATTCCCTATGAAGCAGATAGCATCGTTCCTTTTGTAGCTAATAGCCCATTTATGTCTTTCTTTTATAACGATCCGAGTAATTATACTCAGTTCATGAACCATGAAGGCGAATTAATAGAGGCTAACCGCGCATGGCATCATGCGAATAATACTTATGGGTACTCTACCGGACTTGGTATTGTTGAAGTCATTTTTTCATTATTAATTCTTGCTCATTATGTATCACCAAAAATCGGTTTTTGGGGGGCAACACTTGCCTTCTTAACTCCTTTTGTCACTCTGACATTCCTGATATTTACACCAGAAACATGGGTAAGTGGCCAGGATTCTCACACCGGGTTTCCCTATCTTTCTGGCGCCGGGCGACTGGTCTTAAAAGACACGATAATGATGGCTGCGGGTCTTATTGCGATGGTGCATTCTGCCAAATGTATCCTTGCACAGAATCAGCACGAGAGAGATTATACCGGCAAAGTATCCGCTGGTCTTAGATAGCTTTCCAGACTATCGTTAAATTAAGGATGTTGTGATGCTTCGGTCTCTAAAAAATATATTTATCACAGTTGCACTGTATCTGCTTATGACGGTAACCAGTCATGCTGCCAACACCGGGAATACCATGATCAAAACGTATAGTACTTATAATTACCAGCAGACCAGAGAGCATCTCATTGCTGCCATTGAGAGTAATAATCTTGTTTTTTTTGGCGAATTTGATCATGCGAAAGAGGCTAAAAATGCTGGACTAACCATGTTACCCACAACAGTCATTATTTTTGGCAATCCTAAAGGTGGCACACCATTAATGCAGGCATATCCTGATATGGCGCTCGATCTTCCCTTTAGAGTATTGATTCGGGAAGAGTCGGATGGACGTGTAGTCGTTGGATATCATCCGGTTGAGATATTACAGACTTATGGACCAGATACTGCGGCAATTCAACCCTTAAAAAATCTGGAAAAATTAGTTCAGAAAGCCATTCAGTGACCTGGCGACCAGGGCTCATCTGACGAGGCCTGGTCGTCACCCCCTCATTAAATAGATGTTAGTTTTTTACAATTACATAAAAATTCTGATAGTATACCCCCCTATAGTATATGGAGGGCGTATGCCGCATTCACCCGAAGATAAAAAACGCATTCTCACTCGTGTACGCCGTATTCGCGGTCAGGTTGATGCGCTTGAGCGCGCACTGGAATCTGGCGAACCATGCCTGTCGATCCTGCAACAAATTGCCGCCGTACGCGGCGCATCCAATGGTCTGATGGGCGAAATGGTTGAGATCCACCTGAAAGATGAACTGGTCAGTGGGGAGACAACACCAGACCAGCGAGCTGTGCGCATGGCTGAGATCGGCCATCTTCTGCGTGCTTATCTAAAATAACACCATCACCTTGCAATAATGGGAAGAGACAAATGAAATCACGTGCAGCAGTTGCATTTGGCCCCGGCCAACCGTTAAAAATTGTTGAAATCGACGTCGCACCACCAAAGAAAGGTGAAGTGCTGGTTAAAATTACCCACACCGGCGTGTGCCATACTGATGCTTTTACCCTCTCAGGCGACGATCCGGAAGGCGTGTTCCCGGCGGTACTGGGCCATGAAGGCGGCGGCATTGTGGTTGAAGTGGGGGAAGGCGTCACCAGCCTGAAACCGGGCGATCATGTGATCCCGCTGTACACCGCAGAGTGCGGCGAGTGCAAGTTCTGTAAATCGGGTAAAACTAACTTGTGTCAGGCCGTGCGGGCGACACAGGGCAAAGGTCTGATGCCTGATGGCACAACGCGCTTCTCGTATAACGGCGAGCCGATTTATCACTATATGGGCACCAGTACCTTCAGCGAATATACCGTTTGCGCAGAGATCTCGCTGGCGAAGGTTAACCCGCAGGCTCCGCTGGATAAAGTGTGTCTGCTGGGATGTGGCGTGACCACCGGTATCGGAGCGGTCCATAACACCGCGAAAGTGAAGGAAGGCGATACCGTAGCCGTATTTGGTCTGGGCGGTATTGGCCTGGCGGTGATTCAGGGCGCGGTGCAGGCAAAAGCCGGGCGTATTCTGGCTGTTGATACCAATCCGGAGAAATTCAAATTGGCTGGTGAAATGGGCGCGACCGATTTCATCAACCCGAACGATTACGGTAAGCCTGTGCAGGACGTGATTGTTGAGCTCACCGACGGTGGCGTGGACTTTAGCTTTGAGTGTATCGGCAACGTTAACGTGATGCGTGCGGCGCTGGAGTGTTGCCATAAAGGGTGGGGCGAAAGCATCATCATTGGGGTGGCGGGTGCCGGTCAGGAGATCAAAACACGTCCGTTCCAGTTAGTAACCGGTCGCGTGTGGCGCGGTTCCGCGTTTGGCGGCGTAAAAGGGCGCACTCAGTTGCCGGGTATGGTCGAAGAAGCAATGAGCGGAAAAATTCAGTTAGATCCGTTTATTACGCATCGCCTGCCTCTGGAGCAGATTAACGAAGCGTTCGATTTAATGCATCAGGGTAAATCCATCCGTACTGTTATCCATTTTGGTGATAACTGATTCATTGGCCAGCGGATTTCACCGCTGGCACTTTCCTGAATTTTTTAGAATTATGTTGTGAAAGTGTGACGAATCCGGCGCTTTTCACGGTAAGTAAACTTCCCGGATTGCCGATGACTATCTAACGGGCGTGTTTTCACGCATAAACCCTACAAGAGAGTCGACGGTCATGGACAACACTACATCGATGCAAGCCCTGCATAAACTGGGCTTTCTGCATCAAATCCGACTGGTTCCGCTGTTTTCCTCCATTCTCGGTGGCATCCTTCTGCTATTCGCCTTAAGTTCCGGGCTGGCAGGTTATTTTCTTATGCAGGCCGATCGCGATCAGCGCGATGTAACCGATGAGATTCAGGTCCGGATGGGGTTATCTAACAGCTCTAACCACTTACGCACCGCGCGTATCAACATGATCCATGCTGGTGCGGCGAGCCGTATTGCTGAAATGGATGACATGAAGGCCAATATTGCCGAGGCAGAAAAACGTATTAAGCAATCGCAGGACGGTTTCAATACTTATATGGCTCGTGCGGTGAAAACTACTGCCGGAGAGGCGTTAGACGCTGAACTGAGCGCCAATTTCAAAGCCTATATCGATGGCTTACAGCCTATGCTCAAGTACGCTAAAAACGGCATGTTCGAGGCGATCATCAACCATGAAAATGAACAGGCCAGACCGCTGGACTCTGCTTACAACAAGGTATTGTTAAAGGCGATCGATATTCGTACCGCCAGGGCGAATCAGTTAAGCGAACAGGCGCACCAACGTACACAGCTTGGCATGGCCTTTATGCTGGGGGCATTCGTTCTTGCGCTGGCACTGACCGTGATGACGTTTATTGTTCTGCGCCGTACCGTTATTCATCCTCTGTTACGTGCGGCCCAGCGCATTGAGCAAATTTCAGAAGGGGACCTGACAATGCCAGAGGAACCCACCGGACGCAGCGAAATTGGGCGCCTGAGCCGTCATCTGCAGACAATGCAACGGTCGCTGGCGAAAACAGTGGGCACGGTACGTCAGGGCGCGGAAGAAATCTACCGCGGTACCAGTGAGATTTCGGCGGGTAATACCGATCTGTCTTCACGTACCGAACAACAGGCCGCGGCGATTGAACAAACGGCGGCCAGCATGGAAGAGCTGACGGCTACGGTGAAGCAAAACGCCGACAACGCGCATCATGCGAGTACGCTGGCGGAAGATGCGTCCGGCAAGGCCAGCCGGGGCGGTCAGATGGTCTCTGGTGTGGTGAAAACCATGGGCAATATCTCAACGAGCTCGAAGAAAATCTCTGAAATTACCGCCGTTATTAACAGCATTGCCTTCCAGACCAATATCCTGGCGCTGAACGCGGCGGTTGAGGCGGCGCGGGCAGGAGAGCAGGGGCGTGGGTTTGCAGTGGTGGCTAGTGAGGTCCGTACGCTGGCAAGCCGCAGCGCTCAGGCGGCAAAAGAGATAGAAGGATTGATCAGCGAATCAGTCCGACTGATTGACCAGGGCTCTGGAGAAGTCGTCGCGGCGGGCAATACGATGACGGATATTGTCGATGCGGTAAAACGCGTGACCGACATTATGCTGGAAATTGCGGCGGCCTCTGATGAACAAAGCCGGGGCATCGTCCAGGTAAGCCAGGCGATTTCAGAGATGGATAAGGTCACGCAGCAAAACGCCTCATTGGTTGAAGAAGCATCGGCTGCTGCGGCCTCTCTTGAAGAGCAGGCCGCACGTTTAACGGAAGCCGTCGGCACATTCCGTTTAACCGGGACAAGCGCAATAAAACGCGTTCCGGTAACTACTACGCCGGGTCATTCACGTCCGCAGGCGGCAACGGCCAGCGGCGATAATTGGGAAACGTTTTAATCATCAATAAAGGGACCATCTGGTCCCTTTATTTTTGGCATCAAAATGGTACGGTTTTGCGTATTGCGGCGATAAGGATCTGCGCGGCCTGAGAGAGTTGCACATCGACACGAGTAAGAATCCCGATGGGTTCACCCGCCCCGTGGGTAGGTATCGGCAACGATACCAGCGTCGCCTGGCGTAAATCCTCTCTAACCGCACCTGAAGGGACAAACCATACATAGTCGTAATCAACCGTCAGTTGGCGGGAGAGCGATGCTGAAAGTGTTTCAATGCAGCCTGGCGGCATTTTACAACCCTGACTTTGCAACAATGCTTCTGCGTGCTGGCGAGGCGCGGTTCCTTTTGGCGAAACCACCACCGGCCACTCCATTACCCGACTTAATGTGATGGTTTCCTGCAACAACGGGTGGTTAGGGCGCACGACCAGTTTAAGTGATTCCAGAAACAACAATTCATAATTCAGACCGACCATTAATTCCGGATCGGCCATGCGACCAATGCCGAGATCAATTTCTCCGGACTTTAAACCCGCCAGGATCATTGGGTTACTCATGGTGGCAACCTGCAGCGTGGTCTCCATTTGCTGCTTGTGGAAAGGACCAATTACCGCAGGCAGAATGCCCAGTGCCGCGGTGGGTAAGGCCCCAATCCGTACGACATCAGTCTGCGATTCTTCGCGCTGATTTAACGCTTGCCCGGCAGTGTTGAGCGCATCCAGCACTCTTACCGCGTGGGTAAGAAACTGCTCTCCTGGCAGCGTTAACTGCGCGCCAAGGCGGCCACGCTCAAAGAGCCGGGTCCCGGTCAGTTGCTCCAGTTCATTTAGCGTTTTGGAGAGAGCCGGTTGACTCAGGTTAAGGGTCTCAGCCGCGCGCCCCAACGTTCCCTGCTGTGCAACGGCGACAAAAGTATGAAGATGGCGCAAGCGAATGCGCTGATTGAACAGAACATTTTTTTCCATAAGCGATGTTAAAAACAGAGCCGTATCGGTGACAAGTAAAGTTGTTTGTTTTTGATAACCTGATAGCAAAATATTATTAACATTTATCATGTTTTACTTACAACTGATTTATTTTGCTTATGTTTTGTACAGCGTTGCTGGGTGGTGGGATCATGGAAGGGAGTATGTTCAGTCGTTATACTTTGGTTATTGTTTACTTTTGAACGATTTCTCTTCACAAGGCACTGATGAATGATACATGTAATAGGGCACCTTAATCCCGATAGCGATGCCATCTGCACCGCCGCAATGACGGCTCGTTGGCTTAGTTTACGTGGCCAGCAGGCGACGGCATGGCGTTTGGGCGAGCCTAACCGCGAAACGCAGTTTATCTTTGAGCATGCGGGGCTGACGATGCCTGAACGGTTGACGTTTGAACTGACCGATCGTGACGTCTGGCTGGTCGATTTCACCGAGCCTGCCCAGGGGCCGGAATCGTTGACAGAAAGTAACGTGGTGGGAATTATCGATCATCACCGACTTGGTGGGTTAGTCACCCGTCTGCCACCGGAAGTGTGGGTGAAGCCCGTCGGCAGTAGCGCAACCCTGCTGTGGCAACTGATGACGGAAGATGAACGCAACCAGTTATCTTCCGCTGAGGCTATTTTACTGCTCGGCGCCGTATTGAGTGACACTGTCACGCTTCGTTCACCAACGACCACCACTGACGATCGCCTGGCGGTTGATGCGCTGGCCCAAAAAACCGGAGTGGATCTTGACGCTTTCAGTCGCGACCTGCTGTCAGCCAAAACAAGCGTGGAAGAGATGAGCGCCCGCGAACTTTTGCAGAAAGACATTAAAACCTTCACCATCCATGGACATTCAGTCTGTGTAGCGCAGCTTGAACTGTATGCGCTGCAACAGGTGGATGCGGTGCTGGACGATCTCCGCCAGGAAATGGCGCGCTATGCAGAGGAAAAGAATGCTGCGTTGGTCGTGCTGATGCTTACCGACATCAATCTGGGTGACACCAGCCTGTGGTTTGCTGGAGCAGAACTTTCAGACATTCCGCAACCCTGCAAGGTAGAAGGTATGCTTAGCCGTAAAAAACAGATGCTCCCCTGGCTGGAAAGTCATTTGAAACCCCGTCAGTAGGTACTGTTCATCGTTTATATGGGTGGGAAGTTTACGCGGGGTCACACTTTGTAAATTCTTCCCACCGGAGTCAGCGGTGTTTTCTACACTCCAGGTAATATTCACTGGAGGCATGACATTATGGCGAACACCATCACGGCAGATGAGATTCGGGAACAATTTTCGCAGGCAATGTCAGCAATGTACCAGCAGGAAGTCCCGCAATACGGCACGTTGCTGGAACTTGTCGCTGATGTGAATCTGGCGGTACTGGAAAATAATCCGACGCTGCATGAAAAACTGGCGAATGCGGATGAACTGGCCCGGCTAAACGTTGAGCGCCATGGCGCTATTCGAGTGGGTACCGCGCAGGAGCTTTCTACGCTGCGCCGAATGTTTGCCGTTATGGGCATGTATCCGGTGAGTTATTACGATCTCTCCCAGGCAGGCGTCCCCGTACATTCCACAGCCTTTCGTCCCATCGACGATGCCTCGCTATCGCGCAACCCGTTTCGGGTATTCACCTCGTTATTACGGCTCGAACTAATCGAAAACGCCGCGCTGCGGCAAAAAGCCGCTGAGATCCTCGCGAAACGCGATATTTTCACTCGCCGTTGTCACGAGCTGCTGGATGAATTTGATGCGCAGGGCAGTTTTACATCTGAACAGGCGCAAGAGTTTGTGCATGAAGCGCTGGAAACATTCCGCTGGCATCAGCACGCCACGGTCGATGAAGAGACCTATCACGCATTGCATAACGAACACCGGCTGATTGCTGATGTAGTGTGTTTCCCCGGTTGCCATATCAACCACCTGACGCCGCGTACGCTGGATATCGACCGGGTGCAGTCGATGATGCCGGAATGCGGCATTGAACCGAAAATACTGATTGAAGGGCCGCCACGCCGCGAGGTGCCCATTTTATTACGTCAGACGAGTTTCAAAGCGCTGGAAGAACCGGTGTTGTTTGCCGGTGAAATGCGCGGCACTCACACGGCACGTTTCGGTGAAATCGAACAGCGCGGTGTGGCCCTGACGCCGAAAGGCAGAGCGTTATACGACGAATTGCTGAATAAAGCGGGAACGGGGAAAGACAATCTGACGCACCAGTTACATCTTCAGGAGGTGTTCAAGGCGTTCCCGGACAGTGAGTTTCTGCTGCGCCAGCAGGGACTCGCCTGGTTTCGTTATCGACTGACGCCATCAGGCGAAGCGCATCGCCAGGCAATCCGTCCGGATGACGACCCGCAACCGCTCATTGAGCGAGGGTGGCTGGTTGCGCAACCCATCACCTACGAAGATTTTTTACCCGTGAGCGCCGCAGGGATTTTCCAGTCCAATCTGGGGAATGAAACGCAGGCTCGCAGCCACGGGAATTCCAGCCGCGACGCGTTTGAACAGGCGCTGGGTTGCGCGGTTTATGACGAGTTTGCGCTGTATCAGGAAGCGCAAGAGCGAAGTAAACGTCGGTGTGGTTTACTTTAATGGAATTTACATGGGATTCGGTCTGTTCCCATCGACATAAAATATTTTCGATTTTGTACAGATAATCGGCGACCAACAATTGGATTATTAATGAATTTTGTCTAGAGTGAGCGGTCAGAAATGTGCACTCTCTTGCCGCTGATTTTGACCGGCGCGGGACCATTTACACGACCAGAAGGACTCACTTTCAGGCATGAATCGCAGACGATTTATTAAAGGTTCAATGGCAATGGCCGCCGTGTGCGGAACCAGTGGTATTGCATCACTCTTTTCCCGCGCCGCCTTTGCGGCAGAGTCTGACATTGCAGACGGAAAAACCGTACGTTTTGATTTTTCCGTTCTGCAATCGATGGCCCATGACTTAGCACAGAAACCCTGGGGCGGCGCACCGCGCGCGTTACCGGACACGCTGGCGAAACTGACGCCGCAGGCCTACAACAGCATTCAATATGACGCAGAGCAGTCTCTGTGGAACAACGTTGAAAATCGTCAGCTTGATGCGCAGTTCTTCCACGTGGGAATGGGTTTTCGTCGCCGTGTACGTATGTTCTCGGTTGATGGCAGTACGCATATGGCGCGTGAAATTCACTTCCGTCCGGAACTGTTTAAATATAACGATGCGGGCGTGGATACCAAACAGCTGGAAGGGCAGACTGACCTCGGATTCGCCGGGTTCCGTGTTTTTAAAGCGCCAGAACTGGCCCGCCGCGATGTCGTTTCTTTCCTGGGGGCCAGCTATTTCCGCGCCGTGGATGACACCTATCAGTACGGTTTATCGGCCCGCGGTCTGGCGGTAGATACCTACACCGACAGCAAAGAAGAATTTCCTGATTTCACCTCTTTCTGGTTCGAAACGGTTAAACCGGGCGCAACCTCCTTTACCGTGTATGCACTTCTCGACAGCCCAAGCGTAACCGGTGCATTCAAGTTCGTGATCCACTGCGAGAAAACGCAGGTGATTATGGATGTACAAAACCACATCTATGCGCGCAAAGACATCAAACAGCTCGGCATTGCGCCGATGACCAGCATGTTCAGTTGCGGCAACAATGAGCGTCGGATGTGCGACACTATTCACCCGCAAATTCATGACTCCGATCGTCTGGCGATGTGGCGGGGCAATGGCGAGTGGATCTGCCGCCCGCTGAATAACCCGCAAAAGCTGCAGTTCAACGCCTATACCGATAACAACCCGAAAGGGTTTGGCTTGCTGCAACTCGATCGCGACTTCTCCCATTACCAGGACATCATGGGCTGGTATAACAAGCGTCCAAGCCTGTGGGTCGAACCGCGCAACCAGTGGGGCAAGGGGACCATCGGCCTGATGGAGATCCCGACGACCGGCGAAACGCTGGATAACGTTGTCTGCTTCTGGCAGCCTGAGAAGAAGATCAAAGCCGGCGATGAGCTGGAATTCAAATATCGCCTGTACTGGAGTGCTCAGCCGCCGGTGCGTTCACCGCTGGCTCGCGTGATGGCGACCCGGACAGGCATGGGCGGTTTTCCGGAAGGATGGGCGCCGGGCGAGCACTACCCGGAAAAATGGGCGCGCCGTTTTGCCGTTGATTTTGTTGGTGGCGATCTAAAAGCTGCTGCGCCGAAAGGCATTGAACCGGTGATTACGCTCTCAAGCGGTGAAGCGAAACAGATTGAGATCCTCTACGTGGAACCAATCGACGGTTATCGCATTCAGTTTGACTGGTATCCGACCTCTGACTCAACCGATCCGGTAGATATGCGTATGTTCCTGCGTTGTCAGGGTGACGCCATCAGCGAAACCTGGCTGTATCAGTACTTCCCACCAGCGCCGGATAAACGTCAGTACGTTGACGACCGCG
This sequence comes from Citrobacter sp. Cf088, assembly GCF_030334295.1. Classification (NCBI taxonomy): domain Bacteria; kingdom Pseudomonadati; phylum Pseudomonadota; class Gammaproteobacteria; order Enterobacterales; family Enterobacteriaceae; genus Citrobacter; species Citrobacter sp. Cf088. Next base: position 894,426 of record NZ_JAOWEE010000053.1, read on the forward strand.
AGATGCGTTAATCACTCTCTTTACGGCTCTCCTGATGGGGAGCCGTATCTGCATTCATCCTCATAACGATTCTGTACACTATTTACTCGATCCTGTTCGCATTTTTCTGTATGGCAAATGGGTACTCTGTGAGTGTGTATTTCTTATACACGTTCTTGTCCACTAACAGGGAGAAAGTATGTTTCCAGAATATAGAGACCTTATTTCCCGACTGAAATCCGAGAACCCTCGCTTTCTGTCCTTATTCGAAAAACACAACAGCCTTGATCATGAGATCTCCAGACTGGAAGGTTCGGATGGTCGGGGGTATAGCTTGGACATTGTTCGTCTTAAGAAACAGAAACTCCACCTGAAGGAAGATTTGCTCAAAATTTTGCAAAGAGAGAGTGTCAGTGAGAGCTAAGTAGAATGGCGCTTGCTGTGTAAAAGGGCTTCCAGCGAGAAAAGGAAGCCCTTCCTGTTTTAGGTGTTAATCGACCATCACGCGTTTGTTCGTCGCCCCCCAGAGGATCGACATTTCAGTGAACAGCGCGCCGCTAATTTCTTCGACTTCTTCTGCGCTAACCTGCGCATTTCCCTGTTTACCGAACAGTACCACTTCATCGCCAGATGCAACCTGCGGTAAATCGGTCACATCGACGATCACGGTATTCATGGATGTTTTACCCAGGACCGGAACCCGCTGGCCGCGGATCAGCACGTGTCCCGCGTTACTGAATACACGGCGATAACCATCAGCATAACCTGTCGGGATATTGGCCAGAACGGAATCACGTTTAAGGGTATAGGTTCTGTCATATCCGACGGTGTTTCCTTTGGGGTAATGGTTTACCGACGCGATGGCGGATTTAAATGTCATGACGCGTTTGTATTCGCTGCTGGCGATGGTATCGCCATAAAAAATACCGCCAACACGGACCATGTCGAGCCAGGATTCAGGAACGGTCAGGGTGGCGAACGTATTCGCGACATGCAGGGTGACATCTTCGCGTTTAAGCCCGGTAATTTTCAGTACCTGGGCCGATTGCTTATTGAAACGGGCCAGATCGCGTCTAACCACCGCAGCATCTTCTTCCGGGAAATGCGACATGATGCCAACAATTTTCAGGCCGGGTAATGCGGAAATGGCGCGGGCTTCTTCCAGACCTGCAGCGGTACTGACTTCCAGACCGTTACGCGACATACCGCCAGAGTTCAGTGCCAGATGAATACGAATGATTTTACCTTTCTCCTGAGCAATGGCACTCAGACGCTTAGCCATATCCAGATTACCGATCAGCTCTTCGGTATCGAAGTCCGCTGCCTGGCGCATCTCTTTTTCCGTCGCGTTGCGAACGCGCATGAGCTGTGATGTATAGCCTGACTGGCGAACGGTTCTAATCTCCTCATTGCTGGCGATACCAATACATTGCACGCCGTTTTGCATCATCACCGGTGTTACCAGTGAGAGATCGTGGCCATACGCGTCTCCTTTAAGAATGGCGCACATCCGGGTTTTATCTGCCAGCAGTTGCTGAACTTTATGAATGTTATATTCCAGTGCGCTACGGGAAATTTCCAGCGTGGTATTATCCACGACCTGTTGCTGATTGACTGCAAAGGGAACGGGGCCTGCTTGAGTGGAGGAAACGGGTTGGTGACAGGCGGTAATCAGTAAAAGCGGAATAAGTGCTAAACGACCCAAAGGTGCTGCCATGCTTGCTCCTTAGCAATAAAGTGAAAGTGTTATTGTCATCATTACGGTCTATCCATGAAGGGATACCCGGATCACCAGAGTAACGGGTTCCACGCCAGAGATTCTTTCTAAGTGATTGCTGTTACAGCATAAAAATAAGACTTCCCCGACTCTAAACAGAGTAATATCGGCTACTGCCAGTCAGAAATGCCCCGTTTACGATTGCAAAGGAGATAAACATGTCAGAAATAATAATCGTTAGTGACGCGCTGGAACTGCGTGCCGTCGAAGAACAACACGTCACCCCTCTGCATCAGTTGGTGCTTAAAAATAAAGTCTGGCTCCAGCAGTCGCTGAACTGGCCGCAGTTTGTGACTTCTGTGGAGGACACCCGCAAGAATGTGCAGGGCAATATGATGTTGCACCAGCGCGGCTACGCCAAAATGTTCCTTATTTTCGAACAAGGGGAGGTGGCTGGCGTTATCTCGTTTAACCAGATAGAACCGCTGAACAGAGCCGCTTATATTGGTTATTGGTTGGACGAAGATCACCAGGGCAAAGGTATTCTGTCTCAGGCGCTACAGGCATTGATTCAGCATTATGCGCAGCGCCAGGAGATTCGCCGCTTCGTGATTAAATGTCGTGTAGATAACGTCAAGAGCAACCAGGTGGCGTTGCGTAATGGCTTCCAACTGGAAGGATGCTTACGACAAGCGGAGTTCCTCAATGGCGATTACTATGATGTGAATCTCTATGCCCGCATCATTGATGACTCTTCAGAATAAACCGGCGATAGGGGTGCGCGTAATACGTTGTTCGCCGTTGATCACTTTTGGCCCGCGCAGATGGATCGCATCGCCATCAAAGGCTTCAACTTGGGCCTGACCGGTTATCTCAATATGATGCTCGATCAGCACTTCACCCAGAATACAGGCGTGGCCTTCAATCAGGATGTGCCCATCCAGCAGAATTGGGCCGCCGCGTAATTTTGCATGCCCCCCGACCAGCACATGGTGCTTCAGCACACAGTTACCTTCAACCTCCGCGTGTTCCGCCACCTGCGAGCTATAGCGCAGGGTAGGAATGGCGTCTTCATCAGTTCCGGCGATGACACGCGCATGTCCATAGACTTTAGCGCAATCGCAGATCCAGACATTATTCTCTTCGTTACCTTCTACCCGTGCAAAATCAAAAACTTCAGCCCGATGTTCTATAAAGGCATAGTTAATCATCGCATCACCATAGATCTGCACCTGATGCACCACGCGTGAATTGCTGACTGTCGCCCGATCGTAAATTTGCAGGAGCTGGTCGTTTTCACGAGTTAGTCCTTTGGCGGCGATAATTTCAGAGTCACACACAATGCGCGCATCACCGCAGAGAAGGCACTCACCGCGAACAACAGAATCCCGAATGGTGACGTTGTCACGTATTTGCGCGTTATCGCTGATTTCTGCTCGGTCAATCCAGGCGGCATCACCAATCTGCGCGCCATCTCTGACCACGCTTGCCTGTGTAATACGGGCATTTCCGGATATCGTCGCGCCGGAAAACGCGAGCGCATTCTCATCGTAAATCCAGCAATCACCACTTTGCGAAAGCACGCTTTCATCATCAATCCAGCCACCGAGCGTACCGGCTTTAACATCATTAAAATCAATGAGCGCAATTATCTGGCGTAGTAATACGCTCTTTTTATTGCCATTATCCTGGTAACTAAAGGCGCGAGGTTCATCGCCCAGACGATATTTGGTCATAGCTCATTTCCATGTTGCGCACCTTAGTTAAACGTAGCAAAGTTTTCCGTACTGGCTAAATTCGTGGAAATTCCATAAAATGCATTTCAAATATACTTTAAAAAATAAACAAAATGAGTAAGAGCAAGCAAAGTGAGCGAGTCCTCAATCTTCCGGCCGGTTATTTTGGCATGGTACTGGGCATCATCGGGATGGGGTTCGCGTGGCGATATGCCAGCCAGGTATGGCCTGTAAGCCACTGGATTGGCGACGGTTTAGTGATCCTTGCGATGGTCATCTGGGGATTGTTGACGCTGGCCTTTATTAGTCGTTTACTGCGTTTTCCTCATAGCGTACTGGCGGAAATTCGTCATCCGGTGATGAGCAGTTTTGTCAGTCTGTTTCCGGCTACAACGATGCTGGTCGCGATTGGTTTTGTCCCGTGGTATCGACCGCTGGCGATTGTGTTGTTCAGCATCGGCGTTGTGATACAGCTGGCGTATGCGGCCTGGCAAACGGCTGGATTATGGCGTGGCGAGCACCCGGAAGAGGCCACCACTCCGGGTCTGTATCTGCCAACCGTTGCCAATAACTTTATCAGCGCCATGGCCTGTGGTGCGCTTGGCTTCAACGATGCCGGGTTGGTGTTTTTGGGCGCAGGGGTATTTTCCTGGCTCAGCCTCGAACCGGTTATTCTGCAGCGTTTACGAAGCTGCGGCGAGCTGCCGACGGTTTTACGGACTTCACTTGGTATACAGTTGGCACCCGCGCTGGTCGCCTGTAGCGCGTGGCTTAGTGTGAACGGTGGCGAGGGAGATACGTTAGCCAAAATGCTGTTCGGCTATGGTCTGCTGCAACTTCTGTTTATGCTACGCCTGATGCCGTGGTATTTGTCACAGCCGTTTAATGCGTCTTTCTGGAGCTTCTCGTTCGGCGTGTCGGCACTGGCGACTACGGGGCTGCATTTAGGGCACGGCAGCGAGTCAGGTTTTTTTCATACGCTGGCGATCCCGCTGTTTATTTTTACCAATTTTATCATTGCGCTATTACTGATACGTACGTTTGCATTGCTGATGCAGGGAAAACTGCTTATTCGCACCGAACGTGCTGCATTACTGAAATCTGAGGATAAATAATGATCCGTTGTGACGAAAACTACTTTACTGAGAAATATGATTTGACCCGCACGCATTCCGATGTCGTCGACGCGGCAAAAATTGTTGCCCCGGGCAAAACGTTAGATCTGGGCTGCGGGAATGGCCGTAACAGTCTGTACCTGGCGGCCAACGGTTATGACGTTACCGCATGGGACAAGAATCCGATGAGCATCGCCAATCTGGAACGCATTAAAAACGCGGAAGGGCTGACTAATCTGCACGCTGAGGTGGCGGATCTCAATGCGCTAAACTTTGACGGTGAATACGATTTTATTCTTTCTACCGTGGTGATGATGTTCCTGGACGCGAAAACCATCCCGGGCCTGATTGAAAATATGCAGCGCTGCACCAACCCAGGTGGGTATAACCTGATTGTCGCGGCAATGGATACCGATGATTTTCCGTGCACCGTTGGGTTCCCGTTTGCGTTTAAAACAGGGGAGTTACGCCGCTACTACACAGGTTGGGATCTGCTGAAATATAACGAAGACGTAGGTGAACTTCATCGTACGGATGAGCACGGCAACCGAATTAAACTACGCTTTGCAACAATGCTGGCGCGTAAAACGGTCTGACCTGCCCATTTGTGATAACTCTTTCTACGTTCAGCATTTTTTTCGTGCTGAATATTAAGAAAACGTTAAGATAAAATTGTGCGGGCCTTACCATTTTTAGTTCATCCAAAATGATTTCCTTTTGCTATTATTTCAGATGCATATCTGCAAATACTAAGGGATCGTTCCATGCGTGCTCAAACTTTATTTAAAGTTGCAGTGCTTACGGGTTTACTGGCGTTATCAGGCTGTGCTTCAAAAATTACGCAGCCTGATAAATATTCAGGTTTTTTAAAAGATTACTCCGGCCTGAAGGAAACAAAATCTGCAACCGGACAGCCGGTGCTGCGTTGGGTTGATCCCAACTTTAATGAGTCTAAATACGATAACATCGTTTATAACCCGATCACGTATTATCCGGTTCCTAAACCAACCACCCAGGTCGGTCAGCAGGTTCTTGATAAGCTGTTGAGCTATACCAATACCCAAATGAAAACTGCCCTGGCAAAACGTAAACCGCTGGTTACGACGCCAGGCTCGCGCAGTCTGATTTTCCGCGGGGCAATCACCGGTGTTGCTACCAGCAAAGAAGGGCTGCAGTTCTATGAAGTGGTCCCGGTTGCACTGCTCGTTGCGGGTACGCAAATGGCGACGGGGCACCCTACCATGGACACGCACCTCTTTTTCGAAGGTGAGTTGATTGATGCGGCAACCAATAAACCTGTCATTAAAGTTGTACGTCAGGGTGAAGGTAAAGACCTGAACAACGAAAGTACGCCGATGGCGTTCGAAACGTTGAAGAAAGTTGTTGATGACATGGCGACTGATGCTTCCATGTTTGACGTAAATAAAAAACAATAATAACGAAGAACGCACCATCCCTGGATGGTGCGTTTTTTTATGCCGCCCGGCGACGATATACGAGTTTACCCATCAGCGTTTCTGGTCGGGCAAACATCACCAGATTCCCCAGCAAAATCAATACTAATCCCACAATCGCATTAACCTGCCAGACATACCCTTCATACAACGTAGACAGCGTTAGCGCCACCAGTGGAAAAAGCAGTGTACTGTATGCCGCTTTACTGGGACCAATGCGTCCGACCAGCGTGAAATAGGCGCCGAAGGCGATTACCGAACCAAAAATAGCCAGATACAACAGCGCACTGAGATAACTGAAGGTCCACTGTGGCGTGAAGCTGTCGCCGCGCACCAGCGCAATGGTAGCAATCAACACAGTGCCGTACAGCATCGCCCAACTGTTGGTGGTCATCACCTCGAGACCTTTTTTCTGATGACGCAGACTTATCATATTGCCCAGTGAGAAACCAAAAGTGCCGAGGGCGCTTAAACTAATCCCCAGCAGCAGCGAGTGATTCAACCCGCTGTTGACCAAATCCTGCCAGAACAAGGTGACGATACCTGTCAGCCCCAGCCCGGCGGCAACATAAAAGCGTCCTGGTGGTTTTTGACCAAAAAACAGGTAGCTATTAACCGCATTGAACAGGACCGCCATCGAGAAAATGACGGATTCGAGACCAGTATTGATCCACGCAGCGGCAGTGTAAAAACACCAGAAGTTAAAGCAAAAAACGCATCCACCTTGTAACAGACAAAACAGATGATCGCGTCCGGAAAGCTTACGCAATTTCCCGCTGATCAGCAGGATGGCTATCATCACGGTGCTGGCGATGGCAAAGCGCCAGAAGATGGAAACTGGCGCCGCAACCGGGCCTTGTTGCAGGTAAATCGCAATCCATGTCGTTCCCCAAATCACCACCACCAGGCAGTACAACAGTCCGTTCATACAACTCTCTCTTTTTGGTCTTCAGGCGCACACTGTGCCACGTCGGGTAGCAGGGGGCTTTCATCGGCTTGCGGTGGACTTGCAAAATCTTGCGCTTTTTTTAGTGTAAAGGTGAAAAGGAAGCTGTTAACGATATGTAGCTGATATAGACTGAAAGCCTGCTAACTTATTTTGAATGTGATGGTATGTCTCAGCCCTACGGTGCCTTTGAAAACTTACGCAAACACAATGCCGTGCTGCACGAGTCGGTTGCGTTACATTCGGGGATCCAACTGGCTGCCTGGTCAAACAAGCGCGACACCATTACCCAGTATTGCGATCACCACACGCTCAGTTTATACATCGCGGATGGCTACGAGAGTTATCACAAAACGGCGGAAGGCTGGAAGAATGGCGGCGGACCGGATCGTTTTTGCCTGATGCCAAAAGAGAGCGAATCCAGTTGGGATATTCGCGACGATCTTTCCTTTGTTCATCTCTATTGTACCGATGCTCACCTGCGCGAAGTGGGTGAAAAAGTTTGGGACAAAAGCCCCTATAGCTTCACGCTGGACGAGCATACTTTTGGTAGTGACCCGGGGATCACGGCGGTTTACCGTCAGTTTTTGCTTGGTAACGACTGGCTGCAACCCGCTAATCACCTCACGCTTAGCGCGGCATCTTCACTACTGTTAACGCATCTGATCCAGCATTACAGCAACGTTCAATGGCGACTTCCCGTTGTCACCGGAGGGCTTGCGCCTGCCACCTTGCGCAACGTGCTGGCCTATATTGAAGCACATCTGGCGTATCCCATAACGTTGAGCGATCTGGCTGGTGAGGCAGCGCTAAGCGAATTCCATTTTGCCAGAATGTTTCGCCAGTCGATGAATATGGCGCCGCATCAGTACGTCATGCAACGCCGTATGGCACTGGCGCAGCAACTGGTCTGTTATTCATCACGCAGCCTGTCGGATATTGCAATGGCCTGCGGATTTAGCTCGGCGAGTCATTTCAGTAACCGGTTTAAACAAGTGACAGGTAAAACACCAACGCAGCTACGCGCGGCGAAATAACGTCAACACTGCGTAGCAAATACCGCCGACAACCAGCCCCCAGAATGCAGACCCAATGCCAAATACCGTCAGACCACTGGCCGTAACCAGAAAAGTCACGATGGCGGCATCGCGTTCAGCTTCATTATGTAAGGCTTGATATAAACTACCGCTAATCGTGCCGAGTAATGCAAGACCAGCCAGCATCTGGATCCAGCTTACGGGCAGGGCTGCCATCAGTCCTGTAACCGAACCGCCAAACACCCCAGCCAGAAGATAGAAGACGCCTGCTGCCGCTGCGGCGAGCCAGCGCCGATTTGCATCCGGATGCGCTTCAGGACTTTGGCAAATTGCGGCGGTTATGGCGGCGATGCAGATGGAATAGACGCCAAAAGGTGAAAATAGCAGCGCCAGTAGACCCGTAAAAACAATCAGAGGGGAAACGGGTAACGAATATCCTGATGCTTTCATGGTCGCAATACCGGGGGCATTTTGCGAAGCCATAGTGACCAGAAATAACGGTAGTGCAATGCTGATACTGTGGGCTAATGAAAAGTGCGGGGTAATAAACGCTGGGATAACCGGTGACAGATTAACATCATTAGTGACAATGTCACCTTTCATCAAGGCGATGGCAATACCCACTAACATCGCAGCGATAACGGCATATCTTGGGGCAATAACTTTTAGCACCAGCCATGCCACCAGCATACTACCGCACAAAATAAGCTCACTGTTCAGGCTATTAAATGCCTGCAAACCAAAACGCAGTAAGATCCCAGCCAACATGGCAGATGCCAGCGAGTGGGGAATGATTTTCATCAGGCGGGCAAACAGTCCGGTTACGCCGCACAGCACAATCAGCGCGTTAGCCACGATAAAAACGCCGATGGCATCCTGAATAGATACCCCGTGCAGGCCCGTCACCAGCAGCGCGGCACCGGGCGTTGACCATGCGGTAAGAACAGGAGCGCGATACCACAATGTCAGCACCAGCGTACTGACCCCCATAGCTAACCCCAGTGCGGTCATCCAACCTGCAATTTGCCCGGTAGTCGCACCTGCGGCGAGTGCCGCTTGCCAGATAATGGCCGCCGAACTGGCATAGCCAACCAGGACCGCCACAAAACCCGATAATACAGTGGGCAGGGGGATGGAGAATGCACGCATATTCACTCCGTGTGCGTTATAACGGTCAATCACTGTAGCACTGTGCGTTATAGCGTACAAGTGCTAAACTGTAGCTCCGAGTAAGGAGAGCGACGAAGGAGAAAATGGACAACTTAACCCACTATCTGGCCACAACGCTCAGGACATTACGTCACCAGCGGGAATGGAGTCTTTCGCGTCTGGCGGAGGAAACTGGCGTCTCAAAAGCGATGCTGGGGCAGATTGAACGTAATGAATCCAGTCCAACGGTGGCGACATTGTGGAAAATCGCCACTGGGCTGAACGTCCCGTTTTCAACGTTTATTTCACCACCAGAGTCAGACGGCACGCTAACATTCGATCCCCAGCAGCAGGCAATGGTCGTCACGCCGTTGTTCCCGTGGGATCCTCAACTGTGCTTCGATCATTTTTCGATACTATTGGCGCCCGGTGCGCTCAGTGAATCTACTCCGCATGAGATCGGCGTAATAGAGCACGTGGTGGTGATTAATGGTCTGCTGGATATGTGTATTGAGGGGCAGTGGCGCGCCCTTAAATCTGGTGAGGGTGTCCGTTTCGCCGGAGATATGGCACACAGTTACCGTAACAGCAGCGAACAAACGGTGCACTTTCATTCGCTGATCCATTACCCGCGCAGTTAATCGGGAAAACTATTCCGAAAAGCTGCGCTTGTGACTACAATAGCCGCCATTTTTACCGCTTGTGGATGGTAACAACTGTATGCGCCAGCAGCCTCATCACCTTGAATTGTTAAGCCCGGCTCGGGATACCGCCATTGCGCGCGAAGCCATTTTGCACGGCGCAGACGCCGTTTACATTGGTGGACCGGGTTTTGGCGCGCGCCATAACGCCAGTAATAGCCTGAAAGATATCGCCGAACTGGTGCCTTTCGCCCATCGCTATGGGGCGAAAATCTTTGTGACGCTAAATACTATCTTGCACGATGATGAACTGGAACCCGCGCAGCGGTTAATTACCGATTTGTATCAGACCGGTGTTGATGCTCTGATCGTACAGGATATGGGGATTCTGGAACTGGATATTCCCCCGATTGAACTGCATGCCAGCACCCAATGTGATATTCGCAGCGTTGAGAAGGCGAAATTTCTTGCTGATGTCGGATTCACCCAGATTGTCCTTGCGCGCGAACTGAGCCTTGAACAAATTAACGCCATCCATCAGGCTACCGATGCGACCATTGAGTTTTTCATTCACGGCGCGCTGTGCGTTGCCTATTCAGGTCAGTGTTATATTTCACATGCGCAAACCGGACGCAGTGCTAACCGTGGCGACTGTTCCCAGGCTTGCCGTCTGCCGTATACCCTGAAAGACGATCAGGGACGCGTGGTGTCCTATGAAAAACACCTGCTGTCGATGAAAGACAACGATCAGACCGCCAACCTCGGCGCATTGATTGACGCAGGTGTGCGTTCCTTCAAAATTGAAGGGCGCTATAAGGACATGAGTTATGTAAAGAATATTACCGCGCATTATCGCCAGATGCTCGATGCCATCATTGAAGAGCGCGGCGACCTGGCCCGTTCATCAGCGGGACGTACCGAACATTTCTTTACTCCATCCACGGAGAAAACCTTCCATCGTGGCAGCACCGATTATTTTGTGAATGCCCGTAAAGGGGATATCGGCGCATTCGACTCACCAAAGTTTATCGGTTTGCCGGTCGGCGAAGTCCTGGAGGTGGCGAAAGATCATCTCGATGTTGAGGTAACAGAACCGCTGGCTAACGGGGATGGCCTGAACGTGTTAATCAAACGTGAGGTTGTTGGATTCCGCGCCAACACCGTGGAAAAAACGGGGAACAATCGTTATCGGGTATGGCCGAATGAAATGCCTGCCGATCTGCACAAAGTGCGTCCGCATCATCCGCTGAATCGCAACCTCGATCATAACTGGCAGCAAGCGTTAACCAAAACCTCCAGCGAACGCCGTGTTGCGATCGATATTGAGCTCGGCGGCTGGCAGGAGCAGTTGATTCTGACGCTCACCAGTGAAGAGGGCGTGAGCATTACCCATACGCTGGATGGCCAGTTTGAGGAAGCGAACAATGCGGAAAAAGCGTTGAGTAACCTACAGGACGGACTGGCAAAACTTGGGCAGACGATGTACTACGCCCGCAATATTCAGGTGAATCTGCCGGGCGCGCTGTTCGTGCCAAACGGTCAACTAAATCAGTTACGACGTGAAGCCGTTGATATGCTGGATGCAGCGCGCCTGCAAAGCTATAAGCGCGGTAGCCGCACACCAGTATCCCAGCCTGCGCCGGTTTATCCGCAAACGCACTTGAGTTTCCTGGCTAACGTCTACAACCAAAAAGCGCGTGAGTTTTATCACCGTTATGGCGTTCAGTTGATTGATGCAGCCTATGAAGCGCATGAAGAAAAGGGCGAAGTACCGGTGATGATCACCAAACATTGCCTGCGTTTCGCCTTTAACCTGTGTCCGAAACAGGCGAAAGGGAACATCAAGAGCTGGAAAGCGACACCGATGCAACTGGTTAACGGCGATGAAGTCCTGACGCTGAAATTTGATTGCCGACCGTGCGAAATGCACGTGATCGGCAAGATGAAACATCACATTCTGAAGATGCCGTTGCCGGGTAGCGTTGTGGCTTCGGTCAGTCCGGAAGAACTGATGAAGACACTGCCGAAGCGTAAAGGTTAATCGTTAGCTCAGATGCGTATCGGGTTTGCGTGATTTTTGCCAGTGATGGTGTTCACGAAGATCGGCGGCGGATTCTTCCGCCGTCACTCGCAGCTCATCGCTGTCGGCCGTGTGTCGTAGTAAATGATCGGCATCCTGCACCTGAAGATATTCATGTCCCTGATTAGTAGCGAAAAGTTGACCGGAAAAAAGCGCGCTGGCCAGCAATAACACTGTTAACCCTTTCTTAAACATCATGCACCCTCTGGTACGTTAGCTGCGGAATTGGCGATAATTTCGCCTGGTGACTATTCAATATTTTAATCGGGATAATGACAATCTCTGTTTTGTCATTTCGATGTTTTTTACATTTTTGTTTAGTCGATGTTGGGATTTGTAACACCCGGGCAGTGCAGCGCTGCCCGGGTGTTATCAGGGAGAGATTCAGGACTTAAATCCGGCGGCCGTCATCAGGAGACGAAAGAACATGCCAACAGCGGCGAGGGCCAGCACGCTGCCGCCCCAGAGGATCACCAGCCACATCAGGCGTTTCCAGATTGTTTGTTGCATCAATGATACCCCTCACCATGTTGAACTTTGCCACGGAAAACGTAGTAGCTCCAGAAGGTGTACACCAGGATTATCGGGATAATCAGCAGTGCGCCAACCAACATAAAGCCCTGACTTTGCGCCGGAGCCGCCGCTTGCCAGAGCGTAATGGACGGCGGAATGATGTGTGGCCAGATACTGATCCCCAGTCCGCTAAACCCGAGGAAAATCAGCCCCAGTGTCAATACAAAAGGCAGCGTATGGCAGTTATGTTGCCCCAGTGAACGCCACAGCCAGATACTGATAAGCGCAACCAGCAGCGGAACCGGCATCAGGAACCACAGGTTGGGCAGACTAAACCAACGCTCGGCAATCGCGCTATGCGCCAGTGGTGTCCACAGGCTGATAATGGCAATCACAATCAACATTGCCAGCAGCAGTTTTTTGGCCACGCGACGCATGTTATCCTGCAACGGATTTTCACTTTTCATCACCAGCCATGTCGCCCCCAGCAGGGCATAGGCTACAACCAGACCAACGCCGCAGAACAACGTGAACGGAGTCAACCAGTCGAAAGGACCGCCGCTGTAGCTGCGTCCGGTAACGGAAAATCCGTTGAGTACGGCACCCACCACCACGCCCTGGGTGAATGTCGCCAGAATTGAACCGCTGAGAAAGGCTTTATCCCAGAATGGTCGATGCGCCGGCGTGGCCTTGAAGCGAAACTCAAACGCGACGCCGCGAAAAATCAGGCCGATTAGCATCAGGGTCAACGGGATCGTCAGCGCATCGACAATCACCGCATAGGCCAGCGGGAACGCGCCAAATAACCCGGCCCCGCCCAGCACCAGCCAGGTTTCATTCCCATCCCATACGGGAGCGACGCTGTTAACCATCACATCGCGGTCATCAGCGTCCTGAATCGCGGGGAATAAAATGCCAATCCCGAGATCAAAACCGTCCATCACGATATACATCAGCGTGGCGAACACGATAATCACAAACCAGATAACTGATAAATCGATACCCATTAGCGATGAGCCTCCGGTTGAGAATCAAGGACAGCAGCCGAAAGCGGCCGGGCAGGCGTGCCGGTTGGCGGAATTGTTGGGTCATCTTCATGTGGCCCCTTGCGGATCAGGCGTATCATGTAGCTGTAACCCACACCAAACACTGAGCTGTACACCACAAAGAAGGACAGCAGGCTGATGCTCATATGTAAATCACCATGTGCGGAAACCGCATCCGCCGTACGTTGCAGACCGTAAACCACCCACGGTTGACGGCCAACTTCAGTGGTCACCCAACCGGCAAGGATGGCAATCAGACCTGAGGGGCCCATCCACAAGGCAAAGCGCAGGAAAGGGCGCGAGGTGTATAAACGCTGCTTATAGCGCAGCCACAGGGCAAGAGCGCCCAGCAGGATCATCAGCATGCCTAGCCCGGCCATTATGCGAAACGACCAGAACACCATAGTTGAGTTAGGCCTGTCTTCTTTAGGAAACTCTTTTAGTGCCGGGACCTGTTTATCCAGACTATGGGTCAGAATCAGACTGCCCAGCGCCGGGATTTCCAGCCCATAGCGGGTGCGTTCCTGCTCCATATCCGGCCAGCCGAAGAGTAGTAGCGGGGTTGGTTCGCCGGGCGGATTTTCCCAGTGCCCTTCAATCGCAGCAATTTTTGCCGGCTGATGCTTCAGCGTATTCAAACCGTGCATATCGCCAATCAAAGCCTGCAGCGGGGCGACGATTAACGTCATCCATAGCGCCATTGAGAACATCGCGCGAATAGCCGGGGTGTTATTCCCGCGCAATAAATGCCATGCACCTGACGCTGCAACAAACAACGCGCTGCTGAGGAAAGCGGCAACGGACATATGCAGTAAACGATAAGGGAATGAAGGATTGAAAATAACGGCGAGCCAGTCAACGGGAACGACCTGGCCGTTAACTATTTCATAGCCTTGCGGTGTCTGCATCCAGCTGTTAGAGGCGAGGATCCAGAAGGTTGAAATAATGGTACCCAGTGCGACCATGCAGGTGGCAAAGAAGTGAAGCCCTGGACCAACCCGGTTCCAGCCAAACAGCATTACCCCGAGAAAACCTGCTTCAAGGAAGAAGGCGGTGAGCACTTCATAGGTTAGAAGCGGCCCGGTGATGCTACCGGCGAACTCGGAAAAACCACTCCAGTTGGTACCAAACTGATAAGCCATCACCAGCCCGGAAACTACACCCATACCAAAGTTTACGGCGAATATTTTCGACCAGAAATGGTATAGCGAACGCCAGGTGGGATTTTTCGTCTTTAGCCATAACCCCTCAAGTACTGCCAGATAACTGGCGAGGCCGATGGTAATGGCCGGAAAGATGATGTGAAAGGATACCGTAAACGCGAACTGGATCCTCGCCAGGTGAAACGCGTCAAGACCGAACATGCTTAACTCCGCAGGCAAAATTGATTTGGCGCAATTCTAAGCCTGAGAAGCAATGCGGGGCAGAAACAGAACAGTTCTTTTTAACCATAACAGTTGCAGTGCTGTTATAGGTTGTACACGCTGATATGAAATCTGGAAGCTGGATTCCTGTTATTAAATAGCGTCCTCCCCACGTTAGTGATTTTGCGATATTAATAGCAAGGTAATTAAAAGGTAATCATAAATGTTTACTTTGTGTGTATAATAGACGACAGGGAGGCGCAGTGAAGCAAAGTGAGTTTAGACGCTGGCTTGAATCTCAGGGAGTTGCTGTTACAAACGGCTCAAATCATCTGAAACTGAGATATCAGGGAAGGCGTAGCGTTATGCCCAGACATCCAGGTGATGAAATAAAAGAAGCCTTGCGAAAAGCGATTATTAAGCAGCTTGACTTACAGTAATCATCATCACTACAAGGTTGATTATATGAGAGATTTTGAAAATCCTATGCGTTATCCTGTTACTCTAACTCCGGCAGTGGAAGGTGGGTTTGTGGTTTCTTTCCCGGATATTCCGGAAGCATTAACTCAGGGAAATACTCGCCATGACGCTTTGCAGGCCGCGCGGGCGGCATTGATTACCGCTTTTGAATTCTATTTCGACGACAACGAGGCGATTCCACTCCCTTCGGCGGTTAGCGCTGAAGATGACTACGTAGAAATACCGCTGAGCGTTGCGTCTAAGGTTCTTCTGCTGAATGCCTTCCTTGAATCAAAAATCACCCAGCAGGAGCTGGCGAACAGGATCGGCAGACCTAAGCAGGAGATCACCCGTTTATTTGATTTAAAGCACACGACAAAAATTGATGCCGTGCAGATTGCTGCGCGCGCCTTAGGCAAAGAGCTGGCGTTAACGATGTTGTAAAACTGTTAACTATAACAGTTATAAAAAACACCCTGATTATGTAAACTGATATACACAATGATTGTCACCGACACCGGTAATCAGGATCAAAAATGAAAAAGTACCAGCGACTGGCAGAGCAAATTCGCGATCAAATTGCGTCTGGTGTATGGCAGCCAGGCGATCGCTTGCCTTCCTTGCGTGAGCAAGTGGTCAGCAGCGGAATGAGTTTTATGACCGTCGGACACGCATACCAGTTGCTGGAAAGCCAGGGGCGGATTATCGCCCGGCCGCAGTCTGGTTATTATGTCGCCGCGCGCCCCGAACGTGAACTGGCAGCGCCGCAGGTGCAGGTCACGCGCGACGAAGCGGTGGATATCAATACCTATATTTTTGATATGTTGCAGGCCAGCCGGGATGCGTCAGTGATGCCCTTTGCCTCCGCATTCCCCGACCCGCGTCTGTTTCCACTTCAACAGTTGAACCGCTCGTTGGCGCAGGTGAGTAAAACCGCCACCGCCATGAGTGTGATTGAAAACCTGCCCCCGGGGAATGCTGAGCTGCGTCATGCCATTGCCCGTCGCTATGCTCAACAGGGGATGACCATTTCACCGGACGAAATCGTCATCACCACCGGCGCGCTGGAAGCCCTCAACCTGAGCCTGCAAGCAGTCACTGAACCGGGTGACTGGGTGATTGTCGAAAACCCCTGTTTTTATGGGGCGTTGCAGGCCCTGGAGCGATTACGTCTGAAGGCGCTGTCGGTAGCCACCGACGTTAACGAGGGGATCGATCTTGCTGCGTTGGAGCAGGCGTTGCAGGAATATCCGGTAAAAGCCTGCTGGCTAATGACCAACAGCCAAAATCCGCTGGGTTTTACGCTCAGCGCAGAGAAAAAGGCGCGTCTGGTTGCCTTGCTGGAAAAATACCACGTAATGCTGATTGAAGATGATGTTTACAGCGAGCTGTACTTTGGCCGCGAAAAACCGCTACCAGCCAAAGCCTGGGATCGCGCCGACAGCGTTCTGCATTGTTCGTCTTTCTCGAAGTGTCTGGTGCCAGGATTTCGTATTGGCTGGGTGGCAGCAGGGAAACATGCCCGGCGTATTCAGCGACTCCAGCTAATGAGTACTTTATCTACCAGTTCGCCCATGCAGCTTGCACTTGTTGATTATCTTTCAACCCGGCGCTATGACGCGCATTTGCGACGCTTGCGTCGGCAACTGGCGGAACGTAAACAACAGGCCTGGCAAACTCTGCTGCGTCATCTTCCGGCGGAAGTCAAAATTCACCACAACGACAGTGGTTATTTTCTGTGGCTGGAGCTGCCGGAACCGCTTGATGCTGGTGTGCTCAGTACCCATGCGCTGATACACCACATCAGCATTGCGCCGGGGAAAATGTTCTCGACCTCGGGAAGCTGGACACGTTTTTTTCGTTTTAATACTGCATGGCACTGGGGAGAGCGCGAAGAGCAGGCCGTAAAACAGCTTGGCAAATTAATTCGTGAAATGATGAAATAAACCATAACGCGCTATTCAATATAAATGAATAGCGCATTCTTATTTTCGAAATAGTGAATGCTGAACCACGGTATTATTTATATCGGGTGCGGCCATACAAAATATCAATAGTTAATACTATTGCCACCTCTGCGTCTAACTCCTTGTCTATACTCCAGAAGATTACCCCCAGGTCAGAGTCTGTAGCGTAATGAGCGTTAGCTCACAACCTGATTAAATTTCCTTGCACCAGCAGGAACGCTTACCACACCCCGACTATTTTTAGAAAAGGACATATATTTACGGCAAGGCTGCCGCTCAATATTTTTTCGACAGGAGTAAGACGTTATGAGCAAGCAACTTGCCCTCAGTAGCCTGTGTGCCTTCAGCATGACGCTGATGACTGCGCAGGCAGCCGAACCCCCCACATCATTAGATAAACCGGAAGGCCGCCTGGATATTATTGCCTGGCCGGGTTATATCGAACGTGGGCAAACCGATAAACAATATGACTGGGTCTCGCAGTTTGAGAAAGATACCGGCTGTGCGGTCAATGTAAAAACGGCGGCCACCTCTGATGAGATGGTCAGCCTGATGGCTAAAGGCGGTTACGATCTGGTAACCGCTTCTGGTGATGCCTCACTGCGCCTGATAATGGGAAAACGCGTTCAGCCGATTAATACTGCGCTGATCCCTAACTGGAAAACCCTTGATCCGCGAGTGGTAAAAGGGGAGTGGTTTAACGTTGGCGGTAAAGTTTACGGTTCGCCATACCAGTGGGGACCAAACCTGCTGATGTATAACACCAAAACCTTCCCAACGCCGCCGGACAGCTGGAACGTGGTATTCGTTGAACAAAATCTGCCTGACGGGAAAAGCAATAAAGGTCGCGTTCAGGCTTACGATGGCCCGATCTATATTGCCGACGCCGCATTATTCGTTAAAGCCACCCAGCCGCAGTTGGGTATTACCGACCCCTATCAGCTCACTGAAAAACAGTATCAGGCGGTGATCAAAGTCCTGAGCGATCAGCACGCGTTGATCCATCGCTATTGGCACGATACCACCGTGCAAATGAGCGATTTCAAAAACGAAGGCGTAGTGGCGTCAAGCGCCTGGCCTTATCAGGCTAACGCCTTGAAAGGTGAAGGTCAGCCAATTGCCACGGTCTTCCCAAAAGAGGGGGTTACCGGATGGGCTGATACCACCATGCTGCACAGTGAAGCGAAACACCCGGTTTGCGCTTACAAATGGATGAACTGGTCATTAACCCCGAAAGTACAGGGCGACGTAGCGGCCTGGTTTGGTTCTCTGCCAGTGGTGCCTGAAGGTTGTAAAGCCAGCCCGTTACTGGGTGAAAAAGGCTGTGAAACCAACGGCTATAGCTATTTCGACAAAATTGCCTTCTGGAAAACGCCGATTGCCGAAGGTGGAAAATTCGTTCCTTACAGTCGCTGGACGCAGGATTACATCGCCATTATGGGTGGTCGTTAATTCCGCTGGGGGTTTTATGACGTACGCAGTGGAGTTTCATAACGTCTCGCGTTTGTATGGGGATGTTCGTGCAGTGGATGGGGTGAGTATTGCGATTAACGACGGTGAGTTTTTCTCTATGCTGGGGCCATCCGGCTCCGGCAAGACCACCTGTCTGCGCCTGATTGCCGGGTTTGAGCAACTGTCAGGCGGCGCAATCACTATTTTTGGTAAACAGGCCAGCGAATTGCCGCCCTGGGAACGAGACGTCAATACGGTATTTCAGGATTACGCGTTATTCCCGCACATGTCGATCCTCGACAACGTCGCCTATGGGCTGATGGTTAAAGGCATTGATAAAAAACAACGCCACGCGAAAGCACGTGAAGCACTGGATAAGGTCGCACTCGGTTTTGTTTATGAACGTAAACCGTCGCAGCTTTCCGGTGGGCAACGTCAGCGTGTGGCGATTGCCCGGGCGCTGGTCAATGAACCGCGCGTCCTGCTGTTGGATGAACCGCTCGGAGCATTGGATCTCAAACTGCGTGAGCAGATGCAACTGGAGCTGAAAAAATTACAGCAATCCCTTGGCATCACCTTCATCTTTGTCACCCACGATCAGGGTGAAGCCTTGTCGATGTCCGATCGGGTGGCGGTGTTTAATAACGGTCGCATCGAACAGGTGGATTCTCCGCGTGAACTTTACATGCGTCCGCGGACGCCGTTTGTGGCAAGTTTTGTCGGAACGTCAAATGTCTTTGATGCGACGATGTCGGCGAACGTTTGTGGGCTACAGGGTATGTTCTCCCTACGTCCCGAACATATTCGCTTGAATGATGACGGAGGAGAAGTCCAGGCCCGGGGTGTTATTCAGGCGGTGCAGTATCAGGGGGCGGCGACGCGGTTTGAGCTGAAACTTGCCGGAGGGGAAAAACTGCTGGTTAGCCAGGCGAACCTGACGGGAGAAATGCTACCGTCAACGTTGTCGCCGGGTCAGCAGGTGATGGCATCGTGGTCCCGCGACGTGATGGTACCGCTGGTTGAGGAGAGGTGAATGGCTATGAACGTCTTACATTCGCCTCCACAGTCGACAAGCCTGAACCGGATCTCAGGTTACTTCTGGCGTAATCCGGGGATGGGGCTGTTTTTGCTGCTCCTTGGACCACTGATGTGGTTTGGCATTGTCTACTTCGGCTCATTACTGACGCTGTTGTGGCAAGGTTTTTATACCTTCGACGATTTCACTATGTCGGTCACGCCGGACCTGACGCTGGCGAATTTGCAGGCGCTGTTTAATCCTGCTAACTACGACATCATTTTGCGTACCCTGACGATGGCGGTGGCGGTCACCATTGCCAGCGCGATTCTGGCGTTTCCGATGGCGTGGTATATGGCGCGCTATACCAGCGGCAAAATGAAAGCCTTTTTTTACATTGCCGTAATGTTGCCAATGTGGGCCAGTTACATCGTTAAAGCCTATGCGTGGACGCTGCTGTTAGCTAAAGACGGTGTGGCGCAGTGGTTTTTAACCCATCTTGGGCTGGAGCCGCTACTGCTTTCGTTCCTGACGCTGCCTGCGGTAGGCGGCAATACGTTGTCGACTTCAGGCTTAGGGCGCTTTCTGGTGTTCGTATACATCTGGCTGCCGTTTATGATCCTGCCGGTACAGGCCGCGCTGGAGAGACTTCCGCCGTCACTGTTACAGGCCTCCGCTGATTTGGGGGCGCGTCCGCGTCAAACCTTCCGCTATGTGGTCCTTCCGCTGGCAATACCCGGTATCGCTGCGGGATCTATCTTTACCTTCTCTCTGACGTTGGGCGACTTTATCGTGCCACAGTTGGTGGGACCACCGGGCTATTTCATCGGCAACATGGTGTATTCGCAACAAGGGGCGATCGGCAATATGCCGATGGCGGCGGCATTTACTCTGGTGCCGATTGTGTTAATCGCACTGTATCTGGCGTTCGTGAAGCGTCTGGGAGCTTTTGATGCACTCTGAACGCGCGCCCTGGTTACTCAAACTGGCGGCATGGGGTGGGGTTATTTTCCTGCACTTTCCCATCCTCATCATCGCCACCTATGCTTTTAATACTGAGGAGGCTGCTTTTAGTTTTCCACCGCAGGGATTAACGCTGAAGTGGTTTAGCGTTGCGGCGCAGCGTAGCGATATCCTGGAGTCTGTGACGTTGTCACTTAAGATCGCTGCGTTGTCGACCGCTATTGCCCTTGTTCTGGGGACGCTGGCCGCGGCCGCGCTGTGGCGTAGGGACTTTTTTGGCAAAAGTGCAATATCGCTGTTGCTACTGTTGCCGATCGCGCTGCCGGGCATTATTACCGGTCTTGCGCTGTTGACAGCGTTTAAAACCATCAACCTGGAACCGGGTTTTCTCACGATCGTAGTGGGCCATGCGACGTTTTGCGTGGTGGTGGTGTTTAACAACGTTGTGGCGCGTTTTCGCCGTACCTCATGGAGTCTGGTTGAAGCGTCTATGGATCTTGGCGCCAACGGCTGGCAAACCTTTCGTTACGTCGTGCTGCCCAATCTGGCATCGGCACTACTGGCGGGCGGGATGCTGGCGTTTGCCTTGTCGTTTGATGAAATCATCGTGACAACGTTCACCGCCGGACATGAAAGAACACTTCCTCTGTGGCTGCTCAATCAATTGGGCCGTCCACGGGATGTGCCGGTCACCAACGTTGTGGCATTGCTGGTAATGCTGGTGACAACACTGCCAATTTTAGGGGCCTGGTGGCTAACGCGTGAAGGCGACACTCTCGCCGGAAACGGTAAATAAACGACGATATGGGAAATTGCTATGCAACATCAATTACTGATTAATGGCGAGCTGGTCAACGGTGAAGGTGAAAAGCAGCCAGTCTATAACCCTGCCACTGGTGAACTCATTCTGGAGATTGCCGAGGCGTCAGCCATGCAGGTTGATGCCGCGGTGCGTGCGGCAGACACCGCGTTTGCCACCTGGGGGCAAACCACGCCGAAAATCCGCTCTGAATTGCTGCTGAAACTGGCGGACGCTATTGCCGATAACGCGCAAACCTTCGCTGAGCTGGAATCACTTAACTGCGGTAAGCCACTGCACTGTGTCCTCAACGATGAAATTCCAGCTATTGTCGACGTTTTTCGCTTCTTTGCCGGGGCGGCTCGAACTCTGCAAGGACAGGCGGCCGGAGAGTATCTGGAAGGACATACGTCGATGATTCGCCGTGATCCGCTCGGCGTGGTGGCCTCTATTGCTCCGTGGAACTATCCGCTGATGATGGCGGCGTGGAAGTTGGCTCCAGCGTTGGCAGCGGGAAACTGTGTGGTGATTAAACCATCAGAAATTACCCCGCTGACGGCGCTTAAATTGGCCGAATTTGCCAAAGATATTTACCCGGCTGGCGTTATCAACGTCCTGTTTGGTCGCGGTAAAACGGTGGGCGATCCGCTGACCGGCCATGAAAAAGTCCGCATGGTTTCTCTGACTGGCTCCATTGCAACCGGTGAACACATTATTCAGCACACCGCGCCGTCAATTAAGCGCACACATATGGAACTGGGCGGCAAAGCCCCGGTGATCATTTTTGATGATGCCGATCTGGATGCGGTAGTGAGCGGCGTGCGGACCTTTGGTTATTACAATGCCGGGCAAGACTGTACCGCCGCTTGTCGAATCTATGCCCAAAAAGGCATTTATGACGCGTTGGTTGAGAAACTCGGCGCCGCGGTTGCCAGCCTGAAAATTGGTGCGCCGAACGACGAATCGACGGAACTGGGACCGGTAAGTTCGCAGGCACATCTTGATCGCGTGACTAAAGCGGTCGATGAGGCCAAAGCCCTGGGGCATATCAAAGTTATCACCGGCGGCAAGAAAGTGGATGGCGCAGGCTACTACTTTGCCCCAACGCTGCTGGCCGGGGCGAAGCAAGAAGATGCCATCGTGCAGCGGGAAGTTTTCGGCCCGGTGGTCAGCGTGACCGTATTTGATGATGAAGACCAGGTGCTGGCGTGGGCAAATGATTCGAAATACGGACTGGCATCTTCCGTCTGGACCCGGGATGTTGGGCGTGCGCATCGCTTTAGCGCTCGCCTGCAATATGGTTGCACCTGGGTCAATACGCATTTCACGCTGGTTAGCGAGATGCCGCACGGTGGGCAAAAACAGTCTGGGTATGGCAAGGATATGTCGGTTTATGGGCTGGAAGATTACACGATTGTTCGCCATGTCATGATCAAGCATGAGTAATCTTTTAAGCGCGAGCGGTAAATGGGGCACGGATAGCTAAATCTCGGCAAACGTGTGCCTATACTATTCGCGCCACTGGCCTCGTCGCCATCGGACGGCGGTAAGTTGGAAATATCCGCGAGGTCAGGCTAATTGATAAAATAAAGCCCCAGCATATTGCCGGGGCTTTGTGCTTTCAGGAGCGCCATCGGGTTTATCAGCGGCCCAGGCTGCAAAGCCAGGCGAGTAGGGCACAGACGCTCAGTACTAGCCCCAGTTGTTGCACCATGCCTGCAAATCCCAGCATCATTCCCAGCAACAGGTAATAGCTTAATCCAAACAATGCCCCCGCGGCTCCGGCCTGTTCACGATAATGACGCAGCGCCTGACTCAGCACATTGGGAATGGCGATACCATAGGCAATCACCACGCCGAATACCGGAATCAGGATCCACGCAGAGTGCTGTAAGCACCACGCTACGAGACCTGACAACGCTGCCAGCGCACAGGCATAACGTACCAGTTGCTCCGGCGTCAGACCTGTCGTTAACAGTTTTTGGTTCAGCAGGCTACCCGACAGAGAAGCAAACGCAAGTAGCAACCCCGTCAAGCCAAAGGCTCTGGAACTCCATCCCAGTTGCCCAAAAAGAAACGGCGCCAGGCTGTAATAGCTAAACAGCATGGTGTTCAGTAGAGCAACCAGCATGGCGTTTTTCCACAGCTCATAGTCACGCGCCATGCGGGAGAGTAGCGCAGCAAGCCTTGGTCTGAGCGTATGTTCGGGCCGGGTTTCTGGCAGCATGGTTATGGTCAGCATCAGCAGTAGTAGCGCCAGCAGCACAAGGGCAACAAATACCCCGGTATGACCATACAAACTGACCAACCATCCTCCGCTTAGCAGACCGAAAACCGGACTCAATGCCAACGCGGCGCCCATCACAGAAAAGACGCGGGATAGCGCAGTTGATTCATAGCTGTCCCTTAGCATGGTCTGTACCACTACAGATCCGGCAGCCGCTCCAATGGCCGAGACCATCCGTGCCAGCAGCAGAACGCTGAAATCAGTGGCAACAACGGCCATGAGGGAACCCGTGGCGTAGCACAGGAGTCCAGCCATCATCGCCCGGCGTCGTCCGATGCAGTCGCTCAGCCATCCCCACATCGCCACGCCGACGGCGAAGGCAACAAAATAAACGGAGAGTGTTTGAGCCGCGCGCTCACTGCTGACGTGATAAGACGTCGCAATACCTGGCAATGCCGGGCTGTAAATGGTTTCCACCAGTTGTGGAAACATAATCAGGAGTGTGAGAAGCCACAGCGGCGGTCGATGAAGTGTGTTCATAGCAATATCCAGAGAAACAGAAAACAGGCGGGCATTATTGCTGAAAGGAAAATGTCGCATTACCATTATCAGGACTTTAAATGTCAAATATCGGACAGAAGATGAAAATTGCCCCGGATGATGCTTTTGATGCGGACAGCTTTGATAAACCGGTAATCGGGATTGCTTCCGAGATGGGCGTACACGATTCAGGACGGCACAGCCATCTTCGTCATCAGCTACTTTATTCGGCAGCGGGAAGCATAACGATTGAGCTGGAACAGGCGTTGTGTCTGCTACCGCCACGTCGTGCGGTCTGGATCCCAGCCGGTACGGTACATCGCGCCATAATGCGCGGCGTGATGGCTTATCGTTCTTTGTACTTCTCAACCACGTTGCCGTTATCTGATTTACCGCTGCAGATAGTCGACGTTAACCCTCTCTTTTTTGAGGTGATAGAACGTATGTCTTTCTGGTCATGGGAGATGC
Source organism: Citrobacter sp. Cf088 (assembly GCF_030334295.1). Lineage (NCBI taxonomy): Bacteria > Pseudomonadati > Pseudomonadota > Gammaproteobacteria > Enterobacterales > Enterobacteriaceae > Citrobacter > Citrobacter sp. Cf088. The sequence goes on from NZ_JAOWEE010000053.1 coordinate 919,093, forward strand.
CTGCCGCGCAGCAGACCAGTCTCATAACCGTATTTTGTGAGGAAATGCGTGCCGCCCACAGTGAAAACTGGACATTGCAGTATCCCTCAGATCCGCGACTTAACGTGTGGCTTGAAGGATTACGCATGGGCGAACTGCCACCACGACTGAATCAATTGTCCCGACAGGTTGGGGCATGTGAAAGGACAATAGGTCGAATATTTACCCGGGATACCGGGATGAATTATCAGGACTGGCGGCAGCAATTTAGGCTGTTAAAAGCCATGGAGATGTTGGCTGACGGATGCCATATCAGCCAGGTCGCGCAATATCTGGAGTTTGTCAGCGACAGTGCTTTTATTGCTTTCTTCCATCAGCATACCGGCACAACGCCAGGCCGTTATTCAGGCAATATAATGCCGCAGAAGGATTAGGGGTATTACATATTAAGGATAATTTACCTGGTGATGGCAGAGTGGGAAGATCGTTTACTGATGGCAGAGAGATGAACCTCTCTGCCAGCGGACGCTGCAATTAATCAAGAAGAGTTACATCAAGCAAACCAGCCGAACCTTGCGGAAATCAGACTGAAAAGTCCTACAGCAGCAAATATATTTATCAGCACCACCGTTTTACTGGAAACATTCATTTGTGCCACCTTTCGTTTTAACCCATATGGGTATAGTACGGGTTATAACTATCCGCAATAGTACGAATTCTGAACATAATGAAAATGGGTTGTTTTACAGCCGCTTTTCTTAAATTAATTAATAAAACTTGATGTAAGTCATGAAAAAGAGCATATTGCGCGCGATTTCACCTTTCGGCCCGGATGCCTTACATGTCTTTGTACCAAAAAATGTTGGTTTTTTATGCGGTGATGGCCGTTATCACGGCAATCATCACCTGGTTTCTTTCCCGCGATAAAAAGCGAATTCGCTTTCTCAGCGCGGTATTAGTCGGTGCGACCTGGCCGATGAGTTTTCCCGTCGCGTTAATGTTCTCTCTCTTCTGATGACGGCGTAAACGCCGCTTCAGGCGGAAAGCAGGGCATCTAATCGCTTTTTGTCGACTTCGCTGACATCCTGTGGATGCTGATACCCCACGTTCTCATTCGCACGGGTATACAAAGCGACTAGCCAGTCGTATACGTAGCGGCTTGCGCCGTGCGAAGGTTGTTCATCCAACTTCGTCAGGCGTAACATCGGCTGTTGCTTCGGCGCGCTAAAAATAGCCGATCCTTTCTGAATCCTGCTGGCAGGGCGTTGATCCTCAGCAACGTCGGCAAATCCAAGCCAGGTAATAAAATCACCGATATCGGCGTATAGCTGCGCGGCACAGACGTTTTCGCGCTGCATAATGCGCTGTAAGCGCTGCGGCATCTCCAGGCGATAGCTGGTGGTGACGAGGATGTCGGCAACCTGCCTTAACGTACGGGGATCGAGTCGTAAACGGCGGGCATTATTTTCATCGCGACACCACTGGCGCACGTGGTTAATCCACATTTTGTGAGCCTGATATCCGGTCTCCTGGCTTTCCGGTGAGTGCATTGTGTCACGCACCTCGGCAAACAGGTCAATCTCTTCATTAAATAAACCACTTACCTGCTCCTCGCGCGGTTGCTGAATACGCAGCAGCGATTCAAAAATGCGCATCGGCGGGAGCAAACCATCCAGCAGTTCGCCATGCTTTGCCGCCTGAGCCTGTAGCTGGCGGATCACTGACTCATTGCTTGCTGATTCGGTCTCAACGGGATTAATCCAGCCGATTAGGGTTTCGCGTACGCGCTGCTGATGCTGTTCACGCAGGGAGGTCAGCCTGGCCTGGCGCTGCTGTGGTGAGGTTGCCTGAGTCAACCATTCGACGAGGCGTTGTAAGCTGTGTTTATCCAGCGCCTGCAGCGTGCCCCAGTGCAGTCCGGGTTTGCCCATTAATTGCTGCACAGATTCGTCAAGATTTTGCTGGGTACTAAAACGCGCATCCTGCGGGGTAATGGCCCAGACCACGCCTGGCAATGCGGCGTCGTGGACGGGTTGAGTATCGTTAACCCAGCCCAATAGCTTGCGGGTGATGGTGGGCGTCTGGGCGCGGGTAGAGACAGCGTTGCAGATTAAGAGCACATCCGGTTGCAGGTGTTGGCGGTAATGTTCCAGCATCCAGCCTAATTTTGCCTGCCACAGTGGATGCGGGTGAGTATCCGGGGCGAGGGGAATATCGAGCAGATCGACATTCTCCAGCACCGCGTCTTCAACCGTCAGGACCAGTTCGCGCGTGAGCAGCGCCAGTGACGACAAAGAAAGGCTGACTGCATTGAGCAACTGATGATTTTCAATCGGATGAACCACCACATCGCTTTGCGCCTCATTATTGCCGGTCAATGCCACCTGGGTCAGGAAACTTTCGGCAGGTAAACCAAAATGATCAACCAGCAGACTCAGCGGGGCCGCTAATTCTTGCGCGTGTCCGGTTTGTTGCAACGTGTGCGCCAGAGTCAGCCACTGCTGTGTCAATTCTGGTTGTTCTCCCCACAGTAGTGCCCAGGCGTTTGCCCGGGTAGTCAGATCCAGTGCGGGCAGCAACGTGGCAAACTGGTGCCATAGCGCATCGTCAATTTGCTGCTGGTTTGCCGGTACGCAGGAGCGCCAGAAACGACCGATTGCCGCAACATCATGTGCGGTAATGCCCGGCACAGGGTGACGCTGACGCAGCGTTTGCCATTTTTCCAGGCGCGCCTCAATAATCGATTTCTCGACCTGCCGGTTATCCGGGAGCGCGCTGAACTGGGCGATAAATAGCTGTACCAGTTCCGCTTCACTGAGTAACCGCAGACGCAACGGCCATTCGCTATCATGCTGATTTTCATCGCGCGTAAAGCGGATCACCATATTGGTTGGCGCATGGCCAGGATTAATATGCGAGAAATAATCAAAGCTGCGATCCGGAGTAACAATATTCACTTTGCCAGTGGCATTGCTGCACAATGCCGCAAGCAGATGTGCTTTTGCCGATTGTGAATGTCCGTATAACCCTATACATCCTTGCGATGAAAAGGTTGTCTCCAGCGCAGATTCACTCACTGCGGCTAGCGTAAGCTGTGCCAGCAGGGCATCCGCTTCATCATCAAGACGCGCCGCACGTTGACGGGTATCTACCACCCACTCGATGGCGGCCTGCGCGGTATTTAACATCTTACTCATTTCAGGTACACGCTCCCGCTATCAATCCAGTAATGGCTTCCGCTATGGCGACGGTCTGCCAGCGTATTCAGTTTTAACGTTAAGGCATTGGCGGCAACGGGGGTGCCATCCTGTAACCAGGCATCGCTCAGGACGAAGAATTCTGGACCACTTTCTTTGCTGCCGCCGCGTAGCTGCAGCCGTACATTCAACACGCCATCTCCGGCGATGGTTTTTGCCAGTTCGGCAGAATTTATGCTGAGCGTATACAGCGGCGTGGCAGGCCAGCGGCTGTTTGCCAGTTGCCGGAATCCTAACGTCACGTTGCCACGTAACGGGAAGTGCAACCGGGCATCCAGCTTCGCACCGGGTTTATCCAGATCAATATCGTGATACCAGATGTTCTCATCGCGCAGGGTATTGACCGTGTTATCCAGTACGCCAAGATAACGTACGGTCGAGTAAGCGCCGATATCGGCAGCTTTAAAGTTAAAACGCGGCAAACGCAAATCCAGCGCCAGGCTGCACAGCATGGCGCCGACTGCCGCGGTGGATTTGGGATTACCAATCCGCCCTTGTTGGCTGAACGGATACCACTCATGCACGCGGTAGTTATCCATCCAGATCATACGGTTAACCGGAACAGGTTGCAGATGGCGGATCAACGCCTGTACGCCCGGTAAACAGGCGGGCCTGCCGGTCACTAATAAAATATCGCAGCGATAATGTGAAATAGCCTCACAAACCGCGTGCAGCGGGGAAGTCAGGGTAAATTGCCCCGCTAACAGAGCTTCTTGTAACTGCCTGAACTGTACCTGCAACGGCACGCTCAGAACATCAAATGCTGGCGAACCTGCTGGCATCGCATGGTCGATAGCCTGCTGGATGTAGTTCATCACGTTGCGCGTTGGTCGTTGGCTCAGGAGTTCTCCGAATGTGGCATGCAGACCAGCGACCGGATCGTTAATATCGCTTTGTTCCCAGGCACTGAGTACCGCATGACCGAGTGGCATAAAGAGCTGCAATGCCGTTTGTTGACGCAAAATCGCCTGGGTATCGATACGACCGGAATCGCCAAACAGCGTGGCCAGCAATGCAGCGGCATCGGTCACGCCAGCTTGTTGTAAGCGGGTTTGCAGCGCAGGCAACACGCAACGCTGAATCACGTCCAGAAGCATGTCATCGCCTGCCACCTTAAAACCCTCACGGAACAGCAAATGCGGGGTAATTTTAACGTTCGCGCCGACGCCGTCATCAAGCTGATAATGGACGACGGCCATATCCGTTGTCCCGCCGCCAATGTCGATCGATGCCACGCGCAGCGCCCGACCTTTAGTCTCACCGGGTTCCGGCAAACGGTCCGGGCGGGCAAGGGCGTTAAAGAATGATTCGGTGTGGCCATCGTAGTGAGAGATAGCCTCGTTATACAGCCACACCAGTTGCCCGCAGCTGGCTTCATCCCATTCCATCTGAATTTCAGGTACGGGAACCACACTCTTTTCCTGCTGTTTACGGGTAGTGAAGTCTTCATCCTGCGGGTGCCAGCCCATTGCTTTCCAGACCAGGGCAATAGCTTCAAACATGCGCAGGCGGAAAATCTCGCGTTCCTGTTTGGGCATCGCCGACGGTAGGGTCAGGATCAGCGTCCGTAACTGACGAGGAGATGCCGGGAATCCGAGGCGCAAACGCGTCGCTACGCTGTTAATTTGCCCCAGCGCCTGGGCCAGTATTTCGCATAACATATGCGTCATCAGCGTACTGCGGCTGTATTGCGGTGAGAATACCGGCAGACGATCGTCCTGCGGCAGGCTGAACAGCGGTTGCCCGTCATCGTTCATCAGGTTCATCAGTGGGAAGGCGGTAGCCAGCGGTTCGCGCTGGGTTTTTCCATTCATCTGGCTAAAGCGCCAGTCATGTAACACCGGCGTTTCATCCCACAGATAACGGCGCGGGCTGGAGATCCCACTATTGCCCTCGGTGCCCATACGCTGCATTGCCAGCTTACGGGCTTCATCACCCACACGCACAATCGACGGCCAGATAAAGGCGTCATCACGTCCGCTCTCAACGGAAAAATGCTGCTTACCAAAGCGAGCTTCGGAAAACTCCAGCCGACTGGTGAACAGCGGATCGTTGAGGAACTGCGGCTCGCTTAACGAACGGACCTGCAATTCAGCGGTCTGACGCAGCCCGTCATTGGCATCCCCGTGATCTTCAATCAGGACGCCACAGGTATGGGTATTACCGATATCTAAAATAAGATCGACGGGAATAGCGGGTGTGCTAAGGGTATGTGTAACCAGTTTCACTTCCGGGACAGAAAGCTGCTCGCCTAACAGGGTCAGCACATTCAGCCAGTGCGCCTGGTATTCAAAGTTACGCAGCGCCAGCTGGATCTCTTGTTCTGAGCGATTCTCATGTTGGGTGACATGGTGCATAAAAGATTCGCGCAACCAGCCGTCAATCCAGGTCTGGTCAAGGAAATCAGCAATTTCGCTGTCATGCCAGGCCAGCGCGAATCGTGTCCCGTTGAGCAGGTCGTTTTCATTAGGCGTTAACGCTGCAGGGGCATTTTCAGTGAGCTGGCTATCCAGCGCCACGGTAACGCGGTGGGTGTTGCCCGCGCTGTCGGGTTGCGCCAGTTTTCGTACCTGCACGCGCGCCCAGTTATCCGGGCCTTCAACAAACGTGCGCGGTGGGTTAAAGCGCAGAAACGGCAGCGGCAGCCAGACACCGTCGAGGACATCCAGAGAATAATGCAGCGTCTGGGTACTTTCCGGTTTCACCACTTCGGGCTGACCGCCAGTGCTGCCAGGCAAGGTATAGCGACCCGTTGCCAGATCGAAATCCAGCCGTAGCAGGGGACCGTTTGCCGTTTTGCGCACAAAGCGGCCATGGTGCGCAGATTCCTGCGGCGTCAGGCCAAAATCCAGGAATTGAACACCGCTATTGGCGATGAGCGTCACGCTCTGCTTGTAATCACACAGATTCACCAACATAGAATCAGGCACCTATCTTTTTGATTGTCAGAGGGATTTCCGCGTGATCGTCATAACGCGCGGTACAGGCGGCGACGTCGTTGGTTCCCGCTTTGCAGGTAATTTCAGGCATCGGATAACGTGACCCGTCTGTACAACGGGCATTGCCGCGACTCTTAATCATTAATTCACCCGACTGGTGCAAACCGGAGAAAATCTCGGCACGACAAACAATATTGTCACCATGAACCACGCGAGCAGTGCCTTTATTAGCCTGGATCTGATAGCGCAGCGACGGCGCTTTGCCGCTCACCGGATCTTTAACATCGACCAGGACGCGCCAGTTACCATTGAGGAAACGCGTCGTTCCTGCCTTCATCTGATTGGCATCCATCACCAGCGCATCTTTTGGAATCGCGGCGATCACCACCGGTCCTTCTACAGGTTTCTCTTTCTTCGCAGCTGGAGTCACTTCAGCACGATGCAGGGGCAGTGCAGATGCCAGTGCTGGCAGCGGTGCCATATCAATCTTAGCGACTTCAACAGCGGCGGCTGCGGGTACGGGCTGGGTGGTCTGTTGCTTCCACAGCAGCGGCCCAACGATGGCGGCAATGATGACTGCGGCAACGGGCAGGCTCCACAGAGGCAGGCGGCGCGCAGGTTTCTCTTGTGCCAGCGGCGGTGTAACCTCCGGTTCGTTAACTATAACCGGTGGCTGTGGCTCAGGTTCAGCCGGTTTAGCCAGCTCGACGACTGGCGTTAATAAAGGCGCATCAGCCTCGGCGAAGGTGATTTCCGGGGGGATTTCTTCTTCCTGTTCCGGCTCTGCTACGGTAACGACAGGGGGAATATCGGCAACTCGCAGGCAATCGAGCACATCGTCGCGGGGATTTTCATTCAGATTAACGAAGCCCCAGAACGTAATAACGGGTTTGCCATCAACCAGAAACACGTGGTTTTCACCGGGAAACTGGATGGCTTTTTCGAGCAGAGAGCCAAACAGCTGTAGGGAGGTTTTTCCCGACTGCAGGCTTTTACGGCTCAGAGCCGCCGCATTTTCCAGCGTGCTTCCCAGATAGCGTAGCGCACGAAAACGTGCTTCTTCATCAGCGGCTTTCCACGCCACGGCTTTCCCTTCTATCGGGGAATACCAGTCAACCCGATCGCCGTTGTCGTTAATTTGTGGGATCGCCAAACAATCCACCATCGCCTGCTGTTTACGCAGACGAAGCGTTTCACGAATTTGCAATGCTGAATCAAACACGGCCTGACCACCGCCGCCCACGGCCTGATAGTCATCCAAATTGCCGCTGCGCAAGAGAGTTTTTGCCACGTTGTTACCCCTTAGACTTCTTCACGTATCTACTTTACGTTTTATAAAAACGAGCAAACGGAGAAAGAGAGGCAAAAAGGGGCTAATTTTCATGGCATAGAGTGCCGGGAAAAATCTTGACGTTTTGAAAAAGACTTAAGGGAAATTAATTCGCTTAGGGTGATGAATTATTCAGCGAAATACACCGGATTAGAATAACCTGATAGTGATTTGTTATTGGTCAGTTTTTGTCAGCTATGCTCTGATATCTCGGTTAATAATAAAATAAGAAGGCTTATAACCATGATTGCAAGGAAAACGTTACTCGCGCTGGCTCTCAGCACCGTCATTCCGTCAGGTGTTGCGTTCGCGGCCAATACTGACACCATCATCTATTGCTCGGAAGCATCGCCGGAGTCATTTAACCCGCAAATTGCCAGTTCCGGACCCTCATTTGTGGCCAGTTCACAAGTACTCTACAACCGACTCATCAACTTTGATCCGGTAAAGAATACCCCGGTACCATCTCTGGCAACGGACTGGACGATTTCTCCGGACGGAAAGACTTACACCTTTACCCTGCGTCAAGGCGTGAAATTCAACAGTAATAAATTCTTTAAACCGACCCGCGACTTCAACGCTGACGACGTGATTTTCTCGGTATTACGGCAGAAAGATGCCGATCATCCGTATCACAAGGTTTCTCAGGGAAGCTATGAATACTTTAACGATGTCGGTCTGGATAAACTGATTAAAGAAGTGAAGAAGCTCGATGATTATCACGTTCAGTTTGTCCTGAATGAACCTAACGCTGCGTTTCTTGCCGACTGGGGAATGGATTTTGCCTCGATTCTCTCTGCGGAATATGCCGACGCGATGCTAAAAAAAGGTACACCGGAAAACGTCGACAACTGGCCGATTGGCACCGGGCCTTACGTGCTGCAGCAGTACAAGCAGGACTCGCAAATCCGCTATCTTGCCAACCCTAACTACTGGGATGGCGCCGTTCCAACGAAGCACCTGATCTTCTCAATCACGCCAAACGTCCAGACGCGGCTGGCAAAACTACAAACCAATGAATGCCAGATAATCCCAGCACCTGCGCCCGTACAGTTTGACGAGATTAAAAAGAATAAAGATTTGACGCTGCATTCGGTTGACGCGCTGAACGTCGGGTATCTGGCATTTAATACCGAGAAAAAACCGTTTGATAACGTACTGGTGCGTCAGGCGCTAAACTACGCGACTGATAAAAAGGCCATTATTAACGCCGTCTTCTTAGGTTCCGGTACGGTGGCAAAATCGCCGATTCCACCGAATATGATGGGGTTCAATAAAGATCTGCAGGATTACGCTTACGACCCGCAAAAAGCGAAAGACCTGCTGAAGCAGGCTGGGCTGGAAAATGGCTTTGAAGCGACGCTGTGGTCAATGCCGGTCCAGCGCCCATACAACCCGAACTCCCGACGGATTGCCGAGATGATCCAGAGCGACTGGGCAAAGGTGGGCGTGAAGGCGAAAATTGTGTCGTACGAGTGGGGTGAATATCTCTCCGGAATGCGTAAAGGTGAGCACGACACCGCGTTGTTTGGTTGGATGTCAGACAACGGCGATCCGGATAACTTCGCCGATGTGCTGCTGGGCTGCGACAGCATAAAAACCGGATCTAACGCCGCGCGCTGGTGCGATAAAGAGTATAATTCGCTGGTTGAAAAGGCGAAACTGGTGAGCAAACCGGAAGAGCGCGCCGCGCTTTACCAGCAGTCACAAGAGATTTTCTACCAGCAGGCTCCGTGGATAGCCCTGGCAAACGGTAAAACGTTCTACGCTACGCGTAGCAACGTCAGCGGATACAGCGTTAGCCTGATGGGCAGTGATTTTTCAAAAGCAAAATTAAATTAATGAGTTAAGGAGAGGTTATGTCGCATCTGGATGAGGTCAGCGCACGTGTTGATGCCGCCATTGAGGAGAGCGTCATTACGCATATGAATGAATTGCTGATTGAGCTCAGCGATGATGTCGCGTTGAGCCGGGAAGACCGCTATACCCAGCAACAGCGTTTGCGTACGGCTATCGCGCATCATGGCCGTCAGCATAAAGAAGATATGGAAGCCCGTCGCGAACAGTTGACCAAAGGTGGCACAATCCTCTGATTTTCCCTTATCAGGCCAACAGGAACGTTCTGTAGGCCTGATAAACGAAGTGCTATCAGGCAATTAAAACGAACGTCTCGCCACCAGCCATGCCCCGACTACCAGCAGTACCGCACCACAGACCGGCCCCACCAGCGCCCGCAGCGGCACGCCGTGACTGCGCAGAATATCCAGCACCAGCCCGCCGATTAACTGGCTGGCAACCAGTACCGCAATCGTCGTGGCAGCGCCTACATTTTGATATCCACTAATGCTGGCGAAAACAAAGAACGATCCCAACAAGCCGGGGATGAGTGTCCACCAGCGTATGCTGGAAACCAATTCACCAAACCCTGCTAAACCTTGCTTAAACCACAATATGCTGACAAACAGCACGATCCCGACCAGCGAGTTAAGTAACATGGCGATAAGGATCGTCGAGGACGTCTGCGTGATGCGTACCATCAAGGTATTTTGCACCACCAGACCAATACCAGCGGCAATCAGAAAGGAGAGGGTCAGCGTCTGGTTCATCTAAGGGCATCCGGTTCACGACGATCGTCTAACTGCAACTGCATGAAAGTCAGATCCAGCCACCGCCCAAATTTGGTTCCAACCTGTGGCATTTGCGCGGTGGTTTTAAAGCCCAGCAAGCTGTGCAGATGCAGTGATGCCTGATTCTGAGACTCAATCCCTGCCACCATTACATGCTTGCCGCATGCGCGGGCTTCGTCTATCAGTCTGCTGAGTAGTGCTCGTCCGAATCCTTTTCCCTGATGTTCTGGATGGACATACACCGAATGTTCAACGGTATGACGGAAGCCATCAAAGTTACGCCAGTCGCCAAAGGAGGCGTATCCCGTAACCACGCCATTCTCTTCACTCACCAGTACCGGATACCCCATCAATTGTCGGGATTCATACCAGGAAATACGGTTTTCGGCATCGACCGTTTGATCATTCCAGATAGCCGCCGTATGCAGTACCGCATGGTTGTAGATTTCTGCAATGGCGGCGCAGTCTTCTTTGCTGGCAAATCGAATTGACATGTTGAACCTCAGGGCTTGTTCACTATAGTATTACAATATGAATACTATTGAAGACAGTATAAATCAACGGATCAGTGCAAGAATTCGCATTGAGCGGGAATCTCGCGGTTGGTCACTCACGGAACTTGCCGAGCGCGCGGGCGTGTCGCGGGCCATGATCCATAAAATAGAACGCGGCGAGAGTAGTCCAACGGCTACGCTGCTGGGTAGACTTTCCGGTGCGTTTGGCATCAGCATGTCTACCCTGATTGCGCGGGCTGAAATGCAGGAGGGCAAGCTGCTGCGCTTCGCTGACCAGCCCGTCTGGCACGATCCGCAAAGCCACTATCTGCGCCGCCATGTTTCACCGCGCAGCGATCTACCTATCGATCTGGTGCAGATTGAATTACCCGCCGGAAGTGATATCCCGATGCCAGCTTCTTCCTATGTGCAGGCCAGACAACTTATCTGGTTACAGCAGGGGGAATTAGTCTTTGTGGAAGGGGACATACGCCATGAAATGCAGGCAGGTGATTGCCTGGAACTTGGCCCGCCGAATGACTGTCGGTTTATCAATGAAACCGCGAAACCCTGCGTTTACCTGGTTGTGCGGTTAAACCACGTCGTCAGCTAAATAGCAGGCGCAGACTGCTACTATTGATGGATTCATGCCAAAAGCAGAGGAGCACATCATGGGTCAACAGACTAATCGTAACCGTCGCTGGGTACTGGCTTCCCGTCCACATGGCGCGCCAGTCCCAGAGAACTTCCGTCTTGAAGAAGATGAGGTGGCATCCCCGGGCGAAGGCCAGGTTTTGCTGCGCACTGTTTATCTTTCCCTCGATCCCTACATGCGTGGCCGCATGAGCGATGAGCCATCTTACTCACCACCAGTAGAGATTGGTGGTGTTATGGTGGGTGGTACCGTAAGTCGCGTGGTGTCATCCCGCCATCCGGACTACCAGCCAGGCGAATGGGTATTGAGCTACAACGGTTGGCAGGACTATGACATCTCCGACGGTAACGGACTGGTGAAGCTTGGCGCTCATCCAGAACATCCCTCCTGGGCGCTGGGTGTTATGGGTATGCCGGGGTTTACCGCTTATATGGGTCTGCTGGATATCGGTCAGCCGAAAGCGGGAGAAACGCTGGTGGTAGCCGCCGCAACCGGGCCGGTTGGCGCAACGGTTGGGCAGATCGGTAAGCTTAAAGGCTGCCGGGTAATCGGTGTGGCAGGTGGGGCAGAGAAATGCCGACATGCCACAGAGGTGCTGGGCTTTGATGTTTGCCTCGATCACCACGCACAAGATTTTGCGCAACAACTGGCAAAAGCTTGCCCGCAAGGAATTGATATTTATTATGAAAACGTCGGCGGAAAAGTATTTGATGCCGTTCTGCCATTGCTCAATACTTCAGCGCGGATTCCGCTTTGTGGCCTGGTCAGTGGTTATAACGCAACGTCTCTTCCGGCCGGACCTGACAGATTACCGCTGTTAATGGCAACGCTGCTGAAAAAGCGTATCCGGATGCAGGGTTTTATCATTGGTCAGGATTATGGTCACCGCATTCAGGAGTTTCAGCGGGAGATGGGGCGCTGGCTTAAAGAGGACAAAATCCACTACCGCGAGCAGGTGACCGACGGTCTGGAAAATGCGCCACAAACCTTTATCGGTCTGCTGACCGGCAAAAACTTCGGCAAGGTAGTTATTCGTCTTGCTGAGGATTGATGCGTAAGAGCGGAAGACGGTGAATGTCTGTAACCAGGCCTGCTTCGTACGAAATGTAGGCCTGGTAAAATGCCAATGACGTTATCTGGATGAAAAGCGATTATTCATGGAGAAAATAAGAAGGTTACAACCCGAAAGCGAATAAATACTCCACATTGAGATAAATAATGATTACTATTCTCATTCTTAAAAAGGCAAAACCATGATTTTGCTCATTGAAGCTATGTGAAGCAGTAACAAACGAATTTATCAAAGGGAGTCGTCATGTCTTTACGTCATCTGTTTTCACCGCGTCTGCGTGGTTCTTTACTGTTAGGTTCACTGCTCGTTGCATCATCTTTTACTACGCAGGCTGCAGAAGAACTGCTGCGCAAAGCCGTCGGTAAAGGCGCTTATGAAATGGCGTACAGCCAACAAGAGAACGCGCTGTGGCTGGCGACCTCACAGAGCCGCAAATTGGATACCGGCGGGGTGGTTTACCGCCTTGACCCGGTCACCCTCGAAGTGACTCAGGTGATTCATAACGATCTCAAACCGTTTGGTGCCACCATCAATAACGCCACGCAAACGCTGTGGTTCGGCAACACGGTAAATAGCGCGGTAACGGCGATGGATGCTAAAACGGGCGCGGTGAAAGGACGTCTGGTGCTGGATGCGCGTAAGCGTTCTGAAGATGTTCGCCCGCTGCAGCCGCGTGAGCTGGCCGCAGATGACGCCACTAACACGGTATACATTAGCGGTATTGGTAAAGAGAGCGTGATTTGGGTGGTGGACGGCGACGCCATTAAACTGAAGGACACCATCCAAAATACCGGCAAAATGAGCACCGCTCTGGCTGTCGACAGCAAGGCTAAGCGCCTGTACACCGCCAATGCGGACGGTGAATTCATTACCATCGATACCACCACCAACAAAATTATCAGCCGCAAAAAACTGCTGGATGATGGGAAAGAGCATTTCTTTATCAACCTGAGCCTGGACACAGCGGGCAACCGTGCATTTGTCACCGACTCTAAAGCGGCGGAAGTGCTGGTAATCGACACCCGTAACGGCAACGTACTGGCAAAAGTCGCCGCGCCGGAATCCCTTGCCGTGCTGTTCAACCCGACGCGTAATGAAGCCTACGTGACTCATCGCCAGGCCGGTAAAGTAAGTGTGATCGACGCGAAAAGCTATAAAGTCGTCAAAACGTTTGATACCCCAACATTCCCGAATAGCCTGGCGCTCTCTGCCGATGGTAAAACCCTGTACGTCAGCGTGAAACAGAAATCTACCCGCGAGCAGGAAGCTACCCAGCCGGACGATGTTATTCGTATTGCGCTGTAAAAAATCCGGAGGGGGAAACCCCTCCTGTCATTTCTCTAAACCCCACGATACGCCTCGTTACACCCCGCCAGTAGCCCGACCCACTTCAGGGACTTACACTACGCCCTCAACGGCTAACTGAATAACACGGGAATACCATGAAAAAGCCATTTATCTGTCTTTGTGCAGGCGTAATGCTGTTTACCCTGGCAGGATGCACCACTGATTACGTCATGACGACCAAAAGCGGACAAACCATTACCACCCAGGGTAAGCCAAAACTGGATAAAGATACGGGAATGACCAGCTATACCGATCAGGATGGAAACGCGCGGGAAATTAACAGCAACGATGTAGCGCAGTTGATTGAAGCGAACTAAAAAAGAAGGCCTGAAGGGTTAACCTGTCAGGCCTTCAGCCATTACGGCGCGGTGCGGTGGATTTCCGCGACGCGTTTACGCACGCCGAACCAGCCTGCAACCAGCAGGATGGCAATCAACGGTAATGACGCGATAGTGTAGGTGCCGTTTGGATAGTCAAACGCCATCAACACCAGCACGCTCAGCAGGAACACCAGGGTTAGCCACGAGGTAAACGGAGCGCCCGGCAGTTTAAAGCTAACGTCTGCCGTTTTACCTTCTTTTATGGCCCGGCGCAGACGCATCTGACAGACCATGATAAAGCCCCACGACGCAATAATGCCCAACGACGCGAAGTTCAACACGATCTCAAACACCTGCGACGGCACCAGATAGTTCAGAAATACCCCGACGACATAGACGACCAGCGTGGCGAGGATCCCAGCCCAGGGTACCTGTTGGCGGCTCATTTTAGCCATGAATTTCGGCGCCGATCCGCCCATCGACATGGAACGTAAAATACGTCCGGTACAGTACAGCCCAGAGTTAAGGCTGGAAAGTGCCGCGGTGAGCACCACAATATTCATGATACTGCCGATATACGGCACGCCCAGTTTGGAGAAGAAGGTAACAAACGGGCTTTGCCCTGCCTGATAGGCATTCCACGGCAGTAACAGAACCAGCAGCACGACAGAACCCACATAGAACAGACCAATACGCCAGATAACGCTATTGATCGCTTTCGGCACCATGGTTTGTGGATCTTTGCATTCTCCAGCAGCGGTGCCCACCAGTTCAATGGAGGCAAACGCGAAAACCACCCCCTGAACCAGTACCAGCGCCGGCAGCAAGCCATGTGGGAAGAATCCACCGTTGTCGGTGATCAGGTGAAAACCCGTGGCGTTACCATCCAATGGCTTTCCAGTGCCTAAAAAGACGGTACCCACCACCAGGAAAATCACAATCGCCAACACTTTGACCAGTGCAAACCAAAACTCCATCTCCGCGAACCACTTCACGCCGATCATGTTCATGGTGCCGACAATGGCCAGCGCGCCGAGGGCGAATACCCACTGCGGTACATCACCAAATGCGCCCCAGTAATGCATATACAACGCCACCGCGGTGATATCGACAATGCCGGTCATCGCCCAGTTGATAAAGTACATCCAGCCAGCCACATAGGCGGCTTTCTCACCTAAAAATTCACGGGCATAGGAGACAAAGCTGCCGCTGGAAGGGCGATGTAAAACCAGTTCGCCAAGCGCGCGCAGTATAAAGAACGAAAAAATACCGCACACCAAATAAACCAGCGCCAAAGCAGGACCAGCCATCTGCAAGCGTGCGCCAGCCCCTAAAAACAACCCGGTACCAATTGCGCCGCCAATGGCGATCATCTGTACCTGTCGATTTCCCATCGCTTTGTGATACCCCTCTTCGTGGGCATTCAACCAGCGTCGTTTCGCCGCATGTTGTTCCGCGGCTTGCGTGTTGTTTGTGTTCATTACTTTTCCTGTTGACCTGACAAAAATACAAATCCTTTTTGCCGCACCTGCTGCGGCGAAAACAGCCTTACCCTTCATTGTGTTACGGGGGAAAACTGCCGGCCGAGCATCCTACATTCAATTGTTCGGTTCCGCAAAGCCCCGATAACAAGAATTCAGCATTTTTGTACAGCCTGCACTGGCGCGGTGTGGCCTCGATTCAGCCAATAAAAGAGAAGGGCGTAAATACCTGGAGAGGAGTGCGCTTATCGAGACATTCACCCGATAAGCGCCGTAAGGTTATGCTGATACGCCAAAGACCTGAACGGCCTGCTGTAAGCGCGATGAACGTTGAGTCAGATCGGCGGTAGCATCGGTGACACGTTCCACCATCTCGGCATTATTGTGTGTCATGGTGCCAACGCGTGAAATCGAATCGTTAATCAGATCCAGCGCCAGGGTTTGCTCACGCGTCGCCAGATTAATATCTTTGATCATCATCGACATCTGCAGGACATCGCCAATCATCCCGGTAAGATGCGTCTCCGTTTGTTCTACCATTTTGACGCCGCTATTCACGTTGGCGACGTTCTTCTCAATCAACTGTTTGATCTCTTTTGCTGCAGACGCTGAGTGCTGTGCCAGATTACGGACCTCTGCCGCCACAACGGCGAAACCGCGTCCTGACTCTCCGGCTCGCGCGGCCTCGACCGCGGCATTGAGCGCCAGAATATTGGTCTGAAAGGCGATACTATCAATGACGCCGATGATGTCGACGATCTGCCCGTTGTCACGCGATATCGCCTGCATCATGGCGATAGTTTGTTTCATGATATCGCCGCCTTCTGCCGCATTGGCGCTGGTTTTATCGGCCATGGTCATAGTATGTGCCGCAGTCTCAGCAGTTTGCTGTACCGCGCTACCAATTTCTTCAATGGCGGCAGCGGTTTGTTGCAGGTCGGCGGAGGTTTCTTCGGAACGCTTATGCAGCGCCGTACCTTCTTTTGATACTCGCTGACTGATAGCGCGAATACCGGATATTTGCGTACTGACATCATCGACCAGTGAATTCAGATTAAGCCCGGACTGATTAACCAGACGCATCAGCATTCCGATTTCATCCACCCGATTTAAATGACAGTTATCAGGTTTTCTCCCGGATACCACTTTCTTCATTTGCATCAGTAGCGTATTAACTGGCTGACAAATTTGATACTTAAGGTAAATAGCAAGCATCAGAAATAAGAACAGCAACCCTCCCGCCTGAATAAATGGATTAACAGGAGCAAAAAGAAATAGCACTGCGAGCAGGGCGATTACCCCTAAAGAATAATTGACGCGCTGGCTAATGCTCAGCCATTTAAACATTGATGCCCATGACAATATGCCGCGGCGAATGATAATGCCTTTAAAAAGTCGAAACCCTTTAAACTGCTGGCTATTAATTTTTTGATATAAACTTTCGCTTTGAGTTATTTCATCGCGCGAAGGAACGGTACGCACTGAAATGTAGCCAGTGAGTTTTTCATTGTGCCAGACCGGTGTAACGTTGGCGCGAACCCAGTAATGGTCGCCATTCTGCCGACGGTTTTTCACCATCCCCGTCCAGCTGTCTCCCTGCTGTAGCGTGTACCACATATCGGCGAACGCCGCGGGAGGCATATCAGGATGGCGAATAATATTATGCGGTTCGCCCATTAATTGCTGTTCGTTAAATCCGCTGGCATCAATAAATGCGGAGTTGGCGTAGGTAATATGACTTTCTTTATCTGTCGTAGAAAGCAGCGTCGTTTTATCGTTAAGTGCGTGCTCAATTTGTGTAACGGGCATGTTACTTTTCATAGAGGTCCCATGATGCTATGTATAATCCATACAAAAATCCCCGCAATGAAATCGGGGGATATTAGAAATCTGTTTTAAACCGTTTTAATAAGAAACGTTGCATTCTCTACTAATCATCATTTCTGTGGAAGTAGTTAAAATAAAAATTTCCATGTAAATCATTCATCCCGCGTCATAAAAGTGAAACAATTAATACAAGCGCATAACGTTACAAGTCGTTTAAACTGACTTAACGTAAATTGCGCTAAAAAACCATTTCGAAAAAAGAAAACTGGCATGAAAAGATTTTGATGTTATTACCGTGATATCAACGACCCTATTATATTTTGTAGGCTATTAATTGCGGGTGTTTTTCAGTTTAGCGGTACTGGGCGATCCAAATTTTAACCCTGGCTGCGGTAGGGTTTGTTATCTACTTTTTAGCTGAGCAAATGTGAATTAAATGTTTCAGTATGGCTATTTGATAAATTAATAATAAAGACATGTTAACAAACATAGGCTCGTAACATGTCATATCGCCTGAGTGTTCTGGATAAAAGCCCCATCGGGGAAGGTGAAACTGCCGCGACTGCGCTTTCCCGGACGTTGCGCCTGGCGCAACTGGCGGAAGAGTGGGGGTACCATCGTTTCTGGATCGCGGAACACCATAATACGCCACAGCTGGCCAGTCCATCGCCGGAGCTGGTGATCGCCTGGATCCTCGGGCAAACCCAGCGTATCCGCGTTGGTTCCGGCGGCGTGATGCTGCAACATTACAGCCCGTACAAAGTGGCGGAAAACTTCAATCTTCTGGCATCACTGGCTCCTGGACGTGTCGACCTCGGCGTAGGGAAGGCCCCTGGCGGGTTACCGTTGTCGACTCAGGCGTTACAGCATGGACTGCATCAGGAAGAAAAAGGCAGTTTTGCCGATCAGCTTTCTCAGCTTAACGGCTGGCTGGCGCTGAACGGAACGGAAAGCGGGGAAACGGTATTCCCGACGCCAATCCCACCAATACCGCCAGAAGGATTTGTACTCGGAGCCAGTGTGCAAAGCGCACAGTTAGCAGCGCAATCCGACTGGAATTTTATCTTCGCTGCGCACCTCAACGGTGACAAAGCGTTATTACGTGAGGTTTTGTCCTTCTGGCAGACCCACAGCGACCGCCCGACGATAGTCGCCGTTCAGGTGATTGTGGCTGACAGTCACGATACAGCTGCGCAACTGGCGGAAAACGTCCAAATCTGGGGCGTTGAGCTGGAAAATGGTCAACGCGTTACAGTCGCCAGCGAAGAGCAAGCCCTGGCATTCGCCGTACAGGCGGGTAGTTCGCCACGCAAAATCGCGCGTCGTGAACTGGCGTTGTTACACGGCACCGCTCAAGAGGTGATGGTAAAGCTGAATGCTCTGCATACGCAATTTGGTATTGATGAGTTCATTATCGACACGCCAGTGGCGGAGGGCCACGCGCGTCTGACATCGCTGCGTTTGTTGGCACAAGTCCATAATGCCGTGGAGGTGCTCTGATGACCCTCAGCTCAACGCTTATCAACTGGCGTCGTGAATTACATCAGCACCCGGAGCTTTCCCTGCAGGAGGAAGCAACCACCAGGCGCATTCAGGCCTGGTTGCACTCTGCGGATGTCGACATTCTGCCGTTCGAGCTGAAAACCGGTCTGGTCGCGGAAATCGGCAAGGGAGAAGATGTCATCGCGCTGCGAGCGGATATCGATGCGCTACCGATAGAAGAAAGCGCCGATGTTCCGTTTCGCTCCCTCACACCGGGCGTGATGCATGCCTGCGGGCATGACGTCCATACCAGCGTGATGCTTGGAGCAGCACTGCTGCTTAAACAACAGGAAACAACCTTACCGGGTCGAGTACGTATTTTGTTTCAACCAGCTGAAGAGAGTTTCGGCGGCGCAAAAACGTTGATCCGCGCCGGTGCGCTGCAAAACGTAGCGGCTATTTTTGGTATGCACAATGAGCCCGGTTTGCCGGTGGGCGAATTTGCCACACGCGGCGGTGCGTTCTATGCCAATGTCGATCGCTTCGTGCTGCGCATAAATGGCAAGGGCGCACATGCGGCGCGTCCGCATGAAGGCAAAGATGCCATCCTGCTTGCCAGCCAGTTGGTAACCGTGTTGCAAAGCGTTGCCAGTCGCGACGTTAACACGCTGGATTCGGTGGTACTCAGCGTGACCCGTATTCAGGGAGGAAATACATGGAACGTACTGCCAGAGTCCGTTGAGCTGGAAGGGACGCTCAGAACGCACCGGACTCAGGTACAGCAGCAGGTTAAAGCACGGGTTAATGACATCGCTGCCGGATTTGCCCATGCCTTTGGCGCACAAATAGACGTTATCTGGCATGCGGGGCCGACCGCGTTGGTGAACGATGCGCGTTGGGCCGATATCGCCACCACGGTGGCGAAACAGTCAGGCTACACCACTCACCATGCTGACCTGCATATGGGCGGGGAGGATTTTGCCGTCTACCTGCAAAATACCCCAGGCGCATTTGTCAGTATTGGCAGCGCCAGTGAATACGGATTACATCACCCGGGATTTAATCCAGACGAACGTTTAATTGAACCTGCCGCACATTACTTTGCGCAGTTAGCAAAAACGGCATTCGCACACCTTTAAGTTTACCTGTTGGGTAGGGGTTATTATGGCTGAAAATCGGCAACTACGGCTCGGAACTATTCTGCATGGCGCATCGGGAAATATGTCCGCATGGCGCCACCCGGCGGCTCAGGCCGATGCCAGTATTAATTTTGATTTTGTCAAAGAGACGGCGCTTATTGCGGAAAAAGGGAAGCTGGATTTTATTTTTGTCGCCGATGGTCTGTATATTAATGAAAAATCAATCCCGCACTTTTTAAATCGTTTTGAGCCGCTAACAGTATTATCCGCTTTGGCCAGCATCACCCAGAATCTGGGACTGGTTGGCACAGTGTCCACATCATACAGCGAGCCGTTTACGACCGCACGACAGTTCGCCAGCCTGGACCATCTCAGCAACGGGCGTGCGGGCTGGAACGTGGTTACGTCGCCTCTGGAAGGATCGGCAAAAAACTATTCTCGCGCTCAGCACCCGGAGCATGCCCAGCGTTATCGTATTGCCGATGAATATTTACAGGTAGTGAAAGGACTGTGGGATTCCTGGGAAGACGATGCTTTTACCCGTAATAAAACAAGCGGGGAATTTTTTAATCCGCATAAACTGCACACGCTAAACCATCATGGAGATTATTTCCAGGTCGCCGGGCCGTTAAATATTGGGCGTACGCCACAAGGTCGTCCGATTATATTTCAGGCGGGAGCTTCAGCAGATGGCAAGAAATTAGCGGCGCAGCATGCTGATGCCATTTTTACCCATCAGGAGTCGCTGGCAGAGGCTAAGGCGTTCTATCAGGATGTAAAAAGTCAGCTGAAAATCGCCGGACGACATCCCGATCAACTGCATATATTCCAGGGCGTCAGCGTTATTGTTGGCGACAGCGCAGAGGATGTTGAGCAGCAGTATCAGACTACCGCTGCGCTGGTCTCCGTTACCGACGCGCTGAACTATCTTGGCCGCTACTTTGAACATCATGATTTTGCCCAATATCCGCTGGACGCACCGTTCCCGGATCTTGGCTCTCTCGGACAAAACAGCTTTCGCAGTACGACTGATGAGATCAAACGCAACGCGCGCGAGCGTGGCTTAACACTCCGTCAGGTTGCTCTGGAAGCGGCCAGCCCACGTCCGCGTTTCAGCGGCACGCCGGAACAGGTCGCCGACGGCCTGCAGCAGTGGTTCGACGAGAAAGCCGCAGACGGTTTTATTATCCAGGGCGGAACGCCGGATACCTTCCCGCGTTTTGTCGAACAGGTTGTCCCTGTGCTTCAGGCGCGGGGCCTGTTCCGCCATGAATATCCCGGTACGACCCTGCGCGCAAGCCTGGGATTAACGACACCTGCAAATCAATTCACACAATAAGAGAAAAAAGCTATGCAGAAAAAATCAGTATTCCTCGCGCTGTCGCTGGCTTTCAGCGCGACTGTCTGGGCAAATGATGTGACGATTAACGGCACGGGCGTAAGTCTGGAAGCCAATAAAACGCCGATCAATACGGCAAAGAATCCGCAGGCGATTGCGCAATTGCCCGCAAACCTGCACCTGGCCGTACCGGGCAAATTCACCGTGGCGATTGCCGGGCTCAGCCAACCACCGCTGACCGTCTTTGCCGATGACAATAAGACGCTGATCGGCAGCGAGGCGGACATCGCGCGTCTGGTGGCTGACAGTTTGGGGCTGGAACTCAACGTCGTACCTACGTCATGGGAAGACTGGCCGCTGGGCGTCACTTCCGGCAAATACGATGCCGCGATCAGCAATATTACCGTCACCAAAGCACGCAAAGAAAAATTCGATTTCGCGACGTATCGGAAGGACTCTCTTGGCTTTTATGTCAAAACCGGTAGCAAGCTGAAGAAAATCGAGCAGGCGGAAGATATCGCTGGACTGCGCATTATCGTCGGTTCAGGGACGAACCAGGAAGCCATCCTGCTGGCCTGGAACGATGAGAACGTGAAGAAAGGGTTACAGCCGTTTACGCCGGTGTATACCAAAGATGATGCCGCGCAAACCCTGGCCCTACAGTCAGGCCGCGCCGATGCCTACTTCGGCCCTAATGTAATCGGCGCATGGAAAGCTGCACTCAACGGTAAAACGCAATTGGTGGGTAGTGTTGATGGCGGTTGGCCAAAAGCGGCACACATTGCTGTGACGCTGAAAAAGGACAGCGGTCTGGTTCTGCCGGTACAAACCGCCCTCAACGGCGTGATTGGCAACGGCGATTATGACAAGGTGCTGAATCGCTGGGGAGAAGGGGTGGAACGCATTCCGCAATCTGAAATCAACCCGGCCGGTTTAGGCGACTAAGGAGGTCATCGTGAGCGATCAATTTCGCGTGGTCTCACCTGAAGCCAGCGAGCTACAGCCCATTTTGAACGGTCTGTTCGGTGAGTATGCTGCCCGCTATGGCGATTATTTTTCTCGTGACGCTGAAGTGGAACTGACCGAATGGTATCTGGCACCGCAGGGACTTTTTGTGGTCCTGGAGCGTGGCGGCGAAATTATCGCCACCGGGGCTTACAAACCTTACGACAAGGACACTGCCGAGATTAAGCGTATCTGGACAAAAAGCAGCCTGCGTCAGCAGGGACTGGCGGCGCGTGTAGTGCAGGAACTGGAACGTCGGGCGCTACTCGCGGGCTACAGCCGGATATATCTGACCACAGGATTTCGCCAGCCGGAGGCCGTCAGACTTTATTTAAGCCAGGGCTACGATCCGCAATTTGATACGACGCGCAATCCAGAAGAGTACAGCCAGCCACCGTTTGATGGACGACTGCGCTTTACCAAACTGCTGACTATTGCCGGTCAGGCCAGAATCGCCTGAGGAGAGAAGATGAAAACGACAGATAGCATTAAAGTCGTACCGGCGCGTTACCCCATGCGCACCGTTGGCGCGGTCATTGCTTTGTTTGCCCTGGCGGTGATTCTCCAGTCTGTGGCGTTTAATCCGCGCTGGGAATGGAGTGTGTTTGCCCGCTGGTTCTTCGATCCGGTGATTTTGTCTGGTCTTGGACAAACGCTGTTACTGACACTTATCGGGACGCTGTTGAGTATTCTCATCGGCGGTCTGCTGGCGCTGGCGCGGCTTTCATCTTCCTGGCTGTTGAACTGTCTGGCCTGGGGGTACATCTGGCTGTTTCGTTCGTTACCACTGATTGTGGTGCTAATCGTTCTGTACAACTTCTCCTATCTATACGACACGCTGACAATTGGTATTCCGTTTACTCCCATTCAGTGGGGAAGTTTTGAGACCATCAATGTACTCGGTCAGTTTTCCACTGCGGTGGTTGGCCTGACGCTGGTGCAAAGCGCCTATACCGCTGAGATTATACGTGGTGGATTTTTGGGGGTTGATCACGGTCAGTACGAGGCAGCGGCAGCACTGGGCTTACCGGCAGGGCGACGTACGCTGCGGATTATTCTGCCGCAGGCGCTGCGCACCATTTTGCCTGCTGGCTTCAATGAAATCATCAGCCTGGCGAAAGGGACGGCGATGGTATACGTGCTGGCAATGCCGGAGCTGTTCTACACCATCCAGATGATATACAACCGCACGCAGGAAGTGATCCCGCTGCTGATGGTGGGTGCGGTGTGGTATCTGGTGATCACCAGCATTCTGTCGCTTATTCAGCATCTGGTCGAACGCACGCTGGCACGCAGCGAACGACGTTCAGCGATCAACACAGTCCGGGTGAGCCGTGCAGAAAAACGCAGTCGTCAACGTCCACAGCAGGAGGCCGTCCATGTCCCACTCGCCTGAAGGCCATATTTCTATTACCGGCGTCAGCAAATACTTTGGTCGCCACAAAGCATTGGATAATGTGTCGCTGGAGATCCCTCCCGGAACGGTAACGGTCATTCTCGGGCCGTCCGGTTCAGGGAAATCCACACTCCTGCGTACCATCAACCATCTGGAACGCGTCGATGAGGGTTTTATTCAAATCGATGGCGATTACATTGGCTATCGTCGGCAGGGAGACAAGCTGTATGAGCTGAAAGAGGCGGAAATTTTGCGCCAGCGGGTTAACGTCGGCTATGTGTTCCAGAACTTTAATCTGTTCCCGCACTTAACGGTGCTGGAGAACCTGACTGAAGCGCCCATTGCGCACGGACTGGCATCGCGTAAAGCCGCCACCGAGCGGGCATTAACGCTGCTTGATGCGGTAGGGTTGCGCAATAAAGCCGATGCCTGGTCGCGTCACTTATCTGGCGGTCAGCAGCAGCGTATCGCTATTGCCCGTGCACTGGCGCTAAATCCGCGCGTCATGCTGTTTGATGAGCCTACATCTGCACTGGATCCTGAGCTGGTGGGCGAAGTCCTGGATGTCATTAAAGCGCTGGCGAAGTCGGGAACCACGCTGGTGGTGGTGACGCACGAGATTGGCTTCGCTAGGGAGGTGGCAGATCAGGTGGTGTTTATGGTCGATGGCAAAATCGTCGAGCAGGGCAGCAGCGAGCAGGTACTGAATCATCCACGCCACACGCGCACCCAGCAGTTTTTGTCGAAAGTGCTTTGAGTTACATTGCGGCACAAGACTGTGCCGCACAAGGATTACAGGGTGACGACGATTTTGCCCACCTGACCGTTGGCTTCCATGTATTGATGTGCTTCAACGATATCATCAAAGGCAAAGGTTTTATCAATCAGCGGTTTGAGCTTGCCGGATTGCAGTCCTTCAAAGATAAACCGTTTTGCACGTGACAGTTTTTCCGGGTTCGTGGTGATTTCGAAAATCTCATAGCCGCGGAAGGTCAGATGACGACCGAGTATCTCAATTACCGGAATCGACAAATCTCGCGCATCAAGAGAGCCATACTGGAAAAAGAGTCCGCCGGCTGGCATCACCTGGGCAATTTTTGCCACGCCAGGGCCACCGACCGGATCGAAGACCACGCGGGTACCTTTGCCGTCAGTGATCCGGTTAATCTCCGCCACCAGATCCTGCTCCTGGCTGGCGATAACCTCTGCCGCGCCAAGTTGCAGAAGCTGGGCACGTTTCTCACTGGTGCGCGTCATCGCAATCGGTTTTGCTCCCCGCATGTTAGCAATCTGAATTGCCGCCAGTCCGACGCTGCTGGAAGCAGCATTGATCAGCACGTTATCACCAGGCTTAATATCCGCATATTCAACCAGCGCACCGAAAGCGGTCACATACATCATCCAGCTCGCCGCGGCTTCCTCGAAGCTAAGATTCTCAGGATGTTTGACGACAGCATGGGCTGGAGCATTGACGACTTCACCGTACATACCATACTCATGGAAGCTGAAAGCCGGGATGACGCTGACGCTATCGCCGGGCGCAAACTCACGCACGTTGTCTCCCACGGATTCAACAACGCCAGAAGCCTCATAGCCCAGACGAGCCGGAAATTTGGGTTGGTAAATATACTGGCCGGTACGATACATAATTTCCGCACGGTTAATGCCGATTGCGCGTACGCGTATCTGAACTTCATCCGCGCGAGGAGCAGAAACTGGCATATCCTGGATTGTCAGGACGTCAGCGTCGCCTGGTTGATTAAAAACCACGACCTTAGACATAGCAAACCTCTGTAAATTGTTCTGTATTGGGTCTGCACAATTTAACGGCTCAGATGAGGGTGAAAAACCGCAGTTGCGGAACTTCACTATTACTCAGATTATAATAATCCCTGTAGGCGCGATTTTTGCTCGGTAAAAAGCGCACACAGCCAGTCAATAAACACCCGAACGCGGGGGGCAAGATGACGTCTGTCGGGGTAAAGCACAGAAACCGGTTTTGATTCCCCGGCATAATCAGCCAGCACCTCAACGAGCTGGCCCGACTGGATCCAGGGGGCCAGTACCGCGTGCACACCGTGGATGATACCGAGTCCGGATAAACAGCCTGTCAAAAGAATGTCGGAGTTATCAACGCAGATGTGACCTGTAGGGATAAACGACACGGTTTCACCCTCACGGACGAAGGACCATTCCAGTGCTTCACGATGACGTTCACTGAAGAAGTTAATTGCCTGATGTCGGGATAAATCCTCTGGCGTCTGCGGTACGCCGTGTTTTTGCAAATAATTCGGGGACGCGCATGTCACCATTTTTACCTCACCAAGCCGCCGTGAAATCAGAGAAGAGTCTTGTAACTCGCCAATGCGAATCATGCAGTCGATACCTTCGGCAAGCAGATCGATTCTGCGGTCGGTGGAGGTGAGGACAATCTCAATATCCGGGTAGCGCGACTGGAAATCGTTCAGGGCCGGGACTAATACCGAGTGAGCCAGCGACAGGGGGGCATTCACCCTGAGTTTTCCGCGCGGAGGGCGAGTGGGTGAGAAAGAAGCCATGATGTCATCAACGTCACTGAGCAGGATTTTTGTGCGTTGGTAAAAAGCGTCACCTTCTTCTGTCAGACTCACTTTACGAGTCGTGCGGTTAAGCAACTTTGCTCCCAGATCGTCTTCAAGATGTTGGATAGCTTTGGTCACTGCAGGGCGGTGCAGGTGTAACACGTCTGCTGCTCTGGCAAATCCACCTTGCTCAACAACCTGTACAAAAATGTTCATATATTCAAACATACTGGAACGCATGGCTTATTCTCCCCCGGTATTCGACCATTGTTATTATGAAAGTAATAATCATGTCTGCATAGGTTGCCGAATGCTGCTCTACACTTAGGGTTTTAACTTTGGGGATTGCAGCATGATTAAGGTCTATGGGGTACCGGGCTGGGGATCGGCCATCAGTGAAGTGATGCTCACACTGGCGGAGATCCCTTATCATTTTATTAATGTCGACGGTTTTGACAGTGACGGCCCTCAGCGGGAGTTGCTTAAGACGATGAATCCACTATGCCAGGTGCCCACGCTGGTACTGGAAAATGGCAGTGTGATGACAGAAACGGCGGCGATCGCGCTGATGATTCTCGATCGTCGCCCTGAACTTTCACCACCCGTTGGACACGCCGAACGCCAGCAGTTTCAGCGTCTGTTGATATGGCTGGTAGCAAATGTCTATCCCACGTTTACCTATGCCGACTATCCAGAACGTTGGGTACCGGACGCCCCGGCGCAGTTGAAAAAGAACTGCATTGAGTACCGTAAATCCCTCTATATGTGGCTGAACGATCAGCTAAACGCCGAGCCGTACGCATTCGGGGATCAGCTAACACTACTGGACGTATATATTGCCGTTATGCGCAGCTGGGGACCTGGGCATGACTGGTTTCAGGACAACACGCCGAATATTAGCGCTATCGCTGATGCAGTTTGTCAGCATCCGAGGCTGCGTACTGTACTGAAAAGCAATAAGATTATTTGAATAAAAAAACGCTGTTCCGCAGGAGTGCAAATCCCGGAACAGCGGGCGAACTCCGACGGGCCATTGGACAACGCGTCGCCTCTCTGTTTGCCGATCGTATCGAACAAATTCCACGTGAAGACGATATTATTGATGTCGGATTTCACCTGGTTGAAGAGAGTCCGCATAAGTTACTTGCATCCCAAAACAATAAGGAACCTGTCATGCCGCACGTTGATATCAAATGTTTTCCTCGCGATTTGAACGAAGAAGAGAAGGCCGCACTGGCGACGGATATTACCGAAGTCATTATTCGTCATTTACAAAGCAAAGAGAGTTCAGTGAGCGTGGCGCTGAATGAAGTTGAGCCGGATGCCTGGCAGGCGGTATGGGATGCGGAAATCGCACCACAGATGACGAGGCTGATTAAAAAACCCGGCTACAGCATGTGAAAGAAAACGGGCGATTATTGCGCCCGTATTATTCAGCCGCTGTTATGCGTTTCCCGCTGGTGACAAACGTTCCGGCGCCAAGATGATGCAGGGTATTGAGTTTATCATCATCAAACTGCCAGCGTCCTTCCACGAAAGCTCTCTCATCAGCGGCAGCCGAGACCACTTCCCCAAACAGGGTGTCATATTTTTCCTGTGCCGCCGTTGCAGGCAGCAGACGACACTCCATCCAGGCTAGGCATTTCGCTTCTATTAACGGTAATCCCAGCACCGGACCTTTTACCACCGGAATACCGTAGCAGTTAAATTTATCTTCCACGCGACCGGAAACGCTGCCCACCGCGTAAGTCCAGTTGGTAGCGGCCACGCCCGGAATAACAATACCGAACTTGCCGCTACGCTCAATCAGTTCACGCGACCAGGCAGTCTTATCAACAACAATTGCAATCCGCGGCGGTTCAAATTCCACCGGCATTGACCATGCTGCCGCCATCACATTGCGCCGCTCGGTATGCTCATCCCGGCTGGTGATCAGTATCGTAGGGCCGTGGTTAAGCAGCCGACTGGCATGTTTTAATTCGATTGAACGGAAATGGTTCATGGATGCTCCTGGGCTGAGAGATAACACACCACAATAGATATAGATATTAACGGTATTAGCGATTTTGTCGCCTCGTCTGGAGGAACAACGCACAAAATCGACGGCGTAAAATTAAAAATGAGTTATAAGTACTGCATTAATCGAACAGGAACTCCCTATGACGCCTTTTTTAACCGCTTATTTTGCCCGTATTGGCTGGTCAGATTCGGCCAGCGTCGACATTGAAACTTTAAAAGCGCTGCATTTACTGCACAACGGCGCGATTCCGTTTGAAAACCTGGATGTATTACTGCCAAGAGAGATGCAGCTTGACGATTTGTCGCTGGAAGAGAAGCTGGTGACGGCGCATCGTGGCGGTTATTGCTTTGAACAGAATGGAGTGTTTGAGCGCGCGTTACGCGAAATCGGTTTTAACGTACGCAGCCTTCTCGGTCGTGTGGTACTGGCAAATCCGTCAAGTCTGCCGCCGCGCACGCATCGTCTGTTGCTGGTTGAATTACAGGGAGAGCAGTGGATCGCCGACGTTGGCTTCGGCGGGCAAACGCTGACGGCGCCGATTCGTCTGCAGGCCGACATTGAGCAGCAAACGCCACACGGCGAATATCGTCTGGTTCAGGAGGGGGACGATTGGATCCTGCAGTTCCGCCATCACGATCACTGGCAATCAATGTACCGTTTTGACCTGGTCGTGCAGCACCAGAGCGATTATCTGATGGGCAATTTCTGGTCCGCGCACTGGCCACAATCGCATTTTCGTCATCATTTGCTGATGTGTCGTCATCTTCCGGACGGCGGTAAGCTGACGTTGACCAATTTTCATTTCACCCGTTATCAGGATGGTCGGGCGATAGAGCAGATTAATCTGCCCGATGTCGCCAGCCTGTATGCCTTGCTGCAGGAACAGTTTGGACTGGGCGTAGATGACGTGAAGCATGGGTTTACCGAAGATGAGCTGGCGACGGTCATGGCGGCGTTTGATACGCATCCGGAGGCGGGGAAATAGGGGCATCGGAAGTCATGCCGGATGCGGCGTTATCGCCTTATCCGGCCTACGGGAACCATTAAAAATCTATCGCCCATTCGGCGTGAAACAGGATCACTGCCGAACCGGTAATGGTCACTTTTTCCGGCAGGTTTTCACGGATAGCCACCGTCACATCAACAATACCGTCACGCCCGAGCGCGCGGCCCTGATGCCCCTGAACACGTAGCGTTTTTCCGTCATGCGGCATCAACCCATGTTGAACCAGCCACGCGCCCATTGGACCGTTGGCATTGCCGGTAACCGGATCTTCCACAATACCAATAGCAGGCGAGAACATGCGGCCATCGGTGGCGTTTTCGCCCTTGCGAATTTGAAAAGGGAAGAAACCGTTACAGCCAATTTGCTTGCTGATAGCGGTCAGGGCAGGCAAATCCGGGGAAAGGGCGTCGAGGTCCACCTCAGGCTTCAGCGCAATCATTACTTTAGAGTGTCCGGTAGTGGCTACCTGAATGGGTAATCCGGGCAGCATATCGTCTTCGCTCAGGTGCAGTGCATCGATTATCGCGGCACGTACAGCACCTTCCAGCGGAGCTTCGAATCCAGGTACGCCTTGTTCAAGGCTGATGCGATAGTCATTGTCACTTGCTTCAATATCGACCCGATGACGACCGGCGAGCGAGGTTTGCCAGACGGTGCTGTTGCCCAGACCCAGCACCTTGGCGCGCACATAATGTGCGGCGACGGTAGCGTGTCCACAGATAGGAACTTCGACCGTCGGCGTGAAATAACGAATGCGAACATCGCTGTCGTCACTGGTCAGCAGGAATGCGGTTTCCGAATGACGCAGCTCGCGAGCAATAAGTTGCATCTGTGCTTCGCTCAATCCGTCAGCATGCAACACCACTCCCGCTGAATTGCCGCGAAAGGGTACTGAAGTAAAGGCATCGACGTGATAAACCTGTGGTTTCATTAGCGTTCTCCCTGGGATGGAGAAGCATCATAACGTACAAAAAGCGGGATAGCGATCCAGGCCCGGTAAGCGCTAGCGCTACCGGGCAGCAGAGGAAATTAGCGACGCGAACGCACTATCTGATAACGGCGGGTAAAGTACTCAAACGGCGCACTCCACACGTGGACCAGTCGGGTGAACGGGAACAGCAGGAAAATGGTCATCCCCAGAACCAGATGCACACGGAAAATCCACGCCACGCCATCCAGATGCGCAGACGCACCGCCCTGGAAGGTCACCACCGACTGCGCCCAACCGACCAGTTTTAGCATTTCACTGCCGTCAGGATGCTGTGCAGAGAACGGGATAGTGGTTAAACCGAGGATGCATTGAATCAGCAGAACGCAGAGGATCAAAATATCGGCGGTCGAGGAGGTTGCGCGAATGCGCGGGTTAGTGAGCCTGCGCACAAGCAGGCCAGCGCCACCCACCAGTGTGAGCACGCCACAAAGTCCGCCGGCAATCATTGCCATCTGCTGCTTTACCGCAATCGGCAGGAACCAGGCATACATCCAGTGCGGCGTTAACATGCCAAACAGGTGACCGAAAAAGATCCCCAGAATGCCGATGTGGAACAGGTTTGACCACAACACCATACCGCGTTTGTCCAGCATCTGGCTGGAAGAGGCGCGCCATGTGTATTGCCCATAGTCGTAGCGTAGCCAACTGCCGAGGATAAACACCGTACCGCACAGGTACGGATAGATATCGTAAAAAAAGACGTTCAGGTACTGTATCATTTCGGGCCTCCCGCGCTGACGTCGACATACTGAGGTGCCACGTCCTGGCTAAAGCGTCGTTGATAGTTTTGTAACGGTGAACTGTCACAGGCGGTGGCGTTATCCTCAATAAACTTCACCTGTTCCTCTTCCCAGACTGCATCCAGCGCCTGTCGGGTATCGTCGCGTGTTTCCGCGCCAACCTGCTTAGTGACACTGTCACTCGAAAGAGGGCTTCCGGCAAGCTGCAACAGGGCATCAAACAGTTGATACCACGGCGTATCGCGCTGTTTTAAGCGCCCGCCAAGCAACGCCAGAATTGGTGCGACGTTCTGCAGTCCTTCTTTGGCCTCAGCTTCAGGTAACACGCTTAAGTACTCAAGATATAAAGGCAGGTGATCCGGCAGTTCGCGACAGTTTAGCTGCAGCCCGACCTTTTCATACTGCGCCAACAAATCAACCATCGCCTGGCCCCGGTCACGGGACTCGGCGTGCACATGCTCAAACAGCAGCAGTGAGGTGGCCCGACCCCGGTCGAATATTTCGCACCATTCGGCTTGTTTATCCAGTAACGGCGCATTGAGCAGCTCCTGGCTAAAATCATTCAGCGTGGGGGCATCGCTGGCCACAAGCGCCAGCGCGTCGTCTTTACACTCCCATAGCAGCTCGTCGGGGTACTCCATCAGCAGGCCGATAACCTTCAGGATTTGCATTATTCACCCTCCGCTTTATCGCGCACTTCGGTGATGTCGATGGCATCAATACGGCTACTGTTAAACAGGTTGAATTTGGTATCTGAGCCATGGCAGCCGTCACCGAAGGTAAAGCCGCAGCCGTTTTTCTCCGGGAAGGCATCACGCGCCATTTCGCGGTGACTGGTCGGGATCACGAAACGGTCTTCATAGTTGGCGATGGCCAGATAACGATACATCTCCTCGACCTGCTCAACGCTCAGACCCACTTCCTCAATCGCGCGGGTGTCCGTGACGCCTTCTACGGTTTGCGCACGCATATAGTGGCGCATGGCCATCATCCGTTTGAGCGCCCTCAGCACCGGACCGGTATCACCCGCACTGAGCATATTGGCGAGGTACTGAACCGGAATTCGCAGCGACTCAACCGCAGGCAAAATGTTGCCATTGTGCGGCAGTCCGCCCGCGTCGGCGACCGACTGAATCGGTGACAATGGCGGCACATACCAGACCATCGGCAGGGTGCGATACTCCGGGTGCAGCGGTAGCGCCAGCTTCCAGTCCATCGCCATTTTGTAAACCGGCGAGCGCTGAGCTGCTTCGATGACGTTGTGTGGAATACCTTGTTTTAGCGCCTCTTCAATCACCGCCGGATCGTTCGGGTTGAGGAACACATCGCACTGACGCTCGTAGAGATCGGTTTCATGCTCGGTGCTCGCTGCTTCCTCGATACGGTCTGCGTCGTACAGCAATACCCCGAGATAACGGATACGCCCAACGCAGGTTTCTGAACACACCGTCGGCTGGCCGGACTCAATACGCGGGTAGCAGAAAATGCACTTCTCTGACTTACCGCTCTTCCAGTTAAAGTAGATTTTTTTGTACGGACAGCCGCTGATGCACAAGCGCCAACCGCGACATTTGTCCTGGTCGATCAGCACAATGCCGTCTTCTTCACGCTTATAGATAGCACCGCTCGGGCAGGTGGCGACACAGCTTGGGTTCAGACAGTGCTCGCACAGGCGCGGTAAATACATCATGAAGGTGTTTTCGAACTGACCGTACATCTCCTTTTGCATCTTCTCGAAGTTACGGTCGCGGGCACGTTTTGAAAATTCGCCGCCAAGCAGTTCTTCCCAGTTTGGACCCCAGATAATCTTGTCCATCCGTTTACCATCTATCAGCGAACGCGGACGCGCGGTGGGCTGATTCTTGCTCTCCGGCGCGCTATGCAGATGCTGATAATCGTAGGTAAACGGTTCATAGTAATCATCGATTTGCGGGATCACCGGGTTGGCGAAAATTTTGGTGATCACGCCCATCTTACCGCCCAGACGCGGTCTTATCTTGCCGTTGACATCGCGAACCCAGCCGCCTTGCCACTCTTCCTGATCTTCCCAGTTTTTCGGATAACCAATCCCCGGTTTAGTCTCGACGTTGTTAAACCACGCATATTCCATCCCTTCACGCCCGGTCCAGACGTTTTTACAGGTGACGGAGCAGGTGTGGCAACCGATGCACTTATCCAGATTAAGAACCATGCCTACCTGTGAGCGTATTTTCATTTTTTCGCCTCCTGTACCTGATCGCGACCTTCATCATCCAGCCAGTTAATGTTTTTCATTTTTCTAATCATGATGAACTCATCGCGGTTAGAGCCGACCGTCCCGTAATAGTTGAAGCTGTATGCCAGTTGCGCATAGCCGCCGATCATGTGCGTGGGTTTCGGGCAGACGCGGGTGACCGAGTTATGGATCCCGCCACGCATTCCGGTGACTTCCGAGCCTGGGATATTCATGATTCGCTCTTGAGCGTGATACATCATGGTCATTCCCGGCGGCACGCGTTGACTCACCACTGCACGCGCGGTGAGCGCACCGTTGGCGTTGAAGGCTTCAATCCAGTCGTTATCCTCAATGCCCAGCTCTTTGGCATCGGTCTCGCTGATCCAGACAATGGGGCCGCCGCGCGAAAGCGTCAGCATCAGTAGGTTTTCACTGTAGGTAGAGTGGATCCCCCATTTCTGATGCGGCGTAAGGAAGTTGAGGGCTTTTTCCGGGAAGCCGTTAGGCGGAACTTCGCGCATTTCGCTGACGCTACGGGTATCAATAGGCGGACGATACGCCACCAGACTTTCACCAAACGCACGCATCCACGCGTGATCCTGGTACAGCTGCTGGCGACCGGACAGGGTACGCCATGGGATCAACTCGTGGACGTTGGTATAGCCTGCGTTATAGGAGACATGTTCGCTTTCAAGGCCGGACCAGGTAGGACTGGAGATGATTTTGCGCGGCTGCGCCTGGATATCGCGAAAACGAATCTTTTCGTCTTCTTTGTTCAACGCCAGATGCGTATGGTCGCGTCCGGTCATCGCCCCCAGCGCTTCCCAGGCTTTCACCGCCACCTGACCGTTGGTTTCCGGCGCCAGGGCGAGGATCACCTCAGAGGCATCCAGTGCGGTGTCAATCAGCGGTCGGCCTTTTGCCGGGCCTTCACGTTTGGTGTAGTTCAGCATGCCGAGGAAATCGACTTCCGCCTGGGTATTCCACGCAATGCCTTTCCCTCCATTTCCAAGCTTGTCCATAAGCGGACCGAGTGAAGTAAAGCGTTCGTAGGTAGCGGGGTAGTCACGTTCCACAACGGCGATATTCGGTGCCGTTTTCCCCGGGAGGAGATCGCATTCGCCTTTGCGCCAGTCCAGAATGTCAAACGGCTGCGCCAGCTCTGCCGGAGAGTCGTGTTGCAGTGGTTGCAACACCAC
Organism: Citrobacter sp. Cf088; assembly: GCF_030334295.1. Taxonomy (NCBI): domain Bacteria; kingdom Pseudomonadati; phylum Pseudomonadota; class Gammaproteobacteria; order Enterobacterales; family Enterobacteriaceae; genus Citrobacter; species Citrobacter sp. Cf088. The sequence continues at coordinate 953,514 of NZ_JAOWEE010000053.1, forward strand.
ATCCGTCTCTTGCCCAAGATGTCCCACACATACCTCAGAGAACACTTTGGCGATGCCTTTATAAATTTCCCAGTCACTCTTCGATTCCCATGCCGGGTCGACCGCCGCGGACAACGGATGAATAAACGGATGCATATCCGAGGTATTCATATCGTCTTTTTCATACCAGGTAGCGGTTGGCAAAACGATATCGGAGAACAAACAGGTGCTGGACATACGGAAATCGAGCGTGACCAGCAGATCGAGCTTGCCCTCTATCGCCGCGGACTGCCATTCAACCTCTTCAGGTTTAATACCCTCACTTGAACCGAGCGCTTCCCCCTGGATCCCGCTTTCGGTACCCAGTAAATACTTGAGCATGTATTCATGCCCTTTACCGGAGGAACCGAGCAGGTTAGAGCGCCAGACGAAGAGGTTGCGTGGGTGGTTTTTGCCGCTATCCGGTTGCTCACAGGCAAAACGAATATCACCCGACTTCAGCGCTTGGGCAGTGTATTGCGCAGGAGATAACCCAGCTTGTTCTGCCTTCGCTTTGACGGTCAATGGGTTAAGGTTAAGCTGCGGCGCAGAGGGTAGCCAGCCCATTCGTTCAGCACGTACGTTAAAGTCAATCAAATGTCCGCTAAACTTCGACGCATCGGCCAGCGGAGAGAGGAGTTCTTGCGCGGTGAGTTTTTCATAACGCCACTGACTGGAGTGGTTGTAGAAAAACGAAGTGCTGTTCATCTGACGCGGAGGACGGTTCCAGTCCAGCGCAAAGGCCAGCGGCAACCAACCGGTTTGAGGACGCAGCTTCTCCTGACCCACATAGTGCGCCCAGCCGCCGCCGCTTTGTCCTACGCAACCACAGAACACCAGGATGTTAATCATCCCGCGGTAGTTCATATCCATGTGATACCAGTGGTTAACGCCAGCCCCGAGGATGATCATCGAACGGCCATGCGTTTTGTGCGCAGTATCGGCAAACTCACGGGCGATTTGTTCGATATGACGGCGTGGCACACCGGTAATTTGCTCGCCCCAGGCCGGGGTGTAGGCTTTTACTTCGCTGTAATCTTGTGCGCTATGAACGTCATCCAGACCACGATCGAGGCCGTAATTCGCCAGCACCAGATCATAGACGCTCACCACCGGGCAACGGCTACCGTCAGCGAGGGTGAGATGTTTTACCGGTAGTCGACGGATCAGCACCGGTTCTTGTTTTACACTGCGAAAATGTGGGTTTTCGTTGCCGCCAAAATAGGGGAATGCCACGCCGGTCACGTCATCATGCTGGCCAAGCAGCGAGAGGGAAAGCTCTGTTTCAGCACCAGCCGCCAGGGGTTCCAGGTTCCATTTGCCTTTCTCGCCCCAGCGAAAACCGATAGATCCGTTCGGGACAACCAGTTCGCCCTCGCGGTTGAAAGCCACCGTTTTCCACTCTGGATTGTTGCTTTCACCCAGACCATCGACAAGGTCTGAGGCGCGCATCATGCGCCCAGGCACGTAGCTGCCATCTTCGCGGGCATCCAGCAGCACCAGCATCGGCATATCGGTATAGCGACGACAGTAATTGAGGAAATAATCGCTGGGATTGTCGAGATGGAACTCTTTCAGGATGACGTGGCCCATCGCCATTGCCAGCGCGCTGTCTGTCCCTTGTTTCGGTGCCAGCCACTGGTCGCACAGTTTGGCGACTTCCGAGTAGTCTGGCGTAATGGCAATTGTCTTGGTGCCTTTGTAGCGAACTTCAGTAAAAAAGTGCGCGTCCGGGGTACGGGTCTGCGGCACGTTAGAGCCCCAGGCGATGATATAGCTGGAGTTATACCAGTCGGCGGATTCAGGAACGTCGGTCTGCTCGCCCCAGGTCATCGGTGACGCGGGCGGTAAGTCGCAGTACCAGTCATAGAAGCTCAGACAGGTTCCGCCCAGTAGCGAGAGATAGCGCGTACCTGCGGCATAGGAGACCATCGACATTGCGGGGATGGGAGAGAATCCGGCCACACGATCCGGGCCGTAGGTTTTCACCGTCCAGACGTTGGCAGCAGCAATCAGTTGATTAAGTTCTTTCCAGTTGGAACGGATAAACCCACCGCGCCCGCGTACCTGCTTGTAGCTCTGGCATTTTTGCGGGTCGTTCATAATGGATTCCCAGGCCAGCACCGGATCGGGCTGGCGGGACAGGGCGTCGCGCCACAATTCGATTAAGCGTTTACGCACCAGTGGATATTTCAGGCGGTTAGCGCTGTAGAGATACCACGAGTAACTTGCGCCGCGTGGGCAGCCACGGGGCTCATGATTTGGCAGGTCAGGGCGGGTACGCGGGTAGTCGGTTTGCTGAGTTTCCCAGGTTACCAGCCCGTTTTTGACGTAGATTTTCCAGCTGCATGAGCCGGTACAGTTAACGCCGTGGGTAGATCGCACAATTTTATCGAACTGCCAGCGCTGACGATAGCTGTCTTCCCAGTCCCGGTTGGTGTGCATTACTTGCCCATGCCCCTCGGCAAACGTATCGCCCTTTTGTTTAAAGTAGCGAAAGCGGTCTAACAGTTTACTCATGACATAACTCCTGCTTCGAATAACGTTGCCTACACAGGCCAAAAGATGACTATTTTTTTTGTGATTTACGGCCGTAAACCAGCCAGGTCACCAGCACGCAGACGATGTAGAACACAAGGAATATTTTCATGGCGCCTACCGGAGATCCGGTCAGCGCCAGCGATGAACCGAACGCTTTCGGGATAAAGAAGCCCCCGACAGCGCCAATTGCGGAGATAAATCCCAGGGCGGCGGCGGTATCGGTTACCGCCTCACGCTGGGCCTGTTCTTCAGTACCACCGTGCAGCTTCACCCGGTAAATGGTGATTTTGCGAAAGATCACCGCAATCATCTGGAAGGTCGAACCACTGCCCAGACCCGCGGTCAGGAACAAGCCCATAAACACCAGGTAAAACGCGATAAAGCTTCCTTCGCCCGAGCCGGGCAAAGTGAGAAACAGCAGGGCGCTGAACAGTGCCATAAAGATGAAGTTAATTAAGGTGACCCGCACACCACCAAACTTGTCAGAGATAACACCGCCCGCCGATCGCGCAAGCGCACCGATGAAGGGCCCGAAGAACGCCAGTTGCAGAATATTCACGTCAGGGAACTGTGTTTTCGCCAGCATGGCAAAGCCTGCTGAAAAACCGATAAATGAACCGAAGGTGGCGAGATACAGCAGACTTAATAACCACAAATGAAAACGCTTGAGGACCGGTAGTTGGGAGGCAATTGAGGCCTTCGAACTGGCAATGTCGTTCATTCCTATGCCCGCTGCCACGGTCGCTATCAGCAGTAGCGGCACCCAAATCCATGCGGCATTGGCCAGTGACAGTAACGATCCGTCAGCTTGTGGTACGCCCTGCACGCCCAGGAAGGTAAAAATGGGGAGAAAGATCACCAGCGGCGCGATCAACTGCATCACGCTGACACCGAGGTTGCCGAGGCCACCGTTAATGCCTAGTGCGCTGCCTTGCTTCGCTTTGGGGAAGAAAAAACTGATATTGCCCATGCTGGAGGCAAAGTTAGCGCCAGCAAACCCACACATCAGCGCAATGATAATAAATACGCCAAACGGAGTAGCGGTATTTTGCACGGCAAAACCGAGCCAGACGCAGGGAATAACCAGAATGACGGTGCTAAAAATGGTCCAGCGGCGCCCCCCAAATATAGGTACCATAAAGGAGTAGGGAACGCGCAATATTGCACCAGAAAGAGAAGGTAATGCCGTTAATAAAAACAGTTGATCGGTGGTAAAATTAAAACCAATTTTATTCAGATTGACAGCAACAGCGCTGAACAACATCCAGACGCAAAACGCAAGCAGCAAGCAACTCACTGATATCCAGAGGTTTCTTTGGGCAATGTGCTTACCTTTGTTTTCCCAAAAGGCAGGATTTTCGGGTTTCCAGTCAGTTAAAAGATAACGATTATTTTTCTCATTTGATGCTGACATATTATTCTCCATGCACATGCCGTTCATGAAAAAGAAATAAACGCATACAGCGCCGCGCGAGTTCTTTTAGAAACTATTGAAAAGTTTTGGGAATATTGACTGAAAGAATAGATAAAAAAGCGCAATAACGCGGCGTGATGAGGGAATTACACGTTGCTTAAGTGTTACCAATTGTAAATATAAAAGATGTATTATTAATTCATCTATAACATCAATTAACTAACTCTAACGTAATCATACGATCCAGGTGGCGTTCGAATGCAGGATCGGCCATTTCCTCAATGCCTAATACATAGATGCCATCCAGACCGCATACCAACGCAATTAAACGCCAGGCCACATCAGCAGCATCCGGGCGTGAAGAAAACTCACCGGCTTTCTGTCCCTGAGAGATGATAGCGGCGGTTTCTTCGTGCCACATCCGCATGGTCAGCAGGTAAGCGCTTTTGATTTCCGGATCTTTATCCGCCAGAACCTGCGCTTCACGCCATAGTTTTATATAGGGTTCGAACCCGCCATCTTCGCTGCCCAGCATGGCATGCAGCCGTTCACGGAAGCTGGCGTTTGCGCTGACCAGTTCGGCATCCAGAAGAGTACGGATCAGTTGCACAAAAGCGAGGGATTTTAACTCGCCGGCAGACGTAAAGTGATGATGCACCTGGCCGGTTGACACCTGAGCTTCCGTGGCAATACGCCGCACCGTCATGGCGGCAAATCCTTCCTCAAGCGCGACGCGCATTGCCGCCTGCAGAATCAATTCCCGACGTTCATCCCGATTTAGATAGCTCATCGTTACTCCCATACCCGTTTAGCACGCAGTCTAACAAAAAGTTGGACATACGTTCAAATTTCCGTAGGATCGCCGAACCTGGACGTGTGTCCAGTTTCAGTTTTGAAGGGAGTTTTATGTTTCGTCAGTGGTTAACGTTAGTGATTATTGTGCTGGTCTACATCCCTGTTGCGATTGATGCAACGGTGCTGCACGTTGCCGCGCCCACGCTGAGTATGACGCTGGGTGCCAGTGGTAACGAGCTGCTGTGGATCATTGATATTTATTCTCTGGTAATGGCCGGTATGGTGTTGCCCATGGGGGCGCTGGGCGATCGCATTGGCTTTAAACGCTTGCTGCTGTTAGGTGGAGGCTTGTTTGGTCTGGCATCGCTGGCGGCCGCTTTTGCTCATAGCGCCAGCTGGCTGATTGTCACCCGGGCCGTGTTGGCGATTGGCGCGGCGATGATTGTGCCGGCAACGCTTGCGGGGATTCGCGCCACTTTCGCTGAGCAACGGCATCGTAATATGGCGCTCGGCGTCTGGGCCGCGGTTGGTTCCGGCGGTGCGGCGTTTGGCCCACTGGTTGGCGGGATGCTACTGGAGCACTTCTACTGGGGATCAGTATTCTTAATTAATGTACCGATTGTCCTGGTGGTAATGGCCTTAACCGCACGCTTAGTGCCGCGCCAGGCTGGACGTCGCGATCAATCGTTAAATTTTGGTCATGCGATAATGCTGATTGTCGCCATTCTGCTGCTGGTATACAGCGCCAAAACCGCGCTGAAAGGGCATACGGCGACCGTTGCTATCGCTCTGACGCTGTTAACCGGCGCTTTGCTATTGTGGCAGTTTGTCCGCATCCAGCTTGCGGCAGCCCGCCCGATGATTGATATGCGGTTGTTCACGCATCGCATAATCTTAAGTGGCGTAGTGATGGCGATGACCGCGATGATAACGCTGGTGGGTTTCGAGTTACTGATGGCTCAGGAGCTACAGTTTGTCCACGGCTTAACACCGTATCAGGCAGGGTTGTTCATGCTGCCGGTGATGCTGGCAAGTGGTTTCAGCGGACCGATTGCCGGTATGTTGGTTTCACGTCTGGGATTACGTTGTGTGGCAACGGCGGGCATGGCGCTGAGCGCTGTTAGCTTTTACGGTCTGGCGATGACGGATTTCAGTAGTCAACAGGTACAAGCCTGGATTTTGATGGCTTTGCTCGGCTTCAGCGCCGCCAGTGCGCTTCTGGCTTCAACAGCGGCTATCATGGCAGCAGCACCTGCGGAAAAAGCCGCGGCCGCGGGTGCCATCGAGACAATGGCTTATGAACTGGGAGCCGGACTTGGGATCGCTATCTTTGGTTTGCTGTTGAGCCGTAGCTTTTCTGCATCGATTCTGCCGCCAGCCGGACTTAATGCGCAGGAAATGGAACGTGCCTCATCGTCAATGGGGGAGGCGGTACAACTGGCACACTCGCTCCCGTCGTCACTGAGTGAGGCATTGCTGACGGCTGCCAGAGAAGCGTTCACCTGGTCACATAGCGTGGCCTTAAGCAGCGCCGGCAGCATGCTTATCGTATTAGCGATAGGAATGTGGTTCAGTCTGGCAAAGGTACAACGTTAATAACTAGTGAGCTAAATGACAGGGGTAATCCATCTCTTCGACTTCTTTCCCACTCAGTCGAGCGTATTGCCCCGTCAATCTCCAGAACGCAGGCTGTGTTTCCGTATAGATCTCTGCCGCTAATATCAGGCGGCGGCGATCTACCTCATTAAGTTCCAGAAGTGTCCATGGAATAAAGTAGCGATCGCTGTCCGTCAACGTAAACCACAGTGGGCATCCGCAGCCGGAACAGAAGAACCGTTCACCACGATTTGAGGAAGGAAAGTGCGACGGTTCTGCCGATTCTGGCGACATCAGCGGGTGAGCGCAGGCTTCCAGATACATGGCGATGCCGCCTGACCATTTCTGACACAGCGTACAGTGGCAGGCATAGACATCCAGCATTTCAACGTCAACGGTAAAATGACTCTGTCCGCAAAGACAACGACCAGTGAATGTCTGCACGGCATACTCCTTATGACCGAGTCTACATCAAGAGAAAAAGCCAGCCCTTAAAGGACTGGCTTTGTATTCAGACTACAACAAAATTAGAACTGGTAGTTCAGACCAACAGCAACGATGTTGTCAGTGCTTACACCGGCAGCATTGGTGAAGGCATTGTCATCCAGCAGGTTGATTTTGTAATCAACGAAGGTAGACATGTTTTTGTTGAAGTAGTAGGTAGCACCCAGATCTACGTATTCAACCAGATCCTGGTCGCCGTAACCGTTGATGTCTTTACCTTTGGATTTCAGGTAAGCAACGGACGGACGCAGACCGAAGTCGAACTGGTACTGAGCAACAACTTCAAAGTTCTGTGCTTTATCTGCGATACCGTTAACTTTAGAACCATAGGTGGTCATGTTGCGGGTTTCGGAGTAGGTGGTTGCCAGGTAGATGTTGTTCGCATCATATTTCAGGCCAGCAGCCCAAACTTCAGCGTTTTTACCGTCAGCTTTGAACTGACCGATGTGGTTGTTCTGAGAATCAGTACGGTCAGATTTCGCATAGGTTGCACCAATGCCGAAGCCTTCATACTCGTAAGTAGAAGACAGACCAAAACCGTCGCCGTTAGCTTCTTTGACGTCAGAACGGTCGTTTTTGCCCTGGTACTGAGCAGCAAAGTTCAGACCTTCAACCAGACCGAAGAAATCGGTGTTACGGTAGGTTGCAACGCCGGTAGTACGGCCAGTCATGAATACGTCAGTCTGGGTCCAGGTATCGCCACCGAACTCTGGCAGAACGTCGGTCCATGCGCCGATGTCGTAGGCCACGCCGTAGTTACGACCGTAGTCGAAAGAACCGTATTCAGCGAATTTCAGACCAGCGAATGCCAGACGAGTTTTGTCTGCTTCAGAGCCCTGGGATTCAGAACGGTTGCCTTTGAATTCATATTCCCACTGACCGAAACCAACCAACTGGTCATTGATCTGAGTTTCGCCTTTGAAGCCCAGACGCGCGTAGGTTTTGTCGCCATCGCTGCCGTTGTCGTCAGAGAAGTAGTGCTGAGCGTGAACTTTTCCGTAGATATCCAGTTTGTTTGCGTCTTTGTTATATACCTCAGCTGCGTTTACCGCACCTGCCGCCAACAGGCTAGTCACTGCCACTGCAACTAATTTAAGTTTCATTCTAAATAATCCTTATAATTTTTTCTTGGTGTGTTTCCTAAACCATTGCTAAACGAAGGGGTTCGTCAATGGCAAACTATTTTTAAATGACGCAGTGGTATAAGTTCAATAATAAGTTTCATAATATTGCGAAATATTTGAAGTTGTGTGATCCAGATCTACATAATATAGCTGATTGTATTAATCTTTATATGTGACAAATCTGAATGGGTATATTTACGTAGGGGACTATTGTCAGGGCTATGATTTAAATAGCGTTAGTTTCGCATGTGTAATATATGCATATGAAGGGATATAGATAACCGCATAATATTTTCGCGTGTTAACTAATTACCATATATTTAACATTTAATTAAACAAATACGAACATAAATCGCAAGTGGAATGAACAATTATTATTCATCAATTTGTCTAAAGTATAGCCGGGTTTTATTTGTTTGTGATAAAACCCGCCTTTTTTTTCAGGCGCGGCGCGTTGCCAGCCAACAAAGTAGCGATCCCGCGCAAACCATCAGTGCGCCCTGCCAGAAAGATAGCGAAAGCGGTGCACTGAGTAACACAGCAGCCAGTGCAGAAGAGAGCACAGGGGTAAAATAGGATCCTACGGCCATGATGGTCACGTTGCCATGCAAAATGCCAATATTCCACGCCGCATAGGCAAATCCTAACGTTAATGCCGCTGAGAACATTTTAATAGTCACCGAAGTGCTGAAAATCATTTTTGGTTGCGGAGTCATAAAATAGTAAATCCACAAACTTGCGGCTGTTAGTAAAACGAACACGGTGATGCCGTTAAAGCCTTTTGCATATTTATTGGTCACCGTGCAATACGTTGCCCAGATAAAAGCGCCGAGAAAGGCGAGAAAATAGCTCAGCGGACTGCTGGCAACATTGCTGATAATTTCATCAAGGTTAAGACCGTTTTCACCACCCAATACCCAACAAACCCCGGTCAATGCGATAATTAATCCAGGGATTACCAGCCAGGTTGTTTTTTGACCATTAAATAAAATAGCAAACAATATCGTCAAACTCGGCCAGAGATAATTGACCATACCGACTTCAATAGCCTGGTGACGAGTAGCCGCATAACCGAGAGCCAACGCTAAACATATTTCATAAGTAACAAAAAGCACGCTACCAGCGATTAAATAGCGCACAGGAATTTTTCTGATATTCGGAAAGCCGACGGTAAAAATCAGCAACAGACCACTTAACGAAAAAATCATTGCTGCGCCGCCCGCAGGACCCAGTCCTTCACTTACCCCACGCATGAGTCCGACCATCGTGCTCCAGAGCACGATGGCAATGAGCCCAATTAACGTTGCCTTTTGTTTTGTCATTCTGATTGTCTGTCCATGGTACTGGCAAAAATTTAAGCTGAAATTTATAGCACTTTTATACCGTAGCGCGCTAATTAATTGCCTTTCCCATACTCCCTTATGGGTACAAGGGTTAAACAAAGTGCACTATTTAGTAGCGGAACCGTTTCGTTATTGATTTGACGCAAAAAAAATATGGATATAGCTGATAGTTTCGTCGCGAAGTTGTACATGGCATCTTTCAGACTGCTGCGCTGGCGCAATTTGAGAGATTTCATGTACGAACCCCTGCAAAAAAGAGGAAAGCAATGGACGTCAGCCGCAGACAATTTTTTAAAATCTGCGCGGGCGGTATGGCGGGAACAACAGTGGCCGCTTTGGGTTTTGCACCCAAAATGGCACTGGCTCAGGCGCGAAACTATAAGCTGTTACGCGCCAAAGAGATCCGAAACACCTGCACATACTGTTCCGTAGGTTGCGGGCTATTAATGTATAGCCTGGGAGATGGAGCAAAAAACGCCAAAGAGTCGATTTACCATATTGAAGGGGATCCGGATCATCCGGTGAGCCGCGGGGCATTATGTCCTAAGGGCGCAGGATTACTGGATTACGTGCACAGTGAAAACCGTCTGCGTTACCCGGAATATCGCGCCCCTGGTTCCGACAAATGGCAACGTATCAGCTGGGATGAAGCATTCACCCGTATCGCGAAGCTGATGAAAACTGACCGTGACGCCAACTTTATCGAGAAGAATGAGCAGGGCGTAACGGTAAACCGCTGGCTTTCAACTGGGATGTTGTGTGCATCGGCGGCAAGTAATGAAACCGGTATGCTGACGCAAAAATTTGTGCGCTCACTCGGCATGCTGGCAGTAGACAACCAGGCGCGCGTCTGACACGGACCAACGGTAGCAAGTCTTGCTCCAACATTTGGTCGCGGTGCGATGACCAACCACTGGGTTGATATTAAAAATGCTAACGTCGTGATGGTGATGGGCGGTAACGCCGCTGAAGCACATCCGGTGGGATTCCGCTGGGCGATGGAAGCAAAAAACAACAATGATGCCACGCTGATTGTTGTTGACCCTCGTTTTACACGTACAGCTTCGGTGGCGGATATCTATGCGCCAATTCGTTCCGGCACGGACATTACGTTCCTGTCCGGCGTCTTGCTGTACCTGATTGAAAACAACAAAATCAACGCTGAATACGTTAAGCATTACACCAACGCCAGCCTGCTGGTGCGGGATGACTTTGCTTTCGAAGACGGTCTGTTCAGCGGTTATGACGCAAACAAACGCCAATATGATAAATCGTCCTGGAACTACCAGTTCGATGAAAATGGCTACGCGAAACGCGATGAAACGTTAAGCCATCCTCGCTGTGTCTGGAACCTGCTAAAACAGCACGTTTCCCGCTACACGCCGGATGTGGTGGAAAACATTTGTGGTACGCCGAAAGAAGACTTCCTGAAAGTCTGCGAAGTGCTGGCTTCCACCAGCGCAGCCGATCGCACCACCACGTTCCTGTATGCGTTGGGTTGGACTCAGCATACCGTCGGGGCACAGAACATCCGCACCATGGCGATGATCCAGTTGCTGCTCGGCAACATGGGGATGGCAGGTGGCGGTGTCAACGCCTTGCGCGGTCACTCCAACATTCAAGGGTTAACCGACTTAGGTCTGCTCTCTACCAGCCTGCCGGGCTACCTGACGCTGCCGTCAGAGAAACAGACAGACCTGCAAACCTATCTGGCCGCGAACACGCCAAAAGCGACATTGGCCGATCAGGTTAACTACTGGGGCAACTATCCGAAGTTCTTCGTCAGCTTGATGAAATCTTTCTACGGCAATGCTGCACAGAAAGAAAACGACTGGGGCTTTGAGTGGCTGCCGAAGTGGGATCAGTCCTACGACGTCATCAAATACTTCAACATGATGGATAGCGGTAAAGTCACCGGCTACATCTGTCAGGGCTTTAACCCTGTTGCGTCCTTCCCGGACAAAAACAAAGTGGTGCAGAGCCTCAGCAAACTGAAGTATCTGGTGGTTATCGATCCGCTGGTGACCGAAACCTCAACGTTCTGGCAGAACCACGGCGAGTCAAACGACGTTGATCCTGCGTCGATTCAGACCGAAGTCTTCCGTTTGCCTTCTACCTGCTTTGCGGAAGAGGACGGCTCCATCGCCAACTCCGGCCGTTGGCTGCAGTGGCACTGGAAAGGTCAGGACGCACCGGGCGAAGCCCGCAACGACGGCGAAATTCTGGCCGGTATTTACCACCGTCTGCGAGACATGTATCGCACTGAAGGCGGTAAAGCTGTAGAACCCGTTCTGAAAATGAGCTGGAACTATAAGCAGCCGGACGAACCGCACTCAGAGGAAGTGGCGAAAGAGAACAACGGCTATGCGCTGGAAGATCTCTATGATGCCAACGGTGTACTGGTTGCGAAGAAAGGTCAGTTGCTCAACAGCTTTGCGTTGCTGCGCGATGATGGTTCTACGTCATCATCCTGCTGGATTTATACCGGTAGCTGGACCGAGCAGGGCAACCAGATGGCCAATCGCGATAACGCCGATCCGTCAGGTCTGGGTAATACGCTGGGCTGGGCCTGGGCATGGCCGCTGAACCGTCGCGTGCTGTATAACCGCGCTTCGGCGGATCCACAGGGTAAACCGTGGGATCCAAAACGCATGCTTATCCAGTGGAACGGTACGAAGTGGACGGGTAACGATATCCCGGACTTCAATACCGCGGCACCGGGCAGTGGCACCAATCCATTTATCATGCAGCCGGAAGGGCTGGGGCGTCTGTTTGCTATCGATAAGATGGCGGAAGGTCCGTTCCCGGAACACTACGAGCCGATGGAAACGCCGCTGGGTACTAACCCGCTGCACCCGAATGTGATCTCCAACCCGGCAGCGCGTCTGTACGAGGCGGATAAACTCCGTATGGGCACGAAACAGGACTTCCCGTACGTCGGGACGACCTATCGTCTGACCGAACATTTCCATACCTGGACCAAGCACGCATTGCTGAATGCGATTGCCCAGCCAGAGCAGTTTGTGGAAATCAGCGAAACGCTGGCGGCAGCGAAAGGGATCAACAACGGCGATCACGTGAAAGTTAGCAGTAAACGTGGATTTATTCGCGCAGTTGCCGTGGTGACCCGTCGTCTGCGTACCCTGAACGTCAACGGTCAGCAGGTTGAAACGGTTGGGATCCCAATCCACTGGGGCTTTGAAGGAGTCGCGCGTAAAGGCTTTATCGCCAACACCCTGACGCCGAATGTCGGTGATGCAAACTCGCAAACGCCGGAATACAAAGCGTTTTTAGTTAACATCGAGAAGGCGTAAGGGAGGCGAACATATGTCTATGGAAACGCAGGACATCATCAAACGGTCCGCAACAAACTCCATCACGCCGCCACCTCAGGCCCGTGATTACAAAGCCGAGGTCGCGAAACTGATCGACGTTTCCACCTGTATAGGCTGCAAGGCCTGTCAGGTGGCATGCTCAGAGTGGAACGATATCCGCGATGAAGTTGGCCACTGCGTCGGGGTGTATGACAACCCCGCCGATCTCAGCGCCAAGTCCTGGACGGTGATGCGGTTTACCGAAACCGAACAGAACGGCAAGCTGGAATGGCTGATTCGTAAAGACGGCTGTATGCACTGTGAAGATCCGGGCTGCCTGAAGGCATGCCCGTCTGCCGGGGCAATCATCCAGTACGCCAACGGGATTGTCGATTTCCAGTCAGAACACTGTATTGGCTGCGGCTACTGTATTGCCGGGTGTCCATTTAATATTCCGCGCCTCAATAAAGAGGATAACCGCGTGTATAAATGTACGCTGTGTGTCGACCGGGTCAGCGTCGGGCAGGAACCTGCCTGCGTGAAGACCTGTCCGACCGGGGCAATACATTTCGGCACCAAGCAGGAAATGCTGGAAATGGGCGAACAGCGTGTGGCAAAACTGAAAGCACGCGGTTTCGAACACGCCGGTCTCTACAACCCGGAAGGTGTGGGTGGTACGCACGTTATGTACGTTCTGCATCATGCCAACCAGCCGGAGTTGTATCACGGCCTGCCGAAAGATCCGCAGATCGATACCTCTATCAATCTGTGGAAAGGGGCGCTGAAACCGCTGGCCGCTGCCGGATTTATCGCCACCTTCGCCGGGCTGATTTACCACTACATTGGTATCGGTCCGAATAAGGAAGTGGACGACGACGAGGAGGAACATCATGAGTAAGTCTAAAATGATTGTGCGCACGAAGTTTATCGACCGCGCCTGTCACTGGACGGTGGTGATCTGCTTCTTCCTGGTGGCGCTGTCGGGGATTTCGTTCTTCTTCCCGACTCTGCAATGGCTGACGCAAACCTTCGGTACGCCGCAGATGGGACGCATTTTGCACCCGTTCTTCGGCATACTGATCTTCGTCGCGCTAATGTTCATGTTTGTGCGCTTTGTGCACCACAACATCCCGGATAAAAAAGATATTCCGTGGCTGAAAAACATTGTGGAAGTGCTGAAAGGCAATGAACACAAAGTGGCGGATGTGGGCAAGTACAACGCCGGGCAGAAAATGATGTTCTGGTCGATCATGAGCATGATTTTCGTGCTGCTGATTACCGGTATTATTATCTGGCGTCCATACTTTGCACAGTTCTTCCCAATGCAGGTCGTGCGCTATAGCCTGCTGATCCATGCGGCGGCGGGGATTATCCTGATGCACGCCATCCTCATCCATATGTATATGGCATTCTGGGTGAAAGGTTCGATTAAAGGCATGGTTGAAGGGAAGGTGAGCCGTCGCTGGGCGAAGAAACATCACCCACGTTGGTATCGCGAAGTTGAAAGACAAGAAGCGAAAAAAGAGAGCGAGGAAGGGGTTAACTAATCCCTGATGTTCCCTCTACGCAATGGCGCTACATCGGTAGCGCCATTTTTTTGCCAAAAAAACGTCATGTTTCTGTCATCTGCTGAACGTAAGGTGTTGTCTTTCCGATAATAGAAGAGTTAAAAGACAATGCATCTGGTGAAAAAACTACTCGCAGTCAGCGTGTTTCTTTGTGCTTCAGCTCAGGCGCAGAACATCCTCGAATTTCCTCAGCCGGAGAATAACCCGGAAGAGTTTTATGCCGTAACCGAGATCCCGGCAGGTGGAATGATTAAATATGAAACCGACGCCAAAACCGGGTTTATCGTTGCCGATCGCTTCCAGTCAATGCCGGTTGCCTATCCCGCCAACTACGGTTCACTAACCCAGTCTTTAGCCGGTGACGGCGACCCGCTGGATGTTATCTTTTATACTCGTGCGCCGCTGGCCCCGGGGACGTTAATTAAGCTGCGCGCAATAGGCGTCCTGAAGATGATCGACGGCGGTGAAAAGGACGACAAAATTGTCGCCGTGCCGGCCAGTAAAATTGACCCCACTTATGACAACATCAAAGAATTGAGCGATCTGCCCAAGATTGAAGTTCAACGTCTGGAATCTTTCTTCCGCGTGTACAAAGATCTGCCGGAAGGGCGCAAGAAGGTCGAATTAAACGGTTTCAACGACGCCGCTACGGCAAAGCAAGAGATCAAACAGGCCTGGGATGCCTGGAAAGAGAAAAAATCACAGCAATAAATGGTATGCCGGATGGCAGGCCTACACGCGCATTTTGCTGGTGTAGGCCGGATAAGCTTGCGCCATCCGGCAATAAAGATTACTCCAGTTGTGAGTTCAAACGCTCAATCTCTTTACGCCATTGCGCCTGTAACAGCGGTTTTTGATGTTTCGGCTTGCGGGCGAGATCGTCGGCCAGACGCTGTTCCAGATCGAGGAGTTGTTCCAGCAATCCATCGCTGTCACAGCTTATTTCAGCTTTCGCTTCGACCACCGTTTTGGGAACGGTTATCTCCGCGGACGTTTCCCTAATACGCGCATTAACCGCCTCCAGATCGTGCCATTCACTGAGTTCGCCATTGTCGATTAACCAGAACCGGTTACAGCTTTGGCTGATAAGCTGCCGGTCGTGACTGACCAGCAACACGCCGCCGTTATAGCTTTGTAGCGTTTCTGCCAGCGCCTCTTTACCTTCCATATCCAGATGGTTGGTCGGTTCATCGAGCATCAGCAGACTGTAGCGCGCAAGCGTCAGCCCCACAAACAGCAGCCGGGAGCGCTCACCGCCGCTTAATGTACTGACCCTCTGCGTATGACGAATCCACGGAAAACCCGCGCTAATCAGCGCCATCTTGCGAATCTCTGGCTGCGGGGCAAACGCTTCCAGCGCGTCAAACAATGAATCGTTATCGGCAAGCTGATGCAGCGTCTGATCGTAATAGCCCAGCGTAACTCGCGGGTGCAACACCAGTGAAGTCGATGCCAGCGGTGACTGAAACTGTTGCCAGATAAGCCTTAACAGCGATGATTTACCGCAACCATTACGCCCGACAATTGCCACGCGATCGCCGCTTTTTAACCGGATACCGGCAATGGAAAACAGTGTATCTGCGTCGGGAGCAGGGGCTACAGACAGACTGGTCATCTCCAGCAAACGATCTGCACGCAGGGAATCACCCTGCAATGTTAGTGTCCACTGACTTCCTGCCGTCACTTCTGTCTGCACCTCTTTCAGGCGCTGCACCTGTTTTTCCATCTGCTTGGCCTTGCGGGAGAGATCTTCGTTGTCGTAGACCCGCCCCCAGGTTGCCAGCCGTTTGCCGCTGGCGGTAACCCGGTCTATCTCTTTTTGCTCAGCCTTGTGGCGCAGAGCATCGCTGACGTCTCTTTCTGCCAGCGCCTGACGTGCCGCGCTACAAGGTAGATCAAAGGCATGGAGAGTGCGATCGCGTAGGATCCACGTTCCGTGAGTCACCGCGTCCAGCAACTGCGGGTCGTGGGAAACCACCACAAAACTGCCAGACCAGTTCTGTAAAAACTGCTCCAACCACAGTAATGTTGGCAAATCCAGATGGTTACCCGGTTCATCCAGCAGCAGCAGGTCAGGATTACGCATCAACGCCCGCGCTAATAGCAAGCGTGTGTGCTGGCCACCGCTCAACGTTTGCGCTGTCAGAGATAAATTCTCTGGTGTGAAACCCATTTCGGCAAGCAGCGCTTCAACCCGCCATTGTTGAGCCGCACGCTCATGCTCAGGAAGTTGAGCGAGAACGGCTTCCTGCAGTGTAAGAGGCAATATATCGTCAGGTAGATGTTGTTCTACACGCGCGAGATGGCAGTGATTCGCTTGCGCGATTGCTCCACTGGTGGGCGAAATCGTGCCATCGAGCAGTTTTAACAGCGTGCTTTTGCCGCAGCCGTTGTAACCGATAAGCCCGATGCGGTCGCCTTTTTTCAGGGTAAAGGAAAGATCGTCGAATAGCGTGCCGAATGCCGTATCAACGTGTAAGGATTGTGCGGTTAGTAATGTGCTCATTGTTGCTTACTCAAGAGTTACAGGCGTAAAAACGCCTCGTCAAACATCGCTGACGATAACCCGGTAAGCCCGAGAGAAGGGGATTTAGAAGTTAGCTTCGCTCAAGCAGAAGTTATCGCAGCACGATACCGATAACGCTTGAGCACTGGCGATCGCCAAAAGCATGTGAAACGATAAAACGTTCACAGTACAGCATAAGTATCCTCCTTTTGTTTTTCAGAGTGTTGATCGGTAGCGAAAGTGTAATCGCAAATTACACTTTCGCGCAAACTTTGCACGCCCGGCAGCAATGTGCCGCCGGGCAAACCGTCAGATAGAAGTACGACGGTAGTCGCGATATTCCGCCTGCCAGAAATTATCGTCAATAGCCTGTTGCAGCGCTTCGGCGGAGGTTTTCACCGCCACACCTTGCTGCTGGGCCATTTTACCGACGGCAAAGGCAATGGCACGAGAAACCGTCTGAATATCTTTCAGTTCCGGTAGCACCAGTCCTTCACCGTTGAGCACCAGCGGTGAATACTGTGCCAGCGTTTCACTGGCCGACATCAGCATTTCATCAGTGATGCGCGACGCGCCAGAAGCAATCACGCCAAGGCCAATACCCGGGAAGATATAGGCGTTGTTACACTGGGCGATCGGGTAAGTTTTCTCTTTCCACACTACCGGTGCAAACGGGCTACCGGTCGCAACCAGCGCGTTACCTTCGGTCCAGGCGATGATATCCTGCGGCGTGGCTTCTACACGAGAAGTCGGGTTAGACAGCGGCATGACGATCGGACGCGGACAATGCTTGTGCATTTCGCGGATGATCTCTTCGGTAAACAGACCAACCTGTCCGGAAACCCCGATCAGGATGTCAGGTTTAACGTTGCGGACCACATCGAGCAACGACAGGACATCTTCTTGTGTATCCCAGTGCTGCAGATTTTCGCGTTTTTGCACCAGTTTGGTCTGGAAGGAGAGCAGGTTCGGCATTTTGTCGGTTAACAGGCCGAAGCGATCGACCATGAATACGCGTTGACGCGCCGCTTCTTCGCTTAAACCTTCTCGCTGGATTTGCGCAATGATCTGCTCGGCGATCCCGCATCCGGCGGAACCCGCGCCGAGGAAGACGATGTTTTGTTCGCTCAGTTGGCTTCCGGCCGCGCGGCTAGCCGCAATCAGCGTACCGACGGTAACCGCCGCGGTGCCCTGAATATCGTCGTTAAATGAGCAAATTTCATCGCGATAACGGGTCAGCAGTGGCATAGCGTTTTTCTGGGCGAAATCTTCAAACTGCAACAGCACGTCCGGCCAGCGATGCTTCACGGCCTGGATGAATTCATCAACGAATTCGTAGTATTCATCATCAGTGATACGCGGATTGCGCCAGCCCATATACAGCGGATCGTTCAGCAGTTGCTGGTTGTTGGTCCCCACGTCCAGTACCACCGGAAGTGTATAGGCCGGGCTAATTCCGCCACATGCGGTATACAGCGACAGTTTACCGATTGGAATGCCCATCCCGCCGATCCCCTGATCGCCAAGACCTAAAATACGTTCGCCATCGGTGACAACGATGACCTTGATATTGTGGTTAGGGACGTTTTGCAGGATATCGTCCATATTGTGGCGGTTCTGATAAGAGATAAACACGCCGCGCGCACGACGATAAATCTCAGAGAAACGCTCACAGGCTGCGCCGACCGTTGGGGTATAGATAACTGGCATCATCTCATCCAGGTGATTATGCACCAGTCGGTAAAACAGGGTTTCGTTGGTGTCCTGGATGTTGCGCAGGTAAATATGTTTGTCGATTTCGGTTTTGAAGCCCTGATATTGGATCCAGGCGCGTTCAGCCTGTTCTTCAATCGTTTCGACGACTTCTGGCAGTAACCCCAGCAGGTTGAAGTTACGGCGTTCTTCCACACTGAAGGCGCTCCCTTTATTCAGTAAAGGGAATTCCAGCAGTACCGGGCCAGCGTAAGGGATGTAAAGGGAACGCAGTTTTTTAGTTTCGTTTTCCATGTCACTCACTCTTTTTTGAATAACCGTCCCTGGCGCTCTTTATGATCGTATGTGGCCTGTTCGCCAGGGAAACGGGCGAAGTATAAAGCATTGTGAATGGGTTAAGGGGTTTTATAAGCAAAAACACCACTGCGGTTGCAATGGTGTTTATCTCGTTACTCAGTCAGACGTGCGAAAGGCTACTTGCCGTCAGCGCGGCGCTTTCTTCCAGTAGGATTGTTGACCACGTTGGTTTTGTCACCTTCGGTCACGATTTTACGTTGATTTGAGATTTTGTGGTCCAGTCCGAGAATATGACGGGCCTGACGGTTCGATTTCATTCTAACTCCTTAATCCTGTTACTGGTTTCAAGGGCGAGCCCGTATGAGAACGGACGAAATACAACCTGATATAAAGCCGATGTTCAACATAACGGCTTTCTGGATGGTCGGTCATTTTATCTGAAAGGTCAATGCTTAAGCGGCAAATGAGAACTATCCCGTATGTAACATGCTTTTTCCCGGGCGTCCTATACTAGTAACTCCGACGACAACACAGGAGAGCGGTAATGACTATCCATAAGAAAGGTCAGGCACACTGGGAAGGCGACATTAAGCGCGGCAAAGGCACTGTGTCGACCGAAAGTGGCGTGTTGAATCAGCAACCGTATGGGTTTAATACACGATTTGAAGGTGAGAAAGGTACCAATCCTGAAGAGTTGATTGGCGCGGCCCATGCAGCCTGCTTCTCGATGGCGCTTTCACTGATGCTGGGTGAAGCAGGGTTTACCCCAGATGCCATTGATACCACTGCCGATGTTTCTCTGGATAAGGTAGATGCCGGGTTTGCGATCACTAAAGTCGCGTTGCATAGCCAGGTGAGCGTGCCGGGGATAGACGCCGCCACGTTTGACGGCATCATCCAGAAAGCAAAAGCCGGATGCCCGGTATCTCAGGTTCTGAAAGCGGAAATAACGCTGGATTACAAACTGAAGTCTTAATAAAGTCGTGCCGGATGTGACCAGTTCTTATCCGGCACCTGATGATGTTATTGCGCTACCCAACCGCCATCCATATTCCACGCTACGCCACGCACTTGCGCCGCACCGTCTGAACATAAGAATAACGCAAGATTCCCTAACTGCTCTGGGGTAACGAATTCGCGCGACGGCTGCTTTTCAGCCAGCAGGGCGTCACGGGCAGCCTCAGGCTCTGTGCCTTCGGCAATACGCTTATCGATCTGCTGCTGGACCAGCGGCGTTAGCACCCAGCCGGGACACAGCGCATTGCAGGTAATTTCCGTCTGCGCGGTTTCCAGCGCGATGGTCTTGGTTAATCCCACCACACCGTGCTTCGCTGCTACGTACGCAGATTTCTCTTTTGAAGCCACCAGGCCATGAACAGAAGCGATATTAATGATGCGCCCCCAGTTTCGCGCGCGCATACCGGGAAGCGCCAGACGCGTGGTGTGAAAAACGGAGGAGAGGTTAATCGCGATAATCGCGTTCCATTTATCAACCGGGAAGGTTTCTATCGGTGAAACATGCTGGATCCCGGCGTTATTGATAAGAATATCCACACCGCCGAATTCGCTCTCTGCATAGCGCATCATGTCGGCAATTTGCGCTTCATCGCTCAGATCCGCGCCATGATATCCTGGCGTTTTGCCATACTGCGCAACAGCGTCTTTGGCGGCATCAACATCACCAAACCCGTTGAGGATCAGGGTGGCGCCAGCTTGCGCCAGCACCTGTGCGATACCTAATCCGATACCGCTGGTCGAGCCGGTAACAAGGGCGGTTTTTCCCGTTAAGTTCATGATGATTCTCCTTAAACAATTCCGGTGGTGTAGAAGACGCCGATGACAAACAGTACGGCCAGACTTTTAATGATGGTAATAGCGAAAATTCCGCCATACGCCTGACGATGGCTAAGGCCGGTGATAGCCAATAAGGTAATGACCGCGCCGTTATGCGGTAGGGTGTCCATACCGCCGCTGGCCATAGATGCCACGCGGTGGAAGACTTCAAGTGGGATATTGGCGGCATGTGCGGCAGCGATGAAAGTGTCAGACATGGCGGCAAGCGCAATACTCATCCCGCCAGACGCCGAACCGGTGATCCCGGCAAGCGTGGTAATGCTGATAGCCTCATTGAGCAGCGGGTCAGGAATAGCCGCCAGCGCTTTTGACAGCACAAGGAAGCCCGGCAGGGCGGCGATCACTGCGCCAAAACCGTACTCTGACGCGGTGTTCATCGCCGCAAGGATCGCGCCGCCTACCGCCGTTCTGCTGCCTTCCGCCAGGCGACCTTTAATGTTGCGGTAGCCGAAGAGCACCACCAGCAGGATCCCAGAAATCAGCGCCGCTTCCACTGCCCAGATAGCGGTGATTTTACCGACTTCGGTGGTAATCGGTTTGGCAAGCCCCGGAAGTTCAAGTTGATGCGTGGCGCCGTACCACTGTGGGATCCAGCGGGTAAACAGCAGGTTAAATACCCCAACCAGGATCAGCGGAGAGATCGCGATGATCGGGTTCGGCAGATTAATGTTATCCGGCGTTTCCGGCTCGTTTAACAGTTCAGTGCCATAGCCTTCATTCTTTGCCTGCGCTTTACGACGCTGACGTTCGAGATAAACCAGACCGACGAAAATAATAAACAGCGAGCCTATCAGCCCCAGCCACGGCGCAGCCCAGGCGTTAGTCCCAAAGAAGCTGGTCGGAATAATGTTCTGGATCTGCGGCGTGCCTGGCAGAGCATCCATGGTGAAAGAGAATGCGCCCAGCGCAACGGTGGCCGGGATCAGGCGCTTAGGAATATTACTCTGGCGGAACAGCTCCGCAGCAAATGGATACACCGCAAACGCCACGACGAACAGCGAAACCCCGCCGTAGGTTAACAGCGCGCACACCAGCACGATCACCGGAATAGCGTGACGACGGCCGAGGATGTTGATAGCGGCGGCAACAATGGAACGTGAGAATCCAGATAACTCGATTAACTTGCCAAACACTGCACCCAGCAAGAACACCGGGAAGTAAAGCTTCACAAAACCGACCATTTTTTCCATAAACAGGCCGGTGAAAGCAGGGCCGACGGCGCTGGGTTCAGTGAGTAATACAGCACCTAATGCCGCGATGGGGGCAAACAGGATGACGCTGTATCCGCGATAGGCTGCAAGCATCAGCAGGCCCAGCGCTGCCAGGGCGATTAAAACACTCATCATGACTCCTTATTATTATATTGGGGTACAGAAAGAGACGTTATGGTTTCAGGGCAAAACGCAGTTGATGCTCTCTGCGTTGCTGGATGTAATCCTTGCGCGAATCATCCCAGCGATAAAATCCCTGACCGCTGCGTAAACCGGTATCACCGTTGGCTACCTTGTCAGCGACCAGCGACATCATCTCGCTGCCGGTTGCCAGTTCCGGGAGCAGATGCCGACAAATATCCTGTACCGTAGACAGCCCGGTCATATCTGCCGCTTCCAGCGGACCAACCATCGCATAGCGACGTCCGAGCGAGGCGCGCATGACCTGATCCACCACCTCTGCGCTGGCGATGCCGCTTTTAACGATATGAAGCGCTTCACGCAGCAAAGCAAACTGCAGTCGATTGCCGACAAACCCTGGTGCGGCGCGATCGAGCACGACGGCTTCCAGTTGCATCGAGAGCAGCAACTGTTGCAGCTCTCGCAGGTATTCCGCTTTGGTGGCGGTGCCGGGGACAATTTCGACCAGCGGAATAAAATGTGGCGGGTGCCAGAAATGGGCGATGAGCAGCCGCTCAGGATGGACGAGCTTTTCTGCCAGCGCATCCGGCGGCAGGCCGCTGGTATTACTGGCAATGACGGCCTCAGGCGCGATCAGACCTTCCAGTTGCGCATACAACGCGTGCTTGAGCTCGAGCCGCTCCGGGATCGCTTCAATCAGTAACCCGCACGCAGCAATCTCCGGTAGCGAAGTCGTACCGTGCAGACGACTCACAACCTGTTCTTTTTCGTCTGCGGCAAACTGTTCGGCGGTAATCAGCTCATCCAGAATACCGCTGGCAACGGCGCTAATTTCTGCAATTCGGCTGCTATCGGTGTCATACAGCCAGATATCGTGACCATAACGGGCGAAGTGGGTGGCAATACCGACCCCCATTAACCCCGCCCCCAGAACGCAGACAGGCTTACTTTGCATGAGAGACCTCCTGCAAACGCTCTACCGCCAGCGCTACGCCCTGACCGCCGCCTACGCACAGCGTAGCCAGCCCTTTGGTCGCGTTACTGCGGGCCATTTCGTGCAACAGTGTCACCAGGATTCGGCAACCAGATGCACCGATGGGATGGCCCAGCGCAATCGCGCCGCCATTTACGTTCACACGGTCGCTGTCCCAGTTCAGGGATTCGCCAACCGCCAGCGCTTGTGCGGCAAAGGCTTCGTTGGCCTCAATGAGATCGACATCATTCAACGTCCAGCCCGCTCGCTTCAGGCACTGGAGTGACGCTTCTACCGGCCCAAGGCCCATAATGGCGGGATCGACACCAGAAACCGCGTAGCCTGTTACCCGGGCAAGCACTGGCAAATTGAGTTCTGCGGCTTTGCCGGCGCTCATCAACATCACCGCGGCGGCACCATCATTGATGGATGATGCATTTCCGGCGGTCACCGTACCGTTTCCTGGCCGAAATGCTGGTTTAAGTTGCGCCAGCTTGTCGGCCTGAGTATCCGGGCGAGGCTGTTCGTCACGGTCCACCACACGTGGCGGCTTTTTGCCTTGTGGGACGCTAACCGGCGTGATTTCCGCGCTAAAACGACCCGCTTCAATGGCAGCGGCGGCTTTTTGCTGGGAGCGCAGGGCAAAAGCGTCCTGCTGCTCACGACTGATTACGAACTTATCCGCCAGATTTTCGGCAGTAATACCCATGTGATAGTCGTTGAATGCATCCCACAGGCCGTCATGCACCACGCTGTCTTTCATACTGGCATGACCCAACCGCAGACCAGCCCGCGCGCCGTCGAGAAAATAGGGCGCATTGCTCATGCTCTCCTGGCCTCCGGCAATCACGATTTGCGCATCGCCACAGCGAATTGCCTGTACCGCCTGATGCACCGCCTTCAGGCCAGAACCGCACACCAGATTAATGGTTAACGCCGGTGTGGTTGACGGCAGCCCTGCGCGTAACGCCGTTTGCCTGGCCGGATTCTGGCCGCAGCCTGCCGTCAGAACCTGACCTAAAATCACTTCATCAATTTGTTCAGGCGCCACAGCCGTTTTTTCCAGCAGCGAACGGACAACCGCTGTACCTAACTCCACGGCGGAAAGTGGTGCCAGCGCACCATGAAAACTGCCAATCGGGGTGCGCGTTGCCGCGACAATTACAACATCCTGCATGGTCAGCTCCTCAGTTAAATTGCATTTCGGGGACAGTTTCGGGCACGATCAGCTTGCCGGCGGTTCTGGCGACGATTTCATCCACACTGATACCCGGGGCGCGTTCACGCAGAATGAACGCCCCGTCGGCAATTTCCAGCAGAGCCAGGTCGGTAAGCACGCGTTTGATGCAGGCCACGCCGGTCAACGGCAGGGTGCAGGCGGGAAGCAGTTTGGACTCACCGCTTTTGGAAGCATGGGTCATTACCACGATGATGTTGTCGGCTCCGGCAACCAGGTCCATCGCGCCGCCCATGCCTTTCACCATTTTCCCGGGGATCATCCATGAGGCGATATTGCCGTTAACATCGACTTCAAACGCACCGAGCACCGTCAGATCAACGTGGCCGCCGCGGATCATGGCGAAGGATTGCGCAGAGTCGAAAATCGCCGCGCCTTTGCGCGCCGTCACGGTCTGTTTCCCGGCGTTAATCATGTCGGCATCAATTTCGTCTTCTGTGGGAAACGGCCCCATACCCAGCAAACCATTCTCTGATTGCAGCATCACGTCCATGCCATCAGGGATATAATTTGCCACCAGAGTGGGAATGCCGATCCCAAGGTTGACGTAATAACCGTCGCGCAGCTCGCGGGCGACGCGCATCGCCATTTGTTCACGCGTTAACATGGTCAGGCTCCTTTCTGGCGCAGGGTACGTTGTTCAATACGTTTTTCAAACTGCCCCTGAATAATGCGGTTAACGAAAATTCCGGGAGTGTGAATCGCTGCAGGGTCCAGTTCTCCGGGAGGGACAATCTCTTCGACTTCCACGACGGTAATGCGCCCGGCGGCGGCCATCAGCGGATTAAAGTTCTGTGCGGTGTGGCGATAGATGACGTTGCCGTACCAGTCGGCTTTCCAGCCTTTAACCAATGCAAAATCACCGGTTATCGCCTGTTCAAGGATGTAAGGGCGTCCGGCAAACTCGCGAACCTCTTTCCCTTCCGCTACGGGGGTTCCATATCCAGTCGCGGTAAAAAATGCCGGGATCCCCGCGCCGCCCGCGCGCAACTGCTCTGCCAGCGTACCCTGTGGCGTCAGGATGGCTTCCAGTTCGCCGCTAAGCACCTGCTTCTCAAACAGGGCGTTTTCCCCTACATAGGACGCGACCACTTTGCGCACCTGGCGCGTTTCCAGCAGTACGCCGAGGCCAAAGCCATCCACGCCACAGTTGTTTGATACAACGGTAAGTCCCTGTACTTCTCGACGGCGTACTTCGGTAATCAGGTTTTCAGGGATCCCACATAAACCAAAACCGCCCGCTAGCAGCGTCATGTTGTCGGTCAGTCCTTCCAGCGCCTCTTGATAAGTGGCAACACGTTTATCCAGTCCAGCCATATACTTGCCTCCCCAGTTGTCCTTGCCGACATCATTGGGGGTGAAAAATGATTTGTTAATTTTAAATTTGTGACTCACTCATTGGGTTTTTTTATCAATTTAATGTTAATTAAAGGTATTCAACAAGTTAAAGGAATGCGAAATGGGAATGAGCATCAAACAGTTACGCGCGTTTTTAGCGGTAGCTCACACTCTGAATTTTGCTCATGCCAGTGAAAGACTGAACATGTCGCAACCCGCATTAAGCCTGGCGATTAAAGGACTGGAAGATTCGCTGGGCGGGGCGTTACTGTTGAGAACCACCCGCAAAGTGACTCTGACGCAGGAGGGAGAAACGCTGCTGAATATGGGGAGACAGTTGCTGGCGGACTGGGAGAATACGGAAGAAGCCATGCGCCAACGCTTTACGCTGCAGCGTGGTAAAATCTCGATCGCCGCCATGCCCTCATTTGCCGCTAACGTCCTGCCATCGGTACTGAAAACGTTTCGTGATTCTTATTCTGGTATCAACGTAACGGTTCATGATGTGATCAATGAACACGTGATTGAAATGGTCAGTGAAGGGCGGGTCGAGATGGGCATAGCCTTCGAGCCGGACTATTCGGGACATCTGCATTTCACGCCGCTCGGCGTGGATCGTTTTATCGCGATTGTGCCGCCAACCTGTCGGCTGGCAGACAGGGATCGTATTGCATGGCGCGAACTGCTGACGCTGGATTTCATCACCTTGCAACGTCCGTCAGCCGTGCGGCTGATGCTGGAAGAACAACTTGTGCAAAGCGGACATACGCTGGAAGTGGCGCTGGAGAGCCATCAATTAGTAACCGTTGGCCGTCTGGTGGCTAACGGTCTGGGCGGTAGCGCCGTACCTGCACTATGCCGCACGCAAATGACAGAGTTAGGCGCAACCTGTATCGATCTGGATACGCCGGTGATCCAGCGTCGGATCGGGGTTTTGCGTTCAGCACATCATAAATTATCTACTGCTTCCGAGGTGCTGGTGGATTCACTGAAAAAGGCGTATCGCACCTGACTTTTCTCAACGGCTCAGGTCATGTAACCGCCCGCCAGCAGCGAACGTCACATCCGGTATCACTTTTCAGTAATGCCTGTTTTTTCTCACAACCGTGGGTTGCCAATGGACATCTGTCACGGAAAAAGCATCCCTGGGGCAACGTTCGGTTTCCCGGTAGCTCGGTTTTACGTAACACCAAATCTTCCGTCAGTGGCGCGCCCGTTTTAGGGACAGAGTCCAGCAATAACCGTGTGTACGGATGGGCGGGGTGAGTGAGAACGTGTTGAGCATCGCCCAGCTCAACAATTTGCCCGAGGTACATCACCGCCACACGGTCGCTCATATGGCGGACCACCGACACGTTATGCGATATCAATACGTAGGTCAGATTTCTGCGCGCCTGTAGTGACACCAGAAGATTGAGAATTTGCGCCTGTACAGAGATATCCAGTGCTGAAGTGGGCTCATCGAGGACGATAACATCCGGTTCTGACGATAGTGCCCGGGCGATGGCGATACGCTGGCGTTGTCCACCGGAAAACGCATGCGGCAGACGGTCGAGATATTCCGGACGGATGCCTACCTGTTGGGCCAAATCTTCAGCAAGCATGCGGCGCTCACGTTCCGGACTTCGTTTTTGGATCCATACCGGCTCAGTGATCGTGCGCCACACCGGTAAGCGAGGATCCAGCGATGAAAGAGGGTCCTGAAAGACCATTTGCATACCGTTATGCTGTTTATTACCACGGCGAGAATAGCTTCCCTGGCTGGGTTTCAGCATGCCCATCAGCAGTTGCGCCAGCGTACTTTTTCCACAACCGGATTCGCCAACAATCCCAAGAGTTTCACCCTGGCGAATCTGTAAATCCAGACCGTTGAGCGCATGCACCCGTTCCGTAACCTTGCCAAGCCAGTTTTTACGCGCAGGAAAGTTGACATGAACATCCTGCAGCGCCAGTAAAAAATCAGACATGTGTTGTCTCCAGTTGTGGATACCAGCAGGCAGATTGTTGATCTACGCCTCCCTGACTACTTAACGCAGGCGTTTCTTCACAACGAGGACCAGCGGCAAAGCAGCGCTCACGAAATGCGCATCCGGCAGGTAAGCAGGTTAGGTTCGGCACGGTGCCGGGGATCGCAGGTAACAATGCGCGCGGCTCGCCGTGTTCCGGCGCGCATTTCAGCAAGCCGATGGAATAGGGATGCGTCGGACGTTGAATAACGGTTTGCGTCGGGCCACTCTCAATCACGCTCCCGGCATACATGACGTACAACCGGTCGCATAACTGTGAAACCACCGCCATATCATGACTGATAAATAGCACGGCTGTTCCGCTGGCCCGTGCTTTTAACTTCAGCAAACGCAGCACCTGCAGTTGCACCGTGACGTCCAGCGCGGTGGTCGGTTCATCGGCAATAATAAGCTCTGGCTCGCACGAAAAGGCCAGCGCAATCATCACGCGTTGGCGCATCCCGCCGGAAAGCTCAAACGGAAATCGTTTCATGACCTCCGGCGCGTCCGGGATTTGCATCTCTTCGAGTAGAGCGACGGCTTTATGACGGGCATCCGTGCGGCTTAACGCCTGGTGATGGCGGATTACCTCCACCATTTGCTGGCCGATACGCCGGGTCGGATTCAGTGCCGTCATGGGCTCCTGAAAGATCATCGCGACGCGTGCGCCGCGCCATTGGCGCATTTGTTTCTCACTGGCGTTGAGCACATCTTCACCCAGCAGTGAAACGCGTCCCTGGTGAATACGATAGCTTCCCTCCGGAAGCAGACGCATGGTGAGCATGGCGGTCACGGACTTACCGGAACCGGATTCACCCACCACACCAACGATTTCTCCACGGTTGATGTGCAGTGATACATGGTTCAGCGCATGCACATCAGCTTTATAGCCGGGGAAACTCAGATGTAAATCTTCGATTTCCAGTACGGGTTGTGTCATGACTGTTTTCCTCCGGCTTTCGGATCAAGCAGATCGCGAATACCATCGCCAAAGAGATTAAAGCCCACGGCGGTAATCAGAATGGCGGCGCCGGGAAAAGCACAATACCACCACTGATCAAGCACGTAATTGCGGCCAATTGCGACCATCGCGCCCCACTCAGCGCTGGGTTGCTGCGCGCCCAGACCGATAAACCCGAGCGTGGCAGCCATCAGGATCGCACTGCCGATATCCAGCGATGCCTGCACAATGAGTGGTGGCAGAGAATTGCGTAAAATGTGCCAGCTAATCAGATGCCTGCGTGAAGCGCCGTAGGTCCGGGCAGCCTGTACATAGCTAAACTGGCGCACCACTAACGTCTGACCGCGGGCGAGGCGCACATAGAAAGGGATACGGACGATGGCAATCGCCAGCATAGCGTTAAACAGGCTGGGGCCCAGCGCGGCGGCCAACGCCATCGTCAGCACCAGCGAAGGAATGGACAGCATAATGTCCATCATCCGCATAATTATCGCGTCGGCGCGCCCGCCCATGACACCCGACAAGCAGCCCAGCAGTGATCCCAATCCCCCGGCGATACCCACCACCACCAGACCCGCAACGACCGACTGCTGACTTCCTACCAGAACGCGGCTGAACAGATCGCGACCGACTTCATCGGTACCAAACCAGTGAGCGGCTGACGGGGGCAGCAGGCGCGCACTCAAATTGATGGCATTAGGATCGTGTGGCGTTATCCACGGCGACAGCACCATCAGCAGCAGTATCAATACGATAATGACCCCGCCAACCAGCGTCAGCGGGCTACTTTTCATCATCCAGAACAGTTTGGCCCAGTCCGTGCGGCGGCGTGCTGTCTGAGGGGCGGTCGGCGTTTCTTGTGTGAGCATCATTCAGCACCTCCACGTCCAATTCGAGGATCTACCCACAAATAGAGCAAATCCACCACCAGGTTGACCAGCACATAGGCGAACGAGACCACCACGGCAAATCCCATTACCGCCGGGAAGTCGAGCGCCTGAATTGAGGTCACCACCCAAGCGCCCATACCTGGCCAGGCAAAGACCGTTTCGGTCAATACCGCACCGTAGAGCAGATCGCCCAGCGCCAGGCCGAGGACGGTGATTGATGGGATGAGTGCGTTAGGCAATGCATAGCACAGCACGATGTACCAGCCCGGTAACCCGCTGGCGCGAGCGGTACGAATGTAATCTTCACTCAGTTGCTCCAGCATGGCGGAACGAATCTGGCGGGCAACGATCCCAAGATGTACAAAAGCCAGTGTCAACGACGGTAAAATCAGGTGCTGAAGCGCATTGAAAAAGACTTCGCCGTTGCCTTCCAGCAGTGCATCAATCAGGTAGAACCCGGTGACGTGAGCCGGTGGATCCAGCCAGTCGTCTAAACGTCCACCGCCGGGTAAAATTTGCAGATGACCGTAAAACAGCACGATAACCCCCAGCCCCAGCCAGAATGCTGGCGTGGAGATACCGGTAATTGCCATTAGCCGAACAAGGTGATCAAGCCAGCGGTTACGCCAGACCGCAGATAAAATACCCAGCGGGATACCTATCACCAGCGCCAGCAACAAAGAGCAGAAAGCCAGCTCAAGGGTAGCGGGGAAGAAAATGCGCAGTTCATCCAGTACCGGACGCCCGGTGCGAATGGAGGTGCCTAAATCGCCGTGAAAAATGTCGCTGACATAGCGAAAAAACTGGACATACAGCGGTTGATTCAGCCCCAGCTGTTGGCGAATATTTTCGACAATTTCATTGCTGGCGCGGTCGCCCGCCAGCAGCCTTGCGGGGTCGCCAGGTATCAGATGTGAAATAATAAAGGTGATTACGCAAACACCGATAACCACCAGAATAAGTCCCCAGCATCGCTGGCGCAAAATACTCCAGAACGTCATTAGCTTCCCCTTGCGGAGCCAGAGCGGCTCCGCGTAAACGTGGCTTATTTACTCATGGTGGAGATATTGAAGACCTGTTCCAGCATGGGGTTGAATACAAATCCTTTGACGTCTTTGTTCATCGCCAACTGATAGTTTTTCTGGAATAAATAGACGTAGGCCGCTTCATCAATCACGATGGTTTGCGCCTGCTGGTAGTCATTGGTTCTGGCCACCTGATCGGTCGTAGCCAGCGCGCTACGCAGCAGCTTATCGACCTCACTGTTTTCATAGAACGAACGGTTACCCGGCAAGCCTTTCTTATCTGACTCAAACCAGTAGTTCATAAACATGTACGGGTCGGCAAAATCCGGACTCCAGTTGCCAATGGCAATGTCGTAATCGCCTTTGCCCACGCGGTCACGCATGGTGGCGTTCGCCAGTTTTTCCAGCTTCACCTTAATGCCCAGTTTGCCAAGGCTTGCCTGGGTAGCGAGCGCGATAGGTTCCCAGTTAGGATCATTATCTGAGTACAGGAAGCTCAGGCTTTCAGGTTTGGTGGCAACTTTGTCCCACGCTGCTTTGGCTTTGGCTTCATCGAAGCTGTACTGCATGGCCTTATCGTCAAAACCCCACATGCCTTCGGGGATTGGGCCACGCATTTGCTTTCCATTGCCGCTCAGGATCCCGTTGACCATCCCTTTATAATCGGTGGCCCACGAGATAGCTCGGCGTAAATCCACCTGATTGAGCGGGGCCTTACTGTTGTTGAGATACAGATAAGTCACGCGCAATGAGGGATAATCCGCCACGTTCACTTTGCCTTCCTGTTTTAAAGCAGCAAGCTGGTCAACAGGAAGCGCATCGGCAATGTCGATATCGCCACGCGACAGTTGCAGGCGACGGGAGGCGCTTTCACCAATGATTTTGACTGAGACGCGCTTAAACGTCGGTTTTGTACCGGCATAATGCGGGTTAGGCACCAGCACCAGTTGTTGTCCCTTTTGCCAACTCTTCAGCATGAAGGGACCAGAGCCTGCCGTGTTCTGTGCCAGGAATCCGCGGGCATCGTCTGCGGTATGCGCTTTTAAGATGGCCGGGTTAATGATTGAGGCACCGTCATTTGCCAGCGTATACAGAAACGGAGCAAACGGCTGGCTGAGGGTAAACTTCACCGTGTTGTTATCGATGACCTCAACCTTCAGATCTTTCGGGAAAGCCTCCGCAGGTCCCTGACCAATCTTGAGCAAACGTTCGAAGGATTGCTTTACCGCATCAGCCGTCACCGGCGTTCCGTCGGCGAATTTGGCATCGTTTTTCAGGGTAAACGTCCACTCTTTCTGGTCGTCCGAGGCTTTCCAGCCGCTGGCTAAATCGCCTTCAACTTCCGTGGAACCTTTACCACCATCGGTTTTGTACTGAACCAACCGCTGGTAAGAGGGATAGGTGACCGTCCAGTCATTGTTATCTATGGTCACAGCGGGATCGAGCGTCTGCGGATCGGCGGCTTTACCAATCACTAGCATATCTTTGGGAACGGCAGCCTGCGCGGCGGGCAGGGCAACCGCTAACGCAACGGCTATCAGAGCGGGGCGGAAAAAAGCGTTTAACGCAGGTGTAGTCTTCATAACCAGGCTCCAGAATTAAAGGGGATGTTGTGTTGTTATAGACGTGACAGTGTAACAATCAATTTGATCGTCAAGCAGCGGGTAACGGGCGGCATCAGGTAATTCAAAATGCCACCATTCGCTGTTAATACCGACAAAACCACCACCAAACATAATGGCATTGAGCAGCAGGCGGTTACGCTGCGCTGCCGGAGGAACAGATGGATGCCAGGCATGGGAACGGTCGTGCATTTCATCAAAACCGGCCCCCATATCAAGGAGATGGCCGCGATCGTCCATCAACGTGACGTCAATGGCCGTACCCCGACTGTGATTGGAACCAATCGCGACATCGACAACATATTGCGGGTCGGGACAGGCATTCCACAGTATCGCCTGCGCCTGCTGGGGGCGATACGCGTCGTACACCACCAGCGACAAGCCCGCCAGTTGCGCAATGCTGATGCTTTTTGCCAGCGCGGTTACCGCCTCGGTGTGCAACAGGCAACGCGCTTCCCTGTAGATAGGTGCGCCGGTAATGTTGTCGGCAGTAGCGTATTTAAGATCGATATGCAGCGACGGAAATATCACCGACAGATCGACCAGTTCTGGGAGTTCTGACATAGCACGTTTCCTGTTTATTGTTCGAATTGACCAAATTGTTGTTGTAACTGGCGATTAGTTTGCAGGCGTCCTGCGAGGGCGTCACCCAGTTGCGCCACCACCGCAGAAAGTAATAAGTTGAACAGACAGCTCACCGGTGCCAGTGAGTCCCAGAAATGTCCGGTGTCGGTTTTTACCTGAAGCAAATCAATGGAATAATCCCTGGCCCATGGGCACCACACATCGGTAATTAGCGCCAGCGGAATGCAGCGTTCAGTGGCGACACGGCAATATTGTCGCGAAATAGCGGAGTAGGCGCGCATATCGGTAATAACCACGTAAGGCTGGCTGAATCCCGAGTTCAGCGACTCTACCCAACTGCCGGAAAGGCCTTCGGAGTAGCTGACTTTAGGTCGCAGATATTCCAGGTGACTAAAAAAGGCGTTAGCGATCCCGCGTGTGGACTGGATCCCGAGGATGTACACGGCTTCCGCATGCGCCAACTGCTGTGCAATGCGTAGAAACGTCTCACCCTGAGCAAGTTGGTAGACGTGGGTAATGGCGTCGATTTCCAGTAACAGCGACTGGTGCGCCCGATCTGGCAGGCTTTGTTGCTGGTGCCAGGAATCCAGTCGTTCATTCATTCCCCAGGGCTGATACGGAACTACAGGCAGCTCACGCAGACTGGCTTTTGCATCCTCCAGGTTACGAAAGCCCAGTTTACGCAGATAACGTCCGACGGTAATGCCGCTGGTTCCGGTTGCTTTCGCGATGCCATCCGCGGTTTCAAATGGGATCTGCACAGCATGGGCTAACAGCCACCCAGCCACGCGCTTTTCGCTGGGCGTCAGCTGGCTAAAGGTTTGCTCTATGCGGGTAAATAACTCTGGTTTGGCTGTCATTACCTTCTCGCTGTTAGTTGTCTGTCAGATTCCGTATCTCTGTTAGCGAATTAACAATGCACGACGCGTGCCATGTCAGTAACAGCGGCATGTCGGCTGTTTTTGTTAAAACTCAGATCAAATTCGTTAACTAATGATCAACATTTGTGCAGCGTAGTTCAGATTTGGTGCAACGGCAGAGGAAGCGGGGTATGAATCTGCTGATTTCGTCGGAGCGATCACATTGTGGGCAACATTTATCCCTAAGACATAAGAATCAGTAATTGAAAATATAAATTTCAGCCATATCAATAACACCAATCTTTATTCTTATGACGATAGGGGTATTATTTTTCGCGAGCTACATTAACGGTGTTAAGCGCAAGTGTAGATATTATTTATATTATACATGGAGTACTACAATGAATAAATTCTCCCTTTCTACAGCAGGTATTCTGGCCGCAGCGCTGTTAACCAGTGTCAGCGTCAATGCAGCAACAGATAACGCTAAAACTGAAGTGACTCCGAAAGGCATGAACTGTCAAGAGTTTATTGATTTGAACCCACAAACTATGGCTCCGGTGGCCTTCTGGGTGCTCAATGAAGACGAAGACTTCAAAGGTGGCGATTACGTAGACTATAACGAAACCGTTACGACTGCAGTTCCTCTGACCGTTGAACTTTGTAAGAAACATCCGCAGAGCGAATTAAGTAAAATAAAAGACGAAATCAAAAAAGAATTATCTAAATAAAATTAAGCCGTTATTAAAACCCAGCCAAAGTGCTGGGTTTTGTTATTTGTGACGTTGTCACTTATTTGTTTTGCAATACTTAAGAAAACTTTATAAAGATATAAACGCCTGTGCCGATACTGGATAAAAGTTAGCCTTTTGCAGAAGGAGTTTGTATGGCCTGGTATCCTACTCGTATTTCAACGCGTTTAACCATCGGCGGCATTCTGCTGCTTGCAGTAACGACTATTGTTATCGTGGTGATTATGCTCTGGCGTGGTCAGCCGCGCGTCGTTGAAATCAACACCGCCCTGATCGAAGAAACAGGGCAAGGTTTAACCCGTCAGTTGAGTACTGTATTGTCCCGAATTGAAGGTGAGACAGTCAGCCTGTCGCGACTGGCTGAAGTGTTGCCTAACGATGAATCTCTGTATCAAAGCGTCGTTCCGCATCTGATTGGTGAAGGTAAAGACTCGATTATTACCGGCGGTGGTATCTGGCCAGAACCAAACGCCTTCACCGCAGGTGTGGAGAAAAGAAGCTTTTTCTGGGCGCGTAATGCCGAAGGAAAGCTTGTCTATTCCAACGATTATAACGTCGAAGGATCAAGCGGATACCACAATGAAAGCTGGTATCAGCACGCCAAAGGGCAATCACAAAACAACTGCCTATGGTCTGATGTTTACCAGGATGCCAGTTCAGGCGTCAACATGGTGACATGCAGCGTGCCTTATCAGCAGGCGGGCAAGTTTGCCGGTGTCGCTACCACCGATATCCGTCTGGATAACGTCGCTACTTTCATGCAGCAGCAGGGCAACAGTACTGGCGGTTACGCGTTTGTGGTAGACAAGCAGGGACAAATTCTCTATTTCCCGCAGGCCGACCTGGCCAAACATAAAACCATTAACGATCTGGCGCAAAGCGCGCAGTGGCTTATCCCGGTGCAAAACGGTCTGAAATCTTTGCGCCCGACAGATGGGGTGAAGACCATAACGCTGGAAAATGATCTCGTCCTGAATACAGCGTCACAGGTCATGCTGTTCCCGATGCCAGATACCGGCTGGGTCGTAGGGCTTGTGACACCAGAATCACGTATTG
The DNA here is from genome assembly GCF_030334295.1 of Citrobacter sp. Cf088. Taxonomy (NCBI): domain Bacteria; kingdom Pseudomonadati; phylum Pseudomonadota; class Gammaproteobacteria; order Enterobacterales; family Enterobacteriaceae; genus Citrobacter; species Citrobacter sp. Cf088. The sequence goes on from NZ_JAOWEE010000053.1 coordinate 988,758, forward strand.
TCGGTCTTGCCAAAGTGATGATGCAGGACGTTCTGGAGGTATTGATCCCTATCATGACGCTGTTGCTGGTGGGATCATGGCTGGTGGTTCGTCGACTAATTTCACGTCTCGATGATACCCGTCAGGCACTTGATGACATCGCGCAGGGAGAAGGCGATCTTACACGTCGTCTGGATGTTCGCGGCAAAGATGAGATTTCGGCTATCGCCGAGGCGTTTAACCTGTTCGTCGATAAAATCTCGGCCATCCTGATCACCGTCAGAAGCAGTAGCACAGTGGTGGCGAATAACGCCGTTAGCCTGGCTGATAGTAATATGGAGCTTTCATCTCGCGTAACGCAGCAGGCCGCTGCGCTGGAAGAGAGTTCAGCGGCTATGGAGCAGTTAAATGCGACCGTTCATCAAAACGCCAGTAATACACAGTTGGCGGATGAGCTATCCGATAACACAGCGCAAACGGCCAACCGTTGCGGTGATGTGATGCAAGGCGTTATCTCTACGATGGATAACGTCAGCGCCTCATCCGGCAGAATGGTGGAAATCGTCGCTGTCATCGACAGCATTGCGTTCCAGACCAATATTCTCGCCCTGAATGCCGCGGTTGAAGCCGCCAGAGCGGGTGATGCTGGCAGAGGGTTTGCCGTCGTGGCCTCCGAAGTGCGCACGCTGGCTCAGCGCAGTGCCACCGCTGCTCAGGAAATTAAAGCGTTGATTGATGAATCCGTTTCTCATGTTGGTAGCGGAAGTCAGCAAATTCACACTGCCGGCGAACGTCTGGGAGAACTGGTCAGCAATGTGCGTCAGGTACGCCAGTTGATGGGGGAAATACGCGTTGCTGGTGAAGAACAGCGTAAAGGTGTTTCCGAAGTTACGCTCGCCGTTACCGAAATGGACAGCACCGTTCAGCAAAACGCATCATTAATTGATGATGCCGCCGCACGTACACAGGCATTGAAAGAGGAGGCGGAGCAGTTGGCGTTGCTGGTCTCGTCATTCAGATTGTCTGAGCCTTCAGTGGCCTGATAACGACACGATATCCGGGTGCAAACATTGTGCCCGGATAACTCCAGTATAATGGCGCTTAACCACGATTTATCGATTTAACTCCTCTTTATTGTGCCTTACAAAACTTTGAATCATTCCCCGATTAACTCTATAATATTGGGTGTAAAGTCGTTTTTATTCCAATAAGAGCCAATATTATGGATTTAACGCTCAATACAGCAGCCGATATCGTCAAACTACTTTGCGACAGATTGCGTAAGGAACGGCTCGCGCAGCAAATGACGCAGGCAGATGTTGCCGCGCGTTCAGGTGTCGGTGTGAATACCGTTTCGAATCTGGAAGCAGGTAAAAATGTAGGATTTGAGAATCTGGTCAAAGTCGCGATGGTGTTAGGTTATGGTGACGCGCTCGAGGGCTTATTCAAACCCAGGATCGACAGTCTGGATGATATTTTGCGTTACGAGAAGAGCGCGGCACGTCAGCGGGTGAAAAGGAAAAATACTGATGCCTGAGCAAGTCGATATCTTTTATGAAGGCTGGGGTGAAAAATGGTTGTGGGGAAAACTGGTGTCTTCCTCAGCCCTGACCGGACGCCCGTTGATCGCCTTTGAATACAGTGAAGACGCTATACGTAAGGGGCTGGAGCTGTCCCGGCTAAGGTTACCACTGAACGGTCCTCGTTTACGCAGGGATTTCCCGGCTCATCAGTTGGGATTACCAGGACCCGTGTACGATTCGTTACCTGATGGTTGGGGTATGCTGTTGATGGATCGTTTATTTAAACGCCGTGGACTCAACGCAGCGCGCATAGGACCTCTGGAGAGATTAACCTGGGTCGGCAATAACGCAATGGGCGCCATGACGTTCCGGCCCGTTCAGTCAGATGCCGAGACGCTTTCAAAAGAGGATGTTCCTCTCGAACAACTGGCATCTGAGGTTCAGGAAGTCCTGAGCGGCGAAGGCGGGGAATTCTTGCAAAAACTGCTCCAGATGGGCGGTTCACCGCAAGGGGCCAGGCCAAAAGCGTTACTTTATCGTGACAGTGTCACGTCAAAGTTCACCACTGCGCCTCTCCCGGGGAGCGAAAGCTGGTTGATTAAATTTCCTGCCAGGCATGAGCATGCTGAGGTATGTGCCATCGAAGCGGTGTATGCTGAATGTTTGCGGCAATGTGGGATCACTACGCCTGATACCGCGTATTTTAATCTGCCTGACGGGCAGGCGGCATTTGCTACCCGCCGTTTCGACCGTGACCAGTCGGTCCGTATTCCTATGCAGAGCCTGGCGGCATTTACCGGTGCAAATTACCAGATACCCGGTGCTTTAGATTACCGGGATTTTCTGCGCGCCACACAGATTTGTACCAATGATGTCAGAGAAAAAGCGAAAGCGTTCGAACGCGTGGTTTTCAACGTGGCATTTAACAACCGCGATGACCATCCCAAAAACTTTGCCTATTTAATGTCAGCCGCAGGAAACTGGACTTTGGCTCCGGCTTACGACGTGACCTGGTGCGAAGGACCCGGCGGGTATCACCAAATGGACGTGCTGGGAGAAGCGCTGGATATCGAAAGAAAGCACCTGCAGCAGCTTGGCGTACAGGAAGCTGAGCTATCAGCTGAGCATGTGAACGCTATAATCGACAAGATCTGCCACCATGCAACAGCGCTAAGCGTTACAGCCAAAGACAAATACGCCGATCAGATAACACAAACTACGCTGAATACGATACAGAAACAGATTAATGATAATGTCCGCCGTTTAATGTCCCGGTAACGCAGATACAGCCGCTACACTTAGCGAAGAATTAAATCTGAGCGAGGCAACGTTATGGCTGAATTTGTCGTGAATATGCTGAAAAACACGCCAGTTTGGGTGTATCTGCTGTTTGCCTTTCTACTGTATCGAGGGATTAGAGCCAGAACACCCGCCACTGTCACGCTGGAAAAGCTGGCGCTGATCCCCGCTATTTTTTTAGTCTGGGATATCTACGATTTAATCACTTATCGCGACCCGACCCTCATTACGTATATTCAGTGGGCGATAGGTATCATCAGCGGCGCAATCATTGGCTACATATTAATTAACCCCGGCCGTTTGAGCCGCAGTAGCGCACCACGGAGTATTCACCGTCCGGCAGATTATTCCGCATTGCCATTTATGCTGCTGGCATTCGGCGTTAAGTACGTACTTGGCGTACTTAACGCCATTTCCCCCGACGTTTTACGTCAACCCGCAATGAGCGCCCTGGCTATCATTACTGGCGGCATGTTCGCCGGAGTTTTTGTGGGGAAATTTACCCGCTACGTGAGCGTCTGGCTCAGGCTTCCCGCTCAGAACAACCATTAACGTCCCCAACGATTGCGAATATAGGTCACAGCTTCCTGCGTTTGCGGTTGATTAAGATAATCTTCGCGAAACAGGATCGTGCCGTTAATGTACGGTTCGGTCTCGTTTAGATCGAGCTGCTTTTTCAGTTCCGGCACACCGCCTTTGACCGTCCAGTCTGGCTCTTTTCTCGATGGTTCACCAACTTTATACAGCGCGACACCAATGTAGAGGCGAGTGTTGGTTGATTTCACGACATCTGCCCACCATTTTGCCAGTACATCGTAGCGCGCTGCATCGCGGGCAAAAGGCCAGTAGAGTTGCGGTGCGATGTAATCCAACAAGCCTTGTTGCACCCAACGGCGGGTGTCGGCATAAGACTCATCATACGCTGCCGCCCCGCGCGTGTCTGAGCCCGCTGGATCGTGCGAACGGTTGCGCCATACGCCCGCAGGGCTAACGCCAAACTCGACTTCAGGCTTGAGTTTCTTGATGGTCTGCGATACCTGGGCAATTAACCTTTGCGTGTTATCGCGGCGCCAGTCAGCTTTGGAAGCGAATCCCTGGCCGTATCTTCTGAACGTCTGGCTGTCATTGAGCGCAGAGCCGGGAGACTCGGTATAGAAGTAATCATCAAACTGCACACCGTCAACCGGGTAATTCTCAACCACTTCCGCCACGATGCTGGTGATCCAGTCGCGCACTTCGGGAATACCGGGGTCTAACACAAAACGCTCGCCCGCGGTGCGGATCCAGTCCCGATGCAGAACGTATACGCTGGACGGTGTTTGTGAGAGCGTGCTGTTTAATTCAGTGACCGTCGAAGGTTTGGTGTTTACAGACACGCGATAGGGGTTAAGCCAGGCATGAACTTTCATTCCGCGCTTATGCGCTTCATCGAGCATAAACTGCAGCGGATCGTAACCTGGATCCTGGCCAATCGTGCCGGTCAGGGTATCTGACCACGGTAGAATCTTTGACTTCCACAATGCGGTCCCATCGGGCTTAACCTGGAAAAAAACGGTGTTAATACCCAGCCGTTTCAGGTTGTCCAGCTTATCCGTCAGCGCTTTTTGCTGCTGGCTGATGCGTACAGCAGGTGAACTGATGTTCACGGATGAGATCGGCGGCCAGTCAAGACGTGAAACCGTCGCCAGCCAGATCCCACGCACTGGTTCCTTGCTCTGCTGGGGTTTGCTCACCGGAGGTTGCGAAGTGGTTTTGGGGCCGGGCGGTTGTGAAGAGCAGCTGCCAAGTAACAACATACTGCCCACAAGTACAGCAAACCATTTCATGTTGGTCAGCGGTAGTCTGGCACGAGAACGGGCGAGAATCTTCGCCAGTTTTTTCTGATAATTTCCTGAAAAGAAACCGGATGCTGCCATCTGATTTTGCTCTTATTTCTTCTTATTGCGGCTGTTAGCCCAGGGATCGAAGGCCGGTTCGGGAGTGTGATTTGAGACCTGGTCATGTAGAGAGTCCAGGTACAGCGCTTCTACTTCTGCCCGTGCCCACGGCGTACGGCGCAGAAACTTCAGACTGGATTTAACGCTCGGTTCATTTTTAAAGCAGTTGATATTGATAAGTTGCGCCAGCTCAGCCCAACCATAACGTTCAACCAGGGCATTGACCTGCATTTCTAGCGTCACGCCATGTAAAGGGTCTTTAGAATTATGAGCATTCATATGAAGTCCAGTTCAGTGGTTCCAGATTTTGTCAGTAGTGAGACGGGAAGAAGGTTACAAGAAAGCAAAGCTGCCAGCAACGGCAGAAAGCGGTATGGCGCGACAAGCCGTACGTCATACCGGCAATGGATGGATCAATACTCTTTAAAAGCCAGTTCCAGACGGGCAATCAACGGTTTAAACAGATAACTCATCAGGGTTCGTTCACCGGTCTTGATCGTCACGCTGGCGGGCATTCCCGCTTTAATTTTGTAATCGCCCAGCAAACGCGCGCCCTCTGCTGAAACCTGTACTTCCGCAAGGTAGTAAGGCTGCTGAGTGGCTTCATCAATTAAGCGGTCCGCAGAGATAGTCAGAACCTGGGCCGGAACCGACGGTAACAGCGCATGGTTAAGGGCAGGGAACAGCACATCAACGGTTAAACCGGGGACCAGTTTATCAATGGCATGTACGGGTATTTTGGCATCAATTTGCATCGGTTGTCCGGCGGCGACGATATCCATCAAATGTTCTCCAGGCTGAATGACGCCGCCCACGGTACTGACTTTAACATCCAGCACAATACCGTTAATCGGTGAGCGGATCTCGGTGTTATCCAGCTCATGACGCGTTGATACCAATTCATCCTCCAGCATTGCCACTTCTTTTTGGTTTTCCGTCAGTTCAGACTCAACTTCACGTAAATATTGATGACGCACCTGGTAGGCTTTAATTTTTAATTCGTTCTGCTGCGATTTCAGTTTGGCAATGTTGAGAATATCTTCTGAAACGCTGCCAGATATTTCTGCTGCCTCGCGCTCCAGCACCAGTAATTGTGCTTTGGGGTAATAGTTTTTTTCGCTCAGCGCGCGAATAGCCCCTAACTCCCGGTTAATCAGAGAAAACTGGTGGTCGCGATAGCCTTTTATTTTATTGAGATTATCCGTCTGTCCAACCAGACCATCGAGCGTCTCCTGAATCATCAACAGTTCATCCTGAATCGTTTTGCGACGGGTATCGAAAAGTTTAGCCTGCAGATTTCTGACTTCTGATAGCCGTTTATTGCCAGAGAATTGCTGCGTCAGCGTAGTATTAAAGCGGATCACATCCAGGCCATCGCGTTCTGCTAACAGGCGATCTTCGATACTTTTTGCAGAAATATACTGGGCATTCAACGCGCTGAAACGCATTTCAAGCTGCATTTTATCCAACCGGACGAGGACCTGATTTTTCTTCACGAAGTCGCCTTCTTTGATAAAGATATCGGTTACCCGACCACCGCTCAGATGCTGAATGGTTTTGCGGTTACTCGATACGGTTACCGTACCATCGGCGACCACGCCCGCATCTAACGGAGCTTGCACTGCCCAGAGGATAAAACTACCGACACCAAGCACAATGACGATCACGCCCCGGATAATCGGTGACCAGATATTGGTATCTACGCCAGCAGAGGCCGTGTTGTGGGGATTCTTTTTCATCATCAAGCCTCACGTTGCTGTTCAGTCGTGGATGGAGAAGGCGTAGCCACCGGTTTCAGTACGTTGGCCTGACGCAAATGGGCAAAAACCTGATCGCGGGTACCAAACTCCTGTATAACGCCATCGTTAAGCAACAAAACCTTATTGACCACGCCGAGCAGCGTCGGGCGGTGTGAGATAATGACTGTGGTTTGTCCCTGGGTACGCAGGGCATTGATGGCTTTAACGAGTGCAAATTCGCCCGCGTCGTCAAGATTGGCATTCGGTTCATCAAGCACGATAAACGCAGGATTGTTATACACGGCGCGCGCCAGCCCGATGCGTTGCCGCTGCCCACCGGAGAGCTGGTATCCACCTGCGCCCAGCAGTGTGTCGTAACCTTGCGGCAAGCGCAGGATCATCTCATGAACGCCTGCCAGTAATGCGGCGGCGACGATAAGCTCACTGTCATTCTGCGCGAAGCGGGCAATGTTTTGTGCGATGGTACCGTCAAACAGTTCCACATCCTGCGGCAGATAGCCAATAGACGGGCCCAGCAGCGCTTTATCCCACTGGCATATATCTGCGCCATCTAATCTGACTTTCCCTGATAACGGTTTCCAGACACCAACCAGAACCTTTGCCAGCGAGGTTTTTCCTGAGGCTGAAGGACCGATAATCCCCAGCACTTCACCTTGCTCCAGCTGGAATGAGATATTACGCAGTAGCGGGGAAGGCTGGCCGGGGGCTGCAGCGAAGACGCTTTCGACGCTGATGTTGCCATTCGGACGCGGCAGGGTCAGTACCTCTTTCGGCGCCGGATACTCCTTCAGCAAGGTTGAGAGCTGATGCCACGCGCTACGAAACTGCACGAACTGCTTCCAGCTGCCAATGACTTGCTCTACCGGGTTGAGGACGCGGCCAAGAATGATCGAGGCGGCAATCATCAAGCCCGGGGTAATATGGCCGCCGATCACCAGTAAAGCCCCGGCGCCCAGCGCAATCGACTGCAGCAATACCCGCACAAAGCGGCTGAGACTGCTTAACCCGGCCGTTTTGTCGGCAATCTGTGTTTGTAGCGCCAGCACTTTGTTATGTTGCTCCTGCCAGTTGGACTTCAGGGTCGAAAGCATCCCCATCGCTTCAATGGCATCGGCGTTTTGCAGCTGTTTATTCAGTTTGCTGGCATTGTTAATGGTTAAGGCGTGCGCTTGCTGAATCGGGCGCTTGGTAGAGATTTCAGATACCAGCGTCAGAATAAATAATAATGTTATTCCGCCGAGAGAAAGATATCCCAGCAGGGGATGGACCAAAAAGGCGATGAAAAGATATATCGGCGTCCAGGGAATATCCAGTAAGGCGAACAGACTATTCCCGGAAAGAAACTGACGGATCTGATCCAGTTCGGCTAAAGATTGCGCCGGGTTGTTATCACCGGTAACCATCTTTCTTTTAAAGGCTGCGTTAAAGACCAACTGACTTAGCTTTATATCCAGCCTGTTGCCAAGCCTGACCATAACCTGCGCGCGGGCAGATTCAATCATGGCAATAACGATGTACAAGCCGACAATCAATAAGGTTAACATTAACAGCGTGGTGGTATTTTTACTGACCAGCACACGATCGTAAACCTGTAGCATATAAATTGCCGGCGCCAGCATAAGCATATTAATCACACAACTAAAAAACAGCAGCATCAGAAAAGTGGGTTTCGTTCCCTTTAATGCATCATTCAGTTCTGTTGGCGTATGCTGGCGCGACATAGTCTTCTCCTTATACGATCAATGAACTATTGCCATTGTTGCTGGCAAGGGTAGTGGGCATTTCCAGATAAAAGTCACCAATATTCACGGTGGTCGAATTGACGCCCACCAATGTGATGGTGTCTGTACCGATAGTCACAATGGTGTTGCCATTGTTTCCGGTGATAGACACGTTGCTGGCAAAATTACCCGCATTGATACCTAACAAGACGAGATCAAGGAAGTCCTGCCCGCCGTTGGGGTTACTGTCAAAACCGGTAATTCGGTCCTGCCCAAAGTTGGCCCCAAAGGCGAAGATGTCACTCCCGGTACCACCGTCCAGAATGTCGTTACCTTCCTGACCATTGAGAATATCGTCCCCGCTACCGCCGGAGAGGGTATCCGCGCCCGCACCGCCAATCATGACATCGTTGCCAACACCACCTTGCAAGTTATCAGCGCCATCTCCGCCATCGAGGAAGTCATTCCCGATACCACCAAACAACTGGTCGTTACCGCCCATACCAAACAAATAGTCGTTACCAGAACCGCCCGTAATGGTATTTGCAATGGCATTACCGGTACCGATAAAACTGCCGTTGCCGGTAAATACCAGTTCTTCCACGTTATCGGTGAGGTCGTAGCTGCTGAGGCTGGTTCGGACAACGTCCGTGCCGCCATTTACACCTTCGATAACCACATCACCGAAATCATCAACGATGTAGGTATCATCGCCCGCGCCGCCGGTCATACTGTCGGCACCAAGCCCGCCATCAAGCGTGTCGTTACCGGCATCACCTTGCAGAATATCTTGTCCCGCCTGACCAGAGAGATTGTCGTTTCCAGCACCGCCGATGAGCAGATCGTCACCTGCACCGCCAAGTAAGGTGTCATTACCGCCTTCACCGCGCAGGATATCGCTCCAGGCAGTACCGACGAGGGTGTTAGCCCCGTTGGTACCAACAATCAGATCGCCTACAGGCTGGGTGGTGGTCGACGTCAGGACAACAGGGGGGTTGCCTTCATCGTCGACGACGGTAACGACCACCTGCAACGTTCTGCCGACCATAGCCTGGCCCGGCGTATAGGTAGCGGATGTCGCACCGTTAATGTTGACGAATCCGGTTGGCGAACTCATTCTCCATTGATAAGTGAAATTACCGCCGCTCAGACCATCAGCGTCAGAAATGCCTGAAACCACCGCTGTCAGCGTCAGGCTTTCAGTTGGGGTGAGGTCGTTAATTACTGGCACACCGGTCGTGGCCTGATTGCGCGGGAGGATTGCCTGAGTTTGTGCCGACATCAGGGTTTCAGCGTCACCCATGCGGTCGTTAAAACTGGCGACCACACGCAACGGTGCGCCCTGAATAGCGCCAGGCACTCTGAACTCAACGCCTGTTGCCTGATCTCGCCATTGGCCGTTGACGAAAGCCTGCCAGGTCATAGTGATGGCCACATCCGCCGCCAGCCCGTTTCCATCCAGCAAGTTCGCCACGTTGACGCGCAGCAGGTCACCCACCGAAGGGTTAGGATTGCTGATGATCAGATCGCCCGTCGCTTGTTGCCCCGTCACCCACAGCTGCTTCCCATCGCCAAACTCCAGTTTTTCGATGTTCAACAGACGATCGATGCCATCATTCAGGTTCAGCGCGGCATCCGGCGTAGCGTGATCGACGCGCAGGCTACCGTCCGCCATACGGGTAAAGACATAGTTGCTGCTGACATCACGGTACACCGCGACGTCAGTTTCCGTGCCGTTACCTTCATGCAGAATTTCGCGCACAATCGACAGTTGATTCGGTTTCAGCGTGCCGGCCAGCATGTACGATTTCAGTTCGGCCATACTTTCGGCGCTGGTGAGTCCCGCCATACCCGTAACGGCAATACGAACATTGAGCCACGCATCACCATCAATGATATCGTTACCAGCTTTACCCATGATGCGGTCACTACCACCACCGCCGAGTAAAATATCGCTACCATCATCAGGATTCAGTAGCACCGCGTCCGGATTTGTAGAACGCTCTACGCCGAGAATAGCCTGTAGACCGTTGATCCGGTCCGCGCTTTCCTGGGTCAGGTTGTTAGAGAGGGGAACGCCCTGAACAGGCGCAGTACCTATCGGCTGTTCTGTTCCGGTCAGGATATCGTCGTGTTTCCAGCCCGACAGCCCTTCAACAAGATCAAAACGGTCGCGTAGAATAAACTCCTGCTGGTTGACGAAAATAGGGATCCCAAGGTCAGAGTTAGCGCCATTTGGGTCGCCTTTATGGATAGCCCAGTCGAAACCGGCCATGCCATTATTGCGCTGGATCCCCGCGCCCTGAACCATGATGTCGTCACCGGCTTCGCCATCGTAGTCGGTGTCGTTACCCTGACCGTTGAGGACATCGTGACCGATAATGGTACTGTTGAAGAACAACTCAGAGTTGTCACCCGCCAGCGTGTCAAACCCGTCGCCGCCTTCCAGCCAGTCATCGCCTTCGTTGCCCATCAGGAAATCACCACCCGAGCCGCCAAGCGCAAAGTCGTTATCCTGACCCGAGAAGACCTCCTGCGCATCTTCGCCGACCACCACGAAGTCGCTGCCGCTGCCACCAAAGACCAGATCGTTTCCGTTACCGGAGAAGATAACGTCATGTCCGGCATCGCCATGCAGGAAGTCCGCATCACCAACAGGCGTTCCGGTATCGGTAATAATGTCATCACCGTCACCGCCATGGACCACATCGGCTTCGTCACCGCCGTCCAGTCGGTCATCTCCGCCATCACCCCACAGGCTGTCAATCCCTTTACCGCCGATTAACGTATCGTTGCCTGCCGTCCCACCAAGCACCACATGCCCATCGCCGGTATATTTCAGATACCCACCATCGGCAAAACTATCGCCGTCAACATCCACCCCTGGGTCGCGACGCACCAACAACGGCGAGAGCAGATCCTTCAGTGGATTACCCCATTTTGGGTCGATTTCCGTTTGCAGCACGCGGTTCACTTCAAAAATATGGTCCGGTGTCTGGAACAGATTAGCGGGCAGGTGGGAGGAACCCTCATCACCAAGATCGCTGTTACGCATTACCAGCGCGGAAAACGAGTTGGCCTCCAGTTCATTGAGTAAGTTCAGCCCCTGAACGCGGCTCAGATAGTAGAAACGATCACCGTCCTGAAGCATTTCCATTTGTGTTTCAAAGACGAAGTTGAAGGTTGAGCCGAGCATGCCGCCAAATTCATTTTTGCGCTCAGCCAGCCCGCCAATCCAGAAATCGACCATATTCAGACCGGTCTCTTTGGTTGCCCACGCTCCGGTACTGTTAAAGAAATCCATCGCATCCGCAGGCGGGGAATTGTTAGCATCACCAAACAACAGGAAGTTAACCGCTGCGCGTTTACCTTCAAGGCTGGTAGCGCTGAGGATCAGTTCGTGCTGACCATAGGCGGCCATAAAGTTAATGATTGAAGCGGGATTTTTCAGGTAGGTAGTGAAGTCAGCCCAACTGGTATAAGGCTTCAGTTGGCTATCGCCGCTTAAAGCAAAAAACTGCTCGCGGGCCTGGTTCAGCGTCGGCATTGCGGTGTCACGGCCACGGGCTATATTAAGCGCGCCTAAATCCAGGGGCAGGCCGATGAGATTATTACGCAGAGCATCGGTAATAAATTCATCAATTTCATTACCCACCTGACGCGTCATACCACGCACGATTGCGCCAATAGCCTGATCGTCCGTAACGGTGGTCCCGTTGATTTGATTAAATGCTACCGGATTCAGGAATGCTGAAATCAGGTCAATATCACCGCTTTGCATATCAATGTCGGTACGCGCCACGGTTTCTGTCAGCATTGAATGCCCAAAACGGTAAACAACATGCGCAAATTCTGCAAAGATCAGCGGGTTGATATCCGCCGTGTTGGAGAAGACAAACGGATCGACGGCAGGTTGTACGGTACGGGCAAACTCCTCGAATACGAGGTGCTGATATTGCATTTCCGTGGAGAAGCGGCCTGCCTGGAATAAGTACTCACCGTTCCATACCAGAGTATTGGTATCGGCAGGTAATTCCGTGATTTGGTGGTTGGGCATCAACCACTGGTTAATGAGGTCGATATCGCCGGTTTCCAGCAGAGTGGTTTTATACTGCTCAACCAGGCGGTTATGCTCGCTGTGAAAAACGGCGTGCACCGCGGTTAAACCTATATTTTCGTTCCCGCGCCCGTCACCGGTGATAAAGTGGCGATCGAGCAGTTCGTTATCATAGGTTCCTGCCGGTTGCGGTCCTTCTCCGCCGATGGCGCTGTCATCATCTGCCAGCAGACCAGCTTTTGGCACGGCAGTATGAGCGATGTCATCCAGAAACGCATGACCGGTGCGGAACGTCTCCGCGGGTAACAGGCCTCCGTTGGCTTCAACCAGCCCCCCGGTGGTAACAATCTGTACCTTTCCGTTTTCACTTAAAATCAAATTACCGTAGCGATCCGTTGCCAGCAGGGGAACATTAAACACGTCCTGATCGGTGAGTTTAATGCCAAGCAGGGTTTCAGCCTGGTTTTTAACGTCAGCCCAGGTCGCCAGTCCACCGTTTGCACCACCCAATAAATTCCCGGTAGGCTCAGGTTTCCCATCAATAATGACGTATTCGCGGATGAAAATTTGATGTGAAGGATGGGAGGTGTAGGTTTGGTTTTGGTCGATGAAGGGGGTTGTCAGGTTTACTGTCTCTCGGTTTTCATCCACCGTTGCCCGGGTTAATAGCATAAAGTTTGTCGACGACCCTTCAACATATAAAGGGTCATCGGGCTGGAGCGGAATGAAAACGATACCGTTGCCTCCTTTCGGAATCAGATCCAGACCATGGTCGAAAAACTGGCCAAAGAAGGTCATCCAGCCGTTAAACGCAGGGGAGAGCCCAATATCGGGAGACTGATTGGGGATGGATAAGCTGCCATCCCCAGTAACAGTCCCGCCGCCGGGCGCATCTTTTAATGCGTTAAAAGCCTCAAGCGCGGCCGGGTTTGAGGCCGTCTGGTCTGAAATTAAATTGCTAATTATTCGTGGGTCGGCATCAATGACCGTACCGCCAATCTGGATATAGCTGGTCATTTGATCCGCATCCTGCCAGTTTAATGCGGTTAATCTCGGCATTGTCTGATCGGCAGAGCCGTATAATTCCTGACCTGGTAAAAGGTTATTCCATGAACCATCTACCGTGCGAAGTCCATAGGGCAAGAGTGGGCTGGAGACTAATTCCCGAAGCATTTCAGCATTAACGCTCCCGTCTGGGTTAGTTGCCGCTTCGGATATTTTGATCTGCTTAAGAATAAAAGCAAGATCGTGGAGGGTGACAGTAAAGTCATATTGTGAGGCCATAAGTCATTACCCCTATCTTTACTTGTATTGGCTATCACCACTCTTTTCTTCTGCTTACAAAAGCAGACAGAAGAATGAGTCGTATAAGATACCTGATGGTTATTACATGTTTTGACTCCATGTTTTAAAATATTGAAGATATCCACAACCGGGTTAGCGTTGTTCTCCAGTGTATTACTTAGTGAAAATAAGAGTCAGACCTTATTTATTCGATTTTGCGACCCGGAGTGGGACCGCGTACATATTAAGGGCACGCGGTTTTGAGAAGACTGAGTCTTCTCAAGGTCACAGGCGTCGTTTTTTTAACCTCGTATTACATTTTTGTTATGATCATAACTATGGTTTTTCCTTTGCCGACTTCACTCATACTTTTCTATGAATAAGAATGCATTTTCATTTCTTTACATTTCAAAAAATGTCATTTTGTTTTAATAAAAACAGTAACAATATCAGTTGATTAATGTATCGGGTGAGGTTTCTTGTTGTGGCTCTCGTAACCAGAATGATACAACTAATGAAGCGAGCCCCAGGAATAAAATAAAATAAAATACCGAATGAATTCCTGATGATAAGGCGAAAATCTCAGGTGTACTGGCTTTCCCATTCATCGCTCTTGCGGTAAAAGATGACATCAGGCTGATTGCGATCGAGGCTCCGGCGGCACCGGAGATTTGATACAACGTATTCCAGACAGATGTACCATCAGAATATAAAGATTTAGGCAAAGAACTCAAAGCCGCTGTTTGTACCGGCATGATAATGCACGTTACACCAAAGCATAACAACATAAACGCGGCGGCAATCGCCCATTGCTCTGCGAATCCATGAGTAATTATAAGGAATATCGTTGCACTCAATGCGAGGCACAGAGAACCAAGTACAATAAAAGGTCTCATCGCATAGCGGTTATAGAGGGCACCAATCAGCGGGGAAAAGAGAACATTCACGATGTTACCCGGCAGTAAAATCAGACCGGCCATAGCAGGTTGCATTACCAGGACATCAATAAAATAGATGGGCAATATAATCGCGGTGGCAAGTACGCTCATTATGCTCATCATCATGATAAGCGAGCCGACTGTAAATATCGGGCATGAGAATATTTTTGTGTTGATCAATGGATAACGAATTCTGGTTTGTCGCCAGAACAATGCGATAAGGCACAGAATTCCCATCAGGAAAACGCCCCAGAAGTGGACTGATGACGCAGGATTTTCAGACAACGCAGCCAACCCGCAGATGATGCCGCCAAACCCGATGGATGATAATAATAGCGATATCACATCAATGCGCGGATGAGTAATATCCCCAACATTTTCTGCTGCAACAATGGCCAGTAGTAATGCTGCGATATACATTGAAGCACATATAAAAAATATCGCCCGCCAGTTCAGCACGGTAATAATTAATCCTGATATTGTTGGTCCTAACGCGGGCGCCAGAGTAATAGAAACACCGACTATTCCCATTACTTTTCCACAATGATGCAACGGAAAAATAAGTAAGGCCGCGCTCATCAGCACGGGTAGCAGTATCGCGGTGCCAATAGCCTGAACAATACGCCCGGTCATTAACATCATCATGTTTTCTGAGACACCTGAAATCAGGCACCCCAGAAAAGAGAGTGAAATCGCAATGATGATTAATGACCGGGTACTGAACCACTTCATCAATATGATTGATGCCGGCATGAATACGGCCAGCGTCAATAAATACCCTGTAACCAACCATTGCGCAACGCCTGCAACCACGGAAAATTCATGCATCAATTGGGTTAATGCCATGTTTAGCGCTGTTTCACTGAATAATCCTGTAAATACGCCAAGCATCAGGGTACTCAACATCAGTACTGGTGAGTGCACTTCTTTTTCTGGTCTTCTTAATTTCATTGTTTTCACATTTATTCAGAAAGTCATCAATAGATATAAAATAACGCCATCCGAATACACGAATGGCGTGAAAGCAGGGTGAATTATTAATTCAATGTACGATCAAAATACTCTTTACTATAAGCCTGTGCGAAATGATACGATGCTTTACGCTCAGCTAGTCGGAAAAATTTCTCAATATCACTGGCCGCCAGCGTATTAAAAGATTTCGATTTTTTGGCAAGGCTATCAAATGCGCTTTGTGCAAGCGTTTCAACTTTTGCCAGGTCGTAACCACATAGTTTTCCGTGACGTTTACGAATAACGCCATCGGCAATGACAGTATCAACATCGTTGCTGTGGGTCATTTGTACGACACCGCCAGCATAATTCATCATCGGAACAAAACCTTCCCTATGGCGAATGATAATTAGATCTGCCTTCTTACCGACGCTCAGCGAGCCAATCTCATCAGCAAGCCCCATCACTTTTGCGCCCCCCATCGTTGCCCAGTAAAGCGCATCACGAACGGTCGGGGTGATCTCAAAAGGCATACTGTCACGCTGGTGAATTTGGTCATTCGCCAGAGCACGTTCAATTTGGAGTGCAATATTCATTTGTGTAAACAGATCATCAGTTGTAACGCCCGTGAGATCCGTGCCAAGACCGAAGGGGATATCATGTTCAACGCATGCCCGGTATGGTAAAAAACCCATGCCCATTTGCAGTTCGCTTGATGGCGTACTGACCACGTATCCGCCGGTTTGGGCAATCAGTTTCCAGTCCTCGCCTGTTAAACCATTACTGTGAGCGTGCAGATGGCCGGGGCGTAATAAACCATGATCATCCAACTCTCTCAAACCGCGTAACAGAATTGAGGTTTTGGCTGCACCAGTATGAGAAACACATTTGATTCCCAACTCATCAGTGAGCCTGATTTGTTGGGCCGAATGAGCAAACGGGACTGTGCCGAGGTCGGAAATCAACATCCCCATGCCAAGACGATCCTGTCTGTTGAATTGTGTACAGGATAGGTGCCTGGCCATGTCGAGACGATCCTCCTGAGATTTAAAACCGGACGGTTCAAAGTTATAGACCTGCATACCATAGGCATAGATGCCACGAATTCCGCTGTCCTTCATCCCCTGAATAGCATTAAAAGCATGGTCAGGCGTATTCACACAATCGTTAATTTCATAGACTGTTGTGGTACCTGCGTTAATAGCATTGATATTTCCTGATAATACTGCCGCATACATATTTGAGGCTGTAAATACCCCTCCAAACGCGTAGAATGTATTGATTAAAAAGGCAGGTAATGACTCTTCTGTAGAAACACCACGGAAAAGCGACATCCAGTTATGTCGATGTGCATCTACCATGCCCGGCATAACGATAGCGCCATGTGCGTCTATAAACTCAGCATCCTGATGATGATCAAAAGCATGTTCAGAGTGGCTAATTTCTTTGATGATATTCCCCTCAAGCAATACAGCTCCATTCTTAATATCACCAATATTCGCATCCATTGTAATATAAATACCACCACGAATAACTTTCTTGTGCAACTCCATTTTTCCTCCTGACTTATAAAAATAACCATAACAATAAAAACTCACATTACTTAAAACGAAGAGTTTTTATTGCAATAGATAATATGTGTGCTGGGTTTATATTCAGCAATGTAAAATGAAGGGAGTGGTTATCATGTATAAATACAGATAATCATCGTTAGTATTCGTAAAAACCACCTGCAGGAATATTTAAAGGTGAATGAATATCAGCCATCCTTTCAGCCATAAATCGACGAGGAGGTGTGCCGGTTGCTTTACGAAACATTGTGACAAAAGCTCCGGAGCTTTCATAACCCAGTTGATCCGCGATCACCTGTATCGATAGCCCTTGCGCCAGTAATGGCAATGCTTTCACAATGTGCATCTGACGGCGCCAGCGATTTATACTAAATCCCGTTTCTTTGGCAAAAAGCCGGGATAAGTTCCTTTCGCTCATATTCAACCGACAAGCCCATTGCGCAAGCGTTATCCGCTCAGAGGGTAATGACAGCATAGTATTTGCCAGCGCCAGCAAGCGTGTGTCAGTTGGCATAGGAAGATGAAGCCATTCCAACGGCGCTGCAATGATCTCATCTAACAGAACGGCTATCAGACGCGATGCCGCGCTCTCATGCGAATAATTTTGCGGCAGCGCGGCAGTTCGCTCAAGCAAGGCGCGCAGAAAGGGGGACACCGACATTGTGCAGCATGTTTCAGGTAAATTCTCCACCGTACCTGGCTCTATGAACACCACAAATCCACGAGGGTTTCCGCTACATTTTGCCCGATGCCTGAGTCCGCCAGGTATCCATACGGCCCCCTGAGGCGGGACGATCCACAAATCATGTTCAGTTTCTAAGGTGATAAGCCCGGTATCAGCAAATAAAAGTTCAGCTTTGTTATGACTGTGAAACGGCAATTCCCATTGTTCCGTCACCATACCGAGACCAATTACCACGACTGGCTGCACTAACTCTTCCACGTACGTTGGCTCAACCTTAAATATAAACATCAGTATTCCTTAGCAGAGAAGGGCGTTAGCTTTCTCTCTGGCCTCGTTTTCAGTGGCAACAATAAACATAGGATACCCCCAGAATCTTTCGAAGGTTACTGAAAAGCTTTCCAGTTCTGTGCGCTTAGTAGTCTCTGGAATGATATGAATATGGCCTTTAATCAGTTGGCCAATAGCAGCTTTATTGTCCTTCATCCAGGTAGTAATCTTGCGGCGTTCATTAACATCATCATTTTCTTTATTGCTTTCAGTCGGTAATCCGCTACAGATAAAAACAAAGGGCTGTTTTTTTTGTAAAAGTTTTGAAATTGCAATCAGAATGTCATTTGAGGACGCATCTGACTCTATTGAATAATCCATTCTGACGCGCGGGAAATCATCGGTGTTAATTTTCATGTTAGGTCCTGAAATGTTTCGTTAGTGATGATGTAATCATAGATACCTGCCACGACAAAATCATTAGAGAGAAGGGACAAAAAATTCTTCAGTCAAGCCAGAAATGTTGCTTTAGGTGCGTAGGGGAAGAGGAAAATCTGTGAATTCATCTGCTTTCACGCATTTAAGAAAAATTTTCTTAATCACACCAAAATCGCATTAACTCAATAAAAACAATAAGATATAAAGATTTTATGGTTTGTTTTTCTTACTTAAGATTGACTTGATATGATTTGAGAAAACAAAGGTTTTAATCTCTGGGATTATTCTTAAACTAGCAATCATCGTAGGGTTAATCCTACGGAGTCATAAGACATTACTGGCGTCGCTGTATCCCTCAATAAATACTCCGCTCTCAGCGGAGAGGGACTATTGAATTATTTATTACGATACCGATGTATTTATTAATTAAGGACAGACAATATGAAAATCAATAATCCTCATACCAGTTACATATTTGCAGCTGGTGGCCTTGCGTTATTGTTTGCGCAGATAGCGTATGCTGATTCAGCAAATACCATCACCTTTAAAGGCGAAGTGACCGAACAAACTTGCGAGGTCACGGTTAACGGTGTAAATGCACGACCGGTAGTATTACTGCCGTCGGTTGCGAAAAGCGATCTCGCGGCAGCAGCATCTTCAGCAGGCCTGACAACATTCACCCTCGGCGTTACTGGTTGTACTGTTGATTCTAATGCGTTGGATATTAAAACCGTCTTCGTTGCAAATAATATGACCGAGCGTGGAAACCTGGCTAATACGGGTACAGCGCAAAATGTTGAATTACAACTGCTGACCGATAGCGCGGGCACTACGCCGATTGATTTGCGTACTGGAACTCCAGTTGCAGGAATCACCGTTGCGGCCGGAAATACGTCCGGTGAGCACGACTTTGCCGTGCAGTATTTTAGCCCGAACGGTGGGGCAACCGCCGGGACAGTTGTCGGCACTGTGCAATACGCCATTTCCTATTTGTAAGCGAGATCTGCGTGATGAAAGGATTGGCTATTGGTTTAGCTGGAATGATGATGTGCTTCTGCGTGCAGGCAAGCATAGTGATGACTGGCAACCGGATAATCTATCCGGCAGACAGCCGGGAAGTCAGTGTGCAATTAACTAATCGCGGCGACGTCCCTGGTGTCGTTCAGGTTTGGCTTGATGATGGCGATGCACAATCAGTACCACAAACTGCGGCCGCTCCTTTTGTCACCACGCCACCGGTCTTTCGGATGGCGGCCCACGCGGGGCAAACTGTGCGGCTGCGTTACATCGGCAAACCCGTTGCACAGGACAGGGAATCGCTATGGTGGTTTAACTTCATTCAGATCCCGCCCATAAGTAAGGATGCGCAAAACGATAACCAGCTTCTGGTGCTGGTACGTAGTCGCGTAAAAGTATTGGTCAGACCCACAGGGCTGGTGGGTTCGCCGCTGGAGATGGCGAACACCAGCCGGGTCTGGCTGCAGAATGGCAAGCTGCATTTACGCAATAACAGTGGTTTCTATCTTGCGCTCTCGTCACTTGACGTCAGCGGTGCGGGAAAAAAACAGCGCATTCAGAGCGAAACGATCGCACCGTGGGCGACAATGTCGTGGCCTGCAAAAATTCCGCAATTGAACGACGCGCATATGCGCTGGATTAACGATCAGGGAGCCTCATTAAGCGGGCGCGTGGCATTGGAGAAACAGGACAATGTCCGAAACTAATCCACGCTGGTGGTGGCTTTTTTTGCCCGCTGCGATGCCTGTTTTTGCCAGCGATTACACCTTTGACGAAACATTGTTGCTTGGGAGTGGTTACGAAAAAAGCCTGGCAATGCTCAACGATCCGGATGCGGTGGTCGCGGGACGTTATAGCGTGGATATCTGGCTCAATGGACGGTATGTAGGGCGGGATGATGTGTTGTTTCGCCAGAATACAGCAGGGCGTACCGACCCCTGTCTTCCGGCGAAATTCTGGGATGAACAGGGCGTAACAGCAGCGTCGGAACAAGCGCAGGATTGCTTCGCCCCTGAAGCTCGGATCAGCGGTGGACGCTGGGATTTTGACCAGAGCTTATTGCGTCTGAATCTCAGCGTTCCTCAAGCGGCATTAAAACGTACCCCCATGGATTATGTACCTCCGTCGCAGTGGCAAAGCGGCGAGAGCGTGTTGTTCAGTAACTACAATCTGCACGCCTATCACAATAAAAATAACGGTCAGCAAAGTGATTACGGTTGGCTGGGACTGAGCAGCGGCTTCAACATGGGGAGTTGGCAATTTCGCCAACAGTCGTCTGCCAACTGGCGGCGCGATGGCGATCGAGAAAGCCAACGCTGGGATGCGCTGCAAACCTGGCTTCAACACCCTGTCGCATCTCTGGAAAGTTTACTGACGGTAGGCGAAAGCTACACCTCGGGAAATCTGCTTGGCAGTATGGCGTTTACAGGTGTCAAACTGGAAACCGATCAACGAATGTGGCCACAGTCGCGACGCGGCTACGCCCCAGAAATTCGTGGTACGGCATCTACACCTTCACGCGTTGTGGTCAAGCAGAATGGTCGAACGCTTTACGAAACCAGCGTACCACAAGGCCCTTTTGTACTTGATGATTTGCCGAATACAGCCTGGGACGGTGATTTACAAGTTGAAATCACCGGCGCCGATAACAAAAAGAGTAGCTATACCGTGCCATATGCCAGCGTACCTTTATCACTGCGTCCCGGCGTCTGGCGCTACGGTCTGGTGGCAGGTAAGACCCGGGATTACAGCGCCGCCGATGGTCTGTTTACCGATTTCACGCTTGAGCGCGGGATGACGAATCTCCTGACCGCTAATGGCGCTTTGCGGATCGGCGACGACTATCAGGCACTCCTGATGGGAGGCGTTCTGGCAACGTCGATGGGCGCTTTTGGTGTCGATGTTACCGGTTCGCGGGCCCGGATTGCTTCTCAAACCATGAGTGGCTGGCGGCTGCAAACCAACTGGAGCAAAACGTTCACTCCGATAGGAACTCACGTCGCGCTGGCGGGTTATCGCTATTCCACAGAAGGGTATCGTGACTACGGTGACGTTCTGGGTGAGCGAAGCGTCAGCGGAAGCAATGCGCAATGGCGCTCGGATACGCTGCGTCAAAAAAACCAGTTTACCGTTACGGTGAACCAAACGTTGAGCAGCTACGGAAACCTATGGCTGTCGGGATCAATGATGGATTACTACAGTGACCGTGGCAGCAGCACTCAGTTGCAGGCTGGGTATAACACCACCTTTGGACGAATGACGTTAGGTATGTCATTCAGCCGACAGGACACCTGGTGGCGTAACGGCGACCGTTCACAAGTGCAAAAAGAAAACATGGCAACGCTTACCCTCTCAATGCCTTTGGGTATAGGTGAACGTGAGCATACGCTGGCGCTGTCGGCGAGTCAGGCTCAACAGGCTGGGCGCAATGCGCAGTTGGCATTGTCTGGTGCGCTTGATCAGGATGAAACCCTTAATTACGCGCTGTCCACTGGCTGGCAACAGGGGCAAGGTGAGTCAAACAGCGTGACCGACTGGGGTGGTTCACTGCAAAAAAATACGGCTTTCGGCACGCTAAACGGCAGCGTCTCACAGTCACAAAACTATCAGCAATGGTCTGCAGGGGTACGCGGGGCGCTTGTTGTACATCGCCATGGCATTGTTGCCGGCCCGTGGGTTGGCGACACATTTGCCCTGGTGGAAGCGCCAGGCGCTGCGGGAGCCAGAGTCGGGGGCGGCCAAGGTGCAACTGTGAACAGTGGGGGTTATGCGCTGGTCCCCTCATTGACACCTTATCGCTTTAACAATGTGACTCTCGACGGTAGCGGAATGAACACCAACGCAGAGCTTCAGGAGAGTCAACGGCGCATTGCGCCAATGGCGGGGGCCGCAGTAAAACTGCGTTTTGCAACGCTCTCTGGCTATCCGTTACTCATCACTGTGAAGAGTGACGTGACGTTACCGATGGGAGCGGCAGTGACCGACGGTCGAGGTCGTGTAGTCGGGATGGTTGCCCAGGCGAACCAAGTATATGCCCGCGTTGAAGAAGAAGAGGGACTATTGATGCTGGAAAGCAGTGATTGTTCGTTGCCGTGGAAACTTAACCAACAACAACGTACAGAACCGTTAATTGCATTAACGGTAGCTTGCGTAACAAAAGGGCGCTCATGAGACTATTTTTTCTGGTTCTGGCGCTGTTTTCTTGTCAGATACAGGCCGCCTGTGAATACATTATTTATCCATATAAATCAGGAAGTAGTGGCGCACAAGGTACGCACAGGCTTAGTGCAAGTACGGACGGCATTGCCAATGACTGGCGCTCCGGCGGCGGCAACGATGCCTGGAACGGGCTATTGCCGGGATTGAGTAAGTCTGTCGATATCACCAGTGATAGCAGTTTTCAGCCGGCAGGGACGATCCTGACCTCCAGCGGCGGGATCCCTTTTACCACTTATGCTCATAAAGGCGGCGGTTACGATCCTGAGCAGGTATTTTTCCGTTGTACACCGGACACCGCCGGGCAACTCTATGAAGCCTGGTCAACTAACGGCGATGACACCGTGGCTGGCTGGTATGAAGCAACGGATGTACCTGGCGCGTATCTGACCATCATGAAAAACGTCGCATTACGCTTGACGCACGATGCGACAGGCAGCGTCTTTACCGACAGCTGGCAGCAACGCCCACTGGAAAACCTGGATCTTGACACCAATGGCAACTTCCTGATTAAGGCCAAGAACTTCTCGACGATAAGTGCCGAGTTGATTAAAACACTGGATACACGCTACTACGCCAACCAGGCGCAGTCTGCTACTTACAATAGTTATGTGAATCCCAATGCTTACGTGGTTTTTCGTGGGCCCGGTACAACTTCGTGGGGTATCAAGATAGGTCAGCCGCACCGTGGAGGAAACTGGGCTGGCTGGGCGAATGACTGGCCGTCAGTGATTAGCCTGTACAATAACGGGATCTTCGTCAAACGTGCAGCAATGTGTCAGGTTACCGATTTTACGCCCGTTGTGCATCTGCCGCCAATTTCCGTGGCCCAGCTCAAGCAGGGGGAGTATTCATCAGCGCCCTTCCAGATAGGATTTGCCTGCGAATCAACGGTGGTTTCCGGTGTTGCGACCGGGAAGAGCAATGTCGCAATGGGGCTGCTTGCACCGGAAAGCAGCGTCAACAGCGCCTGGGGTTTTAATTTGATTACTGGTAAAACCGTAACCTGGCTATTAGATACGCAATATGGCGCTCCCGGGCGGGCTCGCGGCGTTGGCGTGCGTGTTTACCGTGCGGGTAATCCGGTGAATTTTATGGCGGTATCAACTGTCGGCAGCGGTAGCGAAGGCGGCTGGATGCCAGTCATTGGCAGCAATACGCAGCAAAATGGCAGCCAGGATGGCATCAATTACTACAGCGAAAGCTTCGAAGCTCGTCTGGCAAGTTTTGGTGCAGATACGTTAACGGCGGGGGGCTACCAGTCACATGTACAAGTTTTATTGCGTATTCAGTAGCCTCTGGATGCTGGCATTTGGCCTACATGCGGCGGTTAACATCAGTACTACTCGGGTCATTTTCAACCACGGAGAGACTCAACGCTCGGTGATGTTAGTCAACGATGGTAATTATCCCGTGGTGGTTCAAAGTTGGGTAGATGACGGCACGCCAGAGAAAGGGCCATCACAAGCCAGTTCGCCTTTTATCGTGCTTCCCCCGGTGCTAAAAATTCTCCCCGGTGAACAACGCGAGATAAAGGTGATGACGACTGGGGCGGGGCTTGCCAACGATTATGAGTCGTTATTCTGGCTCAACGTGTACCAGGTTCCAGCGGAGTTGAAAAATAGCTCAACTGGTGAAAAAGTGCGCTTAACGTTAAGAAATCAGCTAAAAGTCCTATGGAGACCGAAAAACACAGGTGTGTTGACTGAAAAAAGCATCAATCTTCTGAGTTTTCACCATGAAAACGGGGGGATTTACGCTGTTAATCAGAGTTCCTGGAACATATCTCTGGCTAATGTAGCTTCAGGAGACTATTCCATAACTGGAATAGTGGTTTCACCGCGTTCCCGGCAGGTAATTTTTAAGTCAGCACCTCCTGAAATGCTGAATAATAAGATAAACTTTACTGTGATTAACGATGAAGGAAATCGTTGGGGATTTTCAACTGTCGTAAATTAACGCTGGCAGTGCTCGCTCTAGCTAAATTGACAAAAATCCATATTCAGGGAACATAATGGCACACGTGTTTTTGCTTAACAGTACCGTTGTATTCTGGCCAGAGCGGAACGTACTCTACGCGAAATCGGATGAGACCAAACGTATAACATTAAGCAATCCGGCAACCCGTTGTTTACTTTTATTAATTCAACAACAGGGGCAGGTTATTGAACGTGATTATTTCTTTGAGCATGTCTGGTATATTAACGGTGCGCAGGTCACCAATAATACGTTCTATCAGAATATTTCCTTGCTTCGTCGCGCGTTTAAAGAACTTAGCCTGAATGAAGAACTTATCGTAACCGTACCGAAAGTCGGGATCCGCCTGGAGCCACAACTGGAAGTGCTGGAACAGAAGATTGAAGAACCGCTTAGCGAGCTCTCTGTCACGCCATCGGTAACGTCGGTAAATACAGTGACAAAATCACTGCGTATGAGCTCACTGTGCTGGATTCTGGCGGGTGTTGTGTGCTGCGTTATAGCCGCAATAGTGACCTGGGAGGCACAGTTTGATCCCAGACTCAGTCGTTATGTGTCTTTAGGCGTAGGGGAGGGATGCCACTGGTACGCCAATCAGGATGTGCTTAAATTTGATCAGCACCAGCAGTTTATCAAAACAAGTACGCTGGATTGTCAAAGCTATCCCTGGGTTTATCTCACGCTGTATCCTAATTTCCCGCGGATCTCCGCATTAACTTGTCGAAAGCAATATAGCCGCTGGCAGGATAATGATTGTGTGACCCATTATTATTTCGCGGAGTCCAGACATGTGGGGACGTAATATAAAATGGTGTGTTGGCATCATCTTAGCAGTAGCGTTAACAATTGCTGTCACGATGACGTTACAAAACTGGCAGCGGTCACATTTTGATTGCTCCGGAGAATTAGTAATGGAGTATCCAGATATTCGTGGTGATATTTCAGTCAGGTACGTTTTTAATGGCAGCAATGGGGTGGCTATTTTACGCGGAAAAATCACTGATAATAACGGTGAAAAGCTGGCGGTAAATCAAAATGTCTGGTTTACCTTTACCCGCAAGGATGATGATTACTTTATGGAGTCCGGAAATGTCGCTTCAAGTTCCGGTGGCACTAACATTCATCCATTGTTAGCGAGAACGTTGCCAGATTTTTTCCTTAAACCCAAAGAACCATTTTATTTCAGCATATTGCGACTCAATAGCAGTACATGGCAGTTCTATACCAGCCGTTCGCCGTCGGTGTTTTGTCAGCGTTAAACCGTTGAGATTGCACTCTGTATAGCGTTTGCATACAGAGTGCTTGTGCTCAAAGCATTTCAACTGCAGAAGCGAACTTTGTTGCTCAGACCTTCATGATTGGTTATTCGACAGAGAAAGCAGAAGGGGTGAAGACTGAACTTGTCCATGGGATTAGAAGCCTGATACAGTTCAAATTCAATTTAACATAATATACATTATGCGCACTAACGTGAAATGAAGCAGAATCTAAGATTCTTTGGTCATCCTTATCCTTCTTGTGCTGGTTACATATGGTGTTGAAGTAACAGGATCATTAATTTTAATTACTTCCCGCTTTCAGGCGGCGCTGCAGGTGCTGTGTACCAGTCCTCTTTGGCCACCATCACGCTGCTCTCAGGTTGCAGCACAAAGTTTGGAGACATGATCTGTACATTGAACTCATTGAAGACGTCCTGAATATTACTGTGCAGTTCGTTACGCGCATCAGCCAGCGGCACCTCCGGCAGTAAACATACCTGCAGTTCATATGCAATGTACCAGTCCATCAGACTCAACTGACGCACCAACGGCGGCTGAGAAAGATCGATTCCTTTCGCCCGTTTGGCCGCTAACTCCAACATTGCGTGCACTTGCCGCCACGGTGTGTCATAGCCAATGGTGACGCCAATTGTCAGGTTGACGCCGCCGTTTGCGCTTTGCGCACTTAGATTAGTAATTTTCCCGCTGACGACAACTGCATTTGGCACCGTGACTACATAGTTTTCACGGGTGATGATTTTAGTCGCAAGCATGCCAATTTCACTGACCAAACCTTCGTTATCGGCCACCCGAATCATATCTCCTTTACGTAGCGCTCGTGAGTAGATCAAAACCAACCCGCTCATCGCATGATTCATCACCCCGGCCGAACCAAGCGTGAGCATCAGACCAAAGAAAACACTAATGCCTTTAAACGCAAGTGAATTGGCCCCAGGTAAAAACGGATAGGCAGCTGATAACGCAAAGAGCCAAACTACCACCGAAATCAGCTTACGGGTCGCGCCGACTGTATCTGGATGGATCCCCGGCAATTGTAAACGCCCCGCTTCTACTTGGTTGAGCACAGCTTTAAGTAGTTTCAATATTACTACGGTGATAACGAAAATGATTAGCACGATCATTAACCCAGGAAGAGCCGAGACAATCGACAATGCTATATCGCGCACCACTCGAACAAACCAATCACCCAATGACTCTCCCCAAACGCGCGTCCAGGGAAACAGACTAAAGGTCCAGCTGAGCCAGACATACAGTGAGACGATACCCAAGAGGATCATCAATGCTGCAAACAGGCGTGTTTCGATAGCACCGACAAGCCTACGCCACCGCGGAGGGATCCAGCTTCGATTCTCAAAAATACGCCGGCGATAAACACGTTTTACCCAGCGCCAGGAACGGTATGAACCGTACCAAAACAGTATCAATCCAGTCAGTCCTGCTACTGTTTTCACCACCGAAAGCGCCAGCCAGGCACTATTATACTGCTCATTCAATGCCGAACGCTGCTGTTCCATGCGTGCCAACACGCGCTGCGCTGCCTGATCGAGTGTCAGATCATCACCCTCATCAAGATCGCCTGCAGTCAGCAACAGCACCGGCTTGTGATTCATTACGATAAGCCTTCCCGACTGGTTATAGCGGGTGACTGACTCGATTTGTAGAGGCTCACGCACATCGGCTTCGGTGAAATTGCGTAATGTATTGCGGATGCGTAGCACCCGCTCTTCCGGTGTAGTAAGGCCAAATTTTGCCTGTAACATGACAATCGGTTGGTGGAATATATAGACCGTGCGGGCACGTTCTTTCTCGTTCGGCTCCTGACGAGGTTCCGCTGCATTTGCGTTAAAAACCAAAGATGAGAGAAAACACGTTAAAAAAGCGAGCGTAATCCTGTTCATATTCACCACCGGAAATATGAGAATTCTCGTTATTATTCAAAAAGCCAAAGCAAGACGGAGCATCGTTTTAGCATAGACCAGCCTTTCACTTACGCAATAAAGGCACGAATATCGATGACATAGTGGCCGCAGTGGCCTGATTAACACTAACTTGTGCTGAATGATGCTATGCTTCAGAACGCACAATTTAAATCATCAGACAATGCCTAACAAAAACGACAAGATCATCCTGCGCTTTGTGTGCTTACTACTCTTTACCTGTACGCTAACGGGTTGCATATTGACACGCGTTTCCGACAGCGCACATGCCAAAGAGGTCGACAGTTTGAATGTTGTTGGTCTGAGTCAGGATGCCGCAAGAAAAAGAGCAACCGAAAAAGGTTTTGAATGCAGCGAATATAGCAACCTGAATACGGTTGTAACTGACGATGGTGAACATCGATGGCTGCAAACTGAGTGCAGCAAGAAGAGCGCAGAGATGTTTTGCCCGCAAATGCGTTTTGTGGTGCTTAATATCGATCCTAAAACGAATACCGTCATTGAGGTGGGTAAATACATCGATCAACACACATGCTTTTAAAGACTAACAGGTATCTGCACTAATAATCTGGTTAATTATCGACAAAGACGATACAGGACATGTTGTGCTAACCGATGATCTGACGGCAGCGCGGGATGAACAAACTCTTCTGCTTTATTCATACCAAGTCGTATCATCAGTTTCTCTGACGGTGTGTTCAGCACTGAAGTGAATGAAACCACCTCACTTAACGCCAGCTCTTCGAAAGCAAACGTCAGGCATGCTTCGGCGGCTTCCAATGCTACTCCCTGGTGCCAGTATGCTTTAGCAAGACGCCAGCCTATTTCAGTACAGGGTGAAAAATGAAATTTATCAGGTTGTGGATGCAACCCCACACAGCCCACAAACTGGTGTGTTTCTTTTAACTCTACGGCCCAAAATCCCCAGCCGCGCGCTGCAATACCTTCACTAAACCTATCGACCAGGTTATCGCTTTCAGCCTTCTGTAGCGGTGCCGGGAAAAAGCGCATCACGTCAGAATCGGCATTGAGTGCAGCAAAAGGGGCTCGGTCTTTAGCTTCCCACTGTCGTAATATCAACCTTGGTGTTTCCAGCATATTCCTGCCCTTATCATTCATTTTCGTATAATCTTCTAAAATAAGTGGATCATCGGCAAGGGTTTATATCGTCCTTTTCCGATTTTTCCTCTCATACTGGAGATTTATACATGGCCGACTGGAACCCTTCGCTTTATCTGCAATATGAAACTGAACGTTCAAGACCCGCAGCGGAATTACTCAGCCGTGTGGCGTTAGAAAATGTCCGCTCAGTTGTTGATCTTGGTTGTGGCCCTGGAAACAGTACGGCATTGCTGCATCAGCGCTGGCCCACGGCAAAGACAACAGGAGTCGATTCCTCTCCTGCTATGCTGAATGAAGCGCGCAACACGTTACCTGACTGTCATTTTATCGAAGCGGATATTAGCCTGTTTCACCCCGAGCATCCCGTGGATCTGCTTTATGCAAATGCGTCGTTACAGTGGGTACCCGATCACTATGAATTATTCCCGCACCTGGTCTCACAACTGAGTCACAATGGCGTTCTGGCCGTGCAAATGCCAGATAACTGGCTGGAGCCAACGCATGTATTGATGCGCGAAGTGGCTTATGAACAAGATTACCCAGACCGTGGCCGTGCTCCGCTTCCTGGCGTTCACGCCTACTATGATATTTTGGCCGAAGCGGGTTGTGATGTAGATATCTGGCGTACAACGTATTATCACATTATGGATTCGCATCAGGCAATTATCGACTGGGTAAGCTCAACGGGCCTGCGCCCCTGGTTGCAGGATTTGAGCGAAAGCGAGCAACGTCATTACCTGGCTCGCTACCATGAACTGCTCCAGGAACAATATCCGTTGCAGGAGAACGGCAAAATTTTACTGGCATTTCCACGATTATTTATTGTTGCCAGACGCAATAGTTAAGCGTTTATCATCTGGCAGATCACAGGAATAAACTATCAGCCATGCGTACCCTCGCCTTTTTATCATTAGGATCTAGTGGCTATGTCTGGCTTCTGCTAGTGTCTTGCAACATGTTTCTGACGGAGGGTTGTTATGTCTAAAGTCTACATTGGTGGGTGTCTGTGTGGCTCGATCCGTTTCACAGCCAGCAGTCCTAATAATTCCCATACCTGCTCCTGCGATATATGCCGGAAACATACGGGCGCCCCTACCGTCGTCTGGATTGAGTTTGATGCAGAAAATGTAGAATGGACGGGAAAAGCCGGAAAACCGACAACCTGGCGCTCATCAGAAACGACCAGTCGGGCCTTTTGTCCTCAGTGCGGCAGCTCCGTGGGCGCTATCGATGACGCCCCGGTCATTGCGCTTTTAGCCGGTGCTTTTGACGATCCTAACGATGAAGACCTTGCACCGGAGTTTCATTCGTTTTCCGATATGCAGCCCGCGTGGTGGCAAAACGAACGTCGCTAAGTGAGTTGATAGTGCTTATCCGGCATATGTTTTGCTGGCACATTTGTTTCATCATTCATTTGCAGTAAATCGATTTCGATTGCATTGCAAATCGCATCCAGCGGCAGGTCATTGTTCTCAGTACCAAACGGATCTTCAAGTTCTTCCGCAAGCGTATCGAGCGAGATAAAAGTATAGGAAATAAGCACTGAAATAAACGGTGTCATGTAGTGCAGATCCACCACCAGGGCGAATGGCAGCATGATACAGAACAGGTACACCGTGCGATGAAGGATCAAAGTATAAGCAAACGGGACCGGAGTATTCGCAATCCGCTCGCAACCTGCCAATACTGCCGACATATCATTTAATCTGTTGTTTAAACTATGAAATAATATATCGGACAGCTGCCCATCACGTCTACGCACCGCCAACCACTCCCCCATCAACAACAAAATACGGTTTGCCGGGGATTGTGCGGCAAATACCGTTTGCAAATCTTTCTCGCTAAGATATTTCGCTAACGGCTTCGCCTGTGGGTTTCGACGTAACGTCATGCGTAAACAGTGAGCAAATGCAATTTGCAGACGCACAAACTGTCCCAGTTCTGCATCGTCAGGTAACGTGGTTTTTACCTCACGCAGAAGCGATCGGGAAGCAATCATCAACTGCCCCCACAGGTGTCGGGCTTCAACGTAACGTGAGTAGCAGGCGTTATTGCGAAAACCTAAAAAGATCGCTATCGCCACGCCGAGAATGCTGAACGGCGCAAGGGTAAACTTAATGCCCAGCATCGTATACCAGGGCAACATGATAATAACGGCGATGGAAAGCAGGAAGTTCAGCAGCAGACGTGAAAAAATCTTGGATAATACGGAACCGTGCCAGACGAATATCAGGCGCATCCAGTGTTGTTGGGGACGAACAATCATGGTTATCTTCGGGAAAATGTGAAATCCGTCACATTAGACGCGATAGCGATCAATGTTGCAAGTTAATCGCAACATTATCCAAACAACTTTTACCCTGCTTAAAACGAAGCCGCACGGAAGTCACAGACTGGGTTAATGACATAAATAACAAAGTATGTTGTAACTAACTTATATCCAGAAAAAACCCGGCCTGAGCCGGGTTGTCGGTAGTCGTCTTAGCACAGTGGCTTAACGGCTTCCCGCATACCTTTTGCCAGAATGGTATCCAGATCGGTAGAAACCTGTTCCACCAGTCCAGAAACTTGTGTCAGATCTTGCTCCCAGTGTTCTTTAACACCCAGTACAGATTTGACCAACGCTTCGGTGCTTATCTGGCGATCGCGATGCTGGGACCACAGCTGTTGAAAACGTTCTATCCAGTGCGCATCATCCTGAACCGGATAAGACTCACCGTGACGCTCTCCACGATAGAAAGCAATCAATGCGGCAAGCGCAAACGTCAAACGCGCTGGCAGTTTACCGCTGGCCTGTTGCCCTGCCAGCAGTTGCGGCAATATACGGGTGCGGAATTTAGTCATGCCATTCAGGGCAATAGACAACAGCTGATGTTTTATATAGGGGTTGCAGAATCGACCGGTTACCGCGCTGGCAAAAGACGCCAGCTCATCACGAGGTAAATCCAGTACCGGAATGATCTCTTCATAAATAGCTTTTTCAACGAAGGCGCAAATTTCTGCGTCATTCATCGCCTCGCCCACGGTGTCCAACCCTGCCTGCCAGGCAACAGGAACCAGCGCAGTGTGAGCACCGTTGAGAATCGCCACTTTGCGCTCTTTGTACGGTTTGATGTCATCCACAATCAGGACATTCAGCGGATACTTATCCAGACGTAGTTCTGCGGCTAATGACTTCGGCCCCTGAATGACAAAAAGATAGAAATGTTCTGCCGTGTCGAGGAAAGCATCATGATAGCCCAGTTCAGCTTCGAGCTTAGCTACCTCATCACGCGGATAGCCGGTAACAATACGGTCCACCAGCGTAGAGCAAAATGCATTGGCCTGATCCAGCCACTGAATAAACGATTCCGGCAGCATCCATTCCTGAGCGTAGCGCAGAACCAGTTCACGCAGCGCATCGCCGTTATAATCAATCAGTTCGCAAGGGATGATAATCCAGCCTTTATCCAATGCGCCGTTAAAATAGCTGAAGCGTTCGAACAGCAGACGCGTCAGTTTAGCCGGATAACTTACCGCTGGCGCGTCGTCAAACTTATCGCCCGCGTGGTAACTGATACCTGCTTCCGTGGTGTTAGAGAACACAAAGCGCATATCAGGATTATGTGCCAGCTTCAGGAACTCATCGTATTCGCTATAGACGCTGATTTCACGGTTAACTGAACGAATTAGACGAGCATCGCTGACAGCCTCGCCCTTCTCATTCAAACCACGAATGATAGTAGTATAGAGGCCATCCTGCGTACTCAGCGATGGTGGGAAGGTACTTTCGATAGGACGAACAATGACCACACCAGCATTCAGATCGGTATGTTCGTTCAGCAGATCAACCTGCCAGTCTACAAAGGCGCGCAGGAAGTTTCCTTCACCAAACTGAATAATGCGTTCAGGATACTGAGCACCGGGGAAATCGCGACGATTTAGTGTTTGCACAATGGGTTCCCTTTATGATTAGTCACACAACCTGATTGAATTGGTCCAACAGGTTAGCAAACTTTAATACATTGAAACCCTGTTTTGATCAATCCCCGGCGACAAATTAGAGCGTTTTATAGAAAAGTGTGGCCCCGGTCAGCGTCCCATCGGGCATTTGGGCATAGTCAGGTATCACCCCGACCTTTTTCCACCCGCAATTGTGGTAGAACAACTCCGCGCCACTGCCCGTCGCCGTATCAAGCACCAGCAGCGTTTTACCTTGTTGACGCGCGCAACTTTCCAGTTCGTTCATCAATTCACGAGCCAGGCCACCGCGTCGCGCTGAGGGGTGAACCAGCAGTTTGGCAACATCAGCACGATGAGGTTGATTTTCAGGTTGTTCGATAATGAGTTGGACGGTACCGACAAGCGTCCCCTGCGCGTTCTGCGTACCAAGAACGATCCGTTCTCCGCGAGAAACACTTTGCGCGACGTTCATCCAGAAAGGCTCTGATTTTTCGCGATTAAAGGGCAGCATAAAACTGATGGAGGCGCCGTCATTGACGCACCGTTCAAGAACATCGCTGAGCTCGTCGATTCGCGACAGAATCTGTGCAGCGCTCAGCACAAAGCAGTGTTTGCCGGAAGCCATGGTTTCTCCTTAGATTGACCCCTTCATACTGCTTTTAACAATTACACAACACAAGGGGTCATATCATAGGATAATGTTATCTATGGCTTGTTCATCTGAAGTACTAACCAGTGATAAATAACCGTGACAACGTAACGTTTTTGTTCATCGTTTAGCGCTACGCCCTGAGGTATATCATGCCATTTCGCCAGACACCCTCGACAGCACGTTGCCGTAGCATGTTGAGCGATAAATACCGGGTGACCGCGCATGGGAGTTTGTTTACCATCATTGGCGGGAAACGCAGGAGCCAGTCGTTTAGCAATAAAATCCGCAGCATGTTGTTCGATAACCGGCGCCCCTTTATCCAGACAATACTGCCTTTCTTTCTGACCAAGACGAAACCGCGAGCGAAACGTTGATTTCGCCAGCCGGGCAAAAAGAGGATTGAGCGTATTCATCAGTAAACCGAACGCCCCAGCTGTTGTGTTAATTGCTCCAGCACGGCGATACCGGCCAGTGAATTTCCCGCCGGGTCCAGTTCCGGACTCCAGACAGCAATCGCCATCTCGTGAGGCACGATCGCCACGATGCCGCCACCCACACCAGATTTCGCCGGAAGCCCGACCCGCCAGGCAAACTCCCCTGCGTTCTGATACATGCCGCTGGTCGCCATTAGCGCATTGATCTGCCTGGCCTGCATCGGCGTCACCACGGGTTCCGCAAGATGAAAGGCATGCCCTTGATTTGCCAAAAAGACAAAGGTTCGCGCCAACTCCACACAGCTCATTTTTAGCGCGCAGTAGTGAAAGTAATTCTGCAAAACGGTGGTCACGTCATGGTGAAAATTGCCGAAGGATTTCATCAGCCAGGCAATAGCGGCATTACGCGCCGAGTGCTCAAACTCTGATCGCGCGACCGTCGCATCATAAGCGATATCCGAAACACCGCTTAACGCCCGTACCACTTCCAGCATCCGTTGACGCGGTGCGCTTAGACGCCCTTGCAACATATCGCAAACCACCAGCGCCCCGGCGTTAATAAAGGGATTGCGAGGGATACCCTGCTCCATTTCCAACTGCACCAGGGAGTTAAAAGGATGCCCAGAAGGATCTTTACCTACACGCTGCCAAATCTCCTCTTCCTGATAGTGACGCATTGCTACGACCAGGCTGAGCACCTTTGAAATCGACTGAATAGAAAAACGTTCTTGCGCATCTCCCGCCTGATAGTGCTGTCCATCAACGGTACAGATAGCAATACCCAGTTTTGAACCGTCGACAGAGGCTAATGCCGGAATATAATCAGCGACTTTACCCTGACCAATCAGCGGACGAACCTGCTGCACAATGGTCTCTAAAATTGAATTGTCCATGGCCCTGGCCACAACATGCTCCTTGCTCGCAGGTATGAAAGGCCTGCGAGTATAACAGAGCTGAATACGCAGCGTCAGGCGGGAAGGCGGAATCTGGCCACGGCCTGCATAAGCTGGCGGGATTCATGGTGTAGCTGCAAGGAAGAATCAGACGCAGCATTCACCAGATCGCTGGTTTGCCGGGCTTCGCCGTTCAGGACATGCAGCTTTCGAGTCAACTGGTGAATATTGTTCCCTTGATTTAACGTTGCAGTCGAAATGTCGTTCAGCAACGCACCAAGATTCTCAACCAGTGCGATAACCTGCTGCAAATTCTTATCCAGTCCGTTAACCGCGTGAAAGCCCTCTTCAATGCCCTGTAACGAGTGTTTAATCAGTGTCTGAATGTTTTGCGTAGACTGACCGCTTTTTCGCGCCAGCAGCCCAACTTCTTTCGCAACCACGGCAAACCCGCGCCCTTGCTCCCCGGCATGTGCTGCCTCGATTGCCGCGTTAAGAGCCAGGATATTTGTCTGAAATGCAATGTTGTCGATAAGCGTTGTAATCCCTCGCATTTCAGACGAACGTGTCACAATCGCCTGCATTGACGTATTTACCGTCGCCATCATTCGGTCCCCGCCTGCCGCAACATCTCGCGCCTGCACAGCGCGTTGATTCGCCAGTTCAGCAAAGCCACTGTTATCCTCAACATGCATTTCCAGCAACGAAATATGCGATGTCACGCTGCTTAACTCTTCACTTTGTTTCGCCGACTGCTGATATAGCTGTTTATTGTTCTGCGCAAGTTCGTTGATATTTTCTACCATTGCAGTGGTGGCATCGTTCACCTGCTGCACCAGCGCGCAGAGACCTTGCTGCATTGCAGCAATACGCGAACTTAATTGCGTCACTTCCCGGTTAAACTGACTTACCTGCGGGGCCGGGCGAGACAGGTCCCCCGCTGCTAAAATATCGATATGATCGATCAGCCGTCGCAGTGGCATAATCACCCAACGGAACATACTGCGCCAGACCAGAAAGGCGATAACCACCAGCACGAGAGGAATAAACAAAAATAGATTCTGTAAACGCTCAAGACTGGTCAACAGCTGCTGACGCCCAGCTTCCGCATGTCGCCCACTGTGCTGCTGAAAGCGCGCGTAATTAGCGTTAAAGTCCGTCTGAAAGGCCTGCACGGGTACGGCAAAAAACGCATCAATGGAACCTGACTGCATCAGCCCATCCGCCTGCTCCTGAATACCGCTATAAAAACGCTGATAGCTCTCCGTTAGATCCGGATCCGGCTGCGGTTTCATATCCCGCCAGGCATCCCATGCACTTTTTGACTGCGCCAGCGCCCGGTATGCCTCTTCCATTAACGGACGCCAACTCCCGTCCGAACCGGTGGCGGCATCCTGCATAAAATAAACTCCCGCACGGTTAAGTAAATCGCTGGCAGATAATAACGCCACCCGCGCTTCATCAACTTTCGCCTGTTGTATAAGCGCGAGTTGATTACGTCCTTCATTATGCTGTGCGCCGCTGACTGAGGCCGAAAGCATTAAGGAGGACGCGACCTGCAAAACAGAGAACAGCGCAATAATGCAAAAAATGCCGGTTAACAGACCAAACTGATGGGGAATAAGACGACGGAAAATTTGCGTTATGTTCATATTACTCTTCTGTATCAAAGCGTTAGACGCGAGTTTACGGAGAGTAAATGACAGAAAAATTGCAGAAATAAGACAGGTGCCTCCAGCGGAGACACCTACACCATCAAAGGCGGTTTTTCCAGACGGTCTGCACGTTACAAAACTCATGCAGACCAAAGTGCGAAAGCTCTCGGCCAAAACCACTTTTCTTCACACCGCCAAAGGCAACGCGGGCATCGCTGGCACTGTAACCATTGATGAATACGCCACCACACTCCAGGCGCGACGCCATCTTCTGCGCCAGCACTTCATCCGCAGTAAACACCGTGGCAGATAAGCCGAAATCACTGTCATTCGCCAGCGCTAAGGCATGTTCCGCATTCTTCGCCACAGTAATTGCCGCAACCGGACCAAACAGCTCCTGGCGGAACGCCGTCATCTCTGGAGTAACATCGCCCAGTACCGTCACGGCATAGTAATTACCATGTCCCGCAATTTTTTCCCCGCCGAGAAGTAACCGCGCCCCTTCGGCAAGGGTGGCTTCAACCTGCTGGTGCAGCTCATCACGCAGATCAAATCGCGCCATCGGCCCCAGATCGTTTTCTTCGTTCAGCGGATCGCCCATTTTGAGCGCGCTCGCTGCGGCCACAAAGCGTGAAGTAAATTCTGCCGCTATCCCTTCTTCGATAATAAAGCGTTTGGCTGCCGCACAAACCTGCCCGGTATTCTGATAACGCCCGGCGACCGCCGCCTTAACGGCCAGATCGAGGTCTGCATCATTAAGAACAATAAATGGATCGGAGCCCCCCAGTTCAAGAACGCATTTTTTCAACGCGGCCCCCGCCTGGGCGCCAATCGCCGCACCGGCACGAACACTACCCGTCACCGTTACCGCCGTGATACGCGGGTCATTGATCATCTGACTGACCCCTGCGTTATCGGCATTCACCCAAACGTAAACCCCCGCGGGTACACCCGCATCAGCGAAAACCTGCGCAATAATTGCAGCACAGCCGGTTACGTTAGGCGCATGCTTTAACAGGTAACCATTTCCGGCCAACAGAATCGGGACGGCACCTCGCATTACCTGCCAGAGTGGGAAGTTCCACGGCATGATCGCCAGAATAGTTCCTACCGGACGATACTCAATCACCGCCTGGTTATTCTCCACCAGCGTGGGTTCCGGACTGAGCATCGCCGGTCCATGCTCGGCGTACCAGTCACACAACGCTGCTGACTTGGCGACTTCAGCACGCGCCTGCTTAATGGGTTTACCCATTTCACGTGAGATACACTGCGCCATCTCTTCCGCACGATGGCGCAGAGTTTGCCCAATATGGCGTAGCATTTGCGCACGGTGCTCAACGGAAGTTTGTTTCCATTCGCTATAGCCATTCGCTGCAAGGTTCAGCGCATGATCAATCTCTTCCACACTGGCCCACGGCGTCGCCGTCAGTCTTTCACCGCTGGTAGGGTCAATGGAAATCGCATGTGTTGCTGCTGTGATAGTCATTAAGTGCCTCTCTTTATCGCAGGGTATGGTTATATCATGAGCATATTTACTCTTTCTGAAAAATGAATAATATTAACCATACCATTCACGAATAGAGAAAATTATGGATCTGACGCAGCTGGAAATGTTTAATGCCGTCGCGGAGACTGGCAGTATTACGCAGGCCGCCGCGAAGGTTCATCGCGTGCCATCTAATCTCACCACCCGTATACGTCAGCTTGAAGCCGACCTGGGCGTTGATCTGTTTATTCGTGAAAACCAGCGTCTGCGGCTTTCCCCATCCGGGCACAACTTTTTGCGCTACAGCCAGCGGATCCTCGCGCTGGTTGAGGAAGCCAGGATGGTCGTCGCCGGGGATGAGCCGCAAGGACTCTTCTCTCTCGGCTCGCTTGAAAGTACAGCAGCAGTACGCATCCCCGCCACACTGGCTGAATATAACCAGCGTTACCCAAAAATTCAGTTCGCGTTAGCGACAGGTCCTTCAGGCACAATGCTGGACGGCGTGCTCGACGGTACATTGAACGCTGCCTTTGTCGATGGCCCAATTACCCATCCAGGCCTTGAAGGAATGCCGGTCTACCGTGAAGAGATGATGATTGTCACTCCTAACGGTCATCCCCCCATTCAGCGGGCCAGCGACGTCAACGGTTGCAGTATTTACGCCTTTCGCGCCAACTGTTCCTATCGCCGCCATTTTGAAAGCTGGTTTCATGCCGATCGCGCCATGCCCGGCACCATTCACGAAATGGAGTCATATCACGGTATGTTGGCCTGCGTCATTGCCGGAGCGGGTATCGCACTGATCCCGCGTTCGATGCTGGAGAGCATGCCAGGGCATCATCAGGTCAACGCCTGGCCGCTAAGCGAGAACTGGCGCTGGCTGAATACATGGCTGGTCTGGCGCAGAGGTGCAATGACGCGGCAACTGGAAGCGTTTATTGAGGTGTTGAACCCTCAGTTATCACAAAGCCCGGAGTAACTGGCGATCCTCAAAGAACATGAATAACTGTATATCCGGGTGAAGTCATACCCCCGGAATTTCATTATTATTGAAATACTTAAAAATATGAGGAATGTTCGGCAGCAAATTATAGCGCCCTGCCAATGAAATGAGATCCGCATCACAAAATGATTGTATTTTCGCCAGCAAACGTTTTAAGATCGTGGCCTTACCTTTTCGCAGCTAATCCTCTTATTTGATATGACAACAGACACTGTTTCCCGCAAGGTCGCGTGGCTACGGGTAGTTACGCTTGCCATTGCCGGTTTTATTTTCAATACCACAGAGTTTGTCCCTGTCGGTTTGCTTTCCGACATCGCACAAAGCTTTAATATGCAGACCGCTCAGGTCGGGATCATGCTGACGATCTACGCCTGGGTTGTTGCCCTGATGTCGCTCCCCTTCATGTTACTTACCAGTCAGGTAGAGCGCCGAAAACTTCTGATCTGTCTGTTTGTTGTGTTTATCGCCAGCCATGTGCTCTCTTTCCTGGCATGGAATTTTACCGTGTTGGTAATTAGCCGTATTGGTATTGCCTTTGCGCACGCTATTTTCTGGTCGATCACCGCATCGCTGGCAATTCGCCTGGCTCCTGCCGGGAAACGTGCACAGGCTCTCAGCCTGATTGCCACTGGCACTGCGCTGGCGATGGTATTGGGGCTGCCCATCGGGCGTATCGTCGGTCAGTATTTTGGCTGGCGCACGACCTTCTTCGCCATCGGTATGGGGGCGTTAGTTACCCTGCTTTGCCTGATTAAGCTCCTGCCCAAACTACCCAGTGAGCACTCCGGCTCTTTAAAAAGCCTGCCCGTGTTATTCCATCGCCCGGCATTGATGAGTCTGTATCTACTGACGGTGATTGTGGTCACCGCGCATTATACGGCCTACAGCTATATCGAGCCGTTCGTGCAGACCGTCGCGGGCCTGAGCGCAAATTTTGCTACTGTCTTATTGCTGGTTCTGGGTGGTGCGGGAATTGTCGGTAGCGTCATTTTCGGTAAGCTGGGTAATCTGCATGCGTCCGTACTTATTAGCAGTGCCATTGCCCTGTTGACGATATGCCTGGTACTGTTACTTCCCGCCGCTGACAGCGAAATGCACCTTGCCATCCTGAGTATTTTCTGGGGCGTCGCCATCATGCTGATAGGCCTGGGTATGCAGGTGAAAGTGCTGGCGCTTGCTCCGGATGCGACTGACGTCGCAATGGCGCTGTTCTCAGGAATCTTTAATATCGGTATTGGCGCTGGCGCGCTGGTAGGCAATCAGGTGAGTTTGCACTGGTCGATGTCTACGATTGGTTACGTCGGCGCAGTGCCTGCCGTTGCCGCGTTGATATGGTCGGTGATTATCTTTCGTAAATGGCCGGTATCACTGGAAGAACAGCCTCAGCATTCATAAAAAATATGCCCGGTAAATATTACCGGGCATAGTGTTTTAAGCGTAGGTTTTGATAATTTCCAGCACGCCGTTAATAATAAACTGCACGCCCATACACACCAGCAGGAAGCCCATCAAACGAGAAATCGCTTCGATACCACCTTTACCGACCAGCCGCATGATCCCCCCGGAACTGCGCAAACAGCCCCACAGGATAATCCCGACAACCGCAAAAATAATCGGCGGCGCGATCATTATCACCCAGTCCGGAAATTCGGAGCCATGACGCACGGTTGACGCGGAGCTGATGATCATCGCAATCGTCCCCGGACCGGCAGTGCTTGGCATAGCCAGCGGTACAAAGGCGATATTGGCCGTCGGTTCGTCTTCCAGCTCTTCAGACTTGCTTCTCGCTTCCGGAGAATCATGCGCCTTCTGCTGTGGAAACAGCATCCGGAAGCCGATAAACGCAACGATTAACCCACCCGCAATACGTAACCCGGGAATCGAAATCCCGAACGTATTCATTACCACCTGCCCGGCGTAGTACGCCACCATCATAATGGCAAATACATAGACAGATGCCATGAGTGACTGACGGTTACGCTCTGCGCTGTTCATATTGCCGGCGAGGCCAAGGAACAACGCCACGGTGGTTAACGGGTTTGCCAACGGTAACAGGACTACCAGCCCCAGTCCTATTGCTTTAAACAAGTCCATCATAATGTCATCTTTCCTGTGCGTTAATCGTCAGCGGCAAGTATACGGTGAAATCCGCGAGATAAGCCATTTTCGTGATGTAAGGATTCATTTTTCATCCGCACGTATAAACCATAATTATCAAACCGTTAAAATTCCACTTGCCAGGTATTGAGTCTGATGATTTAGCAAAACGTGGCATTTGCGGATCCATTCGTTTGACTTATATTTG
Organism: Citrobacter sp. Cf088; assembly: GCF_030334295.1. Classification (NCBI taxonomy): domain Bacteria; kingdom Pseudomonadati; phylum Pseudomonadota; class Gammaproteobacteria; order Enterobacterales; family Enterobacteriaceae; genus Citrobacter; species Citrobacter sp. Cf088. Next base: position 1,030,090 of record NZ_JAOWEE010000053.1, read on the forward strand.
CCTAAGCAATAATATCAGCCGTGACTAACTACTTGCCAGGGCAACCATTGTGAAAAACACCAGTGATCTGTTTAACGAAATCATCCCACTGGGTCGTTTGATCTATATGGTTAATCAGAAAAAAGATCGTTTGCTAAACGACTATCTGTCACCGCTGGATATCACGGCATCGCAGTTCAAGGTGCTCTGCTCCATCCGTTGCGCGGTGTGCATCACCCCTGTCGAATTGAAAAAAGTGCTGTCTGTCGACCTTGGCGCCCTGACGCGGATGCTGGACAGACTGGCCTGTAAAGGCTGGATAGAAAGGCTTCCGAATCCACATGATAAGCGTGGCGTGCTGGTGAAACTCACCGATCATGGCGCAGCAATTTGCGAGCAGTGTCATCAATTAGTAGGGCAAGACCTGCACCAGGAACTAACAAAAAACTTAACGGCGGATGAAGTAGCCACACTTGAGCACTTGCTTAAGAGAATCCTGCCGTAAACAGAAAGAGGTATGACGATGTCCAGACGCAATACTGACACAATCACTATTCATAGCATTTTGGACTGGATCGAAAATAACCTTGAATCGCCGCTCTCGCTGGAAAAAGTGTCTGAGCGTTCAGGTTACTCCAAATGGCACCTGCAACGGATGTTTAAAAAAGAAACCGGTCATTCACTGGGTCAATACATTCGCAGCCGTAAAATGACTGAAATAGCGCAAAAATTAAAAGAGAGTAACGAGCCCATTCTTTATCTGGCAGAGCGTTACGGTTTTGAGTCTCAGCAGACGCTGACCCGGACATTCAAAAACTATTTTGATGTTCCGCCGCACAAATACCGTATGACGAATATGCATGGCGAATCGCGCTATTTGCTTCCACTCAATCAATGTAATTGCTAATCGCCAGTTAACGACGTAACCGAGGAAATCATGAAACTTCTGTCTTATGCGATGCTGGCCCTGCTTTTTGTTGTTTCGGGTCAGAGCATGGCGGAACAGACCGCGCAACCTGCCACACAGAACAGTCGCAACGCGATGATTATGCCCCCTGCGCACGATCAGTCCCCGTTCGATTTTAATCATATGGGTGCAGGCAGCGACAAGTCCGACGAATTAGGTGTGCCTTATTACAATATGCGCAACCTGTAATTATATTGCCCCGCTACTGCGTAATACTTGTCAGTTAACGAACCGGAGGTAATAAATCTGTTGCCTCTGTCGCATTGTTACGTTCACCTTATATTTTTCACTTATCTGAAACCAGATTGCCTGTGAACGTGTTAAGGGTACTATCGCCGTACCCTTAACAATCCCGGCTCCCGGCGGGAAAATTGCCACTTCGTGGTTCCCTCCGATTATTCCTTCAGGCTTTCGGGCCGGGCGCGAGGCAACTTCCCTGTAAAGCGCGCCCTGAGCCAGCATCCATGCTGGCTCTCCCGGCCTTACGGAAACACGTCGGCAATTTTCAGCCGGACCAGTCCACACCTGTCCACCTGCGTTTTTTGTTTGAACAGCAAAACAGATTTAACTGGAAGTCAGAGAGTTGAAGCGATACCCCCGGTCCGGCTGAAAATCGATGAGGCGTTGACGGCTGACCGGGTCTGCCCGCAGGGATGCGGGCAGAGGGGACGGCCTGCAGGGACGCAGGCTCGGCCCCGACCCGACAGGCAGACGGAATAAGACGAATACATCGCGCAGCGACGATTTTCCCGCCGGGAGCCTGGGTTGCAAGGGAGGCGGCGGTGAGCCTCCCTTGCACGTTCACGGATATCAGTGCCTCAGAGAAGTTATGCCGCTGAGGTGAACGGAACCCTGATCCTGAATTACATGTTCTCAATAATGCTTAACTGACGCAGGCATCACCCGTCACTGCGGGGCTTTTTTTAGCCTCTCACCGACGCAATTTTACGCAACCGAAAACCAAACACATTGATATACAGCCCAGCCATGATCAGTAGCGCGCCAAGTAGCTGTAATCCGCTAAGCGTTTCGTCCAGCAGTACGGCCGCACTCGCCAGACCGACAACCGGCACCAACAGCGATAGCGGCGCTACCCGCCAGGTCTCATAGCGTCCGAGTAACGAACCCCAGATGCCATAACCCACAATGGTCGCCACAAACGCCAGATACACCAGTGACAAAATGGTTGTTATATCTATCGCCACCAGACTTTGGGTAATTTGCACTGGACCATCGAGAAGTAATGAGGCCAGGAAGAACGGAACAATGGGGATTAACGCGCTCCATACCACCAACGACATAACGGCCGGACGCGATGTATGCTGCATGATTTTTTTGTTAAAGATATTGCCGCAGGCCCAGCTTAGCGCCGCCGCCAGCGTCAGCATAAAACCGAGCATGCCAACATGCTGACCGTTCAGACTGGCTTCAATCAGTACCAGCACACCAAATACCGCCAGCGCAATTCCTACCAGCTGTTTACCCTGCAGACGTTCGCCAAAGGCGAATGCCCCCAGAATGATGGTGAAAAACGCCTGAGCCTGTAATACCAGAGAAGCTAACCCGGCAGGCATACCAAATTTGATGGCGCTGAAGAGAAACGCGAACTGTCCAAAACTAATTGTCAGGCCGTAGCCGAGTAAAAGCGAAAGCGGAATTTTCGGGCGGGCAACAAAAAAAATCGCCGGGAACGCCACCAACAAAAAGCGTAACCCTGCCAACATCAACGGCGGCATATTGTGCAAACCCACTTTAATGACAACAAAGTTCAGTCCCCAAACCACAACGACCAGTAACGCCAATAACCCGTCTTTACGCGACATACCACCGCCCCTGCAAATATTAAATTTTTGTAAACAAGTTAAAGTAACGGAAATCGTTGTACCGTAACAGATCATTAATTCAGGTAGGCCACACAGGGCATTTTCGGACAACTTATTGGGTGTACATCACACTTTTAGCATGCTATTTGTTTCTGATATCTAAAAAAAACATAACAACATGCATTGTCGGGCAGGAAAATGAATATCTCTCTGAGAAGGTCCACTCTCGCGTTACTTGCGTCATCTTTGTTATTAACCATTGGTCGTGGCGCCACGCTGCCATTTATGACGATTTACCTCAGTCGACAGTATCAACTGAGCGTCGACCTGATCGGTTATGCGATGACGGTTGCACTGACCATAGGCGTCGTCTTCAGCCTTGGCTTTGGTATTCTGGCCGACAAGTTCGATAAAAAACGCTATATGTTGCTGGCTATCTGCGGCTTTGCCTCCGGCTTTATTGCTATTCCGCTGGTGCATAACGTCGTGATAGTGGTTTTGCTCTTTGCCCTGATCAACTGCGCCTACTCCGTCTTCGCCACGGTGCTGAAAGCCTGGTTTGCCGATAACTTGTCTGCGACCAACAAAACGAAAATTTTCTCACTTAACTATACCGTGCTGAACATCGGCTGGACCGTTGGTCCGCCGCTGGGTACGCTGCTGGTTATGCAAAGCATTAACCTGCCGTTCTGGCTGGCTGCCGCCTGTTCTGCGCTACCTCTGGTGTTTATCCAGACGTGGGTAAAACGTTCACCAGCAACCGCAGAAGGTGTAAATGCCGCTGTTTGGTCCCCTTCAGTACTGCTGCGCGACAGAGCATTATTCTGGTTTACGCTGTCAGCATTTTTGGCATCATTCGTTGGCGGTGCCTTTGCATCCTGTATTTCGCAATACGTTATGGTGGTTGCAAACGGCGATTTTGCCGAGAAAGTGGTGGCAGTCGTCCTGCCCGTCAACGCCGCCATCGTAGTATCACTGCAATACGCACTTGGTCGCAGGCTCACCGCCACGAATATCCGCCCGTTAATGACATTGGGTACAGTCTTCTTTGTCGTTGGCCTGGTTGGTTTCGCTTTCTCCGGCAACAGTCTGTTGTTATGGGGAATTTCTGCTGCCTTTTTCACTATCGGCGAAGTCATCTACGCGCCGGGTGAATACATGCTTATCGACAACATCGCGCCAGCAGGTATGAAAGCCAGCTATTTTTCCGCCCAGTCGTTAGGCTGGCTTGGCGCAGCGGTTAACCCATTAGTCAGCGGCGTCATTTTAACCACATTGCCACCATGGTCGCTGTTTGTGGCGCTGATAGTGGCGATCGTTCTTGCCTGGGCGCTAATGATAAAAGGCATGCGCGCCAAACCCTGGGGCCAGAGGGCGGTCTGCTAGTTATTATGTTCGCGACAGAGCCACAGTCGCTCTGTCGCATACCTTAGATAGCAACCAGTCCCCGAACGCCCTCGGACTCCATATTTTTACCGTCGCCGCTTTGAATAATGCTGCCCCGCGACATCAACAGGTATTTGTCGGCGAGCTGTTCGGCAAAATCATAGAACTGCTCCACCAGTAAAATGGCCATGTCACCGCGATGCGCCAGTTGAGAAATCACCTGACCAATCTCTTTAATCACCGACGGCTGGATCCCCTCGGTAGGCTCATCAAGGATCAATAATTGTGGGCGACTTGCCAGTGCTCGTCCAATCGCCAGTTGCTGCTGCTGCCCGCCGGACAAATCTCCGCCCCGCCGATGCTTCATTTCCTGTAAAACCGGAAAGAGCGCGTAAATATCATCCGGCACATGTCGGGCCTCCGGTGCTGAAAAACGGGAAAGGCCGAGCAGCAGATTCTCTTCTACCGTCAAACGCGGAAAAATATCACGCCCCTGCGGGACATACGCCACACCGGCCCTGACCCGCTGATGCGGCTTCCATTGAGTGACATTTTTCTCCTGCCAGAGCACGCTTCCGCTGCGGGCCGGAATAAGCCCCATCAGACACTTAAGTAGCGTTGTTTTCCCCACGCCGTTACGCCCCAGCAGACATGTCACCTCACCGATACGCGCTTCAAAGTTCACCCCGCGCAGAATATGACTGCCGCCATAATATTGATTCAGTTCTTTCACCTGCAGCATCTGCACTCCTTAACGCCCGAGATAAACTTCAATAACCTGCTCGTTGGCCTGCACTTCACGCAGACTCCCCTGAGCCAATACTTGCCCCTGGTGTAATACCGTGACGCGATCGGCGATGGTTTCAACAAATCCCATATCGTGCTCAACAACCATCAAAGAGTGCTTACCGGTAAGCTGGCGAAACAGCTCCGCCGTGTATTCCGTTTCCGCATCAGTCATCCCCGCCGCGGGTTCATCCAGTAGCAGTAAATGCGGCTCCTGTACCAGCAGCATGCCAATTTCGAGAAACTGTTTTTGCCCATGCGAAAGCAGACCGGCGCGGCGGGCCCGCTCATTACCCAGCCGCAACAGCGCCAGTACTTCATCAATACGATCCCGTTGTTCGCCTGAGAGTCGTGCCCGTAGAGAACCCCAAACAGATTTATCATTTTTCAGCGCCAGCTCAAGGTTCTCTTCCAGCGTTAATGCTTCAAATACCGTGGGCTTTTGAAATTTCCGTCCAATTCCCTGACGTGCAATGGCAATGGGATCCAGCGTCGTTAAGTCGGTCGACTGATCGTATATCGCACGACCACTTTGCGGCCTGGTTTTGCCGGTAATGACATCCATTAACGTCGTTTTTCCGGCGCCGTTGGGCCCGATGATGCAACGCAGTTCCCCAACGCCAATATTGAGCGTGAGATCGGTTAGCGCCTGAAAACCATCGAAGTTAACGTTAATTTTTTCCAGCTGTAGCACCGGATCAGTCTGGTTGCGAAACCGATCCCCCGGCATCTGGCGAGTAAATAGCCCTTCATCTGGCTGCATTATTTGTCTCCCTTGCGAAACAGACCAATTACACCTCGGGGTAAAAACAGCGTAACGCCAATAAAGATCAGGCCAAGAAACAGTTGCCAGTATTCCGGCATGATGACGGTAAACAGGCTTTTCGCGCCATTCACCAACACGGCGCCGAATACCGGGCCGATCAGGGTTCCACGTCCGCCGAGGGCAACCCAAATCGCCGCTTCAATCGAGTTGGTCGGCGACATTTCGCTAGGGTTAATGATTCCCACCTGCGGAACATACAGCGCTCCTGCCAGGCCGCACAGTACAGCGGAAAGCGTCCACACCAGTAACTTGAAACCTTTCGGATCGTAACCACAGAACATCAGACGGTTCTCTGCATCGCGCACGGCAGTCAGAATACGGCCGAACTTACTGCGGGCCAGCGCCAGTCCCAGCCATAATGCCAGCACCAGCAGCATGACCGTCGCCAGAAACAGCGCGATACGGGTTGAGGTGGCGGTTACCGGGAATCCCAGAATGGTGGTAAAGCCGGTAAAACCGTTATTTCCCCCAAAACCCGTTTCGTTGCGAAAAAATAGCAGCATTCCTGCGAAAGTCAGGGCCTGGGTCATGATGGAGAAATAGACCCCTTTGATTTTTGACCGAAAGGCAAACCAACCAAATACCAGTGCCAGCAGGCCAGGAACCAGAACGACCAGCAGTAGCGCCCAGATAAAATGTTGCGTCCCCCACCAAAACCACGGCAGCTCGCTCCACGACAGGAATGACATGAAGGCCGGTAATCCTTCGCCAGAGGCCTGGCGCATCAGGTACATTCCCATCGCATACCCTCCCAGCGCAAAGAAAATACCGTGTCCCAGCGAGAGCATGCCGGCATAGCCCCACACCAGATCCAGCGCGACCGCCACAATGGCATAACAGAGAATTTTCCCGGCCAGCGTTAGCGTCCACATCGATATAGCCAGCGGATGGTCCGCAGGTAACAGCGCAAGAAATGGTAGAATAATCAACGCCAGCAGCAACCCCAGTCCCAGGATGCGCGTCGCGCGTGGCGCTTTACGCGCCAGCGTTAATGTCATTGGCATCGTCATCAGTCAATAACCCTCCCTTTTAGCGCGAACAGCCCCTGCGGACGTTTCTGAATAAACAGAATAATCAGCACCAGAATCATGATTTTGCCTAGAACTGCCCCCACCTGAGGCTCCAGAATTTTATTGAAGATCCCCAGTCCAAACGCCGCGGCCACGCTCCCGGCGAGTTGTCCCACGCCGCCCAGCACCACAACCAGAAACGAATCGATAATGTAGCTTTGCCCCAATTCGGGTCCTACGTTGCCCAACTGCGAGAGCGCTACGCCCCCCAGCCCGGCAATGCCTGAACCAAGGCCAAAGGCCAGCATATCGACGCGTCCAGTAGGTACGCCGCAGCATGCCGCCATATTTCGATTCTGCGTCACTGCACGTACGCGCAGCCCAAGGCGCGTTTTATTCAACAACAGCCAGGTGAAAAACAGCACCAGAATGGCAAAGCCAAGCACCACAATTCGGTTCCACGGTAAAATCAGATTGGCATAAACCTGAATCCCCCCTGAAAGCCATGCCGGATTGGCGACTTCCAGGTTTTGCGCGCCGAAGGACATACGCACCAACTGGATGAGCATCAGGCTGATCCCCCAGGTCGCCAGCAGCGTTTCGAGAGGACGCCCGTATAAATGGCGGATCACCCCGCGCTCAAGCAGCATTCCCACCGCCGCGGTAAGTAAAAAGGCAACCGGCAGCGCAATAACCGGATACCAGGCTAGCCATTGCGGGAAAAACTGGCCCATCAGCTGTTGAACCATCCAGGTACAGTAAGCCCCGAGCATTAACATCTCGCCATGCGCCATATTAATGACGCCGAGTAATCCATAGGTTATAGCCAGACCCAATGCCGCCAGCAGCAAAATTGAGCCCAGTGACAGCCCCATAAAGGCCTGTCCAAGAAGATCGCCAATCTTCATGCGATGCGCGATGGAATTCAGGCTTTCGCCAGCGGCAGCACGCACGCGGGTATCGGGTTCATGTTCAGCCTGGGTGAATGGTTGCAGGCGCGCCTGAGTTTCAGGATCATTTGACGCCCCTAATAGTTCGATTGCCTGACGTCTGACTTCCGGCGAGGAACTGTTCAGCTGCAGGTTTGCCAGTGCAATAGCCAGCGCGGATTTCACATCACCACTTGACTCCTGAGCCAGTCGTTGCTGTAAAAACGGCAGCATATCCGGCTGTGCCTCACGCTGTAATGTACGAGCTGCCTCTAACCTTAACGTGACACTGTCACTTAAAAGCTGATGGACAGCCAGCGCTCCTGCCACCAGATTACGCAGGCGGTTAGTCAGGCGAATTTTTTTTAGCTCGCCGTTTGGGATTGTCGCTGTTCCTAACGGTTGTGCGTGCGAGCCGTTCATGATGAAGGTATTTTTCGCGTTATCAGTCAGCAGACTCTCCTCGCGCAACGCGCTGAGCATCGGCAAACGCTGAATGTCGGGATTGATCGACCATTGTTCGAGCAAGGCGGCCTGCTGAGTTCGATTTGCGGCTGTAAAGGTATCGGCATCTGATGCCTGCGCTATCCACGGCAAAAACCACGTCAGCAACAACACACCACGAATAAAGCGCATAGCTTTCATGAGCGTTCTCCAAAGCGGTACCCTCCCGCAGGAGGGCACACGATCAGTTGCTGGCGGTTTTCACAGGCTGTTCAGATTTTTTATCATTACCAGCGATGTACGGACTCCACGGCTGGGCGCGGACCGGCTCATCGGTTTGCCATACCACGTTAAACTGGCCATTGCCCTCAATCTCGCCAATCATGACGGGTTTATGCAGGTGATGGTTGGTCGCATCCATGGTCAGGGTAAAGCCTGATGGCGCAGCGAAGGATTGCCCCGCCATTGCAGCGCGAACTTTATCCACATCGGTCGTTCCGGCTTTTTCTACCGCCTGCGCCCACATATGGAGGCCAACATACGTAGCTTCCATGGGGTCGTTTGTCACCACCGATTCAGCATTTGGTAATTTGTGCGCTTTGGCATACGCCCGGTAATCCGCGACAAACTTCTTGTTGGCAGCGTTATCGACGGACTCAAAGTAGTTCCAGGCTGCAAGGTTGCCCACCAGCGGTTTGGTATCAATACCGCGTAACTCCTCCTCACCCACGGAGAATGCCACCACAGGAACATCGGTGGCTTTCAGGCCCTGGTTGGCCAACTCTTTATAGAATGGAACGTTAGAATCGCCGTTGATGGTTGATACCACTGCCGTTTTCCCCCCTGCGGCGAATTTTTTAATACTGGCGACAATGGTCTGGTAATCGCTGTGTCCGAATGGGGTGTACACCTCTTCGATGTCTTTATCGGCAACTCCTTTTGAGTGCAAAAAGGCGCGTAAAATTTTGTTGGTCGTGCGTGGATAAACATAATCCGTGCCCAGCAGGAAGAAGCGTTTCGCGCTACCGCCGTCCTCACTCATCAGATACTCAACTGCCGGGATCGCCTGCTGGTTGGGGGCTGCGCCGGTATAGAAGACGTTAGGCGACATCTCCTCACCTTCATATTGCACTGGGTAAAACAGCAGACCGTTCAATTCTTCAAATACTGGTAGAACCGATTTACGCGAAACCGATGTCCAGCAGCCAAAAACTGCCGCTACCTTATCCTGACTCAGCAACTGCCTTGCTTTTTCAGCAAATAACGGCCAGTTCGAGGCCGGGTCAACCACCACCGGTTCCAGCTTTTTACCCAACACACCGCCCTGAGCATTAATTTCATCGATGGTCATCAACGCCACATCTTTTAGCGGCGTTTCGGATATGGCCATCGTGCCGGATAAAGAATGCATGATGCCAACCTTGATGGTGTCGGCTGCCTGAACGCTAAAACTCACGCCCATTGCTACAACAGAGGCAGAAAGTGCAAAAGCTTTTAAAAATGTACGACGCTGCATAGTTTCACTCCTGAAATTAAACTTGCTGAAAGCTCCGGTGCAGCCGGGCAGACAAAACGGTGCAAATTAAAGGTGTTCAGAAGTGATAAGGCAAAAACGATGCCAGATATTAAAACATCATATAAAATCAACAGATTAGCATCTCGCGCACAAAAATCAGTATTACATTTTCCCGCCAAACGGGTTAAGCAAACGAAAAATTGAACCACCATGAGACAACCCTGCATTATAAACGTGCAACAATTTGTGTCAGCAGCACACTGTCATAACAGCGTCTCAGGTTTTAAAAACAGGGTTATTTGTGCGCAGATAAATGTGTCTCGTCACTATTATTTATTTTATTCGACGTGATCATGTCAAAAATTTACTTTTCAGCCGAAATAATCACACAGTTCAGTCTTTGTTTAAGATTGAATTGCTACTATAGTCATAAGCGAGGTGAACTTAAGGTAAGAGAGGAAACTCACAGATAAAGGAGCATTTACTATGCTGGGTAATATGAATATTTTTATGGCTGTTCTGGGAATTATTTTATTTTCAGGCTTCCTGGCCGCGTATTTTAGCCACAGATGGGATGATTAATGAACGGAGATAGTCCTGAACCGACCCGGCCCCTTGTTGCGTAACTGCACAAGGGGCCATTTTTTTACCTGCATTGCCCTTCCGACACCTTTTCCCTGATTAGCAGATAAAAAAAACCGCCGGTTAAACCAGCGGTAAATGCTTGCATGGATAGATTTGTGTTTTGCTTTTATACGCTATCAGGCAATTCCCTGCGAAGATAACGGATAGTCAGCTAACCTATCATCGACAACCCCAATGAAAGTTAAACGAAACGCAACTACCTCAAACCGTTTTTCGAAAACTCACTCACTGATGGGATGCGAGGTCCCGTCATTGGTGTCCACCAACGTGATCCGCTCATTTTCATCCATAAACATGCAGCGATTCCTGCCGGTCTGTTTCCCCTGATACATCGCCCTGTCAGCCCGACCAAGCGCGGTGTCCAGCGTTTCACCCGGCTGGACTCGGGTTATGCCTGCCGTCACCGTGATACCGATCTCTCCATCAGTGTAGGGAATTTTTTTCTGCCCAATCAGACGACAAAGTCGAAAACCCGCCTGGCATGCCTGCTCGTCCGTTTTTGTTCTGATGATGATAATGAACTCTTCTCCACCGTAGCGGTACGCCACCTCATCATATCGCGTCCATGACAATAAATTTGATGCCAGAACCCGTAATACCAAGTCACCAACCAAATGGCCATAGGTATCGTTAACGTATTTAAAACGATCGATATCTAACAACAATATATAGAGATTAAGCGGTTCGGCATCGAGCAACTGCCGATCAAAAGACTCATCGAGCATTCTTCTGCCGGGCAAACCTGTTAATACATCGATATTACTGCGGATATTCAATAAATATATTTTGTAGTCCATTACAGATGAGGTAAATGCCAGCAGCGCGTCCTGGAAACTGTCGAAATGCCATGGATGGCTACGTTTCTCCACTATAGCCAATAGCAACTCCTTGCCTAATAAATGCATCTTTTCGTGGGTGGCATTTATCTTGCTTACGTAACTACAATCATCCTCATTGTACCGCGATTGATTATTAAGCCACTGTCCAAATCGACAAACACAATGCGAATGTTCACCCATAATATCCGGCTGAGTAACATCTGAAGACACCACGCAGCGGAACATTGTCACTAACCATTTGTAGTGGGCATCAATGGACTTGTTCAACTCAATCAAAATTGCATCTATTTCCTTCGTATTTCTCATCATTGCAGTCTCCCTCCCTGTGCGAGCACTTCTGATGCAGATATTTTAACGACCAAAAAGAAAATTTATGTAATCTTTTTTATAGTTATCAATGCGTCAGAGACAGAACGCTCTATGCAAAGCCCCCCGTAGAGGGCTTATTTTTCTTATCACGGTAGCAACTGATGCTGATGCCCAGATTAATGCTTATTTGCCAACTGAACCACTTTCATTCGTATTTGAGTTTCTCCAGCTACCTTTTTTATCCGTCTTCAGGATGATATGTAATCCGTCCTCAAATACGTTCAGGTCTTCCGCAGTTACAAAATGCTCTTTAGCCTTATGGCCATTTAACAAGACCGCCCCATCTTTTTTAACAACCAACTGATTAACGCGTTGACCGTTTGGCATAAATACCCCGTAACTACCAACAAAAGGCGCATAGCGTCTGGTTGCTTCCTGGGTCGCGGTTTCCAGTTTAAAACCACGGGCGGAGTTCTGCGCTTTAGTTTTAGTTACATCACAGCCACGCAGCTCAGATTCCTGTGTGCACCCGCTACGCTCCAACTGCGCGCGGTAGCTTGCGCTAATCGCATACGCTGGCGATGTAGTCACGGTAGCCAAAACTGCCAGAGAGATTAAAACCTTATTCATAGTATTCCCATTATCATCATTGCGCCCCACCCGGAAGGTAAAGCAAATAGCGAAAAGATTGTCCCAGCAAGATTATTTATTCATCAAGCCGCAACAGAAAAGCAAAACATGATTAATAAAGCATAATTAACATATATTAATATTGCGCATAACTTTAGCTACCACTCTATTTCAAAAGTAAATAAGTGGTTATTTTCGGCGTTACCAGAAATATCCTGATGACTTTTTTATCTTTCATAAATTGAGATGTCAGCGCAGCGCAATTAATAAAGAAAATTGTTTATTTCAGTAAGTTAATAAGTATTTACCAAGCCTGCTCCAGTATCAAAGGGATAATATTTAACACAGACAGCAACAAAATAGCACTTATTTTTATATGCTTTTTTGGACATTTAAACATAACGCCCTTGCCGTTCGCGCTTATTTTTGGCGATATTCTGGAGAGTGATTCTGGAAAAACCGGGCATCACGCCCGGTTCAACATTCTGGCTAATTATGTCTTACGCGCTCAAACCACGATGTTCCAGCATCGACTCCATTCGTGGTTCGCGTCCGCTCCACTGGCGATAGAGTTCAGCTAAATCAGTGCTATTTCCGCGTGACAAAATCGCTTCGCGGAATTTCTGCCCGTTTTCACGGGTTAATCCGCCCTGCTCTACAAACCACTGATAGCCGTCATCGGCCAGCATTTGCGTCCACAGATAGGCGTAATAACCCGCGGCATAACCGCCGCCGAAGATATGGGCAAAATAGCTGCTGCGATAACGTGGTGGCACGGCCTTGAGATCCAAACCTTCTGCTGCCAGCGCCTGCTGTTCAAATTGATCGACCGAAAGAGATAACGCGCTATTTTCCAGACCGTGCCAGCGCATATCCAGCAATGCAGCACTGAGCAGTTCGGTCATGTCGTAACCTTTGTTAAACAGGCTGGCCTGCTGCATTTTATCTCGCAACGCCTGCGGCATTTGCACCCCGGTAACAACATGACGAGCAAAACGGGCAAAGACCTGCGGATGACTCGCCCAGTGTTCGTTAATCTGCGAAGGAAATTCAACAAAATCACGCGGAGTGTTGGTCCCTGAAAGCGTGGCGTAACGCTGAGTGGCGAACAGACCGTGCAACGTGTGGCCAAACTCATGAAATAACGTAATAACATCATCCCACAATAACAATGCAGGCTGACCTTTTGCCGGTTTTTGATAATTACACACGTTGTAAATAACCGGCCGGGTTTCATTGAGTTGCGATTGCTCAACAAAATTGCCCATCCAGGCACCACCGCTTTTCGATTCCCGGGCAAAGAAATCGCCGTAAAATAACGCCAGACCTACACCATCGTGATCAAATATTTCCCATACCCTAACATCCGGGTGATAAACAGGAATGTCGAACCGTTCTATAAATTTTATGCCAAAGAGTTGATTGGCCGTCCAGAAAACGCCTTCGTTCAGCACCGTATCAAGGGCAAAGTAAGGTTTGAGCTGCGCCTCATCCAGAGCATATTTCTCACGACGAACCTGCTCAGCATAAAATGCCCAGTCCCAGGCCTCGACGTTAAATTGCCCCTTTTCGTGATTGATAACATTCTGGATTTCGGCCTGTTCATCTAATGCCCGAGCTCGCGCAGCAGGAACAATCGCCCGCATGAAAGTCAGTGCAGCTTCCGGTGTTTTTGCCATCTGGTCGGCAATTTTCCATGCAGCGTAATTGGCAAAACCGAGTAGTTTCGCCTGCTGCATCCGGATCTCGACCAGTCGCTGAATAATAGCCCGAGTATCGTTAGCGTCATTGTTTTCTGCTCTCGTCCATGCGCGGGTGAACAGACTTTCACGGGTATGGCGATCGCGTAACGCCGCAAGCGCTGGTTGCTGAGTCGTGTTCAATAACGGGATAACCCAACGCGCGTCGAGCCCTTTCTCCCTTGCAGCTTCAGCGGCAACGGCAATTTCCTCAGCGCTGAGTCCCTCCAGATAACGTGCATCATCCACGACCAGAGCACCGGACTTGTTCGCTGCCAGCAGCCGTTGGTTAAACTGGCTGGTCAGCGTGGCGGACTCTGTATTGAGCGCTTTAAGGTTCGCTTTATCAGTCTCATTCAGACATGCGCCGGCCAGTACAAAACGCTGGTGGATGACCTCCAGCAAGCGTAATGATTCACTTTCCAGCCCCAGAGAACCTCGCCGTTGCCAGACAGCGTCAACGCGCGAGAAGAGTGCTTCATTGAGATAGATATCATTGGCAAGGCTCGCCAGTTCTGCGGAAAACTCTTCGTCAAGGTGCTGTAGTTCATCGTTGGTGTGCGCCGCCGTCATCGCGAAGAAAACACTGGTTACGCGTGTCAGCAAAGCGCCGCTTTGCTCAAGCGCCAGCAACGTATTGGCAAAATCAGGGGCTTGCGGGTTTTGCACAATCGCCTCGATCTCTGCACGTTTTTGCCGCACGCCTTCATCGAACGCTGGGCGATAGTGCTGCACCTCTATCTGATCAAACTGCGGGGCCTGATACGGCAACGTGCTGTGACTTAAAAAAGGATTCGTTAACAACATCTTTCACTCCTGAAAACGATTTGTTTACCAGAGTAGACTTCCCAGGATTCAACCGCAATCGCGTTACGCAGGAATAGCTCTGAACGGAAATGACGTGCTATGGTAGTACTACATAAAAAGCGTTGAGGAACAGTGAGATGATCGTTTTAGTAACCGGAGCAACCGCAGGTTTTGGTGAGTGCATTACGCGTCGTTTTATTGAGAATGGGCATAAAGTTATTGCCACCGGACGCCGCCAGGAGCGCCTGCAGGAACTGAAAGAGGAATTGGGTGACCGCCTCTATACCGCGCAACTGGACGTACGTAATCGTGCATCAATTGAAGAGATGCTGGACGCCCTCCCTGCTGAATGGCGCAATATTGATGTTCTGGTCAACAACGCAGGTCTGGCGCTGGGCCTTGAGCCTGCCCATAAGGCCAGCGTTGAAGACTGGGAAAATATGATCGACACCAACAACAAGGGACTGGTTTATATGACCCGTGCCGTTCTGCCAGGCATGGTTGAACGCAACCGCGGTCATATTATCAATATCGGTTCTACAGCGGGCAGTTGGCCATACGCTGGCGGTAACGTCTACGGTGCGACCAAAGCATTTGTTCGCCAGTTTAGCCTGAATTTACGTACTGATTTACACGGCACTGCCATTCGCGTTACCGACATCGAACCGGGTCTGGTTGGCGGTACGGAATTCTCTAATGTCCGTTTCAAAGGTGATGATGCCAAAGCTGAAAAAGCCTACGAAAATACCACGGCGCTGACCCCGCAAGATGTCACAGAAGCGGTATGGTGGGTGGCTTCTTTACCGGCTCATGTCAATATCAACACCCTTGAAATGATGCCTGTCACACAGTCTTTTGCCGGGCTGAGTATTCATCGGAGCTAATTTATCTGCCCGGCCTTGCGCCGGGTATAGATAGCCTGAAAGAAGTGATAAAATATCCGGGTTAACTCTCTAAAAAGTAAGAATGAATGACCGTAGAAACGCAGCTCAACCCTACACAGCCAGTAAATCAACAGATTTACCGTATTCTTCGCCGTGATATCGTGCATTGTCTGATCGCACCCGGTACACCGCTGTCTGAGAAAGAGGTTTCCGTACGCTTTAATGTGTCACGCCAGCCGGTACGAGAAGCATTCATCAAACTGGCAGAAAACGGTCTGATTCAGATCCGCCCACAGCGTGGCAGCTATGTGAACAAGATTTCGCTGTCGCAGGTGCAAAATGGTTGTTTTGTCCGCCAGGCGATTGAATGTGCCGTGGTACGCCGCGCCGCATCGCTGATCAACGACCAACAGTGCTATCAGCTTGAACAAAATTTGCATCAGCAGCGCATCGCAATTGACCGAAAACAGATCAATGATTTCTTCCAGCTTGATGATGAGTTTCATCAGAAACTGGCTTTAATCGCCGAGTGCCAACTCGCCTGGGATACCGTTGAGAATATAAAGGCTACAATTGACCGCGTTCGTTATATGAGCCTGGATCATATTTCCCCGCCTGAAATGCTGTTACGCCAGCATCACGATATCTTTGCCGCCCTTGAGAAACATGATGGCGATGCGGTCGAGTGCGCAATGATGCTCCATCTCCAGGAAATTGGTGAGTCCGTTCAGCTTATTCGTCAGGAAAATAGCGACTGGTTCAGCGAAGATTAATACTACGCTCGCCTCACACCGGGGTGAGTTTCTCCTGCGTTTCCCCTCTCCTGCATAACTGCATAAAAAAAGCTGTGATTTTGATCGAAAACAAAAAAAATCCTTAACGAGAAGCGTATTTATATTGCGCCCGTTACGTGGGACTAAAAGCCCACGGGCTTTGACGGTAAGTTGGAAAGGAGAAAACACCATGAAAACATACGATCGTAACCGTAACGCAATCACCACTGGCAGCCGCGTCATGATCAGCGACACCGGGCTCACAGGCCGCATTACAGCGATAGATACCGATGGCCTGACCGCTGAGCAGATTCGCCGCGGAAAAACAGTGGAAATCGAAGGGTGTGAAGGCAAATATGCCCCCCTCGAGCTGATTCGTTTAGGCATGAACTAATTGGTGTGAATGCCAGAAAACACAGCGCCATCTGGCCCGTTGAAAGCCAGATGGCGACATAAAACATAATCTTCGTTACTTCAGTTTTGCTGCATACTTCGCAACCGTCGCTTTCGCCCCTTCAGCCAGTAAAGCAAGATATGCTTGTGTAACCTGGTTTTTGAACAATTCAACCTGCGGCAGTTCACGACCAAAGATAGCATCGATCGCCAGCAGCGCCTGAACGCGCTCTTCGCCCTCGTTACTGCTACGCACCGCATTCTGGATCACGGGCAACAGCGGATCGCTAATTTCAATCGACTGGCCCTGCTCATCCACACCGCCGACGTAGCGCATCCAGCCCGCCACGCCCAGCGCCAGTAAATCAAAGTGACTGACGTTTACAATGTGCCAACGAACGGAATCAAGCATACGCTGCGGCAATTTTTGGCTTCCGTCCATAGCGATCTGCCAGGTACGATGACGCAGTGCCGGGTTGCTGTAACGCTCAATTAACAGATCGGCATAACGCTGTAGATCAACACCTTTTACTTTCAGTGTGGGTGCTTGTTCCTGCAACATCAGCGCACGAGCAGCAAGACGATAGTTTTCATCGTCCATACAATCATTAATATGTTGATAACCGGCCAGATAACCAAGATAAGCCAGGAAAGAGTGGCTGCCGTTGAGCATACGCAGTTTCATCTCTTCAAACGGAATGACATCTGCCACCAGCTCCGCTCCTGCCTTCTCCCATTCAGGGCGACCGGCGACAAAGTTATCTTCGATAACCCACTGACGGAACGGCTCACATGCCACACCTGCCGGGTCGCGTACGCCAGTGATGTGTTCAATTTTGTCCAGTGTCTCTGGGGTAACTGCCGGGACAATTCGATCAACCATAGTCGACGGGAACGTCACATGTTGTTCGATCCACGCAGCCAGTTCTTCATCCACCGCTCTGGCATACGCGGTGACAACATTACGCATTACATGACCGTTTTCAGGCATGTTGTCGCAGGACATCACAGTAAAGGCGGCTAAACCTGCCGCTTTGCGGCGTGCCAAAGCCTCAACCACTACGCCTGGCGCAGTTTTTGGCTGTTTCGGGTTTTGCAGATCGGCGGCAATCATTGGATTGTCTAACATCAGTTGACCGGTCGCCGGAGAATGGCAGTATCCTTTCTCCGTTATGGTCAGGGAAACGATCGCGACCTGTGGTTCACACATCGCTGCCAGTACGCTTTCCAGACCATCAACCTGCGCATGCAATGCATTTTTCACCACGCCCACGACTCTCGCAGTCCAGGCATCAGCAGACATCTCTGCAACGGTATACAGATTATCTTGCTGTTTCAGATCGAAAATCTGCTGCTCGCCGCCAATCAGATTCACTTCGCAGTAGCCCCAGTCACTGCCGTGGTCTGCAGCCAAAATGTCAGCGTAAACCCCCTGATGTGCGCGGTGAAACGCGCCAAACCCCAGATGAACAATACGCGGAACCAGTTTTGTACGATCGTAGTCAGGAAGTGCAGCCTTTGCCGCTAAGAGCTTGTTTTGCATGGTATGGCCTACTTATAAATGAAATCAGGACTGTTCCAGAGTAACGCCTGTATGGTTGTATGTTTTGATTTGCATTAAGCTTTTTATGATTGGTATGACATCATATAAAGCTGTGTAATAGCATGGACAACGTACGAGACATCCGTCCATGCTAGTGTCTGGTATCAGTTTGTCTGAGTCACCGAGCAACGAACCTTCTCGGCTTTATTCACCTCGGCAGCATCCTCAAGCACGCTCAGGTCGCGATCTTTCACTTCTGGCATCAGCAACGCGGAAATCAGACCGATCAGTGAGTAGGCGATGACCATCACCAGAATTGGCCACCAGGAATTGGTCATGTTGCAGAAAATACCCGCCAGAACCGGACCAAAACCAACGGCAACTAACCCGCCCGCCTCTTTTGAAATCGCCATTCGCGTAAACCGGTTACGGGCACCGAACATTTCCGCCATAGTAATATTTTCGAGAGCAAATAACCCCAATACGGCAAAGTTATGAATAACAATCAGTGCCGTCATAATGACACCCGGGCTATACGTTTTATCCACTACAATTGACAACATCGGGTAAGCCAAAATAATTGCCGAGATATTCAGGATAATATAAGGAAAACGACGACCAAATTTATCAGACAACCAACCAAGCAACGGTATTGTAATAAAGCCCAGTACCGAACTGATCATTAAGGCATCAGTGGGGATAGATTTATCAAATAACAGCGTTTGCACTAAATAACCGGCAAGGAAGGTTTGGATTAACCCTGAGTTACCCGCCTGTCCAAAACGTAGGCCAGTTGCCAGCCAGAAAGATTTACTGGTAAACATCGCCCCCAGCGTGTTTTCTGACGAATTATTTAATGCCGGAGCGTTTTCTTCATCATTCACTTTCTCAAATACCGGGCTTTCTTTGAGATTCATACGTAACCAGATGGCAAAGATCATCACCACGACACTCGCCAGGAACGGAATACGCCAACCCCAGGCTAATAACTCCTCACGGTCGAGAACAAAGAACATCACTGCCCAGATGGCCGTTGCGCTAAGGGTTCCACAGTTGGTTCCCATGGCAACAAGTGAGGAAATAATGCCACGTTTACCTTTTGGCGCGTACTCAGCAAGCATCGTGCCTGCGCCGGAGATTTCAGCCCCTGCACCAAGCCCTTGCACGATACGCAGCGTCACCAGCAGAACAGGCGCAAAGATACCAATTTGTGCATATGTTGGCAGCACGCCAATTAAGGTCGTACAAATTCCCATCATTGTGATGGTAATAAACAGCACTTTTTTACGCCCAATGCTGTCACCCATTTTGCCAAATATAAATGCGCCAACGATACGAGCAATATATCCTGCACCGTATGTACCCATCGCTAAAATAAGCGCCATGGCGGCAGACTGTTCCGGGAAAAATATTTCATGGAATACCAGTGCGGCACCCAGAGAATATAACTGAAAATCCATAAATTCGAGCGCAGTACCCAACCATCCGGATACGGCAGCTCTGACCAGATCTTTCGTGGACCTTTCGTGTTTTTCTTGATTCATATTGGCTATCTCTAAGAGGTAAGATGCGTACCACTTACTCGCAGTTTTTATATTATTCAGTGAATGTGAGTAAGACTTTGCAGCAGTGCTGCTGATCTTTCTCAAACAATTCAATTGCGTCTGTAACGTGGTGATAGTCAAAAGTGTGAGTAATAAGTTGATTAGGATCGATGAGTCCATTGACCAACCAGTCAATCACAACCGGGAATTTGTTCGCATTTAATCTTGAGGAATAAATGGACAGTTCTTTACCGGTAATACCTTGTTGAATAATCTGACAAGGATCGCTGGAGAAGCCCATCAGAACAATTCGCGCGGCTGGCGATGCCAGCGTGATAGCCTCCTGTAAAATGGATGGATGGCAAGCTGCATCCACGATGATGGTCGGTTTTAGCCCGTTTTCTACCAGAAACTCTTGCAACGAGTGCTGACTATTATTGATGGCCCAGTCTGCACCACACTGCTTCGCCATGGCCAGGCGTTCATCGATTCTGTCAGCAATCACTACGGTTTTAACCTTATAGACACGCTTAAGCGCCTGTACAGTGGTCAGTCCCATAGGCCCTGCGCCATAAATCAGCGCAATATCGTTTTCTGTCGGATTAATTTGCCCGGTTACGTTTGCGGCGATGGTAAATGGTTCGACCATAACGGCATGCTCTTCAGGCACAGTATCGGGGATCGTCCAGGCATTTTTCGCCGGCACGACAGCGTACTCGCTGAAACCGCCATCGCGATGCACGCCCAGCACCACCAGCGATGTACAAACGTTAGGTTTACCAATGGAACAGGGATAACAATGTCCGCAGCTGATGACCGGATCAACGGACACCCGCTCGCCTATTCGCGAATGGTCAACGCCGTCACCTACCGTCTCGATCACACCATAAAACTCGTGGCCAATCACGCGCGGGTATTGTGCAAATGGATTATGACCGCGGTAAATATGGCTGTCTGAACCACAAATTCCCGCCAGTTTCACTTTTACCCTGACCTCACCTGCTGAGGGTTCTGGCACCGGTCGTTCGGCGATAATCAGCGTATTTGGTTTTTCAATCACGATACTTTTCATAGCAAATCACTCCTTACCAGTTCCACAGCGTGCCATCTTCCAGGCGAGCAACAGGCAGATATGCAGGGTCATACGGATATTTCGCCGCCAGTTTTTCGTCAAACTCGATCCCAAGGCCGGGTTTGTCTCCTGGGTGCATATAGCCGTTATCAAATGTCCAGTTATGTGGGAACACTTCCAGCATCTGCTCGGAATAGCCCATATATTCCTGTACGCCGAAGTTCGGCACCCACAGATCAAAATGCAGCGCGGCGGCCATGCACACAGGCGATAGATCGGAAGGTCCATGTGAACCGGTACGTACCTGATACAGCGACGCGAAATCAGCAATCCGGCGCATACCGGTGATACCACCCGCATGGGTGATGGTGGTGCGGATATAGTCGATCAATTGTTCTTCGATCAGCTGTTTGCAGTCCCAGATGCTATTGAACACTTCCCCTACCGCAATCGGCGTGACGGTATGCTGGCGGATCAGGCGGAAGCACTCCTGGTTTTCAGCTGGGGTTGGGTCTTCCATCCAGAACAGACGATATTGCTCAATGCTTTTGCCAAAACGGGCCGCTTCAATTGGCGTCAGACGGTGATGCATGTCGTGCAGGAGATGTTCGTTGAAACCGAATTTATCGCGCACGGCTTCAAACAGTTTTGGCGTGAAATCGAGATATTTCTCCGTTGACCATAACTGTTCTTCCGGCCATTGCCCTTTAGTGGCAGGTTCATAGGCCAGTCCTTTGCCTTTAGACATACCGTAAGTGGTTTTCATGCCCGGTACGCCACACTGTACGCGAATCGCTTTAAAACCCATTTCTTTATGACGCGCATAATCTTCGATTACGTCATCAACGGTATGGCCTGTGGTGTGGCAGTAGACCATAACCCCTTCACGAGAAGCACCGCCGAGTAACTGGTACAACGGCATATTGGCTGCTTTCGCTTTGATGTCCCACAATGCCATATCCACTGCGGAAATCGCCGACATGGTGACCGGCCCACGACGCCAGTACGCGCCTTTGTAGAAAAACTGCCAGATATCCTCAATACGATGCGCATCACGACCAATAAGCTGCGGGCACACGTGATCTTTCAGATACGACGCCACGGACAGCTCGCGTCCATTTAACGTGGCATCTCCCAGCCCGGTGATCCCATCTTCTGTCGTAATTTTCAACGTCACAAAATTACGCCCAGGACAGGTAACAAAAACATCAGCCCCAACAATCTTCATTTCTTATTCCCTACATCTGTTCTTGTGATGCATGAAATTTACTCAACTGAGCTACTACCATACAAGTATAAAGATCAAAAAAACTCTACTTGATCACAAAAAAGGCGCTATGCGCGCCCCCATCCAGCCACAATGATCAACATGCCGCACAACGCCACCAGCGCGCCAGACCAGTCATACAAACTGAGTTTTACACCATCGACAATGCGTAGCCATAGCAGCGCGGTCACCACGTAAACACCGCCATAGGCTGCGTATACACGCCCGCTGGCTGCCGGATGCAGTGTCAGTAACCAGACGAATAAAGCCAGTGACATCCCGGCGGGTATCAGCAACCAGGCTGTAGCCCCTCGCTTAAGCCAAAGCCAGGGTAAAAAGCAGCCAATGATTTCGCATAACGCGGTGACGAAAAAAAGGAATGTGGTCTTAAGCATTGATGTTATTCAGTTACCTTCGGTTTAGCTATGATACGACAGAATCTCGTTAGCGTATCCATATCCACCGGGTGGGTATGCCCGCAAACCGGAATAGTGTAGAATTTAACCCTGTTTTATCGTTTTTACCCTTTCCCATAAAAGGAATTCGCCATGAAAATTACACTGACCAAACGCCTGTGCCTGACGGCTATGCTGACGCTGGCTGCGGCTGTGTACACCTCTTCCGCATTTGCTGAAACCAGTAAACTGGTCATTGAATCCGGGGACAGTGCGCAAAGTCGTCAACAAGCAGCAATGGAAAAGGAACAATGGAACGATACGCGCCAGCTTCGCCAGAAAGTCAACAAACGTGCAGAGAAAGAGTGGGACAAAGCCGATACAGCCTTTGATAGCCGTGATAAATGCGAACAGAGCGCTAATATTAATGCGTACTGGGAACCTAACACACTGCGCTGCCTTGACCGCCGTACTGGCCGCACCGTTGCCCCATAATTATTGCACTTTGAAGGATATTGAAAGGATACGATATGACTAGCGCCCTCAGTGTTAAGTTGCGCCCGCTGGAGCGTGAAGATTTACGATTCGTCCATCAGCTTGATAATAACGCCAGCGTAATGCGTTACTGGTTTGAAGAACCTTACGAAGCGTTTGTTGAGCTGTCAGACCTGTATGACAAACACATTCACGACCAAAGCGAACGTCGCTTTGTGGTGGAATGCGACGGTGAAAAAGCCGGACTCGTGGAACTGGTTGAAATTAACCATGTGCACCGACGGGCGGAATTCCAGATCATTATTTCCCCTGATTATCAGGGCAAAGGTCTGGCTTCCCGGGCTGCTAAGCTGGCGATGGATTACGGCTTTACCGTACTCAATTTATATAAGCTGTATCTGATCGTTGATAAAGAGAACGAAAAAGCTATCCACATCTACCGTAAACTTGGCTTTATGGTCGAAGGCGAGCTGATTCATGAATTCTTTATCAACGGCCAATACCGCAACACTATCCGTATGTGTATCTTCCAGCAGCAGTATCTGGCAGAACATAAAACGTCAGGTCCAAACCTGCTGCAACCTACAGCTCAATAAAGCCTGACTAATAGTACGCGATGGTGTTTTCAATTGAGTAATGGTGTTCAACTGCCGGCTTCACGCTCTCGTCAACGATAACGAGCTGGCAGTTGACCGGATTTGCGTATTCATCGTATTTGCACGTTTGTTTGACGTTGCCTACCGGATGATTGTTGAGCAGGCTCACCGCGGTGTAATCCAGCTTCTTCAACGGGTCGACCGACGGTTTGGCATCAACCTGTAAGGTATTGTCCTTATTGACGGTTGTTTTACCCAGCGGGTAGCCTTCCGCATCATAGCGATATTCCACCTTCATCTCTTTCCCCGTCGCAGAAACGACAAAACCGTTATCGTCGGTATCCCACACCACTCCTGCCGCAGGCAGTTCCGCCAGTTGGCATTTGCCCTGTAAACGGATCCGTTTTTCCAGCGTTTCGGCATCCCGGTAGTAGTTTGCATCCAGGACCAGCGCCATACCGGTATTGTTTTCAATATCGTGCAGTTCAAGCGTATCGAAACACCCTTCCTGTGACAGCGTACCAACGACACGCTTAGTAACCTCACCTTTATCATTAAGCAGCGTCTGGCTGAAATCTTTCACCGGCCCACGCAGCGGGTCGAAATCAAATTCATTGGAAAAACTGGCCATTTCCGGCGTAAAGGAAACCAGCCCTTTAGCGTTATCACACCCAACCAGCACGACGCATAGGAAACCTAACAGGGTCTGTTTCTTCACATTTTTCACCGGGATAAGAAGATAATTCTCAATCATATTAGCAAATACAGTTATTTACACCAGAAATGCTAATCTTAGTTTAAGTCGATCATAAAGGAGCTGATGATGAAATACATACCAGGAATTGCCGCGATCATATTGGTAGTCGCTTCCCCGCAGGTTCTGGCGGCACCCGCGTCATGCGAGCGCGTAAAAAGCGATATCGAACAGCGCATCATCAATAATGGTGTTGCTGAATCCAGCTTCACGCTGAATATTGTTCCCAACGATCAGGCCGATCAACCTGACTCACTGGTAGTCGGACATTGTGCAAATGATACGCACAAAATTCTCTATACCCGGACCAACAGCGGCAACGCCCCCGCCAATAGCACATCTGCACAAGACGGACACGTCGCAGAACCGCAATAAATCTCACCCTCCGTGCGCGGAGGGTTACTCCAGTTTGATATGCATTAAGATGACATACTCATAAATGGGTAAACTCACTCCATTATTAGCATGCTATTAATTTCGATATAGAGATTAATATATAGCGATAACTATAATGGAGTGAGTTATGTCTGATATTGAGCAATATGGAGGCATCAGCCGCAGGATGTTAGTGAAATCCTCGGCTATCGGTTCGCTGGCGCTTGCCGCAGGCGGGCTGTCATTACCTTTCGGAATGCGCACCGCCGCCGCTGCGGTACAACAAGCGATACAACCGGCTGAAGAGAAAGTGGTTTGGGGCGCGTGTTCCGTAAACTGCGGCAGCCGTTGTGCCCTGCAACTCCACGTCAAAGATGACGAAGTCGTATGGGTGGAGTCCGATACGACCGGAGACGATATTTATGGTCAGCACTAGGTTCGTGCCTGTCTGCGTGGGCGTTCAATCCGCCGACGGATCAATCATCCGGATCGCCTGAACTATCCGATGAAGCGCGTAGGCAAACGTGGTGAGGGAAAATTCGAACGTATAACCTGGCAGGAAGCGCTGGATACCATCAGTGACAGTTTAAAAAATACCGTGGAGAAATACGGTAATGAAGCTGTTTATATTAATTACACCTCAGGCATTGTAGGCGGCAACATTACGCGCTCCTCTCCTTATGCCTCGCTGGTCGCTCGCCTGATGAACTGCTATGGCGGATTTCTGAGTCATTACGGCACTTACAGCACCGCACAAATCGCGGCAGCAATGCCCTATACCTACGGCTCAAATGACGGCAACAGCACATCCGACATCGAAAACACGAAACTGGTAGTAATGTTTGGCAATAATCCTGCCGAAACGCGCATGAGCGGCGGCGGAATAACGTACTTCCTTGAACAGGCCCGGGAGCGATCTAATGCCCGGATGATCGTCATTGATCCGCGCTATACCGATACCGCTGCGGGTCGTGAAGATGAGTGGATCCCTATCCGCCCGG
Source organism: Citrobacter sp. Cf088 (assembly GCF_030334295.1). Classification (NCBI taxonomy): domain Bacteria; kingdom Pseudomonadati; phylum Pseudomonadota; class Gammaproteobacteria; order Enterobacterales; family Enterobacteriaceae; genus Citrobacter; species Citrobacter sp. Cf088. Next base: position 1,055,817 of record NZ_JAOWEE010000053.1, read on the forward strand.
GAACCGATGCCGCACTCGTGGCGGGACTTGCCTGGGTTATGATTAACGAAAATCTTGTCGACCAGGCGTTCCTCGACACATATTGCATTGGTTATGACGAGAAAACCCTACCCGCCGACGCCCCCGCTAACGGACATTACAAGGCCTATATACTTGGCAACGGCGATGACGGTATCGCTAAAACGCCCCAATGGGCCTCGCATGTCACCGGGATCCCCGCCGATCGCATTATCAAACTGGCTCGGGAAATCGGCAGCACAAAACCGGCATATATTTGTCAGGGTTGGGGTCCGCAACGTCAGGCTAACGGCGAACTGACCTCACGCGCGATCGCGATGTTGCCTATCCTGACCGGCAACGTTGGCATCAACGGCGGCAATAGCGGCGCACGAGAATCAACCTACACCATCACGATTGAACGCATGCCGCTGCCGGAGAATCCCATCAAGACCCAGATATCCTGCTTTAGCTGGACCGACGCCATCGCTCGTGGCCCGGAAATGACCGCAACCCGCGATGGCGTGCGCGGGAAAGATAAGCTCGATGTACCGATTAAATTTATCTGGAACTACGCGGGCAACACCATTACTAATCAGCACTCAGATATCAATAAAACGCATGAGATCCTTCAGGATGATACGAAATGCGAAATGATAGTTGTCATAGAAAACTTCATGACATCCTCGGCCAAATATGCCGATATTCTGCTGCCGGACCTAATGACCGTCGAACAGGAAGACATTATTCCTAACGACTATGCGGGCAACATGGGATACCTCATTTTTATTCAACCCGCGACGTCACCGAAGTTCGAGCGTAAACCGATCTACTGGATAATGAGCGAAGTCGCCAAACGCCTTGGCAATGATATCTATCAACGCTTTACAGAAGGCCGTACTCAGGAACAGTGGCTCCAGTATCTATATGCAAAAATGCTGGCCAAAGACCCCGCGCTGCCTTCCTATGACGAGCTGAAAAAAATGGGGATCTATAAACGTAAAGACCCTAACGGGCATTTTGTCGCTTATAAAAAATTCCGCGACGATCCGCAGGCCAATCCGCTCAAAACACCGTCCGGAAAGATTGAAATTTATTCCAGTCGACTGGCGAAAATAGCCAACACCTGGGAGTTGCAAAAGGATGAAGTGATCAGTCCGCTTCCCGTCTACGCCTCTACGTTTGAAGGGTGGGATGATCCGAAACGCAGCGCATTTCCGCTGCAGTTGTTTGGCTTCCATTACAAATCCCGTACGCACTCCAGCTACGGCAATATCGATGTTCTGCAGGCGTCCTGCCGTCAGGAAGTGTGGATCAACCCTGTCGATGCCCAAAAGCGTGGTATTGCAAATGGCGATATGGTGCGGGTCTTTAACGACCGCGGTGAAGTACGTATTGCGGCCAAAGTGACGCCGCGGATCCTGCCTGGCGTCAGCGCAATGGGCCAGGGTGCATGGCACGATGCCGATATGACCGGCGACAAAATTGATCATGGCGCCTGCGTCAATACGCTGACAACACAGCGCCCTTCACCGCTGGCAAAAGGCAACCCACAGCACACTAATCTGGTCGAGATCGAGAAGGTTTAAGGACTAACCCATGACAACTCAGTATGGATTTTTTATTGATTCCAGTCGTTGCACCGGATGCAAAACCTGCGAACTGGCCTGCAAAGACTACAAGGATCTCACACCCGACGTCAGTTTCCGCCGGATTTACGAATACGCCGGAGGTGACTGGCAGGAAGACAACGGCGTCTGGCGACAGAACGTTTTCGCCTACTACCTCTCCATTGCCTGTAACCACTGTGAAGATCCGGCCTGTGCCAAGGTTTGCCCCAGCGGGGCTATGCATAAACGTGAAGATGGTTTTGTGGTCGTTGATGAAGATGTGTGTATTGGCTGTCGTTACTGCCACATGGCCTGTCCGTACGGCGCACCGCAGTACAATGCCGCCAAAGGGCATATGACCAAGTGCGATGGCTGTCATGAACGCGTGGCAGACGGCAAAAAGCCTGTCTGCGTCGAGTCCTGTCCGCTGCGTGCGCTGGACTTCGGTCCCATTGATGAGCTGCGCAAAAAATATGGTGATCTGGCAGCCGTCGCCCCGCTGCCGAGTGCGCACTTCACCAGACCGAGTATTGTGATCAAACCCAACGCCAATTGCCGCCCGACCGGGGATACCACGGGTTTTCTGGCTAATCCAAAGGAGGTGTAAAATGGGCAATGGATGGCATGAATGGCCACTGGTCCTGTTTACGGTGCTCGGCCAGTGCGTGGCCGGGGCGCTGATCGTAAGTGGTTACGGCTGGCTGACCGCTAAAGACGAGCGGGTAAAACAACGTATCGTTCGCAGTATGTTTTTTCTGTGGCTGGTGATGGGCATCGCCTTTCTCGCCTCGGTCATGCATTTAGGTTCGCCGCTGCGCGCATTTAACTCGCTGAACAGAATTGGCGCATCGGCGCTGAGTAACGAAATTGCCAGCGGTTCGCTGTTTTTCGCCGTCGGTGGCCTGTGGTGGCTGGTGGCGTTTCTCGGTAAAATGCCCGCGACGTTAGGTAAAATCTGGCTACTGTTGAGCATGTTGCTGGGCCTGGTATTTGTCTATGCGATGACCAACGTCTACCAGATAGACACCGTCCCAACCTGGTATAACGGCTATACTACACTGGCGTTTTTCATGACGATGCTGCTGAACGGTCCGCTGTTTGCCGCCCTGCTGCTGCGGGCTGCGGGTGTTTCCTGCAGCCCTGCCAGATTCGCCGGTATCAGCGTGCTGGCCCTGCTGGTGACCGTGGCTGTTGTTGTGCTGCAGGGACTGTCGCTCGGCGAAATCCACAGTTCGGTACAAAACGCCGGCGCGCTGGTGCCCGACTACGCAAGCCTGCAGGTCTGGCGCATCCTCCTGCTGGTTGCGGGGCTGGGCTGCTGGATATGCCCGCTTGTCCGTCGCAAAGAACCGTCCGTCGGCGGACTGGCGCTGGGCTTAGTGTCCGTCCTCGCCGGTGAAATCATTGGCCGCGGCTTGTTTTACGGTTTACATATGACAGTCGGAATGGCTGTCGCCGGTTAATTTTCGGGTGCGGGGCAACCCGCACTGTTCAGGATTGTTTGCATGACCCATTTTTCACAACGTGACAACTTTTCCACCGCAGCGCGTGTGCTCGGCGCGCTGTTTTACTATGCCCCAGACAGTGCCGAAGCTTCGGCACTGGTCAGTGCGTTAAGCAACGATGGTTGGCAGGCGCAGTGGCCGCTTGAACAGACAACGCTTTCGCCGTTAGTCGCACAGTTTCAGGCTGAGGCCGATGAGTCTCTCCCGCAGGCCTGGCAACGTCTGTTTGTTGGCCCTTATGCGCTCCCTTCTCCGCCCTGGGGATCCGTCTGGCTGGATCGTGAAAACGTGTTGTTTGGCGACTCCACGCTGGCTCTGCGTCAGTGGATGCGGGACAACGGTATCCAGTTTGCTATGCAGCAAAATGAGCCAGAAGATCACTTTGGTTCACTACTGTTGCTGACGGCCTGGCTTGCTGAAAACGAACGCCACACCGAGTGCGAACAGCTGCTGGCCTGGCATTTGTTCCCATGGTCATCGCGCTTCCTTAATGTGTTTATCGAAAAAGCCGATCACCCGTTCTACCAGGCGCTGGGTGAGCTGGCGCGTCTGACGCTGGCACAGTGGCAATCACAGTTACTGATCCCGGTAGCCGATAAGCCTTTGTTTCGTTAATTTCGTCACAGGCAGGATGCATACTGCCTGTGGTGCATCCTGTTGCGCACGCTGAGCTTTTGCTTCTGTTGTCAAATAGCCGCAAAATAAAACGTCTGAAACTTCCTCTCTGGCCACACATGCATCATTTACATGCTTATCCTGACCTGCGCGCCATGTTCCGCCGTCTGCTGATCGCCGCGTTGATTGGCGTCCTTTCTGCGCTGGCCGTCGCAGGATTTCGTCATGCCATGCTGCTTCTCGAAGGGTTGTTTCTGAGCAATAACACGGGGAGTCTGGTCAACGCTGCGACAAACCTTTCGCCTTTAAGGCGTATGCTGACACCTGCACTCGGCGGTCTGGCGGCTGGATTACTGCTGTGGGGCTGGCAAAAATTTAACCGTTTACGCCCACAGGCTCCCACTGATTATATGGAAGCCCTACAAACCGACGGACAATTTGACGTCAGTGCCAGCCTGGTGAAATCGCTGGCCTCGTTACTGGTTGTCGCCAGCGGGAGCGCTATCGGACGCGAAGGTGCCATGATTTTACTGGCGGCGCTGGCGGCTTCCTGCTTTGCTCAACGCTTTACCCCACGTACAGAATGGAAGTTATGGATTGCCTGCGGCGCCGCAGCGGGTATGGCCGGAGCCTATCATGCCCCGCTGGCGGGCAGTTTATTTATTGCCGAAGTGTTGTTTGGCACGCTGATCCTCGCATCACTGGGACCGGTAGTGGTGTCCGCCGTAGTCGCATTACTCACCACCAATCTGCTTAGCGACAGCAATGCACTGCTGTATACCGTGCACCTGTCTCGGGAATTGCATACTCTGGAATACGTTATGATTGTCAGCACCGGTCTGGCTACTGGCATCTGCGGACCGCTCTTCATGTGGCTGATGACCGCCAGCCATAATGGTTTTTTGCGCTTAAAACTCTCGCCGCCGTGGCAACTGGCGCTTGGTGGGTTGATCGTTGGCCTGCTTTCATTGCTCACGCCTGCAGTCTGGGGTAATGGCTACAGCGTGGTGCAGTCATATTTACTTTCGCCACCGCTGCTGGCCGTAGTTAGCGGGATTTTTATCTGCAAATTACTGGCGGTGCTTGCCAGCAGTGGATCCGGTGCGCCAGGTGGCGTGTTTACGCCAACGCTGTTTGTCGGCTTGTCGGTGGGCATGCTGCTGGGTCAGGTATGGGGATTATGGTTTCCGGGCTCGGATGAAATTGTCATTTTGCTGGGCTTAACGGGGATGGCCACGCTGCTGGCGGCTACCACGCATGCACCAATAATGTCGACCTTGATGGTTTGTGAAATGACCGGGGAGTATCGCCTGCTCCCCGGATTACTGATTGCCTGTGTCCTGGCGTCGGTGCTGTCGCGTACGTTACGCCACGACTCTATCTACCGACAGCACGCTGCCGAGCATTGACAGACGGATGTACTGCGACAGCTCACGCTGCTCTGCACGAGGCAGATAAGGCAGTTCACCGATAAGCGGGGCAGGTAATTTTTTGCCCAGCACATCAATGATTTCCGCATAATGCGCCAGCCCCGGGTTGATTCGGTTCGCGACCCAGCCAATTAGCGGCAGTCCGTCGCTGGCAATCGCCTGTGCGGTGAGGATGGCATGATTAATACAGCCTTCCTGGATACCCACCACCATCAGCACCGGCAGTTGTTCCTGCACCACCCATTCCGATAACGGACGCAGATCGTTCATCAAGCTCCGCCAGCCTCCGGTGCCTTCCACGACAACGTGATCGACTTTTTCGCTGAGGCTTGCGAGACCGTTGGATAACAGGGTGTAATTGACCGGACCACTATGCGCTACGCTACTTTCGTCTTCGCTGAGCGCAATCGGGTTGACCGCTTCGTAAGGCAGTTCGATAGTGGACACGCTTTGCAGCACCAGCGCATCTTTGTTGCGCAGACCTTCGGGCGTCTCTTTGCTGCCTTTGGCTACAGGTTTGTAACCCGCAACGCTTTTACCCCCTGACGCTAACGCTTGTAGTAATGCGCGGGAAACCACGGTCTTCCCAACAGAAGTGTCTGTACCTGTAATAAAGAAACGCTTCAGCATCACTAACTCCACCGTTATGCTTTGAAAATATAAGTCAGGAAAATAAAACAGTGGAGAAAGTCTAAGGTATGACGACCAGGATCAGCTTGAGATAGCGCAATTTTTCGTACAACAGTTAAAAAATGTTAACCCTGTAATAGACGAATCAACAAAGAACCGTTATACATCGCGTCCTTAACGAGCGCCGCCCCCGCCATCGTCCCCTGATTGGTAAACTGCGTACTTTCAACGACTATATGCTGACTGTAAGCCGGAAGCGCCTGCTGACGAATGCTGTCAGCGATGGTAGGGAACAAGATATCTGCCGCTTTACTGAGCGGAGACCCAATCAATATCTTTTGCGGGTTGAACAAATTCACCATGATGGCAAGAATTCTGCCGACGTGGGTCCCGACGCCGCTAATGATATCTTTCGCCAATAAATCACCCTGCATTGCCGCCAGACACAGTGCGTCTACCGTCAGCGGTTGTCCGTGTAAAGAAGAACTCATTGACTGCTTCAAGCGCACCTGCGCCAGTTCGAGCACGCTGTCGACGCTGGCGATCGTTTCCAGACAACCATGGTTACCGCAGTAGCAGCGTTTACCGTACGGATCCACCTGCGTATGGCCAATTTCCACCAGGCTACTGCTGCCTGCATGCAGTAAATGACCGTCAGTGATCACCCCGGCACCCACGTTATGATCGATCACCACCTGAATGACGTCGCGCGCACCACGCGATGCGCCGAAAAGCGCCTCAGCCATGGTCCAGGCGCTAATATCATGTTGAATATAGACCGGTACGCCAGTATGGTTCTCAAGCGCCTGGCCCAGCGGCATCTCTTTGACATCTTCGTAAAATGGCATGCGATGCACGATACCATTTTCAGTATCAATAATGCCCGGTAAGGTGATAGCGATGGAGGTTAAGCGTTCCAGCTTTTGTTGATGGCGGATGAAAAACTGGTCGACCTGGGTAATAACACGTTCCAGAAGCGGTGTTTCACTGACCAGCTCCATTTCAAGACAATCTTCTACCACCAGTTTGCTGCTAAGATCGCGCAGTGCCAGAAAGATCTCGCCGCGACTGATACGGATGGATAAATAGTGCCAGGCTTCCGTTTCAACAACCAGCCCAACTGCCGGACGCCCACGGCTGCCCGCTTCCTTGATTTCCAGCTCTTGCACCAGGTGCGCTTCGAGCATTTCGCGGACAATTTTAGTAATACTGGCAGGCGCCAATTGCGCCAGGCGAGAGAGATCAATACGCGATACCGGACCCAGCTGATCAATCAGGCGATAAACCGCGCCAGCATTGGTCTGCTTAATTTGATCGATATGCCCAGGCTGACTATCAGCAACCACCACTTACTCCCTTTATTTTCGCGCTCCGAAATAATCTGCGGGCTATGGTGAAGCACTTCAATGGCTCCCGTCAACTTTTTACTTAGCCTTGTGATTTACTGCACATTTTCACTCATTTTTAAACTAAATTAATCGCCTGAACGGCCGCCAGCAGCTGCTCACGAAAGCGTTGCGCGGCGTGACTTTGCTCATGATGCTTTGGCCACACTAACCACATTTCCGAGACAGCATCTTCTTCCGCTATCGGGATCCAACACATTTCATATAGCTGCACCCGTTTAAAAGAAGCAGGAAGTATAGAAACCCCTAATCCTGCAGCCACCAGCCCGATGATAGTCATCGCTTCGCCAACCTCCTGCGCAATCGTCGGTTTTAGTCCATAGCGACGCATCAGGCCAAGAATATCGTCATACAACCCTGTCCCCACATGGGGATCAAAAAAGACAAATGGTTCATTCGCCAGCTCGGCCAACGTGACCACGGGTTTTTGCGCCAACGGATGCGCGCGTGGGATCATCGCCATCAGTGGTTCATGCAGAATGATTTCACGCTCCAGCGTTTCCGGAAGCTGCGTATTGCGCAGAAGTCCCAAATCCAGCGTCCCTTCATTGAGCGGGGCAATTTGCTCACGTGTGTTCATTTCGCGGGTTTGCATATGCACTGCCGGGTAGCTTTGACGAAACAGAGATAACGTATCTGAAACGGCTTTGATAAACGGCGCCGACGACGTAAAGCCGATACGCAATTCCCCTGCTTCTCCCAAATGCAAACGCTCAGCCCTGGCGGCGGCTTCATTAACCAGCCCGAGGATCTGCCGACTGTCTGCAAGAAACTGCTTTCCGGCAGAGGTCAGCGCCACGCTACGGTTAGTTCGGGCAAGTAACCGGGCGCCAACCTGCTGTTCAAGGATCTGGATCTGCTGGCTTAGCGGCGGTTGCGAAATGTTTAATCGCGCTGCCGCCCGACCAAAATGCAACTCTTCGGCAACGGCCACAAAGTAACGTAAATGACGCAGTTCGATATTCATATTTTTAAAATATTATTTGAGATTATTAATATATTAGACAGAATATTGTGATTTTCATACTCTTAAGGCTGGTCCTGTAGACGTAATTGGATGAGCAAGGATTTCAAGTGAGCCGTACAACAACTGTCGATACCGCGCCAACAAGCGATGTTGATGAACAGATAGTTACCCCGCCGGATGGTTTTATCAAACGCGGAACATCCCCATTTATGCGTGTCACGCTGGCGCTGTTTTCCGCCGGACTGGCGACTTTTGCCCTCCTCTATTGCGTACAACCCATACTGCCTGTGCTTTCGCACGAGTTTGGTGTCTCTCCTGCCAGCAGTAGTATTTCGCTCTCCATTTCAACGGCGATGCTGGCGATAGGGTTACTGTTTACCGGTCCACTTTCAGATGCTATTGGCCGCAAGCCGGTGATGGTTACCGCACTGCTGCTCGCCTCTTGTTGTACGCTCCTTTCAACAATGATGACCAGCTGGCACGGTATTTTAATCATGCGGGCGCTGATAGGACTTTCACTGAGCGGGGTCGCGGCAGTAGGGATGACCTATCTGAGTGAAGAGATTCATCCTAGTTTCGTCGCCTTCTCAATGGGCTTGTATATCAGCGGTAACTCGATTGGCGGTATGAGTGGTCGCTTGATCAGCGGCGTGTTTACCGACTTTTTTAACTGGCGTATCGCGCTGGCGGCGATCGGCTGTTTTGCCCTTGCCTCTGCGCTGATGTTCTGGAAAATCCTGCCGGAATCTCGTCATTTCAGACCAACGTCGCTGCGCCCGAAAACGTTGTTTATCAACTTCCGCTTGCACTGGCGCGACAGAGGCTTGCCGCTGCTGTTTGCGGAAGGTTTTTTACTGATGGGATCGTTTGTCACGCTGTTTAATTACATCGGCTACCGCCTGATGCTCTCTCCGTGGGAGCTCAGCCAGGCGGTTGTCGGTCTGTTATCTGTGGCGTATCTGACCGGGACCTGGAGTTCGCCAAAAGCAGGTTCTATGACCACTCGTTATGGCCGTGGCCCGGTAATGCTCTTTTCAACTGGCGTGATGCTGGTTGGACTGTTGATGACCCTGTTCACATCGCTATGGCTGATCTTCGCCGGGATGCTGCTCTTTTCAGCCGGTTTTTTTGCCGCGCACTCCGTAGCAAGCAGCTGGATTGGACCACGGGCAAAACGCGCTAAAGGCCAGGCTTCTTCCCTGTATCTGTTCAGCTATTATCTGGGATCCAGTATTGCCGGTACGCTCGGCGGCGTATTCTGGCACAGCTACGGCTGGAACGGCGTGGGCGGATTTATCGCCCTGATGCTGGTGCTGGCGTTGCTGGTCGGCGCACGTTTGCACCATCGTCTGCACGTATAATCCCCGATGCCCGGATTCCGGGCATCGCCTTTATGAATCAGGTAGTAACGTCTGGGCTCCCATTTGCAGAGCAATAACCGTCCCGTTCATCACTATATGCAGCATGATCGGCATCAACAGGCCGTTGCTTTTCAGTCTGGCGATGATTAAAACCTGCGACACAAGAAACAACATCAGCAACGTACGTAGATCCACATACTGCGTATGCATGATGGCAAAAATGACCGATACCACCACTGACGACAGCCAGGTTTTATTATTGAACCAGTACTGGAACGCGTTGAATAAACAGCCTCTGAAAACAATTTCTTCATAAACTGGCGCAATAAATATCAGAGTCAACGTAGATAACCACAATGCGTAACTACTTAAGGATATTTGGCTGGTCACCCACGCTTCGGTTTGTCTGAGACCCAAAATCAATGGCAGGATAAGCTGAATAAACAGCAGCGCCGCGAACAAAATGGTAAACCACCTGGCGTTGAAAATGCCTTTGCCCAGCCCCTCTCTTTTTCTGAAGAAGAAGTAATACAGCGGAACCAGCACAACAAATTCCAATGCAAACAACAGCGGGTAAAGTAGCCCTTTGGCAAGCAGGTCCTGACTCGCGGGGAAAAACAACGGGGTAAACGTGAGGCCAAACATCAGTAAAAACATTGAAAAGCAGCCAGCTACTGCTTTGGTCCTGGTGATATACAGGTTGTCGGCATCCTGTGACATACAATCTCCTTGCGCTCATCGAAGATAAGTTGATGAATTACCGATACATGATAAAAATTCTCATTATCACTGACAACCTACCAACTTTTACGCAATGCCCATTGGGGCAATGCCAAAACCCTCTTTACTCCGGAACTTCACCGTCAACTACTCAGGGGAGAATCCGCCAGCGGCAACGAAAAACGGAAGCAGGCCCCTGCCGTTGAGCTAACCAGGCTGATATCCCCTCCATGCAGCTCGAGCATTCTACGCACGATCAGTAAGCCCAAGCCGCCGCGCTCAGCCCTCTGCTCACGGGGAACTAACGCGGTCGGGCGCTGAAACAATACTTCTCGCACAGCTTCTTCTACCCCAGGCCCGCTGTCCTGCACTTCGGCTAATAAACGGTCTGCATCACGCCAGACTTTTAGCCGCACTTCACCTCCGTCAGGCGTATGACGGATAGCGTTATCCAGCAGATTCGTCACAACTCTTTCTATCATCGATAAATCGGCATTCACCAGCGGTAACGGCCCCATTACGTCAAGGTGCAACTGCAAATGACGCGTGGCAACAGGGAGATCAAATTTCTGTGCCACATCCTGGATCAATTCACCAATAGCAAAACGTTCACGCTGCGGTTTTATACCGCCATGCTCCAGTCTTGCCAGCTCAAACAGCTGTTGTGACAGATGACGAACTTTATGTCCCTGGCGCAGCGCGATACTAAGATAATGCCGGTTTTCCTCCGGCGTCATCGTATCGGCTTTCAGCGACAGCATTTCCAGATACCCCAGCAATGAAGTCAGCGGCGTGCGTAAATCGTGCGAAATATTGGCTATAAACTCTCTGCGCTGACGATCGCTGTCCGCTAATAGATCCCACTGCTGCGCAATTTTCTGCGCTAACTCGATAAACGCATTGTTCAGCAACGCAATTTCATTTGCCGGGGCCGGATCGGGATTTTTTTGCGCCAGCTGTTTGATGACGCTAATGCTGTCCTGTTCCAGTTTGACCACCTGCCCAGTCAACCTTTTCACTGGATTCGTCACCCATCGCCACACCAGAAAACCTGCAATTCCGCCGGCTAATAAAACCAGTATTAACGTCCAGGCCACGGTATTCCAGAGCGTTTTTTGCCAGGCGGTATTCGCCAACATATTCAGATCTTCGCCCTGCAGAATAATGTACAAATAGCCATGCAGCTCACCGTTATATAAAACCGGCGCGGCGCTGAATACCTTTTGCTGGCTGCTGCGCGGATCGTTGCCATATACGGGCAACGCATCTGAGTTAAGGAAATCCTGAATCGGCTGCACGCTAATTTTCTGCCTCTGGATATGCCCCGGCGGTGCGGCATCAGCGAGTATTTCACCTGATGGTGAAACCAGATACAGCTCCACGCTGGGGTTGAGCGTCATCAGGTGATTAAACAATCCTTTTAAGATCTGGCGATTAACCTGCCCGCTGGCATCAATAAGCGACTCACTTTTGACAATCTTGCTCGCCAGCTCCAGCGAGAGCCTTTGCACCATCGCGTCGCCATATTGTTTGCTACTGCGAACCTGGACAGCACTGACGGCAACCGCACAAATCAGCATAATGGCGGTAAAGACCAGAGTCAGACGCTGGCTCAGCGACAGGCGATAAATCATGGCTGATGCTCCGCATTAACCGCAGCAAGCTTATAGCCTCGTCCCCAAACCGTGAGAATAATTTCCGGCTCCGCAGCATCCTTTTCAATTTTGGTCCGCAGACGATTAATATGACTGTTCACCGTATGCTCATACCCTTCATGCTGGTAGCCCCACACCTGATCTAACAGCGCCTGGCGCGAAAAGACCTCGCCTGGATGACGGGCGAAAAAATAGAGCAGATCGAATTCTCGCGGTGTCAAATCGAGGGATTTACCATGCAGCCGAACTTCCCGGGCTAAAGGGTCAATCTCTACGCCATGAACGGTGATAATCCCCGCCTCCATACGCAGGTTCTGACTCATCGCTTCCTGACGGCGAAACAACGCCTTCACCCGAGCCATCAACTCCAGCACCGAGAAAGGCTTGGCCAGATAATCATCGGCCCCCATTTCCAACCCCAATACACGGTGCGTTTCGCTGGTCCGGGCGCTGATAATAATAACGGGCAAATAAAAACTCATTTGGCGAATGCGACGACAAATCTCCAGCCCGTCGACACCTGGCAGCATCAAATCGAGGATAACGGCATCCCAAACGTGTTTCTCCAGTTGTTCAAGCGCTCGCGTGCCGTCCGCTTCATGAACTATCTCGTAACCCTCATCCTTCAGGCTAAGCTGCAAAAGTGAGGCAATATCGCTGTCATCTTCCACCAAAAATATCTTTTTCGCGCCTGCCATCAGTGTCATCCCCCTCTCGTCGTGCTGAAAGCTTACCTCAGGCAAGGGGCGGAAGTTATCACAAAATTTTTAACTTTTCGTGAGGATCCAGGGATACGCATACGCGCAGTATGTCGTTATAGACACACCAGGCATCAACAGGGAAACGTCGCTTTGTTTTCCTTAACATGAAAATAAAAAGGAAAAGTTATGCAGAAAAAACGTCCACTTCTGGAAGCTGATGTTACAGCCGAATCAGTTTTTTTTATGCAACGACGACAAATCCTCAAAGCACTTGGGATAGGCGCGGCGGCGGCCACGCTGTCTTCCCCTACACGGGCTAATTTGTTGGATTGGTTTAAAGGCAACGATCGTCCACCAGCACCCGCAGGCAAAGCGCTCGAATTTACAAAGCCCGAGCGCTGGCAAAACAGCCTGTCTCTGACGCCAGAAGACAAGGTGACGGGCTACAACAATTTCTATGAATTTGGTCTGGATAAAGCAGATCCTGCCGCCAATGCCGGTAGTCTGAAAACCGATCCCTGGACATTGACGATCAACGGAGAGGTCAACAAACCTTTAACCTTGGATCATGATGCGCTGAGCACTCGCTTTCCGTTAGAAGAGCGTATTTACCGGATGCGTTGCGTTGAAGCATGGTCGATGGTTGTGCCGTGGATCGGATTTCCTTTGCATAAATTATTGGCGCTGGTTGAGCCAACCAGTCACGCCAAATACGTCGCCTTTGAAACTCGCTACGCCCCTGATGAAATGCCCGGCCAGAAAGATCGCTTCATTGGCGGTGGGTTAAAATATCCCTATGTTGAAGGTCTGCGTTTGGATGAAGCCATGCATCCGCTAACACTGCTGACCGTAGGCGTATATGGCAAAGCATTGCCGCCGCAAAATGGGGCGCCGATACGCTTGACCGTACCCTGGAAGTACGGCTTCAAGGGCATTAAATCGATAGTCAGTATTACGCTGACGCGTGAGCAGCCGCCGACGACCTGGAATATGTCAGCACCGAATGAATACGGTTTTTACGCCAACGTAAATCCGCAGGTCGACCACCCTCGTTGGTCTCAGGCTACTGAACGGTTTATCGGTTCGGGTGGCATTCTTGATGTGCAGCGACAGCCCACGTTACCTTTTAATGGTTATGCCGATGAGGTGGCATCGTTATATCGGGGTATGGATCTTCGGGAGTATTTTTAGTGAGGTTGACCGCAAAACAGATAACCGGCCTGAAAGTGCTGCTGCATCTCGCTGGTTTTTTACCCCTGCTATGGCTCTTTTGGGCCGCGCAGCATGGCGGGTTGGGTGCCGACCCGGGAAAAGATATCCAGCACTTTACGGGCATTACCGCGCTAAAGTTTTTGCTTGCTACTCTGCTGGTAGCCCCGCTTGCACGCTATGCAAAGCAGCCTTTGTTATTTCGTACCCGGAGGTTGTTAGGTTTATGGTGCTTTGTATGGGCCACACTGCATATGGCCAGCTATGCTCTGCTGGAACTGGGTATACAAAATCTGGGATTGTTGGGTCGTGAACTGGTTTCACGCCCATGGCTAACCCTGGGCATGACCGGCTGGATTATCTTATTCCTGTTGACGTTGACCTCCACGCAAGCCGCGCAGCGTAAAATGGGCAAACGCTGGCAAACATTGCACAACTACGTCTACCTGGCCGCCATTTTGCTACCGCTGCATTACCTGTGGTCGGTAAAAGTGTTATCACCGCTCCCTATTATCTACGCCATCTGTTTTGTGGTTCTGTTGGCTTTTCGCTATAAAAAACTTTTACGAAAAACCAGGTATAAAGGTGTGTTTATGAAAAGTGAGTGAATCACGGTAAACTTCTTAACCACACCTAAACAGAACGAGAACAAAAAATGAGTAACAATGATAATTACCATCAGCTCACCCGCACGTTCCAGCGGCTCTCTCGCTTCTCCCACCTCTCGGCAATCGCCAGTTGGGACATGTTTACCATGATGCCGTCAGGAGGAAGCAAAGCCCGCGGCGAAGCGCTGGCCGAGCTGAGCGTGCTTGAACACCAACTGTTAACCGATCCGAAAGTGGCAATGTGGATCTCCGCAGCGCAACAGGAAGACCTCAACGATGTAGAACAGGCGAACCTGCGCGAAATGTCGCGACTGCATCACCAGGCATCCTTGTTGCCGGAATCGTTGGTAGAAGCAAAATCACTTGCGGGAAGCCGCTGCGAGCATGCCTGGCGTAGCCAGCGACCGGCAAATGACTGGGAAGGATTTTCCGAAAACCTGAAAGAGGTTGTGAAGTATAGCCGCGAAGAAGCCCGACTGCGCGCAGAAGCTAAAGGCTGTTCGCCGTATGACGCGTTACTGGGCATCTTTGAACCGGGAATGACCAGCGCGCAGTTGGATGACCTTTTCGCGGACGTTAAAACCTGGCTACCCGACCTGCTAAACAAGGTAGTGGCAAAGCAATCTCAACAGTCGCTCATCGCCCCGGTAGGCCCCTTCCCAACAGCTGTACAGCGAGAGTTGGGTCTTGAAACAATGGCACAGCTAGGTTTCGACTTTACCGCTGGTCGGCTGGATATCAGTGCACATCCCTTCTGTGGCGGCGTACCAGAAGATGTTCGCATTACCACCCGCTATGATGAAAACGAATTGCTCAGCGCGCTGTTTGGCGTGATCCATGAAACCGGTCACGCCCGCTATGAGCAAAATCTTCCGCGTAACTGGTCAGGGCAACCTATCGCTCTGGCACGTTCCACCGCCATTCATGAGTCCCAGAGTCTGTTCTTTGAGATGCAACTGGGACGCAGTAAAGCCTTTCTGACACGGTTAATTCCTGCTGTAACGCGCTACTTTGGCGATCAGGCTGCATTTGAAGAAAGCAATTTCATCGCCTGGAACCAGCAGGTCAAACCCGGGTTTATCCGTGTTGATGCCGACGAGGTGAGCTATCCCGCTCACGTGATCCTGCGTTATGAAATCGAACGTGCGCTCATTAATGGCGATATTGAAGTGGATGATATCCCGGCATTGTGGAATGAGAAAATGCAGGCCTGGCTGGGGCTGTCAACGATCGGAAACTATCGTAACGGTTGTATGCAGGATATTCACTGGACCGACGGCGGCTTTGGCTACTTTCCTTCCTATACCTTGGGCGCTATGTATGCGGCGCAGTTGTTCAGTGCCGCTAACCGCGCATTACCTGATTTGAATCAGTCTATTGCGCAAGGTGAGTTTGGTCCCCTGTTTGACTGGTTACGTCAGAACATCTGGCAGCATGGCAGCCGTTTCACCACTGAACAGCTTATTACCCAGGCCACCGGAGAGCCGCTTAGCAGCCGATATTTCCGCACCCACCTGGAAGCCCGCTATTTGTAATCTCATACCGTGAGTCATTGTACATATCGTTACACGCCGATACCAATGACTCACGGAAGCCCTGTGATTACAGCGATATAGTTATTTCAACGGCCCCGCAGTGGGGTTGAATGAAAAACCAAATCGAGGGTATGAGAATGAAAAAAGTATTAGCTCTGGTTGTTGCCGCTGCTATGGGTCTGTCTTCTGCTGCATTTGCTGCTGAAACAACTGCTACAACCGCTCCGGCTGCTGCAGCAACCACTAAAGCTGCGCCGGCAAAAACCACGCATCATAAAAAACAGCACAAAGCAGCGCCGCAGAAAGCACAGGCTGCCAAGAAACACGCTAAAAAATCCACCACAAAACCGGCTGTAGAACAGAAAGCACCAGAGCAGAAAGCTCAGGCTGCTAAAAAACACACCAAAAAAGCTGCAACCAAACCAGCTGCAGAACAAAAAGCGCCAGAGCAGAAAGCTCAGGCCGCTAAAAAACACACCAAAAAAGCAGTAAAACACGACACTGCTAAACCAGCAGCTCAACCTGCAGCATAACGCATTTGTAGTCACTATGGCGTCCCCCACGCCATAGCATACGGCGCTAGATCGACCTGATGTAGCGCCGCCTTTCGGAGGGTAACATGGTGTCACATTACCGCTTTGAGTTAATTCTTATTACGTTGATAATTTGCGCCATCATCGCCATGCGTTTTTATCTTGCCTGAATGTAGTTATCTGATTTTACTCCCACTTTCACGTCGTCCCGTCTATAGTATTAACTGAGGGTTTGCTGTTAATAATCATAATTCCCCACCAGAGCGTGATATGCATAAAACCATTGCTGTATTACTGGGTTCACTTTGTTTACTTCCTGTCGTTGCGCATGCGGACCAGCCTGCAACGGACAGCGCCGAAGCAGAAAATATAAAAACGCTGTTTTTTGGTCATGACGATCGCATAAAGGTGACTGACCCTACACAATCGCCGTGGGACGCTATCGGGCAACTGGAAACTGCCAGCGGTAACCTGTGTACCGCCACACTCATTTCGCCACATCTGGCCCTGACGGCCGGACACTGTTTACTCACCCCCCCGAAAGGTAAGCCGGACAAAGCCGTCGCATTGCGCTTCGTGTCTAAAAAGGGTCTCTGGCGCTATGAAATCCACGACATTGAAGGCCGGGTTGCGCCCTCACTTGCCAAACGTTTAAAAGCCGATGGTGATGGCTGGATAGTGCCGCCTGCCGCAGCCCCGTGGGATTTTGGTCTGGTGGTGCTGCGTAATCCGCCGTCTGGCATCACACCGCTGCCACTGTTTGATGGCGACAAAGACGCGTTAACCGCGGCGCTAAAAACTGCAGATCGTAAAGTCACGCAGTCGGGCTATCCGGAAGATCATCTGGACGACCTGTACACACATCAGGATTGTGTGGTGACCGGCTGGGCGCAGAATACCGTCTTGTCACACCAGTGCGACACGCTCCCGGGCGACAGCGGTTCGCCATTGATGTTGCAGACAGAGTCTGGCTGGCAGTTGATTGGTGTGCAAAGCTCCGCTCCAGCAGCCAAAGATCGCTGGCGGGCAGATAATCGCGCCATATCCGTGACCGGTTTTCGCGAGAAGCTGGAAGCGTTAGCGCAGGAATAACACATGCTGCCCGCATTAACGGGCAGCATGGATATCAGGCAAGTTTTATCATTATCATTCCGGCCAGCAGCAGTATCACGCCGATCCAGCCCTTATTATTCAGACGCTGACCAAACAGCACCCAACCTGCCGCTAACGTCGCGGCAATACCGAATCCGCCCCACAGGGCATAAGCCACCGAAAGATCGATACCTTTTACTGCTTGCGACAGCGCGCTAAAGGCCGCTAATACGGCAGCTAACGACAGCACGCCATAAATCTTGCGGCGAAAACCATCGGAAAATTTCAAAAATACGTTAGCGACGATTTCCAGCACGATGGCCATACCCAGCCAGGCACCGTGAACCCATTCAAACTGTTGCATGAGTCACCTCTTTGCCCGGTTTAACAGGCTTTCGGGTGCCGGATTTAATCAGCACAATGCCGACCACCAGTGAAGCCAGTCCTGCCACCTTCAATGTGGACAAGGTTTCGTCAAATAACAGCACGCTAAACAGCGTAATAAATAAAATACCGATCCCTTCCCACAGGGCATAGGCCACACCAAGGGCAATTTTTTTAACGGCAAAACTGAGAAAAATATACGATAAGGCGATCATTACCAGCATTAAAATAAAGCCCGAATTACCATGGCCGACGCTTGCCCATTTCATTGAAAGCGTACCAGTAATTTCAGCCGCGATGGCCAGACCTAATAATATCCAGTAAAACATGATGCTTCTCCTGCTTGAGAATATAGTCCTTTGGGCCTACTGCATGCAGTAAACCAAAAAATAAAATTAGTTAGCTCAGCGCACAGCGCCAGCTCAGGCAGAAGAAGGGACTAAAGCGCGTTGCGCCAGTGTTGCTCACCCGCAAGCAAGAAAGTGGAAGAGGTACGAAGAAGTGAAGGTAAACGCAAAAACATCCTGAACATATTGTCCATAATATTACAATTATCCGCAGTGTTGCTTCTCATCATCGCGGATGATAATTGTCCTCGGTAGTTAAACACAGATGATTTGTATCATAGCTTCAATACGAACTCAAAGTCTTTTCACTTCTTTACCTGCCCCGTTTGATTTTTGTTATAACGGCTCGACGCAAATCACACTATTATTCAGATTCAAAAATCAAAAACGCAGGAATACATATGGCGAAACCGATCATCACGCTTAACGGTCTAAAAATAGTCATTATGCTGGGCATGCTGGTTATCATTCTGAGCGGCATTCGCTTTGCCGCAGATATCATCGTCCCCTTTATTCTGGCGTTATTTATAGCCGTTGTGCTGAACCCCGTGGTGCAGCGGATGGTCAAGATTCGCATACCGCGCGTATTTGCGGTGTCATTGCTCATCGTTATTATTGTAATGCTAATGGTACTGCTGTTAGCGTATTTAGGCACATCCTTAAATGAGCTTGCGCGTACGCTACCGCAATATCGCTCTTCACTGGTTATTCCACTAAAAAATCTTGAACCATGGTTACAACGCGCAGGGATCGGCGTTTCCGTGGATGAGCTCGTCAAATATATCGATCCAAACGCGGCAATGACGCTGGTGACCAATTTGCTGGCGCAGCTTTCGAATGCTATGTCATCGATCTTTTTACTGCTACTGACGGTAGTTTTTATGCTGCTGGAAGTACCGCAACTGCCCAACAAACTAAAACAAATGATGAGTCGCCCCATTGAAGGTATGGCGGCGATTCAACGCGCCATCGACAGCGTCTCTCACTATCTGGTGCTTAAAACGGCAATCAGCATTGTGACCGGGTTGGTCGCCTGGGGCATGCTTGCTGCATTGGATGTGCGCTTTGCCTTTGTCTGGGGATTACTGGCCTTCGCCCTGAACTACATCCCTAATATCGGTTCGGTATTGGCGGCCATTCCCCCTATTGCTCAGGTGCTGGTATTTAGCGGCCTTTACGATGCGCTGGTGGTTCTGACCGGCTATCTGGTCATCAACCTGGTATTCGGGAATATCCTCGAGCCGCGGATCATGGGGCGTGGACTTGGACTGTCTACGCTGGTGGTTTTTTTGTCGTTAATCTTCTGGGGCTGGCTGCTCGGCCCTGTTGGGATGCTGCTTTCTGTTCCGCTAACCATCATTGTGAAAATCGCGCTAGAGCAAACCAACGGTGGTCAAAGCATTGCGGTGTTACTGAGCGATCTCAACAAAGAGTAAAATGCAAAACGGCCTCCTCAGAGGCCGTCTTAGTTTTCACTGACGATTACAACGCTTTCAGAATCGCATCCACGCTGGCTTTGGCATCGCCAAACAGCATATGGGTGTTTTCTTTAAAGAACAGCGGGTTCTGCACACCAGCATAGCCCGTGTTCATCGAACGTTTGAACACGATGACGTTCTGCGCTTTCCATACTTCAAGCACCGGCATACCGGCGATCGGGCTGTTCGGGTCATCCTGCGCCGCCGGGTTTACCGTATCGTTGGCACCAATCACCAGCACGGTATCGGTATCGGCGAAATCATCGTTGATCTCGTCCATTTCCAGCACGATGTCATAAGGGACTTTGGCTTCCGCCAGCAGTACGTTCATATGACCGGGCAAACGCCCTGCTACCGGGTGAATACCGAAGCGCACTTTGATGCCGCGTGCGCGCAGTTTCTCGGTGATTTCCGCGACCGGATACTGTGCCTGAGCCACTGCCATGCCGTAGCCCGGGGTGATGATCACGGAGTGCGAGTTCTTCAGCATTTCTGCTGTGTCTTCCGCAGTAATCTCACGGTGCTCACCGACTTCTTCATCTGATCCAGTAGAAGAACCGTCAGAACCAAAGCCACCTGCAATAACGCTGAAAAATGAACGGTTCATCGCCTTACACATAATGTAAGACAGGATCGCACCAGAAGAACCGACCAGCGCACCGGTAACGATCAGCAGATCGTTGCTCAGCATAAAGCCCGCCGCCGCAGCAGCCCATCCTGAATAGGAGTTGAGCATTGAAACGACCACCGGCATATCCGCACCACCGATGGAGGCCACCAGATGCCAGCCAAAAGCCAGTGCAATTATGGTCATCACCAGCAGCGCCAGAACCTGCAGGCCCACGCTTTCGGTACGGACAAACACCACCAGCAGCAGGAAAGAAACAACCAGCGCCGCCAGATTCATTTTGTGACGATTCGGCAGCATCAGCGGTTTAGAGGAGATCTTGCCGCGCAGTTTGCCAAAGGCCACCACAGAACCGGTAAAGGTTACCGCACCGATGAAGATACCCAGGAACACTTCCGTCAGGTGAATGTTCACCAGAATCGGCTCCAGGCCCGTATCGTGATACAGGTAGCTATTGAAGCCCACCAGTACCGCTGCCAGACCAACGAAGCTGTGCAGAATTGCCACCAGCTCCGGCATCTCGGTCATCTCAACTTTCTTCGCCAGACGAATACCAATCGCGCCGCCGATGATCATCGCCACCAGGATCCACGCAACGTTGCCGGTATCCGGACCAAAAATCGTGGCAATCAGCGCAATCGCCATCCCGGCGATACCGTAGTTGTTACCCTGCTGAGAGGTTTCGTGTTTCGAAAGCCCCGCCAGACTAAAAATAAACAGGATCGCGGCAACAATGTATGCAGCTGTAACTAATCCTCCAGACATATGTTACCCCTTAGTTTTTCCGGAACATTTTCAGCATGCGCTGAGTCACGGTGAAGCCACCGAAAATATTAATGCTGGCAATAAGCACCGCGATAAAGCTCAGGAAACTCACCCAGCCACCCTGGCCAATTTGCAATAACGCCCCAACCACGATAATCCCTGAGATGGCGTTAGTCACAGACATCAACGGAGTATGCAACGCATGTGACACATTCCAGACCACGTAGTAACCCACCACGCAGGAGAGCGCGAACACCGTAAAGTGACCAAGGAACTCTTTCGGCGCAACGTCGGCGAGCCAGCCAAACAAAATCACCACCAGCGCCATCAGTGCATATTTGCGCCACGGAGAGACAGGTTTTTTCTCTTCTTTCGGTGCAGGTGCGGCTTTTGGCGCAGCCTGCGGCTGAGCAGAAACCTGGATAGGCGGCGCAGGCCAGGTGATTTCACCCTCGCGAACCACCGTGACACCGCGAACAACCACATCGTCAAAATCGACGGTGATATTGCCGTCTTTCTCTTTGCACAACAGTTTGAGCAGGTTGACGAGGTTGGTGCCGTAAAGCTGGGAAGATTGCGTTGGCAAACGGCCAGGCAGGTCGGTATAGCCGATAACCTTCACCCCGTTCTCGGTGGTTGTCACCTGATTAGGCACGGTATATTCGCAGTTACCGCCGTTTTGCGCGGCAAGATCGACAATTACGCTGCCCGCTTTCATCGAATCGACCATTTCACGGGTGATCAGTTTCGGGGCCGGTTTGCCCGGGATCAGCGCAGTGGTAACGATAATGTCGACGTCTTTCGCCTGCGCAGCGAAGAGTTCCATTTCGGCTTTGATGAACGCCTCGGACATCACTTTGGCATAACCATCACCGCTGCCCGCTTCTTCTTTAAAGTCCAGTTCAAGGAACTCGGCGCCCATGCTCTGCACTTGTTCCTTCACTTCCGGACGGGTATCAAAAGCACGCACGATAGCGCCCAGGCTGTTTGCCGCACCGATCGCCGCAAGACCTGCCACACCCGCACCAATCACCATGACCTTGGCAGGTGGAACCTTGCCTGCGGCGGTGATCTGGCCGGTGAAGAAGCGACCGAATTCATGTGCAGCTTCAACAATAGCGCGATACCCGGCGATGTTCGCCATTGAGCTCAAAGCATCCAGCGACTGTGCGCGCGAAATACGCGGCACGGAGTCCATCGCCATAACTGTCACGTTTCGCTCTGCAAGCTTTTGCAACAGTTCAGGGTTTTGCGCGGGCCAAAGAAAGCTCACCAGCGTCGTGCCCGGATTGAGTAACGGAATTTCCGCCTCCTCCGGCGCATTGACCTTCAGGATGATCTCTGACTGCCAGACTGCATTTCCATCAACAATTTCTGCGCCTGCTTGTACAAACGCCTTATCGTCAAAACTCGCCAGTTGACCTGCACCGCTTTCAACCGCGACGCTGAAACCTAACTTAAGCAGCTGCTCAACCGTCTTCGGCGTGGCTGCAACGCGGGTTTCATTGGTTAACCGTTCTCTTGGTATGCCAATTCGCATAATGTTCCCTTCCATCTGTAATTATGATGATGGTTTATCAATGTTCGCACGAGGCATGCGCGCACTCTCGAGAGAGGTCAGTGTTACCTCAATAAAATAAAACAGTAACAAACTCTGTATAACCTACTGAAAATGACGCCTGTGATCTAGCGCCAAAAAACAGTATTTATTATGAAATTCGCAAAATAGAGATGAATCGAACCTCAGACAGATAAAATGCCCTAAAAATAGCCCACAAAGGCTGATAATTCGCTTAAGCGAAGCGGCAAAACATGATTACGTACCTGCCAAAAACAATTGATTAACATTAAATTAACTTATGAAATTCAACTGCTTTATCAGTTTTGGTCACCAAACGCCGAATTTTTCGGCATATCACTAAATGTTATCGATGTTGTTAAGCCAGGTGGCACGATGAGTGAAAAATGACGCAGACACTGACGCAATTTAAATGCAATAATCAGCGACGTTTCTAGTCAATAACAATACCAGTACCTGGTTTGCGCAAGGCGAAGGATTATTTTTATGAAGCTTAAGAACACTCTCCTGGCGTCCGCACTTATTTCTGCGACTGCTTTTTCTGTCAATGCAGCGACAGAATTGACGCCGGAGCAAGCGGCTGCCCTGAAACCCTATGACCGCATTGTGGTCACCGGTCGTTTTAATGCTATCGGTGATGCAGTTGCTGCCGTATCACGCCGTGCAGATAAAGACGGTGCAGCCTCCTTTTATGTTGTTGATACTTCAGATTTTGGCAGCGGCGGTAACTGGCGCGTTGTTGCCGACGTCTATAAAGCTGACGCTGAAAAAGCGGAAGCGTCAAAAAACCGTATCATTAACGGCGTTATGGAATTGCCTAAAGATCAGGCCGTTCTGATTGAACCTTACGATACCGTTACGGTACAGGGTTTCTACCGTAGCCAGCCTGAAGTAAACGATGCAATCACCAAAGCTGCGAGAGAGAAAGGTGCATATTCCTTCTATATCGTGCGCCAGGTCGATGCCAACCAGGGCGGCAACCAGCGTATTACCGCATTCATCTACAAAGCTGATGCGAAAAAACGCGTCGTGCAAAGCCCTGATGCAATCCCAGCAGATTCTGATGCCGGACGCGCCGCATTAGCAGCAGGTGGCGAAGCCGCGAAGAAAGTTGAGATCCCAGGCGTTGCGACTACCGCTTCTCCGAGTGCTGAAGTCGGTCGCTTCTTCGAAACGCAATCCACCAAAGGCGGACGTTACACTGTCACGCTACCGGATGGAACCAAAGTTGAAGAACTGAACAAAGCGACCGCCGCCATGATGGTACCGTTCGACAGCATCAAGTTCACCGGTAACTACGGCAACATGACGGAAGTTTCTTATCAGGTAGCAAAACGCGCTGCGAAAAAAGGCGCGAAGTATTATCACATCACCCGCCAGTGGTCAGAACGTGGTAACAACGTGACGATCAGCGCCGATCTGTATAAGTAATACCCAATGTATTATCAGGTCTACAGTCCTTGTAGACCTGATAATTTCGCGCAGTTCTGCTCCCAGACAAAACAAAAACAGCAGTATTAAGACGACTTTTCACACTATTAGTCACAAATCTCTCTATCCCCATTGCATGCGTTCTCTTCTCTCCGTAAAATCCCGCGCCTTAGTGGCTTTCACCATTTTTATGCGGTTTGCCAAAATAATTATTCTCTCACTCTCGTTTTTGTAACTGGATACAAATGGAAAAGAAATTGGGTCTGAGCGCACTGACCGCGCTGGTTTTAAGCTCAATGCTCGGCGCTGGCGTTTTCAGCCTGCCACAAAACATGGCGGCAGTAGCCAGCCCGGCGGCATTACTGATTGGTTGGGCGATTACCGGTGCGGGTATTCTTTTGCTCGCCTTTGCCATGCTGATCCTGACGCGTATCCGTCCTGAACTGGATGGCGGTATTTTTACCTATGCGCGTGAAGGTTTTGGCGAGCTGATTGGCTTCTGCTCCGCGTGGGGATACTGGCTGTGTGCCGTTATCGCTAACGTTTCGTATCTGGTCATTGTCTTCTCTGCACTCAGCTTCTTTACCGACACGCCTGAGTTACGTCTGTTTGGCGACGGTAATACCTGGCAGTCGATTGTGGGCGCATCGATGCTGCTGTGGATCGTACACTTCCTTGTGCTGCGCGGTGTACAAACGGCAGCCAGTATTAACCTGGTCGCGACGCTGGCGAAATTACTGCCGCTGGGTCTGTTTATCGTGCTGGCGTTCATGCTGTTTAAGCTCGACACCTTTACTCTCGATTTTACCGGCGTAGCATTGGGCGTTCCCGTCTGGGAGCAGGTCAAAAACACCATGCTCATCACCTTGTGGGTATTCATCGGTGTGGAAGGCGCGGTGGTGGTTTCTGCCCGTGCCAGAAACAAACGCGATGTCGGACGCGCCACGCTGCTGGCGGTACTTGCCGCACTGGGCGTTTACCTGCTGGTCACCCTGTTGTCTCTGGGCGTTGTCGCACGTCCCGAACTGGCGGAGATCCGTAACCCATCAATGGCCGGTCTGATGGTTAAAATGATGGGACCATGGGGCGAAATTATTATTGCCGCAGGTCTGATTGTTTCCGTGTGTGGTGCCTATCTAAGCTGGACGATTATGGCGGCGGAAGTGCCGTTCCTCGCCTCCACGCACAAAGCGTTTCCGCGCATTTTTGCGCGACAGAACGCGCAAGGCGCGCCATCGGCGTCGCTATGGCTGACCAACATCTGCGTACAGCTCTGCCTGGTGCTGATCTGGCTTACTGGTTCCGACTACAATACGTTATTGACTATCGCCTCAGAGATGATTCTGGTGCCCTATTTGCTGGTCGGCGCATTTCTGTTAAAAATTGCTACCCGTCCGATTCATAAGGCTGTCGGTATCGGGGCGAGTATTTATGGCATATGGTTATTGTATGCGTCAGGTCCGATGCACCTGCTGCTGTCCGTAGTGCTGTATGCGCCAGGACTGCTGGTTTTTCTTTATGCCCGTAAAACGCACGCGCATGAAAACGTATTAAAACGCCAGGAGATGGCGCTGATCGGCCTGCTGCTTGTTGCTGCTGTGCCGGCTACCTGGATGCTGATGGGGTAACGTTATACCCATCGTTCGCGACATATGGAGATTACGATGGGTAAAAAAAACCCTTTGCCAATTCTTATCACCGGAGGTGGTCGTCGTATCGGCCTCGCCGTCGCATGGCACTTTCTGAACCAAAAACAGCCAGTTATCGTCAGCTACCGTACGCACTATCCTGCTATTGACGGCCTGCGAGAAGCGGGCGCGATTTGTATCCCTGCTGACTTTTCCACGGATAAAGGCGTGCTGGCCTTTGCTGATGAGGTCAAAGCTCAGACGGATGGCTTGCGCGCTATTGTGCATAATGCCAGTGCCTGGCTTGCAGAAAAGCCTGGTACACCGCTGACCGATGTGCTGTCAGCCATGATGCAGATTCATGTCAATACGCCCTACCTGCTCAACCACGCACTGGAAAGATTACTACGCGGTCATGGACACGCGGCCAGCGATATAATCCATTTTACTGATTATGTTGTGGAACGCGGCAGCGACAAGCACATTGCTTATGCTGCCAGCAAAGCGGCGCTGGATAATATGACCCGCTCGTTCGCGCGCAAACTGGCACCGGAAGTGAAAGTGAACGCGATTGCCCCTTCACTTATCCTGTTTAACGAGGGTGATGATGCAGAGTATCGCCAGCAGGCACTGAACAAATCACTGATGAAAACCGCGCCAGGTGAAAAAGAGGTCATTGATTTAATTGACTATCTGTTAACCAGCTGTTTTGTCACCGGACGTAGTTTTGCCCTTGATGGTGGGCGTCATCTGCGTTAGTGCAGTTTGATCCAACAAAAGATCAGCAACCACGCGCTCAGGCCCCAGCACACCACTGATCCGCCGAGCGCAACGGGTAAGCGCATAAATCCGGTGAAATACCACAGTGAAACGAGGTAGACAAAATAGGGAATAATCGACCACATGCTGAATATGATGGTTGTACGTAACGCCTCGATCCCGCGTTCACTGGCCACGATATAGTGGGCAATCAACGCAAACGTCGGGAATAACGGAATTAATCCGGCAATGTAGTAATTCTTTGTTTTCGCCAGCAAGCCAATCAACACCACCACCAGCGCACCGAGCGCCGCTTTTATAACGAGTCCCATCACTCTGCCTTAACACATCAATAACATCAGCCCCTAGCATAACGGAAGCGTTCTTGTTTAGAAAAGATTAATGGAAGGAAAAACCAGGGCGGTGTATGTTGGCGTTTTATATTCAAAAATTAATGATATGAACACCATCGTATTTGTTGAAGATGATCCCGAAGTTGGCTCACTGATTGCAGCCTATTTGGCCCGGCATGATATTGAGGTTATCCTTGAACCTCGTGGTGATTTGGCCGAGGAGAAAATCCTGCACGTTCAACCCGATCTGGTGTTATTAGATATCATGCTGCCGGGCAAAGACGGGATGACTATCTGCCGAGATTTACGCGGACGCTGGCAAGGCCCGATTGTCCTGCTCACCTCGCTGGACAGCGACATGAACCATATCCTGGCACTGGAAATGGGCGCCTGTGACTATATTCTGAAAACCACGCCGCCAGCGGTGCTGCTGGCTCGCCTGCGTCTGCACCTGCGTCAGAATGAACACTCTGCCCAGTCTAAAGGCATTCAATCGGCGACCATCACACCGCACACAACGCTGCGCTTCGGCACACTCACTATCGACCCAACCAACCGCTCCGTGCTGCTCGGCGGCGAGCAAGTTTCTCTTTCCACCGCTGATTTTGAATTACTGTGGGAGTTGGCAACCCATGCCGGGCAGATTATGGACCGCGATGCGTTGCTGAAGAACCTGCGCGGCGTAAGCTATGACGGCATGGATCGCAGCGTAGATGTCGCGATTTCCCGGTTACGCAAAAAACTGCTCGATAACGCGACTGAACCTTATCGAATCAAAACAGTGCGCAACAAAGGTTATCTCTTTGCACCTCACGCCTGGGACGACGAGCCACAGAAGTAATGCCATCGGGCCGATCTCATTGATCGGTTGGATTATTCACAATACGTTACACTGTCACTTAAAATCGTCTACAGAACAAGCATACAAACGCCATCCGACGCCGTTCCACACTTTTTGTGTGGCTGTTACCCTCCCCCCTCCCTATAATCCGTCGCGGTCCTGAACCCGTATGGTTCATCATTTTTTTTCGCACTAACAAAACTCTTTCCGGCATTTCAGGTGCTGAATGAGGCAAGAGGCTACAATATGTTCGTTTCGCTCGCGTATATCGCGTTCTTTTTGGTTTGTTCATGGGCAATTTTCAGAATCAACCAAAAAAGTCACTCTCTTTCAAAAAGCGTCTTCATCGCTATTTTTACGGGTGCCGTTATCGGTTTATCCCTGCATCTCATTGCTGCTGACGAAAGAAAAACAGTTATCGACTGGTACAATGTTATCGGCAACGGCTATGTGAATTTACTGAAGCTGGTTGCGGTACCGCTGATTTTCATCTCTATTCTCTCAGCCATTAATAAGCTCGAAAACAGCGCTGGCATTGGGAAAATGTCGTTAACCATCGTCGGATGCATGCTCTGTCTGGTAATGATTGCCGGTTTTATTGGGCTGTTGACTGCGCATGTATTAGGCCTGGACGCCAGTGCGTTTGTTCATATGCAGTCCACGCTGACGCCAGACGATGTAAATAAAACAGCCGCCATTTCACTGCCTAAACTGGTGACATCTCTGATCCCAACGAATATCTTCCTCGATCTAACAGGGGCCAGAAGCGTTTCCGTCATTGGCATTGTTATTTTCACCCTACTTGCCGGCGTGGCATTATTAAAGGTCAAACAGGACGCCCCGCAAGAAGGTGAAAAATTAAGTGCTGGCATTAACGCTATCCAGATTTGGGTGATGAAAATGGTGCGTATCGTTATTGCTCTCACCCCTTATGGTGTGATGGCATTAATGGCAGGCGTATTTTCCGCGTATCGATTTGAACAATTTGCCAGTCTGTTAGGCTTTATTGCTGCCTGTTACCTTGCGATTCTGATGATGTTTATCGTCCACGCACTGATACTGGTTCTGAGCGGTAATAATCCCGTTCACTATTTTAAAACTGTCTGGCCAGTTTTAACCTTTGCATTTGTTTCACGCAGCAGTGCAGCATCTATTCCACTGGCTATTTCCGCACAAGAAAAATTTGGCGTGCAAAACACCATTGCCAATATTGCGGCTTCATTCGGCTCCAGCATGGGTCAAAATGGCTGTGCCGGGATCTATCCGGCTATTATGGTGGCGATGATTGCTCCAACAATTGGGATTGATCCGCTATCAGTACATTTTTTGCTCGCCATGCTACCTGCGATTGCGCTGGGTTCTATTGGGGTGGCGGGTGTAGGCGGTGGCGGAACATTTGCTGCGCTGATCGTCCTTTCAACACTGAACTTCCCGGTCGCGCTGGTGGGGATTTTCATTGCTATCGAGCCTGTCGTCGATATGGCCAGAACGGCATTAAACGTGAACGGTTCGATGATGTCTGGCGTGCTGGCTAACAGGCTCCTGAAAAAGAGTGCTGAAAAACCACAACCCGTGAACGCGAATTAGTCAGTCCTAAAAAGATCAAAGCCTTCCTGTTGCTGGAAGGCTTTCTTTTGTGTCAACTAAACGTCAGCCCGTCGTATTTTTTCCAACGGTAATTTACGGCAGAGATAATCCAGCAGCCGATAAAGACGCCAATAATCACAAAACCGACATTCCCCATATGGTCACTTAAATTGCTGACGGTATCCCACAAACCACCCTGAAGCGAAAACGCGTCAGAGAGAAGCCCCAGCGCCTCCAGTCCGCCAATAAATAGCGCTACAATCACGGAAGTCCCGGTAATGGTCATATTGTAATAGAGCTTGCGTTGCGGCTTATTGAACGCCCATCCGTAGGCCTCAACCATCAGAATACTGTCGAGACAATCAATTAACGCCATACCGCAGGTAAACAGCGCCGGGAACACGAGAATTGACCAAACCGACATGCCACTGGACGCGCTTGAAGCAGAAATTCCCAGCAAAGAAATTTCAGTGGCGGTATCAAAACCCAGACCAAAAAGAAAACCGACAAAATACATATGCCAGTCTTTGCCTACCAACCGAAACGCTGAGCGGAAAAGCCAGTTCAGAGGACCTGAAACTGTAATGTCTTCCGTGGTGCCATCGTAAGTACCGGTGCGTTTAAGATGGCGGAATGCCTTCCAGACCTGGCAGAAAATAATGAGATTAATGGTAGCCAGAATCAGCAAAAACACGGCAGAAACCGTAGTTCCTATCAGACCTCCGACATTCTGAAACCATGCCATATGTTGCTTAAACACGCTGGTGGTCAGTGCAATGCCAATGCTTGCCAGTACCACAATGGTGGAGTGCCCCAAAGAAAACCAGGCTCCCGTCGTCAGGGCGCGTTTTTTCTGCTGCATGAGTTTACGTGTAGCGCTGTCTATCGCGGCGATATGATCGGCATCGACAGCATGGCGCAAACCGTAGCACCATGCAATCAGACTCAGTGCAAGCAATGACGTGTTGTTGCTAAACGCGGTGAAAGCCCACAGCCATGCCACGATGTTTGCCCCGATGAGTAAGACCATCAACAAAAGAATATTCGGGCGTTTTTTAAATAATGAAAACAATGCGTTCATTGTTTCCCGCCAATTAAATTTGAGCTAAACAACACACCACCACTCACTGATTAATTAATATAACGTTTATCAGGCTAATGATAACTCTTAAGAATTACTAACCCAGTGTCGTAGATCAAAGTTGATTATCACCTGAAGCAAGTTCCGCCATCGCTAGCTCCGCAATACCCAGAGGTACCGTTGCGCTGTCCCCCTCTTGCAGAAACCAGACGGACGACAACCCACACCAGGCAACAATCCACATCAGCAAACGTTGCCGTTCAATTCTTGCGATTTCAGACACAATGTTGACTCGTTGTGTGAATGTTTCCGGCTCAATGGCAACAGGTCTGGTGGGTTCGGCAAGATCAGGGTTAGTAAAAATATTGGCGTAATCAAAGCCACGCTCGCCTAGCAGCCCTTTGGGATCGATAGCCAGCCATCCTCTCGTTCCGAAATCAAGAATATTGCCGTGGTGTAGGTCACCGTGTAATACGACTTCATCATGGGGTGAAGATAGCAGTACATTTGCCACCACTGCACAACGCGTCAGGATACCGCCATGCTTTTTCGCGGCAGGAGCCAGATCGCTAAACCAATGGTGTAGAGGTGTTAACGCTGGCGTAGACGCATTCCGGGAGAAATGGAGTCTACTGGCAGCATGGCAAATAATGCGACAAGCCTGCGCATCGTTACCAGTCCAGGACATGTCCGCTAAAGACCCTGTCCCTGTCGCACGTTCCAGCAGAATCGCCCCTGCTGCATGAGCAAGTACTTTCGCTGCGCCATTTCCGTTCCACCAGACCATGACTTCACAGCCGATCCGTTCACTGTCATCGTCGGTGATTTTAAGTATGGCTTTCTGACCGTCCCTGATGACCACTACAGGCAAAAGCTGTGATGTGTGTGTTTCAACCGGTTCACCATCTGGAGTGAGTCCCCAACGGTTGAGCCAGGTGTTGAACAGGCGATTTTCCAAACAATATCCTCATTTTTCTCTGGAAGATGGTAACCAAATGGATCCGTGTCGGCATTATTCCTGTTTTCTTTTGGTTGAGCTACAACCTCCCATAGCCGTCATCACTGACTTAACGGGTTGAGCACTAACAGGCACATCTTTGTGTATCTGTGTGCCATGCTGACTGTGTTCGGTAAATAAGGAGGACACGATGATCACGTTATGCAAAACCTGTGGAACATCCTATGAGGTAACTGGTGCCCATCCGGAACAGTGCGATATCTGCCAGGATGAACGCCAGTATGTCCCTGCGAGCGGACAGGAATGGGTCGATTTTACCGCCCTGTGTGCATCGCATACAAATAAATGGAAGCAACACGACAGTACTCTCCTCAGCATCCGCACCGTTCCTGATTTTGCAATTGATCAGCGCGCGTTTATTCTGCGTACCTCTGAAGGCAATATTTTATGGGACTGCATTGCCTCGCTCGACGATGCCACAAAAACGCTAATAACGTCCCTTGGCGGGCTTAAGGCTATCGCGATATCGCATCCTCATTACTACACCACCATGCAGGACTGGGCTGCAGAATTTAACGCGCCTATTTACCTTCATGCCAGCGACAGAAGGTGGGTAATGCGCGACAGCCCGTGGATTAGATTCTGGGATGGCGACACCATTGAGTTAACCCGTGACGTCACGGTGATACGTCTCGGAGGACACTTTGCTGGAGGCTGCGTCCTGCACTGGGCGCGTGACGAAGGCGTGGTGCTTTCCGGCGACATCGTCCAGGTTACGCCAGGTGCGCATGCCGTCTCCTTTATGTGGAGCTACCCTAATATGCTACCGTTGCCAGCTGCAACGGTCAGCAACATTACCCAGAGACTGAGTACAGTGAAATTTAAGCAACTTTACGGCGCATTTGCAGGAAAAGATATTACGCAAAATGCCGATGAAATTGTGCGGCGTTCAGGTGAAAAGTATATTTCCTGCCTCAGATAAACCGGCAGTTTATTCACCAACCAGACTCAGGAAGGTAAAAATGGATAGAACTGATAAACCACGCCCATCACAGAAATACTCACTATCACACTGATAATGAAGTAGGTTTTGAAAGGCTGCTTTTGTGTTTTATGGCGAAAGATTTGTTGACCCGCTATCGCGCCACCCCATCCGCCCACAACGCCAAACACCAGCAATGTGGATTCCGGCACTCTACGCCAGTCCTTGCGTGCCGCCATTTTGTCCACGCCGTATAACAGCAACGTCAGTATGTTGGCGAGTAGAAACCATATGACAAGAGGGTGAGCGGTGAAAATGCAGCCGATCGCTGCAAAAATGAGTAGCGAATAACAACAGCGATTGAGATTCATATTTTCAGTCACAGCACTTTTCAGGAAGTTTCGTCACCCATTATACGCAAGGTCAGTCATCCCTGCCATGGGTGAGAATACCCCTTTTATTTTT
The DNA here is from genome assembly GCF_030334295.1 of Citrobacter sp. Cf088. Lineage (NCBI taxonomy): Bacteria > Pseudomonadati > Pseudomonadota > Gammaproteobacteria > Enterobacterales > Enterobacteriaceae > Citrobacter > Citrobacter sp. Cf088. Next base: position 1,088,657 of record NZ_JAOWEE010000053.1, read on the forward strand.
ATGCCTATATCCTCAGAAATAGCGGAAATTCTCTGGTCTGCGGCGTACCTAACAATTCAAACAAGAGAATCATTTTCATTATTCAGAACAAATGGTAATTTATTAAATCCAAATGGAGAAATTGTTCTGGAGTCGTAGGGATGAGAAAATACTCATATCCATATTTGTTTTTTGTCACCGTATTATCTCTCGGCGCAATTTTTCTTTTTTACTGGTGGAAGGTAACGATATACAGAGCGACTTTTCTCTACCCGCTCACATCAAAATACCTCATGCTTATTTCTCTGGCAGTGTCATTTTTAATCACCCTATTTCTGGTAGGTAATGGGATAATGAAAAAAAGTCCTTTCCAAACTTATCTGAAATTATTTGGTAGCATCAGCATTGCCATGGTGCTGTTTTCAGTGATCACAATTATGGCGATAACCTGGTTCATTCCAGGTGTCCCCTCGTCCTATACCGCTCCATACACCTACTCTACAGGAAGTTCTAAAAGCTGTTCGGGGGCTGATGTTGACGATCCGGATCTCGGGACTAACATCAGAATTTGCTATCCCGAAGGTAACTACGAATATAACAACACAATCTATGTTGAGAAACGAAGTAACCTTTTAGGTGCGGTCGTAACATACGCCAGAACAACACCATCCCGATTTTGATTAACTTACCGCGTACAAAGCAATGCGTTATCAAGCGAAAGGTCATTTCGCCCCCGTAGGGGCCATAAGAATGCAGAAAAGAGTTATACAGTGTACTCTGCCTGGATAAACACGCCAGATGGTGATCAGATAACCTTTCTGCTCCCACGCATCGGCGGATACTGCTGTGCCCCTTTTCCCCTGAGGGACACGAGAACTCGCTAACTTATTGAGCGTTCGGTGATTTTTATGAAGAAACTGTTTGTGCAGTTTTACCTCCTGCTGTTTGTCTGCTTTTTGGTGATGACCCTGTTGGTCGGCCTGGTATACAAATTCACCGCAGAACGCGCAGGCAGACAATCGCTCGACGATTTGATGAAAAGCTCGTTGTACCTGATGCGCAGTGAACTACGCGAAATCCCGCCACGCGATTGGGGTAAGACGCTGAAGGAGATGGACTTAAACCTCTCATTTGACCTGCGTGTTGAACCGCTGAATAAGTACACACTGGATGCCCCAACCATGCAGCGTTTGCGCGAAGGCGATATTGTGGCTCTTGACGATCAATACACCTTTATTCAACGCATTCCTCGCAGCCATTATGTGCTGGCAGTCGGCCCGGTTCCTTACCTCTATTTTCTTCATCAAATGCGCCTGCTGGACATCGCGCTGATGGCGTTTATTGCTATCTCACTGGCCTTCCCGGTACTGATCTGGATGCGTCCACACTGGCAAGAAATGCTAAGACTCGAATCCGCCGCACAACGTTTTGGTGAAGGACATCTGAGTGAACGCCTTCATTTTGACAACGGTTCCAGCTTTGAACGCCTGGGCGTAGCGTTTAACCAAATGGCCGACAATATCAATGCGCTGATCGCCAGTAAAAAACAGCTCATCGATGGTATTGCCCATGAGCTTCGTACTCCGCTGGTACGTTTACGTTACCGGCTGGAAATGAGTGATAACCTCACCGGGCAGGAATCTCAGGCGCTTAATCGTGATATCGGCCAACTGGAAGCGTTGATCGAAGAGTTACTGACCTACGCCCGCCTGGATCGCCCGCAAAATGAACTGAAGCTCAGCGTACCTGACCTGCCTGTTTGGTTGACAACCCATCTGGAGGATGTGCAAAGCGTGAATCCTGGCCGTACGGTGCACTTACGTCATCTCGAAACTGGCGACTACGGCGCGTTGGATATGCGCCTGATGGAGCGGGTCCTGGATAATTTGCTGAACAATGCCCTGCGCTATTGCCAGTCTACAGTGCAAGCCAGTCTGCTGCTGAACGGCAATCAAGCCACGCTGGTAGTGGAAGACGACGGTCCCGGTATTGCACCAGACGCTCGCGAACAGGTTTTTGAACCGTTTGTACGCCTTGACCCCAGCCGTGACCGGGCAACCGGGGGTTGTGGGCTTGGGTTAGCCATCGTCCACTCAATTGCTTTGGCTATGGGGGGGACGGTCGTCTGTGATGAAAGTGAACTTGGCGGCGCCCGGTTTACTTTCCGTTGGCCCGTCTGGCATAACATTCCCGAAATCTCAGCTGCCTGACCTTTTCTGCTCGGTGGTCAGGCGGTGGAGGTTGTGCTATAAAAAAGTATGTTGTAACTAAAATGGTAAACCTATGGCCCGTTACGATCTTGTTGACCGCCTGAACGGCACCTTTCGCCAGATGGAACAAGAACTGGCACTTTTGAACGAAAACCTGTTGCAGCAGACGCTGCTGATTGCGCGCGTATTCTCGTTACCGGAAGTGGCTAAAGAGGCAGAGCATGCCCCTCTGCAGAGCATTAATGTTAAGCAGCATTTAGGCAAAGAGGCTGAAGCGCTGGCACTGCTCCATTACCGTCACCTGTTTATTCAGCAGCAGTCCGAAAACCGCAGCAGCAAAGCGGCCGTCCGCCTACCGGGTGTATTGTGCTATCAGGTTGATAACGCGGCGCAATGTACTCTGGAAGAACAAATCCAGCGTATAAACCAGTTGAAAACCACCTTCGAGCGCATTGTTACAGTGGAATCAGGGCTGGCGCCGGCAGCACGTTTCGAATGGGTGCATCGTCATCTGCCAGGGCTGATTACTCTGAATGCCTATCGCACGCTAACCGTAGTCCGCGATCCTGCCACCCTACGATTTGGCTGGGCTAATAAGCACATCATAAAAAACCTGAAACGCGATGAAGTACTGCAGCAACTGGAAAAAAGCCTGACGTCACCGCGCAGCGTACATCCCTGGACACGTGAAGAATGGCAGGCGAAGCTTGAACGCGAATATCAGGATATCGCCACCTTACCGCAGCAGGCCCGCCTGAAGATTAAAAGGCCGGTAAAAGTGCAGCCTATTGCCCGCGTCTGGTACAAAGGAGAGCAAAAACAGGTGCAATATGCCTGCCCGACGCCACTGATTGCTTTGCTTAATAACGACAACGGTATGACCGTACCGGATATCGGCGAGTTACTGAATTACGATGCCGAAAACGTTCAGCATCGTTTTAAACCTCAGGCGCAGCCGTTGAGATTGATTATTCCCCGGCTGCACCTGTACGTTGCGGATTAACTGCCTGGCCGCATGCTGCCAACCATCAGCTCCGGGCGTACCCAGCTGTCGAACTCCGCTTCGGTTAGATATCCCAGCGCCAGAGCGGAGGCTTTTAAGGTCAGCCCTTCTTTATGGGCTTTTTTGGCAATTTCAGCCGCTTTATCGTAACCGATATGGGTATTGAGCGCGGTCACCAGCATTAGCGACTCGTTGAGCAGTTGATCGATTCGTTCACGATTAGGCTCAATCCCCGTCGCGCAATGTTCATTGAAGCTTTCCATACCGTCCGCCAGCAGGCGTACCGACTGCAGGAAGTTGTGGATGACCATCGGTCGGTAAACGTTGAGCTCAAAGTTACCTGACGCCCCGCCCATGTTGATGGCGACATCGTTGCCCATCACCTGGCAGCAAAGCATAGTCAGCGCTTCACACTGGGTTGGATTGACCTTGCCCGGCATGATCGAGCTGCCCGGTTCATTTTCCGGAATTGAAATTTCGCCAATACCACACCGTGGACCGGATGCCAGCCAGCGTACATCGTTGGCGATTTTCATCAGTGACGCTGCCAGTCCTTTTAGCGCGCCGTGAGCATGAACCAGGGCATCGCAGGTGGCGAGCGCTTCAAATTTATTCGGTGCGGTAACGAACGGCGCACAGGTGATGACCCGCAGTTCATCCGCAACCCGGCGGGCGTATTCGGGATGAGTGTTCAGTCCGGTACCTACCGCGGTTCCCCCCAACGCCAGCTCCGCCACGTGCGGTAAGCTGTTTTCAATGTGTCTGAGGTTATGTTCTAGCATTGCTACCCAGCCGGAAATCTCCTGGCCAAGCGTAAGTGGAGTTGCATCTTGCAGATGTGTACGACCAATTTTAACGATATCGGCGAAAGCGTGGGACTTATCACTGAGCGTTTTGGTCAACACATTTAATTGAGGGATCAGTGATTTACGCAGCGCCAGCAGTGCGGCAACGTGCATTGCGGTCGGGAAGACATCGTTCGAGCTTTGGCTTTTATTGACATCATCGTTGGGGTGTACTTTTCGCTCCATCCCCCGCACGCCGCCCAGCAACTCGCTGGCCCGGTTTGCCAACACCTCGTTCATGTTCATATTGCTTTGCGTGCCGGACCCAGTTTGCCAGATGGCCAGCGGGAACTCATCGCGGTGTTTATCTGCCAACACCTCATCTGCAGCCTGCATAATAGCCCTGGCTTTATCCTCCACCAGCAGCCCAAGATCCTGATTAACCTTTGCTGCGGCGCGTTTCGTCAGCGCCAGCGCATGGATCAACGAGACCGGCATTTTCTCCGTAGAGATACGAAAATGTTCCAGTGAACGTTGGGTTTGCGCGCCCCAAAGCTTATCGGCAGGAACATCAATCGCCCCCATTGAATCATTCTCGCGGCGTACCGTTACCATTACCTGCTCCTTACATTAACAGTTGATTAGGTTATGTTTCGACATTGCCCACTTGCGTTGGTCTTATGAGTATTAACGAGGATAAAACTGTCGTTTGGTGGTTCGTGCGGTAAAAAAAACCGCCCCGAAGGGCGGTTGACGTTACTTAACGCAGCGTGCGCACTGCGACGTCTGAATTTGCTGGAAGAAATCATTGCCTTTGTCATCCACCAGGATAAACGCCGGGAAATCTTCCACTTCAATTTTCCAGATGGCTTCCATCCCGAGTTCCGGGTATTCCACGCACTCCAGACTCTTGATACTGCCCTGGGCCAGCACCGCGGCAGGGCCGCCAATACTGCCTAAATAGAAGCCGCCATGTTTATGGCAAGCATCGGTCACCTGCTGGCTACGGTTGCCTTTCGCCAGCATAATCATGCTCCCACCAGCGGCCTGAAGCTGGTCAACATACGAGTCCATACGTCCGGCCGTGGTTGGGCCAAGCGAACCAGAGGCGTAGCCTTCCGGCGTTTTTGCCGGACCGGCGTAATAGATCGGGTGATCTTTAACATACTGCGGCAAACTTTCACCGTTATCCAGACGTTCTTTCAGTTTCGCATGCGCAATATCACGGCCAACAATAATTGTACCGTTGAGTGACAAACGCGTAGAGACCGGATACTGCGACAGCTGGGCCAGGATCTCTTTCATCGGACGATTGAGATCAACGCGCACCGCTTCGCCCTCTCCCGCCTGACGCAACTCTTCTGGAATGTACTTACCTGGATTATGTTCCAGTTTTTCGATCCAGATACCTTCACGGTTGATTTTGGCTTTGATATTACGGTCAGCAGAACAAGAGACGCCCATACCAACCGGACACGACGCGCCGTGACGCGGCAGGCGGATCACGCGGATATCATGCGCGAAGTACTTCCCGCCAAACTGCGCGCCCAGCCCCAAATTCTGCGCTTCAATCAGCAGCTCTTTTTCCAGCTCCACATCACGGAATGCCTGCCCATGCTCGTTACCTTCGGTCGGCAGCTCATCGTAGTATTTAGCCGAAGCCAGTTTTACCGTTTTCAGCGTAGCTTCCGCTGACGTTCCGCCGATCACAAACGCAATGTGATACGGCGGACAAGCCGCAGTACCCAGCGTACGCATCTTCTCAACCAGGTAATTTTTTAATTTGCCCGGCGTGAGCAGCGCTTTGGTTTCCTGGTACAGATAGGTTTTGTTCGCCGAACCGCCACCTTTGGCAATACACAGGAATTTGTATTCATCGCCGTCGACGGTATACAAATCAATCTGTGCTGGCAGGTTGGTGCCGGTGTTCACCTCTTTATACATATCCAGCGCTGCGTTTTGTGAATAGCGCAGGTTGTCTTCGATGTAGGTGTTATAGACGCCTCGAGCCAGCGCCTCCTCATCGCCACCACCGGTCCAGACACGCTGACCTTTTTTACCCACGATAATCGCGGTTCCGGTGTCCTGACAGGTCGGCAAAATGCCTTTTGCCGCGATGTCAGAGTTACGCAGAAATTGCAGGGCCACATACTTGTCGTTTTCGCTGGCCTCCGGGTCGCGCAGAATATCGGCTACCTGCTGTTGATGTGCGGGACGCAGCATAAACGACGCATCATGAAAGGCCTGACGAGCCAGCAGGGTTAAAGCTTGTGGCGCGACTTTAACAATCTCCTGCCCTTCAAATTCGGCAACAGAGACATAGTCGCTGGTCAGCAGATAGTATTCGGTATCATCCTTTTTGAGGGGGAAAGGATGCTGATAATGAAAGGGTTTGTTTGACATTGTGCTCTCACTTACTGCTCGGTCTGGTTATTCTCTGGGCAGATGTTCCGTTGCCCTGCTTCCCTGCCGCAGATCCGGTTGTAGAAGGAAGGGCTGTCTGCAACCGGAATCACTCAGGGTATTAAAAGCGAGTCTCCATATCCTACACATTTTTTTAACAAAAACTGAGACAAGTACGACTTTTTACATGTGCAGGTTACTTCCCTCAGGGTTTCTTGGTTTAATAGCCGTAGAAAATTCCACATTGAAACAGGGCTTGATAATGCAAAAACTCATCAACTCAGTGCAAAACTACGCCTGGGGAAGTAAAACGGCGTTAACGGAACTCTATGGCATTGCCAACCCCACTCAGCAACCGATGGCTGAGCTGTGGATGGGTGCGCATCCGAAAAGCAGTTCGAAGGTTCTGGGCGCTGACGGACAGACGGTTGCTCTGCGCGACGTTATCGAGCACGATAAATCCGCACTGCTGGGCGATGCCGTTGCGCAGCGTTTTGGTGAGCTGCCCTTCCTGTTTAAAGTGCTCTGCGCTGCACAACCGCTTTCGATTCAGGTTCATCCTAACAAGCACAACTCTGAAATTGGATTTGCCAAAGAAAACGCCGCAGGGATCCCGATGGATGCGGCTGAGCGCAACTACAAAGATCCTAACCACAAACCGGAACTGGTTTTTGCTTTGACGCCTTTCCTGGCGATGAACGCATTCCGCGAGTTCTCTGACATTGTTGCATTGTTACAACCCGTCTCCGCCGCACATCCGGCTATTGCGCATTTCCTGGAAGAGCCGAGTGCAGAACGTCTGAGCTATCTTTTCGCCAGCTTGCTGAATATGCAGGATGAGGAGAAATCCCATGCGTTGGCGATCCTGAAATCAGCGCTGAACAGCCAGCAGGGTGAACCCTGGCAAACCATCCGTCTGATCGCCGACGTCTACCCGAACGACAGTGGGCTCTTCTCCCCGCTGCTGCTCAATGTGGTGAAACTCAATCCAGGCGAAGCTATGTTCTTATTTGCCGAAACCCCGCACGCTTACCTGCAAGGTGTGGCGCTTGAGGTGATGGCTAACTCGGACAACGTGCTGCGTGCCGGACTGACGCCAAAATATATTGATATCCCCGAACTGGTCGCCAACGTGCAGTTTGTCGCCAAGCCAGCAAACCAGTTACTGACCACGCCGGTTAAGTCTGATGGCGAACTGGATTTCCCGATCCCGGTTGACGATTTTGCGTTCTCCCTGCATGAGCTTACTACCAGTGGCGCAGATATCAGCCAGCAAAGTGCGGCCATTTTGTTCTGCATCGAAGGTGAAGCTGTACTGAGCAAAGGCGAGCAACGTCTGGTTCTGCGACCGGGTGAATCGGCCTTTATTGGCGCGAATGAATCGCCGGTTAACATCAGTGGCGCAGGTCGTTTAGCCCGGGTTTATAACAAGCTTTAGCAAGATACTGATATTTTTAACAACTCTTGCTAAGCTGTAGTGAGTTAAAGACATGTCACTCCTCCAGGCGTCTTAAAACGCCTGGTTTTATTTTATGGATATCGAAATGAAAAAATCGCTGGTAGCTGCGGGTGTGGTGGTTGCGCTGGGTATCGTCTGGACGGGCGGTGCCTGGTACACAGGTAAGAAACTTGAAACGCATCTCGCCGAGATGGTGACGCAGGCAAACGATCAGTTAAAACGTTTCTCCCCTGAGGCGGGTATTGAACTGAGTTATCAAAACTACCAGCGCGGGGTGTTCAATAGCCAACTGCAATTGGTGGTGAAACCAATAGCCGGGCAGGCAGATTCCTGGCTGAAACCGGGGCAAAGTATTGTGCTGGATGAAACGGTGGATCACGGTCCCTTCCCACTGGCCCAACTGAAGTCACTGAATCTGGTTCCGGCTATGGCCTCCGTGAAAACGACGCTGGTGAATAACGACGTTACCAAACCGCTGTTTGATATTGCCAAGGGTGAGTCGCCATTTGTCATTAACTCCCGTATCAGCTACAGCGGCGATACCCGTTCCGATCTTTCCCTTAAACCACTGAACTACGAGAAAGGCGACGAAAAAGTAGCCTTCAGCGGCGGGGAATTCCAGTTTACAGCAGACAAAGAAGGTAACGCTGTCTCGCTGACAGGCAATGCACAAAGCGGCGTGGTCAATGCGGTCAACGAGTATGACCAGAAAGTACAAATGACTTTCAATAATCTGAAAACTGAGGGTTCCAGCAGTATTGCCAGCTTTGGTGAGCGCATCGGCGACCAGAAATTGTCACTCGAAAAACTATCGATCTCGGTCGAGGGTAAAGAGTTGGCGGTTCTTGAAGGCATGGGTATCGATGGCAAATCCGATCTGGTTAACGACGGTAAAACTGTCAACAGCCAGCTGGATTACACGCTGAACAGCCTTAAATTGCAGGGCCAGGATATGGGTAGCGGTAAGCTGACGCTGAAAGTTGCCCAGATTGACGGTGAAGCCCTGCATCAGTTCAGTCAGCAGTATAGCGCCCAAACCAAGGCGCTGATGGCGCAGATCGATGTGGTACAAAATCCTGAGCTTTATCAGCAAAAAGTCACCGAAGCTTTCTTCAATGCGCTGCCGATACTGATGAAAGGCGAGCCGGTTATCACCATTGCCCCGCTGAGCTGGAAAAATGCGAAAGGTGAAACCGCATTTAATCTGTCACTGCTGCTAAAAGATCCGACAACAAATACTGAGGAACCACAAACGCTGGCTCAGGAAGTGGATCGTTCGGTCAAATCACTGGATGCCAAGCTGACGATTCCGGTCGATATGGCGACTGAGTTCATGACGCAGATCGCCAAAATTGAAGGCTATCAGCAGGAGCAAGCGGCCGATCTTGCGAAGCAACAGGTGAATGGCCTGGCGGCAATGGGTCAGATGTTCCGTATTACAACGATGCAGGACAACGTCATCGGCTCCAGCCTGCAATACGCAAACGGACAGGTTACGTTAAACGGACAAAAAATGCCGCTGGATGAGTTTGTTGGCATGTTCGGTATGCCTTCTCTCGGCGAACCGGATGCCCCGGCTATCCCGCAACAGTAAATACGCGTGACAACAGGCCCGATAACCGTGTGTTTATCGGGCCTTTTTTATTTGGCCACCACCAGACGGGCGGAAAGCGTCAGGTTACGCGAATGACCATCATCGTGCCCAATGCGCTGCAGCATGCGCTCAGCAAGGGTATATCCCATTTCACGCGCAGGCGTACAGGCCCAAATAATGGGGATATCGTCCAGTGCATTTTCCGCTACATCGGCAAATCCCGCTAAGGAGATCTGCTGTTCGAAATAGCGATCTACGCCAATTTCACCACTCTGACGCCCTGCTCTCATCAGGCCAAACCAGGCGCCAACGGCAATGGTTTCGTTGTAGCATACCACTGCGCTGATCGTTGGGTTACGACGTAACAGCGCGGTTACCTCCTCTGCGGCCTGCTTCTGGCTGGATGAACACTCCAGCACCCAGTCGCTATGAAACGGTAAACCATACTTTAGCAACGTCGTACAATAGCCGCCGACACGCTCTGCGCGAGTCAATGAGGAACTCTGCCCCCCCAACCACGCGATTCGCTGATGCCCGTGGCGGATAAGATGTTCAACCAGCAATTGCGAAGCCTGCATGTTGTCAGGTCTGACGGTGTCGACATCATCCAGGTAGCTTGCCCGAGACGCAAACACCACCGGTATCCCCTTATCGGCGGCCAGTTGTTGTAGGTCGTCGCTACTGCCGGCAGCCCCGGCGATCACCACACCATCAACCCCTTGATTTAGCAACATAGCGAAACGCTGCGCGAGCTGTTCGCCATCTTTGCCACCATGTAATAAAAAGACCATGCGCCCCTGCGTTTCTAATGCTTCCGTCAGACCCGCCGTCAACTCGGCGTAAAACGGCGTAGAAAGATCGCGCACAATCAAACCAATTACCCCGCTCTGCCCGCCACGCAGCGCCGATGCCTGGCGATTACGCACAAATCCGAGTTGCTCAATAGCGGCATTCACGCGTTCGCCTGTCGCGGATGAAATACGACCTTTTCCACTAAGCACCAATGAGACAGTACTGACCGAAACGCCCGCGGCCAGCGCAACATCATGGATGGTTATTTTTTTGGCTATAGCCATAAAAACGGAAAACTCCCTGATAACGTGACGGATAAAACGTTTTATCAATCACTTATATTTATACGCCCTATTATCGTTCGATAATGTGATTTATACCGCACTAAAATTAGGTAAAACGTTTTATCTTCTCGCCATCATTAGTCAGCTAGCTTTTACGAGGAGTCGTTTGATGACGACGAGAACCACACCAAAAATAACGTTATGGGAATTTTTCCAGCAGTTGGGCAAAACCTTTATGCTCCCCGTAGCGCTACTTTCATTTTGCGGGATCATGTTGGGGATCGGCAGCTCGTTAAGCAGCCATGATGTCTTAACACTGATCCCGGCATTGGGTAATCCGGTACTGCAGGCCATCTTTACCTGGATGAGCAAAGTAGGCTCATTTGCGTTTAGTTTCTTACCGGTGATGTTCTGTATTGCCATACCTCTCGGCCTTGCTCGCGAGAACAAAGGTGTAGCGGCATTTGCCGGTTTTGTTGGTTATGCGGTCATGAACCTTGCCGTCAACTTCTGGTTAACCGCGAAAGGTATCTTACCTACCACGGATGCCGCGATCCTGAAGGCCAACAACGTGCAGAATATCCTGGGGATCCAGTCGATCGATACTGGGATCCTCGGTGCTGTTATTGCCGGGATCATCGTCTGGATGCTGCATGAACGTTTCCACAACATTCGTCTGCCGGATGCGCTGGCTTTCTTCGGCGGCACCCGCTTTGTGCCTATCATCTCCTCGGTGGTGATGGGGCTGGTCGGGCTGGTTATTCCCCTGATCTGGCCGGTTTTCGCCATGGGCATTACCGGGCTCGGCCACATCATCAACAGCGCGGGAGAATTTGGCCCAATGCTGTTTGGTACCGGTGAACGTCTGCTGCTGCCGTTTGGTCTGCATCATATTCTGGTGGCGCTCATTCGCTTCACCGAGGCTGGCGGCACGCAAGAAGTCTGCGGTCACAGCGTGAGCGGCGCACTGACTATTTTCCAGGCCCAACTGAGCTGCCCGACAACACAAGGTTTCTCTGAAAGCGCAACCCGCTTCCTGTCGCAGGGCAAAATGCCTGCGTTCCTCGGTGGTTTACCGGGGGCAGCGCTCGCTATGTACCACTGTGCTCGCCCTGAAAATCGTCATAAAATTAAAGGGTTATTAATTTCCGGTCTTATTGCCTGTGTGATCGGCGGTACCACCGAGCCCCTTGAGTTCTTATTCCTGTTCGTTGCCCCAGTTCTGTATGTGATCCACGCCCTGCTGACCGGTCTTGGCTTCACTGTGATGGCAGTGCTTGGCGTCACCATCGGTAACACTAAAGTAAAATACACCTCATTAAGAATTGAGGCGTAAAAACAGCTATACCTGTCGCCCCAATGGATTACCAAGGAGGTGATGACCAATGTCTGCACATGTTACAATCTTAAGAAATACAGTACTTCCAGTGAAATTCAATACCATGAATCGTCCACGCTTATATTCATATATCCGTTACTCCAGCGAACGACAAGGTAAAGGTAGTTCGATTGAGCGTCAGAAGAGCTACATTGCTGAAATGGCAAAACAGATTGCTACTGAGTACGATCTGGAGATTTTCGAGGAATACCAAGATTTAGGGGTATCCGCGTACAAGGGTAAAAACGTTCAGGAAGGAGCTTTATCGGATTTCATAGACCAAGTTGAATCCGGTTTGATCCCAAAGGGGTCTTTCCTCTTGATTGAATCCCTTGATCGCTTCTCACGCCAGAACGCCATGCAAGCGGTTAACCTTTTCACCAGCTTATTACTTAATGGCATCACGGTAATTACCGGGATTGATAAACAGGTTTACAGACAGACTGAAGTAAACACCGAGACATTGCAGCAACTGATGTTTAGCGTGATGTTGTTCAGCCGTGCAAACGAAGAAAGTTCAACCAAATCACACCGCACCATTGCAAGTGCTCTGTCCAAGATCAGACGTCACCAGGAACGGAAACCAGGTGATCCTGTAGTCGCAATTAAAGAGTTAGGCTCGGATAAATGGTGGACAGATTCAAGTACTGGATATGTCAATCCGCATCCAGTCCTGTTCCCCATAGCAAAAAAAATTATCCAGTTAAAACAAGACGGTTGGTCAAATCGGATGATCCTTCAACATCTGAAAAACAACTACGATGGACCGGTTATTGGCAACAAAAAATCAAAAGGTATATGGAATATGCAGCATTGTTCCAGAATCCTTGAACCTGCCATTTATGGACGAAAAGTAATCACTGTAAACAATGCAGAATACGTTCTGGATGATTATTACCCTGCGATCATCAGCAAAGATGAATATGAAGCGTTAAAGCTCCAAGTTGGAAACAAAGGATTTGCCCCGAATCGCGAGAGTAATCCAGAAATACCATTACTTTCCGGTATTGGTATTTTGCACTGTGCGCACTGCTCATGTTACATGGTTAAGGCTAAATCAACCCTTAAAAACCATCCACATGCTTACCGTTACCAATGTGCATCCAGAGATTTACATCAAGATTGTAATAAGTGGGGATTCAGGGCAAGCACCCTTGAAAGGACGATTTTACAACTAATAGCCGATAGAATATTCTTACAGACGAAATATCAACCATCTGGTTTAGAAGGGAAAATAGCGGACATACAATCGCAAATTGAGAACTATGTATTGGCTATAGGTTCAGCTAAAAGCCCTGAGATCATTAATAGCCTCACTTCGCAAATTGATCAACTAGAACAAGAAAAACAAAGTCTGATAGTGGAAAAAAGACTATACGATGAATCAATCGTGCAAATGAACACTGAAGGTTGGGACAAGTTCAGGAAGTTTGACATTGATGACGCACTTAACCCTTTACGCACAAAAATAAGAGCAAACATTAAGACCGTTATTATGCGCGTAGATTGCTCCAGAATAGATAAGAAACACAACTTGTTTACCATCACATACCGCGATCAGCATAAACAGCGTATCGTTATCGAAAACAACTCAGGCTGGAAGAAGGGTAAGATTTATGTTGAAGCGCAGACTATCAACGATATTCAAATTCTTGAATCTGAAGGTTTGATACTGCATGACCATATTGACATATTGATCAACCGAGACAAGTTCATGACGGAAGCGAAAAAACGACTAGATCATCCCCGAACACTGATCGATGAACTGACGGAATAAAGGTAAGTGTTAGTGCCATTGTAAAATTGCCCCACAGAAATGTTAGCGTAATCCATCGCTATATAGCCATGAATCGCTCTGTATCTTGTCAGAGCGATTAAAGCAGACTTCAGGCATCGTTCAATATAAAACCCCCGTAAAACTTGATACAGAGCGTTGTAGAGCAAGGGTTCAAAATTACATCGTATTCATTCTGTCTACGAACTGTACTTATTGCACCGCTCCTTATCGAAACACCTCTATGGTTGCCGGAAACCCCGCACAAAGTAGATTGTTATGTCTTTCAATCGCAGTATTCAAGACTAACCGCTGCCCGCCGCCCGACGTTAACACCAAGCATATGAACCATTTTAAAACCCTTTAAAAACAATACCCTTCGCATCTTCCCCCTCTTCTCCCCATGTTAATCGATCGTTTTTACAGATCAATTATACGATATTGATAGATTTCATAGATCAATGTAAGATCATGATTCTTCGGTTAGTGTTTCTCGTAAACAAGACTCACGGAATGAATACTCTGTCCACGATGGAGTGCGAAAGAAAGAAGGTATCCAGAATGACAATTCTTATTAAAACGTTAAAAATCATGGCGTCAGGTGTTGTTTTCGTTTCAGGTTTAACCACCGCCTCCAGTACCGTGTATTTCTTGCCAGAGGCAAAATCAATGGGTGTCGCCAGCAGCGACAAAAACGCACTGATGTTTCTCGGGATGGACAGGGATGTAAATCTGAAGGGAATATGCTTCGCGATGACAAAGCAATCATCATCAATCGTTCCGCTGGTAGATATCACTGCTACAACTGATAACGGCAGATTCACGATGCACGGGTTACGCCCTAATGTCAGTGATTCTAAAGAAGTCGCTTGTTCCTTCGGGTCCGAAGCTGGTGATTTCTTGACTGCCATTTCGAAGTCAACAACCGTTAACGTGAAGCTGGACTTCAATGGCGAGATCCGCAATTACAGTTTCGACACTACAGAGTTCGGAAAGGTATTGACTGCGAATGGGCAAGCCGTGGGGGAAAAAGCAGCTAAAGACTACGCTCAGGGAGTACGTGCACCCGTTTTCTATAGCAGCGGTAGCGAAGCTCCCAAAAACAATGCAGTAACCTCAAACGTCGATACACACAGTTATAAAGCAAGCGATGAGAAACTTAATTCGGTCTGGAAAAGCCTTAGCCCTGAAACCCGAAAACGATTGCTTCCTTCTCAAAGAGAATGGATAAAGCACAAATCCGGCTGCAATAATGAACAGAAATGTCTTACCGACATGACGAACAATCGCATTCGTGAACTGGAGTCTGAATATGGAAAATAATGCACTGACTTTGGTTTTAAAAAACGATTGGGTAGCATCGTCTTCTGGTAATACCTATACCGGAAAATACACAGTTGGACGGTTTCACCTGACAGATGCGTTCATCGTTGTGTATATGAAGCTGATACATGGAATTGAAATACCCGATTTATGGGTCAGTAGCAGTTTCACTAACATACCAGATACCGATACCCGTAGGGTTATGTATATGGAAGGCTGTGATATGTTATCGAAAGATACAATGAACGAAATCCGTAATGCAGTGAAGTCCCCGCCTGACAAGCTGAAAATATATCGTAATGGAGAGCGTATTGTTAAGATAGAAGTTATGGAAGAACGAAATGAAATCACCCTATGAACGTTATATTAAAATAGCAGTCATAACCGTCGCAATAGCCTACGGCATCAATCTCCTTTACGGGCTGACGCCCCCCCCATATCAGCCTAAAACCCCCGAAGTGAAGGCCAAGGTAAATGCTGATACCGTAACTCAGCAACAACCTGAGCAACCATCCAAACCATCGATAATCGATATACTTCCGCGAATGTATACAACAGGGGAAGTTTATGCGCGGTTTGAACAACATGAATTCAGGGCAACAAATGACTTCAAAAAATGTCAGTTAATGGTAACAGGAAAAATAACTGGTATCGGTACTGTTACTTTCAGAAAAAATCCTGTAGTAACATTGGGTATTCCCGGTTCAGATGAAGGCCTGAAGTTCATATTTGAAGATACGAATTACAATAACGATAAAGTTGCTGCATTGAATATTGGGGATCTGATTATAATCGCCGGGAAGAATGCACGACCTGGAACCTTTGGTGGTATCTTTCTTGATGACTCGAAGATAATGACTGATATGATTTCAAAGAAGAAACGACAAATTTTGGTTGTCAATGGTGGCGTTTACGACCGGGAAATTTGCCAGAAGTAGCGTTGTCCTTGCCCTTGAAATGGAGGGGGAGAATCCCCTCCATCACCCCTTCAACAGGTATTGGCGCAAGCAGGAATCGAGTTTGAAGGGAGCTGCATTGCAAATTGTTTTGCGAAGCATCGCCAGTAAGATGGTACACGAATTGTGCTTCATAACATTAAAGCAGGGCCTGCCCTGCAAAATGACCAATCCCCATAGACAAAAGCATAGCCATGGTACTCCAGAACGTAATTCTTATGATCGCCCTGACAGGAGAGGCTTTACTCAAAACCGAAGATATATAGCCAAGGACCGCCAGTGAAAAAAGGGTGGAAAGGATTATCAACAAAAAAGCCAGTTTCAGAGGGGAGAGCCATGCCACGATTAAGGGTAACACCGCACCAGCGGAAAAACTCAGGGCAGAAAAGACAGCTGCCTGTAGGGGCTGTGCAGAATTTATATCCGTCAACCCCAGTTCTTCACGGGCATGAGCATCCAGGGCATCTTTGACCATAAGTTGCTCCGCAACCTGCCGGGCAAGCTCTGGCTCCAGTCCACGTTGCATATAAAGTGAAGTCAGTTCCCGCACCTCTCCCTGATAATCAGTTTCCAGCTCCCTTTTTTCCTGGGCAAGTGCTGCGTTTTCGGTATCCGCCTGAGATGAGACGGAAACATATTCCCCTGTAGCCATTGACATAGCTCCGGCAACCAGTCCTGCAACACCTGCAAGTAAAACACCGGAAGGACTGCTATTTGCAGATGCAACCCCAAGAACAAGGCTCGCTGTCGAAACAATTCCGTCATTTGCCCCCAGTACAGCTGCCCTCAGCCATCCCACTTTTTCGATACTATGTCGTTCAAGATGCATATATTTTTTCCTTCAAATACGCATACTCATCGGAATTACGGATAAATAGAAAATGCATTGACGGATAAATGCGCGGTTATAGTCTGTTTTAGCCAACCATTACAGGGCATCTTATCCATCATAAACCTACAGCACTATTCGGTAACGGGATTTTTCCTTTGGCTACGAACGGTGAGGAAGATATGCAGCAACCCCATCGCACCATGTGCCCAGAAATAGGTTTCAATAAATACAGTCAGAAACTTATGCACATGCAGGACGGTTTCTGTCAGCACAGGTGACGTGCCAAGAGCAGTATTGAGAGCAAACCAGAATCCACCACATAATGCAACGCCCAATAGTGCAAGTACACCAAGCCCCTGAACCAGAGCAGCAATCCCACCAGCATGAGCTTCAGGAAGACGGAATGATATCAGCATTTTGATATCTTCAACCACACCTCGAAAATCAAGGACCACCCAGGCAAAATAGTAACGAAATCCTCGTTGTGTCAGCATCCATGCAAGCATGACAAACCCAAGGACAATCAGTGATAACCCAGTGATAACATGGAACCATGTTACGAACCCAGTGAGAGTATAGTCACTAAGCGCATCGCTTTCGGTAAGGTTTGAATTAATAATCTGCAATAAAATCAATACAGCTACGATGATATGCAGCACACGTAGAAATGGTGTGTTTTTGTGAGGAAGAGCATTACGTAAATTTTCGTTCATAATTTAGCCACTTTTTTAAGGTTGGTTGACCACTCAATATTATGCCTTTTTATTAATGATAACCTTAACTTCTCAAAACCAAGATGCACTCAGTAATATCCAAACCATGTTCAAAGGCCCAGTACTCGACAGGTAAATTCAGGTTCCTGAGTGGTTCTTATCGTCGCCAGATAGCCACGAAACAACGCAATGCTGTACAGAATGCTTATATCTGAACGCTTGAAATTCCAAAAGCGACGTGGATCGTACGGCACTTAATCCGACGACCGATGAAGAGTGCAGCCATGACAAAATCCATTCACCAAGCCACATTAGGTGACGTCGGAAATGATCTTCTTACGGCAAAGCACATGGCTTAGAATCCCTGTTCCAGCCTCGAAGAGGATACTGATGATTTATTTGCCGGAAAAAAGCATCTTAATGAGGGTCTCATACCGATGATGAAGACATTACGGGCATCAGTGTGTTAATCAACGGGGAGCAGGTCATCATGACCAACAAACAAAACACAGACTGACGCGTGACCACCAAATATAATTTGGCCCCCTGAATCCACCCCGCGCAACACCAATAGGTACTTAACTTATGTTGAGGCAACAAACTAAAATATGTAGCATTGATAATGCATGTTTGTTACCCCAACATTTTTATATGTATTTTGCAGATAAGATAACGTTGTGAAATTTCCTCACCAGTGCATAGCTATCTGCTTGATTACAGGCACGTGTATCATGTCAGTTCAGGGATATCTTTCCAGCATATCTACCTTCACCGAATAATTCCCGGTCTCAGTCAACACCTAGTTTATTGTGGTATTTTCTCATCAGACTGCCTAGTTTCTGTGCTGCAATTTTCCCGGCGTCAAGACCTTCCTTCTCAGCGGTACTTTCAACGGCAGTTACCTCATCAATTAGAAGTGACATGCCTGCAACATACGTTTCCCTGTCATACCCTTCTACAGGGCTGTTCAGGATGGACTCTGCTGTTGCTTTCAGTTCCCGCATATCTTTCCTGAAGGATGTAACGTCCTCCTCCTTAAGTGCTGCGCGGTAGCTTTTATTCATCATCTTCATGGCATGTTCAACACCGTCAGAACCAGCCATTACACAGGGGGATAAAAGAAGGGTGGCTCCTATCACAACAGTACGCATAATTTTTCTCATAATAGCCTCCATATTGTTTACTCTCGTTTTCACAGTCAGAAGGGGTAATATTGCGCAAAAAAATAATCCCTTCCCAATCCTCTCAAAAAACAGCAGCATTCATATTATTTTTCAGGATTATTTGCCCCCGCAACCAGGACTATTATCACCTTTAAAATAAGGGTCAACATGTGTCATAACATTTAAAACATGATGATTATCTAAAACTGATTTCCTGGCCAAAACAGCAATGTCATGTCCTACTTTCACTGATAAATCACCATCAATTTCCAGATGAACATCAACCACAACAAGGTCCCCCATTTTTCTGGTCTTGAGGTCATGGATGCCTTCGACCCCAGGCGTGGACAATAATGTTGTTTTTATACTATTTTCAGTTTCAATATCCACGGCCCTGTCCATCAAGTCATGAAGCGAATCTGACATAAATGAATATCCCATTCTGGTCACAATCAGTCCCACAACCAGTGCAGCTACCGGATCAAGCAATTTAAACCCTGATAAACTACCAATAATACCAATAGCCACCACCAAAGATGAGGCGGCATCAGAGCGGGCATGCCAGGCATTGGCAACCAGCATAGTGGATTTTACTCGGGTTGCTACTGCCAGCATATAGCGAAAAAGAAGCTCTTTGATAACCAGTGCGGCTAAGGCCACCCACAGAGCAACAATATGTACCTGAGGAATATCATCTGGTTGTTGCATTTTATTTGCTGCTGACCATAACATCCCGATGCCAACAATGAATAAAATTGTCCCCAGAATTAATGATGCACCATTTTCATAACGATGATGCCCGTAGTGATGGTCATCATCGGGATTTTTTTTACTTTTATGATTAGCAATAAGCACCACAAAGTCTGAAACTAAATCAGACAGAGAATGGATACCATCCGCAATAAGCCCCTGAGATCCGGAAAATACGCCAGTAATCACTTGCCCGGATGTCAGAAAACAATTAACAAGCACACTAACCCATGTGCTTTTACGGGCCGCGAGGAAACGCTCATGAGAACTAATATCAATATCATCCGTAAGTTTGTTTACCTGCACCTGAAACTCCTAATAACAGCATCTACAGTTAATACTAAGCAGCCAATACTACCCGGCCAAGTTCAGTTTTGGTATATGAAATTTTGAGGTACTGTGGTGAAAATATAAAAATGGTGAGATTTATTCCTGTAAAGACCGCGCCATGGTGGCGAAAACATCTATTTATCATAACGCCTGAACATTAATTTATTCTGAACAGAAGAGAGAAGAAAAGTTGACAGTTATCACAACTATACACTTACGCCCAGTGTGGATGGGTTCAACAAACTAAAATTGCAAACCCGATTAACTGAGGAATTGAGCGCTCTCGAAGAGGAGTTGCTTTCGGGTAGCTGTCAACCATTGCAAAATGGTAAACAACATCCTTTGGGTCCCCAACTGTGTGGCCACTGTAGTGACTGTGGTGGGTGATAGAACTGGTCACATTGATGCCAGACTTTTTCGTGCCGCATGTATGGCACACTGAATTTGATTAAGACCTGCTGAAATGAAACCGGAGTGCTTCAGCTACAGAAACTGACCAAATCGTATACCCCAAGCAAGATCTGAATACCATCCGAACAATATCTCTTTTAGGTATACCTGATAAAGACCATGATAAGAAGTCTCAATACAATCAAATTCAACCCTATTGACTACAAAACAATGTAATGTATCATATGGGTATTGATTTGATACTTAAAAGAGAATACATAATGAATGTCCGTATCTACTGCCGTGCATCTACCGAAGGCCAACATGCTGATCGTGCATTAGTTAGCCTGCGCGAATTTGCGCAAAGCAAAAACTGGCAAGTAGCCGGAGAATACATTGAGAATGCCAGCGGTGCGAAGCTGGAGCGTGTGGAACTAATGCATCTTCTTGAAGAAGCACAACCTGGCGATCTGCTTCTTATTGAAGCGATTGACCGTCTCAGTCGTCTTCAACATGAAGAATGGGCTGAACTCAAAGCTACGCTGAACAGTAAAGGGCTGGTTATTGTATCAATGGATTTGCCAACAAGCTGGCAGATGGTTGAAATGTCTGGTAGTGACCTAACCAGCGGCATTTTGAGAGCAGTTAATGCCATGCTGATCGATATCCTCGCGACAATGGCACGACAAGATTATGAAACCCGGCGTAAACGCCAGGCACAAGGGATCGCAAAAGCAAAACAGGCAGGTTTGTATACGGGGAAAGAAAAAGATATGCAAGCCCGTGAAGTGGTTCGGGAAATGCTGGCACAGAACGTTAAACCAGCCCACATCATGAAAGCAGCAGATATCAGTCGCGCCACTTTTTACCGAATCAAGAAGGAGTTAGTAAGCTAATTATATTCGATTCTGACCGGATGAATGCGCAGACAGAACGTACTCGAATCTGACCATCCGTCCTGAGCGAAGAGGACGTTCGTTGTTTATTACTACCGGATCCACTTTGATAAAATCTGCGTATTTAATTGACAGCGAACAGGCCAACCTGCGGAACGTTCAGGCTGATACGACTGTAAGAAGGAAAAAAATCTTTCATTTTAGCTTCATCATATTTTGTGTGAGCACCTCGAAAGGTACAACATCACCAATTGTGTAATTGAGTTGAAAATATTGCCTAAGCTCAACGCCCCCCATAATGCGGGGTGAACCAGACTGATTGGCAGTTCGGTTAATCATTGCCGTGATGGAAGACATGCCATCATGAAGAACAATCTTGATGTTCTCACCGTCTTTACCAAACTTTTGAGAACTTACTACCGGCACATTAAAGAATCCTCTTCGCCAGTACGTATCTGTCATGTTGAAAGTGAATTGTTTAATACTGCTATGTGTGATGATTTCAGCTTCAGTTGATATTACTTCCTCACTCTTCAGTTCTGGCCTCTGAATTCCATTCCATTCAGGGTTAATGGCACTAATGATGGAATCCTCAAGACCAGCAGCAAGATTTAAGTGAAATTGCCCGTAGTGCATAAGTCCCGAATCTGGAAGCACTAAGATATCAACGGCAACATTATTAGATAGCATCTCAATGATGTTAGCGTTATTTTTTATATTCGTAGATTGGGAAGGGCCTGGACGTGAATAATGGTACATCCTGTTACGTAGTAGACGAGTGGTTTTACCAACGTATTTTACCTCACCATCACAAACAAATGCATAGAGGTTGTTCTTAACATCTGTGAATCTGTCATCGAGATGGTACTTCAGGCTACCGTCTATAATCTGCCAGAATCCCACCTTGATAAAACCAATCTCAGTCAAACGATTCATGTTAGGGTTCCATATGGAATAGTAAAAGCATTATACATGCTGAACTCCTCACTGTAGCTTAACAAAATTTGATGTCAGTAATGTCCGCTCTTGACTCGGAGCGGAATGTCAAATTGGGTCCGGCTTTGTGACAAATGTTACCAACGGTGCAAATCTGAGCTAATACATTTTATTATTCGGTTCTGACCGTACAGTGATCATTGAACAAAACATTCTGCGGGTTGTGAATTCATAACACACTCACTACGTTCGTGTCCTTCGCTTCAAATGTTGAAGTAATACCCTGAATTACGAGCGAAGCGAGTTCCGTCAAGCGAAGCGAAGACGGATAGTTTACATTTGGTTAAAAACCAGCCCAAAAACTACATTTTTCTCTATATATAAAATATAATAATATAATTATGTAGTTTAGCTGTTAACACTCACTTCGTTCGTGTCCCTCGCTTCGCTCGGAATTTTGAAGTAATGTATACTTCTATAAGCAAAGCAATTATCATTCAGTAATCAAACACATGACCGAAGCAACAAGTTAATCATGTATTGATCATGCCCTCAAATGTCCTGAGTGCGATTCTAAGCGCTTTTCATGACATGGGTAATGCAATCGTATAACTTACAAAGAAAAACGCACTACGGGCTTCCTGTGCGATATTTACGAATCCAGTGCTTTACGACTCAACTTTGATGTTGAATACAAGCGCGTTCCCTTCCCTGTTTGCGACTTCCCGCGTTCTTTTGCCAGGTAAGAAAGCCAAAATATCGGACCTTCGAGTGATGAAGGATCGTCAAGATGAATGACGTAGTGATCGCGATAGTCCTTCGTAGCTTTAGACAAGTTTACCAGCGTTGCTTCACCACCTGTCAGTTTCATCCAGATCTCAGTAATAATACCAGCGATCCCTCTTTCTGGCGTTCCAAACCATCTTACCAGACGATGTGGAAGCGCAATCCAGCAATGGTAATGTGGCTGTAATGCCTTTTCCTGCTCGCAAACCCAACCGTAAGCAAAATCGATGATAGGTTTCGATAAGCCGTTATTCCCAGACTCCAGGCGGGCACGTAATCGTTTGAACAGTTTGCGTATGTATTTGTTACCCGCTTCAACAGAAGTCAACGCAGGGAGGTGAAGATCAAAACGGGTAAGGAACACTCGACTGTAGCGCTTCTGGATTGCTTTCAGTTCGTTGATTGTTGACATAAGTATGTCATGGCGAACACCAGAGCCGATTCTTGTGTTAATCCGGTATGCATGACCATCATGAACAAAGGAGTTGCCATTAATTGTTTTGTAACGTCCGTGTTCATGGTAGACGGTACGAAAACTTGTTGCCGATAAAACCGACGATTCGAATAGGGTTTGTGATTGTTGCATCATTGTTAAATTAACCTTTTTGTACTCAGAAAGAGATCACACCCCCTACATAGTTACTACCTAAAAACACGGTAAAACGATGGCATTTGCGATAGCGCAAAGCCGCCTTGCATCTGACGTTGGGGATGTTTTCGAGGAGAGAAATACTACGGAACAAAGTTTACGGAAATATTTATAATAACTCATTATCATATCAGAAGGAGTGAAAGGGGGCAACGGAAATCATGCCTTGATAAAAGAGGGATGATGATTGTGTGGGGTGTTGGTAACAACGGAGAAATTCAAAGGGATTTACAATCTTGTCTTTGGCTTCCTTCCGGCATACACAGTTGAGTGGGAGCTGTAATTTTCAACATTGCAGTAACCTGATTGTTCACAGTGTACATCGGCAAATATCAATTATACCCATTACACTTCAGTGAACACCGACGGTAACCTGATTGACTTCGTGGTGTTCGGTATCCTGCATGGACTCTCTACCAAGTGGTATCTGGTCCCTGTTGTAGCGGCGATCTGGTTCGCGGTGTACTACGTCATCTTCCGTTTCGCCATCACACGCTTCAATTTGAAGACACCGGGTCGGGACGTCGAAATTGCCAGCAATATCGAAAAAGTAATGGCTGGAGCGCCGGGTAAATCCGGTTACAACGTCCCTGCCATTCTGGCGGCGCTTGGCGGTGCGGAAAACATCGTCAGCCTGGATAACTGCATTACCCGTCTGCGTTTGTCAGTGAAGGATATGTCTCTTGTGAATGTACAGGCTCTGAAGGACAATCGCGCTATTGGCGTAGTGCAACTCAATCAGCATAATCTTCAGGTCGTTATTGGCCCACAGGTCCAGTCAGTGAAAGACGAGATCGCAGTTCTGATGAACACCGTACAAGCTTAAGGACAATGATATGTTTGATTTTTCAAAGGTTGTGGACAGGCATGGTACCTGGTGTACTCAGTGGGATTACGTTGCCGACCGTTTTGGTTCAGCCGACCTGCTGCCGTTCACCATCTCCGATATGGATTTTGCCACCGCACCCTGTATTCTGGAGGCGCTGACTCAGCGCCTGTCACATGGCGTGTTGGGTTACAGTCGCTGGAAAAATGATGAATTTCTTGCGGCGATTAGTCACTGGTTTCTATCGCGTCATAATACCCAAATCGATCCTCAGTCGCTGGTTTATGGCCCCTCGGTCATCTATATGGTATCGGAGCTGATCCGCCAGTGGTCTTCTGCGGGTGATGCGGTGGTGATTCATACGCCGGCGTACGACGCGTTTTACAAAGCAATTGAAGGTAATCAGCGCGTGGTGCGCTCTGTCGAACTGGAAAAACGCACTGACGGTTGGTACTGCGACATGGCCGCGCTGGAGAATGCGCTGTCTCGTCCAGAGAGCAAAATTCTTCTGCTCTGTAGCCCACAAAATCCGACGGGCAAAGTGTGGACGCGTGATGAGCTGGAAACCATGGCAGAACTGTGTCAGCGCCATGGTGTAAAAGTTATTTCCGATGAGATCCATATGGATATGGTATGGGGGGATCACCCACATATCCCCTGGAGTAATGTCGCGCGTGACAGCTGGGCGCTGCTCACTTCCGGCTCAAAAAGTTTTAATATTCCGGCACTGACCGGGGCTTACGGAATTATTGAAGACGCTCAAAGCCGTAACGATTATCTCAGCGCATTAAAAGGTCGCGATGGTCTTTCCTCACCAGCAGTGCTCGCGCTGAGCGCACATATTGCCGCCTATCATCAGGGAGCAAGCTGGCTTGATGCGCTGCGGGATTACCTTACCAGCAATTTGCATTACGTCGCCCGCGAGCTTAATGCCGCATTCCCCGAACTGAACTGGCAGGTTCCGCAATCCACCTATCTGGCATGGATTGACCTGCGTCCGCTCAACATTGATGACCACGCATTGCAGGAAGCGCTCATCCACCAGCAGAAAGTCGCCATCATGCCCGGATACACATACGGCGAAGAAGGACGCGGTTTTGTGCGCCTGAATGCCGGATGTCCACGATCCAAACTTGAAAAAGGCGTTCAGGGGTTGATTAACGGCATACGTTCTGTACGCTAATAAAGTTTGCGCAATGAAATTATTCATTGCGCAACATAGATTTTTATCCCGATTTTTTCTTATAATACGACGCACTTTACCTAAATACACGAGTGCGACCATGATTGATACTTCCCTCCCCTTGACCGACGTCCATCGCCACCTTGATGGTAACATCCGTGCCCAAACGATTCTGGATCTGGGTCGTCAGTTCAATTTAACGCTCCCGGCACAAACGTTGGAAACGCTGATCCCTCATGTGCAAGTGACATCCACTGAGCCAGATTTAGTGAGTTTTTTATCCAAGCTCGACTGGGGCGTGAAGGTACTGGCCTCGCTGGATGCCTGTCGCCGCGTGGCATTTGAAAATATTGAGGATGCAGCACGTAACGGTCTGCACTATGTAGAATTACGTTTTTCACCAGGCTATATGGCGATGGCGCATCAACTCCCGGTGGCAGGTGTGGTTGAAGCCGTCATCGCAGGCGTGCGCGAGGGCTGCAAGACCTTTGGCGTCGAAGCACGCTTAATTGGCATTATGAGCCGTACTTTTGGCGAAGCCGCCTGTCTGCAGGAACTGGATGCGCTGTTAGCCCACCGAGATCATATTACGGCACTGGATCTAGCCGGTGACGAACTGGGATTCCCTGGCAGTCTGTTCCTGTCCCATTTCAACCAGGCACGCGACGCCGGCTGGCATATTACCGTGCATGCGGGCGAAGCCGCGGGACCAGAAAGCATCTGGCAGGCCATTAAAGAGCTGGGCGCTGAGCGTATTGGTCACGGCGTTAAAGCCGTTGAAGATCGTGCGTTGATGGATTACCTCGCCGAGCATCGTATCGGCATCGAATCCTGCCTGACATCAAACATTCAGACCAGCACCGTTGCCTCACTAGCGAACCATCCGCTGAAAACGTTCCTTGAGCATGGCGTTATTGCCAGTTTGAATACGGACGACCCGGCTGTTCAGGGTGTGGATATTATTCACGAGTACACCATTGCCGCACCAGCTGCAGGCCTAACGCGCGAACAGATCCGCCAGGCGCAAATCAACGGTCTGGAAATGGCATTCCTGAGTAACGAAGAAAAACGAGCCTTGCGCGAAAAAGTCGGCGCAGCGTAACGGGTAAAGTGCTGAATGGCGCTAACGCTTATCCGGCCTACGTTGGTTTTCATTGTAGGCCGGATAAAATGCCTGAGCATCTCCATCCGGCATTAGTCCAATCAAGCAAGGCACAGCGTCGAACGATGTTTCGCAGATTCGATACCCAGCTCAATCAGCTCCATAATTTGGATAGCCTGTCTCGCCGGTACCGGGTTTTCACCGTTACCGTTTAGCGCATCACGAATGCCAGCATAGTACGCCGGATAGTTGCCAGGTACAGTAAGCCAGGTTTCTTCAACCTGCTCTTCGCCTTCTATTCGCGTCAAAACGCCATCGCGCATATCATAACCCCAGTCTTCCTGTGGCAGTCGCTCGCCATTTTTCAGGCGCTCTTCCTGCGGGTCAAGACCATATTTCACATAGCTGCCACGCGATCCGTGCACAATATAACGGGCCGATTCTGCGGCAGCGAGCATGGTGCCATGCAGGATCACACGACGCTGCGGATACGTCAGGATGGCATGGAAGTAATCCGTCGCCTGCGCGCCCGGACGCAACTGGGCCAGGTCTACCGTCAGGCTGACGGGCAAACCAAACAGATTAATCGCCTGATCCAAAAGATGCGGTGCTAAATCGTACCAGATACCGCTTCCCGGACCGCCCTGTTCACGCCAACGGTCACGAACCTGCGGGCGGAAACGATCGAAATGGGATTCGAAATACGCCACCTCTCCCAAAACACCATCCGCTAGCAGAGCTTTCAGCGTCAGAAAATCACTGTCCCAGCGACGGTTATGGAACACAGACAGCACGCGCCCGAGGCTGCGCGCCAGCGTATCCAGCTCACGAGCTTGTGACAGTGTCACAGTAAAAGGCTTATCAACAACCACATGTTTGCCCGCTTCCAACGCAGCTTTCGCTAATGGAAAGTGTGTGTCATTAGGCGTGGGGATCACAATCAGGTCGATATTTGGATCGTTAAAAAGATGCTTAGGCTCAGCAACAACCGCCACCGTAGGCCAGTCTGCCTTCACTTTTGCTTCATCACTACTGGAAACTGCAGCCAGTTCCAGGCCCGGCGTGCCCACAATCAGGGGGGCATGGAAGGTTTTACTGGCATAACCATAGCCAATTAGCCCAACGCGGATGTTGTCACTCATGTTATTGCCTCTCAATTCAGGACTGACCTATTTCACACCATACCTTGCAACGTCTCAATAGTTTAATAACCTTCGCGCTACAAAGGTTGTTTTTAACTTAAGTCAAACATATGCCACTTATGCTTAACTTGCAGCGAAAAAGAGGGAGAAATCGTTCCCAACCATCTTGCTGTATTAATGAGAGATTAGTAACATTTGCAGCCTGTGTTTATGGATAAATCAAAGCAAATGTCATCAGTAATGAATCGTCTTATTGAATTAACAGGTTGGATTGTTCTCGCCGTCTCCGTGATCCTGCTGGGTGTTGCCAATCATATTGACAATTACCAGCCACCAGAGCCCGTTGCGGCAGTGCAGAAGAAATAAGCATCCGCAACCTTTTATTGCCCGGCAATTAACATTGGTAGTTGCAGGGTTTGCCGGTAAAAGATCGCTTTCTGTCAAAAAAAGTGAATTATGCCGCATCCCGTTCCGCTGCATATTGCCAGCGATCGCTATGCGCGTTACCCTTGCCGAAGACGCGCATAGCGCCTGCTTTTTCACAGGTATGAACACTCTTCTTACATTTGCACGTAAATGCGCTTTTACCTGTGCACGTTGTTTATTTTTATATTTTCTACTCCGTTGGTATTATTTTATTAATATGGATCTGCATTTATGACTGTTCAGGATTACTTATTAAAATTCCGCAAAATCAGCTCACTCGAAAGTCTGGAAAAACTTTTCGACCATTTAAACTACACGCTCACCGACGATAGCGACATGATCAATATGTACCGTGCCGCAGACCATCGCCGTGCGGAGCTTATATCCGGAGGCCGTCTGTTTGATGTTGGTCAGGTACCTAAATCAGTCTGGCATTACGTGCAATAGAGAAGAAAGTAGCGCTCAACGTTAAAAGCTTTATAATAATTGCCCCAAAATGAATGGCATGATTGATTGCGCGCGTAAAACTGGAGAAGAGATGACTACCACACCGGCACAACGTATCGGAGGCTGGCTACTTGGGCCACTGGCCTGGCTGTTAGTCGCGTTGTTGAGCGCTTCGCTGGCGTTATTACTTTATGTCACTGCGCTGGCAACACCGCAAACCTTCAAAACGCTGGGTGAGCAAAGTACAGCAAATTTGCTGTTATGGGGCGTCTCCTTTGTTACCGCGATCGCCATGTGGTATTACACACTGTGGCTGACAATTGCGTTTTTCAAACGCAGAGCCTGTGTGCCCAAGCATTACATTCTGTGGCTGCTGATCTCCGTGTTGCTGGCGATTAAAGCGTTTGCATTTTCACCCGTCCCAGACGCTTTTGCCGTGCGCCAACTGCTGTTCCCATTACTGGCCGCAGCACTGTTGGTGCCCTACTTCAAGCGATCGCAGCGCGTTAAATCGACGTTTGTGAACCCGTAATAACCCTACAGTTAACCTGTTGTCGCCTGTTGTAGATTGTCAGATAATAGGCGGCTTTTTTATTTCAGGCCGAAAAATGACTGATTACCTGCTGCTGTTTGTCGGAACTGTACTGGTCAATAACTTTGTACTGGTCAAGTTTCTGGGCCTCTGCCCGTTTATGGGCGTTTCCAAAAAACTGGAAACCGCAATGGGTATGGGCCTTGCCACGACGTTTGTCATGACACTGGCATCCATCTGCGCATGGCTGATTGATACCTGGATCCTAATCCCGCTCAATCTCATCTATCTGCGCACGCTGGCTTTTATTCTGGTTATCGCCGTCGTCGTGCAGTTTACCGAAATGGTTGTGCGCAAAACCAGCCCTGCGCTGTACCGCCTGCTAGGGATCTTCCTACCGCTGATCACGACTAACTGCGCAGTGTTAGGTGTGGCGCTGCTGAACATCAACCTCGGCCATAACTTTTTACAGTCGGCGCTATACGGTTTTTCCGCCGCCGTCGGCTTCTCACTGGTGATGGTACTGTTCGCCGCGATCCGCGAACGCCTCGCCGTGGCGGACGTCCCAGCGCCGTTTCGCGGGAATGCGATTGCGCTGATTACCGCTGGTTTAATGTCATTGGCCTTTATGGGCTTTAGTGGTTTGGTGAAGTTGTAATGAATGCTATCTGGATTGCCGTTGCCGCAGTGAGTGTACTGGGTCTGGCGTTCGGCGCTATTTTGGGGTACGCCTCACGACGTTTTGCCGTTGAAGATGATCCGGTCGTGGAGAAAATTGATGAAATTCTCCCGCAAAGCCAGTGTGGGCAGTGCGGCTATCCGGGCTGTCATCCGTACGCTGAAGCGATCGGCTCTCAGGGTGAAAAAATTAACCGTTGCGCCCCCGGTGGCGAAGCGGTGATGTTAAAAATTGCCGCCCTGCTGAACGTCGATCCGCAGCCTATTGATGGTGATGAACAAGACGTTACGCCGGTGCGTATGCTGGCGGTCATTGATGAAAATAACTGTATCGGGTGCACTAAGTGTATTCAGGCCTGCCCGGTCGATGCGATCGTGGGCGCGACCCGCGCCATGCACACGGTAATGAGCGATCTCTGCACTGGGTGCAACCTGTGTGTTGACCCGTGCCCGACGCAATGCATTGAATTACGCCCGGTAGCTGAGACACCCGATAGCTGGAAATGGGATTTAAACACCATCCCTGTGCGCATCATTCCCGTGGAACAACATGTTTAAGTTATTCTCTGCATTCAGAAAAAATAAAATCTGGGACTTTGATGGTGGCATTCATCCACCAGAAATGAAAACCCAGTCAAACGGAACACCGTTGCGACAGGTTCCGCTGGCACCGCGTTTTGTTATTCCGCTGAAACAACATATTGGTGCGGAGGGTGAACTGTGCGTAAACGTGGGTGACACCGTGCTGCGTGGTCAGGCATTAACCCGCGGGCGTGGCAAAATGCTTCCAGTCCATGCGCCAACATCAGGTACCGTGGTTGCCATTGCCCCGCACTCCACCGCACATCCTTCGGCACTGGCTGAGTTGAGCGTTATCATAGACGCCGATGGCGAAGACCGCTGGATTGAGCGAGACGGCTGGACCGATTACCGCTCCCACAGCCGAGAAGAGCTGATTGCGCGTATTCATCAGTTCGGCGTCGCCGGGCTGGGTGGCGCAGGTTTTCCCACCGGCGTTAAACTGCAGGGCGGCGGAGATAAAATTGAAACGCTGATCATTAACGCCGCTGAATGCGAGCCGTACATTACAGCAGATGACCGCCTGATGCAGGACTGTGCGGCGCAGGTCGTCGAAGGAATCCGCATCCTGGCGCACATTCTTCAGCCACGCGAGATCCTCCTCGGCATAGAAGATAACAAACCGCAGGCAATATCTATGCTGCGCGCGGTGCTGGCTGATTCACACGACATCAGTTTGCGCGTTATCCCCACCAAGTACCCTTCCGGCGGGGCTAAACAGTTAACACAAATCCTGACTGGCAAGCAGGTTCCCCACGGTGGACGCTCCTCAGATATCGGGGTATTGATGCAAAACGTCGGTACCGCCTATGCAATTAAACGTGCAGTAATTGACGGTGAGCCGATCACCGAACGTGTCGTGACGCTTACCGGTGAAGCCGTCAGCCGCCCGGGCAACGTCTGGGCGCGTTTGGGCACGCCGGTTCGTCATCTGCTCAACGACGCGGGCTTTTGCCCTTCCGCCGACCAGATGGTGATTATGGGCGGACCGCTGATGGGGTTTACGCTGCCATGGCTGGATGTCCCGGTGGTGAAGATTACCAACTGTCTTCTGGCCCCCTCTGCCAGTGAAATGGGTGAAACGCCGGAAGAGAAAGGCTGCATTCGCTGTAGCGCATGCGCCGATGCCTGTCCGGCGGATCTCCTGCCACAACAGCTTTATTGGTTCAGTAAAGGGCAACAGCACGACAAAGCAACGGCCCACAATATCGCCGACTGCATTGAATGCGGTGCCTGCGCCTGGGTATGCCCAAGCAATATTCCGTTGGTGCAGTATTTCCGCAAGGAAAAAGCCGAGATTTACGCCATTAGCCAGGAAGAAAAACGAGCCGCTGAAGCGAAAGCACGGTTTGAAGCCCGACAGGCGCGCCTTGAACGTGAAAAAGCAGCGCGTCTTGAACGCCATAAGAGCGCCGCTGCTCAACCGGCGGCCAAAGACCATGATGCCATTGCCGCCGCGCTGGCTCGCGTAAAAGAAAAACAGGCTCAGGCGCTGCAGCCGGTAGTAATTCAGGCAGGTGAAAAACCTGACAATAGCGCAGTGATTGCCGCACGCGAGGCGCGTAAGGCGCAAGCTCGTGCTTCCCGTAAGGAAAATTCGCCGCAAAGTGAAGGCAGCAGCACGGGTACAGATCCGCGTAAAGCTGCCGTCGAAGCGGCAATTGCTCGCGCCAAAGCCCGCAAGCTCGAACAGCAGGCTGTACCGGAAACAGCCGAGCCGGTTGATCCACGCAAAGCCGCCGTGGAAGCGGCCATCGCCCGCGCCAAAGCCCGCAAGCTCGAGCAGCAGGCGGTACCGGAAACAGCCGAATCGGTTGATCCGCGTAAAGCCGCCGTGGAAGCGGCCATTGCCCGCGCCAAGGCCCGCAAGCTCGAGCAGCAAGTGGTAACGGAAACAGCCGAGCCGGTTGATCCACGTAAAGCCGCCGTCGCGGCCGCTATCGCACGCGCTCAGGCAAAGAAAGCCGCACAGCAGCAGGTTGTTAACGAGGAATAAATGGTATTCAGAATAGCAAGCTCCCCTTATACCCATAACCAGCGCCAGACATCACGTATCATGATGTTGGTGTTACTTGCGGCATTGCCGGGGATCGCCGCACAGCTGTGGTTCTTCGGCTGGGGTACGTTGTTCCAGATAGTTCTGGCCGCCATCAGCGCTATCGCCGCCGAAGCGGGCGTGCTTAAACTGCGTAAACAACCCATTGTGCCGATTTTAAAAGACAACTCTGCGTTACTCACCGGGTTACTGCTGGCCGTGAGTATTCCCCCGCTCGCCCCCTGGTGGATGGTGGTATTGGGCACGGTATTCGCGGTTATCATTGCGAAACAACTGTATGGCGGTCTCGGTCAGAACCCGTTTAATCCTGCCATGATTGGTTATGTCGTGCTGCTAATCTCATTTCCAGTACAGATGACCAGTTGGCTGCCGCCGCACGAAATTGCGGCTACAGTGCCTGGGTTCTTTGACGCGCTGAACGTTATCCTTAGCGGCCATACCGTCAGCGGTGGGGATATGAATACACTGCGTATGGGCATTGATGGTATCAGCCAGGCAACGCCTCTCGATACCTTTAAGACATCACTGCATGCCGGGCATACCGTTGAACAGGTGATGCAATACCCGATTTACAGCGGTGTGCTGGCAGGCGCGGGCTGGCAGTGGGTTAATCTTGCCTGGCTGGCGGGTGGTATCGTTCTGTTATGGCAGGGGGCAATTCGCTGGCATATCCCGGTTAGCTTCCTGCTGTCGCTCGCCGTTTGCGCCACTCTGGGATGGTTGTTCTCACCTGAGTCACTCGCGTCTCCTCAGTTACACCTGCTTTCCGGCGCAACCATGCTGGGTGCATTTTTTATTCTTACCGACCCCGTTACGGCCTCGACAACTAACCGCGGCCGCCTGATTTTTGGCGCACTTGCGGGGTTGTTAGTATGGTTGATTCGCAGTTTTGGCGGTTATCCTGACGGTGTAGCCTTTGCTGTATTACTGGCAAATATCACGGTTCCCCTGATTGATTATTACACCCGCCCTCGCGTGTACGGACATCGCTAAGGACTCCCAATGCTGAAAACGATTCGTAAACACGGTATTACGCTGGCACTGTTTGCTGCTGGTTCAACGGGATTAACCGCGGCAATCAATCAATTAACCAAGTCCACCATTGATGAACAGGCCGCGCTGCAGCAAAAAGCACTGTTCGATCAGGTGCTACCTGGCGATCGCTACAATAATAACTTGTCTGAGAGCTGTTATCTGGTCAATGCGCAGGCATTGGGCAAAGGTACTCACCGCGTGTATATTGCCCGCCAGGACGACCGTCCCGTTGCAGCAATTCTTGAAGCTACGGCGCCAGATGGGTATTCCGGGGCGATTCAACTGCTGGTCGGTGTCGATTTTACGGGTACCGTGTTGGGTACGCGGGTAACCGAACATCATGAAACCCCGGGACTGGGCGATAAAATCGAACTGCGACTGTCCGACTGGATCACCCACTTTAGCGGCAAAACGATCGCTACGGGTAACGATGCCCACTGGGCTGTGAAAAAAGACGGCGGCGACTTTGACCAGTTTACTGGTGCAACCATTACGCCGCGGGCGGTAGTGAACGCAGTAAAACGCGCCGGTTTGTATGCGCAGACGCTACCCGCGCAGCTTCCTCAACTTAGCGCCTGTGGAGAATAAACCATGAGCGAAATTAAAGACGTTATAGTCCAGGGGTTATGGAAAAATAACTCCGCGCTTGTGCAGCTACTCGGGATGTGTCCGCTGTTGGCTGTTACCTCTACCGCCACTAACGCGCTGGGGCTGGGGCTCGCGACGACGCTCGTTCTGACGCTGACCAACCTGACGATTTCGGCCCTTCGTCGCTGGACTCCGCCTGAAATCCGTATTCCAATTTATGTCATGATCATCGCCTCCGTGGTGAGTGCGGTGCAGATGCTGATCAATGCCTATGCCTTTGGCCTGTATCAGTCTCTGGGCATCTTTATCCCGCTGATTGTGACCAACTGTATTGTTGTTGGCCGCGCAGAAGCCTTCGCCGCCAAAAAAGGCCCTGCATTATCCGCACTCGATGGTTTTTCCATCGGTATGGGGGCGACCGGCGCCATGTTTGTTCTGGGCTCGCTGCGTGAAATAATTGGTAACGGTACACTGTTTGATGGCGCAGACGGTTTGTTGGGTAACTGGGCCAAAGTATTGCGCGTTGAGATCTTCCATACTGATACGCCGTTTCTGCTGGCCATGCTGCCACCAGGCGCGTTTATTGGTCTGGGCTTGATGCTGGCAGTTAAGTACCTGATTGATGAGAGAATGAAGAAACGTCGTGCCGAAGCGGCTGTCGTGGACAGTCCGGCTGGTGAAACAGGGAATGTCTCATGAACAAAGCAAAACGTCTGGAAATACTGACTCGCCTGCGGGATAACAACCCGCATCCGACAACCGAGCTTAATTTTACATCGCCGTTTGAACTGCTGATTTCGGTCTTGCTATCCGCTCAGGCCACCGATGTCAGCGTCAATAAAGCGACGGCTAAACTATACCCCGTCGCCAATACGCCTGCTGCGATGCTGGAGCTCGGAGTTGAAGGTGTTAAGTCCTACATCAAGGCAATCGGCTTGTTTAACAGCAAAGCGGAAAACGTAATTAAAACCTGCCGCATTCTGCTGGAACAACATAATGGTGAAGTGCCTGAAGACCGTGCTGCGTTAGAAGCTCTCCCCGGCGTTGGGCGCAAGACGGCTAATGTGGTGTTAAATACCGCCTTTGGCTGGCCCACTATTGCCGTAGATACCCACATTTTCCGGGTATGTAACCGGACACAATTCGCCCCAGGTAAAAACGTCGAGCAGGTAGAAGAAAAGCTACTGAAAGTTGTACCCAGTGAATTTAAAGTCGATTGCCACCACTGGTTGATTCTTCATGGCCGCTACACCTGCATCGCCAGAAAGCCACGTTGTGGTTCCTGTATCATCGAAGATCTCTGCGAATTCAAAGAGAAAGTCGATATCTAATGCTGCCGGGGCATCCTCTTTGCCCCATACATACATAACGTTTAGTTATGCACTCCCCAATGTTTCCTTTCCCGACAATGATGCCATTCAATTGCTCAAATCTAATGCAATATTCTTGTTAATTAACACCTGAGCAGGTTAATCGTTTTTTTAGCAAAAGAAATTTCTATCTATACGTGATCCAGATCATCCAGCTAACACAATGTTAATAAGTTTTTATTTTTTAGTTAAGATGACAATTAGATGACCTAACTGCACAGTTTCTAAACAAAACATTACACTGCCTATTTTTCAGATAATGGCCTATATCACTGGATTCAACCTTAATTAGCAGAACATATTGCCACATTGCGGTTTTAGCGGTGATTAAACAGTGTAAAAATCTGCCATTTTACAAATGAAGAAATTTAACGCTAGATAACATTTCACAGCCCCGACGATTTCACCAGTCATGATATATGTAACAGATTATTACAAACCACTTGTCTGAATGGTCAAGATAGTGAACATTACTTGCCGTTTCCCCTCCCACTATAACAATTGGACGGATGAACTTGACTCATCACGTACCTGAACACCCCCGTTGATATGGGATGTAAAAAAAGAGGTAAAAGTGTCTACTGCAAACAATAAACCAACAGAAAGCGTAAGTTTAAACGCCTTCAAACAACCAAAAGCGTTCTATCTCATTTTCTCTATTGAGCTGTGGGAACGTTTTGGTTATTACGGCCTGCAAGGGATTATGGCCGTCTACCTGGTTAAACAGCTGGGTATGTCAGAAGCGGATTCCATCACCCTTTTCTCGTCCTTTAGCGCCCTGGTGTACGGTCTGGTTGCCATTGGCGGCTGGTTAGGTGATAAAGTTCTGGGAACAAAACGTGTCATTATGCTGGGTGCCGTTGTCCTGGCCATCGGTTATGCGTTGGTAGCATGGTCCGGTCACGATGCGGGTATCGTTTATATGGGCATGGCGGCTATCGCGGTCGGTAACGGCCTGTTTAAAGCAAACCCATCCTCCCTGCTCTCTACCTGCTATGCCAAAGATGACCCGCGTCTTGATGGTGCATTTACCATGTACTACATGTCCGTCAACATCGGTTCATTCTTCTCTATGCTGGCAACGCCATGGTTAGCTGCGCGTTACGGCTGGAGCACTGCGTTCGCGCTGAGCGTCGTGGGTATGCTGATTACCGTTGTTAACTTCGCATTCTGTCAGCGCTGGGTTAAACAATACGGTTCTAAACCTGACTTTGAACCAATCAACTTCCGTAACCTGCTGCTGACTATCGTTGGCGTTGTGGTTCTGATCGCGATTGCGACCTGGCTGCTGCACAACCAGCAGATCGCACGTATGGTTCTGGGTGTAATTGCTATCGGTATCGTGTTTATCTTCGGTAAAGAAGCCTTCACCATGAAAGGCGCTGCACGTCGTAAAATGATCGTCGCCTTCATTCTGATGCTGGAAGCGATTATCTTCTTCGTGCTGTACAGCCAGATGCCGACCTCACTGAACTTCTTTGCGATTCGTAACGTTGAGCACTCTATTCTTGGCATTGCTTTCGAACCTGAACAGTACCAGGCGCTGAACCCGTTCTGGATCATCATTGGTAGCCCAATCCTCGCCGCTATCTATAACAAGATGGGTGATACCCTGCCGATGCCGACCAAGTTTGCGATTGGTATGGTGCTGTGTTCCGGTGCATTCCTGATCCTGCCGCTGGGTGCGAAATTCGCTACCGATGCGGGCATCGTTTCCGTTAACTGGCTGATTATCTGCTATGGCCTGCAAAGTATCGGTGAGCTGATGATCTCCGGTCTGGGTTTGGCAATGGTGGCACAGCTGGTTCCGCAACGCCTGATGGGCTTCATCATGGGTAGCTGGTTCCTGACCACTGCCGGTGCAAACATCATCGGTGGCTACGTCGCTAACATGATGGCTGTACCAGAGAACGTGACTGACCCGCTGATGTCCCTTGAAGTCTACGGTCGTGTGTTCCTGCAGATTGGTGTTGCGACGGCTGTTATCGCTGTTCTGATGCTGCTGACGGCTCCGAAACTGAACCGTATGACTCAGGATGACGAAGCCGATGAGAAAGCCGCTAAGGCCGCGACAGCGTAATTCTCAGGGAAACTCATTTTCAGGCCGCTAACTGTTGTTAGCGGCTTTTTTTTTGCATGAGGTAGCACTACCATACGATATACCTCAGCCAAAAGGAGTTACCGATGAAACTGTTCTACAAACCGGGCGCTTGTTCTCTTGCTTCCCACATCACACTTCGTGAGAGCGGTAAAGATTTCACGCTGGATGGTGTTGATCTGATGAAGAAACGTCTGGAAAATGGCGATGATTTTTTCGCGGTAAACCCAAAAGGGCAAGTTCCCGCACTGCTGCTGGATGACGGTACGCTACTTACCGAAGGTGTCGCCATCATGCAATATCTGGCGGACAGCGTGCCAGACCGTCAGCTCCTTGCCCCTACCAGCAGCCTCTCCCGTTACAAAACCATCGAATGGCTTAACTACATTGCGACAGAACTGCATAAAGGCTTTACGCCACTGTTCCGTCCCGATACGCCGGAAGACTTCAAGCCAACCGTTCGCGCGCTGCTGGAGAAAAAAATGCAGTATGTGAACGACTCGCTAAAAGATAACCAATGGATCTGCGGCCCGCGCTTCAGCATCGCCGATGCCTACCTGTTTACCGTACTGCGTTGGGCCTATGCGGTTAAGCTGAATATGGCAGGATTAAGCCATATCGACGCGTATATGGCGCGTATGGCTGAACGCCCGGCGGTTGCCGCGGCGCTTAAAGCAGAAGGGTTAAATTAATTGTTGTTGCCGGGTGGTGCTTGCGCTTGCCCGGCCTACAGCTAAAAATATGCCCGATAAGCGTGAACGCCATCGGGCATTGATTACAGCTGCGTTGCGCTGAAGTAGTGTTCAGGCTTCGCGATGCGATCCTGCGCGGCCACCACCTGCAGCTCATACTCGTGCATCTCTTTAGTGGCGATCATCACTTCGTACACTGCCGCAGTCACATGCTCAAGCGCCTGCTGTAAAGACGCGCCCTGCAACAGTTTCACCAGCAACAAGCCACTGGTAACATCACCCACACCAACCGGTTGACGTGCGCCAAAATCGACCAGCGGGCGACTGATATGCCACGCCTGTTCAGCGGTGACCAACAGCATCTCGAAACGGTC
Organism: Citrobacter sp. Cf088; assembly: GCF_030334295.1. Classification (NCBI taxonomy): domain Bacteria; kingdom Pseudomonadati; phylum Pseudomonadota; class Gammaproteobacteria; order Enterobacterales; family Enterobacteriaceae; genus Citrobacter; species Citrobacter sp. Cf088. The sequence continues at coordinate 1,127,170 of NZ_JAOWEE010000053.1, forward strand.
GGTGCTAATACCTGCGCGTGCCAGATGCTTCACCAGTACAATTTCAGGTCCCTGAGCGATCAGTTCACGCGCCGCCGCAACGGCCTCATCAACATTGTTCACCGCATGCTCACACAGAATTTCGAGCTCAACCAAATTCGGGGCAATAATGTCACTAGCTGGAAGCGCATGACGAACATGAAATTCCGCCACACCCGGAGCTACGATACATCCCTTTTCAGGGTGTCCCATCACCGGATCGCAAAAGTATTTTGCCTGCGTGTTGGCCGCTTTTACTTTACGTACAATACCCAGAATATGCTCGCCCTGTTCAGCTGAGCCAAGATAGCCGCTCAGTACTGCGTCACAGGTCTGGAGTTTATCAATATCAGCAATGCCCTGGACAATTTCAGTCAGGTGGCTCGGCGGCATAACACAACCGGTCCATTTGCCATACTGCGTGTGGTTTGAAAACTGGACGGTATTCAACGGCCAGACGTTTGCGCCAAGACGACGCATCGGAAATTCTGCTGCACTGTTGCCCGCATGGCCAAAAACAACGTGGGACTGGATGGCGAGGATCTTCTTCATTTTACTTACCACAACCCTGAAAAAATAAAGGGGCGTAGTTTCCCACGCCCCTGCTAACGCAATCTTACTTCCAGCAAATCAGACAATAGTTCTTCTTGCCACGGCGCAGTAAGGTATAGCGCCCGAACAGGATATCACTCTCCTGGAAGAAATATTCCGGATCGGACTGCTTCTCACCGTTGATGGTCACCGCGTTAGACGCAATGGTCTTACGGGCCTGACCGCGAGAAGGTTGCAGCTCGGAGTCTACCAGCGCCTGCATCAAATCGGCACCTTTGTCCATCTCGATCATCGGCACGCCATCCTGCGCCAGCTGTTCGAAATCTGCTTCACTCAAATCGCTGAGATTGCCATTGAACAAGCTTTCGGTAATGCGTTTTGCCGCGACCAGACCTTCTTCACCGTGAACCAGACGCGTAACCTGTTCGGCCAGAACATACTGGGCACGCGGCGCTTTACCGCTGTTTTTATCTTCTTCTTCCAGCGCATTGATCTCTTCAATATCCATGAAAGTGAAGAATTTCAGGAAGCGATAAACGTCCGCATCGGCGGTGTTGATCCAGAACTGGTAGAATTTGTACGGACTGGTTTTCTTCGGATCCAGCCACACTGCGCCGCCTTCCGTCTTACCGAATTTGGTGCCATCAGCTTTAGTAATGAGTGGTACGGTCAGACCAAACACCTGATTCTGGTGCAGACGACGGGTCAAATCGATACCCGAAGTAATGTTACCCCACTGGTCAGAACCACCAATCTGCAGTGCCACGCCGTGCAGCTTATTCAGGCAGGCAAAGTCATAACCCTGCAGCAGGTTGTAAGAAAACTCGGTAAAGGAGATCCCCTGATCGTCACGGTTCAGACGCTGCTTAACCGCTTCTTTGTTGATCATCTGGTTAACGGAGAAGTGTTTGCCGATATCACGCAGGAAAGTCAGTACGTTCATACCGCCAAACCAGTCGTAGTTGTTCGCAGCAATCGCCGAGTTGTCGCCACAGTCGAAATCGAGGAACGGTGCAACCTGTTTGCGGATTTTATCCACCCACTCCTGCACAGTGTCTTCGGTATTCAGTTTACGCTCGGCGGCTTTAAAGCTCGGGTCACCAATCAGACCGGTTGCGCCACCTACCAGTGCGACAGGCTTATGGCCTGCCTGCTGGAAGCGTTTCAGGCATAACAATGGAACCAGATGCCCCAAATGCAAGCTGTCAGCGGTAGGATCGAAGCCGCAATAGAGCGCGATCGGGCCTTGCGCCAGTCGCTCTGCTAACGCTTCCTCGTCCGTCACCTGGGCCACCAGCCCCCGCTCTTGCAATTGTTTAATCAAGTTACTGCTTGCCATCAAAATCTCCATGTATAAAACGACTGCACCTTTGCCGGTACACGACTTTTCGCCTGATGCGAAAGAAACATAGAATAAAGCGCCGGATTGATCAGCACCAGCGCTTAAAACAAGAAATTTGCATCTTTAGGGGGCCAGGCGATCAATTTTCCACGCGTTATCTTCGCGTTGGTATAAAAAACGATCGTGTAAGCGGTTTTCACCACCTTGCCAGAACTCCATTTGCTCAATACTCACGCGAAAGCCGCCCCAGAAACTTGGCAGCGGAACTTCTCCTTGCTGAAACTTCTGCTTCAACTCGAGAAATTTACTTTCAAGAATACCACGAGCTGAGATCCGGCTGGATTGCTTAGAGACCCAGGCGCCAATCTGGCTATCTCGTGGGCGACTGTGGAAGTATTTCACTACTTCTAACGTGGAGAGACGCTCAGCCTTGCCGATCACCATCACCTGCCGTTCCAGCGTATGCCAGGGAAATAAAAGGCTGATGCGTGGATTTTTCTCGATCTGATGCGCCTTACGGCTGCCAAGGTTGGTATAGAACACCAGCCCTTTGTCATCATAATGTTTGAGTAACACGATACGCTGATACGGCTGGCCATTTTCATCGACGGTCGCAACGACCATCGCGGTGGGATCGGCCAGTTTGGCGTCACAGGCTTGCCCCAGCCAGCGCTCAAACAGCGCAAGGGGTTCGGCGGGAAGATCGCGGCGGCGAAGACCGCCTTTCGTGTATTCACGGCGCAGATGTGCGATTTGCTGCAATTCGTCGTTATCAGACATGATGTTGGGCTACGGATTGTCAGTGGGTGACGCTATTGTGCGCCGCCCAGGTGAAAATCTCAACGCTTCGGGTTCTGTAACTGACAGTTATTTAGCACAATTCTGTCTCGTTTATAGACCGTTGCCTCGTCGCCTTTAGACCAGAAAACGTAGATCCCATCGGTATAGCGCGCACCTGATGCCGACACGCCCTGTTTGAGGTTCAATAGCTGATTATCATAAACAAAGCTTGCCGTCTGGCGGGTATTGTTCAGCTTGACGGTAAGCGGTTTTTCGTCGCAGCGGTATTCGAGCGTATCCGTTTGCATACGCTCAACAAATTGGTTGTATACGCTACACCCGCTAAGCAGTACCGGCAGACACACTAACAATAGTTTTTTCATAGCCATATCCTGAAGACTTTCCTGGTCCCGGAGGGTAATGGAACCCTCCCTAATATCCCTAGTTTACCGGCATACGGTGCTGAATAATTTCAGTTAACTCTGAGTTCGTGGGTTAGCAGGATAAATCGCCCCTAAAACGCTCGGCTCTGATGCGCCAGTCACAGAAGGCAGATTTCCAGGTAATCCGGCCAGTGTCCGCCACGCCAGCCAGGCAAAGGCTAACGCTTCCATATCATCGCCGCTGATCCCGGCTTCATCCGTTGAGGTGACCTCTGTTCCCGGCAATAGTGCCGCCAGACGCATCATCAGCAGCGGATTACGGCTTCCTCCACCGCAGACCATGAGCCGTTCACAGCCGCCGCTTAGCAAGACCTGCTCTGAAATGGTCACCGCGGTCAGTTCGGCAAGCGTCGCCTGCACATCCCGCGGACTAATCCCCGGGAACTGCACCAGATGACGTTCTATCCAGCCATAATTGAAATACTCACGACCAGTACTTTTCGGCGCAGGCTCGGAGAAATAAGGGTCGTTAAGCATATTTTGCAGTAACGGCAGGATAACCATTCCCGAAATGGCCCACTGTGCATCTTTGTCGTAAGGTTGACCGCATTGCCGCCAGATCCAGGCATCCATCAGCATATTGCCCGGCCCGGTGTCGTATCCGCGAACGGGTTGTTGCGGAATAAGTAGAGACAGATTGGCAATCCCGCCGATGTTTAACACCATCCGCCGTTCCGTTGGATGTGCCAGCAGTGCCTGATGAAACGCGGGAACGAGCGGTGCACCCTGCCCGCCAAGGGCGATATCACGTCGACGAAAATCGCCGACTACGGTTATCCCTGTACGCGCAACAATCTGGTTGTTATCGCCAATTTGCAGCGTGTGTGGCGCAGCACCGTTAGGTTCATGCCACACGGTTTGCCCGTGGCAACCAATCGCAACGATATCCTGCGGTTTCAATTTTTCTTGCGCCAATAACGCATTCACTGCCTCAGCAAATAAATAACCGAGCTGTGCGTCCAACTGACCAAACTGAGAAAGTGTAAGCTGCTGCCCCTGGCAGATATCCAGAATCGCTTGTTTAACATGAATGGGGATGGGCCAGGTCAGACTCGCCTGCTGCGCAACCATCGTTTCATCTATTGTCGCCAGCACAACATCGACGCCATCAAGGCTGGTTCCAGACATTACACCGATAAAACGGCCCGATTTCATAGGTCATCCTTTTAAGCAAATTAGCCTTGACACTCAACCATAAAGTGTCGACTAATGCCATGCTTGCTTAATGATTTTTGGTGGCTAATCATTACAATGATCGTTTAATTACATCAATTACATGAATGATTCGTTTATACTCGGTTGATCCGATTTCGGTTAAGATTTTCATATTGTTCCAGTAGAACATGTGACCTTAGGCTCACAAATGCCATATAATTTAACCATGAAGGGTGCTTTATTAGCGTTTCGTGGTGACAAAGGAGATTTGTAAATGATTAAACGTGTGCTGATTGTTTCATTAATGGGCGTATCTTTAGCGGGTTGCGTTAACAATGATAGCCTTTCAGGTGACGTGTATACCGCATCCGAAGCGAAACAAGTTCAGAACGTTACCTACGGTACGATTGTTCATGTTCGTCCGGTGCAAATCCAGGGTGGCGATGACGCAAACGTGATTGGTGCTATTGGTGGTGCGGTACTCGGCGGGTTCCTCGGTAACACCGTCGGCGGTGGTACGGGTCGTTCATTAGCGACGGCTGCAGGCGCAGTTGCCGGTGGCGTAGCGGGTCAAGGCGTACAAGGTGCGATGAATAAAACCCAGGGTGTGGAACTGGAAATCCGTAAGGATGATGGTAATACCATCATGGTGGTTCAGAAACAGGGTGCGACCAAGTTTTCAGCCGGCCAGCGCGTTGTTATGGCTAACAACGGCAGCCAGGTTACCGTGTCTCCACGCTAATCAAATTCACGTGTGGTCAGACCCTGGCCACACGTCATTTTTTGCTTCAGCCCTGTGACTGCAGCTCAATAATATTGTGTTCCAGCCTGGCGACCAGTTTAATCAGCAGATCAATTTCCTCAGCTGAAATCCCTTCCAAAATTTCTCCACGCGTCTTGTTGATAACCGCTTCCATATCAGCGATCAGCGGCTCTGCTTTTTCTGTCAGTTTAATTCTCTTTGCCCGGCGATCGCTGGCGCAAGTCTGTCGTGAAATGAGTCCCTTTTCCTCTAACTGGTCAAGCGTACGTACCAACGAAGGCTGCTCGATGCCAATCGCTTTAGCCAACTGAATCTGCGATTGATCCGGCGGCAACTGATGAATGTTGTGCAGCGTAACCCAATGCGTCTGCGTCAACTCCAGAGGTTTCAGGCGATGGTCAATCAGAGCACGCCAAATGCGCACCAACCGTGCCAGATCAGAACCTAATGGCGATTCCAATTTCATCTCCTTATAATTAGCTTGCTAAGTTATTGTGCTGATTTTAGAATAGTGTGCAGCATTTGTATTCCCAAAACAAATGTATTGCCAAATTTGCTTACCGGCTGACATTTTTTCAGACATTATGCGTTACGGAGACTCATTGTCTCTTTTTTGCTAAACCTATAGCAATGCTCTCTTCCGCCAAGGATTTTGCCCGTGAAGTTTATGTTTAATGCAACAGGATTGCCCCTACAAGATTTAATGATCGGCGCATCTGTCTACTTCCCTCCTGTTTTCAAGGCGATTGTAGCAGGATTTATTCTCTGGCTGGTTGTTCATCGCCTACTGCGCGACTGGATTTACTCTGGCGAAATCTGGCATCCCTTGTTAATGGATCTGTCACTCTTTACGCTTTGCGTATGTCTGGCCTTTGTTATGCTGATAGCGTGGTGATTATGTCGCTTAAAACCGTTAAATACTTCTCCACTATTATAGTCGCTGCAATCGCAGTTTTCGCCGGGTGGTGGATGTGGAATTACTATATGCAATCGCCCTGGACACGTGATGGCAAAGTGCGAGCTGAGCAGGTCAGCATTACGCCACAGGTGTCAGGTAGCATTAGCGAACTCTATATAAAAGATAACCAGTTTGTGAATAAAGGCGATGTCCTTTTTATTATCGACAAGACGCCATTTCACATTGCTGAACTGAATGCGCAAGCGCAACTTGCAAAAGCGCAGTCTGACCTGGCGAAAGCCAACAACGAAGCCAACCGCCGCCGTCATTTATCGCAAAATTACATCTCAGCCGAGGATCTGGATACCGCAAATCTCAACGTGAAAGCCATGCAGGCGAGTGTTGAAGCAGCAGAGGCCAGTCTGCGTCAGGCACAGTGGCAATTGACGCAAACGGTGGTCAAAGCCCCCGTAGCGGGCTGGGTCACCAATCTTTCAACCCGTACCGGAGACTACGCTTCAACCGGGAAGCCTCTGTTTGCTCTCGTCGACAGTCACTCTTTTTATGTGATGGGGTATTTTGAAGAAACTAAGTTGCGCCACATTCGCGAAGGTGCACCTGCCCTCATCACGCTCTACAGTGGTGATATAAAGTTACAGGGTCACGTTTCCAGTATTGGTCGTGCTATCTACGATCAAAGTGTGGAAAGTGATTCCGGCCTGATTCCAGATATCAAGCCCAACGTGCCGTGGGTGCGTCTGGCGCAGCGTATCCCGGTACGCATCGAATTCGACGCCCTGCCGCGGGATGTCACGCTGGTATCAGGTACAACCTGCAGTGTATCCATCGGCCAGCGTAAATGAAACTACCTCGCCTGACACCTGGCAATTTGCCGTGGTTTAAAGCCACGGCGGCACAGTGGCGTTATGCGCTGCGTAACACCATTGCGATGTGTCTGGCGTTAACTTTTGCTTATTATCTGAATCTGGACGAACCCTATTGGGCGATGACCTCAGCGGCGGTGGTCAGTTTTCCCACCGTTGGCGGGGTTATCAGCAAAAGTCTGGGTCGCGTGGCAGGTAGCTTACTGGGTGCCACCGCCGCATTGATTATTGCCGGTCATACCCTTAATGAGCCGTGGTTATTCTTGCTGAGCATGTCGGTGTGGATCGGTTTTTGTACCTGGGCCTGTGCGCATTTCACCAATAACGTTGCCTACGCCTTTCAACTGGCGGGTTATACGGCGGCGATCATTGCGTTTCCCATGGTCAATACCGTGGAAATTACGCAGTTATGGGATATCGCGCAGGCACGCGTGTGTGAAGTCATCGTCGGTATCTTGTGTGGCGGTGTGATGATGATGATCCTGCCCAGCACCTCCGATGGCATCACGTTACTGACTGCATTGAAAAACATGCATTCACGTTTACTGGAACATGCCAGCCTACTCTGGCAACCAGAAACCACGGACGCCATTCGCACAGCCCATGAAGGTGTTATCGGTCAGATTCTTACCATGAACCTGCTGCGTATTCAGGCGTTCTGGAGCCACTACCGTTTTCGCCGACAAAATGCTTTGCTCAATTCGCTGTTGCATCAGCAGTTAAGGATGACCAGTGTGATTTCCAGTCTGCGCAGGATGCTGCTGAACTGGCCTAATCCCCCGTCCAATACCCGGGAAATTATCGAACAGTTGCTCAGCGAACTGATAAAATCCAATGCTAATAGCTACACCGTTGCACGTATTATTGCCCCACTGCGACCCGTCGATGCACGCGACTATCGACACGTCGCCTTCTGGCAACGACTGCGTTATTTTTGTCGGCTCTACCTGCGCAGCAGTCATTATCTGCATTTACTGGAAAATGGCGTTACCGCCGAGCGTATTAATATCGTCCGCACGCCGGGGCTTGCCCGTCATACCGATAATGCGGAAGCTATCTGGAGCGGGTTACGTACGTTCTGCACTTTGATGCTTATCGGCGCATGGAGCATTGGCGCACAATGGGAATCAGGCTCTGGCGCACTCACGCTCGCCGCCATCAGCAGCGTGCTGTATTCCGCCGTTGCCACGCCGTTCAAGTCGCTTTCTTTGCTGATGCGCACACTGGTTCTGCTGTCGCTGTTTAGCTTTGTGGTTAAGTTTGGCCTAATGGTGCAAATTTCCGACCTCTGGCAATTCATTCTTTTTCTCTTCCCGCTACTCGCCACCATGCAACTGTTGAAGCTGCAAATGCCAGCCCTGGCAGGTCTTTGGGGGCAACTGATTGTATTTATGGGTTCGTTTATCGCGGTGACCAATCCGCCGGTATATGATTTTGCTGATTTCCTGAATGACAATATGGCGAAAATCACTGGTGTGGCGCTGTCATGGCTGGCCTTCGCCATTCTGCGGCCCGGATCGGATGCCCGGAAAAGTCGCCGTCATATTCGCGCCCTGCGCCGGGATTTTGTCGATCAGCTCAGCCGACACCCATCACTCAGTGAAAACGAATTTGAATCGCTGACCTATCATCACGTCAGCCAGCTCAGCAGCAGTCAGGATGCGCTGGCTCGACGCTGGTTATTACGCTGGGGGGTCGTATTGCTGAACTGCTCGCACGTGGTGTGGCAACTGCGCACCTGGGAGGCGCGTTCGGATCCGCTGGCTCGCGTCAGGGACGTGTGTATCTCTCTGCTGCGCGATGTAATGAGCGAACGTGGCGTCCAGCAACGACCACTGAATGCCACGCTGAGTGAGCTACAACGCATCTGCGATACGCTTGCCCACCATCATCAACCTGCTGCACAGGAGTTATCGGCATTGGTCTGGCGGCTACACTGCTCGCTTTCACAACTCGAACAGGCGCCACCGCCGGGCACTCTCAGTAGTTGATTATTTGATAACACCACAGGCGTAGCGCGCTCCGCCACCGCCAAGCGGTTTCGGTTGATCGGACATATTATCGCCGCCCACATGGATCATCAGCGCTTTGCCTTTAACCTCATCGAGCGTTTTGAGGCGCGGCGCAATCACCGGTGTTGTGGCGTTTCCGTCGTTATTCACCACCAGCAGCGGCAGGTCACCCATATGACCTGCGCCTTCCGGGCCTTCGTGTTTGCCGGTTTGGTGCGGATCATAATGGCCTCCAGCCGATTCCGCGGCTGAGGCTTTCCCTTCTTTAATCGCCGGTTGGCAGCTGCCGTTCATATGCACATGGAAACCATGTTCTCCCGGCGGCAACGCTTTCAGATCGGGCGAAAACTCCAGCCCCTTTGCGGTTTCAGCAATAGTGACCGTACCAATCGCCTGGCCAACGCCTTGCGACGTGACCAGATTCATCGTCACTTTTTCTTCAATGGCAGCCTGCGCACCTGCACAGGCGAGTAGAGTGATGATGGCCAAACTCAAACGCTTCATAAGACCTCCGTCCAAAAGGTGTCTGATTGTTAAGTGTAAACCAGTGACACAATTTTGAACGGTGATGCACCAAAAACACGATTAAGGTACGTCGTAACCCAGTGCAGCTTTACGAATGCGGAACCATTGCTGGCGAGACATGTTCAGCGTCTCAGACTCAATGGCGGCGCGTACGCGCTCTATTTTTCCTGAGCCAATAATCGGCAGCGGCTGAGACGGCAAACGTAAAATCCAGGCGTACACCACCTGCTCAATAGACTGCGCGTTTAACTCTTCTGCGATCGCGGCAAGTTCATTTCGTAATGGCTGGAACGCATCGTCATTAAACAAGCGACCGCCGCCGAGGCAGGACCAGGCCATTGGACGAATACGCAACTGCTGCAGTTGATCTAAAGTGCCATCCAGCAGGAGCGGCTGATGTACCGGAGAGATTTCAACCTGGTTGGTCGCCAGCGTAAACGGCAGACGCGATTGCAACAATGAGAACTGTGCCGGGGTGAAATTAGAGACACCAAAGTGACGCACTTTGCCACTGTGGTGCAATTTTTTGAAAGCGTCGGCGACATCGTCAGCATCCATAAGCGGATCGGGACGGTGGATGAGCAACAGATCAATATGATCGGTCGCCAGCAACTTCAGCGATTCTTCCGCACTGGCAATAATATGCGCGCTGTCGGTGATGTAATGGCCCAGCGCATTTTCTGCGCGCGCCGTCGTCGCGATCCCGCATTTGGTCACAATCTGCATTTTTTCACGCAAATGCGGAGCCAGTTTCATTGCCTCACCAAACGCCGCTTCACACTGGTATCCACCGTAGATATCTGCGTGATCGACGGTGGTCACGCCCAGATCCAGATGCTCTTCAATAAAGCTGACTAGCTGGCGCGCGGACATATTCCAGTCCATCAGGCGCCAGTACCCCATCACAAAGCGAGAAAATTCCGGGCCTTGCGGCGCAATAGTAATACGCTGAACCATAGCAGCTTCCTTTTAAGTGAATGTGCCTCGAGTATACGCAATTACGCTTTTAAAAGAGTGAAGGTTGTTGCGGTTCTTCCGAAGGGTTGGCTTTGTTCGCTCGTAATTTACGCATCAGGCGCTGACGACAAAGCCGTAGCACTTCCTGCTTTTGGGCATCGCTCATCTTTTGCCAGTTAAAACGTTCATCCCGACTGCGAAAACAGCCACGGCAAAATCCGCGTTCGTCAGACTGACATATTCCACGGCATGGGCTCTGGACGGGGAAAAACTCCAGCTGTTCGGCCACATCCCCCTCCTTTAGTAAGATTGATATACTTATTGAAGACGTTAACTGAATTTCTCGCAAGCGCTATTGCATTAGACCGACTGGTCTATTACACTCCTGTTCATGAACAAAATCACTGAACACGATACACGCGAACATCTGCTGGCGACTGGCGAACTGCTGTGTATGCAGCGCGGCTTCACCGGCATGGGTTTAAGCGAACTACTGAAAACCGCTGAAGTGCCCAAAGGTTCGTTTTATCATTATTTTCGCTCTAAAGAAGCGTTCGGTGTCGCGATGCTGGAACGCCACTATGCGGCCTATCATCAGCGACTGGCTACGCACTTTGATACGGGTGCGGGAAACTACCGCGACCGCATTCTGGCCTACTATCAGGAAACCCTGAACCAGTTTAGCCAGCACGGCATTATTAGCGGCTGTTTAACTGTAAAACTGTCTGCCGAAGTGTGCGATCTGTCAGAAGATATGCGCACTGCGATGGATAAAGGCGCGCGGCACATTATTGTGCTGTTAGCGCAGGCACTGGAGAAAGGTCAGGCCAGCCATTGTCTGTCCTTTGTTGGCGAGCCGTTACAGCAGGCGCAGGTACTGTATGCGCTGTGGCTTGGCGCCAACCTGCAGGCCAAGATTTCTCGTAGCGCTACTCCGCTGGAAAATGCGCTGGCGCACGTTAAAAACATCATCACAACGCCTGCCGTTTAACAGGCGTTTTTATTTCCTTTGTTACTAGACGACCGGTCTATTCAGGAGTGCCACATGTCATCTGAAAAACTGTTTTCCCCACTGAAAGTGGGTGCCATTACGGCAGCAAACCGCGTATTCATGGCGCCACTGACGCGTCTGCGCAGTATTGAGCCTGGCGACATCCCTACTCCGCTGATGGCCGAGTATTACCGTCAACGCGCCAGCGCGGGTCTTATTATCAGCGAAGCGACGCAGATTTCCGCACAGGCGAAAGGCTATGCCGGAGCACCCGGCTTACACAGCGAAGCGCAAATTGCCGCATGGAAGAAAATCACCGCTGCCGTACACGCTGAGCAAGGTCATATTGCTGTCCAGTTGTGGCACACCGGACGCATCTCTCACGCGAGTCTGCAACCAAATGGTCAAGCTCCAGTTGCACCTTCCGCGATTAGTGCTGGAACCCGCACCTCGCTGCGCGATGAAAATGGTCTGGCAACGCGTGCCGATACCTCAATGCCACGTGCGCTGGAAACCGAAGAGATTCCGGGCATCGTTAATGACTTCCGTCAGGCGATAGCCAACGCGCGCGAAGCGGGTTTCGACATGGTTGAACTGCACTCTGCCCACGGCTACCTGCTGCACCAGTTCCTGTCGCCAACCTCTAATCAGCGTACCGATCAATACGGCGGTAGCGTCGAAAATCGTGCGCGTCTTGTGCTGGAAGTGGTTGATGCCGGTATTAAAGAATGGGGTGCCGATCGTATTGGTATTCGCGTCTCCCCGATTGGCTCATTCCAGAACGTTGACAACGGTCCGAACGAAGAAGCCGATGCGCTGTATCTGATTGAACAATTGGGCAAGCGTGGAATCGCTTACCTGCACATGTCTGAGCCGGATTGGGCCGGTGGTGAGCCGTATTCCGATGCGTTCCGCGAAAAAGTTCGCGCGCGCTTCCACGGTCCTATCATTGGTGCTGGTGCCTACACCCCTGAAAAGGCAGAAGCGCTGATCGAGAAAGGTCTGATCGACGCCGTTGCTTTTGGTCGCGCCTATATTGCTAACCCGGATCTGGTGGCGCGTCTGCAACGCAAAGCGGAACTGAATCCGCAACGTGCCGAGAGCTTCTACGGCGGCGGCGCGGAAGGTTACACCGACTATCCTACCCTCTAACGTCACAATCTCCGTTCTGCCATTGATAGCGGCGTAACAACGCCGCTATACTAAAACAACATTTTGAATGTATTAGCCATTTTCGAAGGGGAAAAAGATGCGTTTACTCCATACCATGCTGCGCGTGGGTGACCTGCAGCGTTCCATCGAGTTTTATACCAACGTGCTGGGCATGAAGCTGCTGCGTACCAGCGAAAACCCTGAATACAAGTACTCTCTGGCTTTTGTCGGCTACGGTCCTGAAACCAGTGAAGCCGTAATCGAACTGACCTATAACTGGGGTGTCGACAAGTATGAGCTGGGTACTGCCTATGGCCATATCGCCCTGAGCGTAGACAACGCGGCTGAAGCCTGTGAACGTATTCGCCAGAATGGCGGTAACGTAACGCGTGAAGCGGGTCCGGTAAAAGGCGGCACCACAGTGATTGCGTTCGTTGAAGATCCGGACGGCTATAAAATTGAGCTGATCGAAGAGAAAGACGCCGGGCGCGGCCTGGGCGACTAACATCCCCTCGGGCGCAGATCGTCTGTGCCCGTAGTTTTATACTCATCATTTTGCCATAATACGCGCTGCAATTTTCCCGTATTAAGAGACCCAGATGTCCGATAACGCTCAACTTTCCGGTCTGTGTGACCGTTTTCGTGGTTTTTATCCTGTCGTCATTGATGTCGAAACCGCAGGGTTCAATGCCAAAACCGATGCGCTGCTTGAGATTGCAGCCATCACACTGAAAATGGATGAACAAGGCTGGCTGATGCCGGACACGACGTTGCATTTCCACGTAGAGCCGTTTGAAGGCGCGAATCTGCAGCCGGAGGCGCTCGCCTTTAACGGTATTGATCCGAACAATCCGCTACGCGGCGCGGTCAGCGAATATGACGCCCTGCATGCCATCTTCAAAATGGTGCGTAAAGGCATTAAAGACAGCGGCTGCAATCGGGCAATCATGGTGGCGCATAACGCTACGTTCGACCACAGTTTCATGATGGCAGCAGCAGAACGCGCCTCGCTGAAACGGAATCCGTTTCATCCATTTGTCACCTTTGATACTGCGGCATTAAGCGGTCTGTCATTGGGGCAAACGGTGTTGTCAAAAGCGTGCCTGGCGGCGGGAATGGAGTTTGACGGGAATCAGGCACACTCGGCACTGTATGACACCGAACGTACGGCCGTGCTGTTTTGCGAAATCGTTAACCGCTGGAAACGTCTCGGTGGTTGGCCTCTTCCCGTGCCTGAAGAAGCGTAACGGCGACATAAAAAAAGCGACCATTTCAGGTCGCTTTTTTACTTCTGCTGATATTACTCAGCGTCCGGCTCTTCGGTTTTGTATTTCGCAGCTGTTTCTTTAATCAACTGCTGCAACTCACCGCGCTGGTACATTTCGATCAAAATGTCACAACCGCCAACCAGCTCACCATCAACCCACAGTTGTGGGAAAGTTGGCCAGTTTGCGTATTTCGGCAGTTCGGCGCGAATATCCGGGTTCTGCAGAATATCAACGTAAGCAAAGCGTTCACCACAGGCTGACAGCGCCTGCACAGCCTGAGCGGAGAAACCGCAGCTTGGCAGTTTAGGAGAACCTTTCATGTACAGGAGAATCGGGTTTTCAGCGATCTGGCGCTGGATTTTTTCGATAGTGGTGCTCATTATCTTGCTTCCTTAAACTTCTTTTACGGCAGTAGTCTGACATTGTAACGGGTCAGACAGGCAACGGAAAATAACATTTTCATTACGCGTTATTATTTTATCCCCTGACGCTAAAAGTTGCATTCATAATCTCATTTATCCCCTTCAAACATGTGGTTTTGATTATCTGTTCACCAACTCCAACGTTAATTGATGTTTTTTTTTGCGGTCGGTTACGAAACATAGTTTTAAACAAAAAAAGCTATTAACTTTCCCTCTTTCTATAGATTAGAATCGTCAAGTTTTGAAAATCACACGCAGGCACGATAGACCTGCCTTACCAGAGGACTGCTCAGTGGCGCGGATAAACCGAATCTCGATCACGCTCTGTGCTTTACTTTTTACTACACTGCCCTTTACGCCTATGGCTCATGCTTCCAAGCAAGCCAGGGCGACACCTACCAATTCTCACACCATCAAAACGGTAGATAAAAAGAAAAGCGCAACAACCAGCCAAAAAACAACAAAGACCAGCAAGAAAACGGCGACAAAAACCACCAGTAAAACCAGCACCAAAACCGCTTCCTCTTCTAAAAAACGCACTGCCACTCCGGCAAAGTCGACTAAAACTGCAAATCGTCGTGGTAAAACTGCCGTAGCACAAACCGCAGCTGTTACCTGGACTGAAAAATGCACACCGCGCAAAGGTCATAAACCACGCTGCGTGAAGGTGAAAACCACTGCACCAACTACGCTTGCTGACGCCCATAAAGTGAAAGTGCAGAAAGCGACTAAAACCGCTATGTCCACTTTGATGAACCAAATCGGTAAACCTTATCGTTGGGGCGGTTCCTCGCCAAGAACCGGGTTTGACTGCAGCGGTCTGGTTTATTACGCCTATAAAGATCTGGTGAAGTTCCGCATTCCGCGTACCGCGAACGAAATGTATCATCTGCGTGATGCCGCACCGATTGAACGTGGCGAACTGAAAAATGGCGATCTGGTCTTCTTTCGTACCCAGGGTCGCGGAACGGCCGATCACGTCGGCGTCTACGTCGGAAACGGTAAGTTTATTCAGTCACCGCGTAGCGGGCAGGAAATTCAAATCACCTCTCTGAGCGAAGATTACTGGCAGCGCCACTATGTGGGCGCTCGTCGAGTAATGACGCCAAAAACAATTCGCTAAAAACTTACCCTACAGAACACACTGTAGGGTAAGTTCTTCTTTTGCATAACCTTTCAATTTGCTACCCTATCCTTACTCACAATGAGGCTATTGTGTGTACTCAATATAAATAATAAGGAGAGAAGCAATGTCGTTTGAATTACCTGCATTACCGTATGCCAAAGATGCTCTGGCACCGCACATTTCTGCCGAAACGCTGGAATATCACTATGGCAAACACCATCAAACCTACGTGACCAATCTGAACAATCTGATTAAAGGCACGGCGTTTGAAGGCAAATCACTGGAAGAGATCGTTCGTAGCTCTGAAGGCGGTGTATTCAATAACGCAGCACAAGTATGGAACCACACGTTCTACTGGAACTGCCTGGCACCAAACGCAGGTGGCGAACCAACCGGTAAACTGGCCGATGCAATTGCCGCCTCCTTTGGCAGCTTTGCAGATTTCAAAGCGCAGTTCACCGATGCCGCTATCAAAAACTTCGGTTCTGGCTGGACCTGGCTGGTTAAAGGAACTGATGGCAAACTGGCTATCGTCTCCACCTCCAACGCAGGTACTCCGCTGACCACCGACGCGACGCCGCTGATGACCGTTGACGTATGGGAACACGCCTACTACATCGACTATCGCAATGCCCGTCCTGGCTACCTGGAACATTTCTGGGCGCTGGTGAACTGGGAATTTGTTGCGAAGAACTTCGCAGCATAAAAAGATAACGCAGAAGGGCTTCCTTCTGCGTTTTTGCATTAATTCGCGGTCGTGAAAGCCTCTTCTGGCTGTCTTCTTGCGGTAATAAACACCAGCAGCAGCGCAAGACCCGCCACAATCGCCCCCATCACTGGCACAAAACTGTAGCCCAGGCCGCCTGATATCACCGCCCCACCGGCCGCTGCACCCAGAGCGTTCCCCAGATTAAACGCGCCAATATTGACTGACGATGATAATCCAGGCGCTTCACTGGCAACGCGCATCACACGCATCTGCAACGGTGGAACGACCGCGAACGTCGCCGCGCCCCAGACCACCATACTGATTGCCGCCCCCAGCTCATTACGCGCAAGGAAAGGAATGGCCAGCATAATAACCATCAGCAGCAGTAAAAAGCCTTTCAACGTACCGTTGACTGAATGGTCAGCAAACTTGCCACCAAAGTAGTTACCGATCGAGAAACCAATGCCTATCAACACCAGCATCCCGGTAACAAATGCCGGAGTGGCATGAGTGATAGTATGCAGAACTGGCGAGATGTAGGTATAAAGCGTGAACATCGCCCCAGCACCCAGTACGGTAGTCAGTAACGCCGACAACACCTGTGGGCGCATAAGTACCGCCAGTTCGCTGCGAACATCCGGGCGCTCTCCGGCTCCACCCTTGGGTAAGGAGAAGAACAGGCTGACCATAGCAATGACGCCCAGACCCGCAGTGGCCATAAATGACATGCGCCAACCGATGGTTTCACCAAGCCATGTCGCCGCCGGAACGCCGCCAATATTGGCGATGGTTAACCCCATAAACATCGTTGCTACGGCGCTGGCCTGCTTATGTTTGGGTACAACACTGGCAGCAACCACTGAACCGAGACCAAAAAAGGCCCCATGGTTAAGACTGGTCAAAATACGCGATAGCATTAGCGTGGTGTAATCCGGCGAGATAGCCGAAAGCACATTACCCAGCGTGAAAATTGCCATCAGGAATATCAAAGCATTACGTCGCGCGCGATGAGACAGCAGCAATGTCATCAGCGGTGCACCTACCATCACACCTACCGCATAGGCGCTGATCAGCATGCCGGCCGCCGGAATCGAGACATCCACACCTTTGGCTATGACGGGCAATAATCCCATTGGCGAAAATTCGGTGGTGCCAATGCCAAACGCTCCGATCGCCAGCGCCAGTAAAGGATAATTGAGTTTCATATTGCGACTCCGTAACGTCGAGCCGTGGCGCGACATAAAATAAGAGTCAAAAGCATGACATTGATCGCAAAATTAATAAAGTTAACAAAATTGCAAAAGACTTTTGCTAATTCGCAAACAATAGAAGAGATAGACGAGCGGAAAGAGTGAGGGAGAGCTAACTCCCTCGGGGAAATCAATGCAGCGCTGCGGTTAGGCCACCCGCGACGATCAAACCCAGAACAATAATGGTAGTCACTAACGAAAATTTCAGATCGGTGCTCATCAAGTTTTCTCCTTTTTATTCCCACACAAAAAGTGATATTGCGCATTTTTACACACTTGAAAGCAAAAATCTCTCACGATTTATATTGATAACTGCTTTTAACTCTTCCCCTTTTCGTTAAGATCAGACAAAATTCCACGCTTACTTGATTAGCGTACCGGCCATTGACCCCTTCCTGACGTTCCGTGTCGTTTTCCCGGCGTGCCGCAACCCTTACGTTGCGCTAAGGGTGTGTAAAGGCAAACGTTTACCTGGAGTATTCTCAGGAGCTTAGGATATGGTCTGGAGTGAGATGTAATGGCAACAATTAAAGATGTAGCGAAGCGAGCAAACGTTTCCACTACAACCGTATCACACGTAATTAACAAGACGCGCTTTGTCGCGGAAGAAACGCGTAATGCTGTCTGGGCAGCGATCAAAGAACTGCACTATTCTCCGAGTGCAGTTGCCCGCAGCCTGAAGGTGAATCACACCAAGTCTATTGGCTTGCTGGCGACCAGCAGCGAAGCGGCCTATTTCGCAGAAATTATCGAAGCCGTGGAGAAAAACTGTTTCCAGAAAGGCTATACGCTGATTCTGGGTAACGCATGGAACAGTCTCGAAAAGCAGCAGGCCTATCTGTCGATGATGGCGCAAAAGCGCGTTGATGGTCTGCTGGTGATGTGTTCTGAGTATCCGGAGTCGCTGCTTTCGATGCTCGAAGAGTATCGCCATATTCCGATGGTCGTCATGGACTGGGGCGAAGCTAAAGCCGACTTTACCGATACGGTCATTGATAACGCCTTCGAAGGCGGTTACATGGCGGGTCGGTATCTGGTAGAACGCGGTCATCGTGAAATTGGCGTGATCCCAGGTCCAATGGAACGTAATACCGGGGCCGGGCGTCTGGCGGGCTTTATGAAAGCGATGGAAGAAGCGCTGATTAAAGTGCCTGATAACTGGATTGTCCAGGGCGATTTCGAGCCTGAGTCCGGCTATCGCGCCATGCAGCAAATCCTGTCGCAATCGCATCGTCCAACCGCTGTCTTCTGCGGTGGCGATATTATGGCGATGGGTGCGCTGTGCGCCGCTGACGAAATGGGTCTGCGCGTACCACAGGATGTCTCACTCATCGGCTACGACAACGTGCGCAACGCCCGCTTCTTCACGCCGGCCTTAACGACCATTCACCAGCCGAAGGATTCACTAGGTGAAACGGCCTTCAACATGCTGTTAGACCGTATCGTGAATAAACGTGAAGAGTCACAGTCTATCGAGGTGCATCCACGTCTGGTTGAGCGTCGCTCCGTTGCCGACGGTCCGTTCCGAGA
The DNA here is from genome assembly GCF_030334295.1 of Citrobacter sp. Cf088. Taxonomy (NCBI): domain Bacteria; kingdom Pseudomonadati; phylum Pseudomonadota; class Gammaproteobacteria; order Enterobacterales; family Enterobacteriaceae; genus Citrobacter; species Citrobacter sp. Cf088. The sequence continues at coordinate 1,145,947 of NZ_JAOWEE010000053.1, forward strand.
TTACCGCCGTTAAGCCTGTTGTGCGGGAGTCTCATCTGGCTCCCGCAGCCATTCCTTGTTCAACGTTTCACTATCCCCTAAATAGTCCAGCAGCCAACTCAATGCCGGTGACGTATCGTTCTGCTGCCATGTCAGACAGCATGCAGCATCAGGAAAGGGGTTCTCCAGTTTCAGCGCAACCCACTTGCCGCTATCGATCCACGGCTTGGCAAAATGCGTCGGCACCATGCCAACACACAGCCCTGCTGATAAACAGGTAGCGGATGATTCCCAGTCAGGCACCACGACGCGCTTTTGGTTATCCAACAGCCAGGTAATACGCTTTGGCAACGTACGGGAGGTATCTTCGCGTACCAGTGACGGCCAGTTGCGCAACGTATCATCACTTAGCGGTCCGGGCATTGACGCCAGTGGATGATGGCTGGCTACCACGCAGCTCCAGCTCAGCATTCCCATATCGCGGAAGGTATAGCGCCCCCCTACCGGAATCGCCTGTGTGGCGCCGATGGCCAGCTCCACGCGTCCATCGGACAGCGCGTCCCATACGCCGTTAAACACTTCCTGAAAAACTAACAACTCCACATCATCAAAGTGACGGTAGAAATCCACGATCATCTGTCGGGTACGATCCGGGCGGACAATGTTATCGACTGCGATCGCCAGCTGCCCGCGCCAGCCGTTGGCAATTTGCTGGCATTGCTGGCGCGTGATCTGCATTTTTTTGATAACAGAGCGACCTTCTTTTAAAAACCATGCCCCGGCAGGCGTTAATTCCACATCCCGATGGCGTCGCTCAAAAAGTGGTACCGCCAGCCACTCTTCCAGTTGGCGCACAGTGTAGCTTACCGCCGAAGGTACACGGTGTAGCTCCTGTGCGGCTGAACTAAAGCTACCGTTACGCGCAACCGCATCAACCACTTCAAGTGAATATTCCGACCACATATTCTGCCTGCAAAAATTTTGAAATCAGTAAGCAAATATTAGCGTTTCACAGCGTGAATTACACTCACTACACTCAGCGGCATTGTTCTACTGCTAAAAAAAGAGAAATAATGATGCAACCTGGGAAAGGGTTTTTAGTCTGGCTAGCGGGCCTTAGCGTGCTCGGCTTTCTGGCAACAGATATGTATCTGCCCGCCTTCGCCGCAATTCAGTCCGATCTGCAAACGCCCGCATCTGCCGTCAGCGCTAGCCTGAGCTTGTTCTTAGCCGGTTTTGCCGTCGCACAACTGCTGTGGGGACCGCTCTCTGACCACTATGGTCGCAAGCCTATTTTGCTGCTGGGTTTATCTATTTTCGCACTGGGCAGTCTGGGCATGCTGTGGGTTGAAAACGCCACAGGCCTGCTGGTACTGCGATTTGTTCAGGCCGTTGGCGTCTGTGCAGCATCGGTTATCTGGCAAGCGCTGGTTACCGACTATTATCCTTCACAAAAAGTAAACCGCATCTTTGCCACCATTATGCCGCTGGTCGGGTTATCACCTGCCCTCGCCCCGTTATTAGGTAGTTGGATCCTGGTACATTTTTCCTGGCAGGCCATTTTTGCCACCCTATTCGCCATTACTCTGATTCTGATGCTTCCGGCGCTGCGTTTAAAGCCTACAGCTAAAGCACGCGATGACAGCCAGGATAAACTGACTTTCACCACCTTGCTGCGCTCGAAAACTTACCGTGGAAACGTGCTGATTTATGCCGCCTGTTCCGCGAGCTTTTTTGCATGGCTGACGGGTTCCCCGTTCATCCTTAGCGAAATGGGTTATAGCCCAGCGGTAATTGGTCTGAGCTATGTTCCGCAAACTATCGCCTTTTTAATCGGTGGTTACGGCTGTCGTGCTGCGCTGCAAAAATGGCAGGGTCGTCAGCTGCTGCCCTGGTTACTCATTCTGTATGCCTTCAGCGTTGTAGGCACCTGGGCGACCGGCTTTATTCATCATGTCGCATTGGCTGAAATCCTGATCCCATTCTGCGTTATGGCGATTGCGAACGGCGCAATCTACCCTATCGTTGTCGCGCAGGCATTACGCCCTTTCCCACAGGCCACTGGACGCGCTGCCGCATTGCAGAATACGCTGCAACTGGGTTTATGCTTCCTGGCAAGCCTTGTCGTTTCCTGGTTGATTGCTACCCCGCTGCTCACCACTACCAGCGTTATGCTGACCACGGTATTGCTGGCTGCTGTAGGTTACAAAATGCAATCGCAGAAAACTGACGCCCCGCAAACAGATGACCGCGCGCAAATTGCCCATGGAGAGTCTCACTAATAATTGTCGCGGGCAATTAATTAGCCCGCTAAGAATTATCGGTTGAATCGTCAAAAGTTCAGGCCTATACTGATTTCCGGATGTTAAAAAAACGATAATTTTTATGTGTTAGCGGGAACAAGAATGTTCCCGTATTCCCACGGATGGTCTTTTCGGCAAGGGTTCCTCCCTTCCTCTGTTCTACGTCGGATTATAGATTCACGGATTAATTCCGTGAGATTTCTCACAAAGCCCAAAAAAGCGTCTACGCTGTTTTAAGGTTCTGATCACCGACCAGTGATGGAGAAGCTATGAGTTCATCGTGTATAGAAGACGTCAGAGTACCGGATGATGACTGGTACCGCATCACCAATGAATTATTGAGCCGTGCAGGCATTACCATTAATGGCCCGGCACCGGCGGATATTCGCGTAAAGAACCCCGATTTTTTCAAACGTGTATTGCAGGAAGGATCGTTAGGGTTGGGTGAAAGTTATATGGATGGCTGGTGGGAATGCGACCGGCTGGACATGTTTTTTAGTAAAGTCCTACGCGCCGGTCTTGAAAACCAACTCCCCCGCCACTTCAAAGATACGTTACGAATTGCCGCTGCTCGCTTGTTCAATTTGCAGACCAAAAAGCGTGCATGGGTTGTCGGCAAAGAACATTACGATTTAGGCAACGATCTCTTTACTCGCATGCTGGACCCCTATATGCAGTATTCCTGCGCCTACTGGAAAGATGCCGATACCCTGGAATCTGCCCAGCAGGCGAAGCTAAAAATGATTGCTGAAAAGCTGCAGTTGAAGCCAGGGATGCGGGTGCTCGATATAGGCTGCGGCTGGGGCGGCTTATCCCAGTTTATGGCATCAGAATATGGCGTCAGCGTGGTGGGTGTAACCATTTCGGCAGAACAGCAGAAAATGGCGCAGTCACGGTGTGCGGGGCTTGATGTCACAATTTTGCTGCAGGATTATCGTGACCTGAATGACAAATTCGATCGTATTGTTTCCGTCGGCATGTTTGAGCATGTAGGGCCGAAAAACTACGCCACCTATTTTGACGTGGTCGATCGCAATTTAAAACCGGATGGTCTCTTTTTACTGCATAGCATCGGCTCCAAAAAGACCGACAATAACGTTGATCCGTGGATCAATAAATATATCTTCCCGAACGGGTGTTTACCATCAGTTCGCCAGATTGCCAACGCCAGCGAGCCACATTTTGTAATGGAAGACTGGCATAATTTTGGCGCGGATTACGACACGACGCTGATGGCCTGGCACGAACGTTTCATTAACTCCTGGCCTGAAATCGCCGATAACTATACCGAACGTTTCAAACGGATGTTCAGCTATTATCTGAACGCTTGTGCCGGAGCGTTTCGAGCTCGCGATATTCAGTTATGGCAGGTGGTTTTTTCTCGCGGCGTTGAACACGGCCTGCGCGTTCCCCGTTAATCGTTATCGCCCCCGTATCAACGAGGGCTTAACTCTCAGGCTTAGGCTCCCGCTTCTCCCGTTATGTTGCTGATGGCGCTTTCACGCGCCGCCAGCACACGCTCAACAGTATCAACCACCGCCTGCGTTTGGGGATCGATTTCGATATTAACCCTTGCGCCCAGCTTTTTCTTGCCAAGCGTCGTACGCTCCAGCGTTTCCGGGATCAAGTGCACACAGAAACGCGTCGGCGTCACTTCACCGACCGTCAGACTGATACCGTCAATACCAATAAATCCTTTGTAAAGGATATATTTCATCAGCGACGGGTCCTGGACTTTAAACCACACCTGGCGGTTATTCTCCGAGGTCAGAATTTTCGACACTTCGGCAGTGGTCATAATATGGCCCGACATTAAATGTCCGCCAATCTCATCACTGAATTTTGCCGCACGCTCAACGTTAACCAAATCACCGACCTTCAGTTCGCCCAGATTGGTGATACGCAGCGTTTCTTTCATCAGGTCAAAGCTTATCTGGTTACCGTTAATTTCGGTGACCGTCAGGCAGCACCCATTGTGGGCAACCGATGCGCCGGTCTCCAGCGCATCCAGCATATATTCAGGCAACTCCACAACATGCGTACGAAAATTTGGTTTTTCATCAATGGACACCAATTTTGCGGTGCCCTGCACAATACCCGTAAACATACTTCCTACTCCTGAACTCAATTAAGACATCTCTGCACAGCACAATAGCAGGTGGAAATTCAGGTTGCCAGCGATGCGCCACCAGCGCCTGTTTTTTCACTGGAGAATTACGTATTCCTCGCTACAATAGACTGAAATTTCCCCTGCTTTTTCTCCTTGCTGCCATATAAGGCGGCTTTTTTAGTCTCTCAAATAACAACAATATAGTGGTGTACACGTGCAAAAGTATGTAAGTGAAGCGCGTCAGTTATTAGCTCTGGCAATACCGGTGATTCTTGCGCAAATCGCTCAAACCGCAATGGGATTCGTTGATACCGTCATGGCGGGCGGATACAGCGCTACTGATATGGCGGCAGTCGCCATTGGTACCTCTATCTGGTTACCTGCCATTCTGTTTGGTCATGGACTACTGCTGGCTTTGACGCCGGTCATTGCGCAACTCAATGGTTCCGGACGCCGCGACCGTATCGCCCATCAAATACGTCAGGGATTCTGGCTGGCGGGCAGCGTCTCCGTGCTGATTATGGTTGTGCTATGGAACGCAGGGTACATTATTCGCTCCATGCATAACATTGACCCGGCGTTGGCGGATAAAGCCGTTGGCTACCTGCGTGCCTTGCTGTGGGGTGCACCGGGGTATTTGTTCTTCCAGGTAGCTCGTAACCAGTGCGAAGGATTAGCCAAAACTAAACCTGCGATGGTGATGGGCTTTCTCGGCCTGCTGGTGAACATTCCGGTTAACTACGTTTTCATTTATGGACATTTAGGCATGCCGGAACTGGGTGGCGTAGGCTGCGGCGTGGCTACGGCGGCTGTTTACTGGGTGATGTTTATCGCCATGCTCTCTTACATCAAACGTGCGCGCTCGATGCGCGATATCCGTAATGAGCGTGGTTTCCAGAAACCTGACACCGCAGTAATGAAGCGTCTGGTGCAACTGGGTTTACCTATCGCGCTGGCGTTATTTTTCGAGGTAACGCTGTTTGCGGTGGTCGCTCTGCTGGTTTCCCCGCTGGGGATTGTCGACGTGGCCGGACACCAGATAGCACTGAACTTCAGTTCGTTAATGTTCGTCCTGCCGATGTCTCTGGCTGCTGCCGTTACCATTCGTGTCGGTTATCGTCTGGGCCAGGGCTCCACGCTGGATGCACAAACTGCAGCCAGAACGGGTCTGGGTGTCGGTGTCTGCATGGCGGTCGTAACGGCGATTTTCACCGTGACATTCCGCGAGCATATTGCCCTGCTCTACAACAATAATCCGGAAGTTGTCGCCCTGGCCGCGCAACTCATGTTACTTGCCGCGGTGTATCAAATATCGGACTCTATCCAGGTTATTGGCAGCGGGATCCTGCGAGGTTATAAAGATACCCGTTCCATTTTCTTTATAACCTTTACCGCCTACTGGGTGCTGGGTCTGCCGAGCGGCTATATTCTGGCGCTGACCGATCTGGTGGTTGACCGGATGGGGCCAGCAGGATTCTGGATGGGCTTTATTATCGGCCTGACTTCTGCGGCGGTGCTGATGATGCTGCGAATGCGTTTTCTACAACGCCAACCGTCAGCGGTTATATTGCAACGAGCTGCACGATAATACCCAAATAGCCGCCGTTGGCGGCTTTTTTCATCCTCAGAACGGACTGGCATTTTGGACATTCATCCATTCCTGACTGATGGGATGCCTGAAATGCAATTCACTGGCATGCAGCATCAGTCGCGGCACCCTTTCAGTGCCAGGCAGCAGACGCCCGCCATACAAATCACAGCCTAAAATCGGATGTCCTAACAGCTGACAGTGGATCCGCAGTTGGTGGGTCCGCCCGGTTTCAGGCATTAGTTGTACCCGCGTCAAGGGGAGCAATGCCCCTTTTTCCTGACGATGATAAAAGCGCTCGACAACCTGATAGCGCGAGCGTGCGGGTTTGCCGTTGAGAGCACAAATTGACATTAATGGAAACAGCGCTGGGTCTTTGGCAATCGCTGCATCGATAACTCCCTCGTCGTTTTCCAGATGCCCGCATAACAGCGCGCTGTACACCTTAGTGACCGTACGCTGGCTGAACTGCTGGCAAAGCGCAGCGTTGATAGCCTTGTTACGGGCGACCACCATCAGTCCAGAAGTGCCGAAATCAAGCCGATGTACCAGCGTGCAGCCAGGGTAAATCTGTACCAGCCGGTGATGTACCGAATCGAGATTCTGCGGATTTTTGCCCGACAAGCTAAGCAACCCGCTGGGTTTATTGATTAGCACCAGATGCTCGTCCCGATAGAGGGTCTCTATCTCGTCATGGCAAGGCGGGGCAATAAAGTTATCGAGGATCGTAGACATCAGGCGGCCAGAATGAGGTGTGGGGACGGATGATAACGAATTTTCACCGCAGTGGCGAATCGGAGCGTTGACCCAATGGCTGGCATGGTAGAGTGTGATTTATCCTGAGTGCGATGAGAGGGTTATTCTGTGCAACAAATCGATTTTTACATGGTGGATGCCTTTACCACCACGACGTTTGGCGGTAATGCCGCAGCAGTCTGTCCGCTCACGGACTGGTTGCCCGATGAAACATTATTAAAGATGGCGCAGCAGCATAATCAGTCAGAAACCGCTTTTTTTGTCGCCAATGAGAATGGTTTTGAGCTGCGTTGGTTTACCACTCAGGGTGAAATCAATCTGTGTGGGCATGCCACGCTTGCCGCCGCGCATGTCATCTTTGAACATCTGGATTACCCGGATACAAAAATCCATTTTGCTACCCGCTTTGTTGGACCGCTGACGGTCACGCGCAGCGGTGAATGGCTGACGCTCGATTTTCCAGCCTGGCAAAGCGAATCTGCCATGCCGCCCGCTTTACTGCTGGAAACATTAGGCATCACCGAATACAAAGAGATGCGCGTGGCACGCGATTACATGGTGGTGTTGGAAAATCAACAGCAGGTTGAGGCTGTTCGCCCAAACATCCACGCCATGCTTCCGCTGGGAAAAATGGTGTGCATCACCGCGCCGGGTGACGGGGAATACGATTTTGTCAGCCGTTTCTTCTGCCCGGGTGAAGCCGTCGCGGAAGACCCGGTCACAGGCTCGGCACATAGCATGCTGATCCCTTACTGGGCTGCAAAACTGAATAAAACACAGATGCTGGCGCGCCAGGTCTCTGAGCGCGGCGGGGATTTACGCTGTCAGTTAGCAGGAACGCGTGTTTATATCAGTGGGCAGGCAATAACTTATCTGACCGGTAAAGTGCTGCTGCGCTAGCAGCCTTACCCGAAATAACCAATCCATGGAGGATTTATGTCGAGCAAACTCGTGCAGATACACTTTGATTTTCATGGTCCGTTTGGGGCTGAGATGTCGAATCAGCTCGTTGAACTGGCCGAATCAATCAACCAGGAGCCGGGGTTCATCTGGAAAATCTGGACCGAGAACGAAGCAAATCACGAAGCGGGTGGCATCTACCTGTTCCAGGACGAAGACACCGCTCAGGCCTATATCAAAAAGCATACCGCCCGTCTGAAGCACCTGGGTGTGGAAGACGTGACGTTCAAAATCTTCGATATCAATGAACCATTAAGTAAAATTAACCACGGTCACATCGGCTAGTATTTGCCTTAGACGCCCCGCCTGGGGCGTTTCTTCACTCCCTGCCTTCCCCTCTTCGTTCCTACCCAGGTTAGCTATTTACGTTAGCCACATTTGCAATAGTTCACAAAATCATCACCCGCGAAAATTATCTCTAGTCGAAAGTGGCATAAAGGCGTATAAAATAATACAAATCGTATTATTTTATACAAAATGAATCATCAGCTACAGGAGGTTTATTATGTCCGCGGACATTACACTGAACTCATCTGCTGGAAGCTTCCCGCCAGCAGGTCATTACTCGCACAGTACAACGGCTGGCGGTTTCGTCTTCGTTTCCGGGCAATTGCCGGTCACTTTCGACGGCGAGAAAAAAGCGGATGCCTCTTTTGAAGATCAAACCCGGCTGGTGCTACAGAATATTGATGCTTGTCTGGCGGGTGCTGGAGTTTCCCGCCAGCATCTGGTGTCAGTTCGCGTATATGTGACGGATATGAATCAGTGGCCGACGTTTAACAAAATCTATGGGGAGTGGATCGGTGATTTCCGTCCATCCCGTGCTGTAGCCGGTGTTGCGGAACTTCATTATGGTTTTGCGCTGGAAGTTGAAGCTATGGCGCTGGCCCCGCAAGCGTGACATTTAACAACATACAGGTGAACAACAATGACTGAAATGACACTGCCTGATTATAACGATGTTGCCGCTGCGGCAAAGCGCATCGCAGATTATGCTAACAAAACACCGGTGATGACATCCCGAACGGTTAATGAAGAATTTGGCGCTGAAGTCTTCTTTAAGTGCGAAAACTTCCAGAGAATGGGCGCCTTCAAATTTCGCGGCGCTATGAATGCGCTACGCCAGTTCACACCACAACAACGTGCTGCGGGCGTCGTGACGTTTTCTTCCGGTAACCATGCACAGGCCATTGCACTGTCGGCAAAATTATTGGGGATTCCAGCAACAATTATCATGCCGCATGATGCTCCGGTAGCTAAAGTTGCAGCAACAAAAGGCTATGGCGGAAAGGTGGTAACTTACGATCGCTATACTGAAGATCGTGAAAAAATTGGTCGGGACCTGGCAGAGAAACAGGGGTTAACGCTGATCCCCCCTTACGACCATCCGCACGTGATTGCAGGCCAGGGCACCGCCACAAAAGAGCTGATTGAAGAAGTGGGTCAGTTAGACGCCCTTTTCGTTTGTCTGGGCGGTGGCGGCCTGCTCTCAGGATCCGCTCTGGCGGCCAGACATCTGTCTCCTGACTGCATCGTCTATGGTGTTGAACCTGAGGCGGGTAACGATGGTCAACAGTCGTTTCGTAGCGGAAAAATTGTTCATATCGATACGCCCAAAACCATTGCTGACGGTGCTCAGACCCAACATCTCGGGAACTATACGTTTCAGATTATCCAGCAAAACGTGAACGATATTCTGACGGTTTCAGACGCTGAATTAATCACCTCAATGAAATTTATCGCTGAACGCATGAAAATCGTCGTAGAACCGACCGGGTGTCTGGGTTTTGCTGCCGCCAGAGCGCGCAAAGCTGAACTTCGCGGCAAAAAAGTCGGCATTATCATCAGCGGCGGAAACGTGGATATCAGCCGCTACAGTGAATTTCTGGCCGGATGATAAACAGGGTATCTGTGATGCAGATACCCTAATGTTACTGTCTGTACATTGCCGTCTGGAAAAACGATCCCAGGTCACTGTAAACTGCTCGCAATCATGGCAACAGGCATCACCGCAGGAGACTGGCATGCCAAAAACCGACAATAACTCGCTTCTCAGCCAAATTGATACTATCGCCAGGGGATTGAGTGAGACCTTCTCTCCGTTTTGCGAAGTGGTGGTTCATGACCTCAAAAATCCTGAACATGCCATTTTATCCATCCATAACAATCTGTCCGGACGTCAACCCGGCCAGCCAGCAACCGAGCTTGGCCTGGCGAGAATCGCATCGCCTGACTTTCCCAGCATCATTGCAAACTACAGTAATCAGTTTGCCGATGGTCGCCCGGTGAAAAGTACCTCAATTGGCATCAAGGACGAAGAAGGCAGATACGTAGCAGCTCTCTGTCTGAATGTAGATATGACGCTGTTTCGTGGTATGCAGAGTGCTCTTGCGCGTTTTACTGAAACCGAAAACTCCCCCATTAAGGAACATATCGATCCCGGCAGTAACGAAGTCATCCGCCAGCGTATTGATGACTTTGCCGCTAACCGCGCTACGACGGCCCGAGCCCTTAAACCTCAAGACCGTAAGCTGCTGATTCAACAATTACGCCAGGACGGTTTGCTGAACGTACGCAAATCTATGGATACGGTGGCGCAGCATCTGGGCGTATCGAGGGCCACCGCCTACCTGTATGCCCGCCAGTCAGTTCAGGCGGGTGAATAAACGGGTTCTGTTGAACCGCACCAGCCGCAGTATAAAAAGTCTGTTCTTGATTACCGACACGAAGCGCTCCCGCTATACTTTGGCCCGCTTCGTATCCTATATAGCCATCAACCAGTAAACAACGCCCGCCGCTGGGAAAAAAATAAACCTTTATTTTCGTAGGTATTTATTGGCACTGGGTCAATAAATGATTTATTTTTGTACATACATAGTGAGATTACGTTTTCCTCAAATATCACCATCAGCATTGATTAAACATCATAATAAAACAAACAAAATCTAACCCATTGATTTAGAGGGATAAAAATAAAGTTGATTTTATTGCGTCAATAATACCTATGCAATATATATAAATAGAGTGATATCTAAATTATAATTCTTTTACATCCGGCTGATTGGTGAGGTAAGAATGCGGTTAATCGTCATGTTAGTAAGCTTTGTGCTCACCACCCAGCTCTGGGCGGGTGAACTTCCCCAGCCTTCCGGTACAGTTCTTTTGACGCTGTCCGGTAATATTGAAAATACAAATGCAGACGGGAAAGCCGTTTTTGATACCGCCAGCCTTGAGAAGCTGGGCATGGTCAGTTTCCAGACCACCTCCCCCTGGTATAATGGACGCACTACTTTTACGGGTATTCCACTACAAAAGCTCATGGATTACGTCGGCGCGAGCGGCTCGGTTGTAAAGGTCACTGCGCTCAATGACTACACCACCGTAATCCCTCTCAGTGATTTCAAAAAATACAATGCCATCCTTGCGTTAAAAATCAACGGAAAATATATGCGCATCCGTGATAAAGGTCCTTTATTCATTGTGTACCCCTATGACAGCATGCCGGAACTGAATAATCAGATTTATTATTCAAGGTCTGCATGGCAGGTCAGTAGTATGGATATTGAGTAAACGTTCAGAGGAACATCATGAACAGAATACTGGCTGGCATCATCTTTTTTCTTTTTATATCTACCGGATATATCTCTTTCCTCGTGCATGAACGGCAACAAGAGTTACAGAAACTGACTCACTACACCGATTCCTGGTCTGCTGCTCAGCTGGTATCACAATATTACCGATTCGAGTCATTGCTGGGTCTTTACACTATCGATGATACGATGAATCTCGATGATGTACGCATGCGCCTCGACATTATGCTCAGCCAGAGTGATTTAATAAAAGAAGGTGACCTGGGGCGCTACATAGAAAGCAATATAGCCCACCGTGAGCTGGCGGTAAAACTTGAAAACACCCTTAGTTTTCTGGATGTTAATCTAGAGAAAATGAACCGTTCAGCACTCCAGGCTTATCTGAAAAAAATGCATACTCTGGATGCGCCACTGGGTCGTCTTTCATCTGGCGCGTTAAACAAAGATGTTAACTCGATCAATAACGCCAACCAAAAAATTCAAACGCTGTACTATATTTACTCAGCAACCTCGGTGCTGCTGATAATACTGAGTGCGATTCTGGGAGTGCTCATTTTCTATCAAAACAGAAATATTCTGCGGGCGCACCTGCAGGTCAAGAGTCTTGCCGAAGAGCTGCAGAAATCTAAAGAAAAGCTGCAAATCCAGAATGCTAAACTGGAATATGACGTCTACCATGACTCTCTTACCGAGATGAATAATCGTCAACTATTCTGGAGCGATTTAAATAAAACAATTGAGATAGCAGAAAAAAATCACGATTCTGTGACTGTGATGTTGTTTGATTTAGATCGATTCAAAGAGGTAAATGATACGTATGGTCATGATGCCGGTGATATGTTGCTACGCCAGATATCAGACCGACTGGTTTCAATGAGCCTTACTTCGGATACGCTGTATCGCCTGGGTGGAGATGAATTTGCGTTTCTCTCAAGTGGCCTGACAGAAAGCCACGCCGTTTCGCGGGCCCAGAAAATATGTGAATTTATCAGCCAGCCCTACACTATTTATAACACGATTATCAACATAACCACCTGTGTTGGCATTGTTATCTCAGACACTGAACGTCGTTCCGACTATCTTTATAAATTTGCCGATCTGGCCCTTTATGAAGCCAAAGGTGAAGGCTCAGGTAAGATAAAAGTCTTCCGACAACGAATGTTAGAAAAGCTACAAGAAAGCAGAACGCTTGAGCATGATATGGCATTGGCAATAGTGAACAAAGAATTCGTGGTTTATTACCAGCCCATTGTTGACTCCTTCAGCCAGGAAATTTATAGCTATGAAGCCCTAATTCGTTGGCTCCATCCTCTGAAGGGCCTCCTGTCGCCGGATAGCTTTATTCCTGTTGCTGAAAAAACCGGAATGATTAATGAGATGGGGAAAGCAGTGCTTGAAATTGCCTGCAGGGAAGCGGCTTGTTGGGCGGTTCCTGCTAAAATTTCAGTAAATGTCTCTCCTGTCCAGCTAAGCAGCAAAGCCTTTGTCGGTATCGTACTGTCTATTCTGAAAGAAACTGGACTCCCAGCCGATCGTCTTGAACTGGAAGTAACAGAGTCCTCTCTCTTCACTGAGAGTACGACGCCGATGAATACGCTTAATAAACTCAGAGCCCTGGGCGTAAAAATCTCCATCGATGATTTTGGTACCGGATATTCTTCTCTTTCGCGCCTGAGCAAGCTTGCCTTCGATAAAATTAAAATAGACAAGTCTTTTGTGCATTCAATATCCACACATGAAGATGCGCTTAATATCATCAAACTGATCACGGGCATGGCGAAATCACTCAATATGAAGGCTGTTGCTGAAGGTGTTGAAACTCAGGAGCAACTAAAAAGCCTTCAGGCGCTGGGCTGCGATTTCGCCCAAGGATATCTGTTTGGTAAACCTCAACCTTGTGTCAATGAGGAAATCAGAAATGGTCAAGTTGTGCCAATAAACAACAGAAAAACGATGCCATGAAGATTTTCTATCAGGCTTCAACTGCCCGTAACGCGCTGAGTGGCAATGTCGACGCTAAACTCACCCTGACCTGAGGTTTAAAAAATGTTCACTTTTCATCAACTTACCGCCACCAGCCTGAATGGTCAGCTTATTTCAATGGCCGACTATGCAGGCAAACTGGTACTGGTGGTTAATACCGCCAGCCATTGTGGCTTTACGCCACAATATGCGGGCCTTGAAGCACTGTATAAGAAATACGACACACAGGGCCTGGTGGTGCTTGGTTTCCCCTGCAACCAGTTTGGTAAGCAGGAACCCGGTGGGGTCGACGAAATCGCGCAGACCTGCTACGTCAACTACGGCGTGAGTTTTCCAATGTTTGAGAAAGTGGAGGTTAACGGTGCCGCTACACACCCAGTATTTCGTTACCTGAAAGATGAATTACCCGGCATACTGGGTGGGAGGATCAAGTGGAACTTCACTAAATTTCTGGTCGGTCGCGACGGAAAACCGCTTAAGCGTTTTGCCCCCTTCACCACTCCAGAAAAAATAGATACCGTCATCTTTGATGCACTAAAAATCTAATGGTTGCTGTCATTCGAATATCACATTAATACTGTGGATATTCATTGATTTTTATCTTCAGTAAGTCACCGTATTAGCCAAAATAAGCGGCAATCTTCAGCTAAAGTTGGTAAATCCTCTGAACGGTTCTATAGTCTGGACTGCTTTTCATTACAGGGTTCACTAATGCGATTTAACGGACTGACTAAAGGTTTCTTCATTTTCATACTTGCCCTCGTGACCTGGGCATTCTTCGATGTGCTGTCCCCCTACTTTTCCGCCATTTTGTGGGCCGCGATATTAACGACTATCTTTAACCCGGTAAAAAACAGACTGCGCAGCGCGCTTGGCGACCGCAACGGACTGGCATCGTTTATTACCATCGTCATTATCTGTCTGATTGTCTTTATCCCGCTGATGGTAATCCTGTCATCGCTGGCCATTGAACTGAACGTGGTGTACACCAAGCTGCAACAGAATGACACGCAGTTCCCGGAGGTCGTCGCTTCTGTTCTTTCGTATCTTCCTGACTGGGCCAGAGGTTTTCTGGCAGAACACAATCTGGATGATGTCGCGCAGATCCAGAAAAAACTGTCCGATGTCGTGCTGCAGGGTGGACAATACCTCGCCGGCAGCGCGTTCCTGATTGGTAAAGGAACATTCGGCTTTGCTATTAGCTTTGGCATCATGCTGTATCTACTGTTCTTCTTACTGAAGGACGGACCGTACCTGGTGCGCCAGATTCTGGACTCATTACCGCTTTCTGATTTTGCCAAACAGCACCTGTTTGCAAAATTCGTCGGCGTGACGCGGGCAACCGTCAAGGGCACGGCGGTCGTCGCTTTGGTTCAGGGTATTCTTGGCGGCATCGCGTTTGCGATTGTAGATATCGATGGTAGCGTTCTGTGGGGCGCGTTGATGGCGTTTCTCTCCCTCGTGCCCGCCGTCGGTTCAGCGATCGTCTGGGTACCAGCAGCAATATTTCTGTTCGCCACCCATCAGCTATGGCAAGGGCTGTTTATCGTTGGCTTCTTTGTGATCATCGTTGGGCTGGTGGACAATATCCTGCGCCCGCTGCTGGTAGGTAAAGACACCAAAATGCCGGACTATCTGATTTTGATTACCACTCTCGGCGGCATGGAGATCTACGGTATTAACGGCTTTGTGATTGGCCCCCTGGTTGCTGCACTTTTCATAACCTGCTGGAACCTGTTTTCCGGGCGTGACCATGAAGGTAACGTGGAAGGAATCGACGAAGCCTTTATGGAAGAAGGAAAAAATCCTCCAGATTTTTGATTGCAGGACGATAACAGAAGGCGGTTTCAGGACCGCCTTTTTTATTTTCACGCAAAATCATACGTTTCCTATAATTTCAATCATGCGTATTCATTAATCGTCGCAGAAGGAACTAATCAGTGCGAATAGCCACAATCACCAACTGGGCCTATAGCGCGACGGTATGTCTGACCATCGCTTCAGGCGTTGTCATGCTGATGGCATCCAGCGCCGATAACACAGAACGCCAGGTGGTAGAACAGCGTTATCAGTTCGATCAACTAACCGAAGAAGTCGAACTCGATGCCTGGTCGCTGTCCGACCTGGCGCGCGACTATGTTATTGCAAAAGATCCTGAGGTGCTCAACGCCTACCGTCAGAAAGAAGCGTCGCTGAAAGCCGTTGAGCATCGTCTTTCGAAGCTCAAAGACCTTGGTGCAACGGATGAAGAGCTGGCGCTATTGCATGAAGGGCTGCGGATTGCGGATGCTCTGCAGGATGAGCAGGCCGAGGCGCTTGCCAGCGTCGCGCGTGGAGAAGAGTCGCAGGCCATCGCCCTGCTGTACGGGAAAGCCTATGAACAGGAACTGGAGCGAGCCCAGGACCGGATAGATCATTTCCGCCAGTTACTCGATAGCCGCGTACGCAACACGATTGAAGATGCAACCCAGTCATCCCGCATGCTGCGGACGGCCTCTGAAGTGATGGTCGGTCTGACAGCGCTGCTGTTTTTATTCGTTCTCGGTTTCATTTTAAAGCGTCGTGTCCTGCGCCCCGTCGTGCGTTTGAGCGATGTCGTAAACCGTCTCGCATCGCAGGATTATGCCGTTGAGACGCCCAGCTTTAACCAGATAGACGAAATAGGCGACATGGCACAGGCGATCCGGATATTCCGCGAGAACGGTCTGGCTCGTCAGAGACTGGAGAAGGAGCGAGATGCCGACTGGGCAATCCGCGATCTGCTGGCACGTATGACGCAGCGTCTGCAGGGCTGCGAGAATTTTGCCGATGTCATCAATGTGGCGGAACTGTTTGCACCGAATATTGCCCCAGGTATTGCCGGGCGGCTTTACATACTGGACCGGGAACCCTGGCAAATGCGCTGCGTTGCACAATGGCTCTCACCACAGGGTAAAGCGGATGCGTTCCACCCGGACGAATGCTGGGCTGTGCGCCGCGGCCAGAGCCACCCTCCGGTACAAGGTGAACCCGATATCGCCTGCTACCATCTGCCGGATTCATGCCAGCAGCATACCCTGTGCGTTCCGCTGATTGCCCAGGGAGAAGCCATCGGTCTGCTCTCATTCCAGAACCTTAGCGATGATTCCGCCCCCTCTCGTGCGTATCTGGAGCTAATGGCAGAAGCACTCGGCCTCGCATTAGCCAACCAACGTCTGCGTGACGCCCTGCTGGAGAAAGCGCTCTACGATCCGCTAACTGGTCTACGCAACCGTCATCATCTGGAAGATACCTTACGCACTCAGATGAGCCAGGCCGTACGCAACAAGGAGCCGATTAGTTGCCTGATGATCGATATTGACCATTTTAAAAATATTAACGATCGCTTTGGTCACGAGGCGGGAGACAGCGTGATAAAAAGTATCGCCGCCACCATTCAGCGCGTGGTTCACGACAGCGGCATGGCCTTCCGCTATGGCGGTGAGGAGTTTCTGGTGCTGCTGGCCAATACGGATGAACAGGCTGCCAACCGCCTTGCGACGGATATTTATAACGGCGTACGCGAACTGTCGCTGCGCTTTGGCGTCTCTGAAATTGGTCACGTCGATGTCTCTATTGGCGTAGCCAGCTATCCGCAGCACGCCCAGAGCGACAACCTGCTGCGTGCTGCAGACGTGGCGCTGTATCGCGCTAAAGAGCTGGGACGTTCGCGCATCGTGAGCTTTGGCATGCTGGAGGCCAGTTGAACATGGCTTTACCTCAACGCCAGGCGGTGATATGTTAATTCAATGAACACAAAACACGATATCACCGCTTTTAATTACAACTTGTGGTGGCTGCCTTCTTAAAGGCGGTCAGAATGTGTTTTTCCCATTTTTAGATAACCGCCGAAAGGCGGTTATTTGCATTTAGAGACCCCTTTCGGTTTTATGACTAAGGAGTCTTACATGAACAATAAAACCATCATCCTCACTGGCGATCGTCCCACCGGCCCGCTGCATCTTGGCCATTATGTGGGGTCATTGCGCCAGCGCGCCGCGCTGCAACATGATTATCAGCAGTTTATATTGGTGGCTGACCTGCAAGGGCTAACCGATAACGGCAGCACACCGCAAAAGATCCGCAACAATATTCCCGAGGTACTTGCCGACTATCTTGCTGCAGGAATAGATCCTTCACTGACCACTATTTGTTTGCAATCGGCCCTGCCTGCCCTTGCGGAACTGACCGCGCTTTATATGAATATCGTCACCGTGGCTCGCGTAGAGCGTAATCCTACGGTTAAAAACGAAATTGCGCAGAAAGGGTTTGCCCGCTCGTTACCGGTTGGTTTTCTGGTTTATCCCATCAGTCAGGCGGCAGATATTACGGCCTTCAAAGCCGAAGTGGTTCCCGTCGGCGACGATCAGTTGCCAATGATTGAGCAGACTAATGAAATCGTGCACAAGATGAATAGCCTGTTACCGGCCCCCGTCTTATCGCACTGCAAAGCGCTGCTGAGTGAAACCAGCCGCCTACCAGGGATTGACGGGAATGCCAAAATGTCAAAATCGCTTGGTAACACATTGCTCCTGTCAGCCAGCGAAGAAACCATTCATCACGCGGTCAGTGCAATGTACACCGACCCCAATCATCTGAAAGTATCCGACCCGGGGCAAATCGACGGCAATATGGTATTCATTTACCTCGACGCTTTTCATCCGGATAAAGCAAAAGTGGCGGAAATGAAAGCGCATTACCAACGGGGTGGACTGGGTGACCGGACATGCAAAAACGAGCTGGAGGTGTGCTTGCAGGAACTCATCGCCTCAATGCGCGAGCTGCGGGCCACCTACATTCAGGATAAAGGCATGCTGATGGCAATGCTCAAAAAAGGCAGCGAACAGGCGCACGAGATCACGCTGCAGACATTAAGAGAAGTGAAGCAAGGGCTGGGTTTGCCGGTGTTCTGAACTCGACCTATTACAGTCGGCCCAATAAATAAAGACAGCTCCCAACGAGTTACCTTCGCCGGGAGCTTTCAGAATCTTCCCCACGTTTTATCAGAAAAATGCACTAATGTTTTATTTCGAAATCAAAACCTCATTTCAGGCGATGGCCCCTCTGAGAAAAGGCATGGATTGTCGCCGAAGAGACTATGCTACTCAACGAGTGGCAAAAGGAAGCATTTCATCTGTATCTACAGACAAAGATGCCCGTTTTTCAATGTGAGTTAAACCAATGGAAAGTCGATCATTTATTCTCATATTAGTTCAAACTGGAGATGCTGTTATCATTCCCCCTATAATAGGAGCATTAAATATATTATAACGCTCCTATTGAACCTACCGCTTTGGTTAGGTAATGCTTATAGTTTAAAACGTTAGAGAAATTTACTCGGCTAAATATCCACCATCAATTGGATAAACTCCTCCGGTACAGAATGCGGATTTGTCTGATAGCAAAAACAAGATGAAGTCTGCTATTTCTTGCATTTTTGCCATCCTTTTCATAGGGTGGCTATTGGCGAAGCTATGTACGATATTTTCAGGAAGTGCACTCATTCGCGGGGTCTGGACATAACCAGGAGCGACTGCATTTACTCGAATTCCTTGACATGCAAATTCTAGCGCTGCGGTTTGGGTTAAACCAATTATACCATGCTTAGCCACGGTGTAAGGCGCTAATCCAGGAATGCCAACCAGGCCATTTACGGCAGATAAATTCACTATTGAGCCACCAAACTTCATCATCTGAGGTATTTCATATTTTAGGCAGTAAAAAACTCCGCTCAATGAGGTGGCAATAACCTTATCCCAGTTCTCAACTGTTTGCTCTGTTATGTTTTTACCATGATCACCTGTTAAGCCTGCATTATTTACAGCATAATCAAGTCTGCCGAAGCGTTCGATAACCTCATCGATCATTTGTCGTACTTGTTCAGGCTGTGATACATCACATCCGATCCCCATCGCTTGTTGACCCTGTGAAGATAATTGTTTCGCTTTTTGTTTAGCCTGCTCTGACGAACGGGCGACAATAATGACCTTAGCACCATGTATGTGTAATTGCTTTGCGACGGCCTCACCTATTCCTGTAGTGCTTCCTGTTATCACAGCAATTTTATTTTGGAAATTCATACTCCCCCCAAAGATGTAGAATTGAACCTTTCATCTGGGTTAGTATACAAATGAGCTGTGACAGTTTTTGTCAGTACTCTTTCTCCTCGCTAATCCCTTCTTTTACTCTCCATTTTTTCAATAAAACCGCCCTGCTTTCACTATAAAAGGAATCCAGTTGCTCAATTTCCTTAATTTTGTCAGTCCTAAAGTGGCGAAAATCATTTCTCATCTCACACCATGCAACCAAAAGCCAACATGACTCCATGTATACCAACCCAATGGGCCATATGACTCGAGAAGAGTAAGAGTCTTTCTTATCACAATACTTTATTTTGATTCTCTTTCGATTTTTAATAGCATTGCGAATATCTTCAAAAAACATCTCATTTTTTTCTGAAGGACCAATCAGATAGGATTGACTTTCAATAAGATTTTTCAACTCACCGGAAATGACGGTATGTATTTTGGCAAGTGCATTCTTAGCGATAATTTTGAAATCATGGTCCGTATTATGAGAGACCCAATTCAATCCAAGCGTAATAGCATTGACTTCTTCATGAGACAGGTTTAAGGGTGGCAAATGAAAATCAGATTTAACGATATAACCAATTCCAGCACCACCTTCAATGCATACCCCTTGATGCTGTAGCGTTTTTATATCTCTGTAAAGGGAACGCACACTTATCCCTAATCTTTCTGAGAGTGTGGATGCAGTGATCGGATATCTTTGTACCCTTAATATCTGTAGTAATTCGAGAAGCCTTTCTGTTCTAGTCATAGTGATAAATCCATCATGATCCTGAGACGATGATGTAGCCCCCTGAAACACCGGACAGTAGCTGTATCTCCAGATAAGAGATAGGCTTGAATATATGTCTAACACTAACGCCAATTTTGAGATGACCGGGATCCTGTTAGGGCAAGAAGTCCGTAAACGTAAAACTCCTCAGGAGAAGATCGCCATTATCCAGCAGACGATGGAGCCGGGTATGAATGTCTCCCATGTCGCCCGCCTGCATGGTATCCAGCCCAGCCTGCTGTTTAAGTGGAAGAAGCAATATCAGGAAGGCAGCCTCACCGCCGTTGCGGCTGGAGAGGAAGTCGTTCCTGCTTCTGAGCTTACTGCTGCTCTGAAGCAGGTCCGGGAGCTTCAGCGCCTTCTGGGCAAGAAAACGATGGAAGTTGAGATCCTGAAAGAAGCCGTGGAGTACGGTCAGTCGCGAAAATGGATAGCGCACGCGCCCTTGTTGCCAAAGGACGGGGAATAGCCATGGTCAGCCGGACCATGGGCGTGTCGCGTGCGCAACTGTCACTGCGGATTAACCGTTCTGCCGACTGGCAGGACAGGCGCTGTAACCGGCGTAATGAAGAAGCAGACGCAGAAATACTGTCGGCTATCCTCAACATTATCAGCGATATGCCGAGTTATGGTTATCGACGCGTGTGGGGCATCCTGCGCAAGCAACGTCGCACAGAGGGACAGCCACCTGTGAATGCCAAACGGCTTTACAGGATAATGAGCGAGCATAACCTGTTGTTGTTGCATCACAAACCAGAGCGACCGAAGCGTGAACATAAGGGCAAGATAGCGGTGGCAGAAAGCGATATGCGCTGGTGTTCAGATGGCTTCGAGTTCGGCTGCGACAACGGCGAAAAACTGCGGGTAACGTTCGCGCTGGACTGCTGCGACCGTGAGGCCATAGACTGGGCAGCAAGCACGGGAGGCTATGACAGTTCGACCGTGCAGGATGTGATGCTGAGGTCGGTGGAAAAGCGCTTCGGCGACAGGTTGCCCGACACAGCGGTGCAGTGGCTGACGGATAACGGTTCAGCGTATACCGCGTATGAAACGCGGAGGTTCGCGAGAGAGCTGAATCTGGAGCCCTGCACAACAGCGGTGAGCAGCCCGCAGAGTAATGGCATGGCCGAACGGTTCGTGAAAACGATGAAAGAAGACTATATCGCGTTCATGCCAAAACCGGATGTGAGAACAGCACTGCGAAACCTTGCAGTAGCGTTCACGCATTACAATGAAAACCACCCGCACAGCGCGCTGGGATATCACTCCCCGAGGGAATACCGGCGGCAGCGGACATCGTTAACTTAAGATACAAAAGCTGTTCGGAGATGGAGGGTCAAGATCA